>NZ_JBWKPA010000011.1:0-234679 GCF_059416405.1 Variovorax sp. GW821-FHT09D04
AGGTCAGTGGAACACCCTGGTCAATATTGGATTGGCACTTTGCGGTTTAGCTGGTCAAGATTGCACTGGCACTAACAGAGGAGGGGGAGAGCGACTCGCAAGGGAATCAAACCGCCGGGGTCAAGCGGCTTCTCCCACCTGCAGCGCACCAGTACAGGCGTCGCCTCGGGGCTATAGAACTTCACGTCAAGCCGCTCTGCGGTTATGTAAGCGGCGGGGTTCTCCGGCAGGTTTTTGACCGAGTCGAGCACCGCTTGGGCACCCTCCCCATAGGGGCACGTGATAAATCCACTCACAAATGTTTGGATGTGGTCGATTCCGGAGTAGCCGCAACGATCGTTCGGCCTGGTCTCCGGACTGTGATCGTCGTGGTTGCTGACGAGCGGGTGCCAGGTAGGGTACGTGTGCACCACAGGCCCGAGCTGATCGACGATCTCGCGCAACGCTTCCTTGCTTCTTGCACGCTCAGCCTCGTCGACGCCGCTAAGACGCCCGATCAAATAGCTTTCGGCCTCTTGGTATCCGTCTTGTGCCGCCTCGTCTGCCCTAAAAGCCATCGCATGCCTCACATATAGTTGTTCATCTGTGCATGATATCTGCGTTGCATGCGCAATGTTTGCTTTTTATGCACATCAAAGCAAATTTGCGGGCCCTGCCTCCCTAGGTCGGGGCTGCACTGCAGATCGGCCCCAAGCTCTACTCGGTCTTGGCCGAACGCAACCGAATCTCCGAACCAGACGTGATCGGCAAGGGTCCGAGCGGCAATTGGCATGCAAAAAGACACTCTTTGCATGCTTATTCTCGGTGATTGCTTGCAGTCCGAATGGTTTTTACGATAACATGCAAACCATGCGATTTTGCATGCATTAATCGGAGATCATCATGGTCGACGTTCACTTCACCTTCGACGAGCTACTTACGCTAAAGGCTTTGCAGTTCAAGTCCTCCTTGAGTGGGCATGAGAGCAACGCCTTTGTGGGCCGCATTCTTGAGCAGGACCAGGCGCAGGCCGAAGCCATCGGCATGAAGAACATGTGCTTTCGCGTGAACCCTGTCTTGCAAGCCCGATTCGAAGCCATGTTGAGCGTGTTGGACATGTCAAAGCAAGAAGCGCTAACAGAGGCGGTGCAAGACATGGTGAATCGGGCCGACGAGAAGCTCGAAAAACTTGGGCTGGGGCCGGTGTCCTATGACGCTCGCCTTCGCGAGCTGGGATTCGAACTCGGCGAGCCTGACGCAGAAGGCCGCCGCAGCATCAATCGCATCGCGAAGGAAGGAGCTTGAACATGGCCTTCGAATCATTTGAAGATCTTGCTCGCGCTGGCCTCAAGCGCGTTTCGATGGGGCCGACCCGAGTCCTAGTGAAGTCGGAAGTCAGCACCAAGGGACGCACTCAGACACTGTTCAGGTTTTCTGACGACTTGGTTGAGAAGGCAGGCTGGACGGCCGGCAAGGATCGGATCACGCTTTCGATCGATCGAATAGATCTGGCGATTAGAGCTCGTCGGACCCTCGTCGGCGGCTACAAGCTGATCGCCAATGGATCTGCACGCCCGTACCTCAAGTTCACTGCAGCGCGTGGCATGCCAATCGCTGATGCGCCGTCGGAATCAATAGACGTCGTTGTTGTGGGCGGCGAAATTTTGTTCACGCTCCCGTACGGCGTGCGGCTCGCTGCCTAGCGAGCGTTTGATGCTATTTGCTGATGCGCTCTTGGGAGGGCTGCGTGGCGATCGCGGAGGAGGACGCGATCACCGTCAGAATCTTCTTGGCCTCGTCGATTGAGCTTTGACTACTCGCTTCACCTTTGAGTATTGATCCGAGCTCATTGAGGAACTTTTCCTCGAGTGGCGCCAATAGCGAAGGGAAAGCAGCGGATCCGGTGCTTTCGATAAACGCACTTTGTTCGGGCAGCACAGCCTTGAGAATTCTTGTGCCCACTGCATCATCGAACAGCTGAGTCTTGAGCCCAAGCTTCGCTTGCTTGATCTTCATCATGCCGGTGATCAGCAGCGTTGTGTATGCCTGAAAAATCGCCCAAGCCAACGGGGAGACGTATGGGCGGGCCATGTCACCGTCGAGCTTGAGCGTCTTTGGGTCGAACACGTCCAGATCTGCGAACAAGTTTCGAATATTCGCGTCCGACCTGGAAATCTTCAACATCTCTTCGTACTTGATCGTTCCGACTATGGAGAGCGAAAGACGCAGCGAAGCGAACGAGGACCACGCAGCCCAGAGGCGATCAACAGCCTCCAACTGCTTCGCCTGCAGCGCCAGTTGCCTATCCTTCAGTCCCGACAGCCCATGGTTGCGCAGCATCTGCAATTCAGACTCTTTGCCTTTGAGGTCGGATCGCAGAAGCTCGAGCTTTTCATCGAACTCGTGCTTGACCGAAGCGGCCAGCCGGTTCAGGACGACCGCCTTGCCGAGCGCTACCGCCGCGGCCGCGAGGGCTGCCCAGGAAATGAAGGGGTGCAGGAATTGGAGGTCAGGCATCACCGGAGCGCCCACGCTGTTTGTGTCGGGGCATTCTGGCGCACTGGAGGGCGAGCAGCTCCCCTCCCACGCTTCGTGTTGGCCCGGAAAGGGCGAGCCCTTGGTCACGGCAAGCCTATTTTTCTCGCCAGGTACTTACGCACCTAGTCAGCCGAGTTGCCGATCGCCCTCACTGCTTCGCGCAGCTGCACCTCCGTGAATCCCAAGCTCTTTGTCCAGTCGCGGACCTCATAGTCCTGCTCCAGCAAAACGCGCTTTCGACCTTGAACTGTTTACTGCGCGTTGTTGCTCACGGACATCTCCAGTCAAGCGCCAGCTCCAGGGAATGGAGAGCGGAGCAATGTAGGCCCTCCCCCCGCTTAGTGAGCGCAAGTTTGACACGACGGGACACATCCAACAGCCAGTCTATTCGTGCGGTCGAAGTCACAAAACCTTCGATATCCCAACGCTCTTGACTGCAATCTTTGACGGAATTTTTTGCTCTCCATTTTGATTTCATTATGCAAGAATGCGGAAATCAACTAGAGGAGAAGCTCATGCGTATTGATAAGGTGAAAATAAAGAACTTCAAATGCTATGAGGGCCAATTTGAGGCGGTGTTTAAGCCTGGCGTGAATATCATTGTAGGAGGCAATGAGGCTGGAAAATCGACCATACTGGAAGCGCTGCAGCTTGCGATGACGGGACTCTTGAATGGCCGTTCAATCAGGAATGAAGTCTCAAGTTACCTCTTCAACGTCAACATCGAACAGGCCTACTTAGCGAGTCTCTCCACAAAATTTCCGCTCGCACCTCCTGAGATTTGTATTGAGGTTTTCTTCTCCGGTTCGGGCCCGGAACTCGCCGAGCTTGAGGGTGACGGCAACTCGGAAAAAACTCCTGCATCTGGAGTCGTTTTTAAAATCCAGTTCGACGAAGAGAACTTTAAAGACGCATATGAAGAAATGCTGAAAGCCGGGGATGTCGGATCCATTCCGATTGAATATTACGTGCCAAAGCTAACTTCATTTGCACGAAAAGGGATCACTGCACGAAACATTCCCATAAAATCTGCTCTGATCGATTCAACGAGTTCCCGTTATCAAAACGGCTCTGACACCTATATATCTAGGATCATAAGGGATAGCTTGGAAGAAAACGAGCGGGCATCCATCTCGCAAGCGCACCGAAAATTGCGCGAAGCCTTTATGTCCGATGCCCAACTAAAGCTAATAAATGACAAGATAACAACGGCAGCAAAAATTAGCAATAAAGCCGTTAGCATTTCTGTCGACTTATCTTCTCAGAATGCTTGGGAGAGCAGCCTGATGACATATATCGATAACATCCCATTTCACTACATCGGAAAGGGCGAGCAATGCATAATAAAAACTAAACTTGCCCTTAGCGCTAAGAAAAATAAAGAGGCAACTCTCTTACTTATCGAGGAGCCCGAAAATCATCTCTCCCACTCTCGACTCAATCAACTGATTCGTGAATTGAGTACTGACAACGGCGACAAGCAAGTCATTCTCTCCACTCATAGCAGTTTTGTCGCCAACAAGCTCGGTCTAGATAATCTGATGCTCTTGAAAAAGGCAAAAATGATTCGCGTCGCTGAACTGAAGGCTAGCGATTTTTTCAAAAAACTCGCCGGCTACGATACTCTGAGATTGGTTTTATCCTCAAAGGCAATCCTCGTCGAGGGGGACTCGGATGAGCTTGTCGTGCAGCGAGCTTATATGGATGTGAACGGCGGGCGTCTACCGATTGAGGATTCGATTGACGTGATCTCTGTGGGGACGTCGTTTCTTCGATTTCTCGAGCTCGCAGCCGCTCTTGAAATCACTGTGGCTGTCATGACCGACAGCGACGGCAATCCTGCCGCCCTAAAGAAAAAGTACGCGGACTATGCTGACAAAGATCACATCCGAATTTGCTATGACGAATTCGTCGACGACGGAGATCTCTTGATCGGCAAAAAAGCTTTCAACTACAACACGCTTGAACCAAAAATTCTGAAGTCCAATGGCCTTAAGAAAATGAATGATCTGCTGGGGAAGGCCTTCAAGACAGAAGACGAAATGCATGTTCACATGCACGCGAATAAAACAGAAGTCGCGCTCGCGATATTCAATTCAAAGACCGCTATTGACTACCCCAAGTTCGTCAAGGACGCTATTTCACTATGAGCGGTATGAATGAACTGGTTGTCGCCGTGGCCGGATCGGGCAAAACGACCTACCTTGTTCGCGAAGCGCTAAAGGTAAGAAACGAAAACGTCTTGATTGTTACGTACACAGAGTCGAATGAGGCGGAAATAAGACAAAAAGTGCTTGAGGAAAATGGATTCATCCCAGCCAATATCACTATTGGAACATGGTTTGCATTTTTGATTAGCCATGGAGTTCGCCCGTTTCAGGGGGCGATTTTCTCGTTCGACGTCAAGGGCATGTTGCTGGTTTCAAGTCAGTCCGGGGTTAAATACACAACCAAAGCTGGCATACCTGTATGTTGGAGCGAAGAAGAGGCATTTGAAAAACACTACTTTGACTCTCGGAGGAGAATTTATTCGGACAAGTTATCCAAGTTGGCGATAAGATGTAATTCTGCTTCCCATGGGAAAGTCTTCGATAGGATTGCAAGAATCTATCAGAATATTTTCGTGGATGAAGTGCAGGATCTTGCAGGCTACGATCTTGAATTCATAGTTGGACTATTCCAGTCCTCGGCTCGAGTTCGGGTTGTGGGCGATCCAAGGCAAGTCACATATCTAACCCATCATGAGCGAAAGTACAGCAAATACCGTGATGGGGGAATAGTTGATTTTATTAAAAACGAGATTCCAAAGAGGTTGGTTGTCAGCATCGACCAAGGCAGTTTGACTGTCTCTCATCGAAATAGCCAAGAAATTTGCGACCTGTCTTCGAAGCTGTACCCAAGTTTGCCAAAGAGCGTTGCGTGCGCGTGCGAAGCGTGTAGGGATAGGAAATCCATTTGGAACGGGATTTTTATCGTTCATCCTCGACTCTATGCCCAATATTTACGGCAATGCGCACCGATGCAATTGCGCGACAGCGTAGTGACAAAAGGAATTTTGAAAGATTATCCGGTCATGAACTTCGGCGGTTCGAAGGGTCTAGGGTTTGACCATGTTGCGATACATCCGACGAAAGGGATGGTCGACTGGCTGTCGAATGTGAGCGAGCCACTAAAAGCCATGACCAGGGCGAAGCTATACGTAGCCCTCACGCGTGCGAGATTTAGCGTGGCTATCGTGGCGGACTGGACGGGCAAGACAGTTCCCGCAGGCTTCAGCCTTTACGAGTGATTTGCCGGGCGAAACGTCCGTATTGAGGTTGCAAGGCGCGCTCGAGTTGACGGCGTGCAAACGGAAATCGCAATCGATCGGTGGGGCAAATCGCTTTCGGCATTGGCGAACGACACTCGCACCGACTCATGCCAGACTTGACGTGCCTCCGCTGAGACACCCGGTGCTGACGCGGCGATAGAAGAGTTGCTCCTCGGGTTCACTCAACAAGGAAGAAAGGCCTAGGCCCTCTGCACAGTCTTGTTAGATGTGTTGCCGCTGCTCTTCGCTCGTCTAGGAACGAGGACGTCGCGAGTTTGGATCGAACGGCGGAAGACCGGCTCGTGCACGTAGCAAATTAAATTCTTCAAGCACTGCCGCCTCAATCTCATGGCGCTCGATGGGCTTGTCATCGAACATGTAGTCGAGAGCCACCCAGTGATCGCTGAAGGTCAAGATAGCGTACTCAAGCCAACTCTCAAAACCATCAGGCGGTTGCGGACGGGAGGCGCCGCCTGTTGGTGGGGCGACGGGGGAACTGCCCAACAGGTCAGTTGGCGGAAGGTGTTGTGCCATGCGCGTGCAATCAGCCCTCTCGAATGCCCGCGATGCCTTGGACCGTGCTCAGGACTGTGAACGTGAAGGGCGTCGACGGGTCATAGACATAGAGGCACATGGCTTCTCCGTCAAGCAGGCGCATCGTGCAGGACTTTTTCCCCGTCGGACGTACCAAATTGAGTGTCATGCCATCGCAGGTGCTGCTTTTTTAACTCTCGAAGACGGTGCCCGTTGAGCGGGTCAACAAAATTCCCGCAGTCCGTCTCGAACAGCCATGCAGATGAGCTCTTCGTCCCTCTGACGCCGCATTCCCACAGCGAGATGCATCGAGCGAACTTGGGCACAGCCAGTTCGGCCATGTAAGCCGGAAGAATCACGTGCAGCTTCGTAGCTGCCCAGGTCTTGCTGGAGAGAATGAACAAAACCTCTGCAGGCCGAGTTGCGATAAAGCGGCGCCAGAACTGGCACTCGCCTGCGGAATCCGGGGACGAGAGAGCTTCAATATGCCAAAGGGGAGCGTTCACGCAGTGCTCTGCCCAGTAAAAATTGCGCGAATGAAAGTCTTGCTCCTCAACCATTGGAGAGGGAGTTTCGAAGCGCGTATCAACGCGAAGCATAAGAGCTCAGTATGTGGAAGATCGTCCGTGGTGTGATCGTACTCATGGCGGGGCCATTTTGTCCATGCCCAGTCCGTCCCCAAAACACGCCAGAGACCCAGCTCTTGTGGCGCTTGGTGGCGCGATAAGGTCCTCGCGTAAATCGCGTGGGATTTCGCAGGAAGAGCTCGCACATCAGTGCCAGGTTGATCGCTCGTACATGAGCAGCATCGAACGCGGCGAGCAAAACCCTGGAGTGATGACCATCGTTCACGTCGCCAAAGCCATAGGCGTCTCCGTCGCGCAACTCGCAGCGGAAGCGAACCGCTAGCCGCCAGCCTTGGACGCCCGGCAATTGGGCGTTCTCGTGGCACTTTGGTGTGGTGAGCGCTCTGCGAGCGCCCAAAGTTATCCACAATCGTCGGGCCAAGTTTGCTTTTCGATTGAAATGATCAAGGCTCTCCCTCTACCTTGCTCAGATCTGGCAAAGAGAGCTTGACTACATCTGATCTTCTTGTTGGTCGGAAATTCGAGCCCGGCGTTCTGGATCGCCGAGCGCACGCGCTCGCGCGCCTCCTTGACCTCGGTCTCGGCCAGCCCGACCAGCGTGAAGCTCGGCAGGCCGTTCGCCAGATGCACCTCGACCGTGACGGCTGCGGCCTCCAGGCCGAGCAAGGCGCGGCTTTGCACCAAAGACAGACTCATTTTTCTCCCTCTCCCCAAGTTGGTGCGCCTGCGACGTGCAAGCCCAGGACCGTGCAGCGTGCAAGCGTGTGCAACTGCCGGAAACAGGGCTTGTAACGATTTGGCGCTCATCGCCGGACACCTGCGCCCTCTGGCCGGGGCGGTATTCGTGCAGTTTGGCACGCTCCCTGCTTTGAGGGTGCTCAGGTCCAACAACACACTTGCGAGGAGTTCCCTGATGACGCACCGTACCGCCGCCCAGGCGTTGATCGTTCTGGCCACTGCACTGACCGCCTCGGGCGCCGCCATGGCCCAGGCCGCCGACGCCGCCGCACCGGCGCCCGCGCCCCTGCTCACGGGCAATGTCTCGCTGACCACGAACTACAAGTTCCGCGGCCAGGACCAGGACATGATCGGCAAGAACGACTACGCCAAGACCAAGGGCTTCAAGCCCGCCATCCAGGGCGGCTTCGACTACGCCTTCGGCGACAGCGGCTTCTACATCGGCAACTGGAACTCCAGCGTCAACTGGCTCAAGGGCAACAGCATCGAGAGCGACCTGTACGGCGGCTACAAGTTCAAGGCCGGCCCGGTCGACATGGACGTGGGTGCGCTCACCTACATCTACCCGGGCAACTCGGTGGGCAACACCACCGAGCTGTACGTGGGCGCCACCTACGCCAACGACAGCTTCGGCTCGTTCACGGCCAAGTACTCGCACACGGTGTCCAAGGACTACTTCGGCTACGCCGGCGCCAAGACGGGCTCGGGCCTGAAGGGCCGCAACACCGGCTACCTGAACCTGGCCTACAGCAAGGAGATCGTGCCCAAGGTCACGCTCAAGGCCGCCGTCGGCTTCACCAACATGTCCAGCGACATCCGCAGCCTGGGCTACAAGAGCTACGTGGACTACAACATCGGCGCCACCTACGACTTCGGCAGCGGCCTGACGCTCACCGGCTCGGTGCAGGGCGCCAACAAGAAGGCCAACTACCAGGTCGTGGCCTACCCGGGCATCGAGATCCCCGACTTCGGCACCTTCGGCACCACCTACTACTCGCCCAACAAGGCACGCTTCATCCTCACGCTGACGAAGACGCTGTAATCGACACAACAACCAGGCGCGGCCCACGTTGCCGCGCCGCCTTTCATCCATCCAGAAGGAGCAACTCATCATGAAGCTGGTCACAGCCATCATCAAACCGTTCAAGCTCGACGAGGTGCGCGAAGCGCTCTCGGCCATCGGCGTGCAGGGCATCACCGTCACGGAAGTGAAGGGCTTCGGTCGCCAGAAGGGCCACACCGAGCTGTACCGCGGCGCCGAGTACGTGGTCGACTTCCTGCCCAAGGTGAAGATCGAGGCGGCCATCTCCGACGAGCTGGTCGACCGCGTGATCGAGGCGGTGGAAGGCGCCGCGCGCACCGGGAAGATCGGCGACGGCAAGATCTTTGTCTACAACCTCGAGCAGGTCGTGCGCATCCGCACCGGCGAAACGGGCCGCGAAGCCCTCTGATCGAGTCCTGGCCCGAAAGAACAACGACTATGAAAAAACTTCTTGTCTCTCTTGCGCTCGGCTTGAGCGTCTTCGTCGCCGGTACTTCGGCGCTGGCCCAGGCACCCGCCGCCACCCCTGAGGCACCGGCTGCATCGGCACCTGCTGCACCTGCCGCTGCTGCGCCCGCGCCTGCAGCAGCTGCAGCACCCGCGGCCGCCGAGGCCGCGCCCGCCGCACCGGCCGCTGCTCCCGCGCCCAAGGTCGACTCCGGCGACACCGCCTGGATGCTCACCTCGACCCTGCTCGTGATCCTGATGACCATCCCCGGCCTGGCGCTGTTCTACGGCGGCCTGGGCCGCTCCAAGAACATGCTGTCGGTGCTGATGCAGGTCTTCGTGATCTTCTCGCTCATCAGCCTGCTGTGGGCCATCTACGGCTACAGCCTGGCCTTCACGGGCGACGGCAACTTCTTCGGAAGCTTCGACAAGATCTTCATGAAGGGCATCACGCAGGAGACCTTCGGCGCGTTGACCACGATCCCCGAATACGTGTTCTTCGCCTTCCAGGGCACCTTCGCGGCCATCACCGTGGCGCTGATCGTCGGCGCTTTTGCAGAACGCGCCAAGTTCTCGGCCGTGCTGCTGTTCTCGGTGATCTGGTTCACCTTCAGCTACGTGCCCATGGCCCACATCGTGTGGGGCGGCGGCCTGCTGGGCAAGGACGGCGCGCTCGACTTCGCCGGCGGCACCGTGGTGCACATCAACGCCGGTATCGCCGGCCTGGTCGGTGCCTACATGGTCGGCAAGCGCGTGGGCTACGGCAAGGAAGCCTTCACGCCGCACTCGCTCACGCTCACCATGGTCGGCGCCTCGCTGCTGTGGGTCGGCTGGTTCGGCTTCAACGCCGGCTCGGCAGGTGCGGCCAACGCGGCTGCCGGCCTGGCCTTCGTGAACACGGTGCTCGCCACCGCCGCCGCGGCCCTGTCGTGGATCCTGGGTGAGAGCCTGCACAAGGGCAAGGCCTCGATGCTGGGCGCTGCATCCGGTGCCGTGGCCGGCCTCGTGGCTGTCACGCCCGCCGCCGGTTTCGTCGGCCCGATGGGCTCGATCGTGATGGGCCTGCTGGCCGGCCTGGTCTGCCTGTGGGGCGTGGGCGGTCTCAAGCGCATGCTCGGCGCGGACGACGCGTTCGACGTGTTCGGCGTGCACGGCGTGGGCGGCATCCTGGGTGCCATCCTGACCGGCGTGTTCGCTGCCAAGGGCCTGGGCGGCACCGGCGGCCTGACGCCCGACACCTTCTCGATGGGCGCGCAGGTCTGGATCCAGGTCAAGAGCGTGCTGTTCACCATCGTGTGGTCCGGCGTGGTTGCGTTCATCGCCTACAAGATCGCCGACCTGACCCTGGGCCTGCGTGTGTCGGAAGAAGAAGAGCGCGAAGGCCTCGACATCTCGTCCCACGGCGAAACGGCTTACAACCGCTGATTCGCACACAGACAGCGGGTGGTCCGGCACGGCGCCGGCCCCCGCTCCTCCAAGACCACCACCCCCCTTTTCGATACAAAGAAGAACAACCACTCCCGGTTTTTTCAGGCGAGTCTCCTTTGGATGTTCAGCCCGCGAGCGCTTCGGCGTCAGCGGGTTTTTTTTTGCCCGCGGCCCGCGTGGCCGGGGGCACAATCGCCCCACCATGTGGACCTCCATCGAAGACAGCCTCTGCGAACTGGGTGAATCGCCGTTCTGGCATCCGCACGAACGCGCGCTCTACTGGCTCGACATCCCGGGCCGCGCCGTGCTGCGCACGCGCGGCGAGATCGGCTCGCCCACGGCCACGGTCGAGCGATGGGCCTTGCCCACCGAACCCGGCTGCATGGCGCCGGCGCGCAGCGGCGGCCTCGTGATCGCGCTGCGCGACGGCATCTACCGGGCCCGCGAGTGGGGCGGCAGCCTTGTGGCCATGGCACGCGCGGAGCACGACGTGCGCACCATGCGCTTCAACGACGGCAAGTGCGACGCGCTCGGCCGCTTCTGGGCCGGTTCGCTCAACGAGGCCAAGGACCGCGCCAACGCCGCGCTCTACTGCTTCGACGCACGCCCGGGAGACGTCTCGCCCACCATCACGTCGATGCTGGAGCACGTCACCACCGCCAACGGCCTGGCGTTCTCGCCCGACAACCGCACCCTGTACTGGGCCGACACCGCCGCGCACGTGGTGCGCGCCTGGGACTGGGACGCCGAGGCCAACACGCTGTCGCATGCGCGCGTGTTCCAGCAGTTCGACCCCAAACCCGCGGGCTGGGTACCCAGCACGCCCACGCACTACGACGGCCGCCCCGACGGCGCCACCGTCGACGCCGCCGGCCACTACTGGGTCGCGATGTTCGAGGGCGCGCAGCTGCTGCGCTTTGCGCCCACGGGCGAGCGCGTTGCGGCCATCGCGGTGCCGGTGCAGTGCCCGACCATGCCCTGCTTCGGCGGCGACGACCTGCGCACCCTGTTCGTCACCAGCGGGCGCAAGGGCCGTCCGGCCGACGAGCTGGTGCAGCGCCCGGCCTCGGGCACCGTGCTCTCGATGCGCGTCGACACGCCGGGCCTGCCGGTGAATTTCTTCGAAGACTGAGTCGGGCCGCTGCCGAGGATGGCCCTGCACCACATCCCCCCGATCCAATGCCTGCTGACCTTCGAGGCCGTCGCGCGGCTGCGGCATGCGGGTCGCGCGGCCGACGAGCTGTGCGTGACCGCCAGCGCCGTGAGCCACCGCATCCGCCAGCTCGAGGCGCACGTGGGCTTCAAGCTCTTCGGGCGCAGCGACTTCAGCCTCACGGCCGACGGCGCGGCCTACCTGGCGAACGTGCGCGTCGGCCTGGCCGCGCTGCAGCAGGCCACGCCCGGCAGCCGTGACGCGGCACTGCGTGCGCCGCGCCTGAGCGTGGCCGTCACGCCCACCTTCAGCCGCCAGTTCCTGATGCCGCGGCTGGAGCTCTTTCGCAACCTCTACCCCGACATCGAGCTGGCGCTGCATGTGTCGATCCCGCTGCTCGACGTCACGGCCGAGCAGACCGACCTGCAGGTGCGCTACGGCATCGGCGCCTACGCCGACTGCGAGCACCGCCTGCTCATCGCCGAGGACGTGGTGCCCGCCTGCAGCCCGAGCTACCTGAACGAGTTCGGGCCCTTCGACGGCTTTCGCACCGCGGCCGAGATCGCCAGCGCGCGGCTGATCCGCAGCCCGCTCGAGCCCTGGGGCACCTGGTTCGCGAGCTGCGGCATCGACCAGCCCGAGCCGCACCTGGGCGCGCAGTTCAACGACCTGGGCCTGGTCTACGACGCGGCCGCCAGCGGCTTCGGCGTGGCGCTGGTGCGACAGAAGCTGGGCGCCGCCTGGTTCGAATCGGGCCGGCTGGTGGCGCTGTCGGAACGCCCCGTGCCCTCGCCGCACCGCCACTACATCTGCTGGCAGCCGGGCACGCTGGAGCGCTGGGAATGCGCGGCCTTCGTCGACTGGATCGTTCAGACGCTGCACTGACCGACACGCCGGCCCGACAAATTTTTATCAAGGTCCGGGCAAAAAACCTTCAATCCGGACGGTGCGCATCTCCCTAGAGTGCGGGGCACAACAACAGCCTCCCCGGAGACAACGCATGACCTGGCAGCAGATCTACGACCCGTTCGGCAACATGATCATTTCCACCGCGCTCGCCGCGATCCCGGTGGTGGTGATGCTTGCGTGCCTCGGCTTCTTCCACATCAAGGCCCACATCGCCGCCGGCCTGGGCCTGCTGGCGGCGCTGGCCGTCGCCGTGTTCGCCTACGGCATGCCGGCCGAAATGGCCGGGCGCGCCGCGCTCTTCGGCGGCTTCACGGGCCTGCTGCCGATCGGCTGGATCGTGCTGAACATCATCTTCCTGCAGCAGCTGGCCGAACAGAACGGCAGCTTCAAGGTGCTGCAGGACTCGCTCTCGGGCATCACCGAAGACCGCCGCATCCAGCTGCTGCTGATCGCCTTCTGCTTCGGCGCGTTCTTCGAGGGCGCGGCGGGCTTCGGCACGCCGGTGGCGGTCACGGCCGGCATCCTGATCGGGCTGGGCTTCTCGCCGCTGGCCGCCTCGGGCCTCTCGCTGATCGCCAACACCGCGCCGGTCGCTTTCGGCGCGCTCGGCACGCCGGTGATCACGCTGGCCAAGGTGCACGGCTACGACCTGATGGAAGTCACCGCGATGATCGGGCGCCAGCTGCCGTTCTTCTCGCTGCTGGTGCCGTTCTGGCTGGTCTGGGCCTTCGCCGGACGCAAGGCGATGATGGAAGTGTGGCCGGCCATCCTGGTCACGGGCGTGTCGTTCGCGGTGCCGCAGTACCTGGTGTCGAACTTCATCGGCCCCGAGCTGGTCGACATCATCGCGGCCATCGTGTCGATGGCCAGCCTGGTGCTGTTCCTGCGCGTGTGGCAGCCCAAGAACGTGTGGCGCTCGCCCTCGCTGCGCGGCAAGGACGTGAGCGCGCACGAGGCCAAGCCGCCGGCGGCCATCGTCGTGCACAGCCGCGAAGCGCTGGTGCGCGCGTGGATGCCCTGGGTGATTCTTTCGGTGTTCGTCTTCATCTGGGGCCTGCCGGCGGTGAAGACCGCGCTCAACGGCGTGTTCGCGCCCTCGTTCCCGATGGGCGGGCTGCACAACCTGATCGAGAAGATGCCGCCGGTGGTCACCGCGCCCACCAAGGAAGGCGCGGTGTACGTGCTGAACCTGCTGTCGGCCACGGGCACCGGCATTCTCCTGTCGGCGATCGTGAGCGCGCTGTTCATGAAGTACAACCCGATCGAGATCGTGCGCACCTTCTTGCGCACGCTCTGGATGGTGCGCTACTCGCTCATGACCATCGTGCTGATGCTCGCGCTGGGCACACTCACGCGCTACTCGGGCACCGACACCACGCTGGGCTTGGCGTTCGCCAACACCGGTGTGTTCTATCCCTTCTTCGGCACGCTCATGGGCTGGATCGGTGTGGCCATGACCGGCTCCGACACGGCCTCGAACGTGCTCTTCGGCGGCATGCAGAAGGTCGCGGCCGAGCAGCTGGGCCTGGCGCCCAACCTCATGGGTGCGGCCAACAGCTCGGGCGGCGTGATGGGTAAGATGATCGACGCCCAGTCGATCGTGGTGGCCTCCACCGCCACGCGGTGGTTCAATCACGAAGGCGACATCCTGCGCTACGTGTTCTTCCACTCGATCGCGCTGGCCTCGCTGGTCGGCCTGTACGTGACGCTGCAGGCCTATGTGTGGCCATTCACCCTGATGGTCGTCCGCTGAAAGTTGTTCCCGCCATGAATGCTCCCGTCACGACCGACCAGCACGCGCAGCTGTCGAAGGCGGAGCGCCAGGCGCAGGTGGTGCGGGCGCTGCAGGCGCACCTGCCCGCGCATGCGCTCATCTGGCACGCCGAAGACACCACGCCCTACGAGTGCGACGGCCTCACGGCCTACCGCCAGCGCCCGCTGGTGGTGGCCTTGCCCGAGACCGAGGCGCAGGTGGCCGCCGTGCTGCGCGCCTGCCATGCGCTGGCCGTGCCCGTGGTGGCGCGCGGCGCCGGCACCGGGCTCTCGGGCGGCGCCATGCCGCACGCGCTGGGCGTGACGCTGTCGCTGGCCAAGTTCAACCGCATCCTGAAGGTCGACCCCGTGAGCCGCACGGCCGTCGTGCAGTGCGGCGTGCGCAACCTCGCGATCAGCGAGGCCGCCGCGCCTTTCAACCTCTACTACGCGCCCGATCCGTCGAGTCAGATCGCCTGCACCATCGGCGGCAACGTGGCCGAGAACTCGGGCGGCGTGCACTGCCTGAAGTACGGCCTCACGCTGCACAACGTGCTGCGCGTGCGCGGCTTCACGGCCGAGGGCGAGCCGATCGAGTTCGGCGGCGAGGCGCTCGATGCGCCGGGGCTCGACCTGCTCGCGCTGGCCATCGGCAGCGAAGGCATGCTGGCCGTGACCACCGAGGTCACGGTCAAGCTCGTGCCCAAGCCGCAGCTCGCGCGCTGCATCATGGCCAGCTTCGACGACGTGCGCAAAGCCGGCGACGCGGTCGCGGCGGTGATTGCCGCAGGCATCATCCCGGCTGGCCTGGAGATGATGGACAAGCCCATGACCGCCGCCGTCGAAGACTTCGTGCACGCGGGCTACGACCTCGACGCCGCGGCCATCCTGCTGTGCGAATCCGACGGTACGCCGGAAGAGGTCGAAGAGGAAATCGGCCGCATGACCGACGTGCTGCGCGGTTGCGGTGCCACCGCCATCGCCGTGAGCACCAGCGAAGACGAGCGCATGAAGTTCTGGAGCGGCCGCAAGAACGCCTTTCCGGCGTCGGGCCGCATCAGTCCCGACTACATGTGCCTCGATTCGACCATCCCGCGCAAGCGGCTCGCCGACATCCTGCTGGCGATCCAGGAGATGGAGAAAAAGTACAACCTGCGCTGCTGCAACGTGTTCCACGCGGGCGACGGCAACCTGCACCCCCTGGTGCTGTTCGACGCCAACGACCCCGACGAGCTGCACCGCTGCGAGCTGTTCGGCGCCGACATCCTCGAGACCAGCGTCGCCATGGGCGGCACCGTGTCGGGCGAGCACGGCGTGGGCGTGGAAAAGCTCAACAGCATGTGCGTGCAGTTCACCGCGGCCGAGAACGAGCAGATGTTCGGCATCAAGCGCGCCTTCGACCCCGCCGGGCTGCTCAACCCCGGCAAGGTGATTCCCACGCTGCAGCGCTGCGCCGAATACGGCAAGGAAGTGGTGCGCGGCGGCCGGCTGGCGCATCCCGACCTGCCGAGATTCTGAGAGCTTCATGAACACGGATACCGCCCTCCAGAAGGTCGTCGAGCGCGTGCGCGCCGCCGCGGCCGATGCCACGCCGCTGCGCCTGCGCGGCGGCGGCACCAAGGATTTCTACGGCCAGCCGCCGCGCGGCGAGCTGCTCGACCTGCGCGCGCTCGCCGGCATCACGAGCTACGAGCCCAGCGAGCTGGTCGTCACCGTGCGTGCCGGCACGCCGCTGGCCGAGCTCGAGGCCGCGCTCGCCGAACAAGGCCAGTGCCTGCCCTTCGAGCCGCCGTGCTTCGATGCCGGCGGCACGGTGGGCGGCATGGTCGCCGCCGGCCTCAGCGGCCCGTCGCGCGCCAGCGTGGGCGCGGTGCGCGACTACGTGCTCGGCACCACGCTCATCAACGGCCGCGCCGAGGTGCTGAGCTTCGGCGGCCAGGTGATGAAGAACGTCGCCGGCTACGACGTCTCGCGCGTGCTGGCCGGCTCGCTCGGCACGCTGGGCGTGATCGCCGAAGTGAGCCTCAAGGTGCTGCCCGTGGCGCCCGCCGAGGCCACGCTCGCCTTCGCCTGCAGCCAGGCCGATGCGCTGCGCCTGCTCAACGAGTGGGGCGGACGCCCGCTGCCGCTGAACGCGAGCAGCTGGTTCGAACACGCGCCCGGCGCGGGCGTGCTGCGCCTGCGGCTGCGCGGCGCCGTGGCGGCCGTCGAAGCCGCTTGCGCGCAGCTCGGCGGCGAACGCCAGGACCCGGTGCGCGCGGCCGCCGGCTGGGCCGCGCTGCGCGACCAGCGCATGCCGTGGTTCGCGGTCGACGAAGCCGGGTCGCTGGCGCTGTGGCGCCTCTCGGTGCCGCAGACCGCGCCGGTGATCGCCATCGACGGCTGCGCCGCGCCGCTGGTCGAATGGCACGGCGGGCAGCGCTGGTACCTCGCGCCGCCCGCACAGGCCGCGCGCCTGCGCGAAGCCGCGCGTGTCGCCGGTGGCCATGCGACGCTGTTCCGTGTGCCCGCGGCTCAATCAGCTGATTGCGACGTGCCGCGCTTCGACGCGCTGAGCGCGCCGGTGGCGCGCATCCATCGCGCGCTGATGCAGGAGTTCGATCCGCACGGGGTCTTCGACCGCGGCCGGCTCTTCGCAGGCGACCAATAAGAAAAGAAACGACACCCCCGCGATGCAAACCGAACTAGCCCCCGAATTCCGCGACACCGACGCGGGCCGCGAAGCCGAAGCCATCCTGCGCAAGTGCGTGCATTGCGGCTTCTGCACCGCCACCTGCCCGACCTACCAGCTGCTCGGCGACGAGCTCGACGGGCCGCGCGGGCGCATCTACCTCATCAAGCAGGTGCTCGAAGGCCATGCGCCCACGCGCAGCACGCAGCTGCACCTGGACCGCTGCCTCACCTGCCGCAACTGCGAGAGCACCTGCCCGAGCGGCGTGCAGTACGGGAACCTGGTCGACATCGGCCGCAAGATCGTCGACGAAAAAGTGCCGCGCCCCGCCATGGAGTCGGCCACGCGCTGGCTGCTGAAGGAAGCGCTGCCGTCGCCGCTGTTCAGCCCCGCGATGAAGCTCGGCCAATCCGTGCGCGGCCTGCTGCCCGAAGCACTGAAAGCCAAGGTGCCCGCCCAGCAGGACGCCGGCCGCTGGCCCACCGCCACGCATGCGCGCAAGGTGCTGATGCTCGCGGGCTGCGTGCAGCCGTCGATGGCGCCGAACATCAACAGCGCGACCGCGCGCGTGCTCGATGCGGCCGGCATCCAGGCCGTGATCGCGCCCAAGGCGGGCTGTTGCGGCGCGGTGAAGTTCCACCTCAACGACCAGGACGGCGGCAAGGCGCAGATGCGCGCCAACATCGACGCCTGGTGGCCCTTCGTCGAACGCGGCGAGGTGGAGGCGATCGTGATGAACGCCTCGGGCTGCGGCGTCACCGTGCGCGAGTACGGCCACCTGCTGCAGCACGACGCGGCCTATGCCGCCAAGGCCGCACGCATCAGCGCGCTCACGCGCGACCTGAGCGAGCTGCTGCCCGAGCTCGTGCCCGCGCTGCAGGGCCGCGTGTGCGCACCCGAAGGTGTGGTCGCCTACCACCCGCCGTGCACGCTGCAGCATGGCCAGAAGCTGCGCGGCGGTGTCGAGACGCACCTGCGCGCGCTCGGCTTTGATGTGCGCGTGGCGATGAACGAATCGCACCTGTGCTGCGGCTCGGCCGGCACCTACTCGGTGCTGCAGCCCGAGCTGGCCTACCCGCTGCGCGACCGCAAGCTCGGCCACCTGAAGCAGCTGCAGCCCACCACCATCGCCTCGGCCAACATCGGCTGCATCACGCACCTGCAAAGCGGCAGCGGCGACACGCCCGTGCGGCACTGGGTCGAGCTGCTCGACGCGGCGCTGCAGACGCCCGCAGGGTAGGGCGCGCGCGCACGGCAGGGTACGTTGCCGTCCGACGTGCGCACCGCGCGTCGGGGCGCATCATGGCGAACCGAAGACGCTGCAAGGAGTTCGTGCCATGTCTTTCGTTTCTGCATTTCCGCTGCGCCGTGCGTTGCTGGCCGCCGCCTGCATCGCAGGCACCGTCGCCGCGCAGGCGCAGCAGCCGCCCTCGGCCCTGCCGCCCTGGCAGGGCATCGGCACCACGCGCTACGTGTGCGGCGGCATCGGCTCCGACGAGTCGAACGCCATGCGCGCCGCCACGAAGAACCATCCGCTGTCGCTGCTGTTCGCGCGCGCCGACGGGGCGTACCTGGCCAACCTGAATGTCGCGATCAAGGGCGGCGACGCGAACTCGTCCGCCGCCATGGCCTTCACCGCCACCGGCCCGGTGTGCCTCATCGACCTGCCGGCGGGGCGCTATGTGATCGACGTGAGCACGTCGACGGGCGAGACAAAAAGCCAGACCGTGACGGTCGGCGGCGCGCCGAAGAGCGCCGATTTCCGCTTCTGAACTCAGCCGGCGGCCAGCGCCGCCTCGATGTCGCGCGTGAGCGAGGCCGGCGTGTCCAGCGGCGCATAGCGCTTGAGCACCGCGCCGTCGCGCCCGACCAGGAACTTGGTGAAGTTCCACTTGATGGCCGTGCTGCCCAGCAGGCCCGGCTTTTCCTTGGTGAGCCACTGGTACAGCGGCAACGCGTTGCTGCCGTTGACGTCGATCTTCTCCATCATCGGGAAGCTCACGCCGTAGTTGGTCATGCAGAAGGCGCCGATTTCCTCGTTGGTGCCCGGGTCCTGGCCGCCGAACTGGTTGGAGGGAAAGCCCAGCACCGCGAGGCCCTGGTCGGCGTACTTTTCGTGCAGCGCTTCCAGGCCTTCGAACTGCGGCGTGAAGCCGCAATTGCTCGCCGTGTTGACGATCAGCAGCACCTTGCCGCGGAAGGTCGAGAGCTTCACCGGCTTGCCGTCGATGCGGGTGGCCTGGAAGTCGTAGACGCTGGTCATGGAGAGAGCTCCTCAGGTGGACGCGGAAACGCCATCATCGCGCGCGGGCGGGGTTCGCGCAAACGCCGACCACACCGCGCCCAGCACGATCAGCGCGCCGCCGACGAGGATGCGCGAGTTCATGGTGGACGCGCCCAGCGCCACCGACGAGACGCTGGCGAACAGCACCTCCGACAGCATGATCACCGAGGTCGCGCTGGCCGCCAGCTTCGGTGCGCCGTACTGCAGGCACACGTTGGCGACGATGAAGCCCGTGCCCAGCAGCGCGGCCCAGCCCAGCCAGCCCGGCGAGGCGAGCAGCGGTGAATCGATGCCGCCGAACGCGGCGCCGCTCACCGCGCCGACGCCCGCCACCACCGTGCAGCCCCAGAACATGGCCAGCGCGCGCGACTCGCCCGGCGCATGGCGCAGGTGGCGCAGCACGATGTTGGTCACGGCAAAGCCGAAGCCCGCCGCCACGCCCAGCCAGTCGGGCAGGCTCGAGGGCACGGGCCAGTCGGTGCCCGGTGCCTTCAGCACAACCACCACGCCGGTGAGCGCCAGCGCCACGCGCATCAGCGCGCCGCCCGTGGGCCGCTCGCCCAGCAGCAGCCAGGCCAGCAGCACGCTCCACAGCGGCATCAGGTAGAACAGCAACACCACGCGCACCACGTCGCCCTGCGTCACGGCCCAGTTGAAGCCCACGTTGGTGAAGCCCGCCGCCAGGCCCAGCGCCACCAGCATCGGGAACGCGGCGAAGGCCTTCCAGGCGTGCCGGCGCACGAGGCCCATCGCCGTGGCGATGACGAGGTAGATCAGGCAGGTGGTCCACAGCGGATGCAGGCCGTGGCTGGCGATCTGGCGGAACGGAATCCACGAAACGCCCCACACGAAGGCGTTGAACATCAGGGCGAGGGCGGGCATGGGGCGAGGTCTTTTTCAAGGAACACCGCGGAACCGGCTTTGCCGGGCCGCTGGTGTTGCCCCCGGCGAGGGGGTTGGCGGAGCGACACGAAGTGCGCGCAGCCTGGGGGAGGTCAGTGATGCTTGTCGCTGCGGGCGATGGCAAGCAGGTGCTCGACTTCCTCAGGATACTTCTTGAGGTTGTTCTCGTGCCAGCGCTTGATGATCCACATGCAACCCGCCACCACGAGGCCGAAGGCGCTGATCGCGCCGTAGGCCGACAGGCCCAGGCCCGTGCACACGCTGTAGAAGCCGCCCAGCAGAAGAATGCAGGCCTGCTCGTTGAAGTTCTGCACGGCAATGGAGCGGCCCGCGCCCATCAGGTTGTGGCCGCGGTGCTGCAGCAGCGCGTTCATCGGCACCACCAGGAAGCCGCCCAGGCCGCCCAGGATGATCAGGAACGGCACCGCCAGCCAGACGTTGCCGATGAAGTTCATGCAGATCACCATCAGGCCCATCGCGATGCCCATCGGGATCACGCGCGTGGCCATGTCCAGCCGCATGTACATCGAGGCCACGATGGCGCCCACCGCGGTGCCGATGGTGACCACGCCGGTCAGCGCCGAGGCCTGGGTGGTGTTGTATTCGAGCGCCACGGCGGCCCAGGCCAGCACGATGTACTTGAGGTTGCCGCCCGCGCCCCAGAACAGCGTGGTGGTCGCCAGCGAGATCTGGCCCAGCCGGTCGCGCCACAGGCGGGCGTTGCAATGCCAGAAGTCGGGCAGCAGGCCGGCCAGGTTGCGCACCATGCTCTGCTCGGGGTTGGAGCGCAGCGGGCGCATCTCGACGCCGGTGTGCGGGATGCGGGTGTTGAACCAGGCCGCGAGCACGTAGACGAAGATCAGCACCGCAATGGCGGCTTCGGCCGGCGAGTCGATGCCGGTGTCGATGAACGGCAGGTCGATGAGCAGCAGCTGGCTCGACACCGCATGGCCCACCAGCATGCCGCCGAGCACGATGCCCAGCAGGATCGAGGCGATGGTCAGTCCTTCGATCCAGCCGTTGGCCTTGACCAGCTGCGACGACGGCAGCAGCTCGGTGAGGATGCCGTACTTGGCCGGCGAGTAGGCCGCGGCGCCCAGGCCCACGATGGAATACGACAGCAGCGGGTGCGAGCCGAACAGCATCATCAGGCAGCCCACGACCTTGATCGCGTTGCTGATGAACATCACCTTGCCCTTGGGCAGCGCGTCGGCAAAGGCGCCCACCAGCGGGGCCAGCACCACATAGAAGACCGCGAAGATCGGCACCAGGGCGGCCCGCTGCCATTCGGGGGCGCCCGAACTTCGCATGAGATCGACGGCAACGACGAAAAGCGCTTGGTCGGCCAGCGACGAAAAGAACTGGGCCGACATGATCGTGTAAAAACCGCGCTTCATCGATGGGCTGGCTGGCCAGAGGGTCTGCTGGCGGTAGTGAAAAAGTGTCGCGTCAGGCGCGAATGGGCGGTTATAGCATGGGGGTACGACGCGAATTCAGGCATCCCCACGGGATTCGACCCCATTCCCGAAGATGCTAAAACGTGGTCTGAAACCACCCCAACACCCGCCATGCCGCGCCCCATTCTCGCCACCGTCCACACCGCCGCCCTGCGCCACAACCTCGACCGCGCCCGCCGCTCGGCCGTCGACGCCCGTGTCTGGGCCGTGGTCAAGGCCAACGCCTACGGGCACGGCATCGAGCGTGTCTTCGAAGGCCTGCGCGGCGCCGACGGCTTCGCGCTGCTCGACCTGGCCGAGGCCGAGCGCGTGCGCGCGCTGGGCTGGCGCGGCCCGGTGCTGCTGCTCGAAGGCGTGTTCGACGCGCGCGACCTGGAGCTGTGCTCGCGCCTGGACCTGTGGCATTCGGTGCACTGCGACGAGCAGATCGACATGCTCGCGGCCCACAAGACCCTCAAGCCGCAGCGCGTGTTCCTGAAGATGAACTCCGGCATGAACCGCCTGGGCTTCTCGCCCGAGCGCTTCGGTTCGGCCTGGACGCGCCTGAACGCGCTCCCGCAGGTCGACGAGATTTCGCTCATGACGCACTTCAGCGACGCCGACGGCCCGCGCGGCATCGAGCACCAGCTCGAGGTGTTCGAGCGCGCCACGCGCGACCTGCCCGGCGAACGTTCCATCGCCAACAGCGCGGCCACGCTGCGCCACGCGCCGCGCACGCGCGGCGACTGGGTGCGCCCCGGCATCGTGCTGTACGGCAGCGCCCCCGACTTCCCCGAACACGACGCGGCGCACTGGCAGCTGCAGCCGACCATGACGCTGTCGACCCGGCTCATCTCGGTGCAGACGCTGAAGGCCGGCGACACCATCGGCTACGGCTCGCGCTTCGCGGCCGAGGGCCCGCTCACCATCGGGATCGCGGCGGTCGGCTATGCCGACGGCTACCCGCGCCATTGCGACACCGGCACCCCGGTGCTGGTGAACGGCGTGCGCACCCGCATGGTGGGCCGCGTGAGCATGGACATGATCACCGTCGACCTCACGCCCGTGCCCGACGCCGCCTTCGGTGCCGAGGTCACGCTGTGGGGCCGCTCGGCCCTGACCGGCGCGGTGCTGCCGATCGACGAGGTGGCGCAGGCCGCCGGCACCGTCGGCTACGAACTCATGTGCGCGGTCGCGCCGCGGGTGCCATTCGCACCCGCCGACGAATGACGTGAAGGTTCTTTCCAACTGGCGCTCCGTGCGCCTGTGGGAAACCCAGGTCGAACGCGACCTGCACCGCGATCACAGCCTGCGCACGCACGGCCTGCTGATCGGCACTTTCACGCTGCTGCTGATGTGGGGCGTGTCGGCGCTGCAGATGCACCTGCTGCATGTCGAGTCGCTGGCCGTGCGCTACCTCGTCACGCTGGGCGTGGGCTATGTCGGGTATCTGTGCGTGCTGCGCTGGTGGGCGCAACGGCTGGTGGAGCGGCGCACCGAGTTCGAGGCGCCCGATGCGGACCTGAGTGCCGACGGCTCCAGTGATCATGGATGCGCGCCCGACGCCGCCGACGGTGGCAGCGCACTCTCCGACGTGGCCAGCGGCGCGCTCGACGCCGCGGGCGGCGCCGACGAAGGCGCGATCATCGTCGTGCCGGTGCTCGCCATCTTCCTGCTGTGCGTGGCCGTCGTGCTCGGCGCGGGCTCGCTCGTGCTGCTGTACTTCAGCTGGGACGCGCTGCTGGCCGTGGCGATCGAGGTCGCCTTTTCCTACGTGTCGGCCCGCGCCGCCGTGCGCGTGGCGCGCGAAGGCTGGCTCATGGCGGCGGTGCGGCTCACCTGGAAGCCGCTGCTGGGCGCCGTGGTCTGCGCGGTGGCGCTGGGCGCGCTCATCGACCACTTCATGCCGCAGGTCCACTCGCTGCCCGAGGCCGTGCGCGTGCTCACGGGGAAGGCACCGCGCTGAGCAGGTGCTCGACCAGCACCCGGCACTTGGGCGGCAGGTAGCGGCTGGGCGGGTACATCAACCACGCGTGCCCCTGGTAGGTGCCTTGCAGCGCCCAGTCGGGCAGCACGCGCACCACGTGGCCGTCGTCCAGCGCCTCGCGCGCCGTGAAGGCCGGCACGCAGGCCACGCCCAGGTCCGCGAGCGCGCCGTCGAGCCGCATCTCGCTGTGGTTGCAGACGTAGCGGCCGTCCACCACCACCTCGACCTCGTCTTCACCGTCTTTTCGAAAGCGCCAGTGGTTGTCGCGCTCGTGCTCGCCCAGCGACAGGCAGCTGTGCGCGCGCAGGTCGTGCGGGTGCGCGATGGTGCCGTGGCGTGCCAGGTAGGCCGGCGTGGCGCACAGGATGTGCTCGACCGCCATCAGCCGCCGCGCCACCAGCCCCTCGGGCGGCGCCGTGGTCAGCCGCACCACGAGGTCGACGCCTTCGCGGATCGGGTCGATGTCGCGGTCGGCCACGATCAGCTGCACGTCCACTTCCGGATAGGCGCGCAGGAAGTCGAGCAGGTGCGGGTGCAGCACGCGCCGCGCAAAGGCCTTCGGCGCGCTCAGGCGCACCCGGCCGGCCGGCGTGCGCGCGAACTGCGCGCCGATGTCCATCGCGCCCTGCGCCGCCGCCACCAGTTCGCTGCAGCGCGCAAAGGCTTCGGCGCCTGGCTCCGTGAGCCGCAGCTGGCGCGTGGTGCGCTGCAGCAGCTGCACGCCGATCTCCTGTTCGAGCCGCTTCACCTGCCGGCTCGCGGCCGAGGGCGTGATGCCCAGCAGGTCGGCCGCGGCCGAGAAGCTGCCCCGTTCGGCGACCCGCACAAAGGTCACCATCTCGGGCAGCACCTTGAGAAATGAATTCGTTCCGACCACGCAAGAGTCCTGTTCCGGCCGACGGCTGTGCGGCCCTGGTGCCGCCCGGAACAATGCGCCTTCTCTTCTTCTTTCAGGCGCCCCGGGCCGCGGGCAGACAGTATGGATTCAAAGGCGTTGCAAGGTGCGGTCCCGACGGGGCGCGGGTCGTGGACGGCCGGCTTCGGCCCGGCCGAGCTCATGCTGCTGCTCGTGGCGGCGGTCTGGGGCGGCAGCTACGCCGTGGCCAAGCAGGCGACGCAGCAGCTGCCCGTGCTCGAGTTCGTCGCGCTGCGCTTCGGCCTCACCTTTCTCGTGCTGCTGCCCGCGCTGCGGCCGCTGTGGCGTGACCCGCAGTGGCGCCAGGGGCTCGCCGTGGGCGGCCTGCTGGGCGCCAACCTGCTCGCCATCTTCCTGTGCGAGACCTTCGGCGTCTCGCTGACCCTGGCGAGCAACGCCGCCTTCCTCATCAGCCTGTGCGTGGCGATCACGCCGTTCGTCGAATGGTGGCTGCTGGGCCGGCGGCCCGCGCGGCGCGTGTTCTGGGCGGCGGGGCTCTCGGCCGTGGGCGCGGCCCTGCTGTCGGCGCCCTCGCTTGCCGACCTGTCGATGGGGTGGGGCGACGCGCTCATGCTGGTCGCCGCCTTCCTGCGCGCCGTCATGGTGTGCCTCACGCGCCGGCTGGCGGGCCGCCACAACCTGCCGGCGCTCACGCTGACGGCCGTGCAGTCGGGCGTGATGGCGCTGGGCGCGGCGGCGCTGTCGCTGCTGGCTGCGTCGGGCGGGCGTGCTTGGCACCTGCCGCCCGCCACGGCCGGTTTCTGGTGGGGCATGGCGTATCTCGTGCTGCTGTGCACCGTGTTCGCCTTTTTCGCGCAGAACCACGCGGCCTCGCGCAGCAGCCCGAGCCGCGTGTCGCTGCTCATGGGCAGCGAGCCGGTCTTCGGTGCGGCCATCGCGGCGCTCGGGCTGGGCGAGCGCATCGGTGCCTGGGGCTGGGCCGGCGGCCTGCTGATCGTGGGCGCGGCCCTGTGGGTGAGCCTGGCGCCGGAGGAAGGCGGGCAGACGGGGCGCCCCTGACGGCGGAAGGGGGCCGGCTGGGCGCGGCCCCCGGCTCGTGGCATCCTCGGGGGCTGCGGCGTTTCGCCGCCCC
Organism: Variovorax sp. GW821-FHT09D04; assembly: GCF_059416405.1. NCBI lineage: Bacteria > Pseudomonadati > Pseudomonadota > Betaproteobacteria > Burkholderiales > Comamonadaceae > Variovorax > Variovorax sp. GW821-FHT09D04. The sequence goes on from NZ_JBWKPA010000011.1 coordinate 25,708, forward strand.
CCACAACACCAAGGAATGCAGACATGGGCGCGCAATGGAAAGCCAAGCACAAGGACGTGGCCGCGAATGCCAAGGGCCGGCTGTTCGGCAAGCTGGCCAAGGAAATCATGATCGCCGCGCGCAACGGCGCCGATCCGGCCTCGAACGCGCGGCTGCGGCTGGTCGTCGAGCAGGCCCGCAAGGTCTCGATGCCGAAGGACACGCTCGACCGCGCCATCAAGAAGGGTGCCGGCCTCACGGGCGAGGCGGTGCACTTCGACCACGTCATGTACGAGGGCTTCGCCCCGCACCGCGTGGCCGTGATGGTCGAGTGCCTGACCGACAACGTGAACCGCACCGCGCCTGAAATGCGCGTGCTCTTCCGCAAGGGCCAGCTCGGCACCTCCGGCTCGGTCTCGTGGGACTTCGACCACCTCGGCATGATCGAAGCCGAGCCCGCCAGCAAGGACGCCGACGCCGAAGTGGCCGCCATCGAAGCCGGTGCGCAGGACTTCGAGCCGGGCGCCGAAGACGGCACCACCCTGTTCCTGACCGAGCCCGCCGACCTCGACCTGGTGAGCCGCGCCCTCCCGGCCCAGGGCTTCACCGTGCTGTCGGCCAAGCTGGGCTACCGGCCCAAGAACCCGGTCGATCCGGCGAGCTTGAGTGCTGCTGACCTGGAGGAGGTCGAGGCGTTTCTTGCCGCGATCGATGCGAATGACGACGTGCAGAACGTGTACGTCGGGTTGGCGGGTTGAGCTGAGCGCCTGACGTTCGGGGCGACGCTCCCGCCGACGCGGTACCTTGCTCCGCGAATGTCCCCCGGGGCTTCGCCCCTCCTCCTTGATTTCGCTGCGCAAGGCACCGCATCGGCGTGAGCGTCATCAGCAGTGGTCGTTGATCGGCGAGCACCCGCAGCGTGTCCCGTGCGCAGGACACCGGGTGCTTCCCGCAGCGAAATTAAGGGGGAGGCCGCAGGCCGGAGGACATTCGCGGAGGGAAGTACCCGGTGGCCTGTGCACACGCCCTGAACATCGTCGATAGAACCGAGCCGCCACGCCGGAGACAATCCGCGCCGGAGGAAAACAGTTCAATGACCCATTCGACGAAGAAACGAACGCCGTCGCGTGCCACACGGCATGCCCTCGGCCTGGCACTGGCCATCGCCGGCTTCTCGGCACAAGCCCAGACCGAAGCGCCATCACCGGCAGCAGACCCGCCCGCAGCCACTGCATCGGCGCCTGCCCCTGCCAATGCCGCGATTGATGCAACCCAGCAAACCCGTCTGCGCTTCAACCGCGGCACCTACAAGCCCGGCATCGAGCACCTGCGCGTGGTGCGCCGCGAGAACACGATCAGCAACGTGGCCGGACAGGTGGCGCTGAACGTCGCGTTCGCGGTGCTGGCCGGCGGCGTGGGTGCGCAAGGCTTCTCGAAAGACGACCTGGGCGGCACCACGCTCGAGGAACTCAAGGACGATCCGCTGGGCGTCAACCCCGCCATGCGCGAACTCAACGACGCCTTGAGCAAGGTCGCCACCGACATCTATCGCAAGCGCGCCGAGGCCGCGCTGGCCACCGCCCTGACGGACGGTTCCACGCCCGAGGAGATCGAGGCGGCGCGCCAGATTCCGAAGGAAGCTGACACCCCGCTGCTCCCGGGACCGTGGCACCTGGTCTACGAGAACCTGCTGGGATCGGACGAGCTGTTCCGCCTCAAGTTCGGCGCCGACCTGGGGCGCCCCGGCTTCATGCGTCCGCCGATCGAATGCCGCTACCAGTCGGAGCCGGTCGCCTGGGCGCGGTGGCAGGCCGACAACTGGCAGCTGCTGCGCGAAGAGCGCGCAAAGGCCGTGGAGGCCTGCACCAAGATCATCTCTGCCGCACCCGAGAAGCGCTGGTAAGTCCGTGCCTTCGGTCGCTCAGTACAACCCGAGCTGCCGCGTGCGCAGCCGCGCCAACCCCAGCAGCGCGTCGGTGAACGGCGTGGCCACGCCCGTCAGTTCGCCCAGCTCGCGCACCACCGTGACGAGCGCGTCGAGCTCGACCGAACGGCCCGCTTCCACGTCCTGCAGCATCGAGGTCTTGAACGCGCCGAGCTTCATCGTCACCGCATGCCGGTCCTCGGGGCTTTGCGTGATCTCGATGCCGATGCGCCGGCCGATCTCCTTGGCCTCGAGCATCACGGCCGAAATGAACCCGCGCACGTAGTCGTCGCCCATGATCAGGTCGGTGGTGGCACCGGTGAGCGCGCTGATCGGGTTCACCGTCATGTTGCCCCACAGCTTGAACCACACGTCCTTCTGGATCTGCGGCGACAGCGTGGTGTCGATGCCCGTGCTCTTGAGCAGCTCGACCAGCTTCTGCACGCGCGGCGTGGCCTGGCCCGAAGGCTCGCCCACGATCAGCCCGTTGCCGAAGTGGTGCCGCACCACGCCCGGCCCGTCGAGCGAGCAGCTGGCGTGCACCACGCAGCCGATCACGTTGCGCGACGGAATGGCCTTCGCAATGGCGCCCTCGGGGTCGACGGCCGCGAGGCGGTGCCCCGTGATCTCGCCGCCGAAGCCGCCTTCGAGGAACCACCACGGCACGCCGTTCATGGCCACCAGCACGATCGTGTCGGGCCCGATCAGCGGCCCGATGCGTTCGGCCACGCCGGCCAGCGCGGGCGCCTTCACGGCGATCACCACCAGGTCTTGAACGCCCAGTGCCTCGGGGTCGGCCACCGCGTTCACCGGCACGCGCGTGCGCACGTCGCCGCGCATCAGCGAGAGGCCGTCCTTCTGCAGCGCGTCGAGCGTGGCACCGCGCGCCACCACATTGAGGCGCTGGCCCGCCTGTGCGAGGCCGACGCCGATCCATCCGCCGATCGCGCCGGCGCCGTAGATGCAAATCTTCATGGGAACAGGCGCCTCAGTTGCGGTAGCTCGGGTCGATGCGGTCCACCTGCCGCACCAGTGCATTGAACACGTCCTGCCCGGCGCCGTGCGCGGGGCTGAACTGCAGCGCGTCGCGCGTGCAGCGCTGCGCGATCTCTTCGCTCACCGGAATCGCGGCGCCCATCGAGAAGGTCGCCATCTGGATCTCGCAGGCGCGTTGCAGCGTCCACAGGATCGCGAAGGTCTGCGGCAGCGTCTGGCCCCAGGCCAAGAGGCCGTGGTTGCGCAGGATCACCGCGTTGCGATCGCCGATGCTTTTCAGCAGGCGCGGGCCTTCGTCGGCATGGATCGTGATGCCCTCGAAGTCGTGGTACGCCACCATGCCGTGCAGCTGGGCGGTATAGAAATTGGTCTGCTGCAGGCCGCCCTGCAGGCAGGCCACGGCCACGCCGGCTGTGGTGTGCGTGTGCATCACGCAGTGCGCGCCGGGCAGGCCGTCGTGGATGGCCGCGTGCACCACGAAGCCGGCCGGGTTCACCGGGTAGGTCGAGCCGTCGAGCACCTTGCCCTGCAGGTCGATCTTCACCAGGTTGCTGGCCGTCACCTCGCTGTAGTGCAGGCCGAAGGGGTTGATGAGGAACTGCTTCTCGCCACCGGTCACGCTGTCGGGCAGCCGCACCGTGATGTGGTTGTAGATCATCTCGGTCCAGCCCAGCATCGCGAACACGCGGTAGCAGGCCGCGAGCTCCTCGCGCGCGGCGCGCTCGTCGGGATGGATCGAGGGATGGACCAGCGCCGATGGCGCGGTGGTGGCGAGTGTGTTCATGGCAGTTCCTTCATGTGATTAGCCTTCCGCGGTGAAGCCGACTTCCTTGACGATCGGCGCCCACTTGGCGGTGTCCTTCTTCAACAGATCGGCCAGCTCGGCCGGCGTGGAAGACATGGCTTCCAGGCCGAAGGTGCCGAGGCCGTCGATCACGTCCTTCTGTGCGAGCGCGTTCTTCATCGCCGTGTTGAGCTTCGTCACCAGCTCGGGCGAGGCCTTGGCCGGCAGGAAGAAGGCGAACCATTCGCTGTGCGCCATGTTCTTGATGCCCTGCTCGCCGAAGGTCGGCACATCGGGCGCGAAGCGGCTGCGCTTGGCACCCGACACGCCCAGGATGCGCACCTTGCCCGACTGCAGGTGCTGCGTGATGTCGCCGATGGGGCCCGACACCGCCGAGATGTTGCCGCCCAGCAGGTCGAGCATGGCCGGCTGCGTGCCGCGGTAGGCCGCGTGCTTGAGTTCGACGCCCGCCTGCTTGCCCAGCAGCGCGCCGATGAAGTGCGGCGTGGAGCCCGCGGCCGGCGAGCCGTAGTTGGCGCCGGCCGGGTTGGCCTTGGCCCAGGTGAGGAACTCGGGCACCGTCTTGATGGTGGCCGGCACGGCCGGGCCGACCGCGAAGCCGAAGTCGAAGATGCAGGCCAGGCTCACGGGCGTGAGGTCGACCATCGGGTCGTAGGGCAGCTTCTTGTAGATGTGCGGGTAGATCGTGAGGATCGACGTGGGCGTCTGCAGGATGGTGGTGCCGTCGGCCGGACGGCCCTTCACGTAGCTCACGGCGATCTGGCCGCCCGCGCCGGTGCGGTTCTCGACCACGGCGGTCTTGGCGTAGTCGGGGCTCAGCTTCAGCGCAATGCGCCGGCAGGTGGTGTCCGAGGTGCCGCCGGCCGCGAAGCCGGTGACGATGGTGGCGTTCTCGAGCGCGGCAGCCTGCGCAAAGGCCTGCTGGCCGAGGCTGGCGAGCAGCGCCGAAGCGCCGGTGGACTGCAGCATGTGGCGGCGGGTGAAGGTCATGTCTGTCTCTTTTCGGGATGGTGAGGAGGGAACAGGATCACGACTCGTCGCGCAGCCAGGTGACCGCGCCCGAGTGGGTCACGGCGCCCTGGTGGGCAGGACGCACGGTGAGCGCGTATTTTTCCAACAAACCACCGTGCGCCGCCCCCGCGTTTACCTCACGTCCGGCCAGCCGCGACGCGATTTCTTCAGCGCTCAGTTCGACCGAGATGCTGCGCGCCGCGGCGCGTGCATCGATGGCCACCATGTCGCCGTCGCGCAGCACCGCGATCGGCCCGCCGTCGGCCGCCTCGGGCCCCGCGTAGCCGATGCACAGGCCGCGTGTGGCACCCGAAAAACGCCCGTCGGTGAGCAGCGCCACCTTGTCGCCCATGCCCTGGCCGTAGAGCAGCGCGGTGATGCCCAGCATCTCGCGCATGCCGGGGCTGCCCTTGGGGCCTTCGTTGCGGATGACGATCACGTCGCCCGCTTCGTAGCGGCGGTTCTGCACGGCGGCCTGCGCTTCCTCTTCCGAATTGAAGACGCGCGCCGGGCCGCGGTGCACCAGCGTCTTCAGGCCCGCCGTCTTGAGCAGCGCACCGTCGGGGCAGAGGTTGCCCTTGAGCACGGCCAGCCCGCCGTCGCGCGTGATCGGGTTGCCGGCTTCGCGCACCACGCGGCCGTCGGGCGCGGCGGCGTCGGCCACTTCCTCGGCCAGCGTGCGGCCGGTGAAGGTGAGGGCGTCGCCGTGCAGGAAGCCCTGCTCCAGCAGCGTGCGCAGGATGACGCCCGCGCCGCCGATGTAGTACACGTCGCGCGCCAGGTACTGGCCGCCGGGGCGCAGGTCGGCAATGAGCGGCGTGCGCGCGAAGATCTCGGCCACGTCGTCCAGATGGAACTTGATGCCGGCTTCATGCGCAATGGCTGGCAGATGCAGCGCGGCATTGGTCGAGCCGCCCGTGGCCGAGACCACGGCGCAGGCGTTTTCGAGCGCCTTGCGCGTCACGACGTCGCGCGGCAGCGGGCCGTCGCCCATCACCGCCTTCATGAGCTGTTTCGCGGCGCGGCGCATCAGCGGCGCGCGTTCGCTGAACACCGCCGGCACCATGCTCGAGCCGATGGGCGCCAGGCCCAGCGCCTCCGACACCATGCCCATCGTGTTGGCCGTGAACTGCCCCGCGCAGGCGCCGGCCGTGGGCAGGCAGGCGCGGCTCATGGCGTCGAGTTCGTCGTGCGTGGCGGTGCCGGCCAGCACCTTGCCGATGGTCTCGTAGGTGTCGACCACGTTCAGGTCGCGCCCGTCGGGCCCGGGCATCTGCCCCGGCAGGGCAGAGCCGCCGTGCACGAACACGCTGGGCACGTTGCAGCGGACCATGCCCATCATCAGGCCCGGCAGGTTCTTGTCGCAGGCGCCGATGGCGAAGATGCCGTCCCACTGGTGGCCGCGCGTGGACGCTTCCACGCTGTCGGCGATGAGCTCGCGCGAGATCAGCGAGAAGCGCATGCCCGAGTGCGCCATCGTCAGGCCGTCGCTCACCGACACCACGGGGCATTCGTGCGGCGTGCCGCCGCCGGCGTAGATGCCGGTCTTGGCGTGCTGCGCCTGCTCGCGCAGGTTGAGGTTGCACGGGCTCATCTCGCCGCCCGTGTGGAACACGCCGACGTGCGGGCGCGCGATGTCCTCGTCGTCCTGGCCCAGCGCGTGCAGGAAGCTGCGCGTGGTCGCGCGGATCGTGCCCTCGCGGATGGTCGCGGAGCGGAAGCGTTTCGTGGGGTCGGTGGGCGTGGTCATGCGGCTGGCGAAGGCTGGCTCGTGGAAGGGCGGGGCGTCAGAACATGCCGTTCTTGTTCGCGGCGGTCTCGGGCACGGGCTGCACCACGTCCCAGTGCTCGACGATCTTGCCGTTCTCGAGCTTGAAGATGTCGACGATGGCGCTGCCGCGCGTGCCCGGCTCGCGCACCGCGTTCACGTGCAGGATCACGTAGTCGCCGTCGACGAAGCTGCGCTTGATCTCGCTCTTCGAGTTCGGAAACTTCTCGCGCAGGAAGGCGATGAACTTGCGAAAGCCCTCGGGCCCGTCGGCCGCCGTCGGGTTGTGCTGCACGTAGCGGTTGCCCACGTACTGCAGCGCCGCGTCGGCGTCCTTCTGGTTCAGGCCTTTTTCATAGAAGGCGAGCACGGTCTGGCGGTTGGCTTCCTGCCGGGCCTGCGAGGCCGGGGCCGGGCCCGTCTGGGCGCAGGCGCCAAGGAACAGTGCTGCGGCAGCGGCGAAAGCCGCGAGGGTGGTGCGTCGCATCGAAATGTCCTTGAAAGGGAATCAGTAGCCGTTGGGCGCGGTGGCGCCCGGCGCGGCCTTGTACTTCGCGAGCAGTTGCTTGGCGGCGGCCGCGAGCAGGATGGTGTCGACGCCCACGGCCACGAACAGCGCGCCGGCCGCGAGCCACTTGCGCGCCTGCTCCTCGGTGGTCGACAGGATGCCGGCCGCCTTGCCGGCCTTGCGGATGCGCGCGATGGCGTCGGCGATCACGGCCTGCACCTCGGGGTGGTTGGGCTGGCCCACGAAGCCCATCGAGGCCGACAGGTCGGCCGGGCCGATGAACACGCCGTCCACGCCCGGCGTGGCCGCGATGGCGTCGATGTTCTTCATCGCCTCGACCGTCTCGGCCTGCACCAGCAGGCAGGTCTGCGCGTTGGCTTCGTGCAGGTAGTTCGGGTAGGCCTGCCAGCGCGAGGCACGCGCCAATGCGCTGCCCATGCCGCGGATGCCTTCGGGCGGGTAGCGCATGCCCTGAACCAGCTTCGCGGCCTGCTCGGCGGTGTCGACCATCGGCACCAGCAGCGTCTGCGCGCCGATGTCCAGGTACTGCTTGATCAGCGTGGTGTCGCCGACCGGAATGCGCACGACGGGATGCGAGCGCTGCGCGTCGGGTTGCGCCGACCACGCGCTGGAAATGCCCTGCAGCTGCGCGAGCACCGAGCGCACGTCGTTGGGCGCGTGCTCGCCGTCGACCAGCAGCCAGTCGTAGCCGGTGCCGGCCAGCAGCTCGGCCACGTAGCCGTCGCCCAGGCCGACCCACAGGCCGATCTGGGGTTGGCCGGCCTGCAGGGCCTGCTTGAAGGTGTTGAGTGGGGTGTGCATGGTTCAGTCCGACAGGTCGATGGGTGACGGTTTCATTCGTGGAACACCGCGGAACCGGCTTTGCCGGGCCGCTGGTGTTGCCCCCGGTAGGGGGTTGGCGAAGCGACACGAAGTGCGCGAAGCCTGGGGGCGAGCTTCATACAAAACGGAAGGCGATGGAGCCGAGCGGGCCGTAGTCCGCGTGGAAGGTGTCGCCCGGCACGGCGTTGGTGGGGCGCGTGAACGAACCGCCCAGCACGATCTCGCCGGCTTCGAGGCATTCGTCCCACGGCGCGAGCTTGTTCGCGAGCCAGGCCACGCCGGTGGCCGGGTGGTTGAGCACGGCTGCGGCCACGCCCGACTCTTCGATCACGCCGTTCTTGTAGAGCAGCGCGCTCACCCAGCGCAGGTCGACCGCGTCGGGCTTCACCGGCCGGCCGCCGAGCACGATGCCGGCATTGGCCGCGTTGTCGGCGATGGTGTCGAACACCTTGCGCATGGCCTTGGTGTGGCGGTCGAACTGCTCGATGCGCGCGTCGATGATCTCGATGGCGGGCACCACGTAGTCGGTGGCGGCCAGCACGTCGAAGATGGTCACGTTGGGCCCCTGCAGCTTCTTGCCGAGCACGAAGGCCAGCTCGACCTCGATGCGCGGCGCGATGAAGCGCGTGAACGGGATGTCGCCGCCCTGCTCGAAGAACATGTCGTCCAGCAGCGTGCCGTAGTCGGGCTCGGTGATCTGGCTGGCCTGCTGCATGGCGCGCGAGGTGAGGCCGATCTTGTGGCCCTTCACGATGCGGCCTTCGGCGATCTTGTGCTTCACCCATTCGCGCGAGATGGCGTAGCCGTCCTCGATGGTCATCTCGGGGAAGCGCTTGGAGAAATGCTCGACCTGCACGCGCGACTTCTCGCTCTCGTGCAGTTCGGCGGCCAGTTGGGCGATGGTGGCGGTGGAGAGCATGGGGGCTCGCTTCTTCTTTATGGCTTGTTGAACAGGGGATGCAGGTTGCTGTGCTTGCCGTCGTACACCTGCCCCGGCGCTTCGTCGATCTGCAGCGTGATGCCGATGTGGCGCTGCGTGAAGACGGGCTCGAAATGCGCGCGCACGGCGGCCAGCAGCTCGTCGCCGGCTTTCTTCTTCACCGCCTCGGAGCGGCCCGAGGCCATGCGCAGGTTGAGGTACACGAAGGCGTAGTCTGCCCGGCCGTCGGCCACCGCGTAGTGGGCGGCGGGGTAGGCCAGCACGCGCGTGCCGCCTGTGGGGAACACCGGCTTGCCGGCCTCGTCGCGCTGTTCGAGCATGGTGTCGGCCAGCGTGCGGCACAGCGCCGACATGTCGGTCTCGGCTTCGATGTTGGGCGTGTACAGGATCACCAGGTGCGGCATGGTCGTGCTCCGTTCAAACCACCGACATCGTCGCGGCCGTGCAGGTCACCGCGAAGATCGGGATGGCCTTCATGTGGAAGATCTCGCCCTTGCCGCGCGCGGCCGCGGCCACGCTCAGGAAGGTGCGGATCTCGAAGCCGCCCTGGCCCGCTTCGCGGTAGGTGGCCTCGTCGCCGTAGTCGGCCTGCGACAGCAGCGCCTCGCGGTCGTTGGCGCACCAGCGGCGCATGAACTCGGCGTCCCACTCGGCATTGACCTTGCCCGAATCGGGCGTGGCCGGCCAGTGCGAGATGCCGCCCGTGCCCACCAGCGCGATGCGCTCGGGCACCTTGTCGCAGGCGCGGCGCAGGGCTTCGCCGAAGGCCCACGCGCGGTGCAGCGGCGTGAGCGGCGGGCCCTGGCAGTTGATGTTCACGGGAATGACCTTGGTGTCGAAGTTCGGCGTGAGGAAGTTCAGCGGCACCATGATGCCGTGGTCGAACTTCCATTCTTCCGCGTAGGCCACGTCCACCGTCTGCATCACCTCGCGGATCAGGCGCTGCGACAGCGCGGCGTCGCCGGGGATGGTGTGCTTCTCGATGCCCAGCCACTTCGGGTCTTCGATCGGGCCCTCGTAGCTGTCGGCCATGCCGATCGCATACGCCGGCATGTTGTTCATGAAGAAGTTCGCGAAGTGCTCGGCCGCGATGACGATCACCGCGTCGGGCTTCGTGGCGCGCATCGCCTCGCCGAAGCGATGGAACTGCGCGTGGAACTCGTCCTTCACCGCCGGGTCGGCGAGGTGCGCGCGGCCGGTGATGCCGGGGGCGTGGCTGCACACGCCTGCGAATACGAGACTCATACGCCTGCCACTTTCTCGTCGGTTCCGGTTGTCATTGCGTAGATGCCGGCGCGCACGGGGCCGTACTTGCGCACGCCTTCGCGCATGGCTTCGAGGTAGTCGGCCCACGCCACGCCGAGCAGGGGCGCGAAGTGCATCAGCAGCTGGCCGTTGCACCCGAGCACGTACAGCTTGCCGATGTCGCCGCTGCCGATCGCTTCGCGCTCTTCGTCGTTCAGGTCGTAGCCGGCCAGCAGCGTGGCGCGCGTGTCGCCGCCTTCGCCGAAGCGGCGCTGCACGTCCGCGTCGCGGTTCAGCGCGAACAAAAATTTCTGCATCGCATAGAGGCTCATGGTCAGCCCTCGATCTGGATGTTGGCCTTGCGGATCACGTCGCCGTACTTCGCGATCTCGCTGCGGATGAACTCGGCAAAGCGCTCGGGCGTGCCCGACAGCGACGCGATGCCGCCCTTGTGGAACGCCTCGGTCACGGCCGGCGAGGCGAGCGCGCGGTTCACTTCGGCGTTCACGCGTTGCACGATGGCGTCGGGCGTGCCGGCCGGGGCCAGCAGGCCGTTCCACGAATTGGACTCGATGGCCACGCCCTGTTCGGCCAGTGTGGGTATCGCGGGCGCGTACTGCGAGCGCTGCGCGGTCGCCATGCCCAGCGCCACCAGCTTGCCGGCCTGCACATGGCCGCGGAACTCGGGCCAGTTGCCGAACATGACGGTCACCTGGCCGCCGAGCAGGTCGGCCAGCGCCGGGCCCTGGCCCTTGTAGGGCACGTGCACGATGTCCAGGCCCATCTGCAGCTTGAGCATCTCGCCCGACAGGTGGGCCGAGGTGCCGTTGCCGAAGGAGGCGAAGCTCAGCGTGCCGGGCTTGGCCTTGGCCTGGCTGCGCAGGTCGGCCAGCGTCTTCAGGCCGCTGCCCGGGTGCGTGGCGAGCACGTGCTCCGACATGCCCATGAGCGCGACCGGGCGCAGGTCTTTCAGTGTGTCGTAGGGCAGCTTGCGCACCAGGGTGGGGTTGGCCGTGAAGCTGTTGGCCACGCACACGAAGCTGTGGCCGTCGGGCGCCGACTTGGCGACCGCATCGACGCCGATCACCGTGCCGGCGCCGGGCTTGTTCTCGACGATCACCGGCTGGCCCAGCGCCTTGCCGAGTTCGAGGCCGACGAGGCGCGCGACGAAGTCGGTGGTGCCGCCGGGCGTGAAGGGCACGACGATGCGCACCGGCTTGGCGGGCCACGCCGTCTGCGCGCGTGCCAGCGCGGGCAGGGCCGCGAGTGCGGCCGCGCCCTGCAGCAGCAGGCGGCGTTGAACGCTCACGCCACGCCCCAGTGCGGAATGTGGTGTGAGCCCATCGACACCGCGATGTTCTTCGGCTCGCAGAACACTTCGTAGCTCCAGGTGCCGCCTTCGCGGCCCGTGCCCGAGGCCTTGGTGCCGCCGAAGGGCTGGCGCAGGTCACGCACGTTCTGGCTGTTGACGAAGCACATGCCGGCTTCCACGGCGGCGGCCACGCGGTGCGCCTTGCCGATGTTCTCGGTCCACACGTAGCTGCTCAGGCCGTAGGCGATGTCGTTGGCCAGTTCGATGGCGTGCGCCTCGTCCTTGAACGGGATCAGGCAGGCGACCGGGCCGAAGATCTCGTCCTGCGCGATCTTCATGCGGTTGTCGACATCGGCGAACACGGTGGGCATCACGTAGTTGCCCTTCTTCACGCGGTCGGGCAGGTTGCTTGGCGCCTCGAGGCCGCCGCACAGCAGCGTCGCGCCTTCCTTCGGACCCAGCTCGATGTAGCTGCGCACCTTGGCCAGGTGGGCCTGCGAAATCATCGGGCCGACGATGGTCTTCTCGTCGAGCGGGTCGCCCACGGTGATGCGCTTCGCACGCTCGGCGAACTTGGCGGCGAAGTCGGCGTAGATCGACTGCTGCACCAGGATGCGCGAGCCGGCCGTGCAGCGCTCGCCGTTGTTGCTGAAGATCATGAACACGGCCGCGTCGAGCGCGCGGTCGAGGTCGGCGTCCTCGAAGATCACGAACGGGCTCTTGCCGCCCAGTTCCATGCTGAACTTCTTCAGGCCCGCGCTCTTCACGATGCGGTTGCCAGTGGCGGTGGAGCCGGTGAACGAAATCGCGCGCACGTCGGGGTGCGCCACCAGCGGCTCGCCGGCTTCCTTGCCGTAGCCGTGCACGAGGTTCAGCACGCCGGCGGGAATGCCCGCTTCGAGCGCCAGCTCGCCCAGGCGCGCCGCCGTCAGCGGCGAGAGCTCGCTCATCTTCAGCACGGCCGTGTTGCCGAAGGCCAGGCAGGGCGCGACCTTCCAGGTGGCCGTCATGAAGGGCACGTTCCACGGGCTGATGAGCGCACACACGCCCACCGGATGGAACAGCGTGTAGTTCAGGTGCGTGGGCGTGGGGTAGGTGTGGCCGTCCACCCGCGTGCACATCTCGGCGAAGTAGTAGAAGTTGTCGGCCGCACGCGGAATGAGCTGCTTGCCGGTCTGCGCGATCACCTGGCCGCAGTCGTTGGTCTCGGTCTGCGCGATCTCGGGCACGTGCTTGGCGATCAGGTCGCCGAGCTTGCGGATGAGCTTGGCGCGCTCGGGCGCGGGCAGGCCGGCCCACTTGGGGAAGGCGGCCTTGGCGGCGGCCACGGCGGCGTTCACTTCGGCCTCGCCGCCCGAGGCGACTTCGGCCAGCACTTCCTGCGTGGCGGGGTTGACGGTTTCGAAGTAGTCGGCGCCTTGGACTTGCTTGCCGTCGATGAGGTGATGGATCTGTTGCATGGGCGTGAGGGTGTTGCGGCCTTGCGGCGGTGTGTCGTCAGTCGAGCTTGATGTCGCGCGCCTTGATCAGCGCGTGCCACTTCTTGCGTTCGGTGTCCACGAAGCGGGCCATCTCGGCGGCGTCCGTGGGGCGGGCTTCCCAGCCGGCGTCGTAGAGCTTCTGCTTCACGCCGGTGTCGTTCATGCTTTTCAGCAGGTCGGCGCCCAGGCGCGTCTGGATGTCTTTCGGCGTGGCGGCCGGTGCCACCAGCCCCTGCCAGGTGTAGGCCTCGACGGCGTAGCCGAGTTCCTTGGCCGTCGGCAGCTGGGGCAGCTGCGGCACGCGCTCGGACGACATGGCCAGTAGCGGAATGACCTTGCCGGCCTTCACGGCGCTGATGCCGCTGGGCAGGTCGAGCATCATCAGCGGCACCTGGTTGCCCATGAGGTCCTGCAGCGCGGGCGCGCCGCCCTTGTAGGGAATGTGCAGCAGCGAGACGCCGGCTTCGCGCTGGAACAGCTCGTAGGCCAGGTGGTGCGGGCTGCCGGTGCCCGGCGTGGCGATGCTGTACTTGCCCGGCGAGGCCTTGAGCGCGGCGATGAGCGCCTTGGCGTCGCTGAAGCCTGCGCCCGGCGCGGCCGTGATGATGAGCGGCGAGCGGCCCATCATGCCGAGCAGCGCGAAGTCTTTCTCGGCGTCGTAGGGCAGCTTCTTGTAGAGCGCGGGGTTGTAGACCAGCACGCCGTTGTCGGCCGAGAACACGGTGTAGCCGTCGCCCGGCGAACGCGCCACGTTTTCCGACGCGATGATCGCGCCCGCGCCGGGGCGGTTGTCGACCGTGACGGGCTGTGCGAGCTGCTGCGAGAGCTGCGCACCGGCCGTGCGCGCGAGGTAGTCGGTGCCGCCGCCGGCCGGGTAGCCCACGACCCAGCGCACGGGCTTGGTCGGGTAGGTCGAGGCGGTCTGTGCGGTGGCGGCCGGTGCGAGCAGCAGCGTGGCGGCGCTGGCCGCCACGAAGGCGGCAGCAAGGCGGAAGGTCCGGGTTCTGGCGGTCGTCATGGCGGTGTGTCTCCGTTTTTTTGAAAGGGGTGGCGCAGTCAGCCGATCAGCGCGCGGCGATGGTGTTGACCAGCGCGCCGATGCCGTCGATCTCGGTCACGACCACGTCGCCCGGCTGGCAATCGACCACGCCGTCGGGCGTGCCGGTGAGGATCAGGTCGCCCGGCGACAGCGTCATGAAGCGGCTGAAGTATTCGATGAGGAAGGGCGCGTCGAAGATCATGTCGCGCGTGTTGCCCTGCTGCGTGACGGTGCCGTTCACCGTGGTGCGCAGCGCGAGCGCCATCGGGTCGGCCACGTCGGCCGCATCGACGAACCACGGGCCCAGCGGCGTGCAGGTGTCGCGGTTCTTCACGCGCAGGTTGGGGCGGTACCAGTTCTCGAGGTAGTCGCGAATGGCGTAGTCATTGGCCACCGTGTAGCCGCCGATGAAGTCGTAGGCGTCGTCGCGCTTCACGTGCTTCGCGGTCTTGCCGACCACGATGGCGAGTTCGCACTCGTAGTGCATGAACTTCACGTCGGCCGGGCGGTGCGTGAGCTGGCGGTGGCCGATGAGCGTGCTCTGGCCCTTGACGAACACCAGCGGTTCCTCGGGCGCCTTGAACTCCAGCTCTTTCGCGTGGTCGGCGTAGTTCAGTCCGAGCGCGAGGATGGTGCGCGGGCGCGCCGTGGGCGCGAGCGGCGGCAGCCACACGAGTTGCTCCTGCGGCACGACGCGGCCATCTTGGAGCCGCACGGCCGCGTCGGCCTGGCCGTTGAATTCGTGCGCGGTGCCGGTGTGCTCGCGGCCTTCGAAGATGACGCGTGCGTGCTTCATGCTGCTTCCTTCACCAGCGTGTTGCTCAGGGTCTCGAACCCCGGCGCGGAAATGTCGATGCGGTCGCCCGCGCGGGCCAGCGGACGGCCCAGGTCGCAGCCGAGCATCAGCACGTCGCCGTGCGCCAGCGTCATGAACTCGCCCACGTCGGCCAGCAGCTGGGGCGCGGGGCGCACGAGCTGCGAGAAGTCGATCGATTGCTTGAGTTCGCCGTTGATGCGCACCTCGACGCGGAACTGCCCCGGGTCGGCCACCTCCTGCGCGTCGCGCAACGCCGGGCCGATGCCCAGGAAGCCGTCGACGCACTTGAACTTCACCGGCGGACGGAAGAAGCTCGCATGCGGGATCGACAGGTCGTTCAGCAGCACGAAGCCTTCGATGTCGCCCTCGGCGCCGATCACCATGCCGATGCTGGCGCCGACTTCCACGTCGGACACCGCGGCGGGCACGGTGACGGTGCTGCCGTGCGGGCTCCAGGTGTTGGCCGTCTTCACGTAGAGCACGGGCGCCTTCGGCGGTGCCTTGTAGGGCGCTTCGGTCATCTGCGGCGCGAACGCCGCGGCCTCGGCGCGGAAGTTCAGCAGCGTGCCGTACACGGTGCCGGTGGGGAGAAAGGAGGAGGTGGTCATGGTTCGGGTTGCTCCAGCGCGATCAGTTCGTCCAGCAGGCCGTAGAGCTGCGTCAGCTTGGCCTTGCCCAGCGACTGTTCCATCCAGTCGTAGTGCGCCTCGATGCTGGTGCCCAGGCGCTTCACGAGCTTCATGCCGTGCGGCGTGGCCTCGACCACGGTGCGGCGCTGGTCGGCCGGGTCGCGGGCGCGGGTGATGAGGTTGTCGCGCTCCATGCGTGCGAGCACGCCCGTGAGGCTGGGACCGAGGATGAAAGCCTCGCGCGCGACGCGGCCGGTGTCGACCGCGCCGTGCTCGCCGAGCACGCGCAGCACGCGCCATTGCTGGTCGGACAGCGCGTGCTCGCGCAGGCTGGGCCGCGTGTGGGCCATCACGGCTTCGCGGGCCTGCAGCAGCAGGCGCGGCAAATTGCGGTGCGTGAAGGTGGTGCTCAAAAGCTGTGCCTCTCAGAATTATTTAACATGTTAAATGAATGCCGAGAAAACACGCCTGCGGGATAACCCTTGCGGGCCGTCGGGTGCTCAGTCGATCGTGGTGCCCGAAGCGCGGATCACCCGACCCCAGCGTTCGGTTTCGCTGCGGATGTAGGCGGCCAATTGCTCCGGCGCGCCCGCGCCGTGCGCCCCGGGCGCGGCCGGTTCGAAGCCTTCGTTCTCGAGCTTCTGGCGCAGCGCGGGCTGCGCGACGAGGCGGGCGATCTCCTGGCTGCAGCGGTCGATGAAGGCCTTGGGCGTGCCCGCGGGCGCGACCACGCTCTGCCACGCCACCGCCTCGAAATCGGCGGTGCCCGCCACGCCCGACTCGGCCACGGTCGGCACGGCGGGGAAGGTCGGCTGGCGCTTGCGCGAGGTCACGGCCAGCGCGCGCAGCTTGCCGCTGCGCACGTGCTGCAGGGCCGGTGCGATGTCGGTGAACATGAGCTGCAGCTGGCCGCCGAGCAGGTCGGTCAGCGCGAGTGCGCTGCCCTTGTAGGGCACGTGCACCATGTTCGCCGCGGTCGCGACCTTGAACATCTCTGCGCCCAGGTGCTGCGGGCTGCCGTTGCCGGCGGAGCCGTAGCTCAGCGCATCGGGCCGCGACTTCGCGAGCGCCACCAGCTCGGCCAGCGTGGTCGCCGGCACCGACGGATGCACCACCACCATCAGCGGCACCGCGCCGATGAGGCCGACCGGTGCGAAGTCTTTCGCGGGGTCGTACGAGAGCTTCTTGTAGAGCCAGGGGTTGATGGCGAGCGTGGTGCTGGTCGCGACCAGCAGCGTCGTGCCGTCGGGTGCCGCGCGTGCCACCTGCGAGGCGCCGATGGCGGTGCCGGCGCCGGGCCGGTTGTCGACGATCACGGTGCGGCCCAGCGCGGCGCCCAGCTGCTGCGCGATGAGCCGCCCGAGCATGTCGGTCGTGCCGCCGGGCGCGTAGGGCACGACGAGGGTGATGGGCTTGTCGCCTTGTGCCCGCACGAGGGCGGGGCCTGCGGCGCAGGCGGCGGCGGACAGCGCGCCCAGATGGCGCAAGGCATGGCGGCGGTTCATTGGCTTGTCTCTCTTTCTTTTTCGGATGTCGGTGTGGCCACTGCAGTGGCGCCGCGCAGCAGGTCGACCAGCGCGAGCGCGTCGACCGGCACGGCGTGCCCGCGCCAGGCCACGTGCTGGTCGGGGCGCGAGATGACGAGCGGCCGGTCGTACACGGCGGTGGCGGCCGAGGCGCGGATGTCGAGCGTGCGCAGCGGCAGGCCGCGCGCCGCGGCGGCGGCTTCGAGAGGCGCGACATCGATCGCGGGGTCGAAGCGCAGCAGCGTGTAGCCCTCGCCGGGCATCGCCATCGCGTCGTACAGCGAGCGGCCGTCGTCCAGCCACAGGTGCGGCGTGCGGCAGCCCGGCACCGTCGAGGGCGTGAACTCGTACATCGTGTAGGCGGGCGCGGCCTCGCCGTCGTAGGCAATGAGCGGCGAGCCCTCGTAGAAGTAGCCGAAGTTGAGGCCGCCGCAGCAGTACTGCTGCACGTTCAGGTCGTACAGCGCCTGGCCGCGCACGGCGCGCAGCGCGTCGCCCTCGGGCCCGGGCGCCTCGATGTTCTCGGGCACGCCTTCGCGCTGGCGTTGGAGCGCGAGCGCGTGGTTCATCGCGAACCGCGACACCTGCTCGGTGATCGGCTGGCGCTCGGCCTCATGCGCCGCGAGCGCGCCTTCGGCCAACCAGCCGTGCAGCCGGCCCGCGAGCAGCCACGAGAGGTTCATCGCATCGGCGATGCCGGCGTTCATGCCGTAGCCCGCCATCGGAATCCACAGGTGCGCGGCGTCGCCGCAGATGAACACGCGGCGGTCGCGGAAGCGGTCGGCCACGAGCCGGCGACCCACCCAGTCTTCGTTGGAGATCACCTCGTACTCGAAGTCCTCGCCCACGCCCAGGATCTGGCGGATCGCCCAGTCGCGGTCGATCGAGTCGAAGTCGGTCTCCTCGGGCAGCAGGTAGTTGTGCAGCAGCCAGGTCTCGCGCCCGTCGATGGCGTACACGTTGCCGCAGCGGCGCGGGTTCAGCGCGAAGGTGGCCCAGGCCGGCGGGTGCTTCAGCAGGCCCAGCAGCGCGGGCGCACGGAAGTAGGTCGACTGCACGCGGCCCACCACGTCGGTGCCGTGCAGGCCGGCGCCGATCTTCTTGCGCACCGTCGAGCGGCTGCCGTCGCAACCGACGAGGTACTGGCAGCGGATGCGCACCGCGCGGCCGTCGTCCAGGTCCACGCCCGTGGCCCACACGCCCTCGTCGTCCTGTTCGAAGTCGTCGATGCGCGTGCGGTTGCGGATGCGCAGGCCGGGCGTGGCCTCGGCATGCGCGAACAGCACCGGCTCCAGGAAGATCTGGTTGATGCGGTGCGGCGGCTCGGCCGTGGGCCACCAGGTGTCGGGGCCGCCGGTGGCGGTGTAGCGCTCGCGGCGCGCGGGGATCGGAATGCGCGACAGCTCCATGCCCGTCACGGCCGTGCGGTAGGCCACGTCGTTGGGGTAGTCGGCCGGCAGGCCCGCGTCGCGCAGCGCCTGCGCCACGCCCAGGCGGCGGAACACCTCCATCGAGCGCGCCGCCACGTGGTTGCACTTCACGTTGGGTGGTTCGCCGCGGTGGCGGATCTCGGTCATCAGCACGTCGATGCCGCGTTGCGCCAGGTCGATGGCCAGCGTCAGCCCCACGGGGCCGGCGCCGACGATCAGCACCTGGGCTTGCAGTTGCTCGGTCATGGGTCGCTTGTCTCCAGATTCTTGTGAGGCGCCATTACAGTGCCGAACCGGCTCGCGGAAAAAGTGAAACTTTCATGGCCATTCATAAAAAACCGTTATCAATGCGCGGTGTGCCCTCGGTGCGGCAGTTGCGTGCGTTCGCGGCCGTGTACCACAGCGGCCAGCTGTCGAGCGCGGCGGCTTCGCTGTCGCTGACGCAGCCGGCCGTCAGCGTGCTGCTGCGCGAGCTCGAAGCGCGGCTCGGCGTGCGCCTGTTCGACCGCACCACGCGTTCGCTGCAACGCACCGAGGCCGCGAACGAGGCCATCGCCTATGCCGAGCGCGTGCTGGCCGAACTCGATGCACTGGGCACCGGCATGGCCGAGCTGGCGGCGGGCCGGCGCGGGCGCGTGCGCATCGCGGCCACGTCCACCATCGCGCAGACGTTGATGCCCAAGGCCCTGCGCCGCTACCTCGACCTGCATCCCGACGTGAAGGTCGCCATCGAAGACTGCGCGCCCGGGCAGTTCGTGGAGAAGGTGCTCGGCGAGCAGGTCGACTTCGGCGTGGGCACGCTGCAGGCGCGCACGCCGGGGCTGGACCAGCGCGTGTTCGTGCACGACCACCTCGCGGTGATTGCCGACCGCGACCTGCGCCTGCCCGGCACCGACCGCATCACCTGGCGGCAGCTCGCGGGCCATCCGCTGATCACGGTCAAGCCGGGGTACGGCGTGCGCAGCAGCATCGACATCGCTGCCGCAACCGCCGGCGTGCGGCTGGACATCGCCTACGAGGTGACGCTGTTGACCACGGCGCTCGCGATGGCGGCCAGCGGGCTCGGCCCGGCGCTGCTGCCGGCGTCGATCCTCGCGCATGCCGACCACACGCGGCTGGTCGCGCGGCGGCTCATGCGCCCGACGGTGGCGCGCAACATCGCGGTCGTGACGCGGCAGGGCCGTTCGCTCTCGCCGGCCGCGGCGGCGTTCGCGGACCTGCTGGTGCGCGAATTCGCCATCGCCTGAACCGCGCCCCCTAAACTCGCTGCATGGCCAAGGACAAAACAACTTTCGTCTGCAGCGAATGCGGCGGCACCAGCCCCAAGTGGCTCGGCAAATGCCCCAGCTGCGGTGCATGGAACACACTCATCGAACAGGTCGCCGGCGCGGCCAACGGACCGGCCAACAACCGCTTCGGCACGCAGTTCGCGTCGCTCGCGGGCGCCTCCGAACTCGCCACGCTCTCGGAAATCGAAGCCACCGATGTCGCGCGCACGCCCACCGGGCTCGACGAGCTCGACCGCGTGCTCGGCGGCGGCATCGTGTCGGGCGGCGTCACGCTGATCGGCGGCGACCCGGGCATCGGCAAGTCGACGCTGCTGCTGCAGGCGGTCGATGCGCTGCAGCGCGCGGGGCAGAACGCGCTGTACGTCACCGGCGAGGAAAGCGGCTCGCAGGTGGCGCTGCGCTCCAAGCGGCTCGGGCTCGACCACTCGCAGGTGCAGGTGCTGGCCGAGATCCAGCTCGAAAAGATCATCGCCACGCTCGACGCCACGCGCCCGGCCATCGCGGTGATCGACTCGATCCAGACCGTGTACTCCGACCAGCTCACCTCCGCGCCCGGCTCGGTGGCGCAGGTGCGCGAATGCGCGGCGCACCTCACGCGCTTTGCCAAGACCAGCGGCACGGCCGTGGTGCTGGTGGGCCATGTCACCAAGGAGGGCGCGCTGGCCGGCCCGCGCGTGCTCGAGCACATGGTCGACACGGTGCTGTACTTCGAGGGCGACACGCACTCGAGCTTTCGCCTCGTGCGCGCCATCAAGAACCGCTTCGGCGCGGTGAACGAGATCGGCGTGTTCGCCATGACCGAGCGCGGCCTGAAGGGCGTGACCAACCCGAGCGCGATCTTCCTGAGCCAGCACGCCGAGCCGGTGCCCGGCAGCGTGGTGCTGGTCACGCTCGAAGGCACGCGGCCGATGCTGGTGGAAATCCAGGCGCTGGTCGACAACGGCGGGCCGAGCCCGCGCCGGCTGTCGGTGGGCCTGGACCGCGACCGCCTCGCGATGCTGCTGGCCGTGCTGCACCGCCACGCGGGCGTGGCCTGCATGGACCAGGACGTGTTCGTCAACGCGGTGGGCGGCGTGCGCATCAGCGAGCCCGCGGCCGACCTGGCCGTGATGCTGGCCATCACCTCCAGCCTGCGCGGCAAGCCGCTGCCCAAGGGCTTCATCGCCTTCGGCGAAGTGGGCCTGGCCGGCGAGGTGCGGCCTGCGCCGCGCGGCCAGGAGCGCCTGCGCGAAGCGGCCAAGCTCGGCTTCAGCGTGGCCGTGGTGCCGAAGGCCAACGCGCCGCGCAAGGGCACGAAGGAGATCGAGGGCCTGACCATCCACCCGGTCGACCGCATCGAGGAAGCGATGGACGTGGTGCGACGGCTCGACTGACGCGCACCCGCACGACAACACCCCCACCAGGAGACCCCCCATGCAACTCATCGTCTCCGCCGGGCTGATCGCCGTGGTCGTGCTGTGGGGGCTGGTGTCTCCCGCGTCGCTCGACCGCGTGTTCAGCACCGCGCTTGCCGACATCACGCGCAACTTCGGCTGGTTCTACCTGTGGGTGGTGCTGGGGCTGGTGGTGCTGGCGTTCTTCCTGGCCTTCAGCCGCTTCGGCGACCTGAAGCTGGGCGATGAAGACGACGAGCCCGAGTTCTCCATCGGCGCCTGGTTCGCGATGCTGTTCGCGGCCGGCATGGGCATCGGCCTGGTGTTCTGGGGCGTGGCCGAGCCGATCTCGCACTACGCGAACCCGCCGCCGGGCGTGACCCCCGGCACGCCCGATGCGGCCGGCGTGGCCATGCGCTACGCCTTCTTCCACTGGGGGCTGCACCCCTGGGCGATCTACGGCATCGTCGGCCTGTCGATCGCCTTCTTCAGCTTCCGCCGCAAGGCGCTGCCGCTGGTCAGCTCGGCCACCGAGGCGCTGCCGTGGCGCTTCGTGCAGCGGCTGTCGCCGGCCTTCAACGTGCTGGCCGTGGTGGCCACCGCCTTCGGTGTCGCGGCCTCGCTGGGCATGGGCGCGACGCAGATCAACAGTGGGCTGCATGCGGCCTTCGGCGCGGAGATTGGCCGCTGGACGCAGGCGGCGATCATCGTGGTGACGACGGTGCTGTTCATCACCTCGGCGGTCACGGGCGTCGAGCGCGGCGTGAAGTGGCTGTCGATGGGCAACCTGGTGCTGGCGGCGCTGCTGGCGCTCACGGTGCTGGTGGTGGGGCCGACCATCGCCATCGTCGAGACCTTCACCAACACGCTGGGCTCGTACCTGGCCGAGTTCGTGCGCATGAGCCTGCGCATGAACCCGTTCCGCAACAGCTCGTGGGTGGCCGACTGGACGCTCTTCTACTGGGCCTGGTGGCTGGCGTGGTCGCCGTTCGTGGGCCTGTTCATTGCGCGCGTGTCGCGCGGCCGCACGATCCGCCAGTTCATCCTGGGCACGGTGATCGCGCCCACGCTGGTGGGCTTCGCGTGGTTCTCGGTGTTCGGCGGCGCGGCGCTCAACTTCGAGATCTTCCAGGGCGTGCCGCTGGTCGAGTCGGTGAAGGCCGACGTGTCGACCACCATGTTCGTGATGTTCAAGGCGATGCCCATGGGCGGGCTGCTGTCGATCGTGGCGACGCTGCTGGTGTTCGTGTTCTTCGTGACCTCGGGCGATTCCGCGACGCTGGTGCTGGGCATCATGAGCACCAAGGGCAACCCGAATCCGCCGGCCCGCGTGAAGATCACCTGGGGCGTGCTGGTGGCGGCCATTGCGCTGAGCCTGCTGTTCGCGGGCGGCATCAAGGCGATCCAGACGGCGACCATCGTGTTCGCGCTGCCCTTTGCGTTCGTGATCCTGCTGATGGCGCTGTCGGTCACGCTGGCCATCCGCGACGACTGGAACGCCGAGCAGAAGCGCGAACGCGAGCTGCGACGCAAGATGCGGCAGCTCGTGAACTGGTAGGGCGGACAAAAAAACGCCCGGCGCGCGGTGGACACGCGCCGGGCCTACCCTCCCTGGCCTCCCTGGCCTCCCTGGCCTCCCTGGCCTCCCTGGCCTCCCTGGCCTCCCTGGCCTTCTGTGTTCTTTGCTTAGCTTCCGATGTGCATCGTGAACGCCGGCCCGTTGTTGAGCACGCACTGGCCGCTGCCCAAGGTGGCGGAGTTCATCGTGTACTGGCAACTCAGGTTGCCGCCGCGACTGCCGGTGGCGTTCGCCACGCCGGTGGTGCGCGAGCCGGCCACGCGGGTCGCCTCTCCCTGAAACTGTTCGGCACCGATCTGTGCGCTGAAGTGGCCGCGGCCGTTCATGTCGTTGGTCACCGTGCCCCCGACGGCGCCGTAGCGCGCGGCTTCGGCGTTCGACGGATACAGCCGCGCGCTGAAGGTCTGTGACACAGGCCCCGGTGCCACGGCGTAGCTTTGCTGCGACGGCGCGACGGGAGCGGGTTGTCCGAGTGGCACCACGTAGCAACCGCTGAGGACGGTGCCCGCGAGTGTGGCGGCAAGGGTGAGTCGAACGAAGGTGACGGAACGCGGGATGTTCATGCGTTTCTCGGTGGCCCGGGCAGATGCCCGTGCGGCGAAATGTGCCCGCACCCGCCCCGGCACCGCGTGCCTTTCGCCGGGAGTACCGCTTTCTGCGCCCGGCGGTAGCCACGGCGGCTACTGCGACGGGGTCGGGGCCGCACAATCGCGGGCCGTTTCCCGCTGTCGCCGAATGAAATCCACCGCACCGCCCATTGCCGCCGTCATGGTCCACGTCACCGATGTGAACGCGGCACTGCGCTGGTACGCCGACGCCTTCCCCGATGCCGTGCCGATGTCGATCGGCTCGCCAGCCTTCGAGTGCCTGTCGGTCCACGGTGTGCTGCTGGAACTCGTGCCGGCCGACGCGAAGGTCGGCGCCGGTGCCTCGGGCTCGGTCGTGTACCGGAACGTCGCCGACTTCGATGCGGCGCTGGCCCATCTCGAGGCCTGCGGCGCGCCGCTGTACCGCGGCCCCTTGCGGCTGGAGGGCGACGAGCACATGGCGCAGGTGCGCGACCCCTGGGGCAACTGCCTCGGCCTGCGGGGGCCTTCCACCGGGCGGCGACAATGCGCCCCATGAATTTCCAGAAATTGCTGGTGCCCGTGGGGGCCGTCGTTCTCCTCGGCCTGTCCTGGCACCAATACGGATGGGCCGGCGTGGCGTTCGCCGGCGGTGCGATCGTGATGTTCCTGCTGATGCACTTCAACCGCACGATGCAGGTGCTCAAGCGGGCCGCCGACCGGCCCATCGGTACGGTGGCGAGTTCGGTGATGCTCAACGCCAAGCTGAAGCCCGGCGTGACGCTGATGCACGTCATCGCGATGACGCGCGCGCTCGGCGAACAGCGCTCGCCCGAGAACGAGCAGCCCGAGCTGTACCGCTGGACCGACGCCGGCGGCTCCTACGTCGATACCGTGTTCAACGGCGGCAAGCTGCAGAGCTGGACGCTCACGCGGCCCGAGGCGTCGGCTGACGAAGAAACGCCCGCGGCCTGAAGGCGGCGCGGGCGCTTCGCCTTAGCCTTACTTAGAACGGCGCGTCTTCTTCTTCGGGCGTGTCGGCCTGCGCCGCAGGCGCGGTGGCCGCAGCCTTCGGCGCTTCATCCGGCGGTGCCGCCGAGAACGCCGCCTCGCCGCCCAACGCATCGAGCAGCGCCGGCACCAGCTGGCCGAGTTCGCCGGTGGCAATGGCCACGTCGGCGTCGAAGTTGTCTTCCTTCTTGCCACCCGCCGCGCCGTCGCCCGTGCCTTCGAGGAAGGTGATCTTGCGGATCAGCAGGCCGTGCGTGAGTTCGAAGGACACGCGGTCGTCCCAGGTGAGCGCCAGGCGCGTCGGTCGCTTGCCGTCGGTGATGTGCTGCTTGACCTCGTCGATGTCCAGCGCGTGCTTGGCGTAGCGC
This sequence comes from Variovorax sp. GW821-FHT09D04, assembly GCF_059416405.1. Taxonomy (NCBI): domain Bacteria; kingdom Pseudomonadati; phylum Pseudomonadota; class Betaproteobacteria; order Burkholderiales; family Comamonadaceae; genus Variovorax; species Variovorax sp. GW821-FHT09D04. The sequence continues at coordinate 50,147 of NZ_JBWKPA010000011.1, forward strand.
ACCACGGCCTTCGAGTCGTCGGAGGCCTTGAGCTCGCACTCGCGGTCGATGCTGAAGCCGGCCGGCGGCTCCTGCGTCAGCAGCCAGTTGGCCATGGCGGCGGCCGGCTCGATCTGCGTGTTGATCAGCGCCACGGCAAAGCCGTCGAGCGACTTCACGAGGCTGGTGACCACTTCGTCGGCGCGCGCGGCATTGCCGCAGTTGATCACGAGGCGGTTCTCCGCCTTGTCGATCCACACCGTGACGCGCGCGCTGCGCGTGAAGGCCATGGGCAGCAGCTCCAGGGTGATGTCTTCCTTGAGCTCCTTCTTTTCCTTCTTGCCGGGCTTGCGGCCGGTGGTCGTCTCGATGTGGGCGCAGCGCTCGTCGAGCTTGCGGCGCACCACGGAGCCGGGGACTTGCTTGCTCTCGATCATGTACTCGACCAGCCACTGGCCGTCGATGGATTCGACCAACGGGCCGTTGGCTTCGCCGCGCGGCTCGACCCAGCCGGCGGACTTTTCCTGCGAGGGGCCGCAAGGCACGAAGCGTTGCTTGCCGAGCCCTTCTTCTGCCTCGGTCAGTGATTGGGACCAGGCAGGTTCGATGCGATAGACGATGACGTTCTTGAATACGGACACGGGAACCCTTTTTCCACTGGTTGGCACAACCGGCCATTGTCGGGCACCCGGTTCCGGGCTCGGCCGTAAAATCGAAAGCTTTTGCGACTTCCCAGTGGGTCGCACCCCCACACCGCTCCCAAAGGAATCAGGAAATGAGCTCGATCCCCCCCTCGCTGGACGACCGTGACGGCAAGATCTGGATGGACGGCGAACTCGTGGACTGGCGCGACGCCAAGATCCACGTGCTGAGCCACACGCTGCACTACGGCTGCGGCGCCTTCGAGGGCGTGCGCGCCTACAAGACGGCCGACGGCGCCACCGCCATCTTCCGCCTGGCCGAGCACACCGAGCGCCTGTTCAACAGCGCCAAGATCCTGCGCATGAAGATCCCGTTCTCGCAGGAACAGCTGAACGAAGCCCAGAAGCAGGTCGTGCGCGAGAACAAGCTCGAGAGCTGCTACCTGCGCCCCCTGATCTGGATCGGCTCCGAGAAGCTGGGCGTGAGCCCCAAGGGCAACAAGATCCACGCCATGGTCGCGGCCTGGTCGTGGGGCGCCTACCTCGGCGAAGAGGGCATGCGCCGCGGCATCCGCGTGAAGACCTCCAGCTACACCCGCCACCACGTCAACATCACGATGACGCAGGCCAAGACGGTGAGCAACTACACCAACTCGATCCTCGCCAACATGGAAGCGCTGGACGACGGCTACGACGAAGCACTGCTGCTCGACGCGAGCGGCTTCGTGTCCGAAGGCGCGGGCGAGAACGTGTTCGTGGTCAAGGGCGGTGTGGTCTACACGCCCGACCTGTCGGCCGGCGCCCTGAACGGCATCACGCGCAACACCATCCTGCACATCTGCAAGGACCTGGGGATCGAGCTGGTGCAAAAGCGCATCACGCGCGACGAGGTGTACGTGGCCGATGAGGCCTTCTTCACCGGCACCGCCGCTGAAGTCACGCCCATCCGCGAACTCGACCGCATCGAGATCGGCAACCGTGGCGACGGCGGCGCGCGCGGCCCGGTCACCGAGAAGATCCAGTCGGCCTTCTTCGACATCGTGAACGGCAAGAACCCCAAGTACGCCCACTGGCTCACGAAGGTCTGAGGAACAACATGTCCACCAATGCAGTCGTCGAACTCCTCGCGAAGGAGCTCAACCACCAGGGCGGCGTGTTCTGCCCCAGCCCCAAGGCCGACATGAAGCTCTGGAACAGCCACCCGAAGGTCTACCTCGACGTGGCGCGCACCGGCGAAGCCAAGTGCCCGTACTGCGGCACGGTGTACCGCCTGAAGGCGGGCGAGACCGTGTCCAGCCGCCACTGAGCGGCCAGGCGGAAAAAAGAAACCGGCCCTTGCGGCCGGTTTTTTCGTTTCAGCTTCGCTGGGCCCTCGGCCACAGGCCGCGCCACGGATCGGGGTCCTGCGATTCCTGCGCCAGCCGCAGGTAGACCATCGCGATCCACAGCACGGCCAGCCCGATCTGCGCATCGCGCATGGCAGAGTTCACGCTCGACGCGATGAGCGCGATGAGCGTGGCGGCCAGCGCGTAGCGCCCGGCGATGTCGGGCCGGCGCCAGGCCTGCCAGACGGCGACGAGCATGATCGCCAGCAGGCTCAGGATGCCCGGGATACCGCTCTGCGCGCCCACCCAGAGGAAGTCGTTGTGCGGCATGTTGGAGTCGGCGAACAGCGCCGGGCCGCGCTTGTGCCACTGGTCGGTCCAGCCGCCGATGCCCCAGCCCGCGACGGGCTGGTCGGCGATCATGGCGCCGGTGTCGCGGTACATGTAGTAGCGGATGATCCAGCTGCCGTGGAACACGGCGCCGGTCTGCGCCTTCTCGAGTTCCTCGATGCCGGTTTCGACCTTCTGCTGCAGCTGCGGCAGCTGGTACAGGCTTGCGCCGATCACCACCGCGCCCAGGATCAGCGCGGCCGACAGCGCCTTCAGGTGGTTCTTCCACTGGTGCAGGCAGACCACCGGAATCACCAGCAGCAGCGCCAGCACCGAGGTGCGCGAGGTGAGCGGCAGCGCGACGACGGCGCCCAGCCCGAGCACGAGCGCGAAGGCCGCCAGTGCGCGCAGGGGCCGGTGCCCCGTGATCTGCGACAGCCCGTAGACCGCCGCGCTGGCCGCGACGATGCTGAACAGCAGCGCGTTGCTGATCGACTTGTTGCCCACTTCCATCACCACGCCGCGCAGCGCGCCTGGTACCGGAAAGCCCAGGCTGTAGTGCAGCACGATGAGCACGATGTTGAGCGCCGCGATCAGGAGGAAGCCGCGCAGCGCCCACAGCGCCTCTTCGCGCGTGAGCGCCATCGCCATCAGGAAGGTGAAGGCGATGCGCAGCCCGTGGAACAGGTTGGAGGGGGTCTCGGGGTAGTGCGGCCGCACGGCCAGCACGATGAAGGTCCACGCCACGTAGGCGACCACCGGCCACCACAGCGGGTTGGCGCGCAGCCTTGCATAGCGCTCGCGCAAGCCGCCGCCCACCAGCAGGGCAAGCAGCAGCACGATGGCCGACAGGTAGGTGACGCCGACCGGCATGAACACCACCAGCCCCCAGAACATGGCCGCGGGCCGAACGATGTGCGATCTCTGCATAGGGCCGGGATTTTAGGTGGGGGCTTTTGCCCGAACCTGACTTGACCCTGCGCGTCCGCGGGCGTCAGTGCGGTGCGGCGATGGTGCCTTTGGCCGGCAGGCAGATCACGAAGCTCGCGCCGCCACCCGGCCGGTCTTCGCAGCGCACCGAGCCGCCGTGGCGCTCGGCGATCGACTTCACGAGCGCCAGCCCCAGGCCGACGCCGCCGTTGCGCTCGCTGGCGCCCGGCAGGCGGTAGAAGGGCTCGAAGATGCGTTCGCGCAGCGTTGCCGGCACGCCCGGCCCGCGGTCGTTGACGCGCACCGTGGCGTAGCCGCCGGCGCTGCCGAGTTCGACGCTGATCTCGCCGGCGCCGTAGCGGCGGGCGTTCTCGAGCAGGTTGCGGATCGCGCGGCGCAGCAGGCGCGACACGCCCGGCACGGTGAGCGTGGCGTTGTCGGTGCCTTCGGCCAGGTCGAGTTCGGCGTTCACCTGCGCGCACTCTTCGGCGGCCAGACCGGTCAGGTCGACGGCTTCGATGGTGCCCATGTCGGCCTCGCTGGCGTCGAGCCGGCTGGCCAGCAGGATCTCGTCGATGAGCTGGTCGAGCTCGCCGATGTTGCGCGAGATTTCCTCGCGCGCCGCCGGGCTGGGCTGATCGCCCATGAGTTCCAGGCCCATGCGGATGCGGGTGAGCGGCGAGCGCAGCTCGTGCGAGGCGTTCGCCAGCAGCGACTTGTGGGAACGCACGAGCTGCTCGATGCGTTCGGCGGAGGCATTGAATCGCTTGGAGAGATCGGCCACTTCGTCTTGTCCTTCCTCGATCACGCGCGCCGAGAGGTCGCCCTCGCCCCAGCGCTGCACGCCGCGCTGCAGGGTCTCGAGCCGCTGGGTGATGCGCCGCACGATCGGGTAGACGCCCAGCGCCACCGCCACGCCCACCAGCGCAATCATCCAGCCCAGCCCGAACGGGGTGCGCCAGGGCGCGAAGCCGCCGGTGCCGGTAGGGCGCTCGCGCGGCGCCACGCGCAATGTCATGTCGCGGCCGTCGCTCAGCTGCACATCGAACTCCAGGCCCTGGCCGGGCACGCGCATGGCCTTGCCGGTGCCGATGGTGCGGTCCTGGCTGTCGAGCACGACCACCTCGCGCGGCACCGGCGCCAGGCGTTCGCGTTCGGCCTCGGCGGCCACGCGCACGATCCAGTTGGCCATCAGCGTGAGGATGACCACGCCGCCGACCACCGCGAGCCAGATGCGGACGTAGAGGTGGCGGCGGTAGAGGCTGCGCAGCATCGCGGGGCGGTCCTGGTCAGTCCTGTTGCTTGGCGAACACGTAGCCCACGCCGCGCACCGTCAGGATGCGCTTCGGGTTCTTCGCGTCGACCTCGATGGCCGCGCGGATGCGGCCCATGTGCACGTCGATCGAGCGGTCGAAGGCCTCGAGCTCGCGGCCACGCACGGCTTCCATGATCTGGTCGCGCGTGAGCACGCGGCCCGCGCGCTCGGCCATGGCCACCAGCAGGTCGAACTGGTAGGAGGTGAGGTCGGCCAGCGCGCCGGCCACCGACACGGTGCGCGCGTTGCGGTCGATCTCCAGCGTGCCGAAGCGCATCACCGTGGAGGCTTCGGCCTCGGTGGCGTTCTCGCTTCGCCGGCGCAGCACGGCGCGGATGCGCGCCAGCAGCTCGCGCGGCTCGAAGGGCTTGGGCAGGTAGTCGTCGGCGCCGATCTCCAGGCCGATGATGCGGTCCATCGGGTCGCCCTTGGCCGTGAGCATCAACACCGACACCTTGGCCAGCGGGCCGGGCAGGGCGCGGATGCGGCGGCAGACCTCGAGGCCGTCGGTGTCGGGCAGCATCAGGTCGAGGATCACCAGGTCGGGCGCGTGCTGCTGCAGCTGCTCCAGGCCGGTGGCGCCGTCGCCGGCGTGGTTGAAGGCGAAACCCGACTGCGTCAGGTACTCGCCCACCATCTGCGCCAGGCGGGCGTCGTCTTCGATCATCAGGAGTTGGGGGGTGCTCATGCGCTTCATGGTCGTTCACCGGGAGCAAGCGGGCTTGAACGCTCCGTAAAGTTGGGTAAACGCAGCATCGCCCTGTCAACCTGGATCGCTGCGAAAAACATAGCGCCTCGCCCAGGTTGCGTGGGCGCCATGCGGCAATGATGACGTACCGGGGCGCGGTTGCGTGTGTCAACACGCACCGCCGCCCCCGGGCGCAGGCCGGTCAGCCCGCGGACTGCAGGCGCAGCCGCAGGGCCAGCGCGGCCGACAGCGGCAGGTCGATGGGCGCATCGGCGCTGCCCGGAGCCTGGGCCAGCGCCTCGAACAGGGGCAGGGCGTCGGCCATCGGGTTGATGTCCTTCAACGTGGCGGCGGCGGCCGAGCGCGGCGCCGTCGCTGTGCCGGCGGCGTCGCCGACCAGCGACCAGTCGAGGCTGGCCACGGTGCGGGCCGTGCGTTCGGGTGCGATCACCAGCGCCACGGCCAGCAGGCCGCGGCTGTCGGTCACCGAGGCCAGCGCGCCGACCGTGGGGGCGTCGTAGCCCACCAGCAGCACCGGCGTCTGGTCGGCTGCGCACTGCACGGCCGCTTCGAGCAGGCCGGCGGCAAAGCTGTGGCCGTAGGCCGAGACGGCGTTGCTGGCCGCCATGCAGCCGGTGCCGATGGTCCAGTAGCCCACGGCCGCGTTGTGCACCGAGTTGTGGAACTTGGTGGGCGACAGCATCTTCGGGTCGCCCGCGAGCGTGCTGCACATGTAGTCGTTGATCGACAGGTCGCCGTGCGCCGAGGTGAACACGCAGGGCACGTCGGCCGCGGGCCGGTCGGCGCCCGCGATGGCCGCGGCGGCCACTTCGAGCGCCAGCGCCACGGTGTCGGGCGCGCGGCGGCGCTCGGCCGGGGCCAGCACCTGCGGCGAGGGCCGCTTGGCAGGCGGATCGGCCAGCGCGCCTTCGCCGCGGAAGGCCGCGCGCGCGGCCTCCCAGCCGGGCAGCGTGGGGGTCCAGAAGGCGGGGCCTTCGATGTAGAGCGTCGGTGGCGTGTTCATGCGGCCACCGCCTTGCCGAAGACCAGCGCGCAGTTGTTGCCGCCGAAGCCGAAGGAATTGGACAGCGCGTAGCGCACCTCGCCCGTCGCAGGTTCGAGCTTGATCTGCGGGCCGAAGCCGTCGTCCAGCGTGCGCGTGTTGACCGTGCCCGGCATCAGGCCGCGCTCGATCGCCAGCAGGCAGACGACGGCCTCGACGATGCCCGCGGCGCCCAGCGTGTGGCCCATGAAGCCCTTGGTCGAACTGGCGTGCGTGCGCGCCGGGAAGCGGCGCGCCACCAGCGCGCCCTCGACCTCGTCGTTCTTCTGGCTCGCCGTGCCGTGCATGTTGATGTAGTCGATGGCGTCGGCAGCCAGGCCCGCGCGCGCCAGCGCGTCGTCGAGTGCGCGCTCGGCGCCCAGGCCCTCGGGGTGCGGCGTCGACATGTGGTGCGCGTCGCTCGCTTCGCCGTAGCCCAGCAGCTGAGTGGCGCTCTCGCCCGCCTGCACGCGCTCGACCAGCGCAAAGCCGGCTGCCTCACCGAGGCTGATGCCCTTGCGGTCGGCATCGAAGGGGCGGCAAGGCTCGGTGGAGACCAGCTCCAGCGAGTTGAAACCGAACAGCACGCTGCCGCACAGCGTGTCGGCGCCGCCGACCACGGCCGCGTCGGCCAGGCCCAGGCGGATCAGGCGCTCGGCGGAGGCGAACACCTTGGCGCTGGACGAGCAGGCGGTGGAAATCGTCTCGCTCGGGCCGTCGATGCCCAGCACCTGCTGCACGAACATGGCCAGCGAATGCGGCGTGTGGACGGCCGCGCGGCGCTGGTCCGGCGGAAAGTTGCCGTCGGCGTCGAGCTGCGTGTAGGCCAGCTCGGTCTCGCCGATGCTGGCCGTGGAGGTGCCGAGCACCAGCGCGATGCGCGTGGCACCGTACTTCTGGCGCGCGGCGGCGACCGCCTCGAGGAAGCCGTCGGCCTGCAGGCCCAGCCAGGCCAGCCGGTTGTTGCGGCAGTCCCAGAACGCGGCCGACTCGGGCAGGCGCACGTCTTCCAGGCCGTCGACGCGGCCGATCCAGGTCGGCAACGGCGCTTCGCCGAAATCGTTGGCGCGCAGGCCGCTGCGCGAGTGCGCGAGTGCGTCGGCGTGCGCTTCCTTGCCGACGCCGACGGCCGAGGTGGCCGTGTAGGCACTGATTTGAAGGGGAGAAATTCGGGACGGCACGATGGATGTGGGAGCAGGCGACAGGCGAAAGGGCGTCGGCGACAGAAGAAAAAGCGGGAAAGCGCAATTTTCACGCAATGAATGTCGCAGCCTACCAGCGTTGCGTATCAGGTTGCGTCGGCTGTTTCCTATAGATGACAGCTCCGGCGCAGGCCCTATTGACGCTCGCCGTCGCCTGTGCGGGCCGCCATGCGCGAGGCCAGCGCCACCAGCAGCAGCACCGGCACGCCCAGCAGCGCGGTGGCGGTGAAGAAGGTGCTGTAGCCGTAGGCGTCGACAAACGCGCCCGAATAACCGGCGATGAACTTCGGCAGCAGCAGCATCAGCGAGCTGAACAGCGCGTACTGCGTGGCCGAGTAGCTGATGTTGGTCAGGCTCGACAGGTAGGCGATGAAGGCCGCCGAGGCGATGCCGCCGGCCAGGTTGTCGGCCGAGACCACCGCGATCAGCGCCGTCAGGTCGTGCCCGCGCGTGGCCAGCCAGGCGAACAGCAGGTTGCTCGCGGCGCTCAGCACGGCGCCCAGCATCAGCACCCGCATCACGCCCAGGCGCATCGACAACACGCCGCCCACGAAGGCGCCCACCAGCGTCATGATCACGCCGTAGATCTTGCTGACCGTGGCCACCTGGTCTTTCGTGAAGCCCATGTCCACGTAGAAGGGGTTGGCCATGATGCCCATCACCACGTCGCTGATGCGGTAGATGGCGATCAGCGCCAGGATCAGCGCCGCCTGCCACTTGTAGCGGCGGATGAAGTCAGCAAAAGGCTCGATCAGCACGCTTCGCAGCCATTCGCCCGCGTTCTTCGCCTTCGGCAGCACGCGCCGCACCGGTTCGGGCGACAGCAGCACCGTGAGCACGCCGACCGCCATCGAGGCCGCCATGACGAGGTAGGCCGTCTTCCAGGCGCCGTTCTGGTAGGCCGCCGCGCCGGTGACGGCCACGGCGGGCGCCACCTCGGCCCAGGCCGCGACCCACAGCACGCCGGCGCCGGCCCAGATCATCGCCAGCCGGTAGCCCGTTTGATAGGCGGCGGCCAGCGCGGCCTGCTTGCGCGTCTCGGCCGATTCGATGCGGAAGGCGTCCAGCGCGATGTCCTGCGTGGCCGAGCCGAAGGCCACCAGCAGCGCGCACCAGATCAGCGGCTGCAGCCCCAGGCGCGGGTCGTTCATCGCCATGCCGACGAGCCCGACGATCACCATGCCCTGCGCCAGCAGCAGCCAGCCGCGCCGGCGTCCGAGCAGCGTGGTCAGCGGCGGCAGCGGCAGCCGGTCAACCAGCGGCGCCCAGACCCACTTGAAGCCATAGGCCAACCCGACCCAGCTCAGGTAGCCGATGGTGGTGCGGTCGATGCCCGCCTCGCGCAGCCGGAAACTCAGCGTGCCCAGCACCAGCAGCAGCGGCAGGCCGGCCGAGAAGCCCAGCGCGAGCATGCGCAGGGTGGCGGGTTCGAGGTAGACCTTGAGCGCGTCGCGCCAGGGCAGGGCGGCGCTCGCGGGGGCTTGGGTGGGTTCGGCGGGCGGTGCGGACATGAGTGGGGGATTGTCCATGAGCTATGGAGGACATCGACGCGCCCGCTCGTCTCCATTTGTTCCTATCATCCGGGCACCTATGTGCACACGATGCGAACGCCCCCTTTCCGCCCTCTCCGAAGCCTCGGCCTGGAACCCGCGCCGGGCCTTCCTGCTGGCCGCCGCCGGTGCCGCGCTGAGCGCACCGGCACTGGCGCAGGTCAACGTCGGCAACGCCTCGGTGGCGCGCAACCTCGTGCCCGCCGACCAGATCGAGGCGGCCGGCGTGCAGCAGTACGGCCAGCTGCTCGAACAGGCGCGCGCCAAGGGCGCACTGGCCGGTGACGGCAACCCGCAGCTGCAGCGCCTGCGCACCATCGCGCAGCGGCTCATTCCCTTCGCCCTGCCGTGGAACACCCGCGCCCGCGAGTGGAAGTGGGAGGTGAACCTCATCGGCAGCAAGCAGATCAACGCCTTCTGCATGCCCGGCGGCAAGATCGCCTTCTTCACCGGCATCCTCGAGCAGCTCAAGCTGAGCGACGACGAGGTCGCGATGGTCATGGGCCATGAAATGGCGCACGCGCTGCGCGAGCACGCCCGCGCGCGCATGGCCAAGAGCGTCGGCACCGGCGCGGCGCTGTCCATCGGCGCGCAACTGCTGGGGCTCGGCCAGGTCGGCGACCTCGCGGCGCGCGCCGGCACGCAGCTCATCACCTTGAAGTTCAGCCGCAGCGACGAGACCGACGCCGACCTCGTGGGCCTGGAGCTCGCCGCGCGCGCGGGCTACGACCCGCAGGCCTCGGTGTCGCTGTGGAAGAAGATGGCCACCGCTTCCAAGAACCAGGGCGGCCTGAGCTTCCTGTCGACCCACCCGAGCGGGCCGGACCGCATCGCCAAGCTCGAGGCGAACGTGCCGAAGGTCGAGAACCTGTACCGGGCGGCTGCGCGCAAGTAGCTGCGCTTCCCGCCGCGCTCAGTCGGCGGTGATGTTCCCCTTCTTCACCACCGTCGCCCAGCGCTGCGCGTCCTTCTGGATCAGCGCGCCGAACGCCGCCGGCGTCGAGCTGGCGGGCACCATGCCCTGCGACTCGAAGGACTTCGCCACCTCGGGCGACTTCAGCACCGCGGCGATCTCCGTGTTGAGCCGTGCCACCACGTTGGCCGGCGTGCCCTTGGGCGCGAGCACGCCGTACCACATGTCGACGTTGTCGGCGGTCACGCCGGCCTCGGCCAGGGTGGGCACGTCGGGCAGCTGCGGCAGGCGGTGGCCGCTGCCGGTGGCGAGCGCCTTGAGCTTGCCGGCTTGGATGTGCTGCAGCGCCACGTGCACCGGCAGGAACATCGCATCGATGCGCCCGCCGAGCAGGTCGGTGACGGCACCGGCCGTGCCCTTGTAGGGCACGTGCAGCAGGTCGGTGCCGGTGCCCTGCATCAGCAGCGCCATCGACAGGTGGTGCGGCGTGCCGACGCCGGGCGTGGCGTAGGTCAGCTTGCCGGGGTTGGCCTTGGCGGTGGCCACCAGCTGCGCGAGCGAACCCGCCTTCTGGGTGGACGGGTTGGTCACCAGCAGCAGCGTGCCCCACGAGGTCTGCGACACCGGCGTGAAGTCGGCCACGGGGTCGTAGGCGAGCGACTTGTACAGGCCCTTGTTCATCACCAGCGTGTTGACCTGCACCAGCAGCGTGTAGCCGTCGGGCTTGGCGCGCGCCACCTTCTCGCTGCCGATGTTGCCGCTCGCGCCGGCCAGGTTCTCCACGATCACCGGCTGGCCGAGCACGGCGGGCAGGCGGGCCGAGAGCTGGCGTGCGATCAGGTCGATGCCGGTGCCGGGCGTGTAGGGCACCACCAGCGTCACCGGCTGGTCGGGCCAGGCATGGGCCGCGGCGGCGCTGGCCGCGACCAGCAGGGTGGCGAAGGTCCGGGTCAGAAATCTCATGGGGTCTTGTCTCCGTCTTGATCTGTGAATGTGCCGGCGCTCAGAGGTACGACGCGCGCGCCTTCAGCGCCGCCGGGTCGTAGCCGGCCACGCGCTTGTAGTGGTCGGAGATCGCCTGCAGTTCCTGCTGCGTGACGATCGCGTCGAGGTTCTCGACGCGCCGGCCGCCCGAACGCTCGAACACCTCGCGCAGGATGGTGTCGGGCGGGTTGCTGCGGTTGGTCAGCACCACGTCGGTGGTGGCCTTCACGCGCACGCGGTCGTAGGTCTCGAGCGCAGCGATGCCCACGCCCTCGCGCTTCATCGCACCGGCGAGAAAACGCGCGTCGATGATCGCCTGGCCCGCGCCGTTGGAGCCGCGCGGCACCATCGGGTGCGCGGCGTCGCCCAGCAGCGTGAGGCGGCCGTGGCTCCAGCGCGGCAGCGGGTCCTGGTCGACCATCGGGTACTCCAGGATGGTGTCCGAGGCCAGGATCAGCGCGGGCACGTCGAGCCAGTCGAAGTGCCAGTCGGCGAAGGCGGGCAGGAAGTCCTCGAGGCGGCCGGCGCGGCTCCAGTCGCGCATCGCGGGCTGGGGCGCGTGGATCTCGGCGACCCAGTTCACGAGCTGGCGGCCCTGGTCGTCGATGTCGTTGCGGATCGGGTAGATCACCATCTTGCCGACGGTGAGCCAGCCCGCGCGCACCATGCTGCCGCCCGAGAGAAAGGGCTTCCAGGCCGCGGTGCCGCGCCACATGTTGATGCCCGAATAGCGCGGCGCGCCCTCGTTCGGATACAGCTGCTTGCGCAGCGCCGAGTGGATGCCGTCGCAGCCCACCGCGACCGCGCCGCGCACCGGCGCGCGGCCGTCGGCGAAGTGCACCGTCACGCCGTCGGCGTCCTGTTCGACGCCGGTGCAGCGGTGGCCGCACTGCACGCTGTCGGGGCCCAGGCGCTTCAAGGTTTCGTTCAGCAGCACGGTCTGCAGGTCGCCGCGGTGGATCGAGTACTGCGGCCAGTCGTAGCCCGCGTGCTGGCCGGCGGGCTCGCGGAACACCAGCTGGCCGTGCTCGGTGAAGAAGACCGCCTCCTGCGTGCGCACGCCCACGGCGTCGAGCGCGTCGAGCAGGCCCAGCTCGGACAGCTCGCGCACCGCATGCGGCAGCAGGTTGATGCCCACGCCGAGCGGGCGCAGCGCGGGCACGGCCTCGTACACGCGGCAGGCGATGCCGGCCTGGTGCAGGCTCAGGGCGAGGGTCAGGCCGCCGATGCCGGCGCCGAGGATGATGACTTCGTTAGGTGCGGTGCTCATGGGGTCCGTATTGGGACCGCAAACGAGGTATATGGGAAATTTAGATGTGATATGGATTTATCATGAATCCTTATGAACCTGACCACGCGCCAGATGCGCGCCTTCCTGCAGGTGGCGCGCATCGGCAACTTCACCCGCGCGGCGGAGCAGGCGCACATCACCCAGGCCGGCCTGAGCATCCTGATCCGCGAGATGGAGAAGCAGCTCGGCTGCCGCCTGTTCGACCGCACCACGCGCATGGTGAGCCTCACGCCGGCCGGGCGCCGGCTGCTGCCGGTGGTGGAGCGGCTCGTCACCGACCTCGATGACGTGGCCGCCGAACTCGGCGCCGAGGGCGATGCGGCGCGCCAGACGCTGCGCATCGCGGCCACGCCGCTGGTGTCCTCGCACCTGCTGCCCTGGGTGTTCGCGAGTTTTCGCGCCGCGCATCCGCAGGTCGTGCTGCGCCTCTTCGACGCCGACCTGCGCGACGTGGAAGCGATGGTGGCCGCGGGCGAGGCCGACCTCGGCCTGGGCTTTTTCTTCAAGGCGGCGACGGGGCTCGACCGCACGCCCGTGGGGCGCTTCGAGCTGATGCGGGTCACGCAGGCCACGGCCGACGGCGAACCGGTCGGCACCGCGCCCTGGTCCGCGCTGCGCGGCGCCACGCTGATCGGCCTGCCGCCCGGCAACCCGATCCAGAAGGTGATCGAACGACAGCTCGGCGAGATCGGGCTGGCCGACGCGCAGCGGCCCGCCTTCAACTTCTTCGGCACGCTGATCTCGATGGTCGAGGCCGGCTTCGGCACCGCCGTGATGCCCACCTTCGCGCTCGCGGCCTGCCGCCGTCACCGCGTGAAGACCGACGTGCTGCTGAAGCCGCGCGTGGGCATGGACTTCTTTCGCCTGACCAAGCGCGGCACGCACGAGACCGAGGCGATGCGCGCCTTCAGCGAGACGCTGGCGAAGGCCTTGCCGGCGCTTTCTCGGTAGCCGTCAGACCATCGCGTTGTCGCCGCCCGGGATCTCGTGCGCCTTGATCTGCCGGCGCGTGAGCTTGTAGAGCGTGGACGACAGGAAGCCGTCCTGGTGGGTGTTCTTGGTGACGTTCACCACGAACTCGTCCTCGGGCGCCACGGCCTGCGCGCCCATGATCCAGCGCACGCTCTCGCGGTAGTTGTAGAGCACCTTGTCGTTGGCGTCGGCCAGCAGGGTCGACAGCGTGGCCATGGCGATGGCGTCGCCGTTGGTCGCGTGCTCGCGCACGAAGTCCAGGTGGCGGTGGCGCACGGGGATATCGGACAGGTCGCTGATGAACATCAACGCGCCCTCGGTGGCGTCGTCGTGGCCCAGCTCGCGGGCTTTCAGCATGGCCTCGACCGCCTGCGCCTGCAGCGCGGGGCGCTGCGCCGCGGGCGTGGCGTTTTCCCAGGCCATGTCGTGGCAGAGGTAGCCCAGCTTGTAGGCTGCGACGCTGTTGCCGGCCTGTGCCGCCTGGCCGTAGCAGTGCATCGCCTGTTGCCGGTCCTTGGTGCCGTGCTCGCCGCCCGCGTGGAAGATGCCGAGCGTGAGCAGGCATGAGGTGTCGCCGGCGGCCAGCCCCATCTCCAGGATCTCGAAGGCTTCCTGGTTGCGCGGCACGCGCCACAGTGCGCGCGCCAGGTCGTCCCAGTTCTCGGTGCCGGCGTTGCGTTCGCGCGCGGCCGCCAGCCAGGCGTTGCCGGTCGCCGCGTTGGGCACGAAGCCGAAGGCGCCCTTCAGGCTGCAGTAGCCGTGCAGGATCAGCGCGGTGTTGCATTCGTAGGCGTTGGCGCTGTTGCAGATGGCCTGGCCCAGCCACTGGCCGCCGGGGTCCTGCTCCAGGGCGACGTGCACGGCCATGTTCATCGCGTAGTCGTCGTCGATGGGGTGGTGGCTCTCGGCCTCGCGCAGGCAGGCCAGCGCTTCGGCGTGCTGGTCGAGCATGTAGTGGCTCACGGCCAGCCAGCGCAGGGTTTCCCAGCGGTGGTAGGGGTAGAGCGCCTCCTGGGCGCGCTGGCGCGTGGCGGCCATGCGCTGCTGCGCTTCGGCCGGGTCTTCGTCCTTGTCGACCGCGTTGCCCTGGTATTCGTCGCGCCAGATCTCGTGGCGCAGCCGGTCTTTCTCGACGTCGTTCAGGTGGGCGCAGGCGGGCGAGGCGATGAAGGCGCGCACGCGCTCGTGGCTGCCGCCCCAGCGCGGCTGCTGGAACCAGACGCACTGGCGCATGAAGAAGAACAGCCGCGGGTGCACGTGCAGCGTGGCATGAATCCAGTAGGACGTGCCGCTGATCACCTTGCGGCCCTGCACGGGCGAGGGCAGGGCGGTGGGCACGGCCTCGGGACAGGCGACGCGCTCGTCGTGCGCCAGGCCGGAGCGCGCGAGCTGCGCCAGCAGCTCGTCGCGGGTGGCCGCATCGTCGTCCAGGGAGAAGTCGTGCTGCAGCGGCTTGTCGGGCCAGCGGCCGCTGCGCACCAGCTCGGTCAGCCAGTCGGGCTCGTTGAAGGCCGAGGTGCTCTGCAGCAGCAGGGCGCAGGCGGTCCACATCGTGGGCGCGAGCGTCAGTGCGCGCAGGGCGGCCACGGCGCAGCGCGTGGCGCAGGCATGGGCGCATTCCCAGCCGAGCGCGGTGACCGTGCTGGCCCAGCCCGAGCCGCGGTACTCGTAGGCCCAGTGGTACCAGTAGTGCGCTTCGCAGAGCCAGGCGTGGGCCGATTGCGGGCGGGCGGCCTGCCACGCGGCCAGGCGGGCCAGCCCTTCGGCGCCGTCGGCGGTGCAGCCGGCCAGGTCGTCGGGCAAGGCGCCGTAGTAGCGCTCTTCCTCGTCGCGGTCTTGAAAGCTGGCGGCCAGCGCGTCGTCGAGCCGCTGGTCGAGTGCGGCGTAGTCGCCGGCGCGCAGCAGGGCGTCGATGTCGCAGAGCTTCCAGCGCGCGGGGGCGGGGGGAATCACGGTCGCTGCGGCGGAGGGCGTGTGGGTGGTCATGGGCGGGGCTCGCGCGTCAGGCCGACGCGGCAGGGGCGAGAGTGACGGGTTGGGGATCGAAGATGCGGTAGCGCTTCCAGGGCAGCGTGAGCCAGTTGCCCTGGGTGTTCTGCAGGTGCTCCTGCACTTCCAGCGTGGCGCGCGACGAGGCGGGGCCGTCCTGGCTGCTGATGCGCAGCCAGTGCAGCCGCGCCCGCGCATAGGCGTGGCCGAAGTCTTCCCAGCTTTCGAAGCTGTCCTGCGCGCGCTGTGCGTTGAGGAACAGCACCAGCCAGGCCTGCGACTCGGGCACCCAGCCCAGCAGCGCGATGCAGCGCACCAGGAAGGCGGTGCGCGCGCAGTCGAAGGCCAGCGCGTCGCGCACCTGGCCTTCTGCCGCGAGCTGTTCGTAGAAATTGGCGTGGGTGCGGCCGAGCCCGCCGACCCAGCCGACCAGCGCGGCCTGCATCTGCGTGGCGATGTCGCGCTCGGGCAGGTCGGCGGCCATGTTCATTTCGCGCAGCACCTGCTTGGCCAGCCGCTGGCGCTGCTCGGCGGGCACGTCGAGCGCCAGCGTGTCGCTGTCGCAGCGCAGGCCGTTGCGCAGCAGCAGGATGTCGCCGAGCGCCAGCGCCCAGCGGCGGCGGTTGGGCACCACCTTGCCGGCGTCGGCCCGGGCCTGCGCGGCGCGCACCGCGAGGTCGGCGTTGGCCTTTTCCATGTGGCCGATCGCCGTGCCCGAGCCGCGCACGACGATGCGGAATGCCGTGCGCACGACGAACCACGCGATGCGCACCCCGAGGTACAGCAGGCCCAGGAACACAACGATGACGATGGCCTGCGTCATGGCAATGCCGCTCCCAGCGGCGGCGCGCACACGGCGGCGCTCAGCGAGATGCCTTCGATCTCCAGCATCGCGGCGGGCGTCGGCGTGGGGGCTGCTTGCAGCGACGGCGGCAGCCGGTTCGCGGGCAGCGTCAGCCGGGCGGCGGCGGCCACCGCCACGTCCATCTGGCGCAGCCGCGCCAGCTCGTGCGGCGCGATGCGCAGCAGCAGCCATTGCAGCGCCGGCGGCGGCTGCTCGAAGTGCTCGATCAGGTGGAAGTTGCCGCTCATCACGCTGAGCAGGAAATCGGGGCTTTGCACGTCGGTCACGAACTTCCATTCGCCCCGGGCGGCGTCCGAGGCCTCGGGCTCGAACACCAGGCCCATGCCCTCGCAGTCGCTGTGGCGCTCGCCGCGCGGCGGCAGCGTGCGCAGGAACTGCAGCACGTCGTCCGCGTACTTGCGGATCGGGTGGCGGTTCTGCTTGCCCTTGATCTGGTCGACCCGCAGCCCGTCGGGATGAACGTCGAGGCTGATGGTCACGTGCGGCAGGTTGCCCGCGCTGCGCAGCGTGAACAAGCGCAGCCGGCCGCTCTGCGCGGCGCTGGCGTACTGCTCGCCGTAGCCGCCGTTCAGCTTCTTGATGTTGGCGAACTGGCCCAGGCAGTGCTGCATGTGGAACGACTCGTAGGCCATTTCCTCACGCAGCGCCGCATGGCTGCCGATGAACTCGAAGATCACGCCGTTGGGCGTGCGCAGCACTTCCTTCAGCGCCAGGCCGCTGCTGGGCACCCAGCCCTTGTTGCGCTTGGCCTGCATGCGCTGGTGCTCCTGCTCCCACAGGGCCATGGCCATGAAGCAGGTGATGCGCTGCAGCTTCTGTTCGAGCCGCGTGCCGCGCCGCGAGCGCAAAAACTCGACCAGCATGCGTTCGCGGTCGACCAGCAGCAGGTGGTCGGGGTCGAGGTAGTAGAAAGTTTTCGGGGCGGCTTCGGCGGCCGGCGATTCGGCCTTGTTGCCCTTGTTGCCCTTGGACTTTTCCTTGTCCTGCGCGGACGCCGCGTTCACCGCGACAGGGGCGCGCGGCTGCAGCTGCTTCGCCAGCCACTCGGGCAGTGGCTTGTCGGGCCCGGCCGCGGCCAGGTAGTCGGCGGGCGACTGCACCGGCAGCACGTTGCCGAAGCTGCCGATGGCCCAGCGGAAGAAGTGGTTCTGCAGCCAGGCCGCCATGTCGGCGTCGTCGCCGCGCTCGGCGCTGCGCCGCGCGATCGCGGCCTTGACTTCGGGCGCGTTCACCACGTCGCGTGGCAGGTACACCGCCGTCGCCGCGGCCGTGGGCGGCGAGGACGGGTTCGTGGACGGAGACGGAGTCGGGATCGGCATCGACGGGCGGGCGACTTACAGCGTGAAGTCGTACTCCACCGTGATCGGCGCGTGGTCGCTGAACTTGACCGTCTTGTAGATCGCCTCGGTGCGCGCCAGCGCGCCCATCGCCGGCGTGGCCAGGTGGTAGTCCAGCCGCCACCCCACGTTGTTCGCGTAGGCCTGGCCGCGGTTGCTCCACCAGGTGTAGGCGTCGCCCGTGGTGTCGGGCTTGAGGCGGCGGTACACGTCCACCAGGCCGGCGCCTTCGGTGCCGGCGTCGAGCAGGCGCGTCATCCAGGCGCGTTCCTCGGGCAGGAAGCCGCTGTTCTTCTGGTTGCCGCGCCAGTTCTTCAGGTCGATTTCCTGGTGCGCGATGTTGATGTCGCCGCACAGGATGAACTCGCGCTCCTTCTTCAGTGCCAGCAGGTGCGGGAAGAAGCCCTTCAGGAAGCGGAACTTGGCGGCCTGGCGCTCCTCGCCCGAGCTGCCGCTCGGGAAGTAGCAGCTGATCACCGAGAACTTGCGCTTGGGCGTGTCGAAGCGCAGCTCGAGGTAGCGGCCTTCGGCGTCGAATTCGGGATCACCCCAGCCCACCACCACGGCGCTGGGCGCATGCTTCGTGTAGATGGCGGTGCCCGCGTAGCCTTTTTTCTCGGCAAAGTGGAAGTGGCCCTGCAGGCCGGCCATCTGCTCGAAGCGGCCCTCGACATCGCTGGCCTGGACGCGGATCTCCTGCATGCAAATACAATCCGGCGCGAGTTCGGCCACCCAGTCGGCGACGCCCTTGGTGGCCGCCGAGCGCAGGCCATTGAGATTGAGACTGGTCAGTTTGAACACAAGGAATTTCCAATGGCTGTAGACGGTCAGACAAGCAGCGCGGTGGCACAGGACTTCGTCCAGTTCGCGCTCGACGCCGGCGTGCTTCGCTTCGGCGAATTCAAGACCAAGGCCGGTCGCATGAGCCCGTATTTCTTCAATTCGGGCCTCTTCGACGACGGCGCCAAGATCGCGCGGCTCGCCGGATTTTATGCAGACCGCCTGGTCGAAAGCGGCCTCGAGTTCGACATGATCTTCGGCCCCGCCTACAAGGGCATCCCGCTGGGCGCCACCGTGGCCGCCGAGCTGGCCCGCCGCGGGCGCAACTACCCCTTCGCCTACAACCGCAAGGAAGCCAAGGCACACGGCGAAGGCGGCAACTTGGTGGGCGCGCCGCTGAAGGGCCGCGTGCTCATCGTCGACGACGTGATGTCGGCCGGCACCGCGGTGCGCGAATCGATCGCCGCGATCCAGGCCGCGGGCGCCACGCCGCATGCCGTGGCCATCGCCCTGGACCGGCAGGAAAAAGCCACCGAGAACGGCGTCGACGTGGACCACAGCGCCGTGCAGTACGTGCGCAACCAGCTCGGCCTCGCGGTGGTGCCCATCGCCACGCTGGACGACCTGCTGAGCTACCTCTCGGGCCATGCCGCCGCCGACCTCGGCGCGCACCGCGAGCGCGTGCTGGCCTACCGCATGCGCTACGGCGCCTGAGACGCAGCGCCGATGCGACGCCCCGCGCGCGAACCCTCTTCTGCCGCCGCCGTGGCGTCGCTGTGGCTGGGCCTGGCGGCCCTGTCGTCGTGCGCAACGGCGCTGGCCCAGCCCGCCAGGACGGACGGGCCCGGTGTCGGCATCTACACCTGCGTCGACGCGCGCGGGCGCACGCTCACGGCCGACCGGCCGATCGCCGAGTGCAGCGACCGCGAGCAGCGCGAACTGGGCCCGAGCGGCACGGTGCGCCGCAAGCTGGAGCCGACCTACACGGCGCGCGAGCAGCAGGAGCGCGAGGACCGCGCGCGCGAAGCCGCCATCCAGGCCGCACGGCTCATCGACGAGCGCCGCCGCGAGCGCGCGCTGCTGGTGCGCTACCCCAACGCCACCACGCACGACCGCGAGCGCGTCGAGGCCCTGTCGCAGATCGATGCGGTGATCCAGGCCGCGAAGAAGCGCCTCGTCGAGCTCGCTGACGACCGCAAGAAGATCGACGAAGAGCTCGAGTTCTACAAGCAGGACACGAGCAAGGCGCCCGGCGCGGTGCGCCGCAGGATCGAGGACAACACGCAGAGCGTGGCCGTGCAGAACCGCTTCATCACGGAGCAGGAAGACGAGAAGAAGCGCGTGAATGCGCGCTTCGACGAAGAGCGCGGGCGCCTGAAGACGCTCTGGTCGCCGCAGAACGGCGGCAACCCGCGCTGAACGAGCCCGCCGGGGCCTGGCGCAAGGCCCCGGGGCTCGTTCGTGATCAGCCCAGCTTGGCTTTCAGCAGCTCGGTGACCTGCGCCGGATTGGCCTTGCCCCCGCTGGCCTTCATGACCTGGCCCACGAGGCCGTTGAGCGCCTTCTCTTTACCGCCGCGGTATTCCTCGACGTTCTTCGCGTTCTTGGCAATCACCTCGTCGAGGATCTTGTCGAGCGCGCCGGCGTCGTTCATCGGCTTGAGGTCCTTGGCTTCGATGATCGCGTCGACATCACTGCCTTCGCCACTCCACAGCGCTTCGAACACCTGACGCGCCGCGTTGTTCGGCAGCGTGCCGTCGGCGATGCGCGTCACCAGCTGCGCGAGCTGCGCGGCCTTCACGGGCGCGGCCTCGATGCCGATTTCAGCGGCGTTCAGGCGGCGTGCCATCTCGCCGGTGATCCAGTTGCTGGCCAGCTTGGGCGCCGCGCCGGCGTTCACTGCGTCGTCGAAGTAGCGGGCCAGCGCCGCGCCTTGCGTGAGCTGCGCGGCGTCGTATTCCGACAGGCCGTGGTCGCGCACATAGCGCTCGGCCGTGGCACGCGGCAGCTCGGGCATGGTGGCGCGCACGCGCTCGATCCACTCGGCGGCCACCACGAGGGGCGGCAGATCGGGATCGGGGAAGTAGCGGTAGTCGGCCGCGTCTTCCTTGGTGCGCATGGTGCGCGTCTCGCCGGTGGCGGGGTCGAACAGCACGGTCGCCTGCTCGATGGCGCGGCCTTCTTCGAGCTCGTCGATCTGCGAGTTGATCTCGTAGTCGATCGCCTGCTGCATGAACTTGAAGCTGTTCAGGTTCTTGATCTCGCGGCGCGTGCCGAGCTTGTCGCCGGGCTTGCGCACCGACACGTTGGCGTCGCAGCGGAAGCTCCCTTCCTGCATGTTGCCGTCGCAGATGCCGATCCACGTGACGATCTTGTGCAGCTCCTTCGCATAGGCCACGGCCTCGGCGGTGGAGCGCATGTCGGGCTCGGTCACGATCTCCAGCAGCGGCGTGCCGGCGCGGTTCAGGTCGATGCCGCTCTGGCCGATGAAGTCTTCGTGCAGCGACTTGCCCGCGTCTTCCTCGAGGTGGGCGCGCACCAGGCGCACGGTCTTCTTCTCTTCGCCGAGGAAGAACGACACCGCGCCGCCTTGCACCACCGGGATCTCGAACTGGCTGATCTGGTAGCCCTTGGGCAGGTCGGGGTAGAAGTAGTTCTTGCGCGCGAACACGCTGCGCGGCGCGATGTGCGAGCCCAGCGCCAGGCCCAGCTTGATGGCGCGTTCGACCGCGCCCTTGTTCATCACGGGCAGCGTGCCGGGCAGTGCCAGGTCGACCGCGCAGGCCTGCGTGTTGGGCTCGGCGCCGAAGGCGGTGGAGGCGCGGCTGAAGATCTTGCTCGCGGTCGACAGCTGGGCGTGCGTCTCGAAGCCGATGATGACTTCATAGCCGCGCACCAGCGGGCCGGTCGGGCGGCCTTGTTGTTGTGCTTCGAATGTGTTCACGGTCTCGCTCATGTCAGAAGCCCTCCGGCGTGCGCGTGTGCCAGTCGGTGGCTTGCTGGAAGCGGTGCGCTGCATTGAGCAGCTTCGCTTCGCCGAAGTAGTTGCCGATCAGCTGCAGGCCCACGGGCATGCCGCCGTCGAAGCCCGCGGGCACGCTCATGCCGGGCAGGCCGGCCAGCGAGGCGGGCAGCGTGAAGATGTCGGCCAGGTAGTCGGCCACGGGGTCGTCGCCGTGTTCGCCGATCTTCCAGGCGGTGGTCGGCGCGGCGGGGCCGGCGATCACGTCGCATTGCGTCAGCGCCTGCTGGAAGTCGTCCGCGATCATGCGGCGCACCTTCTGCGCCTGCAGGTAGTAGGCGTCGTAGTAGCCGTGCGAGAGCACGTAGGTGCCGATCATGATGCGGCGCTTCACTTCGTCGCCGAAGCCTTCGGCGCGCGTGCGTTCGTACATCTCGGCCAGGTCCTTGTACTGCTTGGCGCGGTGGCCGAACTTGACGCCGTCGAATCGGCTCAGGTTGCTCGAGGCTTCGGCCGCGGCCAGGATGTAGTACACGGGAATCGACAGCTCGGTGCGCGGCAGCGAGACTTCGACGCGCTTGGCGCCGAGCTTCTCGTACTGCGCGAGCGCCGCGTCGATGGCGGCGCGCACGCCGGGCGCCACGCCGTCGCCGAAGAACTCCTTGGGCACGCCGATGCGCAGGCCGTCGAGCGAATCGTTCAGCGAGCGGCCGAAGTCTTCGGCGGGCTTGTCGAGCGAGGTCGAATCGCGGTCGAGGTCGGGGCCGCAGAAGGCCGACAGCAGCAGCGCGCAGTCTTCGGCCGAGCGGGCCATCGGGCCGGCCTGGTCGAGGCTCGATGCGAAGGCCACCATGCCGTAGCGCGAGGCGCGCCCGTAGGTCGGCTTGATGCCGGTGATGCCGCAGAACGAAGCGGGCTGGCGGATCGAGCCGCCGGTGTCGGTGCCGGTGGCGGCCGGTGCGAGGCGCGCGGCCACGGCCGCGGCGCTGGCGCCCGACGAGCCGCCCGGAATGCGTTCGAGGTTCCAGGGGTTGCGCACCGGCACGGCTTGGTCGTGGCCCACGGCGGGCACGGCGACGTTCTCGTTGGCCGAGCCCATCGCGAACTCGTCGCAGCTGAGCTTGCCCAGCGTGACCGCGCCGGCTTCGGCCAGGCGGCGCACCACGGTCGCGTCAAAGGGCGAGCGGTAGCCCGCGAGCATCTTCGAGCCGGCGGTGGTGGCGAAATCGGTGGTGACGAAGATGTCCTTGTGCGCAATGGGCACGCCGGCCAGCGCGGGCGCGTTGCCGGTGGCGATGAGCGCGTCGGCCGCGCGGGCCTGGGCCAGCGTGACTTCTTCGTTGACGTCGACAAAGGTGCCGAGCGATTCGTGGGCCTTCATGCGGCCCAAGAAGGCCTGCGAGGCTTCGACGGCCGAAACCTTGCGCTCGGCCAGGGCCTTGGCCAGGGCGACCACGCCCATCTGGTGCAGTTGCTCGCCGCTCATTATTCGATCACCTTGGGCACGAGGAACAGGCCGGCTTCGACGGCCGGGGCGCTCTTCTGGTTGGCTTCGCGGTTGTTCGGCTCGCTCACGACGTCGTCGCGCAGGCGCAGCGTCACGTCCTCGAGCGCGGCCACCGGGTGCGCCAGCGGCTCGACGCCGGTGGTGTCGACCGCGCGCATGCGTTCGACCAGATCGAAGAAGCCGTTGATTTGAGTGAGCATGCGCTCGCTTTCATCTGGGGCAAGCTGCAGCCGCGCCAGGGAGGCGATGCGTGCAATATCGGAAGCGGAAAGAGACATAGATGGCTGACGGGTCGAAAAAACCGGAGGCAATCGCACGCCGAAGAGGGTGCCGACACGGGATTCAGAGGGGATTCGGTTATTATCCCGCCTTTGCCGCAACCCCCGCGAACGCGCCGGCTTTTGCGCCAAAAACGATCAATTCACCCCGTCAAACGACCCAAAAATAGAGCGACGACCTGCCGATGCGCAGGCCGTGCTCAGAGGATTCCGCACATGTTTGGAGCTTTCCGTCGGTACTTCTCCACCGACCTGGCGATCGACCTCGGCACCGCCAACACCCTGATCTTCGCCCGCAACAAGGGCATCGTGCTGGACGAGCCCTCCGTGGTCGCGATCCGCCACGAAGGCGGTCCCCATGGCAAGAAGGTGATCCAGGCCGTCGGCCGCGAAGCCAAGGCCATGCTGGGCAAGGTGCCCGGCAACATCGAGGCCATCCGCCCAATGAAGGACGGCGTCATTGCCGACTTCGTGATCACCGAGCAGATGATCAAGCAGTTCATCAAGATGGTGCACCCGCGCACGCTGCTCACGCCGAGCCCGCGCATCATCATCTGCGTGCCCTGCGGCTCGACCCAGGTCGAGCGCCGCGCCATCAAGGACGCGGCCGAAGCCGCCGGCGCCACCGCCGTCTACCTCATCGAAGAACCCATGGCCGCGGCCATCGGCGCCGGCCTGCCCGTCAGCGAAGCCTCGGGCTCGATGGTGGTGGACATCGGCGGCGGCACCACCGAAGTGGGCGTGATCTCGCTGGGCGGCATGGTCTACAAGGGTTCGGTCCGTGTGGGCGGTGACCGCTTCGACGAAGCCATCATCAACTACATCCGCCGCAACTACGGCATGCTGATCGGCGAACCGACGGCCGAAGTCATCAAGAAGAACATCGGCTCGGCCTTCCCGGGCTCCGAAGTCAAGGAAATGGAAGTCAAGGGCCGCAACCTCTCCGAAGGCGTGCCGCGCAGCTTCACCATCAGCAGCAACGAAGTGCTGGAAGCCCTGACCGATCCGCTCAACAACATCGTCTCGGCCGTGAAGAACGCGCTGGAACAGACGCCTCCCGAACTGGGCGCCGACATCGCCGAGCGCGGCATGATGCTCACCGGCGGCGGCGCGCTGCTGCGCGACCTCGACCGCCTGCTCGCCGAGGAAACCGGCCTGCCGGTGCTCGTGGCCGAAGATCCGCTGACCTGCGTGGTGCGCGGTTGCGGCATCGCCCTGGAGCGCATGGACCGTCTGGGCAGCATCTTCACGAGCGAGTAAAAGGCGAAAGCCATCATCGGCCGGCCTCTGCTTGCGCAGGCCGGCTTTTTGTTATTTGATGCCGCACCACCGCCGGGTCTGACTACATGCCTCTGGGCACGCTCGATCGCACAGCGCCACCCCTGTTCAACCAGGGGCAATCGGCACTCAGCAAGCTGATCTTCTTCGGCGCGCTCTCGCTCTTCCTCATGGTCGCCGACGCCCGCTTTCACCTCGTGAAGCCGATCCGCTCGGCCATCGGCGCGGTGCTCTACCCGGTGCAGATGGCGGCGCTCAAGCCGGTCATGCTGGTGATGGGCGGCAGCCGCTACTTCGAAGAGCTGCAGACCGCGCAGCGCAACGAAGACGAGGCCCGCAAGGCGCTGATGCTGCAGGCCGAGACCGCCAGCCGCGCCGACACGCTGGCACAGGACAACGCCCGCCTGCGCGAGCTGCTCGAGCTGCGCCAGACCACCACCACGCCGGGCCGCCCGGCCGAGGTGCTGTACGACGCGGCCGACCCCTACACGCGCAAGATCGTCATCGACCAGGGCCTCGCCCAAGGCGTGGCCGCCGGCTCGCCGGTGATCGACGCGCGCGGCGTGCTGGGCCAGGTGACGCAGGTGCTGCCCTTCACGAGCGAGGTCACGCTGGTGATCGACCGCGACCTGGCCATTCCCGTGCAGAACACCCGCACCGGCGTGCGCAGCGTGGCCTTCGGCGACGCCTCGGCGCACGGCGGCGGCATGGAGCTGCGCTTCATGGCGGCCAACGCCGACCTGCAGGAGGGCGACCTGCTGTCCACCAGCGGCGTCGACGGCATCTACCCGGCCGGCCTGCCGGTGGCGAAGATCGAACGCATCGAGCGCCGCGCCGACTCGGCCTTCGCGCGCATCTACTGCGTGCCGCTGGCCCGCGTGACCGCGGCGCGCTACGTGCTGGTGCTCGAGCCCTCCGGCGCGCCGGTGGCGCCGCCGCACGTCGAGGCCGCCTCCACCCAGCGCAAGCGCCCCGAAGGCAAGCCGGGCGCCGGCAAGAACGAGAAGAAACCGTCGGGAGCCACGCGATGATCAAGCGCCCCGGCCAGCAGCAGCTGTTGCTGCCCGTCAGCCCCGTCTTCATGTGGACCAGCCTGCTCGTGGCGCTGCTGGTCAACATGATCCCCATCGGCCGCGCCGCCTGGATGCCCGACCTGCTGGCGCTGGTGATCGTGTTCTGGGGCGTGCACCAGCCCGCGCGCGTGGGCATTGGCGCGGCCTTCATGTTCGGCCTGCTCATGGACGTGCACCAGTCGTCGATGCTGGGCCAGCATGCGCTGTCCTACACCACGCTGGGCTTCTTCGCGATCATGATCCACCGGCGCCTGCTGTGGTACCCGGTGCTCTCGCAGGCGCTGCAGGTGCTGCCGCTGTTTGCGCTGTCGCAGTTCATCGAGGTGATCACGCGCATGATCGGCGGCGGCGTGTTCCCGGGCTGGGGCGTGCTGGTCTCGCCGGCCCTCGAGGCGGCGCTGTGGCCGCTGGCCACCGCGCTGCTGCTGGCGCCCCAGCGCCGCACGCCCGAACCCGACGAGAACCGCCCCCTCTAGTCATGGTGCCCCCCGGCTTTTCACTTCGCTTCGCTGCGTGTAACTCCACCCCCCGAGGGGGAGGCGCGGCCCGCCTTGGGGCGGCCCGGCGGCGGCCGCCCGTCGCATTTGCCATCGCACCTGCGCACGCCTAAGCTTCCTGACGCCATGACCGAAATCCGCAACGTTGCCGCCGACCTGGCGCGCTTCAAGCGCCGCGTGATCGTCATCGGCCTGGCGGTGCTGTTCGCCTTCAGCCTGCTGGGCTCGCGGCTGGTCTACCTGCAGGTCGTGCGCCATGCCGACCTGGCCGAGCAGGCCGAGAGCAACCGCACGGCCGTGGTGCCGGTGGTGCCGAACCGGGGGCTCATCCTCGACCGCAACGGCATCGTGCTGGCCTCCAACTACTCGGCCTACACGCTGGAGATCACGCCCTCGAAGGTCGGTGACGTCGAGGAGACCATCAACAGCCTGACCAGCGTGCTCGAGGTGTCGCCGCGCGACCGCCGCCGCTTCAAGCGCCTGCGCGAAGACTCGCGCAGCTTCGACTCCATTCCGATCCGCACCCGCCTGAGCGACGAAGAGGTCGCGCGCTTCGCGGCACAGCGCTACCGCTTCCCGGGCGTGGAGATCAAGGCGCGCCTGTTCCGCAACTACCCGCAGGGCGAGCTGGCCTCGCACGTGCTGGGCTACATCGGCCGCATCAACCAGCGCGAGAAGACCGCGATGGAAGACTGGGACGAGGAAGACCAGGCCAACTACAAAGGCACCGACTACATCGGCAAGCTGGGCATCGAGCAGAGCTACGAGAAGATGCTGCACGGCCAGACCGGCGTCGAGCAGATGGAAACCTCGGCCGGTGGGCGCGCCGTGCGCCGGCTCGCCAGCCACCCGGCCACGCCGGGCAACACCGTCATGCTGTCGCTGGACATCAAGCTGCAGAAGCTGGTGGAAGACATGTACGGCGACCGGCGCGGTGCGCTCGTGGCCATCGACCCCAAGACCGGCGAGGTGCTGGCCTTCGTGAGCAAGCCCACCTTCGATCCCAACCTGTTCGTCGAAGGCATCGACACCGAGAGCTGGCAGGCGCTCACCGAATCGATCGACAAGCCGCTGCTCAACCGCGCGCTGCGCGGCACCTACCCGCCGGGCTCCACCTACAAGCCCTTCATGGCGCTGGCGGCGCTGCAGACCGGCAAGCGTGCCGCGAGCGTGGTGGTGAACGACCCCGGCTACTTCAACTTCGGCGGCCACCGCTTCGGCAGCCCCGAGGGCTACCTGGGCGGCGTCGACATGCGCCGCTCGATCCAGGTGTCGAGCAACATCTACTACTACTCGCTGGCCAACGAGATGGGCGTGGACCTGATCCACGACTTCATGAAGCCGATGGGCTTCGGCCAGATCACCGGCATCGACCTGGGTGGCGAGGTGCGCGGCGTGCTGCCCAGCACCGAGTGGAAGCGCAACGCCTACAAGCGGCCCGAGCAGAAGAAGTGGTACGCGGGCGAGACCATCTCGCTGGGCATCGGCCAGGGCTACAACGCCTTCACCATGCTGCAGCTGGCGCAGGCCACGGCCATCGTGGCCGACGGCGGCATGAAGCACCGGCCGCACCTGGCGCTGGCGATGCGCAACACGGTCAGCGGGCAGGTCGTGCCGCTGCCGCAGCCGCCGGCCGAGAACCTGGGCTACACGGCGGCCAACGTGGCGGTGATCCGCGAGGGCCTGACCAGCGTGGTCACCAGCGGCACCGCGCGCGGCGTGTTCGCGGGCGCGGGCTACCAGGCGGCCGGCAAGACCGGCACGGCGCAGGCCGTGACGCAGGCCAAGAACACCAAGTACAACGCGCGCGCGCTCGAAGAACACCAGCGCGACCATGCGCTGTTCATGGCCTACGCTCCGGCCAACAACCCGAAGATCGCGCTCGCGGTCATCGTCGAGAACGCCGGATGGGGCGCGGGTGCCGCGGCGCCGCTGGCGCGCCGCGTGTTCGACTACTGGCTCATGGACCAGTACCCGAGCGAGGCCGACATGGCTGCCGTGCGCATCGGCCGCGCGGGCGCGCCGATGGGCAAGCCGCGCGTGGCCAGCGAGGTGGCCTGGCCCGCGGCGGCCGCGGTGCCGGCACCGGTGGGCGCGGCATCGTCGGCAGCGCCGACGCCCTGAAAGATGCGCCCCTCGGGGCGCACTGTCGCTCAGACCAGGGTCAGACCACCGTCCCGGCGACTTCACCCAGGCCGATGCGCACCGCGCCTTCGCGCTCGCACCAGCCGCGCATCACCAGCGTGTCGCCGTCTTCCAGGAAGGTGCGCTTCTCGCCGTTCGGCAGCGTGACCGGCTGCTTGCCGCCCAGCGTGAGTTCCATCAGCGAGCCGGCCTGGTCGGGCTGCGGGCCCGACAGCGTGCCCGAACCCAGCAGGTCGCCAGGCTGCAGGTTGCAGCCGTTCACCGTGTGGTGCGTGATGAGCTGCGCGGCGGTCCAGTAGGCGGCCTCGGTGGTGTTGCCCAGCGTGAGGCGCACGGGCGCCACGCCGTCGGCGCGCATCTTCGCGGTCTGCAGCAGCACTTCGAGCGTGATGTCGAGCGCGCCGCTGTCGCGGTTCGAGGGCGCATCGAGGTAGGGCAGCGGTTGCGGGTCTTCGGCGGGGCGCTCGAACTTGGCGCGGAACGGTGCCAGCGCTTCGGTCGTCACGATCCAGGGCGACAGCGTGCTGGCGAAGTTCTTCGCCAGGAACGGGCCGAGCGGCTGGTACTCCCAGGCCTGCAGGTCGCGCGCCGACCAGTCGTTGAGCAGGGTCACGCCGAACAGGTGGTCTTCGGCGTCGGCGATGGCGATGGGCTCGCCCAACGCATTGCCGCGGCCCACGAGGAAACCCAGCTCCAGTTCGTAGTCCAGCCGCTTCGAGGGGCCGAAGCTCGGCGCCACTGCGTCGGGTGCCTTGGTCTGGCCTTGCGGGCGCTTGAAGACCTGGCCGCTCACGCCGATCGACGAGGCGCGGCCGTGGTAGCCGATGGGCACCCACTTGTAGTTGGGCATCAGCGGCTGGTCGGGGCGGAACAGCTTGCCGATGGTGGTGGCGTGGTGGATGCCCGTGTAAAAGTCGGTGTAGTCGCCGATGCGGCAGGGCACGGTCATCTCGGCCTGGGCTTGCGCGAGCAACGCCTTCGACCATGCAGCCTGCTGGCCGCTGCCTTCGGCGAGGCCCGCGGAGATCGCGGCGCGCAGCGCCTGGCGGTCTTTCACCGAGGCGTTCATCAGCACGTTCATGTCGTCGGTGTCGATGAGGCCGGTGGCGCGCAGGTCGAGGATCTGGTCGCCGATGGCCACGCCGATGCGGAAGGCCTCGCTGCTGCCGGCGGCGCGGAAGCGGCCGAAGGGCAGGTTCTGGATCGGGAAGTCGGTGCCGGCCACGTTGGCGGCGGCGACCCAGCTGCGCAGCTTCGGGTCGTGGGTGGCGTTGAGTGCGGTCATGGAGGTCTTTCGGTTCTTGAATCGGATCAGTCTGCGGTCATGCTCGCTTTTTTGGCGACGTCGCCCAGGCGCTTGTATTCGGTGTCGGTGAGCGTGGTGAGCTCCTGCGCGCTCGAGCCGCGCGGCGAGAAGCCGGCCTGCTGCAGCTTGGCCTTCACGTCGGGCATCGCGAGCGCTTCGACGAACGCTTCGTTCAGCGCCTTCACGATCGGCGCCGGCAGCTTCGCCGGGCCGTACACGCCGAACCACGGCTCCAGCGCATAGCCCTTGAGGCCCGCTTCGGCCATCGTCGGCACGTCGGGCAGCGAGGGCGAGCGCGTGGAGCCCGCCACCGCCAGTGCGCGCAGCTTGCCGGCCTGGATGTGCGGCAGCGACGCCGGCAGGTTGTCGAACATCACGCCGATGGTGTTGCCCAGCATGTCGGTGATGGCCGGGCCGCTGCCCTTGTAGGCCACGTGCGTGAGCTCGGTGCCGGTCATCTGCGCGAACATCACGCCGGCCAGGTTCATCGAGGTGCCGGCGCCTGCGGTGGCGTAGGGCAGGCCGGGGTTCTTCTTCGCGACGGCGATGAGCTCGGGCACGGTCTTGATGGCCGAACTTGCGGGCACTTCGAGCACGATGGTCGACATGCCCAGCAGGCTGATGGCCGTGAAGTCCTTGCGCGGATCGAAGGCCATCGACTTGTAGATGTGCGGGTTCAGCGCGTTGGTCGAGATGGCGCCGAAGCCGATGGTGTAGCCGTCGGGCGCGGCCTTGGCCACGGCGTCCATGCCGATGTTGCCGCCCGCGCCGCCGCGGTTGTCGATGAGCACGGGCTGGCCCAGCTTCTCCGACACCTTCTGGCCCACGGTGCGCGCCACCAGGTCGGTGGTGCCGCCGGCCGTGTAGGGCACGATGAACTTGATGGGCTTGGACGGAAAGTCGGCCGCGTGCGCCAGCAGCGGCGCGGCCAGCAGCGCGAGGGCCGCGGCGCGGCGGGTGAGGGTGAGAGCGTGCGTCATGCCTTGAACTGGTCCTTCAACCCTGCCCAGCAGTCGGTGTAGTCGGTGTCGAGCGCCGGGCTTTGCAGCGCGAAGTTCGTCGGGATGAAACGGTAGCGGCTCTCGAACATGAAGGCCAGCGTGTTGTCCAGCTTGTGCGGCTTGAGGTCGGCGTGGGTGGCCTTGTCGAAGGCTTCCTCGTCGGGGCCGTGCGGCACCATGCAGTTGTGCAGGCTCGCGCCGCCGGGCTTGAAGCCGCCCGGTTTGGCGTCGTACTCGCCCAGCACCAGGCCCATGAACTCGCTCATGAGGTTGCGGTGGAACCATGGCGGACGGAAGGTGTTTTCCATCACCATCCAGCGCGGCGGGAAAATCACGAAGTCGCAGTTGGCCGTGCCGGGCGTGTCGCTGGGCGAGGTCAGCACGGTGAAGATCGACGGATCGGGATGGTCGAAGCTGATCGAGCCGATGACCATGAAGTTGGCCGTGTCGTACTTCACCGGCGCGAGGTTGCCGTGCCAGGCGACCACGTTGAAGGGCGACTGTTTCGTCGGTGCGGTCCAGAAGCGGCCGCCGAATTTCTTCACCAGCTCGTAGGCGCCGCCGTCCGCCTCGAAGGCCGCCACGGGCGCCTGGAAGTCGCGCGCGTTGGCCAGGCCGTTCGAGCCGATCGGGCCGAGCTCGGGCAGGCGGAAGTGCGCGCCGTAGTTCTCGCACACGTAGCCGCGCGAGAGGCCGTCGGGCAAAGCCACCTTGAAGGCCATGCCGCGCGGCAGCACCACGATTTCGCCGGGCTTCACGTCGAGCACGCCGAGTTCGGTCGTGACGACGAGGCGGCCTTGTTGGGGCATCACCAGCATCTCGCCGTCGGCGTTGACGAAGGCGCGCTGCTCCATCGAACGGCCCGCCAGGTACATCAGCGAGCCGATGCCGACCTGCGACTCGGCGTCGCCGTTGGCGGCCAGCGTGTGCATGCCGTCGATGAAGTCGACGTCGGCCGCGCCGTCCAACGGCAGCGGGCCCCAGCGCATCGGCTCGGGCGGCAGCGCGATCTCGCGGTCGGCGCCGGTGGTCCAGTGCGCCTGCGCGTAGGGCTGGTAGCGGCCCGACACCACCGAGGGCTGGCGGCGGTACAGCCAGGTGCGGCGGTTCTCGTGGCGCGGCGCCGTGAAGGCGGTGCCCGAGAGCAGCTCGGTGTACAGGTCGAAGGGGCCGCGCTGCGGGTTGTTGCGGCCTTGCGGCAGCGCACCGGGCACGGCCTCGGAGGCGTACTCGTTGCCGAAGCCGCTCTGGTAGCGCCGTTCGGTGGCGGGTGTTGCTTGGGTCATGGGCTTGTCTTTCGAAAGTCGCGATGAGGTGGGAACGTGCGGCCGTTCAGCCGGCGCGCGCCGCGTCGAAGGCTTCGCGCAGCACGGCCAGCGAGCCGACGTGGTTGGCCAGCACGAGCACGAGCCGTGCGTTGAAGGCGTGGCTTTCTTCGGTGGAAAGCCCTTGGTGGGCCTCGATGAGCGCTTCGTAGAAATCGTCGGGCGCTTCGAGGTTCGGCGTGGTGATCAGTTGCGGTTGCATCGGGGTCATGCCTTTGCCAGTGCGTGGTCGAGGGCCGCGCGAAGGTTCGCCGCCGTGGGGTGGCGCCAGCGCGCGCACACGTGCTGGTCGGGCCGCAGCAGGTAGACGGTGCCGGGCTGCGCGTCGTAGCGCTGCGTGGCGAGTTCGGCGTCGGCGCCGGTGCCTTCCACGCGCACCACATGCAGCGCGAGGTCGCTGCTCTTCAGCGCCTGCAGGCTGCGCTCGGCGGCGTCGCCGGTGCCGAACACCAGCGCAGTGAAGCGCGCCACATGGCATTCGCGCAGCAGCCAGCCGGTGCTGCCGTCGGCGCGCCGCACGGGCGCGTCGGCCGCGGCGGCGCCGGGCACCATCGCGCCGGCGAAGGGGTCGGCGTCGGGCGTGTTGAGCGGCGAGTCGCGCAGCACCGTGGCCACCGACAGCCGCCCGCTGTTGACCAGCGAGCGTGCGAAGGCGTGGCGCTTGGTCAGCTCGAGCACCGCGTCGCGGAAGAGGCGGCTCACCTCGCTCTTGGGCGTGATGAAGTCGGTGGCGCGCGTCGAATTGCGGATGTTCTCGTCGGCCGCGAATTCGCGTTCGCTCGCGTAGCTGTCGAGCAGCGCGTCGGGCGCGTCGCCGGCCAGCACGGCCGCGAGTTTCCAGGCGAGGTTGTCGGCGTCCTGCACGCCCGAGTTGGCGCCGCGCGCGCCGAAGGGCGACACGCCGTGCGCCGAGTCGCCCGCGAACAGCACGCGGCCGTGGCGGAAGCGCTCCATGCGCTGGCAGGCGAAGGTGTAGACGCTGGCCCAGCCGATCTGGAACTGCACGCCTTCGAAGCCGATGCTGTCCAGCAGCGCGCGCACGCGCGGCGTGATGCGCTCGGGCTTGCGCTCTTCCACCGGGTCGGCGTCCCAGCCGAGCTGGAAGTCGACGCGCCACATGCCGTCGGCCTGCTTGTGCAGCAGCACGCTCTGGCCGGGGTGGAACGAGGGGTCGAACCAGAAGCGGCGCTCGGTCGGCAGCTGCGCGTCCATCGTGATGTCGGCGATCAGGAAGCGGTCGCGGAACACGCGGCCCTTGGCTTCCTGCCCCAGCATCTGGCGCAGGTTGGAGCGCGAGCCGTCGCAGGCGGCCACGTAGCCGGCCTGCAGGCGGTACTCGCCCTCGGGCGTTTCCACGGTCAGCACCGCGCCGTCATCGCCTTGCGCGATGCCCGTCACCTTGTTGTTCCAGCGCAGGTCGATCAGCGGCAAGGCCGCGGCGCGTTCGACGAGGTAGCCCTCGACGTAGTACTGCTGCAGGTTGATGAAGGCCGGGCGCTCGTGGCCGGGCTCGGGCAGCAGGTCGAAGCGGTAGACCTGCTCGTCATGGAAGAACACCTTGCCGACGTTCCACGACACGCCCTTGTCCACCATGCGGTCGCCGCAGCCGAGGCGGTCGAACACCTCGAGCGTGCGCTTGGCGAAGCAGATCGCGCGCGATCCGCTGGACAGGCTGTTGTCGTTGTCGAGCAGCACCACGGGCACCTGGCGCAGGGCGAGGTCGATGGCGAGCGTGAGGCCCACCGGGCCGGCGCCCACGACCACCACGGGGTGGCGGGCGGGCGCGGCGGCGTCCTGGTCGGCGTGGCGGGTGTAGTCGAAGCGCAGGCTTTGATAGTCGATCACGTGATGTCTCCGTGTCCTTGTCGTTTCCGTCGCCTTCCCCGCGCGGGGGAAGGTCGCGGCGCGATCAGCCTTCCAGGGCCTTCCACATGTCGATGTCGCGCTGTGCCGTCCACACGCGCGGGTCGGCGTGGCCCGAGGCCTCGTCGTAGGCGCGGCTCACGTCGAAGGGCATGCAGTGGTCGAAGATGACCCACTGCTTGTATTTGGGCTGCAGCTTCGCGTAGGTTTCCTTGTAGACCGCGTTCAGGTCGCGCCCGGCCTTCACGCCTTCCTGCACGCTGGCGTACACGTCGGAAATGAAGGCCCGCGTGCCGTTCAGGCCCTCGGCCACGGCTTCGGGCGTGGTCAGCGCGGCGCCGCGGCCCGGCACCAGGGCCAGGGGCTTCAGGGCGGCGATGTTGTCCAGCGTCTGCGGCCAGTCCTGGAAGTAGGCGTCGCCGGCGTACGGCGTGGCGCCGAACTCGACCAGGTCGCCCGACAGCAGCGCGCGCTCCTGCGGCAGCCAGACGACCGTGTCGCCCTTGGTGTGGCCGCGGCCCAGCTGCAGCAGCTGCACTTCGAGCTTGCCCAGCCACAGCGTCATCTTGCCGGTGAAGGTCATGGTGGGCCAGGTCAGGCCCGGGGGCACCGTTTCGACGTTCTGGAACAGGCGCGGGAAGCGGCCGATTTCGCTGGCCTTGTCTTCCTCGCCGCGCTCCACGATCAGGTCGCGCGTGTCCTGGCTGGCCAGGATGTGTTCGGCGCCGTAGCCCGCCGCGCCCAGCACGCGCACCGCGTGGTAATGGGTGAGCACCACGTACTTGATGGGCTTGTCGGTCACTTCGCGGATGCGGCGCACCACGTCGGCGGCCATGGCGGGCGTGGCCTGGGTGTCGGCCACCAGCACGCAGTCGTCGCCAATGATGATGCCGGTGTTGGGGTCGCCCTCGGCCGTGTAGGCCCAGGCGTGCTCCGAGATCTGGCTGAAGGTGATCTTCTTTTCTTCCAGGTCAGCCTGGCTGGCGAATTTCTTGGCTTGGCTCATCGTGTGTCTCCGGTGGGGTGGTTTTGGGATTCGCCTGATTCGTTTAAGGCGAACGAGTTTGCAGATAACGAATGCGCGGAGTGTAAGCCCGAGATCAGTTCATGTCTAATGCCTTCTTCATGAACGAACAACCAGACGGCAAGGCGGCCATGGCAGCGACTGACACCGACCGCGCCCAGCGCGGCATCCAGAGCATCGAAGTCGGCGGGCAGCTGCTGCGCGCGCTGGTGCACCACGGCCGCCCGATGGCGCTCAAAGACCTTGCCCGCGAAGCGGACATGACGGCCGCCAAGGCCCACCCGTACATGGTGAGCTTCGGCCGGCTGGGCCTCATCGAGCAGGACCGCGCCAGCGGCCACTATCTGCTCGGCCCGCTGGCCTTGCAACTGGGGCTGATCAGCCTGCAGCAGGC
Source organism: Variovorax sp. GW821-FHT09D04 (assembly GCF_059416405.1). Taxonomy (NCBI): domain Bacteria; kingdom Pseudomonadati; phylum Pseudomonadota; class Betaproteobacteria; order Burkholderiales; family Comamonadaceae; genus Variovorax; species Variovorax sp. GW821-FHT09D04. The sequence continues at coordinate 84,933 of NZ_JBWKPA010000011.1, forward strand.
CGACCCGGTGCACATCGCCACGCCGCTGATCGGCCAGCTCGCGCAGCAGATCGGCCACACCGTGGCGCTGGCCGTGTGGGGCGCGCGCGGCGCGACCATCGTGCGCACGGCCGAGTCGCCCTCGCCGGTGCACGTGAACATGCGCCACGGCACGGTGTTCTCGCTCACCAATACGGCCTCGGGCCGCGTCTTTGCCGCCTACCTCGACCCAGTGGTGGTGCGCGCGCAGCTCGAGGACGAGCGCCAGCGCCAGAAGCAGCGCAAGGGCGCCGCCGAGCCCCCGCCGCCGGCCGGCATGCCGCCGGTGCAGCCGCTGCCCTCGTGGAGCGACTTCGAGCGCCAGTGCCAGGAAGTGCGCGACCACGGCATCAGCCGCTCCGACGGCGAGGTGATCGAGGGCGTGAGCGCCATGGCCGCGCCGGTGTTCGACCACACTGGGGCCATCGTGCTGGCCGTGACCGCCATCGGCCCGGCCGGCATCTTCCACACCGCCTGGGACGGCGAGATCGCGCGCGCGCTCAAGACCTGCGCGGGCACGGTGTCGCAGCGCCTGGGGGCGAGCGCCACCGGCGCCGTGGTTCCCTCGGTTTCCGATCGATGACCCTGTTTTCTTCCGCCTTGTCTTCCACGTCTTCTTCTTCCTCCGACGACCTCGCGCTGCGCATCGACCGCACCGTGGCGTTGCTGCGCGGCGCGCGCCGCATCGTGGTCTTTTCGGGCGCGGGGCTGTCCAAGGCCTCGGGCATCCCGACCTACCGCGACGCCGATGGCCTGTGGATGAGCCAGAACGCGCTCAAGTTCTCGCATGCGGCCGATCTCGCGCGCGACCCGGGCGGCTTCACGAAGTTCTGGGCCCAGCGCCTGGCGCTGATCGAGACCGCGTCGCCCAACCCCGGCCACCTCGCGCTCGCGCAGTTGCAGCGGCTGCGCCCTGCGACCCGGCTCATCACGCAGAACGTCGACGGCCTGCTCGGCAAGGCCGGCGGGCAGGACGTGCTCGAACTGCACGGCTCGCTGCGCCGCTGGCGCTGCGACCACTGCGGCAATCGCAGCGGCCCGTGGCCCTTCCACCGCTGCCTGCGCTGCGGCTCGCACGCGCGGCCCGACGTGGTCATGTTCGGCGAGATGCTGAACGCCGGCGTGCTGCTCGACGCGCAGGTGGCGGCGCAGGAGTCCGACCTGTTCCTGGTGGTCGGCAGCACCACCATCGTCTACCCCGCGGCCGAACTGCCCAAGCTGGCGATGGCGCGCGGTGCGCGGCTGGTCACGCTGAACATCGAGCCGTTGCCGCACCTGGACGATGCGGCGGCGGTGGTGTTGCGGGGGGCGTCGGAAGACCTGTTGCCGAAGTTGGTCGCCGGCATGGTCGGCGACTGAAGCGCTAGCCGGCCCGCACCTTCTCGCGCAGCACGCGCCAGCGCGCGAGGCTCTCGGCGGGCCAGTAATCCTTGCGGTCGTAGTACTCGTGCACTGCCGGCGCGCCGACCGGCAGCACCACCCACGGCTGCTTGGACATCGTGAAGATGTGCAGGTCCGGCGGCAACCGGTCGGGCGTGTCGAGCGTGCCCACGCGGATGAAGCTCACGGCGTCGCCGGCGCCGGCGTAGTGGCTCCACAGCGCGACATGGCAGGCCGGGCAGCGCGCGTACTTCTGGCCGCGTCCGCTGGCCGAGGGCGTGAGCACGAGGTCGACCGCGCCCTGCAGCACCTGCACGTGTTCCGGTTCGATGAGCGCGTTGAGCGCGAAGGACGAGCCCGTCTCGCGCTGGCACCAGCGGCAGTGGCAGCAGTGCACGAAGAGCGGCGGGGCGTTCAGGCGGTAGCGCACCTGCCGGCAGGTGCAGCCGCCTTCCAGCGGCACGAAGGCGTCGGCCATGGCAGTGATTGGCGGGCGCTCAGCCCTTCTTGCCACCCAGCAGCACCAGCGCGCCGCCCACCACGATCGCTGCCACGCCGGCCCAGGCCGGGATGTTGACGGTCTGTTTTTCCTTCACCGAGAACTCCAGCGGGCCCAGCTTGGCCTGGTGGGTTTCCTTGGTGAAGCTGAAGCCGCCCAGGCCGAGCCCGGCGATGCCGGCGACGACCAGCAGGATGCCGACGATGCGCGTTGCGTTCATGGGACGGGTCTCCTCAGGGTTGGTTGGAATGAAAAGCCGTTCAGCGCCGCGGCGCCGCCGTGCGCGGCTGCGGCGGCTCCTGCTGCTGCAGCTGGTCGACCCACTGCACGACCTCGGCCATGGCCGCGTCGCTCGCCGCGATGAGCGCCTTCACGCCGCCGGGCGCGTCGGCGCTGGCGGCGGGGCGACGCACGGTGAAGGTCCGCTGGCCCATCACGCGGTCGCCGCCGGTGGCGGTGCGGACCAGCGTGGCGCGCAGGCGCACCAGGCCCGTGCTGCTCGCGGGCGCGTCGAAGTAGTGGCTGAACTCGTCGAGCGAGATGCGCAGCGTGTCGGGCACGATGCCCTCGGTGCGCGCGAGCGTCGCGCTTTCCTCGGGGCCGAGCACGGTGCGGCGCTCGGCCAGCGTGTCGCGCAGCCGCTGGCGCAGCAGTTGCGCGGGCGGCAGGCTCCAGCGCGACTGGCCGTAGGGGCGCAGCTCGTTGGCGTCGGCATAGCCCAGGCGGTACAGGATCTGCGTGCCGTCCAGGCGCGTGTTGCTGTCGAACTCCGCGAGGGACAGCGCCGGCAGCGCGGTGGCCGGCGCGGCAGCGGTGGCAGGTGCGGCGGCGGAGAGGCCGGGCCCGAAGTCGTACAGCGTGGCGCGCGCCGGCTTGTCGGGCAGCATGCCGCAGCCGGCGACCAGCAGCACGCAGCCGAGGCTGGCGAGGGCGGGGAGGGTGTTCTTCATGCGCATGGTGTGTCTGCTCCCGGTCAGTGGCGTGCGGCGGGCGCGACGAAGCCGGGCTCGCCCGGGCCCGCGGCGGCGCCGCCGTTGCCGAACAGCAGCGATTGCGGGTTGTCGTTGATGCTGTCGGCCGCGCGGCCCAGGCGGCGCACCGCGTGCGCGGTGTCGTCGGCCACGCGGTTCACGCGCGGCAGGGTGGCGGCGTTGAACGAGTCGACCGCCTGCGCCAGCGCCTTGGTGCCCTCGCTCAGGCGTTCGACCGGACCGTCGGGTGCGTTGAGCCGGCCCACGGTGGAGTTGAAGTTGTTGGCCACGCGCGAGACGTCGCCGGCCGCCTTCTTCACCGTCGACAGCGTCTCGGGCATGGCGGCCAGCGTCGGGTTCAGGCCGGTTTTCACGGTGTTGTCGAGCTGCTTGAGCAGCGTGTTGGCGCTGGCCGAGGCGGCCGCGATGTTCTCCAGCGCGTCGGCCACGCGCTTCTGGTTGGCGTCGGCCAGCAGCGCGTTGGCGCGCTTGGTCACTTCTTCCACCTGGTCGATGATCTCCTCGCCGCGGTCCTGCAGCTTCGCGAGCATCGAGGGCTTGAGCGGAATGCGCGGCGGGTTGTTGTTGTCGGGCTTGAGCGCGACGGTCGATTCGCCCTCGTCGTCCAGCGCGATGAAGGCCAGGCCGGTCACGCCCTGGTAGCTCAGCGTGGCGAAGCTGGAGGTGGTGAGCGGCACGCGCTCGTCGACCGTGATGCGCACGCGCACGTTGCCTTTGGTCTTGGGGTCGAAGTCGATCGAGGTCACCTTGCCGACCGAGATGCCGCGGTAGCGCACCTGGGCCTGCGGCTGCAGGCCGCTCACGGCGTCGCGGGTGGAGAGTTCGTACACGTTGCGCACGGTGTTGTCGCGCGTGAACCAGACCACCAGCGCGACGAGCGCGGCGATCAGGCCGAGCACGAAGGCGCCGGCGGCGAGGGCATGGGCCTTGTTTTCCATGAGGGGACCTACCTTTCGTCAGCGCGCGCGGCCTCGGGCTGCGGCGCGGGTGGTGCTTTGCCGGCGGCGGGCTTGTCGTGCAGCGCCTCCAGGGCGCGCTGGCCGCGCCCGCCGAGAAAGTATTCGTGGATGAAGGGATGCGGATAGGCGATGACTTCGCGCGCCGTGCCGCTCACGATCACCTTCTGGTCGGCCAGCACCGCGATGCGGGTGCTCAGGTCGAACAGGGTGTCCAGGTCGTGCGTGACCATCACGACCGTCAGGCCCAACTCGCGGTGCAGGCCGCGCAGCAGGTCGCAGAAACTGTCCGACGCTTCGGGGTCGAGGCCGGCCGTGGGCTCGTCGAGCAGCAGCAGCGGCGGGTCCATGATGAGCGCGCGCGCCAGCGCCACGCGCTTGATCATGCCGCCCGACAGGTCCGACGGGCTCTTGTTCGCATGCTGCGGCTCCAGCCCCACCATCTGCAGCTTCACGAGCGCGGCGTTGCGGATCAGCTCGTCGGGCAGCAGCTTGAGTTCGCGCAGCGGAAAGGCGATGTTCTCCAGCACGCTGAAGGCCGAGAACAGCGCACCGTGCTGGAACAGCATGCCCACGTTGGCCGCACCGGCCGCGCTGAGTTCGCCCGGCGCCCGGCCCAGCACCTCGACCGCGCCCTTCGTGGGTTTCTGCAGCCCGAGAATCTGCCGCAGCAGCACCGTCTTGCCGGTGCCCGAGCCGCCGACCAGTGACAGCACCTCGCCGCGGTCGAGGTGCAGGTCGAGGTCGCGGTGCACCACCTGTTCGCCATCGGGGCTCTTGAACACGGTCCAGAGCTTGCGGATGTCGACCACGGTGCTCGACGGGGACGTCACGGCGGCGCTCATCCGCGGAATCCTATGCCCTTGAACAGCACTGCGAAGAGCGCGTCGACCAGGATCACCGCGGTGATCGAGGTCACGACCGACGACGTGGTGCCGCGCCCCAGGCTCTCGGTGTTGGGCTTGACCTTCATGCCGAAGTAGCAGCCGATCAGCGCGATCAGCACGCCGAACACCGCCGACTTGGCCAGGGCCAGCCAGAGGTTGGAGATGGGCACCGCGCGCGGCAATGCCGACAGGAAATACGACGGCGAGATGCCCAGCGCCGCATCGGCCGCGAGCATGCCGCCGGCCAGCGCCGCCATCGAGGTCCACAGGCTGATCAGCGGCATCGCGATGGCCAGCGCCAGCACGCGCGGCATCACGAGACGGAAGCCGTGCGGGATGCCCATGACGCGCATCGCGTCGAGTTCTTCGGTGACCCGCATCACGCCGATCTGCGCCGTGATCGCCGAGCCTGAGCGGCCCGCGATCAGCACGGCGGCCAGCACCGGCCCGAGCTCGCGGATCAGCGACAGCCCGAGGATGTTCACCACGAAGGCCTCGGCGCCGTAGTTGCGCAGCTGCTGGGAGATCAGGTACGCCAGCACCACGCCGATCAGCAGGCCGACCAGCGCCGTGATGTGCAGCGCCGTGGCGCCGAACTGATAGAGGTGGCCCGAGAAGTCGCGCCACGGCGCGCGGTGCGGCGCGCGCGCCAGCGTGCACAGGTCGAGCGCGAGCTGGCCGATGAGGCCGACGAAGTCGCGCAGCACGACCATCGCGCGCGGGCCGTGGTGGGCCAGTGCGTGCAGCCGGTCGCTCAGCGACTTGGGCGGCTCGTCGGGCGTGGCCACCGTGAACTTCGCCACCTGGTCGAGCACCGCCTGGTGCTGCGGCGACAGCTCGATCGTGGCCGGCCAGGCCTGGCGCCAGTGCTCCCACAGCAGCTGGGCGCCGATGTGGTCGAGCTGGCCGATGGGGCGCAGGTCCCAGGCCCGGTCGTCCGCGGGCGGCAGCGCCGCGAGGTCCCTGGCCAGCGCTTCCCAGGCCGGGCGCGTCGACATCGCCAGCGTGGTCCAGCAACCGCTGGCCACGGCCCAGGTGCGGCCGTCCACGTCCTGCGTCTGCGCGCGCGGCGGCGCGAAGGCGTCGTCGGTGGCGGGGGCGTCAGCGGGCGACGGGGTGGGCGACATGGGCAAAGGTGCGGGACAAAACGTAAACAAAGGTCCAAGCGAGAGCGCGCATCGTAACCGCGTGCATCCGGGGCTTGTGTGCGTCTGGCCCTTCGTTTGCGTAGGGCCAGACGCCGTTTTTTTCAGCCAATCTTCAGCTCCAGGCCCGGGCCAGCGCATCCCAGGCGCTGGCGATCACGGGCTCGTCGCGCCGCGCGGCCAGCGAGACGAAACGCAGCGCGCAATCCAGCCGCACGCGGTCGGCCAGCACGAGGCCGTGGGCCTGGCTTTCGCGGATGGCGATCGAGTCGCGCACCAGGCTCAGGCCCACGCCCGACTTCAGCAGGTCGAGCATCGAGGCCTCCTGGTCGACCAGTGCCACGCGCCGGGGCGCCAGGCCGAGCGGGCCGAACACGCGTTCCAGCAAACGGTGGTGCGCCGACTCGGGCGGCGTGGCGAGCCAGGGCAGGGCGGCCAGCGCCTTCCAGTCGCGCCCCAGCACCTGCGGGCCCCAGCCGGCCGGCGCGACCACGCGGTAGCTGAAGCGGGTGAGCGTGCGCACCGCCAGCGGCGCCGGGGCGGCGTCGTCGGGTTCATCGCCGGGGTCGAGGTGAAAGCCCACGTCGAACTCGCCGCGCAGCACCTGCGCCAGCACGCTGCCGCTCATGCCGTGGCGCAGCTCGGTCTCGATCTGCGGCGCGGCCTCGACCAGCTCGCGCAGGAACACGCCCAGCCGCGTGAACTCGGGGTCGAGGATGGTGCCGATGCGCAGCGCCCCGCGCACCGTGACCTGCAGGTTGCGCGCGGCCTGCTGCAGGTCGCCCACGGCCGCCAGCACGCGCTCGGCCTGCGGCAGCATGGCCGCGCCGTCGGCCGTGAGCGCCAGCCCGTGCGGCGTGCGGGTGAACAGCACCAGCCCGGTTTCTTCCGCAAAACGCTTGAGCTGCAGGCTCACCGCGGGCTGCGTCAGGTGCAGCTTTTCGGCGGCGCGCGAGACGTTGCCCTCGCGCGCCGCCAGGATGAAGGCGCGCAGAATCTGGAGGTCCATCGATGACGTAGTCATATAAGACTGATTTATAGCGCCATCGACGCGAATTCATTGGCTTTCTCTTCGTGGATTGGGCCAAATTGCCTTCAGGAGACCCGCACATGTCCATCAGCACCCGAAATATCGACCACCACATCGCCGGCGCCCCCGCCGCCAACACCTCCGGCCGCACGCAGGACGTGACCAACCCCGCCACCGGCGCCGTCACCGGCAAGGTCGGCCTGGCCGACGCCGCGCAGGTGGGGGCCGCCGTGGCCGCTGCCCAAGCCGCGTTCCCGGCCTGGGCCGACACGCCGCCGATCCGCCGGGCGCGCGTGATGTTCAAGTTCCTCGAGTTGCTCAACCAGCACAAGGACGAGCTCGCCCACCTCATCACCGCCGAGCACGGCAAGGTCTTCACCGACGCGCAGGGCGAGGTGAGCCGCGGCATCGACATCGTCGAGTTCGCCTGCGGCATCCCGCAGCTGCTCAAGGGCGACTTCACCGACCAGGTGAGCACCGGCATCGACAACTGGACGCTGCGCCAGCCGCTGGGCGTTGTGGCCGGCATCACGCCCTTCAACTTCCCGGTGATGGTGCCGATGTGGATGTTCCCGGTGGCCATCGCCGCGGGCAACACCTTCGTGCTCAAGCCCAGCCCGACCGACCCAAGCCCGTCGCTGCTGATGGCCGAGCTGCTCAAGAAGGCCGGCCTGCCCGACGGCGTGTTCAACGTGGTGCAGGGCGACAAGGCCGCGGTCGACGCGCTGCTGGAGCACCCCGACGTCAAGGCGATCAGCTTCGTGGGCTCCACGCCCATCGCCAACTACATCTACGAGACCGGCGCGCGCCACGGCAAGCGCGTGCAGGCCCTGGGCGGTGCGAAGAACCACATGGTCGTCATGCCCGACGCCGACATCGACCAGGCCGTGGACGCCCTCATCGGCGCCGGCTACGGCTCGGCCGGCGAGCGCTGCATGGCGATCAGCGTCGCGGTGCTGGTGGGCGACGTGGCCGACCGGTTGCTGCCCAAGCTCATCGAGCGCACGAAGACGCTGAAGGTGCTCAATGGCGAGAACCTCGCGGCCGAGATGGGCCCGATCGTCACGCGCGCCGCGCACGAGCGCATCACCGGCTACATCGAGCAGGGCGAGAAGGAAGGCGCGAAGCTGCTGGTCGACGGCCGCAGCTTCGACGGCAACAAGGCTGGCGAAGGCTGCGGCGACGGCTTCTGGATGGGCGGCACGCTGTTCGACCACGTCACGCCCGAGATGCGCATCTACAAGGAAGAGATCTTCGGCCCCGTGCTGGGCTGCCTGCGCGTCGCGACCTTCAAGGAAGCGGTGGACCTCATCAATGCGCACGAGTTCGGCAACGGCGTGAGCTGCTTCACGCGCGACGGCAACGTGGCACGCGAATTCGGCCGCCGCATCCAGGTCGGCATGGTCGGCATCAACGTGCCGATCCCGGTGCCCATGGCCTGGCATGGTTTCGGTGGCTGGAAGAAGAGCCTGTTCGGCGACATGCACGCGTATGGCGAAGAGGGCGTGCGCTTCTATACGAAGCAGAAGTCGATCATGCAGCGCTGGCCGGAGAGCATCGGCAAGGGCGCCGAGTTCGTGATGCCCACGGCGAAGTAAAGGTAAAAGGGGGCGCTGCACGCGCGGCGCTGCTTCCATCCGAAGAACAACGAGAGACAAAAAGCCAGCCGCCATGAGCGACACCACCTTCGACTACATCATCATCGGCGCCGGCACCGCCGGCTCGCTCATCGCCAACCGCCTGAGCGCCGACAAGACCAAGCGTGTGCTGCTCATCGAGGCCGGCCGCAAGGACGACTACCACTGGATCCACATTCCGGTGGGCTACCTGTACTGCATCGGCAACCCGCGCACCGACTGGCTCTACAACACCGAGCCCGACGCGGGCCTCAACGGCCGCACGCTGCGCTATCCGCGCGGCAAGACGCTGGGCGGCTGCTCCAGCATCAACGGCATGATCTACATGCGCGGCCAGTCGCGCGACTACGAGCACTGGGCTGAACTCACGGGCGACGAAGGCTGGCGCTGGGAGAACGTGCTGCCGGCCTTTCGCAAGCACGAAGACTTCTACCTCGGCGCCGACGAGATGCACGGCGCGGGCGGCGAGTGGCGTGTCGAGAAGCAGCGGCTGCGCTGGGACATCCTCGACGCCTTTGCCGATGCCGCCGTGCAGGCCGGCGTGCCGCACACCGCCGACTTCAACCGCGGCAGCAACGAAGGCGTGGGCTACTTCCAGGTCAACCAGAAGAACGGCTGGCGCTGGAACACCGCCAAGGCCTTCCTGCGGCCCACCTGCTACGGCCGCCCCAACTTCGAGCTGTGGACCGGCGCGCAGGTGTCGCGCCTGCTGTTCGAGGCGCTGCCCGACGGCACCAAACGCTGCACCGGGGCGCAGGTGTGGGACGGCTCCGAGATGACCACGGCGCACGCCGAGTGCGAAGTGATCCTGAGCGCGGGCGCCATCGGCTCGCCGCAGATCCTGCAGCTGTCGGGCGTCGGCCCGGCCGAGCTGCTGCGCCAGCACGGCATCGACGTGGCGCTGGACGCGCCCGGCGTCGGCGCCAACCTGCAGGACCACCTGCAGATCCGCGCGGTCTACAAGATCGAGGGCGCGCCCACGCTCAACGTGCTGGCCTCGTCGCTGGTCGGCAAGGCGAAGATCGGCCTCGAATACCTGCTGAAACGCAGCGGCCCGATGAGCATGGCGCCGTCGCAGCTCGGCGCGTTCACGCGCAGCTCGCCCGACCGCGCGTGGCCCAACATCCAGTACCACGTGCAGCCGCTGTCGCTCGACGCCTTCGGCGAGCCGCTGCACAGCTTTCCGGCTTTCACCGCGAGCGTGTGCAACCTGAACCCGACGAGCCGGGGCTCGGTGCGCATCAAGAGCGCGCGTTTCGAAGACGCGCCCGCCATCGCGCCCAACTACCTGAGCACCGAGGAAGACCGCAAGGTCGCGGCCGATTCGCTGCGCGTGACGCGCCGCATCGCGCAGCAGCCCGCGCTCGCGAAGTACAAGCCGCAGGAGTGGAAGCCCGGCGTGCAGTACCAGACCGACGAAGACCTCGCGCGGCTGGCCGGCGACATCGCCACCACCATCTTCCACCCGGTCGGCACCACCAAGATGGGCGCCGACGGCGACCCGATGGCGGTGCTCGACGCGCGCCTGCGCGTGCGCGGCGTGCGCGGCCTGCGCGTGGTCGATGCGGGCGCGATGCCCACCATCACGAGCGGCAACACCAACAGCCCGACGCTGATGATGGCGGAGAAGGCGGCGGGCTGGATCCTGGAAGACAACCGCAACCGCTGAGGCGGCTCAGCGGCGCGGCTTGGCGCCGCGCTGGGTGTCAGCCTGCAGGCGCGCCTTCGCGCCTTCGCGCCTTCGAGCATGAGGTCCACGCCGACCTCGAACATCGCATCGGGGCCGGCCTTGCGGTAGCTGGCGAAGGCCTCGGCCAGCAGCGGGCGCGAGGCCGCGGCGGCATCGAGCGCCTGCTGCCGGATTTCCGCATCGGGCGGTGCCGCCTGCTCCTCCAGCCCACGGCGCAGGGCTGGCCGGCGCCGTGCGCTATCTGCTGTGCCTGCCGGTGATGCTGTGCAGGTCGCCTGCGGCGGAGGGCTAGCTCTCGAAGAACGCCAGCTTGCGCGCGCGCGGCAGCGCCTTGAGCGCGATCTCCGCCCGCAGCGCGGCGCCCTTGTCGGGGTACTGGCGCGCCGCCAGCACGCGCTGGGGCGGACGCGCGCGCGTGAACTTGGCGCCCAGCCCGAAGACATGCTGGAAGAAGCGCTGCTCCACGTCGAGCGCGATGCCCGCGTAGTACACGCCGCCTTCGCATTCCAGCAGGTAGAGCCAATAGGGTGGGGGCGGCGAGGGATCGGGCGAGGTTCGGGGCACGCGCGCATTGTGCGGGCAGGCGCTTATCGTGCGTCGAACGAAGGTGTCACCATGAAGTTCATTCGAAAAACGCACCAAGTCCTTCCAATTTTTCGCTAGGCAAGGGCGCGGCTTTCGCACATATTGGCCCGTTCCCGCCGCTGCATTTCTTCTTCTGTCCTTCTTTCTCCCTGGAGCGTCCATGCCAGAAGCCCAGACCCCCGTGTCCCTCCCCGCCGAGGTCGAACAACTGCTGCATCGCCTGGGCGTGCCCCGCACCGCCCACACCCGCGGCGAGCTCACGGTGCGCTCGCCGGTCAGCGGCGAGGTGATCGCGCAGGTGCCGCAGACCACGGCGGTGGAAGCCACCGGTGCCATCGGCCGCGCGCACGAGGCCTTCAAGGCCTGGCGCCTGGTGCCGGCGCCGCGCCGTGGCGAGCTGGTGCGTCTGCTGGGTGAAGAACTGCGCGCCGCCAAGCGCGACCTGGGCCGCCTCGTCACGCTGGAGGCCGGAAAGATTCCGTCCGAAGGCGCGGGCGAGGTGCAGGAAATGATCGACATCTGCGACTTCGCGGTCGGCCTCTCGCGCCAGCTCTACGGCCTCACGCTGGCCACCGAGCGCGCCGAGCACCGGATGATGGAAACCTGGCATCCGCTGGGCGTGTGCGGCGTGATCTCGGCCTTCAACTTTCCCGTGGCCGTGTGGTCGTGGAACGCGGCGCTCGCGCTGGTGTGCGGCGACCCGGTGGTGTGGAAGCCGTCCGAGAAGGCGCCGCTCACCGCGCTGGCCGTGCACGCCATCGCGCAACGCGCCATCGAACGCTTCGGCGACGCGCCCGAAGGCCTGCTCGGTTTGCTGCTGGGCCCGCGCGACATCGGCGAGGTGCTGGTCGACGACCCCCGCGTGCCGATCCTCTCGGCCACCGGCTCCACGGCGATGGGCCGGCAGGTCGGGCCCAAGCTGGCGGCGCGCTTTGCCCGCGCCATCCTCGAACTGGGCGGCAACAACGCAGCCATCGTCACGCCCTCGGCCGACCTCGATCTCACGCTGCGCGGCATCGCCTTCGCGGCCATGGGCACGGCCGGCCAGCGCTGCACCACGCTGCGGCGCCTGTTCGTGCACGAGAGCGTGTACGAACAGCTGGTGCCCAAGCTGGTGAAGGTCTACGGCAACGTGCAGGTGGGCGACCCGCGCGAGGCCGGCACGCTGGTCGGTCCGCTGATCGACCGCGCCGCCTTCGACGGCATGCAGAAGGCCCTGAACGAAAGCCGCGAGACCGGCGCCACGGTGCACGGCGGCCAGCGCGTCGAGGGCATCGGCACGCAGGACGCGTTCTATGTGCGCCCCGCGCTGGTGGAGCTGAAGTCGCACGCCGGCCCCGTGCTGCGCGAGACCTTCGCGCCCATCCTCTACGTGGTGCGCTACCGCACGCTCGACGAAGCCATCGAATGGCACAACGCGGTGGGCGCGGGCCTGTCGTCCTCGATCTTCACGCTCAACGTGCGCGAGGCCGAGCGCTTCATGTCCAGCGCGGGTTCGGACTGCGGCATCGCCAACGTCAACATCGGCCCGAGCGGTGCCGAGATCGGCGGCGCCTTCGGTGGCGAGAAGGAAACCGGCGGCGGCCGCGAAGCGGGTTCGGACAGCTGGAAGGCCTACATGCGCCGCGCGACCAACACCATCAACTACTCGACGGCACTCCCTCTCGCGCAGGGCGTGACCTTCGACATCGGCGACTGAACCACCCCGGCCCGTGGTGCCTGCTGCGCGGCATTTCGCCGCAGCGGCCAGGCAGCGGCCGCACCTATCCCCCAGAAAAACCACCAGGAGACAGCAAAGATGAAGATGCAACTGAAGACCCTCGCCACCGCCGCGCTGCTTGCGCTCGCCTTCGGCACCACCGCCACCGCGCAGCAGGCGCCCACGGGCGGCACGCTCGACAAGATCAAGGCGAGCGGCAAGGTCGTGCTCGGCGTGCGCGAAGCCTCGCCGCCCATGGCCTACATGCTGGGCGCGGGCGAGAAGTACGTGGGCTACCACGTCGAACTCTGCGAGCGCGTGCTGAAGGACATCACGCCCAACGCCAAGCTCGAGTACATGGCCGTGACCGCGCAGAACACCATCCCGCTGGTGCAGAACGGCACGCTGGACATCGGCTGCGGTCCCACCACCAACAACACCGCGCGCCAGCAGCAGGTGGCCTTCGCGCTCACCACGTACGTGAGCGAAGTGCGCATGGCGACCAAGGTCGACTCGGGCATCACCACGCTCGACCAGCTCGCGGGCCGCAACGTGTCGGCCTCGACCGGCACCACCGCCGTGCAGCTGCTGCGCAAGCGCGAGCGTGCGCAGAACGTCTCGTACAACACCATGCTCGGCAAGGACCACCTGGAAAGCTTCCTGCTCATGGAGTCGGGCCGCGCCGATGCCTTCGTGCTCGACGACAACCTGCTCGCCGGCATCATCGCGAACTCGAAGAACCCCACGGCCTACCGCATCACCGGCGAGGCGCTGGGCTCCGAGCCGATCGCGCTGCTGTTCCGCAAGGACGACCCGGCCTTCAAGGCGGCGGTGGACGACTCGCTGCGCAAGCTCATGAAGAGCGGCGAGCTCGAGAAGATCTACACCAAGTGGTTCGTGGCCGCGATCCCGCCGAAGAACACCAGCCTCAACCTGCCGATGAGCCCCGCGCTCAAGCAGCTGCTGCTCGAGCCCAACGACAAGCCGCTGGAGGCCTACGCCAAGTGACCGACGCCGCCGTGTTCTCGCCGGCGCAACGCGTGCGCGCCATCCACGTCTCGGAGATCCTGCGCATCACCGACCACGCGCAGGCGCTCAAGCGCGCCGGCCGCCCGGTGATCGTGCTGGGCGCGGGCGAGCCCGACTTCGACACGCCCGAGAACATCCGGCATGCGGCCTCGCAGGCCATTGCGCGCGGCGACACGCGCTACACGGTGCTCGACGGCAGCCCGGCGATGAAGGCGGCGGTGCAGCTGAAGTTCAAGCGCGACAACGCGCTGGACTTCGCGCTCGACGAGATCAGCGTGAGCGCGGGCGCCAAGCAGGTGATCTTCAATGCGCTGATGGCGAGCCTGAACCCGGGCGATGAAGTGATCCTGCCCGCGCCGTACTGGACCTCGTACGCGGACATCGTGCAGATCTGCGGCGGCGTGCCGGTGTCGGTGGCGTGCGGGGAGGAGAACGGCTTTCGGCTGACCGCCGCGCAGCTGCAGGCGGCCATCACGCCGCGCACGCGCTGGCTGTTTCTCAACTCGCCGTCGAACCCGAGCGGTGCGGCCTACAGCGCGGCACAACTGAAGCCGATCACCGACCTGCTGCTCGACCATCCCCACGTCTGGGTGCTGGCGGACGACATCTACGAACACATCCTTTACGACGGCCTCGCGTTCGCAACGCCGGTGGCCGTGGAGCCGCGGCTGCGCGAACGCACGTTGACGGTGAACGGTGTGTCGAAGGCCTACGCGATGACCGGCTGGCGCGTCGGCTACGGCGCCGGGCCGCGCGCGTTGATCGCTGCCATGGCCGTGGTGCAGAGCCAGTCGACCTCGTGCCCGTCGTCCGTGAGCCAGGCCGCGGCGATCGAGGCGCTCACCGGCCCGCAGGGCATCGTGGCCGAGCGCTGCGCATCCTTTCAACAGCGCCGCGATGTCGTCGTGGCCGCGCTCAACCGCACGCCAGGCCTGCATTGCCGCGTGCCCGAGGGCGCCTTCTACACCTTCGCAAGTTGCGCCGGCGTGCTCGGCAAGCGCACGGCCAGCGGCACGCTGCTGCAGACCGACAGCGACTTCTGCCGCTACCTGCTGCAGGAGGTCGAGGTGGCGGTGGTGCCAGGCAGCGTGTTCGGGCTCGCGCCGCATTTCCGCATCTCGTATGCGACGTCGATGGCGCAGCTCGAAGAGGCCTGTGCGCGCATCGCCGCCGCCTGCGCCGCGCTCTCCTGACCTCTCCTCTTCATTTCACTGGAACCCTCATGACTTCCTCCCGCACCGGCGGCCAGATCCTGGTCGACCAGCTCATCACCCACGGCGTCAAGCAGCTTTTCTGCGTGCCCGGCGAAAGCTTTCTGGCCGTGCTCGACGCGCTGCACGACGCATCGATCGACGTGACGGTGTGCCGGCAGGAAGGCGGCGCGACGATGATGGCCGAGGCGCAGGGCAAGCTCACGGGCCAGCCCGGCATCTGCTTCGTCACGCGCGGCCCCGGCGCCACCAACGCGGCGGCGGGCGTGCACATCGCGCACCAGGATTCGACGCCGCTGCTGCTGTTCGTCGGCCAGGTCGCGCGCGACGCGATGGGTCGCGAAGCCTTCCAGGAGCTGGACTACGGCGCGGTCTTCGGCACGATGGCCAAGTGGGTCGTGCAGATCGACGACCCGGCGCGCGTGCCCGAGCTGGTGTCGCGCGCCTTCCACGTCGCGACCTCGGGCCGGCCCGGTCCGGTGGTGATCGCGCTGCCCGAAGACATGCTGACCGAAGCCGCTGTGGTGGCCGATGCGCTGCCGTATGCCGTCACCGAAACGCATCCGGGCGCGGCGCAGATCACCGAGCTGCAGCAGCGCCTGTCGCAGGCGCAGCGGCCGGTCGTCATCCTGGGCGGCAGCCGCTGGTCGGAAGCCGCGACGCAGCAGTTCGCGCAGTTCGCCGAGGCGTATTCGCTGCCCGTGTACTGCTCGTTCCGCCGTCAGATGCTGATGTCCGCCGAGCACCCTTGCTACGCGGGTGACCTGGGGCTCGGCGCGAACCCGCGCATGCTGGCGCGCATCCGCGATGCGGACCTCGTGCTGCTGGTCGGCGGGCGTCTGTCGGAAGTGCCGTCGCAGGGCTATGAACTGTTCGCGATCCCGCAGCCGAAGCAGGCACTGGTCCATGTGCACGCCGATGCCGACGAGCTCGGCAAGCTCTACCGCCCGACGCAGGGCATCCACGCCACGCCGCAGGCGTTTGCCGAAGCGGTGTCTGCGTTGCGTCCGGCGTCGCCGCCCGTGTGGCAGGCCGAGACGAAGACCGCACGCGAAGACTTCCTGCGCTGGAGCGATCCGGCCGCGATTCGCATTCCCGGCCCGCTGCAGATGGGCGAGGTCATGCAGCACCTGCGCGAGGTGCTGCCGGCCGACACCATCTTCTGCAACGGCGCGGGCAACTTCGCGACCTGGGTGCACCGCTTCTGGCCGTTCCGCGCGTTCGCGAGCCAGCTCGCGCCGACCAGCGGCTCGATGGGCTACGGCCTGCCCGCCGGCGTCGGCGCCAAGCGCCTGTGGCCCGAACGCGAGGTGGTCGTGTTCGCGGGCGACGGCGATTTCATGATGCACGGCCAGGAGTTCGCCACCGCCGTGCAGTACGGCCTGCCGATCCTCGTGGTGCTGCTGGACAACGGCATGTACGGCACGATCCGCATGCACCAGGAAAAGCACTACCCCGGCCGCATCAGCGCCACGCAGCTGAAGAACCCCGACTTCCGCGGCTACGCCGAGGTGTTCGGCGGCCACGGCGAACGCGTGACCACGACGGAAGAATTCGGCCCCGCACTCGCGCGTGCGCGTGCCAGCGGCAAGCCGGCGATCCTGCATTGCCTGCTGGACCCGGAGGCGATCACGCCCGCGAGCACGCTGGCGTCGATCCGCAAGGCGGCGCTGGCCGCGAACTGAAGCGTCGTCAGCGCAGGCCGCCGACGTAGCGCGGCGGCGGCGTGGGCGGCAGGCCGTCGGGCTGGCGCGCTGCCAGCCGTGCGGCGCGGGCCAGCGGTTCCATGGCCTGCTCGAGCCGCGTGGCGAGCTGGTCGAGTTCGTCGTCCTTCGTCTCGGCGGCGTGCTGGCGCGTCATGCGCACGATCTCGGCGGCGTACTCGGCATTGGTGGCCATCCATTCGGTGTCGGTCACGCGCCCGTGCTTTCGCCGCAGTGCCACGTGAAGGCGTGCTGCAAGCGCGATGCGTTCGCTTTCGGACATGGATGGCATGGCGTCTCCCTCGGGTGGTCAGGCTCCCAGGTGTTCACGATGCTGAGCAAGATCGAGGCCCGCCAGTTCACTCTCGGGGTCGACGCGCAATCCGACCAGCACATGCACCAGGAACAGCACGATGGCCGTGCCGGCCGCGCTGTAGATCGCCACGCTGGCGACCGCGATCGCCTGCGTCAGCACATTGCCCGCCGCGCCCGAGATGCGCGGGTCGGCGAACACGCCCGTGAGCAGCGCGCCCACGATGCCGCCGATGCCGTGCACGCCGAACACGTCGAGCGAGTCGTCCGCACCGAGCAGGTGCTTCAGGCCCGTGGCGCCCCAGTAGCAGGCCAGCCCGGCGATGGCGCCGATGGCCAGCGCCGACAGCGGCGTGACGAAGCCGGCCGCCGGCGTGATCGCCACCAGCCCAGCCACGAGGCCGGAGCACAGGCCCAAGAGCGAGGGGCTGCGGCGCACGATCCATTCGCCGATCATCCAGCTCATGGCGCCAGCCGCCGCCGCGATGTGCGTCACCAGCATGGCCAGGCCGGCGCGCCCGTCGGCCGCCACCGCCGAGCCGGCATTGAAGCCGAACCAGCCCACCCACAGCAGGCCCGCGCCCGTCATGGTGAGCGCCAGGCTGTAGGGCTCGAAGGCCTCGCGCCCGTAGCCCCGGCGCGGCCCGAGCGCATAGGCGCACACCAGCCCCGCGATGCCCGCGTTGACATGCACCACCGAGCCGCCCGCGAAGTCGAGCGCGCCCATCTGCGCGAGCCAGCCGCCCGGCTCCCACACCCAGTGCGCGACCGGCGCGTACACGAGCACGCTCCACAGCAGCGCGAACCACAGCAGCGCCGAGAAGCGCATGCGCTCGACAAAGGCGCCGAGCACCAGCGCGGTGGTGATGATCGCGAAGCTCAGCTGGAACATCGCGTAGACCGATTCCGGCACGTTCGGCGCCACGTGGCTCACGGCCACCTGGCCGGCCTCCTTCAGGTACTCGAAGCCCGAAAAACCGATGCGCGAGAGCTTGCCCAGCCAGGGCCAGCCGGGCGTGAAGGCCAGCGAGTAGCCGAGCGCGAACCAGGTCAGAGAGACCACGGCGGCGATCGCCACCACCCCGGCCATGGTGGCCAGCACGTTCTTGCGCCGCACCATGCCGGCATAGAAGAGCGCGATGCCGGGCAGCGTCATCAGCAGCACCAGCGCGGTCGAGGTCATCATCCAGGCGGTGTCGGCCGCGTTCAGGGAGGCTTGGGGTGCCAGCAGGGCCATGACCGTTTCTTCTTGGAGTGGTGGACAAGAGGCCTGTGTGCACGAGTCATGCCATCTTGTTAACTGACTGAAACACTTTGGTTTCCCAACCGGAGGGTCGAAGTAACACGAAGCGGGTAATTCCTAATGCACCGGGCGGGTGCGCGCTTGCACAATCTGCGCACTCGCGACGGGCCCTGCTCGTACTGCCGAGGGTCCGAGGAGACAAGCTTCCGATCGATCAACAAGAACATTCTTCAAAGGCTCCGTACGAGATGCCTGTCTGATATTTGAAAAGCGCCGCTGGTCGGCGCTTTTTTTTGCCCGTTCACAGCACGGACGCGGGTGCTTTCTTCCAAGCCAAATAAGCCTCTTGGCCAGCCCGTACCGGCCACCACAGCTATCGTTTCGATAGCGATTCCGGTGAGACAATCGTCCGCATGGAAATGCTGGTGGTCACGGGCGCCTCACTGCTCGCGGGTTTTATCGATGCGATCGTGGGCGGCGGCGGGTTGATCCTGGTGCCGGCCCTCTTTGCGGTGTTTCCGGGCGCGCCGCCCGCCACGCTGCTGGGCACCAACAAGAGCGCGTCCATCTGGGGCACGGCGGCCTCGGCGGCCCAGTTCAGCCAGCGGGTGCAGATGCGCTGGGGCGCCATGTGGCCGGCCGCGCTGCTGGGTTTCGGCGGCTCGATGCTCGGCGCCTGGACCGTCACGGTCTTCCCGGGCGACTTCCTGCGCCGGGCGCTGCCGGTCATCCTGCTGGGCGTGCTGGTCTACACGCTGGCGCGCAAGGACATGGGCCGGCTGCACGCGCCGCGCTTCAGCGGCCGCGCCGAGACGCTGGCGGCCAGCACCATCGGCCTGACCATCGGTTTCTACGACGGCTTCTTCGGGCCGGGCACGGGCAGCTTCCTGGTGTTTTTGTTCGTGCGCTGGATGGGCTACGACTTCCTCAACGCCTCGGCCTCGGCCAAGGTCATCAACACCCTGACCAACGCCGCCGCGCTGATCCTGCTGGCCGCCAAGGGCCACGTCTGGTGGCACTACGGGCTGGTGATGGCCGTGGCCAACGTGGCCGGCAGCCTGGTCGGCACGCGCGTGGCGCTGAAGCATGGGGCGGGCTTCGTGCGGATCGTGTTCATCGTGGTGGTGAGTGCGCTGATCCTGAAAACGGCCTACGACGCGTTCCTGAAATAAAAAAGCCCCTGGAGCAACAGGCTCGCCCCCAGTCTTCGCGCACTTCGTGTCGCTTCGCCAACCCCCTACCGGGGGCAACACCAGCGGCCCGGCAAAGCCGGTTCCGCGGTGTTCCTGGAAGGAGCCTCCAGCTCAATCCTCAACGAAGGCTTCTTCGCGCTTCGCCTTGATCGCGGGCAACAGCACGATGGCCAGCAGCAAGGCTGCAGCGATCAGCAGGCCCGCCGACAGCGGCCGCGTGACGAACACGCTCCACGCGCCGCGCGACAGCAGCAGCGCGCGCCGCAGGTTCTCTTCCATCATCGGCCCCAGGATGAAGCCCAGCAGCAGCGGGGCCGGCTCGGTGCGCAGCTTCAGGAACAGGTAGCCGATGAAGCCGAAGATCGCCACCATCCACACGTCGAAGGTGTTGTTGTTGGTCGAGTACACACCGATCGCGCAGAACAGCACGATGGCGGGGAACAGGAACTTGTAGGGCACCGTCAGCAGCTTGATCCACATGCCGATGAGCGGCAGGTTCAGCACGATCAGCATCGCGTTGCCGATCCACATCGAGGCGATGAGGCCCCAGAACAGCTCGGGGTTGCTGGTCATCACCTGCGGGCCCGGCTGGATGTTGTGGATGGTCATCGCGCCCACCATCAGCGCCATCACGGCGTTGGGCGGAATGCCCAGCGTCAAGAGCGGAATGAAGGAGGTCTGCGCGCCGGCGTTGTTGGCCGACTCGGGCGAGGCCACGCCCCGTATGTTGCCCTTGCCGAAGGCGACTTCGCCGGGGCGCATCTTGATCTTCTTCTCCAACGCATAGGCCGCGAAGGCCGCCAGCAGCGCACCGCCGCCCGGCAGGATGCCCAGCGCCGAACCCAGCGCCGTGCCGCGCAGCACGGCCGGCGTCATGCGCTTGAAGTCGTCCTTGGTGGGCCACAGGCCCTTGACCTTGTGCGTGAACACCTCGCGCTCGTCGTCGGGCTGCGAGAGGTTGCCGATGATTTCGCCGTAGCCGAACACGCCCATGGCGATCACCACGAAGCCGATGCCGTCGGTGAGCTCGGGAATGTCGAAGCTGAAGCGCGCCACGCCCGAGTTCACGTCGGTGCCCACGATGCCCAGCAGCAGGCCCAGCACGATCATCGCCACCGCCTTGAGCAGCGAACCCGAGGCCAGCACCACCGCGCCGATCAGGCCCAGCACCATCAGCGAGAAGTACTCGGCCGGGCCGAACTTGAAGGCCAGCTCGGTCAGCGGCGGCGCGAAGGCCGCAAGAATCAACGTGCCGACGCAGCCCGCGAAGAACGAGCCCAGGCCGGCCGCAGCCAGCGCAGGGCCTGCGCGGCCCTGCCTTGCCATCTGGTAGCCGTCGATGCAGGTGACCACCGAGGACGACTCCCCGGGCAGGTTCACCAGGATGGCCGTGGTCGAGCCGCCGTACTGGGCGCCGTAGTAGATGCCGGCCAGCATGATCAGCGCCGACACGGGCGGCAGCGCGTAGGTGGCGGGCAGCAGCATCGCGATGGTCGCGACCGGGCCGATGCCTGGCAGCACGCCGATCAGCGTGCCCAGGATGCAGCCGACCAGGCAGTACAGCAGGTTGGTGAAGGTGAAGGCGACGCCGAAGCCGGTCGCCAGGTTGTGGAACAGTTCCATGGCGGTGTGCTCCTCAACCCGAAATGAACGTGGGCCAGACCTGGATCTGGAGCTTGAGCGCCCAGATGAAGGCCACATAGCTGCCGGCCGCCAGGATGGTGGAGAGCACCAGCACGTCGCGCAGCTTGAAGTGCTCGCCGGCCATGCTCGAGATGATCGTCAGCGCGTAGATCGCGATGATCATGCCCATCGCCGGCAGCCCGACGCTGGGCAGGCCACCCAGCAGCACGCCGAAGGCCAGGTTGGCGCCGAGCACGAAGGCCAGCGGCTTCCAGGCCCATTTGCCGATCTTGTCGCCGTCGGCGCTCTCGACCACCATGGCCTGGAACATGATCAGCGCGCCCAGCAGCGCCAGCAGGATGCCCAGCATCAGCGGGAAGTACCCCGGCCCCATGCGGGCGCCGTCGCCGATGGTGTAGGTGGTGGCGCCGATGGCGAACGCGCCACCGACGGCGGCGAACATGACTCCTGAGAAGAAGTCCGCCTGTCTCTTGATTTTCATTGTCTCGACCCTCTGTTTTCGAAGGGACGAGGGTCGTCGCCAGCGGCTGACCGTCGGCTGACCAGCGCGGTACGGACAAATGCTTACAGGGAAAGTACGGGCTCTCCCCCAGGCTTCGCGCACTTCGTGTCGCTACGCCAACCCCCTCCGGGGGCAACACCAGCGGCCCGGCAGAGCCGGTTCCACGGCGTTCCTCGAAGGGGCAGGGACCGGGGCCGGGTTGTGGGGTGGGCCGGAAACGAAAAAAGCTCCCGAAGGAGCTTTTTATTCATTCAGAGCGCCGAGGCGCTCATGAGTGTGTGGGGGAGGGCTTAGTAGCCGCCGCGGCCACCGCCGCCGCCGCCGTAACCACCGCCGCCACCGCTACGGCCGCCACCGCCGCCGCCGTAACCGCCGCCGCCGCCACCACCACCGTAGCCGCCGCCGCCACCACCGCCGTAGCCGCCACCACCGCCGGTGCGGGGGGGACGTGCTTCCATCGGACGGGCTTCGTTCACCGTCAGGGCGCGGCCCTGCAGCGATGCGCCGTTCATGCCTTCGACAGCTGCGAGTGCTTCAGCGTCCGTGCCCATTTCGACGAAGCCGAAGCCCTTCGAACGGCCGGTGTCACGTTCCATCATGACCTTGGCGCTGACGATCGAGCCGAACTCGCCGAAAGCCTGTTCCAGGTCGTTGTCACGCACGGAGTAGGCGAGGTTGCCCACGTAAAGTTTCTTGCCCATGGAGGGACTCCTAATTCAAACCAAAAAAACACAAAGCGATGGAGTCCCAGAATCACAACAAACTAATGCGCTGTGGCGCGAAACTGACCGATCACCAAATTACGTGCACGGGAGCCGAAGCTCGCAGACACGTGAGCCGGATTATCCGGCCCGATTTCCGAAAAAAGGGGGGAAATCTTGTGTTATCGAGAAACATTCCGACCCGACGGGCGGTTTCGCAACGGTTTCAGGAGGTCGGACAGGCCGTTGTGGTCTATTTCATGCATCAAAGCGAGCAGCCGGCCAATTTCTCCCGCGGGAAAACCCTCGCGCGCGAACCAGGTCAGGTAATTTCCGGGCAAATCGGCGATCAGCGTGCCCTTGTGCTTGCCAAAAGGCATTTCGAGCGTCACCAGGCGCTGCAGGTCTTCGGGGTTCATGCGATCTTCAGCCGCCCGCGCGCTTGACCGTGTGGCCCTGCTTCACGAGGGCGGCGATCACCACCTCGCGGTGATCGCCCTGGATCTCCACGGTGCCGTCCTTCACCGTGCCGCCCGTGCCGCAGGCCGCTTTCAGCTGCTTGCCCACGGCTGCCAGCGCCGCCGCGTCGAGCGGCAGGCCCTTGACCACGGTCACGCCCTTGCCCTTTCGGCCCTTGGTCTCGTGCGATACGCGGACAATGCCGTCCGTGGCCGCCGTGCGGGCCTTCGCGAGTTCCTTGCAGCGGCATTGCGCCATCGGGGCGCCGCAGTCGGGGCACATGCGCCCGCCCGCCTCGGTGGAGTACACCAGCGTGCTGCCGGTGCGGCTGTTCTTCATCGTTCCCATTCGATCCGTCTTTCTTTCGATCTCTCTCTTTTTCCCGGTGCCCGTTCCATGCCATTCGATACCCTGGGCCTGACCCCCGCGCTCGCGCAAGCGGCCGCCGCGAGCGGCTTTGCCGCGCCGACCGCCATCCAGGCGGCGGCCATCCCTGCCATTTTGCAGGGCCGCGACCTGCGGGGCTCGGCACAGACCGGCTCCGGCAAGACGGCCGCATTTTCCCTGCCGCTGCTGCAGCGCCTGGCCGCCGAGCCTGCCTCGTCGGCGTCGCGCCGGCTGCGCGCGCTGGTGCTCGTGCCCACGCGCGAACTCGCGGCCCAGGTCGGCGAGACGCTGGAAGATTTCGCGCGGCACCTGCCCGAGCGCCTGAAGATCGTCGTCGCGGTCGGCGGCGTCTCGATCAACCCGCAGATGATGCGCCTGCGCGGCGGCGCCGACATCGTGGTCGCCACGCCCGGCCGGCTGCTCGACCTGGTCGAACACAACGCACTCGCGCTCGACGCCGTGTCGACGCTCGTGCTCGACGAGGCCGATCGCCTGTTCGACCTGGGCTTTGCCGAGGAGCTCCAGCGCATCCTGGCGCTGTTGCCGGCGCGGCGCCAGAACCTGCTCTTTTCGGCCACCTTCCCGATCGCCATCCAGGCGCTGGCCGACGACATGCTGCATGACCCGGCGCTGGTCGACGTGCAGGGCGAGCCCGGCAACCGGCCCGACATCGTGCAGCGCGCCATCGAGGTCGACGCCGCCCGCCGCACCCAGCTGCTGCGCCAGCTGCTGAAGGACAACGAAGGCACCTGGGACCGCGTGCTGGTGTTCGTCGCCACGCAGCACGCCGCGCAGACCGTGGCCGAGAAGCTGTACCGCAACGGCATCTACGCCGTGCCCTTCCATGGCGACATCGCGCAGGGCACGCGCCGCGACATCCTGGCGCAGTTCAAGCAGAGCCGCTGGGACGTGGTGATCGCGACCGACCTGGCGGCGCGCGGCCTGGACATCGCGCAACTGCCCGTGGTCATCAACTACGACCTGCCGCGCTCGCCCACCGACTACATCCACCGCATCGGCCGCACCGGCCGCGCGGGCGCGAGCGGGCTGGCGATCAGCTTCGTGAGCCCCACCACCGAGGCGCACTTCCGCCTGATCGAGAAGCGCCAGGGCCAGCGCGTGCCGCGCGAGCGCATCGCGGGCTTCGAGCCGACCGAGGCGGCACCGGTGGTGGTCGACACCTCGGGCAATGGCGGCATCAAGGGCGCGCGACCGAGCAAGAAGGACAAGCTGCGCGCGGCGGCGGCGCTGGCCGCACAGGCGGGCGGTGGGGAAGACGCGGACTGACGCGCGTCAGGCGTCAGCCGGCATGCAAGGAGGCCGGCGGGTGCTTCGAACGGTTTTCCGCTTTCGTGCGTTGCGCGCTATGCGTGCTGCTTGCCGAGCAAGCTCGCCATCAGGTCCACCGGCAGCGGAAACACGATGGTCGTGTTCTTGTCCGCGCCGATCACCGTGAGCGTTTCCAGGTAGCGCAACTGGATGGCCTGCGGCTCCTGCGCCAGCACGCGCGCGGCCTGGAACAGCTTCTCGGACGCCTGCAGCTCGCCTTCGGCATGGATCACCTTGGCGCGGCGTTCGCGTTCCGCCTCGGCCTGCCGTGCGATGGCACGGATCATGGATTCGGTGAGGTCGATCTGCTTGATCTCGACGTTCGACACCTTGATGCCCCATGACGCCGTCTGCACGTCCAGCGATTCGCGCACATCCAGGTTGAGCTTTTCGCGCTCGGCCAGCATGTCGTCCAGCTGGTGCTTGCCGAGCACCGAGCGCAGCGTGGTCTGGGCCAGCTGGCTGGTGGCGTTGAAGAAGTCCTTGACCTCGATGATGGCCTTGGCCGCATCGACGATGCGGAAGTAGACGACCGCGCTGACCTTCACCGACACGTTGTCGCGCGAGATCACATCCTGCGTCGGCACTTCGAGCACCACGGTGCGCAGGTCGACGCGCACCACCTGCTGGATGGCCGGGATCACGAACACCAGTCCCGGCCCCGCTACCTTCGAGAAGCGCCCCAGGGTGAACACGATGCCGCGCTCGTACTCCCGGAAGATCCATATCGCCGAAAAGAGCAGCGCCGCCAGCAGGACCAGAACGACGGCGCCGATGCCATAAGTGAAAGAGAGCATGGTGATCTCCCGCGACTCAGCAAAGGTGCTGAACGGTTGGACACCCGCTGCGCAGCGGCGTTCCGGCCGGGCCGGAAGAAAGGTCGGCGCCGCCGCTACACCCACCCGAGTTGGCGCGCCGCCAGCTCCTTCATGATCTCCTCGGCCCCGCCGCCGATCATCATCACCTTGACCTCGCGGTAGACGCGCTCGCTCACCGTGCCACGCATGAAGCCCATGCCGCCGAGGATCTGCACCGCCTGGTCGGCGCAGAACTGCATGGTCTGCGTGGCGTGGTTCTTGAGCAGGCAGACTTGCGCCACCCACTCGGGCGCGTTGATGCGGCCCGCCGCCTCGTGCGCGTCGCCCTCGGCAGACACGGCCTCGAGCCAGGCCTCGGTCGAGGCGATGCGCATCTGCATGTCGACCAGCTTGTGGCGCACGGCCTGGTGTTCGATGAGCGCGGCGCCGAAGGTCTTGCGCTCGCGCGACCAGGCCCGCGCCTCGTCGAGACAGGCCTGCGCGAAGCCCAGCGCACCGGCCGCCAGCCCGACGCGCTCGCCGTTGAAGTTGCCCATGACCATGCGAAAACCCGCGCCCTCGTCGCCGAGCAGGTAGCGCGCGGGCACGCGCACGTTGTCGAAGTGCAGCGTGGCGGTGTCGGAGCACAGCCAGCCCATCTTCGCGAGCCGGATGCGCGAAAGGCCGGGCGCGTCGCCCGGCACCAGCAGCATCGAGAGCCCGCCCGCGCCGCGGCCTTCGCCGGTGCGCACGGCCACAGTGATCCAGTCGGCGCGCATGCCCGAGGTGATGAAGGTCTTCTCGCCGTTGAGCACGTAGTGGTCGCCGTCGCGCTTGGCCGTCGTGCGCACCGCGGCCACGTCGGAGCCGCCGCCGGGTTCGGTGATCGCGAGCGCGGCAATCTTTTCGCCGCGCAGCACGGCGGGCACGACCTCGTGGCGCACCGCGTCACTCGCGTGCAGCACCACGGGCGGCAGGCCGATGTTGTGCGAGAACAGACTCGCGAGCACGCCGCCGCTCTGGCCGTGGCGCGCGAGCGCGACCCACGCCGGCAGCTTCAGCGCATACGAGGCGGGCGTGCCGCCGAGTGCTTCCGGGTAGCCCAGGCCCAGCAGGCCCAGTTCGGCCGCGCGGGCGTACAGCGCGCGCGGGAATTCGCCGGCCTCGTCCCAGGCCTGCACGTTCGGTGCGATCTCGGTCTGGGCGAAGCGGCGCACCGTGTCGGCGAGCGCCGCACGGTCGGCCTGCAGTTCCGCGTCCATGTCGCTCAGCCGCGCGGCGGGCGCTTGGCGATGCCCATGGTCTTGGCGAGGATGCCGAGCATCACCTCGTCGGCGCCGCCGCCGATGGAGCCCAGGCGGCCGTCGCGGTACAGGCGCGAGACGCGGTTCTCCAGCGTGAAGCCCATGCCGCCCCAGAACTGCAGGCAGGTGTCGGCCACCTGGCGCGTGAGGCGGCCGGTCTTGAGCTTGGCCATCGAGGCGAGTTCGAGCACGTCCTCGCCCTTCACATGCAGGTCGCAGGCGCGGTAGGTGAGGGCGCGCAGCGCTTCCACCTCGGTCTTGAGCTCGGCCAGCTTGAACTGCACCCACTGCTGGTCGGCCAGCGTGGCGCCGAACATCTGGCGCTGCTGCGCCCATTCGATGGTCTGCGTGATGCAGTCGTCCATCGGCGCGAGCGAACTGGCCGCGCACCACAGGCGCTCTTCCTGGAACTGCTGCATCTGGTAGACGAAGCCCTGGCCTTCCTCGCCGATGCGGTAGCGCTGCGGCACGCGCACGTTGTCGAAGTAGATGAGGCCGGTGTCGCTCGAGTCCATGCCGATCTTGCGGATCTTCTTGGCCTTCTCGATGCCGGGCAGGTTCATCGGCACCATCACGAGCGACTTGTTGCGGTGCACCGGGCCTTCGCTGGTGTTGACCAGCATGCACATCCAGTCGGCCTGCAGGCTGTTGGTGATCCACATCTTCTGGCCGGTGATGAGGTAGTCGTCGCCGTCCTTCTTCGCGTAGGTCTTCAGGCCCGCCACGTCGCTGCCCGCGCCGGGTTCGCTCACGCCGATGCAGCCGACCGTGTCGCCCGCGATGGCGGGCACCAGGAACTCGCGGCGCAGTTCGTCGCTGCCGAAGCGCGCGAGCGCGGGCGTGCACATGTCGGTCTGCACGCCGATGGCCATCGGCACGCCGCCGCAGCTGATGTGGCCCAGCCCCTCGGCGAAGGCCATCGCAAACGAGTAGTCGAGCCCGGCGCCGCCGAAGGCCTCGGGCTTGTTCAGGCCCAGCAGGCCGAGGTTGCCGAGCTTCTTGAAGACCTCGTGCGCGGGAAAGATCTCGGCCTCTTCCCATTCGTCGACGCGGGGGTTGATCTCCTCGTCGATGAACCGGCGCAGGGTGTTCTGCATCTCGAGGTGTTCATGGGTGTACTGCATCACTGGTCTCCGTTCGTTCGCTCGTTACTTGTCCTGGAACACGCGCGGTGTCTGCGCGAGGTGAAAGCCGTCGTAGGGCCGCACCGCGGGGCGCTGCTGCGCCTGCGCGTCGGGCAGCGCCATCGGCCAGCCCATGCGCGCCTGCGGGCGCGCGCCGTCCACGCGCAGCACGGTGCCGCTGATGAAGGCGGCGGCCGGGCCCAGCAGGAAGGCGATGGCGGCGGAGGTCTCGGCCTCGTTGCCGAAGCGGCCGGCCGGCACGGTCTTGCGCATGGCGCGCAGCATGTCGCCGGCCTCGGGCGGGTAGTGGTCCATGCCGCTGGAGGCGATGTAGCCCGGCGCCACGGCGTTCACGCGCACGCCGCTCACGGCCCATTCGGCGGCGGCGGTCTCGGTGAAGCTCACCATGCCGGCGCGCGCGGCGCCGCTGTGGCCCATGTTCGGCATCGACCCCCAGATGTCGGCCACGATGTTGACGATGGCGCCGCCGTTCGCCAGCATGCTCTGCAGGTAGCACTCGCGCGCCACGAGGAAGCCGCCCGTGAGGTTGGTGTGGATCACCGCCTCCCAGCCCTTGGCCGAGATGGCGGACAGCGGCGTGATGTACTGGCCGCCCGCGTTGTTGACTAGCCCGTCGATGCGCCCGTGCGCCGCGACGATGGCCTTCACGGCCTCGCGCACGGCGTCTTCCTGGCGGATGTCGAAGGCCTGCGTGCTGGCGTTGCCGCCGGCGGCCTCGATCTCGGCGCGCACTGCGTCGAGCTTCTCGGGCTTGCGGCCGACCAGCACCACGTGGGCGCCGAGCGAGGCCAGTTCGTGCGCGGTGCAGCGGCCGATGCCCGAGCCGCCGCCGGTGACGACGATGCATTGCCCGGCGAACAGGCCGGGCGCGAAGACGGAGCGGTAGTGGGATGCGTTCATTCGACAGGTTCTCGAAAAAGGGGAGGGGCCTTCAGGCCTCGGCGATCTCGGCCACGATGTGGCGCGCGGCCACCTGCGTGCCCACGGCCACATGCAGCGCCGCGACGCGGCCCGCGCGCGGTGCGCAGTGCACGTGTTCCATCTTCATGGCTTCGAGCGTGACCAGTGGCTGGCCTGCCGAGACGGTGTCGCCCTCGGCGGCCAGCAGCGCGACCACGCGGCCGTTCATCGACGCGCGCAGCAGGCCGTCGCCGCCGCCCGCGTCGGCGCGCGGAACGGCCACGTGCGTGAGGTCGTCGAGGCGGTGGGCGCGGCCGTCGAAGTGGACGTCCGTGCGTTCGCCGCGCCGCACGACCCATGCCTGCGCGGCCACGCCGTTGCAGGCGAAGCGCACCGGGCCGTTGTCCGGCAACGCCAGCAGCGCGAGCGTGGCCGGCGCGGCGTCGTCCAGCACGACCTCGAAGTGCGCGGCGCCGCGCGGCGTCACGCGCGCCGTGTGCACGGCTCCGTCGAGCGCAAAGCGCAAGGCGTTGGGCAGCGTGTGCGCCAGCGGCGAGGGCCAGCCGCGCGCGCCGGTCTGCAGCAGCAGGGCCGCGAGCAGGGCGGTGCGTGTGTCGCTCGCGGTGTCGGCGGCCAGCAGCGCGTCGAGGTGGTCGCCGATGAAGGCGGTGGTCGCACCGCCGCCCGCGAACACCGGGTGCGCGAGCGCGCGCTGCAGCAATGCCTGGTTGGTCGGCAGGCCCAGTGCGACCGTGTCGCGCAGGCCCGCCAGCAGCCGCTGCCGAGCTTCGTCGCGCGTGCGGCCCGAGGCGATGAGCTTGGCGATCATCGAGTCGTAGAAGGGCGGCACTTCGGCGCCGTCGCGCAATGCGTGTTCGGTGCGCAGCGCGGGCGATGGGCGCCACGCCGTGAGCGTGCCGCTTTGCGGGAGGAATCCCTGCTGCGGGTCTTCGGCGCACAGGCGCACTTCGATCGCATGGCCGGTGATGCGCACGTCGTCCTGCGTCAGCGGCAGCGGCTCACCGGCCGCCACGCGCAGCTGCAACTCGACGAGGTCCAGGCCCGTCACCGCTTCGGTCACAGGGTGCTCCACCTGCAGCCGCGTGTTCATTTCCATGAACCAGTACTGGCCCTGCGCGTCGAGCAGAAACTCGAGCGTGCCCGCGCCTTCATAGGCGATGGCCTTGGCGGCGGCCACGGCGGTGGCGCCCATGCGCGCGCGCAGCGCGGCATCGACGGCGGGCGAGGGCGCTTCCTCGATCACCTTCTGGTGGCGCCGCTGCACCGAGCAGTCGCGCTCGCCGAGGTGGATCGCGTGGCCGTGGCGGTCGGCAAACACCTGGATCTCGATGTGGCGCGGCGCGACGATGGCGCGCTCCAGGATCACGGTGGCGTCGCCGAAGGCATGCAGCGCCTCGGACTGCGCGCTCTGCAATTGCTCGGCAAAGGCGCCGGCCGAGGCCACGAGCCGCATGCCGCGCCCGCCGCCGCCGGCCGTGGCCTTGATCATCACGGGCCAGCCGATGCGTTCGGCCTCGGCGGCCAGCATGGCGGTGCTTTGATCGTCGCCCTGGTAGCCGGGAATGCACGGCACGCCGGCCGCCTGCATCAGCCGCTTGGCGCCGGCCTTGTCGCCCATCGCGACGATGGCCTCGGGCGACGGACCGATGAAGACCAGCCCTGCGTCGCGGCAGGCCTGCGCGAAGGCCGCGTTCTCGGCCAGGAAGCCGTAGCCCGGATGCACCGCGTCGGCGCCGCTGGCGCGGGCCGCGGCAACGATCGCGTTGATGTTCAGATAGCTCTGCGCGGGCAGCGGCTCGCCGATGCACACGGCCTCGTCGGCCTGGCGCACGTGCTCGGCGTCTGCGTCGGCGCGCGAGTACACCGCGACCGTGCGGTAGCCCATGGCGCGCGCGGTGCGCATCACGCGCACGGCGATCTCGCCGCGGTTGGCGATCAGGATCTTGTGAAAGGTGCTCATGGCCGTGCCACCGAAAACTGCATGGGTTGCGGGGCGCGTGCCTCGGCGTCGCGGCAGATCGACAGCGCCTCGGCGAGCACAGCGCGCGTGTCGCGCGGGTCGATCACGCCGTCGTCCAGCAGCAGCGCGCTGGTGGTGAAGACGCTCATCTGGCGCTCGAAGCGCTCGACGATCTGGCGCTGCATCGCGTCGATCTTGTCGCGGTCGACAGCGCCCTTGCGGGCCATGCCGGCCTCCATCACGATGGCCATGGTCTGCGCGGCCTGCTCGCCGCCCATCACGGCGGTGCGTGCGTTGGGCCAGCTGAAGCAGAAGCGCGGCGCGAAGCCGCGCCCGCACATGCCGTAGTTGCCCGCGCCGTACGAGGCGCCGCAGTGCAGCGTGATCTGCGGCACGTTGGCGCTGGTCACGGCCTGGATCATCTTGGCGCCGTGCTTGATGATGCCGGCCTCCTCGTGCGCGCGGCCCACCATGTAGCCCGTGATGTTCTGCAGGTAGACGATGGGCGTGCGCGACTGGCAGCAGGCCTGGATGAAGTGCGTGGCCTTGGTGGCGCCGTCGGAATCGATGGGGCCGTTGTTGGTGATGATGCCCACCGCATGGCCTTCCAGGCGGATGTGGCCGCAGACGGTGGCGCTGCCGTAGTGCTCGCTGAAGGCCAGGAACTCGGAGCCGTCGGCGATGCGCGCGATGACCTCGCGCATGTCCACCGGCCGGCGGCCGTCGGCGGGCATCAGGCCCATCAGCTCCTCGGCGTCGTGGCGCGGCGGTGCGAAGGTGCGCGGCGCCTCGTCGCGCGCCCAGTCGATGCCGCCGAGGATGGCGCGCGCGATGCGCAGTGCGTCGCGGTCGTCCTCGGCCAGGTAGTCGCCCAGGCCCGAGATGTGGGTGTGCATGACGGCGCCGCCCAGTTCTTCCTCGGTGGCGATCTCTCCGGTGGCGGCCTTCAGCAGCGGCGGCCCGGCCAGGAAGGCCCGGGTGCGGTCGCGCACCATCACGATGTAGTCCGACAGGCCCGTCTGGTAGGCGCCGCCCGCGGTCGAGGAGCCGTGCGTCACCGTCACCACCGGCAGGCCCGCGGCCGAGAGCCGCGCGAGGTTGCGGAAGATGTTGCCGCCGCGCACGAAGTCCTGCACGCGGTACTGCATGAGGTTGGCGCCGGCGCTTTCCACCAACTGGATGAAGGGCAGCTTGTTCTCCAGCGCGATCTCGTGCAGGCGCAGCTGCTTGTCCAGGCCCATGGGCTGCAGCGCGCCGGCGTCGATGCCGGAGTCGGAGGCGCTGATCATGCAGCGCACGCCGGCCACGCGCCCGATGCCGGCGATCAGACCGCCGCCGGGCACGCTTTTCGAAAGGTCGGGGTTGTCCTGGCCCAGGCCCGCCAGCGTGGCCAGCGGCAGGAAGGGCGCGCCGGTGTCCAGCAGCAGCGCGAGGCGTTCGCGCGGCAGCAGCTGGCCGCGCTTGGCGAAGCGCTCGGCCGAGGCGCTGGAGGCGGCCACGGCGCGGGCTTCGTGGGACCGGACCTGCTCCAGCAGCGAGA
This sequence comes from Variovorax sp. GW821-FHT09D04, assembly GCF_059416405.1. Classification (NCBI taxonomy): domain Bacteria; kingdom Pseudomonadati; phylum Pseudomonadota; class Betaproteobacteria; order Burkholderiales; family Comamonadaceae; genus Variovorax; species Variovorax sp. GW821-FHT09D04. The sequence continues at coordinate 116,831 of NZ_JBWKPA010000011.1, forward strand.
GCATGCTGGCGCGGTTGGCCTGGTAGGCGTCTCCGGCGGTGTGCAGCCGGGATTCGAGGAAGGGCATGGGGGTCTGTGCGGTGCGCGCGTGTCGTTTCGCACAGACTTTAGGAGGCGGGCCCCCGGCCCGCTTGCGCCAACTAGCTGGGGCGCACGCGCCGTTGTGCGGCGGGGGCGGCGTCGAGGCTGCTGCCCGTGACCACCCAATAGATGAAGATCAGCACCGCGCCGGCCGTGCCGAACACCGTGAGGCCCATGTAGCTGCCGCCCAGCGAGAGCGCGTCGACCGGGGCGGCCGCCGTGCAGATCATGCTGGCCGCGCTCATGCCCACGTAGTGCATGGTGCACACGGCCACGCCCATCACGGCGGCGGCGGCCACCTGGTGGCTCAGCTTGCGCAGGTTGAAGGCCAGCCACAGCGCCGCGGCGGCGGCCGTGATGGCGATGACCACCGACAGCGCGACCATGCTGAAGTCGAAGCTCATCGTGGCCCGCATGTTCATCGCGAACATGCCCATGTAGTGCATCACGCACACGCCCAGGCCCGCCAGCAGGCTGCCGGCCAGCCAGCCCGAGCGGCTGAACTTGGCGCGCCCGCCCGCCAGGTACAGCGCAATGCCCGAGATCAGGATGGCCGCCACCAGCGACACGATGGTCAGCGGCATGTTGTACGCGATGCCGAAGGGCAGCCGGTAGGCCAGCATGCCGATGAAGTGCATCGACCAGATGCCGATGCCCCCCAGCGCCACCGCGGCGCAGGCCACGATGGCCAGGTTGGGTTTGCCGTCGGCACCGACCATGCGCCCGGCACAGATCAGGGCCACCAGCGAGCCGAAGAAGGAAATGACGAACGAAAGCGCGACCAGCCCCAGGGAGTATTCGGGCGATAGCACTTGGCCTACGACGAGTGGAGTCATGCGATGTCCCTTCGGAAAGAGCGCTTCGCAGACCCCGACTGCCCTATGCGATCGGAACGCTGCGACGCGTCCCGACCAGTTTGTAATATGTGTTTATAAAAGTAAACAGAAACTTGTACTAATTGTTACCTTGAATGACAGGCCGAATTCGATAGATCGAATTGTTCCTGTCGGCCGCCACGTAGACCGTGCCGTCGCGCCCCACGGCCACGCCCGTCACCACGTACGGCGGGGGCAGGCCGGGCCCGGCGGCCAGGCCGATGGGCAGGTTCTCGGCGACGGTGCGGCGGGTGCCGGTGGCCGGGTCGATCTCGACCAGCCGGCGCGCCGCGCTCTCGGCCACGATGAAGCTGCCCCACGGCGTCTGGGCCAGGCCCTCGGGCAGCGCCAGCCCGTCGGCCACGGTGCGCAGCGGCGCGCTGGCGTCCAGCGGAATGCGCAGCAGCTTGCCGGCCGCCTCGGTCACGTAGAGCGCACCGTCCTGGCCGACCACCAGTTGCACCGGGCCGTTCAGCCCGCTAGCCAGCACTGACTTCTCTGCAAACTTCGGTCCGCTGGCGCGCGTGATGCTGCCGGTGGCGAGTTCGGCGTAGATCACGCTGCCGTCGGGCATGGGCAGCGCGTCGAACGGGGCCTTCAGGCCGTGGATCGTTTCGACCGTCTTCAGGGTCTGTCGGTCGACCAGCTGCACCGAGCCCGTGAACCACGAGGTGAGCGCGAACAGCCTGGGCGACAGCCCGACCGCGAAGGGGTAGTCGAGCTCGGGGTCGCGCTGCATGCGGAACACGTCGCGCACCTCGCCGGTGCGCACGTCGACCTGCCGGAAGCCGAAGACGTCGGCCACCCACAGGTCGTTGCCGTCGATCTTCAGGCCCGCGGGCACCGCCACCTTGCCGCTGGTGAGCGTGCGCAGCTCGCCGGTGGCGGGGTTGAAGGCCTGCACCTCGTTGTTGGCCATGTTCGAGACGTAGATGGTCCCGTCCGGAGCGATGGCCAGGTTGTCGAGCGACGGGCGCAGCTGCTTGGCCACGGTCTTCTTGCCGCTCGCAAGATCGACCTTCACCAGTTCGCCGCTGCGCGCATCGACCACCCACAGGTTGCCCTTGCCGTCGAGGTTGGCGGCGGCGGGGATCTTGAAGCCGTCGGCGATCACGGTCAGATTGCCGTTCGCCGGGTCGATCTTCACGACCTGGCCCTTGAACCACAGCGGGCCGTAGAGCAGGCCGTCGGGCCCGACTTCGAAGCCGTTGAAACCGCCCATGTCCTTCTTGATGAGCCGGGGCGGCTGCTTGCCGTCGCGGTCGATTTCCCACAGCGCATCGCCCAGGAACACCTGCGAGGCGTAGAGCTTGCCGTTCTTGCGATCGAAATCGAGCGAGTTCAGGCCGGGCAGGTCCTTGGCGAGCACGCGCAGCGGCGCGCTGTCGTTCTCGCGGTAGCGCAGCATGCCCATGAGGTAGTTGGTCCAGGCCAGCTCGCCCTTCGGGCCGACCGCGATGTCGTCGGCCTGGCCTTCGGGCGCGTCGATCAGCACCTTGGCGGCGCCGGTCTGGCGGTCGACCTCCCACAGCGTGTTGCCGAGCACGGAGCCCGCCAGCAGCCGGCCCTTTGCATCGATGGCCAGGCCGTGCACGCCCGCGAAGGCCGACGGGGCCACGAGCACTTCGGGCGCGGCCCAGGCGGCGGGGCGCTTGGGCGGTGGCGACAGCGAACTGCAGGCGGCGAGCAGGGCGAGGGCGGCGGTCAGCGCGGCAGCGCGGATCGAGCGACGGGGCATAGCGATCTCCTCTGGGGTTGGCGTTGTGACGGATGCGGCAGTGCGCCCGCAGTCTAGGAGCCGGAGGAGGCCGCGCAGTCGCTCGCGGGACAAGACGCGGACTTTCGTCCGCTGCGGATAACCCGCAGCACCCGGTGATTGTTCAGCCGCGCAGCAGCTGCGTCGCCGTGTGGATCAGCAGCCCCACCAGCCCGCCTACCAGCGTGCCGTTGATGCGGATGAACTGCAGGTCGCGCCCGATGTGGCGCTCGAGCTCGTCGGTCATCTCGTGCGCGTTCCACTCGCCCACGCGCTCCTCGATGTAACGGCGGATGTCTTCCCGGTAGCGTTCGATGGCCGCCGGCGCGGCGGCTTCGAGCTGCTCGTTGATCCAGGCGCGGATGGCCGCGTCGTTCTGCAGCCGCTGACCCAGCGCGCCGGCCATGGTGGCGATGCGCTGGCGGATGGTCGAGTCGGGGCGCCCGAGGTCGTCGTGCAGCCAGCCCAGCAGCTCGCCCCACAGGCCGTGCAGGTAGTCGCCCAGCGCCGGGTGGGCGATGAGCTCGGCGCGGATCTGTTCGCCGCGCTGCTGGAACTCGGGGTCGAGCTTCAGGCGCACCACGAAGTCGTCCACGAAATGGTCGAAGCGCCGGCGCATCGGATGGTCGGGCTCGGCCGCCAGCTCGGCCAGCGTGCGCGCGATGGCGGCCACGATCTTGCGCGTGGCGAGCTTGGCCGCCACCTGGTCCAGGCCGACATAGCGCAGCGTCTTGATCTCGCGCGCGATGGCCTCGGTGATGTGCGCCTGCACCTCGTCGCCGTCGAGCAGCTCGGCCACCTGCTGTAGCACGTCGTCGAGCAGCGCCTGATGGCGCCCGTCGGCTGTGAGCGCATCGAGCGCCTGGCCGGTGAGGCGCGAGAGGTCGATCTTGGCCAGCCCGGCCGCCGCGGCGCGGCCCATGAAGTCGCGCACCCGTTCGTCGTCGAAGGCGGCCAGTCCGTAGCGCGTGGCGGCCACGCCCCATTCGCCGAGCCGCTCGCCGCTGGCGGGCCGGGCCAGCCATTCGGCGATGCGCCCCGCCGCATCGAACTGGCGCAGCTTGGCCAGCACCTGGGCGGTGCTCAGGAAGTTGTCGCAGATGAAGCCCGCGAGCTTGGCGCCGATGCGGTCCTTGTTGCTCGGGATGATCGCCGTGTGCGGGATCGGCAGGCCCAGCGGGTGGCGAAACAGCGCCACCACCGCGAACCAGTCGGCAATGGCGCCGACCATCGCGGCCTCGGCGAAGGCCGCCACGTAGCCCCAGGCCGGGTGCTGACCGTGCAGCGCGCTGGCCAGCGCATACAGCGCCGCCGCCGCGCACAGCAGGCCGAGCGCGACGCGTTTCATGCGTTGCAGTGCGCCGCTGCCGTGGTCTTCAGCCAATGGTGTGCGAGGTCGCGAGGCGCTCCATGAACAGCTCGCAGCGCGCGAGCTGCTCAAGACTCACGAACTCGTCGGGCTGGTGCGCCTGCTCGATGCTGCCGGGGCCGCACACCACGGTGGGGATGCCGGCGTTCTTGAACAGGCCCGCTTCGGTGCCGAAGGCCACCAGCGTGGTGCGGTCTTCGCTGGCCAGGCGCTGTGCGAGCAGCGTGACCGGGTCGCCGGCCGCGCCCAGGAAGCTCGGGATCTCGCAGATCGTTTCGAACTTGAAGCCGGCGTCGGGCGCCACCTTCTTCATGGCGGGCTCGATGCTCGCGGCGTACGCCAGCACGTCGGACTGCATGCGCCTGGCGTCGGCCGTGGGCAGGTCGCGGAATTCGTAGCGGAACTCGGCGTCGCGCGGCACCACGTTGTCGGCGATGCCGCCGTGGAACTGGCCCACGCTGGCGGTGCTGAAGGGCACGTCGAAGCCGTCGTAGCGCGGCTCGCTGCGCTCGAAGTCTTCGGCCATGTCGCGCACCTTGCCGATCACGCGCGCGGCCATCTCGATGGCGTTGACCGACTTCGGCGTGAGCGACGAATGCGCCTCCTTGCCGCGCACGCAGCACTTGTAGCGGTACACGCCCTTGTGCGCGATGGCCGGCACCATGCTGGTGGGCTCGCCCACGATGCAGGCCAGCGGCTTGATGCCGGCGTCGCGCATGTCGGCAATGAGTTCGCGCACGCCGAAGCAGCCGATCTCTTCTTCGTACGTGAAGGCGAAGTGCACGGCGAAGGGCGCGTCGCCCTCGAGTAAGCGCTGGGCATTGGCCAGCGCGATCGCGATGTAGCTCTTCATGTCGGCCGAGCCGCGGCCGTACAGGCGCTCGTTCTGCACCACGGCCGACAGCGGGTCGACGCTCCAGGCCTGGCCGTCCCAGGGCACCGTGTCGGTGTGGCCCGAGAGGATCACGCCGGCCGGCTTGCCCTCGCCCAGCGTGGCGAACAGGTTCGCCTTGGTGCGCTCGGCGTTGTAGGTGATGCGGCTCTTCACGCCGAGGGCCGCGAGGTGCGCCTGGGCGAAGTCGATCAGCTCGAGGTTGCTGTTTGCGCTCACCGTGTTCATGCGAACCAAGGTTTGCGCCATCAAGAGGCTCTGGGGAGAAAGCGTGTGCTGCATGCAACAGATTGTCCGGGAAGTTGAACGCCCGCGCAGATGGGTATCGGCGTTGTCACGCGCAGCGGGTAGCCTGCCTCCTCTTTTTTCTTTGTTTGGATGGAGAAGACAACATGCGCATGTCCCTGCAGATCACCCTGACCGCCGCGGCCGCCCTGAGCCTGGCCGCCTGTGGCACCACCGGCCCGGCGGCGAACAAGCTGCTCACGCTGGACGGCAACCCGCCGCTGGTCATCGCCCACCGCGGCGCCTCGGGCTACCTGCCGGAACAGACGCTGGAGTCGTACGCGCGCGCCATCGAACTGGGCGCCGACGTCATCGAGATGGACCTGGTCTCCACCAAGGACGGCGTGCTCATCGCCCGCCACGACCCCAACCTGGCGATCAGCACCGACGTGGCCAAGCACGCGCGTTTTGCCTCGCGCAAGAAGACCATTCAGGTCGACGGCGAGACCCAGACCGGCTGGTTCAGCAACGACTTCACGCTGGCCGAGATCAAGACCCTGGGCGGCATCTCGACCGACGCCGAGCGGCCGCAGGAATTCAACGGCAAGTTCAAGGTCGTGACCTTCCAGGAGATCATCGATTTCGCCAAGGCCAAGACGAAGGAAACCGGCCGCACCATCGCGATCTACCCGGAAACCAAGAACCCGACCTACTTCCGTGACCTGGGCATGCCCATGGAAGACAAGGTCATCGCCGCCATCAACGCCGCCGGCTGGAACAGCAAGACCGCGCCCATCTACGTGCAGTCGTTCGAGCCCGGCAGCCTCAAGTACATGAAGAGCAAGGGCCTGAACACCCGGCTCATCCAGCTGATCGACGGCGACGGCATCGACATGAAGACCGGCGCCATGACCTACGCCGTGCCGGTCGACCGCCCCTACGAGTGGACCAAGGCCGGCGACAAGCGCAACTTCGACGTCATGGTCACGCCCGCCGGGCTGGCCGAGATCAAGACCTACGCCGACGGCATCGGCCCCTGGAAGCGCTACATCGTGAGCGTCAAGGGCACCGTGGGCGCCGACGGCAAGGTGGTGGACGTCAACAAGGACGGCAAGATCAACGACGCCGACGCCACCTCGATGGCCCCCACCACGCTGATCGCCGACGCCCACAAGGCGGGCCTGTTCGTGCACCCCTTCACGTTCCGTAACGAGTCGCGCCGGCTCGCGTCCGACTACAACAAGGACGGCAAGAACGAATACGCGGTCTATTACAAGCTCGGCGTCGATGGCGTGTTCACCGACTTCACCGACACCGCGCTGGCCGCGCGCGCCGAGTACCTGAAGAGCATCGGCCGCTGAGGGTTTGCCCGGCACGGTCTTTGCGGCGCATTCCGCAAAGCCTAGACTGTGTCTTATGAAACTCATCGACTCGCTCGTCACGCAGGCGGCCGGCATCGCGGCCGTCCGGCGTGACCTTCATGCCCACCCTGAACTCTGTTTCGAAGAAGTCCGCACCGCCGACGTGGTGGCAGGCAAGCTCACCGAATGGGGCATTCCCATCCACCGCGGCCTGGGCACCACCGGCGTGGTCGGCATCGTCAAGAACGGCACCAGCAACCGCGCCGTCGGCCTGCGCGCCGACATGGACGCGCTGCCCGTCACCGAGCTCAACACCTTCGCCCATGCCAGCCAGCACCACGGCAAGATGCACGCCTGCGGCCACGACGGCCACACGGCGATGCTGCTCGCGGCGGCCCAGCACCTGGCCAAGCACCGCAACTTCGACGGCACCGTCTACCTGATCTTTCAGCCGGCCGAAGAGGGCGGCGGCGGCGCGCGCGAGATGATCAAGGAGGGCCTCTTCGAGCAGTTCCCCATGGACGCCGTCTTCGGCATGCACAACTGGCCCGGCATGAAGGCCGGCCAGTTCGCCGTGAGCCCCGGCCCGGTGATGGCCTCGGGCAACAAGTTCCATGTGAACGTGGTCGGCAAGGGCGGCCACGCGGCGCTGCCGCAGACCGGCATCGACCCGGTGCCGATCGCCTGCGAGATCGTGCAGGCCTTCCAGACCATCCTCACGCGCAAGATGAAGCCGACCGACTCGGCGGTGATCTCGGTCACCACCATCCACGCCGGCGAGACCAACAACGTGATCCCCGACAACTGCGAGCTGTCGGGCACCGTGCGCACCTTCTCGCTCGAGGTGCTCGACATGATCGAAGCCAAGATGAAGCAGATCAGCGAGCACATCTGCGCCGCGCACGACGCCACCTGCGAGTTCCGCTTCGAGCGCTACTACCCGCCGACCATCAACACCGAAGCCGAGGCCGACTTCGCGCGCCGCGTCATGGGTGGGATCGTCGGCCCCGAGAACGTGCTCAAGCAGGAGGCCGCCATGACCTCGGAAGACTTCGCCTTCATGCTGCAGGCCAAGCCCGGCGCCTACGCCTTCATCGGCAACGGCGACGGCTCGCACCGCGACGTGCACCACGGCGAAGGCCCGTGCACGCTGCACAACGCCAGCTACGACTTCAACGATGACCTCATTCCGCTGGGCGCGACCTGCTGGGTGCAGATCGCCGAGCAGTTCCTGAAGCCCGGCACCGGCGGCGCAGCGGCATGATCGGCATCGGCGAGGCCTTTTCGCCGCGCTACGCCCAGGCGCGCCAGAAGTTCCTGCAGGGCTGCGTCAGCGCCGGCCTCACGGTCGAGCCGCATGCGCACCCGCTCAAGGGCCGCGACGGCGAAGAGCTGTCGATGGACGTGGCGCTCGACGGCGACGCCAACGCCGAGCGGCTGCTGGTCGTCACCAGCGCCTGCCACGGCGTCGAAGGCCACTGCGGCAGCGGCGTGCAGGTGTTCGCGCTGCACGACGCCGAATGGCGCGAGAAGGCCAAGGCGCAGGGCGTGGCGGTGCTGTACGTGCATGCGCTGAACCCGCACGGCTTTTCGTACGGCCGCCGCGTGACGCACGAGAACGTCGACCTGAACCGCAACTTCCTCGACTTCTCGAAGCCCGTGCCGGTGAACGAGCCCTACGCGAAGCTGCACCCACTGCTGCTGCCCGACACCTGGCCGCCGACGCCGGACAACCAGGCCGCGATCGAGAAGTGGATCGACAAGCACGGCGCCACGGCCTATCAGGCGGCCGTGACCAGCGGCCAGTACCAGTTCGACGACGGCCTGTTCTTCGGCGGCAAGGCGCCCACCTGGAGCAACAAGACCATCCGCAGCGTGTTGCGCCGCCATGCGGGCCAAGCGAAGCGCCTGGCCTGGATCGACCTGCACACGGGCCTCGGCCCCAACGGCCTGGGCGAGCGCATCTTTGCCTGCCGCGACGACAAGGTCGCCTATGCCCGCGCCAACGCCTGGTGGGGCACGCCGGCGGCGCCCGTCACCTCGATCTACGACGGTTCCTCGACCTCGGCGCTGCTGCGCGGCCTGATGTGGGACGCCGTGTACGAAGAGTGCCCGCAGGCCGAGTACACCGGCATCGCGCTTGAATACGGCACGCTGCCGATGCTCGAAGTGACCGGTGCCCTGCGCGCCGACCACTGGCTGCACAAGCACCCGGACGCGCCGGCCGACCTGGCCGATGGCATCCGCGCGCGCATGGTGGAGGCGTTCTATACGGACTCCGACGCCTGGCGCGGCCAGATCGTGAGCCAGGCGCGGCAGGCGATGTTCCAGGCTGTGGACGGCCTTTCGGCCTGACAGCACCTCGGAAAACTACGTCCGCACCCGCCCATCCGCCGTCAGCATCGACAGCTCTACAAACTTCGAAGCCACGTGGCTCTTCGAAGAGAACGACACCTCGAAGCCGCCGAACTGCTGCCGCTCGATGCTTTCCAGCCCCGCGATCAGCCCGTCGCGCGTGCCCTTGCCGCCCGGTGCGCGGCGCAGGCCCTCGGTCAGCACCTTGGCGGCCAGGTAGCCTTCCATGCTCGAGAAATTGGCGCTCGCGCCGCCGCCCGCCTTACGCACCGCTTCGGTGAATTCACGGGCCAGCGCATTCGCCTGGTTGTAGGGCGAGGGCACCACCTGCGTGACCATCACGCCCGCCGCCTCCTTGCCCAGCTCGTCCGCCAGCGCCTGCGTGCCCACGAACGAGAGATTGAAGAACACGCCGCCGTAGCCCGCCTTGCGCATCTCGCGGATGAACGCCGCGCAGGCCTTGTAGGCACCGACCTGCACCACCGCCGCCGGCTGGCTCGCCATGATCGTCTTCACCGCCGCGGCCACGTCGGCCGAGTTGCGCTCCACCGTGGCCAGCGCCACGGGCTTGAGTTCCTGCTGGGCCAGCGCCAGCGTCACGCCGTCGAGGCCGGCCTTGCCGTAGGCGTCGTTCTGGTAGAAGACCGCGATCTTCTTCATGCCCAGGTGGGTGAGCTGTTTCACCATCAATGCCGTCTCGTCGTTGTACGAAGCGCGCAGATGAAACACGTTGCGGTGAAAAGGCTCGCGCAGCGACATCGCGCCCGTGAACGGCGCGATGAATGGCACCTTGTCCTTCACCGCCAGCGGCAGCGCGGCCAGGCTGGTCGGCGTGCCGATGTAGCCGAACAGCGCGAACACGTCCTCGCCGATCAGCTTCTGCGTGTTGGCCGCGCAGCGGTCGGGCTCGTAGCCGTCGTCCAGGTTCTTGATGACCACGTCGCGCTGGCCCGGCTGGGCGTTGTACTGGTCCAGGAACAGCTTGGCGCCCTGGTGGAACTGGATGCCCAGCTGCGCGGCCGGCCCCGTGAACGGCGCCGACTGGCCCAGCACCAGCGGCGTGTCGCCCTGCGCCCGGGCGATGCCGAAGCCGCCCAGCGTGGCGGCGGCCGCCGTGGCGATCGAAAAATGCCTGCGATTCAATTGCATCGTCATGGTGAAATCCTCCCTCTGCCCTGTGTGTTGATACTCAAATTAGACTTGTCCGATGGCCCACGCAACGGATTCCCTCCTCGACACGCCCGACGCCACCGCACCCTCCACGGTGCTGGGCGCCTGCCCGCACGATTGCCCCGACACCTGTGCGCTCGTCACCACCGTCAAGGACGGTGTGGCGGTGAAGCTGCAAGGCAACCCCGCCCACTCGCACACCGGCGGCGTGCTGTGCACCAAGGTGTCCCGGTACATCGAACGCAATGACCATGCCGAGCGGCTCGTGCAGCCCCTGAAACGCGTCGGTCCCAAGGGCAGCGGCCGCTTCGAGCCCGTCTCGTGGGAGACGGCATTGGACGATATCGCCGCGCATCTTCGGGGATTGCAGACTGAACCGGAAGCAATTCTCCCCTACAGCTATGCGGGCACCATGGGCTTGGTGCAGGGCGAATCGATGGACCGGCGCTTCTTCCACAAGCTGGGCGCCGCGCTGCTGGACCGCACCATCTGCTCCATGGCGGGCGGCGAAGCCATGGTCTACACGCTGGGCGCCAAGGTCGGCATGCGCATCGAGTTCTTTGCCGAGGCCAAGCTCATCCTCATCTGGGGCAGCAACTCCATCGCCAGCAACCTGCACTTCTGGCGCCACGCCCAGGCCGCCAAGCGCGCCGGCGCGCGGCTGGTGTGCATCGACCCGCGCAAGACCGAAACCGCCGACAAGTGCGACGAGCACATCGCGCTGCTGCCTGGCACCGACGCCGCCCTGGCGCTGGCGCTCATGCACGAACTCATCGTGCACGACTGGCTCGACCACGACTACATCGCCCACCACACGCTGGGCTGGGAGCAGCTGCGCGAGCGCGCGCTGCAGTGGCCGCCGTCGCGCGCGGCCGAGGTCTGCGGCATTCCCGAAGCACAGATCGTGGCGCTGGCCCAGGCCTACGGCACCACGAAGCCGGCCGCGATCCGCCTGAACTACGGCATGCAGCGCGTGCGCGGCGGCGGCAACGCGGCGCGCGCCATCGCCTGCCTGCCGTCGCTGGTCGGCGCCTGGCGCGACCGCGCGGGCGGCCTGCTGCTCAGCAGTTCGGGCCACTACCCGGTCGACCGCGCCGCGCTGCAGCGCCCCGACCTGCTGGCCGGGCGCAAGCCGCGCACCATCAACATGAGCACCATCGGCGACGCGCTGCTCGATACCGCCAAGCCCGTGAAAGCCGTCGTGGTCTACAACAGCAACCCGGTGGCGGTGGCGCCCGAGTCGGCCAAGGTGGTGGCGGGCTTCGCGCGCGAAGACCTCTTCACCGTGGTGCTGGAGCAGTTCCGCACCGACACCGCCGACTACGCCGATTACCTGCTGCCCGCCACCACGCAGCTCGAACACTGGGACATCCACTGCAGCTACGGTCACACCGACGTGCTGCTGAACCGCCCGGCCGTCGCGCCGCGCGGCGAGGCCCGCAGCAACGCCTGGGTGTTCCGCGAACTGGCGCACCGCCTGGGTTTCGACGAGCCCTGCTTTTCGGAGAGCGACGAGTCGCTGTGCCGCACCGCCTTCGCCGAGAAAGCGATCGACTTCGAGCAACTGCGCGCCCAAGGCTTCACCAGCCTGAAGCTGGCCGAGGCGCCGTTCGCCGAAGGCAGGTTCCCCACGCCTTCGGGCCGCTGCGAGTTCTTCAGCGAGCGCCTGCAGGCCATGGGCATGGACGGCCTGCCCAACCACGTGCCCAACTGGGAGCCGGCCGGCAGCTCGACCGAATTCCCGCTGGCCATGATCTCGCCGCCGGCGCGCAACTTCCTCAATTCGACTTTCGTCAACGTGACCAGCCTGCGCGCCATCGAGGTCGAGCCGCTGCTCGAGATCCACGCCGACGACGCCGCCGCGCGCGGCATCGAGGACGGCGCCACGGTGCGCGTGTTCAACCAGCGCGGCGAGCACCGCTGCCGCGCCGAGGTGTCGCGCCGCGCGCGCCAGGGCGTGGTGCACGGCATGGGCATCTGGTGGCGCAAGCTCGGCATGGACGGCACCAACGTCAACGAACTGACCAGCCAGCGCCTGACCGACATCGGCCGGGGCCCGACCTTCTACGACTGCCTGGTGCAGGTCGAAAAGGCGTGATGCGACGGCTGCGCGCGCCCGCGCTGGCATTGGCCGGCGCGCTTTTCCTAAGTGGCTGCGCCGACCTCGGCTACTACTGGCAATCGGCCAACGGCCACCTCGACATCCTGCGCGCGGCCAAGCCCGTGCCCGAATGGCTGGCCGATCCGGCCGTGGGGGCGCCGCTCAAGGCCAAGCTCGAGCTCGCCCAGCGCATCCGCCGTTTCGCGTCGAGCGAACTCGGCCTGCCCGACAACGCCAGCTACACCTCGTACGCCGACCTGCACCGTCCCGCCGCCGTGTGGAACGTGGTGGCCGCGCCGCCGTACTCGCTCACGCTCAAGAGTTGGTGCTTCCCGGTCGCGGGCTGCGTGGGCTACCGCGGCTACTACGACGAAGCCGCCGCGAAAACCGAGGCCGAGGCGCAGAAGACGAATGGCCTCGAAGTGGCCGTGTACCCCGTGCCGGCCTACTCCACACTGGGCTGGATGAACTGGGCCGGCGGCGATCCGCTGCTGTCCACCTTCATCGGCTACCCCGAGGGCGAGCTGGCGCGCCTCGTGTTCCACGAGCTGGCGCACCAGGTGCTCTATGTGCCGGGCGACACGGTGTTCAACGAGTCGTACGCCACGGCCGTCGAGCGCATCGGCGGCGCGATGTGGCTGCAGCGCGAGGCCGGTGAGGCGGCGCGCGCCGAGTACGCGCAGTTCAATGCACAGCGGCAGGACTTCCGTGCGCTGGCGCTCAACACGCGCCGCACGCTCACGCAGGTGTACGAGTCGCCCGAAGCCAAGGCGAAGGACTGGGCGAAGGTCGAGGCGCAGAAGCAGGCCGCCATGGCCGACTTCCGCGAGCGCTACACCGCGCTGAAGGCGGCATGGACCGGTCCGCGCCAGAACGCGTATGACGGCTGGGTGGCGCGCGCCAACAACGCGGCCTTCGGTGCGCAGGGCGCCTACGACGACCTGGTGCCGGGCTTCGAAGCGCTGTTCGAGCGCGAGGGCCGCGACTGGCCGCGCTTTTACACTGCGGTGCGGCGCATTGCCGCGCTGCCCACGACGGAAGAGCGCCGCAATGCGTTGCAGGCCGCCACGGGTATCCTGCACACCCACGCGCGCCAAGGCCGCACACACGACGACAACGGAGACCACGGTGCCTGACATCCAAATCGAACGCAACCACACGCTGGGCATTGCCGGCGCCCGCGAAGTCGCGCGCCAATGGGTGCATCAGGTCGAGCAGGACTACGGTCTCGAATGCACCTACACCGAGGGCACCGACTGCGACCGGGCCCAGTTCAGCCGCGCGGGCATCGACGGCACGGTGGAGGTCACGGCCGACACCTTCCGGCTCGAGGCGACGCTGGGTTTCCTGTTCAGCAGCTTCAGCGACCAGATCGAGCAGAAGATCTCGCGCAACCTCGACGCGCTGCTCGCCGAACCGCAGGGCGGCACCCGCTTCGCCTGAGGCGAAGGTTTTTCTTCAGGCGATGGTGTAGCCGCCATCGACCGGCAGCGCCACGCCGCTGACCATCGCCGCGCCGTCGGACAGCAGGAACAAGATTGGCGCGACCACTTCCTCGACCTGCGCGAAACGTCCCAGTGGAATGCTTTGGAGCGCCGCCGCGCTCTTGGCCGGGTCGGACCACGCCTGCTCGGCCATGGGCGTGAGCGTGACGGTCGGGTTCACGCTGTTCACGCGGATGCCGTGCGGCCCGAACTCGAGGCACAGCGCACGCGTGACGGCGTCCATCGCCGCCTTCGAGGCGCTGTAGCAAAGGTGCGCGTCGAGCGCGACCAGCGAGGCCTGGCTCGACACGTTGACGATGCTGCCGCGCACGCCGGCCGCGATCATGGCCCGGCCGCAGCGCGCGGCCACGAGCGCGGCGGCGCGTGCGTTGACGGCCATCACGGCGTCGAAGCTCCTGGCCTGCAGGTCGATGGCGCGCTCGATGCGTGTGGTGCCGGCGCAGTTCACTACGAGGTCGAACGCGGGCAGCGGGGCGAGCGCCTTTTCCAGTGCGGCGACGTCGGCCACGTCGAGTGCCAAGGGCGAGCAGCCGGACTCGGCCTGTAATGCTTCCAGCGCGTCGGCGTTGCGACCTACGGCTGTGACTTGTGCGCCTGAGTGGGCGAGCTGCGCTGCGACTGCGCGGCCGATGCCGCTGCTGGCGCCGGTCACGAGGGCGCGCTTGCCTGAAAAGTCGAAGGTAGGTGTCATGGTGTTCTGCTCATCAAAGGTTGTGGTTCAGGGCGCGTGCACAGGCCTCCGGGTACTTCCCTCCGCGAATGTCCCCCGGCCTGCGGCCTCCTCCTTGATTTCGCTGCGGGAAGCACCCAGTGTCCTGCGCACGGGAAGCGGCGCTGGTGTGCAGCTGCTCAACGACCGCACTGCCCACGCTCACGTCGATGCGGTGCCTTGCGCAGCGAAATCAAGGAGGAGGGGCGAAGCCCCGGGGGACATTCGCGGAGCAAGGTACCGCGTCGGCGGGAGCGTCGCCCTGAACGGCGAATGCGTCATCCCAACCGATGCATCGCATCACGCAACGCCGGGTACAGCGAGGTGTAGATCTCGAAGCGCTCCCGGTAGACCGCTTGTGCCGCAGGCTCGGGCCGCGCGCGTTCCACCAGCGTGACCCAGCCGCGTTCGGCGGTGGCCGCATCGACCAGCCCGGCGCCGAGCGCCGCGAGCATCGCCGCGCCGAGGGCGGCCTCGACCTCCTCCTCGATCGTGAACACGCGGTAGCCCGTGACGTCCGCCACGATCTGCATCCACAGATCGGAATGCGCGGCGCCGCCGACCACGATCAGGCGGTCGTCCAGCGGCTGGCCGCTGCGCCGGCCGGCCTCGATGTTGTGCTGCAGCGCGAAGCTCACGCCTTCGAGTACGGCGCGGTACAGGTGGGCGCGGCTGTGCGCGAGCGAGAGGCCGAGGAAGGCGCCCTTGGCCTGCGCGTCCCAGATCGGGCTGCGCTCGCCCATCAGGTAGGGCAGGAAGACGAGGCCGTCGGCGCCGGGCGGCACGTCGACCGCGCGGCGTTCGATGAGGGCGTGCGCGTCTTCGCCGGTGCGCGCGGCCTCGGCCATCTCGGCCTGGCAGAAGGTTTCGCGAAACCAGGTGACGGCCGCGCCGGCCGTGATCGCGCCGCCGAACACGTAGCTGCGGTCCGCGCCGCGGTACACGTGCGGCATGGTGATGAGCTGGTGGCGCGCGTCCACTGTCGGGCTCACGAAGCCCCAGCACATGCTGGTGCCGATCATCGCGACGTGGTCGCCGCTGCCGGTGACGCCCGCGCAGAAGGTGGCCACCGCCGCATCGACACCGCCAGCCATCAGCGGCATGCCTTCGCGCAAGCCCAGTTGCGCGGCCCACTCTGCAGTCAATGTGCCCACGACCTCGCTCGATTCGACGAGCCGCGGCGGCATCATGCGCGCCGGAATGCCGAGCATGTCGAGCGCCTGCGCCGACCAGCGCCGCCGCGCCGCGTCGTACACGCCGCCGATGTTGCCGGCCGAGCTGTGGTCGACCGCGAGCTGGCCCGTCAGCCGCCAGTTGATGTAGCTGTTGGGCGGCAGGAAGTGGTGCGTCTTCGCCCACACCTCGGGCCGGTGCTCGCGCAGCCACAGCATCTTGGTGAAGCCGTAGTAGCTGTCGACGCCGTTGCCCGTGATGGCCTGCAGCCGCGCCACGTCGACCGTTGCGTTCACCGCGTCGACCTCGGCGGTGGCGCGGCGGTCCATCCAGATGAGGCAGGGGTGCAGCGGGCGCATGGCCTCGTCGACCGGGATGCCCGCGCCGCCGTAGAGGCTGCTCACGCACATCGCGGCGATGTCTGTCGCGGCGATGCCGCTTTGCGCCACGCAGGCACGCACGCTCTCGCACACGGCGTCGAACCAGACCTCGCAGTCCTGCTGCGCCCACAGCGGCTTCGGCGTCTCGGGCTGGTAGGCCACGCTCGCCTGCGCGAGCACCTTGCCGTCGATGCCGACCAGCAGGCACTTGGTGCTCTGCGTGCCGATGTCGACGCCGATCACGTACGTCATGCCGCGCTGCCCGACGCCTGCGGTGCAGGCTTGAGCAGCACCTTGATCGAGTCGAGCGAGTTGGCCAGTGCGAAGGCGCGCTCCCATTCGGTCAGCGGGAAGTCGTGCGTCACGATGCCCTTCGAGGTGACGAGGCCGCGCGCCAGCAGGTCGATGGCGACCGGGTAGCAGTAGGGCCCCAGGTGCGCGCCGCGCACGTCGAGTTCCTTGCGGTCGCCGATGATCGACCAGTCGGCGCTCGTCTCCGAACCGAACACACTGAACTCGACGAAGCGGCCGAGCTTGCGGATCATGTCCAGGCCTTGCGTCACGCCGATGGGCGCGCCGGTGGTCTCGATGTACACGTCGCAGCCGTAGCCTTCGGTGAGGCCCTTGACGATGGCATCGGCGTTTTCGGTCTTCGGGTTGATGACGACGTCGGCGCCGTACTGCTTCGCGAGTGCCAGGCGCTCGGGCACGAGGTCGATCACGATCAGCTTCTTGGGCGTCTTGAGTGCTGCCACCTGCGTCATCATCAGGCCGAGTGGGCCGGCGCCGGCGATCACCACCACGTCGTCGAGCTGGAGTTCGCCGCGGTTCACCGTGTGGATCGCGCACGCCAGCGGCTCGATGATGGCCGCGTCTTCCAGTGAGATGCCGTCGGGGATCTTGTGCACGCGCGAGGTCGGCGGCAGGCGCATGTAGTCGGCCATGCCGCCATCGGCCACGACGCGCTGGAAGCCGAAGATGTGGTGCACTTCGCACATCCAGTACTTGCCGCTGGTGCAGAAGCGGCACTTGCCGCAGGGCACGATCTGCTCGGCGATCACGCGGTCGCCTTTCTCCACGCCGAAGTGCTCCGCCGCGCCTTCGCCCAGTGCCTCGACGTAGCCGAAGAATTCGTGGCCGGGAATGACCGGCGCCTTGACCCACGAGGGCTGGCCGTCGCCGCCCCAGAACATCTTCGCGCCCGAGTGGCACTTGCAGTCGGAGGCGCAGATGCCGCAGGCCGCGATGGAAATGAGCAGTTCGTTCGGGCCGATGGTGGGCATCGCGACGGTTTCGAGCCGGTAGTCCTTCGGGCCGTGGCACACGACGGCCTGCATGGCGGCGAGTTCGCCGATGGCGCCCGTGGCGCCGGGTTGGAGCTTTTGATACGACATGGATTCCTTGAGTCGAGGGAGGTACGGAGAAGTGGGGAAGAGATCAGCGACGGGCCTCACGGCTGATGAAGATGGCGAGCAAGACGATGCCGCCCTTGATGATCAGTTGCAGGTACGGCGACACGCCGATCATGTTGAGACCGTTGTTGAGCACGGCCAGCAGCAGCGCGCCGACCAGCGTGCCCACGATGGCGCCGCGGCCACCGGCGATGGACGTGCCGCCCATCACCACCGCCGCGATGGCGTCGAGCTCGAAGCCCACGCCCACGCCGGGCTGGCCGCTGGTGACGCGCGCGGCCTGCACGATGCCTGCGATGGCGGCCGTGAGGCCGCTGAGCACATACACCAGCAGCTTGTAGCGCGACACGCGCACGCCCGACAGCCGCGTGGCTTCCTCGTTGCCGCCGATGGCGTACACATAGCGGCCGAAGGGCGCCATGTTGAGCAGCACGTAGGCCACGAGGTAGGTCGCCAGCATGATGAGGATCGGCACCTTCAGGCCCGCGAGCGTGCCGCTGCCGAGGAAGGCGAACGACTCGGGCAGCCCGTCGATCGGGTAGCCGCCGGTGTAGATCAGGGCGATGCCGCGCGCGATGCCCATGGTGGCCAGCGTCACGATGATCGGCGGCATGCGCAGGTAGGCCACGCAGTAGCCGTTGAACAGGCCGATCACCGCACCCACGCCGAGCCCGAGCGGCACGGCGAGCACGGGCGGCAGGCCGAAGTGCACCATCAGCCCCGAGGCCAGCGTGCCCGACAGCGCCACCACCGCGCCCACCGAGAGGTCGATGCCGCCCGTGAGGATCGCGGCCGTCATGCCCACCGCGATGATCGCGTTGATGGACGACTGCAGCGCGATGTTCTGCAGGTTGCTCACCGAGAGAAAGTTGTCGGTCGCCACGATCATGAAGACCGAGATCGCGACCAGGCCGACCAGCGGCAGGAAGGCCGTCGAGCGGCGCAGCTGCGTGCAGAACCCGCCCGCGGGCACGGGCGGCGTGGGATGGGTGGTGGTGGCGGTCATGAGGGGCTCCCGGAGGAAGAGGGAAGGGAGGGAGAAGACGATGTCGCGTGGCGCATGATTTCGCCCGCGTTGATCGCGTCGCCCGTGAGCGTGGCCACGATGGCGCCGCCCGAGAACACCGCGACGCGGTCGCACAGGCCGACGATCTCGGGCAGCTCGCTGGAGATCATCAGGATCGACTTGCCCTGGCGCGTGAGTTCGCGCATCAGCTGGTAGATCTCGGCCTTGGCGCCCACGTCGATGCCGCGCGTGGGCTCGTCGAAGATCAGCACCTCGCAGTCGTGGCCGAGCCAGCGCGCGATCACCACCTTCTGCTGGTTGCCGCCCGACAGCGTGGCCACGCGGGTGTCGATGCCCGGTGCCTTCACGCCCACGCGGCGCGAGAGTTCGCCGGCTGTGCGCTTTTCAGAGGCCGTGTCGACCACGCCCGCGCGGCGGTGCCGCCCGAGGTTGTTCAACGAGATGTTGAAGCGGATCGTGAAGTCGGTGATCAGCCCTTCGACCTTGCGGCTTTCGGGCAGCAGGCCGATGCCGTGCGCGAGCGCCTGCGTCGGGTCGTCCAGGCGCACGCGCTGGCCGTTGCGCAGCACCGTCTTGCGGTGCGCGCGGTCGGCGCCCATCATGCCCAGCGCGAGTTCGGTGCGGCCCGACCCCACCAGCCCCGCGAAGCCGAGGATCTCGCCCGCGTGCAGGTCGAAGCGATTGACCGGGCCGTCCTTCACGAGCTGGATCTCGGGCACCTCGAGCACCTTGCGGCCGTTCGGTGCGGGCTGCGGCTTGGGCGGAAAGCTCTGTTCGATGCGCCGGCCCACCATCATCTCGACCAGCGCGTCCACGGTCGTGGCGGCCACGTCGGCGTGCCCGGCGTTGGCGCCGTCGCGCAGCACGCTGATGCGGTCGCAGACCTCGAAGATTTCATCGAGGTGGTGCGAGATGAAGATCATCGCCACGCCCTTGGCACGCAGCGCGCGCATCACCTTGAACAGGTGCTCGGCCTCGTTGGGCGTGAGCGTGGCGGTGGGTTCGTCGAGCACCAGCAGCCGTGCCTTCAGCGACAGCGCCTTGCCGATCTCGACGAACTGCTGCTGGGCCACCGAGAGCTGGCAGATCGGCACGCCGAGGTCGATCTGCACGCCCAGTTCGTCGAACACCGCGCGGGCCTCGCGCTGCATCGCCGCCTGGTCCATGAGGCCGAAGCGGTTCGTGCGGTAGCGGCCCAGGAAGATGTTCTCCACCGCGTTCAAGTACGGCACCAGGCTGAACTCCTGGAAGATGATGCCGATGCCCGCCGCGATGGCGTCGCCGTAGCCGGCGAAGTGGCACTCGGTGCCGTCGATGACGATGCGGCCCTCGTCGGCCTGGTGGATGCCGCCGAGGATCTTCATCAGCGTCGACTTGCCCGCGCCGTTCTCGCCGAGCAGCGCGTGCACCTCGCCCTGGCGCACCGAGAGGTCGATGTTCGACAGGGCCTTCACGCCCGGGAAGCGCTTGGACACGCCTTCCAGCCGCAGCATCTCCCGGGGTGGTTCGTACGTGACGGTCACGGGCGGTGCCTGTGGGGCTTACCAGCTGAAGGTCTTGGCGCCTTCGGCGTCGATGAGCTTCACGTCGACCGGCACGGCCGCGGGCACGTTGGCGCCCCACTTCTTCGCCAGTGCGATGCCGATGGCCAGGCGGATCTGGTCGCGCGGGTACTGCGCGGTGGTCGCGATGAACTTCGAGCCCGCCTTCTGCATCGCCTTGATGGCTTCGGGCGCGCCGTCCACGCTGGTGAGCTTCACGTCCTTGCCGCTGGCTTCGATGGCGGCGAGGGCGCCCATCGAGCCGCCGTCGTTCACGCTGAACACGCCCTTGAGGTTCTTGTTGGCCTGCAGGATGTTCTCGGTCACGGTGAGCGCGGTGGCGCGCTCCTGCTTGCCGTTCTGCGTGCTCACGACCTTGATGCCGGGGTACTTGGCCAGCGCTTCGCGGCAGCCCTTCACGCGCTCCAGGATCGGCACGACCGGGATGCCGTCGAGGATGGCCACGTCGCCTTTCTCGCCGATGTTCTTCGCGAGGTACTCGCAGGCCAGGCGGCCGGCGTCGAGGTTCTTGGAGCCCACGAAGGAATCGACCGGGCCCTGCGCGTTGGCATCGACCGCCACAACGATCACGCCGGCCTTCTTGGCCGAGCGCACCGCCGACTGCACGCCGGCCGAGTCGGTCGGGTTCAGCAGCAGGATGTCGATCTTCTTCTGGATCATGTCTTCCACGTCGCCGATCTGCTTGGCCACGTCGTGGCGCGCATCGGTGGTGACCACGGTGGCGCCGATGCTGGCGGCGGCTTCTTCCAGTGCCTGCTTCATCGTCACGAAGTAGGGGTTGTTCAGTTCCTGGAAGGTCATGCCGATGCGCAGCGGCTGCTTGGGCGCTTGTGCCAGTGCGGCGGTGGTGCTGCAGGCGAGGGCGGCGACGAGGGCGGTGGCTTTGAGAAGGCTCTTCATTGGGTTGTCTCCTTGAGGTTGGTTGTGTGACGGTCTGCAAAAAACGCGGGCAAAGGGGCGCCCTGCGCGGCGCGGAGTGCGCCGCGCCAGGAACGACGCGGGGAACACGGGGGGCGGCGCGCTACGGCGGGCTGTTGGCGGCGCGCGATGCAGCGAGCTGCATGCGATGGAAATGGCGGAACTTGGTCGGCGGCATGCGCTTGTGCAGCAGGAACTGCCGGTTGAAGTTCGACACGTTGTTGAAGCCCACGTCCATGCAGACGTCGAGCACGGGCTTGTCGCTGTTGGCGAGCAGTTCGCAGGCCCGGCCGATGCGCAGCCGGTTCACGTAGCGCACGAACGACTGGCCCGTGTGCTTGCGAAACGAGCGCGAGAACGCGCTCGGGCTCTGGCCCACCAGCTCGGCCAGCATCGGCTCGCGCAGCTCGTCGCCCAGGTTGGCGGCGATGTGGGCCAGCACGTTGTTGATCGCGTGCGACATGAAGGCCTTGGGGTCGGGCGTGAACGCGGGGCTGGCCAGCCGCTGGCGGTCGTCGCTGGCCACCAGCAGCTCGAACAGCGACAGCAGCAGCACCACGCGGCGCAGCCCGCGCGCCTCGAGCAGCGCTTCCATGATCGGCTTGGCCGCGGCGGCGGTGGCGGCCGAGAAGAGCAGGCCCGAGGCCGACTCGGCCAGCAGCGGCTCGATGCGGCGGAACTCGGGGAAGGTGGCCGCCATGTTGCGCACCAGTGCGGCGGGGAACTGGATCACGATGCCGCGGCGCTCGACGCTCTGGCCGGCGGGCACGTCGCTGATCCAGTTGTGCGGCAGGTCGGGGCCCATGAACACGAGGTTGCCCGGCTCGAAATGGCCGACGTGGTCGCCCACGAAGTACACGCCCTGGGTCTCGACGATCAGCTGGATCTCGTACTCGGGGTGGAAGTGCCAGCGCACCGTGCGATACGGATAGCCGTGCGCCCAGGCGGTGAACGATTCGTCACCTTGGACTTCGACGATTTCCAGATCGGGTTGCATGGCCGGCGGTCTTTCCTCTGTGTATGGCCCCCGGGTTGGGGGTGAGGCGGACTGTACGAATCGCTCCGGATGCCAACAACCAGCGTTGGCGCTCGCAACTGATACTTTTTTGAGTCTCGGTCCTGCCCGGTGGCGAGGGGTACGGCGACGCGCTGCGCTGCAGCAAACCCCTTTCTCCTCGGGGCGTGGCGCGTGCGGGAGTGCAATTGCTGCGGTGCAAAAGAGCCGCTTCGCGCCGTGTCAAGATTTCATAGGTGTTTTCCCGGCCCGATCCGGCATCCGGGGCGGCACGGCACACTCGCAAGCCATGACGCAAAGCTCTCTTTCCCCTCCGGCCGCGGGTCCGCTGGCCGGCCTCAAGGTCGTCGAACTCGGGCAACTGATCGCCGGCCCCTTCGCGGCGCGCACGCTGGCCGACTTCGGCGCCGACGTGGTCAAGATCGAGCCGCCCGGCGCGGGCGACCCGCTGCGCACCTGGCGGCTGCTGAAGGACGGCACTTCCGTCTGGTGGCAGGTGCAGTCGCGCAACAAGCGCTCGCTGGCGCTGGACCTGCGCCAGCCCGAGGCGCAGGCCATCGTGCGCCAGCTCGCGGCCGAGGCCGACGTGCTGGTCGAGAACTTCCGCCCCGGCGCGATGGAAGGCTGGGGCCTGGGGCCCGACGAGCTGCTGGCCGCCAACCCCGCGCTCGTCATGCTGCGCATCAGCGGCTACGGCCAGACCGGCCCCTACCGCGACCGCCCCGGCTTCGGCGTGGTGGCCGAGGCCATGGGCGGGCTGCGCCACCTCACGGGCGAACCGGGCCGCGTGCCGGTGCGCGTGGGCGTGTCGATCGGCGACACGCTGGCCTCGCTGCACGGCGTGATCGGCGTGCTGATGGCGATGCAGCACCGCCACGCCACTGTGAGCGCCGAATTTCCGAAGGGCCGGGGCCAGGTGGTCGACGTCGCGCTGTACGAGGCGGTCTTCAACTGCATGGAAAGCCTGCTGCCCGAGTACGCCGAATTCGGCGCGGTGCGCGAGGCCGCCGGCAGTGCGCTGCCGGGCATTGCGCCCACCAACGCCTACCGCTGCGCGGACGGCGGCTACGCCATCGTCGCGGGCAACGGCGACAGCATCTTCAAGCGGCTCATGGCCTGCATCGGCCGGCCGGACCTCGCGGCCGACCCGGCGCTGGCCGGCAACACGGGGCGCGTGGCGCAGGTCGGGATGCTCGACGCCGCCATCGGCGACTGGGCCGCGCAGCGCACGGTGACCGAGGTGCTGGCGGCGCTCGATGCGGCGCACGTGCCGGCCGGGCGCATCTACACCATCGCCGACATCGCAGCCGACCCGCACTACGCCGCGCGCGGCATGCTGCAGCAGGTGAAGATGCCGGACGGCAGCGCGCTCGCGGTGCCCGGCTTCGTGCCCAAGCTGTCGCTCACGCCGGCCGGCCACCGGCGCAATGCGCCGGCGCTGGGGGCGGACACGCAGGCGGTGCTGGAGGAGATCGGGCTGAGTGCCGAGCAGATCACCGCGCTGCAGGAACGCGGGATCGTCGGCTAGCCGGCGCGGCGGGTCAGGCCCGGAGGGATTCGATCAGGTCGATGTACTTCTGCTTCGCCTCGTCAGCCGTGGCGCCCTTCTGGGCGGTCCACGCGTCCCACTTGGCGCGCGCGACGATGTCGCTGAAGCTGGGCTTCTTGGCGGTGTTGTCGCCTTCGGTCGCCTGCTTGAACAGGGCGTAGATCTTCAGCAGCGTCGGGTTGTCGGGGCGCTCGGCCAGCAGCTTGGAGTTGGCCTGGGCGGCTTCGAATTGGGCGTTGAGGTCGGACATGGCAGTCGGGAAGAAGGTCGGAAACCGCGCATCTTAAATGGATTGGTACCAAGTGGTACCAATCGCGAGCATCCAAGCCCTTCAGTCCGTCAGGCCGGCGCGCGCCAGCTCCACGTCCAGTTGCTCGCGAGCGTCTTTCGCTTCGGCGTCGTGAATTTTTCGCGCTCCTTTGAGTTGCTTGGTGTGTCGACGTCGGATTGACCATTGTTTGCAACGGTGCGGCGCGGGTGTGCCACAGACTTTTTGGATCCCTGTTTTGCCAGAGGTCCACCACGTGTCTCACACCCTTGCGGTCACAAGCCCTGCACTGCCCGATGCCCTCGAACCCGTGCGCCTGTCGGGCCACGAAGGCCTCAATGCCTTGTTCGAATACGAGCTGCTGCTCAAGACTCCCGATGCGCTCAACTTCGGTTTCAGCCAGGCGGCAGACATCGACCTGGACGCCCTCATCGGCTGCGAGATCAGTTGCTCGATCGAGCTCGATGGCGCAGGAGAGTTTGCGGCAGGCGCCGTGGGCGGCAATGCAGGTGGGCTGGGCGCCGGCACACGGCAGATCAATGCGCTCATTGCCGGCGCGCAGCTGTGGGGCGAAGAAGGCCGCCACATTCAATACAAGCTCACGTTGCGTCCCTGGCTGCATCTGGCGACCCTGAGCACCGACTGCAAGATCTATCAGAACAAGACCGTCGTCGACATCCTGGACGAACTGTTCGCCGACTACTCCTTTCTCGTCGACAAGCACTTCGTCGAGACCTACCCGGCTCGGGACTACCAGACGCAGTTCAACGAGAGCGACTTCGCATTCTTCGAGCGCTTGTGTCAAGAGTGGGGAATTTCTTATCACTTCCGCCACAGCGACGGCAAGCACCGCCTCGTACTCACCGACAACATGGGCGCGCACCCGCCCATGGACAGCGCTGCCTATCAGCAGGTGGAATACCACCCCCCGGGCTGGAAGGTCGATGCCGAATACATCAGCAGCTTCGTTCCGCACCACCAGCTCACCAGCGGCCGCTACGTCAGCCGCGACTACGACTACACCCGGCCCAAGGCCGACCTGAGCACCGAGCAGGCCGCACCCCGCCCGACCGGACAGGCAGACCTGGAGGTCTACCAGTGGCACCACAGCCAGGCTGGCATCGTCAGCGGCCAGACGCATGTCAGCACCGCCCTTGATGAACAAGGCCGTATCCAGAGCCTGTGGCTGGTGCAGGAGGCCCAGGTCGTGCGCCAACTGGCCACCTACGTCTACCAGGACCACGCCGACGGCAGCAGCGACCTCGTCGTCGCGCACGACGAGAACCAGGACAGCTGGAATTACGACTATCTGCGCCACGCGGACAACAGCAGCACCCACCTCATCAGCCGCTACACCGATCGCACCGGTCGCGGCACGCACCTGCAGTGGATGCATGAAGACGGCTTTGCGGTTGCCCTTGACAGCACCAACAGCGAGCGAGCCAAGGCCTGGCACGAGCGCGCCGACGATGGCAGCTTCGACACCACCCTCATCTGGAACAAGCATGTCCGCCTGACCACCGCCGTTGACGCGCTGGGGGGAGAAACCCTCTACCACTACGACGAGCTCGGCTACATCTACCGCATCGTCTACCCCGGCATCACAGGCGCCGACGGCAAGATCATCGAGCACGAGGAGTGGTTCTTCCGCGATGCGCGCCGCAACATCACCTCCCACCTGCATCCTGACGGCACCCAGGACAACTACAGCTTCGACGCACACGGCAACCTCGCAAGCCACACCCAGGCCGACGGTAGCGTCATCCACTTCGCCTATGGCGAGATGGACAACCTCACCGGCATCCGGGATGCCGAAGGGCATGCATGGAAGCGCACCTACGACGGCACCCATCTGGTCGAAGAGATCGATCCGCTGGGTCACAAGACCGCGTACGCCTACAACGAGGCCGGTCTGCCGGTGGAAATCACCGACGCCAAGGGCGGCAAGAAGCAACTGGCCTATGACGCGGCCGGCCAGCTGACGGCCTACACCGATTGCTCCGGCAAGACCAGCAGTTGGACTTATGACGAGCGCGGCCGCCTGGTCAAAGAGAGCAATGCGGCAGGCGAGGCCACCCAGTACCACTATGCGCGCGGCCAGCTGGCAGGTGTCACCCATCCCGATGGCGCCCAGGAGCATTTCGATCACGATGCCGAAGGCCGCTTGCTCGCGCACCGCGATGCCTTGCAACGCGAGACCCGCTACCAGTACACCGTGGCCGGCCAGATCGCCCAGCGCATCGACGCCAACCACCACACGCTCGACTACCAGTGGGATCGCCTGGGCCGGCTGGTCACGCTGCGCAACGAGAACGGCAGAACCCACAGCCTGCGCTATGACCCCCTGGGCAAGCTGTTGGCCGAAGTTCACTTCGACAACGTCAAGACCAGCTACGGCTACACGGCATCGACGGGCGTGCTGCACCAGGTCAATGAAGGCGATGCGGTCACGCAGCTCGAATTCGACCCGATGGGGCGGCTCCTGCGGCGCAGCGCGGCGCTGTACATCGAGCCCATGGACAGCCAGGGCCAGCCGACCGGGCGCACCCTGGACCGCGAGCATGCCCAGGCCGACCACTACGCCTACGACGGCAACGGCCGGCTCGTCGATGCGAGGAACGCCGGCATCCAGTTGCAGTGGTTCTACGATGCCGCCGGCAACACGAGGACCGAACACCATCACTACCTGATCGACGACCAGGGCAAGCCGAGCAGCCAGCCGATGACGGCCGTCTGGCAGCACCGCTATGACGAACTGGGCAACCGCATCCAGACCACGCGCCCCGACGGGCACACCACCACCTGGTTGACCTACGGCTCAGGCCATGTGCACGGCCTGATGCTCGACGACATGGAGGCCCTGCAGATCGAGCGGGACGACCTGCACCGCGAGGTCAAGCGCACGCAAGCCAACGAGGTGGCACAGGAGCAGCAATACGACCCCGTGGGGCGGCTGAAGGCCCAGATTCTCAGCCGCGCCGAGCGGTTGGGCCAAAGTCGTGGTGCGCTGGCCTCCAACACCTCGGCGCTCGGCATCCGGCGCCAGTACACCTACGACCGGGCTGGCCAGCTCACCGACATCGGTGACAGCCGCCGCGATGGCCTGAGCTATCGCTACGACCCGGTGGGGCGGTTGCTGCAGGCGCAAAGCCGACTGGGCACCGAGACCTTCGCCTTCGATCCGGCCAGCAACATCCTGGACCCGATGACGCCGGTGGCCAAGGAGGCCGGGACGATCCACAACATCCCCGCCATCCTGAACAACCTGGTGAAGGACTACGCCGGCACGCACTTCACGTACGACGTCAGGGGCAACATGGTCGAGCGCCTGTACCAAGGCCAGCGCACGCGCTTCGCATGGGATGCCCTGGGACGCCTGAGAGAGGCGCGCACCCAGGACACCCGCACCTCATTCCTGTACGACCCGCTGGGTCGGCGCATTGCCAAGCGCAGTGAGCCGATCGTCATGAGCTCCGGGATGGACGGCAGCAACTACCACGCAGCCGAATACCAGCGCCAGATGCACGAACGTAAGCTGGGCACGGTGCTCTTCGGGTGGGATGGCAATCAGATGGCTTGGGAGTCGGACTCGGCACGGAACCGGACAGTGCACTACGTCTTCGAGCCCGATAGCTTCGTACCGGTGTTGCAGGCCAGCGCGCCGGGGGCGATCACGCAGAGCTTCCTGAAGCGACCCGCCAAGGCGACGAGCGCGTACACCAACCAGGAAGGCAACTACGACCTGGACCTGGACCCGCTCTACAACGGCGACTACGCGCCGGGCATTGGTGACGATGGGGAGCCGTCGAAGTCGCTGGAGAACATCCACTACTACCAGTGTGACCACCTCGGCACGCCGATGGAGCTGACAGATGAGGGCGGCAACATCGCGTGGGAGGCGAACTACAAGGCGTGGGGTGAGGCGAGGTTCACGATCAGTGAGGCGGGCAGGAAGGCGGGGCTGAAGAACCCGATTCGGTTCCAGGGGCAGTATTTGGATGAGGAAACCGGGCTGCACTACAACCGGTTCAGGTATTACGACCCCATGGTGGGGCGGTTTGTGTCGAAAGATCCTATTGGATTGCTGGGAGGAAGCAATACACATGCATTTGCACCGAATCCCGTGCAGTGGATCGATCCACTCGGACTTTCGAATAAAAAGACATCTGCGGCGCCCAGTTGCCCGCGATGCGATCCATGCGTCGGAAAGAACCCCGCAGCAGAGGCACAACTTTGGCAAGGGCCTAAGAATGCGCCATATACAGGGGTTGATGGGTATACCAATGGAGTTTTAAAAAAGGGGGCTGTAATTTATTCTCTTTTTCCAGGAAATGTGCCTGGGTTTGCAGTTCCGATTGGAACGCTGAATAAACATCGGACAAATCCAGACTCCTACCACGAAGCCCTCCAAGTAGAAAAGGACTCCTCCAGAGGTCCTATGCGCACTCAGGTACAAACTTATCGTGTAACAGAAGATATTTGCGTCGCAAAAGGCCGTGCTACAGCCAATGGAAAATTTGGGGGTGGTGGAGGCATGCAGTATTACATCCCCACGGCGGATCGAGGAAAATTAACGATTGGGAAGACATTGCCGATATAGGATTTATAAATGAAAAAGAGCATTGGTATTTGCAATGATTTGCAATATATAATAGAAAAAGAAATGGAATTGGGCAATGAGATTCTGAGTGGCCCGGAAATTATCGACTGGCCAGCAAGAGGGTCGGTATTTGCTGCGTTGAAAAACGATCTAAATCTATCGGCCTATGATTTGCCGGCAACGGTACGTCATGAGATTTGCACTGATCCACGTTTTGGTTGGCATGATGAGTGCAAAAGTGTTGGACATGCAGACTTGTTGGTCGCAGGCAATACTCATTTCCCAAAATGAGTATTGCCTCGCCGTCCAATCGTGTGGCCTCTGGCGCAAGGCAACCGGTGGTGTGGATGTGGAGCTCGTCGGCATGGCCGATAGCTACGCCCACGCGGGTGTGAATCTGAATTCCGGCCAGTCGCCACCTTCAGATTCAGGGGACTGCTCGACGCGATGAATCGAGAGCTGCCTGACGGCAACGCGTCAGTCCGTCAGGCCCGCCCGCGCCAGCTCCACATCCAGCCGCTCTCGCGCATCTGCTGGCGTCAGCGCCGCCGCCTTCTCGTACAGCCCGTTCGCCTCGCCAAGGCGCGACTCGCCGTGCAGCATCAGCAGCGCACGCGCGTACTCCATCATCCCGGCCGCCGACTGCGGGTGCAGCGTCAGCCCGCGCTCGAACAGTTCGATCGAGGTTTCGGCGCGCACGCCGTACGTCATGCGCCCGACCAGCGCGCCGACCTTGTCGATCACCTCGGCGTGGAAGGCTGCCAGCGCGAGGTGCGCGTCGCCGTGTTCCGGCTGCAGTTCGATCACGTGCTCCAGCGCGCCCTTGAGCTTGGTGCCCAGGCCCTGCGCCAGGGCGCGCGCCACGCTGATGCCCTGGCTATAGCGGCCCAGCGCGTAGGCCTGCCAGTACAGCGCCTGGCAGTTGTCGGGTTCGGCCGCGACCTGCGCGCCGGCGCGTTCGATCACCTGGCGGAACATGGCGAGCCGCACGGCCTCGCGCGGCTCCAGGTAGTTGGCGTAGATGGCGGTCGCCTGGTTGGCGAGCGCCAGGCCGTCGGGGCCGTGGCGCAGGCCGAGGGCGGCGGCGCGTTCGAACTCGCCGCTGTGGTACAGCGCCCAGCCTTCGGCCAGCGGCGCGTCGGGCGCGGGCGGCGGCAGTGCGTGGCCGGCGTGCAGGCGCTGCCAGTGGGCGAGCAGGCTGCGCGCGTCGTAGCGGGGCACGTCGGGGTAGGGAAGGGGCGTCCAGGGTTCGGTGCCGGCGGTGGCCGTGGCCGCGGCAGGGCCGGCGGACAGCAGCGAGAGCGGTTTGAAATCGGAGTGGGGCATGGATGTTCTAGGCCGCCATATCGACAGTCGGTGGCACGGGGCTGGGGTTGCTGTTGGCGGCGCTTTCGCCGTTGTAGGCATTGCTCAGCGCCAGCAGGTGGCGGCGCTGGTCGCGTGCGAGGTAGGGCGCGAGCAGGTGCAGCGTGTGGTGGCCGCCGCGCATCAGCGCGCCCTGCGCGTGCGCGGGCTCGAGCGCCTGGCGCGGGTTGCGCACGTACTCGTAGCTGAGCCAGTAGGTCAGCACCACGACCATGCTCTGGGCCAGCGTGTCGACCTCGTGCGCGTCGATGTCCAGGTGGCCGGCGCGGCTCAGGCCGGCGATCAGCTGGCGGATGGCGCGCGCCTTGTTCTTGAGCACGAGCTGGAACTGGGTCTCCAGGTGCCGGTTCTTGCTCAGCAGGTCGTTGAGGTCGCGGTACAGGAAGCGGTAGCGCCAGATCAGCTCGAAGAGGCTGTGCATGAAGAACCAGGCGTCCTCCACGTCGTGCACGCCTTCGCTGGCGTGCAGCAGCTCGTTGAGCTCGGCTTCGTAGCCTTCGTAGAGCTTGTTGATCAGCTCTTCCTTGGCGGGGTAGTGGTAGTAGAGATTGCCGGGGCTGATGTTCAGCTCGCCGGCCACCAGCGTGGTCGACACGTTCGGTTCCCCGAAGCGGTTGAACAAATCCAATGCAGCTTCGAGGATGCGTTGCGCAGTGCGGCGTGGCGCCTTCTTTGCCATGTCGGTGCCCCCGTGGTTTCTCTTGGTCTTGGGGGCACTCTAGCGCATGTGCGCTGCACCATGAACGGTGCGGGACATGTTTTGCGGCGCTGAATTTTTGTGCAGTGCCGCAATTACAGAACGATGTCAGCCGGCCTTGGTGCGGCGCAGGGTCTTCTTGGCGGCGGGGGCCGGCGCGGTCTTGCGCGAGGCGCGCACGGGCGAGGTCTTGGCATCGCGCTGCTTGAGTTGGGCCTCGAGCGCCTCGACGCGCGCCTGCAGTGCGGCCACGTCGGCGGCCGAGGGCACGCCGAGCTTTTCGAGCGCGCGCGCCACGCGGTCTTCGAAGATGTTCTCGAGCTTGCCCCACTGGCCGGCGGCCTTGGTGCCGAACTCGCTGGCGAAACCGGCCATGCGCTGCTGGGCCTGGGCCAGGGTTTCCTCGGCGGCCTGCTGGGTCTTCTTCTGCATGCCGGCGCCGTCCTTGACCAGCGCCTCGAAGGCCTTGCTGCCTTCCTGCTGCATCTTGGCGAAGGCGCCGAGGCCGGCCAGCCAGATCTGCTGGGCCGAGTCCTTGATGCGGTCGGTCTTGTCGTTGCTGTCGTCGTCTCGGGAGGTGGCCATGCGATGTGTTCCTTGGGATGCAATCGCACGACTCTAGCCGCCCGGGCGCCCCGTGGTTAGGGCGCGCCGCCTATCCCCGCGCCCGGGATCAGGGCGTGCCGCCGGCGGCGCGGCTGGCGTCCAGGTGCGCCTTGGCGCGCTCGGCCAGTGCCATTTCGCCGGGCGTGCCGGGAACGAAGGCTTCCACCGGCAGCGGCCGGCCGTGCGAGTCGACCGAGACGAACACGATCAGGCATTCGGTGGTCTTTTCCATCACGCCGCCCTTCATGTCGCCGCTGCGCACCTCGACCGAGATGTTCATGCTGGTCTTGCCGGTGTAGGCCAGGCGGGCCTCGACCTCGACCAGGTCGCCGATCATGATCGGCCGGTGAAAGCGGATGCTGCCGATGAAGGCGGTGACGCAGTAGCGCTTGGCCCAGCTGGTGGCGCAGGCGTAGCCGGCCTCGTCGATCCACTTCATGACCGTGCCGCCGTGGACCTTGCCGCCGAAGTTGACGGTGCTGGGTTCGGCCAGGAATCGGAGGGTGATGGAAGACATGGGGCGCCTTTTTTCTGTGGGCTGTGGGTGGGGAGCCGCGATTATGCGAGCGCCCGGGCGCCCTTTGGTGCCGTTCAGCTGCCGCTGAACAGCTGGGCCAGCGTGCGGCGCAGCCAGGCGTTGCCCGGGTCGGCATGAAAGCGCTCGTGCCAGTGCTGCTTGACCGCATAGGCCGGCAGCGTGAAGGGCGGCGCCAGCACCTTCACCGGCTCCTGCGTGGCCAGCACGTTGCCCAGGATGCGCGGCACCACCACGATCAGCTCGGTGTGGGCCACGATGCGCGCCACGCTCAGAAAGCTCGACAGCCGCACCACCACGTTGCGCTTGAGGCCCAGGCGCGCGATGGTGGTGTCGACGATGGCGTGCCCCGTGCCCGAGCTGGACACCACCGCGTGCGCCTCTTCCTCGAAGCGCTTGCGCGTGAGCTTGGCGCCGATGCGCGGATGGTTCTGCGCCGCCAGGCAGACGAAGTTCTGCATGAACAGCACCTGCTGGTAGAAGCCCGCGTCCAGCTGCGGCATGAAGCCCACGGCCAGGTCGACGTCGCCGTCCTGCAGCCGGCGGCCGCTGTGGGTGGAGATGATCTCGGTCTCGATGTGCACGCCCGGCGCCGCATGGCGCAGGTGGTCGAGCAGGCCGGGCAGCAGCACCACCTCGCTGATGTCGGTCATGCAGATGCGAAAGCGCCGCTGCGCGCGCGCCGGCTCGAAGCTGCTGCGGTTGCCCTGGGCCTGCGCCAGCTGCGCCAGCGCCTCGCGCAGGTTCGGGTAGATGCGCTCGGCGTGCGGCGTGGGCTGCATGCCCTGTGCGGTGCGGGTGAACAGGCGGTCGTCGAAGTGCGCGCGCAGCTTGTTCAGCGCCGTGCTGGCGGCCGCCTGCGCCATGCCCAGGCGCTCGGCGGCCTTGGTGACGTTGCCGGTCTTGTAGACCTCGTCGAACACGGCGAGCCATTCGAGATCGAGCTTGGACATGGGATGAGGCGGGGTGGAGCCCTGAAGGCGAAAGCGAAAGGCACCATTATCGAAATTTCGAATTCCGTGTATTGGCACGCGGTCTTGAGGAAATAGTGGTGCGGGTCAACAATGCCGCCAACGGAGACACCGACCCCATGAACCCCGCTTCTTCCCATGCCGCCAGCGCACCGGCCAACGCCGCCGAGCGCCGCGACTACTACGCCCGCATCCGCCCGCTGAACCTCTCGCCGCTGTGGGAGTCGCTGCACGCGCTGGTGCCGCGCGAGCCCAAAAGCCCCTGCGTGCCCGCGCTGTGGCGCTACGACGAGATCCGCCCGCTGCTCATGGAGTCGGCCGACCTCATCACCGCCGAAGAGGCCGTGCGCCGCGTGCTGGTGCTCGAGAACCCGGCGCTGCCCGGCAACGCGTCGATCACGCAGTCGATCTACGCCGGCCTGCAGCTCATCATGCCGGGCGAGGTGGCGCCGTCGCACCGCCATGTGCAGTCGGCGCTGCGCTTCATCGTGGACGGCAAGGGCGCCTACACCACCGTGGGCGGCGAGCGCACGACCATGCACCCCGGCGACTTCATCATCACGCCCTCGTGGGCCTGGCACGACCATGGCAACGAAGGCATCGAAGGCGTGACCGAGCCGGTGGTCTGGCTCGACGGCCTCGACATTCCGATGCTGCGTTTCTTCGACGCCGGCTTTGCCGAGAACGACGACGCCAAGGTGCAGCACGTGGCGCGCCCCGAAGGCCACAGCCTGGCGCGCTTCGGCCACAACATGGTGCCGGTGCGGCACGACCACACCTCGGCCACCTCGCCGATCTTCAACTACCCCTACCTGCGCAGCCGCGAGGCGCTGGCCCAGTTGCAGAAGCAGGAGGCGCCCGACGCCTGGCTGGGCCACAAGCTGCGCTACATCAACCCGCTGACGGGCGGCTCGCCGATGCCGACCATCTCGACCCAGCTGCAGCTGCTGCCCAAGGGCTTCGCAGGCCAGGCGCACCGCGCCACCGACGGCACCGTCTACAGCGTGGTCGAAGGCCACGGCACGGCCGAAATCGCCGGCCAGCGCTTCGACTTCGGCCCGCGCGACACCTTCGTCGTGCCCTCGTGGGCTCCGCTGCGCCTGTCGTCACCGAACGAAGACACCGTGCTCTTCAGTTTTTCCGACCGCCCCGTGCAGCAGGCCATGGGCATCCTGCGCGAAGCCTTTCTCGAAGACGCCTGAAAGCGCGACGACCTTCTTTCCTTCTCTTCTTGTTTGTCTGATGTGCCGTCCCACGCGGCAGGAGCTTCCATGTCCTTCGTCTTCACACCCCCTTCCATCGTCGGCTTGCCCATCGTCGGCTCCGACCGGCAGTTCCCCGTGCGCCGCGTCTACTGCGTGGGCCGCAACTACGCGGCGCATGCGCGCGAGATGGGCTTCGACCCCGACCGCGAACCGCCGTTCTTCTTCTGCAAGCCCAACGACGACGCCTCGGTCGTGCCCGTGGCCGAAGGTGCCACCGGCGCCGTGCCGTACCCCTCGCTCACGAGCAACT
Organism: Variovorax sp. GW821-FHT09D04; assembly: GCF_059416405.1. Taxonomy (NCBI): domain Bacteria; kingdom Pseudomonadati; phylum Pseudomonadota; class Betaproteobacteria; order Burkholderiales; family Comamonadaceae; genus Variovorax; species Variovorax sp. GW821-FHT09D04. The sequence goes on from NZ_JBWKPA010000011.1 coordinate 150,823, forward strand.
ACCACTACGAAGCCGAGCTGGTGGTCGCCATCGGCAAGGGCGGCAAGGACATTCCTGTCGACCAGGCCGCCAGCCACATCCACAGCTACGCCGTGGGCCTGGACATGACGCGCCGCGACCTGCAGATGAAGATGCGCGAAGCTGGCCGCCCCTGGGAGATCGGCAAGGCCTTCGACTTCTCGGCCCCCATCGCGCCGCTGCGCACGCTGGCCGACGTGGGCGAGATCAACGCCGGCGCCATCACGCTCGAAGTGGACGGCCAGGTGCGCCAGAACAGCGACATCACGCACCTGATCTGGTCGGTGAACGAAGTCATCGCCAACCTCTCGACCTTGTTCGCGCTGCAGCCTGGCGACCTGATCTTCACGGGCACGCCCGAAGGCGTGGGCGCGGTGAAGCCGGGCCAGACGATCAAGGTCAGCATCGAACGCCTGCCGTCCCTGACTGTTCGCATCGACTGAGCGTCCCGGCCCGCGCATGACCCTCTCGAAGCATCCTCCCTCCGTGCTGCTCGTCGGCGGCGGCATCGGCGGCATGGCCGCTGCGCTGGCGCTCGCACGCCTGGGCGTGGCCATCGACCTGCTCGAACAGAGCGCCGTCATCGGCGAGATCGGCGCCGGCCTGCAGCTCGGCCCCAACGCCTTCGCGGCGCTCGACGCGCTGGGCGTGGGCGAGGCCGTGCGCCGCAGCTCGGTGTTCACCGACCGGCTCGTGATGATGGACGCGGTCGACTGCAGCGAAGTCGCCTCGGTGCCCGTCGGCGAGGCCTTCCGCGCACGCTTCGGCAATCCGTATGCCGTGAGCCACCGCGCCGACCTGCACGGCGCGATCCACGAGGCCGTGAAGCAGCATCCGCTGATCCGCTTCCACACCTCGGCGCAGGTCGAGGCGATCGACACCGGCGCGCATGGCGTCACGGCCGTCACGCGCGACGGCCGCCGCTTCCAGGCCGATGCCATCGTCGGTTGCGACGGCGTGAAGTCGGTGGTGCGCGCCAAGCTCATCGGCGACGCGCCGCGCGTGTCGGGCCACGTGGTCTACCGCGCCGTCGTGCCTGCGGCCGACATGCCCGCCGACCTGCAATGGAACGCGCCCGTGGTCTGGGCCGGCCCCAACTGCCACCTCGTGCACTACCCGCTGCGCCACGGCGAGCAGTACAACCTGGTCGTCACCTTCCACAGCCGCGATGCCGAAGAATGGGGCGTCACCGACGGCAGCAAAGAAGAGGTGCTGTCGTACTTCGAAGGCGTGCACGCCCGCCCGCGCCAGCTGCTCGACCGCCCGACCTCGTGGCGCCGCTGGAGCACTGCCGACCGCGACCCCGTCGAATGCTGGAGCGACGGCCCGGCCACGCTGCTGGGCGACGCGGCGCATCCCATGATGCAGTACCTCGCGCAGGGCGCCTGCATGGCACTCGAAGACGCCGTGACGCTCGGCGAGGCCGTGAAGGCCTGCGACTTCGACATGACCGCCGCCTTCCAGCGCTACGAACAGGCCCGCATCGCACGCTGCGCGCGCGTCGTGCTGTCGGTGCGCGAGATGGGGCGGCTGTACCACGCCCAGGGCGTGGAGCGCCTCGTGCGCAACAGCCTGTGGACCGGGCGCACGCCCGAACGCTTCTACGATGCGGTCGAATGGCTGTACGCCTGGCGGCCCGAGCATTGCCTGGGCGAGACGCCCGCGCCGCGCTGACACGGTTTTTTCACCCGATCCCTACCAACGAGGCCGAAGGCCCAGGAGACAACCCATGAACTTTCCGCGCGCATTGCTGACGACCGCCGTCCTGGCCCTGACCGCCGCCTCCGGCGCCTGGGCGCAGGGCAGCGACTACCCGAGCAAGCCAGTGACGCTGATCACCCCGTTCGCGGCCGGCAGCGGCCCCGACGCGGTGCTGCGCCTCGTGTCCGACAAGCTCTCGCGGCTGTGGAACCAGCGCGTGGTGGTCGACAACCGGCCCGGCGGCGGCGGCTTCATCGCCATCGACCAGGCGCGCCGCGCCGCGCCCGACGGCTACACGCTGCTGCAGCTGGACAGCGAGCACATCGCCGCGCTACCGCACCTGTACAAGTCGCGCAACTTCGTGACCTTGCAGCACTTCGACCCGGTCGCCTCGCTGTTCCGCACGCCCTTCTTCGTGGCCGTGGGCACCGAGTCGAAGTGGAAGACCATGGGCGACCTGATCGCCGCCGCCAAGGCCAACCCCGAAGGCATCGTCTACGGCTCGTGGGGCGTCGGCAGCCCGGGCCACCTGGGCGCGCAGCAGCTCGAGGCGCTCACGGGCATCCGCATGCGGCACGCGCCGTACCGCGAGGTGTCGCAGCTGTATTCCAACGTGGGCACCGGCGAGGTGCCGTGGGCCTTCGCGAGCATCCCGTCGAGCCAGGGCATCTACAAGGCCGGCAAGCTGCGCTACATCGCCGTGGCCGCGCCCAAGCGCATCCCGCAGATGCCCGATGTGCCCACCATGGCCGAGGCCGGCGGCCCGGCTTCGCTGGAGGTCAACTCCTTCGTGTCGCTGCTGGCACCCAAGGGCGTGTCGGCGGCCGTCAAGGCCAAGATCAACGCCGACGTGGCCAAGGTCATCGCCGACCCGGACATCCGCGCCCGCTTCGACACCTTCGCCTTCGAGCCGCTGGCCTGGTCGCCCGAGGAAATCGAGCGCAACGCCGAGGCCAAGTCGAAGGTGTATGGGGAGCTGGTGCGCCGGGGCAACATCAGCCTCGACTGACGAGGGTGCGCCTTGCCCAGGGCTCGGCGCGCCAGTTAAGCTGGCTCTCTTTGCATTTTTGTTTACCTTTTAACTGTCTTTTCCCATGCAAGCCACCAAGAGAGCCCTCCTGATCGCCTGCGGCCTGGCCGCCACCGCGGCGCTGCCGCTGTCCGCCAGCGCCGACACCCCCGCGTGGCCGACCAAGCCGATCCGCCTGCTGGTGGGTTTCCCGGGCGGCTCCACGCCCGACATCGCGGCGCGCACCATTGCCGAGCCGCTGTCCCGCGCGCTGGGCCAGCCGGTCGTGGTGGACAACAAGGCCGGCGCCTCGGGCAACATCGCGGCCGACCAGGTGGCCAAGGCCACCGACGACCACACGCTGGGCATCGTCATCAACGGCAACCTCACGTCGTCGAAGATGCTGTACCCCAAGCTGCCGTACGACCCGGCGAAGGACTTCACCTACCTCTCGCTCATCGCCACCGCGCCGCTGGTGCTCGTGGCGCAGAACAGCCTGCCCTCGGGCACCGCGTTCTTCGATGCCGCGCGCCAGGCCGGCGACAAGTGGAACTACGGCTCGGTGGGCGTGGGCTCGGTCGGCCACCTGGGCATGGAACTGCTCAAGAGCCGCGTGAACGGCTTCAAGCCCGAGCACGTGCCCTACCAGGGCAACCCGCAGGTCGTCACCGGCATGCTGGGCGACCAGGTGCAGATGGGCCTGATTCCGCCGGGCGTGGCCATGCCGCAGATCCGCGCCGGCAAGCTCAAGGCCGTCGGCCTCACGGGCGGGCGCAGCGCGCTGGTGCCCGAGATCGCCCCGCTGGCCGAAGCCGGCGTGAAAGACTTCAACCTCGAGGTGTGGGTGGCGCTGCTCGGCCCGGCCAGCCTGTCGAAGCCCGCGCAGGCGCGCATCAGCCGCGAGATCGAGATCGTCATGAAAGACCCCGACGTGCGCCGCAAGCTCTTCGAGCAAGGCTGGCAGGCCGTGGGGACCTCGCCCGACGGCATGCGCACGCGCGTGAAGGAAGAGGCGGCGATCATGAGCAAGATCATTTCGACCCGCGGCATCAAGCTCCAGTGATGGCGGCGACGCAGCAACCACACACCCTGACCGAACCGGCGCGCGCGCTGCCGGTGTTCGGCGACTTCGACGTGGTCGTGGTCGGCGGCGGCCCCGCCGGCATCGCTGCCGCGGTGAGCGCCGCGCGCCACGGCGCGCACACGCTGCTGGTGGAGCGCTACGGTTTTCTCGGCGGCATGGGCACCGCGGGCGGCGTGACCAACTTCGCGGGCCTGTACGGCAAGCGCCGCGGCGAGATGACGCAGCTGGTGCGCGGCGTGGTCGACGACCTCATCGACCGCATCGCCGGCTTCAACGGCATGAACGCGCCGCAGAACGGCATGGGCGGGCGCATCTGCGTGCGCTCGTACGACACCTCGGCCTACAAGCTGGCCGCCGACCAGCTGCTCGAAGCGGCCGGCGTGCAGATGCTGTTCCACGCGTATGCCGCTGCGGTGCTGCACGACGGCGCGCGCATCGGCGCGCTGGTGGTCGAAACGAAATCGGGCCGCCAGGCGATCCGCGCCAACGCCTTCATCGACGCCAGCGGCGACGCCGACGTGGCGGCCTTCGCGGGCGTGCCCTTCGAAGTGGGCGACGGCCACGGCAGCGGGCTGTTCCCGACCACCATGTTCCGCATCGGCCAGGTCGACGCACCGGCCGCGCTGGAAGCGGTGGGCGAGTTCTCGGCCATCAACGGCTTCATGGCGCGCGCCGAGCAGCAGCATCCGGGCAAGTACAGCTTTCCGCGCGAAGGCGCGATCCTGCGGCCCAACAAGGACCCGCGCGAGTGGCGCGCCAACGTCACGCAGATCCGCAACGCCGAAGGCCGCGCGATGAACGGCGTCGATGCGCGCGAACTCAGCGACGGCGAGCTCGAAGGCCGGCGCCAGATCGCGGCGTACTTCAAGTTCCTGCAAGCCGAGGTGCCGGGCTTCGCGCCGTCGGCCATCGTGGAGATCGCGCCGCAGGTCGGCATCCGCGAGACGCGGCGCATCCAGGGCCTGTACGCGCTGGGCCGCGAAGACATCCTCGGCTCGGCCACCTTCGACGACACCATCGGCCTGAACGCCTGGCCGATGGAAATGCACGCCGACGGCCGCATCGAGTGGGCCTTCCCGCGCGACGAAGCCAACGCCTACAACCACCTGCCGTGGCGCATGCTGGTGCCGCAGACGCTCGACAACCTGCTGGTGGCCGGGCGCTGCGCCTCGATGACGCACGAAGGCCAGTCGGCCGCGCGTGCCAGCGGCGGCTGCTTCGTCATGGGGCAGGCGGCGGGCACGGCGGCGGCCTCGCTGGGCAGCGGGCGCTTCGCGGCGATCGACGTGGCGGCGCTGCAGAAAAAGCTGGTGGCCGACGGCGTCGACCTGGACCATTGAGAAGGTGTGAACGAATCCGCCATGCCCGCTCATCCCGCCCAGACACGCCCCCTCTGCGTTGCAAATGCTCGCCATAGCCCGGCTATGGCTGCGCTTTGCGCCTTGAGGGGGCGCGCCTGGGCAGGCTGCTCGGCCACGCCGGATTCATTCACACCTTCTGAGCGCGGCGCGGCGCTAGAGTCCGGGGCTGGATGAACTCGAACCCCGGACACACCGTGCCTCTTTCTTCTTCGCTGTCGACCCCCGCGCGTCGCTTCTTCCTGGCGCTGGCCTGCGCCGCCTTCGGCCTGCTGCAGGTGGGCTGCGCCAGCACCCCCGAGGGCGACCCCGTCCACGGCAAGGACCGCGTGCTGAGCTTCGTCGCGGCCAAGGACGGCCGCAAGGTCGCCATCGCCGGCGACAAGTACCACTACGTGTTCGACGGCGACCCGTCCGTGGCCGCGCTGCTGCGCTGGGACGGCCGCACCAAGGTCACGCCCGCGCTCATCGGCGAACTGAAGGTGGCGCGCAACCAGAGCTTCGAAGGCCAGTACGTGCTGATGGCCTTCGACGCCGACCTGACGCCCGAAGACCGCAACTTCCTCGTCCAGACCGGCTTCGCGAAGGCCGAGGTGAAGTACGGCGACCGCACCGGGCCGGTGCTGCGCTACTTCGGCACGGTCTACGGCAAGCGCTACGCGGCGGTGGCGCTGAAGTCGGCCGACACGGTCGATTTCTCGCGGCGCCAGTACCTGAAGTACGTCGAGCAGGAAACGCTCAGCGGCCCCTTCAGCCAGGCCGCGCGTTCGCCGCTGGCGTACGGCGCCGACGGTGCGATGCTGCTGGGCGGCGTGCCGGTGCGCATGGTGGACGGCGGCACCGACCACGGCTGCAGCGTGCGCCTGATGCTGGACATCTGCTTCTTCAAGTAGGCGCCGCTGGGCGCTGCTGACCGGGCCGCGACAGCGCGCGGGCTCGGCCTTTGCTATCGTCGTGGATTGCTTTTCTGCGCCGAATCCCTTCCCCCGATGACCCCCGAACCCGTCCTTGCCGCCCGCCTCGTTGCCGACCTCGTCGCCCTCATGCAGCTCGAACCGCTGGGCGGCGACCGCTTCCTGGCCCAGAGCGAGGACATCGGCACGCCCGCCGTCTTCGGCGGCCAGGTGCTCGGCCAGTCGCTCATGGCTGCCAGCCTCACGGTGGGCGCCGAGCGCCCGGTGCATTCGATGCACGCCTACTTCCTGTTGCCCGGCGAGCACGCGCCCATCGAGTACAGCGTCGACCGCGTGCGCGACGGCCGCAGCTTCACCACGCGCCATGTGGTGGCGCGCCAGCAGGACCGCATCATTTTCGAGATGTCGGCCTCGTTCCAGACCGTGGACGAGGGCGTCGAGCACCAGTTCCCCATGCCCGCGGTCGAAGGCCCCGAGGGCCTGACCAGCGAACTCGACCAGCGCATCGCGCTCGGCGACCGCCTGCCCGAACCCTGGCGCTCCAAGGCCATCCAGCCGCACGGCATCGAGTACCGGCGCGTCGACCCCGAAGACCTGCTGCGGCCCGAGGTGCGCCCCACCGAGAACCAGAGCGCCATCTGGATGCGCGCCATCGCGCCGCTGCCCGACGACCTGACGGTGCACCGTGCGCTGCTGGCCTACGCCTCCGACCACGGCCTGCTGCGCGCCGCCATGCTGCCGCACGGCCTGAGCTTCATGAGCGGCCAGGTGCGTCCCGCCAGCCTGGACCACGCGATGTGGTTCCACCGCGATTTCCGTTTCGACGACTGGCTGCTCTACGTGGTCGACTCGCCCAGCGCGGGCGGCGCGCGCGGCCTGTGCCGCGGCAGCCTCTACACGCGCGACGGCCGCCTCGTGGCCTCGGCGGCGCAAGAGGGCATGCTGCGCATCCGCAAGCCGGGATCGCCGCGCACGCCGATCACGGGCTGAAAGTCCTGCCTCTTTTTTCAACATCCACTCGTTCACCCTGGCCATGAAGATCTTCTTCTCTCCCGCGTCTCCCTTCGTGCGCAAGTGCATGGTCGTGGCCCACGAGCTGGGCGTGGCCGACCGCATCGAGAAGCTGCCCAGCGCGGCTGGCCCGGTGAAGCGTGACGCCCGCATCCTGCCGACCAACCCGCTGGGCCAGGTGCCGACCTTCCTCACCGACGACGGCCAGGCGCTGTTCGACAGCCGCGTGATCTGCGAGTACCTCGACACCGCGTACGCCGGCGGTCTGTTCCCGGCCACCGGGCCCGCGCGCTGGGCGCGCCTGACCGAGCTGTCGCTGGCCGACGGCATGACCGGCGCCGCGCTGCTCGCGCGCTACGAGACCATGCTGCGCCCCGAGGCGCTGCGCTGGAGCGACTGGACCGACGGCCAGCTCGACAAGGTGCGCACCGGCCTCGAATGGCTCGAGGCGGCGGCGCCGTCGTTCGGCGATCGCGTCGACATCGGCACCATCGCCTTCGGCTGCGCGCTGGGCTACATGGACTTCCGCTTTCCCTCGGTGGACTGGCGCGCCCAGGCGCCGAACAGCGCGAAGTGGTTCGCTGCGTTCAACCATCGGCCGTCGATGCAGGCCACGTTGCCGACGGCCTGAACGATGACGTTCGACGATCTCTCGCGCCGCACCGGCATCGAAATTCCCCCGCTGCTGCAACAGCTCCTCGCCAGCGGGCCGCCCGATCTGGTCGGCTTCCCCGACTTCGAGTGGCTGGACGCCGAACAGGCGGCCAACGACCTCGATGAGTGGCTCGACGCCAAGTGGCAGGACGGCCGCCGCTTCCTGCCCTTTGCGCAATCGGGCGCGGGCGACGCCTACTGCCTCGTGCCGCTGGACGGCGGCGCCGTGGGCGTGGCCTTCGTGTGGCACGACGACGAGGAAAGCAGCGTCGGCCACGGCTCGTTCGCCGATTTCGTCTGCGCGAGGTTCCTGGAAGCCTTTGTCGACCTGAGCTACCTCGGCGACTGGGACCTGTCCGAGCCCGAGATGGCCGAGCGCATCGCGGCCGACGTGGCCACCGTCACGGCCTTCATGGACGACACGGAAACCGCCGCCTACCTGCGGGCGCTGAGCCGGCAGCCGCTGGTGTCGCGGCCTTTCAAGACGGGCCCGCGCGCCAGGCCCGAGCAGGTGCCCTCGCTGATGCCGCAGGCCGAGTTCGAGGAAGACCTGAAGCGCTTCACCCTGCAGGACAGCGCGCCTTTCCCCGTGAAAGCGCGCTGGGACATCGAGGGGTAGGCTACGGGGTTTCATCCGAAGGAGGAACCCACCATGTCAGATCAGAAAGTAGCCATCGTCACCGCCGGCGGCAGCGGCATGGGCGCCGCCGCGGCCCGCAAGCTCGCGGACGACGGTTTTCGCGTGGCCATCCTGTCCTCGTCGGGCAAGGGCGAAGCGCTGGCGCAGGAACTCGGCGGCATCGGCGTGACCGGCTCCAACCAGTCGAACGACGACATCCAGCGCCTCGTGGACAAGGTCATGGCCGAATGGGGCCGCATCGACGTGCTCGTGAACAGCGCCGGCCACGGCCCCCGCGCGCCGATCCTGGAGATCAGCGACGACGACTGGCACCGCGGCATGGACGTCTACTTCCTGAGCGCCGTGCGCCCCGCGCGCCTCGTGGCGCCGCACATGGTGAAGCAGGGCGGCGGCGCGATCATCAACATCTCGACCTTTGCCGCCTTCGAGCCCGACCCGGTGTTCCCGACCTCGGGCGTGTTCCGCGCCGGCCTCGCCGCCTTCACCAAGCTCTTCGCCGACCAGTACGCCAAGCACAACGTGCGCATGAACAACGTGCTGCCCGGCTTCATCGACAGCCTGCCCGAGAAAGAAGTGTTCCGCGAGCGCATCCCGATGGGCCGCTACGGCCGCAGCGCCGAGATCGCCGCCACCATCGGCTTCCTGGCCTCCGAGGGCGCGGGCTACATCACGGGGCAGAACCTGCGCGTGGACGGCGGCATCACGCGCTCGGTCTGAACCCGGCAAAGGCGCCCATGACCGTCCCCACCCCGGTGCACGAGCACATGGACCGCACCCTTGCGTCCTACGAAGCGTCCGCGCGCGACTACAACGCGATCGTCGCGGGCCACCGGCCGCCCGAGATCGAGGACGCGGTGCGCCGCATGATGCAGCGCGTGCCCGCCGGTGGCAGCGTGCTCGAGATCGGTTCCGGGTCGGGGCAGGACGCCGATCTCGTCGAATCCCTGGGCGGCGTCGTGAGGCGCACCGATGCGGTCCAGGCGTTTCTCGACCTGCAGGCCGAGCGCGGCAAGAAGGGCGAACTGCTCAATGTCGTCACGGATGCGCTGGGCGGTCCCTGCGACGCGGTCCTTGCGATGTGCGTGCTGATCCATGTCGATCGCGCGCAGATCGCGCCGGTGCTGCGCAAGGTGTTCGATGCGCTCGCGCCCGGCGGGGTCTTCCTCGCGGCCATGCGCATCGGCGAAGGCGAGACCCTCGGTGACTACCAGACCGTGTACTGGTCGAAAGACGCATTCGCCGACGCGCTGGCGACGGCGGGCCTTGACCTGCAATGGGACAGCCAGTGGATCGGCCGCGACGACGTGACGTGGGCCAACTTCCTGGCGTGCCGTCCGCGCTAGCAGCGAACGGACGAACGCCGACTCACACGCCCAGGTAGCGCGTCCACAGCGACCGGTCGGCGTCGAGCGCGGCCGAGTCGCCCTGCCACACCACGCGCCCGCGTTCGAGGATCACGTGGCGGTCGGCCAGCGGCAGCAGGCGCTGCACGTACTTGTCGACCACCAGGATCGCCTCGCCCTCCGACTTCAGCGTGGCGATGCAGTGCCAGATCTCCTCGCGGATCACCGGCGCCAGGCCTTCGGTGGCTTCGTCCAGGATCAGCAGGCGCGGGTGCGTCGACAGCGCGCGCGCAATGGCCAGCATCTGCTGCTCGCCACCCGAGAGCTGGTTGCCCGCGTTGGCCTTGCGCTCCGACAGGCGCGGAAAGAGCTTGTACAGCGCCTCCACGGTCCAGCGCGGCGCGCTGCCGGGCCGGGGCCGTGCGAAGGCGCGCAGGTGCTCGTCCACGCTGAGGTTGGGGAACACGTGGCGCCCCTCGGGCACGATGGCCATGCCGCGCCGCGCGATGGCGTCGGGCCGGTGGCCACCGATGGCCGCGCCGCAGAACTGCACGCCGCCGCGCATCGGCGCGATGGTGCCGGTCAGCACCTTCAGCAGCGTGCTCTTGCCCATGCCGTTGCGGCCCAGCAGCGCCATCACTTCGCCCGCACCGACGCGCACGTCGATGCCGAACAGCACCTGGCTGGCGCCGTAGCCGGCTTCGATGGCGGTGGCCTCGAGCAGGGTGGATGTCGTGGTCGTCGTGCTCATGCGTGTCCTTCCGCTTCGGTGCCGAGGTACACGGCTTGCACATCGGGGTGGCCCCGCACTTCGTCGGCCGTGCCGCTCATCAGCACCTTGCCCTGCACCAGCACCGTGAGCCGGTTGGCGAGGCGGAACACGGCGTCCATGTCGTGCTCGATGAGCAGGATGGCCATCGATTCGCGCAGCGATTCGATCAGATCGACCATGCGCGCCGACTCGTCGGGGCCCATGCCGGCCATCGGCTCGTCGAGCAGCAGCAGCTTGGGCTCGGCGGCCAGTGCCAGCGCCACGTCGAGCGCGCGCTGCGCGCCGTGCGGCAGCGTGCCCGCGATGCGGTGGCGTTCGCTGCCCAGGCCCACGCGGTCGGCCAGCGCGTGGGCGCGGTCGACCAGGTCGCGTTCGTTCGCACGCGGTGCCAGGAAACGCAGGCTGCTCCCTGCATGGGCCTGCGCCGCGAGCATCAGGTTGTCGTGCACCGTTTCCTTGGCGAACACGCGCGTCACCTGGAAGCAGCGCGACATGCCGGCGGCCACGCGCTGGTGGTCCTTGTAGGCCGTGATGTCCTGCCCGTCGAGCATCAGCCGGCCCGCGTCGGCCTCCAGCAGGCCGGTGATGAGGTTCACCAGCGTGGTCTTGCCCGCGCCGTTGGGACCGATCAGCGCATGCACTTCGCCGCGCTCCACCGTGAGGCTCACATGGTCGGTCGCCAGCAGGCCGCCGAAGCGCTTGACCAACCCTTCGATTCTGAAAAGGCTCATGGCTTGGCGCTCCCTGCGGCCGTTGCAGCGGAAGCCGCTGCTGCTGCGACCGTGCGGCGTTTCGTCGACAGCGCGGCCAGGCCGCGCGGGGCCCAGAGGGCGACGGCGATCAGCAGCAGGCCCAGCGGCATGTGCCAGTGCTCGGTGTGCTGCTTGAGCGCTTCCTCCAGCACCAGCCAGACCACGGCGCCCACCGGCCCGCCCCAGCTGCGACCTAGGCCACCGATGACGACCATCACCACCAGCGTGGCCGACTGCGTCCAGTGCATGGTCGCCGGGCTCACGAAGCCGTTGCCGCCGGCCAGCAGCGCGCCGGCCAGCCCGGCGATCGCGCCGGCGATGGCAAAGGCCACGAGCTGCAGCCGGAACACCGGGTAGCCCAGCGCGCGCATGCGCGTCTCGTTGTCGCGGATGCCCATCAGCGCGTGGCCGAAGCGCGCCTGCGTGGCGCGATGCAGCCACCACAGCGCGAGCGCCACCACCACGAGCACCACCCAGTAGAAGGTCGACTCGTTGCCCAGGTCCAGGCCCGGCAGCAGCGTGGGGCGCGACATCAGCGTGTAGCCGTCGTCGCCGCCGTACTTGCGCAGCGACACGACGACGAAGTACAGCATCTGCGCGAAGGCCAGCGTGGTCATGATGAAGTACACGCCGCGCGTGCGCAGCGCCACCGTGCCGATCAGCGCGGCCACCAGGCCCGCCACCAGCGCGGCCAGCGGCCACAGGAGCCAGGCCGACATCACGCCGGCGTCGCTGAGCGCCACCACCGTGTAGGCGCCCATGCCGATGAAACCTGCGTGCCCGAGCGCCACCATGCCGCCGAAGCCGAGGATGAAGTTCAGGCTCGCGGCGGCCAGCGCGACGATGAGCACGCGCCGCACGAAGCCGATGTAGAAGTCGAGCCCGAACAGCGGCGCGACCAGCGGAAAGGCCGCGAGCGCCACGAGGAGCAGCCCGAGACCGAAGGTGCGTGACGAGGGTTTCATGCGCGGGCCGAGAAAAGGCCGGAAGGCCGGAAGATCAGAACGACGACCATGAGCGCGTACATCGCCACCTCGGCGAACAGCGGCCCCAGGTCGGCCGCCGTGGCGGGCGGCAGCGTGGCGCGCAGCAACATCGGCACGAAGGCGCGGCCGATGGTGTCGACCACGCCGACCAGCAGCGCGGCCACGAAGGCGCCGCGCACCGAGCCGATGCCGCCGATCACCAGCACCACCAGCGCCGGGATCAGGATGGCTTCGCCCATGCCCACCTGCACCGCGACGATCGGGCCCATGAGCGCGCCGGCCAGTGCGGCCAGCGCCGCGCCGAGCAGGAACACGCCGTTGAAGATGCGGCCCACGCGCACGCCCATCAGCTCGGCCATCGGCCGGTCGGACGCCCCCGCGCGCACCCGCATGCCGATGCGCGTGTGGTTCACCAGCACGTACAGCGCCAGCGCCATCAGCAGGCCGCCCGCGAGCACCACGAGGCGGTACGAGGGGTAGGGCAGGCCGTCCATCAGCTCGACCGGGCCCGAGAGCGCGGCCGGCGTGGGCGCCATGATGGGCGAGGGGCCCCAGATCATCTTGACGATGTCGTCGGCCACCAGGATCACGCCGAAGGTGGCGAGCACCTGCGCCAGGTGGTCGCGCTTGTAGAGGCGGCGCATCAGCAGCACCTCGATGAGCAGCGCCACCACCACGGTGACGAGCACCGCGACGACGATGGCGGCGGCGAACGAGCCGGTGCGCGTGTGCGCCTCGGCCGCCACGTAGGCGCCGGCCATGAACAGCGAGCCGTGCGCCAGGTTCAGCACGTCCATGATGCCGAACACCAGCGTGAGGCCCGCCGCCAGAAGAAAGAGCATCAGGCCGTAGCCGATGCCGTTGAGCAATTGCTCGAGGACGAGGATGCCGCTCATGAAAAGACGAGCCGCATCACTTCATGTTGCACTTGGCGGCGTAGCTGTCTCCGTAGTTCGTGAGAACCGTGTTGATCAGCTTGTTCGTCACCTTGCCTTGCGCGTCCTTGCCGATCACGCGCAGGTAAAAGTTCTCGATGGGGAAGTGGTTATTCGCGTACTTGAAGGTGCCGCGCGTCGAGGCGTAGTTGGCCTTCTTCAGCGCGGCGACCACGGCTTCGCGGTTCTGCGCGTTGCCGCCCGATTGCTTCACGGCGGCGTCCATCGCGAGGATCGCGTCGTAGGCCTGCGCGGCGTACACCGACGGGTAGCGGCCGTTGTATTCCTTGCGGAACGCGGCCACGAAGGCCTTGTTGGCGGCGTTGTCCAGGTCGTGCGCCCAGTGCGAGGTGTTGAACAGGCCGAGCATCGGCTCGCCCACGGCACCGATCACGTCCTCGTCGGCCGAGAAGCCGCTGGTGACCAGCGTGATGTCCTTGGACAGGCCCGCGCCCACGAACTGCTTGATGAAGTTGATGCCCATCGCGCCGGGCAGGAAGAAGTAGATCGAGTCGGGCTTGGCCGCGCGCAGCTGCGCGAGTTCGGCGGCGTAGTCGATCTGGCCCAGCTTGGTGTACAGCTCGTCGGCCACCTGGCCCTTGAACTGGCGCTTGAAGCCGCCCAGCGCATCCTTGCCGGCCGGGTAGTTGGGGGCGATGAGCACGATCTTCTTGAACGCGCGGTCTTGTGCGAACTTGCCGGCGGCCTCGTGGAACTGGTCGTTCTGGTAGGCGGTGCCGAAGAAGTAGGGGCTGCACTGCGCACCGGCGAACTGGCTCGGGCCGGCGTTGGCCGACAGGTAGGGCACCTTGGCGTTGAACAGCGTCGGGCCCACGGCCAGCGCCACGTTGGAGCCGATGGGGCCGCTGAAGATGTCGATCTTGTCGCGCTGAATCATGCGGTCGACCAGCTGCTTGGCCTGGTCGGGGCTGCCGGCCATGTCGGCCTGCACGAACTCCACGTCCTGCCCGCCGAGCTTGCCGTTCAGCTGCTTGATGCCCAGCGCGAAGCCGTCACGCGCCTCGGCGCCCAGGGCCGCGAAAGGCCCCGAGATGTCAAGGGCCAAACCCACCTTGACCGGCGCGGCCACGGCCGACACCGAGGCCCCGAGGGCGGCGCCGCACAGCAGCAGCGAGATCAGGGTGCGCGGCAGCGCGGGCGATTTCAGGAACGTGGGGCGCATCGGGTTCTCCGGCTAGGGAAGGGTTGAGACAACTGAACTGTTGATAGTTAAATACTTTAGCCGTAAACAATTCGGTGTCAACGGTACTAGCACGAATGGTGCCAGTGAACCCCGTGACTTCCGGCACGCCGACCCCTCGCCAAAGGTTACGCAAACGTCAACCGAAGGGGCTGGCCGTCGCGAACCAGAGGCCGATGCCCGTTGCGATGATGAAGGCCCCGTCGGTCACGCCCGCGACCAGGAAGAACTTGGTCTGCAGCGTGTCGACCAGCTCGGGCTGGCGCGTCGTCCCTTCGAGGAACTTCTGGCCCACCAGCGCGATGCCGATGCACGAACCCAGTGCGGCAATGCCGATCAGCAGGGCGACGGCGAGCGGGAGGATGTTGAAGCCGGTCATGGTTTTTTCTCCTGGTTGATGAATCGATGGCCCCACTGTTCCAGAGCGGGTGCATCGAATCCATGACGCGGGAGGTCATGCGCCAGACGAAAAAAAGGCCGGCCGTCGAAACGGCCGGCCTGGGCTCAGGCGCGAAGCGAGGTGCTTACGGCAGCTGTGTCCAGTTCTGGTTGTTGCCGCCGTTGCAGGTCCAGGTGATCAGCGCCGTGTCCTGCGTGGTCGAGCCGTTCGGCACGTCCAGGCACGAGCCCGAGGCGCGGTTGCGCACCGTGCCGCCCACCAGGCTCCACTGCGCCGTGTTGCCCGTCGAGCAGGCCACCTGCACGACAGCCGCGTTCGTGGTCGCCGTGCCGTTCTGCGCCAGGCACAGGCCGCTGTGCTCGGCGATGAACTGCACGTAGCCGCCGGTGACGGGCGTCATCGTGAACTTCTCGTTGCCCGCGTTGCCGCACGGCCATTGCACCGCCGTCGCGCCGCTGGTCGTCGAGGCGCCCTTGATGTTCACGCACATCGTCGGGTTGAGGTCGGAGCGCAGCCGCGTGACCACCGCCGGGGCGGTGTCCTGCGAGCGCACGTACTCGCGCAGCGCCACCACGTCGTTCGCCGGCAGGCTGGAGGCGTTGCCGTGGCCGCCCGCGAGCAGGTCCTGCAGCGTGGCCGCCTGGCCGTTGTGGAAGAACGCGGTGGTGTTCCAGGTACCCGACAGGGTCGGCGTGTCGAAGCCCACGCCCGCCAGCGGCTGGTTGCTGCCCTTGCCCGACGAGGCCTGGATGGTCCCCACGTCGTGCCGCAGGCCGTCGCGGAAGGTGGCGCCCGTGTGGCAGGTGGCGCACTGGGCCGTGTTGAACACGGTCTGTCCGCGCACCGCGTCCACGCTCAGGCTGCCGTCCGCGGCGCGCGCCGGGCTGCGCATGTACTTGTTGAGCGAACCCAGGTACACGGCCAGGTCGTCCAGCTGCGCGCTCTTGCCGGCCTTCGGGGCGCCCAGCGGGGCCTGCGTGGCGGTCCAGTCGGCATTGCTCAGGAAGCCGGTGCCGCCGAACTCGTTGCGGATGTCGTTCTCGAAGTCCTGCACCTCGTCGAAGTTGGCCGTCCAGTGCAGCTTGCCGTGGCTGGTGCCGCGCCGCCCCTGCAGGCTGATGGTGCGGCGCAGGCCTTCGCCGCGCTGGGTGAAGTCCCACACCATGCCGTCGTCGCCGCCGTCCGCGTGGCAGCTGGCGCAGGAGATGTAGTTGTCCTTGCTCATGCGCCGGTCGGCCGCGTTGTAGAACACCTGCTTGCCGCGCAGCGCCGCGGCCGCCATCGGCTCCTGCGCCACGGTGGCCACGTTCTGCAGGAAGATCGCCGCGTTGGTCTCGGCCGACAGCACCTTCGCCACGTCGTGCACCGACACCGAGCGCGCCAGGAAGTTGTTCACGAACAACCGCTTGCGCGCCGCGTCCAGGTACAGGCCGTGCGGGGCGCTGCTGGCGTTGATCTCGCCGCGAATCGCGCGGGTGTAGCTGTCGACGATGGCGACACGGTTGCCTTCCATCTGCGCCACGAACAGGTAGTCGCCGGCGGGCGAGTACAGCGCGGCGCGCGCGGGGGCGCGGTCGTCGAAGTCGATCTGCTCGGAGAACACCTCGGCGGCGCTTTGCAGGTTCACCTGCGACAGGATGGAGCGCACCGTCTGGTCGTGCGGCAGGTCCTTGCCGTCGCGGAAGCGGCCGCGCACGATGTTGTCCTTCTTCGAAGGCAGCACGGCGCGCGAGCCGTCGGGCGAGATCACCACCTGGCTCAGGTAGTTGGCCACGCCGCGCGCGCGGCTCTCGGTGTCGACGGTCGTGGTGTCCACCGGCAGCGGGATGGTCTGCAGCGCGGTCAGCGACTGCAGGTTGACCTTGTGCAGCTGGCCGCCCGTCATCTTCGACTTGAAGCGCGTGACGTAGGCCACCTGCGAGTCGGCGCTCACGGCGATGCCGCGCACGCCGCCCTCGAGCGCCAGCGCACCGGTGGTGGCGCCGTTGCTGGGGTCGAAGCTCATGAGCACCGACTTGCTTTCCAGCGTGAGCAGGCCCTTGGCGCCGTTGGGCGTGAAGGCCACGCCGTAGGGGCCGCTGCCGTAGGCCAGCGGGATCGACACCGACTGCGAGCCGTCGGCGGCGTTGAGCGCCACCAGCTTGTCCTCGCCCTGCACCGCGACCCAGATGCGGCCGTCGGGGCCCACGGCCAGCGTCTTGGCCTCGTCGCCCACGCGCACTTCCCACAGCTTGGCGAGGGTCTGCGCGTCGATGGCGGCCACCGTGCCGCTGTCGGGGTTCACCGAGTACACCCGGCTGGCATCGCCCGCGATGTTGGTCGTGTGCGTGGGCGCGGTCGCGGTGACCGGCGCGATGACGGTCACGTTGTAGGTGTAGTAGGTCTCGCGGCCGCTGCTGTCCTTCACCGTCAGGGTCACCGTGTAGTGGCCGGGGGTGGTGTAGGTGTAGCTCGTGTTCGGCTGGTTCGAGAACGCCGTCTGCGTGCCGTTGCCGAAGTTCCAGCGGAACTGCACGCCGCTGGCGCCGAGCGTCGCGGGGTTGAAGCTCAGCTGGCCGTTGACCAGCTTGGGCCCGCCGCCCAGGCCCGGGTCGCCGATGATGGCCTGGCCGCGCAGCGTGTCCACCTCGGCCTGGCCGAGCACGCGGCCGTACACGCGCACCTCGGCCAGCGTGCCCTTGAAGAGCGCGGTGTTGCCCTGGATCTGGCCCATGACCTGGAACTTGGTCGACAGGCCCTTGGTGCCGGTCGGCCCGGTCGACGTGGTCTTCACGCCGTCGACGTACACCGCCTGCGCGCCCGAGGCCGCGTCGCGCGTGAGCACGACGTGGTGCCAGTTGCCGTCGTTCACGGCCGCGGTGGAGGTGGTGCCGCCGTCGTTGCCCACCGAGAGCTTGATGCGACCGCCGGTGTCCAGCCAGCCCCAGAACACGTCGTCGGTGCCGCCCGACTGGTCGCGACCGAAAATGCCGGGCGCGGTCCACGAGTTGGCAGCGCCGGCCTGCGTGGTCTTCATGTAGAAGCTCAGCGAGGCGGTGCCACCCAGCGCGCTGGCCACGGTGTCGTTCTTCAGCGGCACGCCGGCGGTGCGGTTCGCGAAGTTCAGGCCGATGCTCTCGAACGCGTCGCCGGTGGCGGGCGTGCCATTGTTGGCGCCGATCTGGTCGCCCAGGTTGCCCGTCAGCGGCCAGTGGTGCATCAGGTTGATGTCGCTGGCATTGCCGGTGTTGAAGGTGGAGCGGTAGTCGGCGCCGATGGCGTTGCCCGCATAGTCCTTCACGCCGTTGGCCGGCAGGAACACCTCATAGCTGGTGCCCGGCAGCAGCGGCTGCGCGGGATGGAAGTTGACGATGCCCAGCTGCACGCTGTAGGTGCCCGCCAGCGTGTTGCCGCCCACCGGACGCACGATGAAGGTGTTGCTGTTCACGCTCTCCGGCAGGATGTTGTCGGTCATGCCCAGGCCGATGCGCGAGCTGAGGGCCTGCTGCTTCGCACCGTTGGCGGGCGAGACCTGCTTCACTTCGGGCTTGGTGGTGTCGGGGTCTACCGCGTGCACGACGAAGCCGCTGCCCGAGCCGTGGTCGTTGCCCACGAAGACGAGGTTGCCGAACATCGCGACCTGGCCGTTGTCCGAGTGCGAGAAGTTCGGGTCGTCCTCGCGCAGGATGCTGCCGCGGCCCACCTCCACGTGGTTGAGCGGGTTGCTCACGTCCACCTTGTGGATGCGGGTCTGCGCGCCTTGAATGACGTAGTTGTCCTGCGTGGCGCAGTAGAGCTGCTCGTCGATGACGAGCCGGTTGTCCTCGGCCACGAAGCGCGAGCGGTCGCTCAGGTCGTAGCTGTACATCTTGGCGCCGCTGCCGCGCGCGGAGGCGTGCACGCTCTTGCCGTCGAAGCAGGTCGCGTAATAGAACGGCGTGGCGCCGGCGATCGAATCGAGCACCTTGGGGTTGAGCGGGTCGGAGATGTCCAGGCTCGCGAAACCGCCGTTGCTTTCCATCGCGGTCAGCACCATGTGGTTGCCCATCGTGAAGATCGGGCCGAGCCGGAAACCGCCGAGTTCGCCCGTGGGCACCGGGTTGGGCTTGCCGGCGCCGCGGTTGGCGACCACCGCGTTCGCGGGGTCCGTCGCGTCGACGATGAACATGCCCCGGCCGGCCGAGGCCACGTACAGGTAGGGCGCCTGCCACCACAGCTGCCAGGACACGTTCTCGTAGTCGCCCGAGTTGACGCCGGGCAACACCAGCTTCTTCACCTGCTTGATGTCGTTGATGTCGGTGAAGTCCCAGAACTCGACGCCATTGATGCTGGGCAGCACGACGTAGGTCTTGCCGCCGATCTTCGCGGTGCCGAAGGAGTGCGTTTCGCGGAATTCCTTGGTGCGGCCGCCTGTCGCGTCATCGGGCTCGTAGATCTTCTTGACGAGCCTGATCTGGCGCGGGTTCGACACGTCGTACAGCAGGAAGCCGCCGGGGCCGAGGCCGCTGTCCGGCGCGAAGGAGGTGAGGAAGTAGCCGTTGACCATGATGCCGGCGTTCATGCCGTAGTCCTTGCGGCCCGGGTACGTGGCGGGCACGTCGCGCGCCTCGTAGGCGTCGCTGTGCGCCGGGTCGAGCGGGTGCGCGGCGCTGGTGATCATCGACACCGGCTTGAACAGTTCCGCCGAGGTGTAGGTGAGGTTGCCCAGGCCCGGCCCCTGCAGCGGGAGCGGGTCGGCCACGACAGCGGCAGCCGCCGTGGCCATCTTGTTGAGGGTCGTCATCGGACTGACCCCGGTGATTGCCGCATGCGTCAGCAATGTGACGCACGGCACCAGGAACGCCATCAGGAAATACCGGATCTTCATCGTCGCCTCCAGGTTGTTTGAAGTTCGCAGGGAACCCTCTTGTCCTTGGTTCTCTCGAGTCACTCGGTCGCTTGCAGGGAAAGCGCACGCGCAGGCGCGCCCCCGGCGGGCAACGCATGCGTTGTCCGCCGTCCACTTCTTCTTCTGTCTTGCTCTCCCGCTGGTTGGCGCCGGCGCCTTCCGGGTGGAAGGCGTCAGCGCCTGGGCGCTGTTACTTCACGCCGCCCGATTCGTAGATAGCCCAGGCCGCTTCGGCGCTGGCACCGTCGTGGATCATGGCCATCAGTGCGCTCACCACCGCCGAGGGGTTGGCGTGCTGGTAGACGTTGCGGCCGTACACCATGCCGACGGCGCCCTGGTCCAGGAGCACGCGCGAACGCGCGAACACCTGCTGCAGGTCTTCGCGTCCGCCGCCGCGCACGAGCACGGGGCAGCGCGCGGCCTGCACCACGCGGTGGAAGTCGGTGGCGTCGGTGGTGGGATCGGCCTTGACGATGTCGGCGCCCATCTCGCGCGCCAGGCGCGTGAGCGTGACGATCTTCTCGGCGTCGCCATCGACCATGTAGCGGCTGGTGGCGGTGGGCGCCTGCATCACCAGCGGCTCGATCATGAGCGGCATGCCGTAGCGGTCGCAGTCGGCGCGCACGCGGGCGATGTTCTGCACGCACTGGCGGAACAGGTCGGGCTCGTCGGGCAGCATGAACAGGTTGACGACCACGCAGGCCGCGTCCCGCTGCACGGCAGGCAGCACCGGGTCGTCCTGGTTCTGCAGCACGGCCCACATCACGCGGTGGTGCACGGCGTTGTAGGGGTTGCCCATGTCCAGGCGCATCACCAGCGCGGGGCGATCGCGCCCGGGCCGGTCCTGCAGCAGGTCGGACTGCCCGTAGTTCAGCTGGATCGCGTCGGGCTTCGCAGCCACGAGCTTGTCGATCACGCCGGGCATGTCCTCCAGGCCGTCCAGGAAGGTGGGTTCGTTGCACACGCCGTGGTCCAGGGCGATGTCCAGGCAGCGGCCGTTGTGCAGCAGGCGGTTGAGCCGCGCGGTCTTGTCTTTCGACATGAAGGAAGAACTCCGTGTTGAGGAAAAAGGAAGGGAGGAAAAAGGCGCGCTCAGGCGAGCGCGTCCAGGTGGCGCTTGGCCGCAGCGTCGATGAGCTGCAGGGCTTCGCTGTCGAGCACGACCGCACCGGCGCCGGCGTTTTCAATGGCCTGCTGGCGCACGCGCGCGCCGCACAGCGCCACCGAGACGGTGCCGCGGGCCACGGTCCAGGCGATCATCATCTGGCCGAAGGAGCAGCCCAGGTGCGTGCGCAGCGGCTCCAGCGTGTCGAAGAAGGCCTTGAGCTTCGCGCGGTTGGCTTCGCTGAAACGCGGGTTGGTGGCGCGCTGGTCGTCGCCCTTGAACTCGCGCGCGGGGTCGATGGGGCCGGCCAGCAGGCCCAGCGCCAGCGACGAATAGCCCAGCACCGCCACGTTGTGCTCGGCGCACAGCGGCGCCAGCGTGGTCTCGATGCCGCGGTCGATGAGGCTGTAGAGCTCCTGCGCCGCATCGACCGGGCCGTGCTTCAGGTACTCCGAAAGAATCTCGGGCGTCGCGTTGCTCACGCCGATGGCGCGGATCTTTCCCTGCTTCTTGAGCGCCAGCAGCGCGTCCATGGTCTCGGCCACGGGCGTCGTGTGGTCCTGCCAGTGCGTGATGTACAGGTCGATGTAGTCGGTCTGCAGGCGCTTCAGGCTCTCTTCGCATTCGTGGAAGATCGAGTCGCGCCCGAGGTAGCGGTACACCGGGTGGCCGTCTTCCTCGAAGAAGTGCGTGCCCTGCTGCGTGTGCCACACCAGGCCGCACTTGGTGGCGATCACGGCCTCGTGGCGACGGCCCTTGAGCGCGGTGCCGACGATGCTCTCGGAGCGGCCCAGGCCGT
This sequence comes from Variovorax sp. GW821-FHT09D04, assembly GCF_059416405.1. NCBI lineage: Bacteria > Pseudomonadati > Pseudomonadota > Betaproteobacteria > Burkholderiales > Comamonadaceae > Variovorax > Variovorax sp. GW821-FHT09D04. The sequence goes on from NZ_JBWKPA010000011.1 coordinate 172,372, forward strand.
AGGCCGGTGCGGTGTCGATCAGGTTCACGCCCGCATCGAGCGAGGCCTGGATGGCGATCACGGCGGCTGCGTTGTCGCCGCCGCCCCACATCCATCCGCCCATGGCCCAGGTGCCCAGGCCGATGGCCGAGCTTTCGATGCCCGAGGGGCCCAGGGTGGTCATCTTCATCTGCGTTGCGCTGCTCATCGCTTGGTCTTTCTCGTGTTCAGGATGTGGTCGATGGTCACGGCCGCGAGCAGGATCAAGCCCTTGATCACGTCCTGCCAGTAAGGCGATACGTCGAGCAGGATCAGCGAGCTGGTCACCACCGACAGCAGGGCCAGGCCGAGCACGGCGCCGAGCACGGTGCCCGAGCCGCCCTTGAGGCTGGCGCCGCCGATCACGGCCGCGGCAATCACGTTGAGTTCCATGCCCATGCCGAAGGTCGGCGTGGCGGCGCCGAAGCGCGCCGTGTAGATCACGCCGGCCAGGCCCGCCGAGGCGGAGCACAGCACCGTGACCCAGAACTTCACGCGGCCCACGCGGATGCCGGCGTACAGCGCGGCCTTCTCGTTGCTGCCGGTGTAGAACACGCGGCGCAGCAGGGTGGAGCGGCGCAGCACGAAGTCGCTCACGATCACGATGGCCAGGAAGATCAAGATGACAGCCGGCACGCCGAACAGCGTGCCCTGGCCGATGAACTTGAACTCGGCCGGCAGCGAGAACAGCGACTGCGGCGTGCCCTGCGTGAGCGCCAGGCACAGGCCGCGCACGATCACCATGAAGGCCAGCGAGGCGATGAAGTGGTTCAGCCCGATGCGCGTGACGCAGCCGCCGATCATGGCGCCGATGAGGCCGCTGGCGCCGATGGCCACCAGGCTCGCGAGCCATGGGTCCATGCCCATGAGAAAGAGCTTGCCGGTCACCACCATCGCGAAGCACACCACCGAGCCCACCGACAGGTCGATGCCGCCGACGATGAGCAGGATGGTCATGCCCACCACCACGATGCCTTCGATGGAGAAGGACAGCAGCATCGCGCGCACGTTGTCCCAGGTGAGGAAGTAGGGCGATGCGAAGCTCATCGCGACGCACAGCGCCACGATGATCAGCACCAGCCCGGCCTCGCGCATGCTCGTGAGCTTGTTGGCCTGCTTCACGGGGTCTCCTGTTCGGCGGGGTTGCAGGGAGCCGGCCGTGGCCGTGGCCGCGGCGCCTGCGTCGATTCTGGTCGGAAAGTTCATGCCATTGCCTCTTCGGGTTCGCAAAGTCCGGAGGCCAGCCGTAGCAGGGCTTCCTCCGTCATCTCGTCATGGGCCAGTTCGCCCGCCAATCGCCCTTCGCGGATCACCAGTGCGCGGTCGCACAGGCCGATGATCTCGGGCAGTTCGGAAGAGATCACCACCACGCCCACGCCCTGGTCGGCCAGGTCGCGCAGGATGTGGTGGATCTCGGATTTCGCGCCCACGTCCACGCCGCGCGTGGGCTCGTCCATCAGCAGCACCGCGGGCTGCGTGGCCAGCAGCTTGGCGATCGCCACCTTCTGCTGGTTGCCGCCCGACAGGCTGGACACCTCGATCGCCACGCCGTCCGACTTCAGGTTGAGCTTGGCGCCCAGCTGCACCGCGAGCCGGTGTTCGCTGGCGCGCTGCAGCAGGCCCAGGGCCGAGCTCACGCGGCGCAGCGCCATCGACGAGATGTTCTGCGCGATCGGCAGGTCGAGGAACACGCCGGCCGCCTTGCGGTCTTCGCTGAGGTAGGCAATGCCTTCGCGCAGCGCGTCGCTGTACTTGCGGATCGACAGCGTCTTGCCGTTCAGGCGCACGGCGCCGCGCCGCGCGGGGCGCAGGCCGCACACGGTCTCGGCCAGCTCGCTGCGCCCGGCGCCCATGAGCCCGGCGATGCCCAGGATCTCGCCGCGCTGGAGCGTGAAGGAGATGCCGTGCACGCGCTCGTCGTCGGCGATGCCGTCGACTTCGAGCACGGGGCCGGCGTTCGCATCGGTGGCAGCGGCGGATTGCTTGGGCGGGTAGTAGTTGCCCAGGTCGCGCCCGACCATGCGGCGCACCAGCTCGTCGGGCGTCATGCCTTCGAGCGGGCCGCTGTGCACGTTGCGCCCGTCGCGCAGCACGGTGGCGCGGTCGCAGTGTGTGAAGATCTCGGCCATGCGATGGCTGATGTAGATGATGCCGATGCCCTGCGCCTTGAGGTCGTGCAGCACCCGGAAGAGCGCGGCCGATTCGTTGTCGGTGAGGGCGGCGGTGGGCTCGTCGAGGATGAGCACCTTGCAGTCGAGCGTGAGCGCCTTGGCGATCTCCACCAGCTGCTGGCTCGAAATGCTCAGGTCGCGCACCAGCGCGGCCGGGTCGATGTCCTGGCCCAGGCGCGCCAGCACTGTCGCGGCGCGCGTGTTCAGCGCGGAGAAGTTCATCCACGCCTGTTTGCCGGCGTTGATTTCCGGCATGAAGATGTTCTCGGCCACGGTGGCGTCGGCGCACAGGGCGATCTCCTGGTGCACCAGGCCGATGCCCAGGCGCATGGCGTGGGCGGGGCCGTCGATGACGACCTTCTGGCCGCACAGCACGATCTCGCCTTCGTCGGGCTGGTGGATGCCGTCGATGATGTTCATCAGCGTCGACTTCCCCGCGCCGTTCTCGCCGCACAGGGCGTGGATCTCGCCGGCCTGCAGCGAGAAGTCCACGCCCGAGAGCGCGCGCGAAGCGCCGAAGCGCTTCGCGATGCCGCGCAGTTCAAGCAATGCGGCAGGGGTGCTCACTCGCCGATTCCCTTGGTGCCGCGGCGGGCAAGGTACTTGTCCCAGTAGAAGTCGTCGGCGTTGGCCTTGCTGACCACGGCCAGGCCGTTGTCCAGGAAGGGCACCGACATCGGGTTGGTGCCGTTGCGCTTGGCGTCGTTCATCGGGTCGATGAGGCCGGGGTTCTTGGCCAGGAACAGCATCATCATGCCCATGTAGCCCTGCATGCCCTGGTTCGGGTTGATGGCACCGAACACGTCGCCCGACTTGATCATGTCCAGGATCTTGGCGTTGACGTCGCAGCACATCACCTTGATGTTCTTCTTGGTCTCGACCTTGGCCTGCGCCGCGCCGAGCGCCGAGTTGGCCTCGGGCATGAACAGCGCGCCCAGGTTCGGGTTGGCCTGCGCCAGGCTCAGCACGGCCTGGTAGGCCTTGTTCGGGTCCTGGTTGCTGGCGGCGCGGCCGACCAGCTTCATGCCCGGGTGCTTGGCCTTCATGCGGTTGACGAAGGCGGCGATGCGGCGGTCGTGGTTGTCCTGGCCCGGGTTCTCGAGCACGGCGTACTCGCCCTTGCCGTTCAGCGAGGCGGCGATGGCGTCGGCGGCCTGGTTGCCTTCGCGGTCGTTGTCGGAGGTGATGAACGAGGTGCGCTTGGAGTTGGGCGAGTCGGCCGCGAAGGTCACGACCGGGATGCCCATCGCGGCGGCGCGGTTGATGGGTTCGATGAACGGGTCGGGGTTCATCGGGTGCAGCAGGATGCCGGCGGGCTTGCGCGCCAGTTCCTGTTCGAACGATGCGAGCTGCTTGTTCACGTCGTACTCCGGCGTGCCGGTGTAGCGGGTGCGAACGCCCAGCGTGCGGCCGAGCTGCTTCATCATTTCGTAGACCGGGAACCAGTACTCGACGCCCGAGACCATCACGTTCATCACGTAGACGTCGCTGGCATTGCCGCGCAGGCCGGCACCTGCCGCGGGGGCTGCGGCTTGCTGTTGCGCGAACGCGCTCGCACCGGCCAGGCCGATACCGGCAGCGGCCGCGGACTTCAGGAAATTACGCCTCATTCTTTGTCTCCTCACGTTGACTGGCAGAGCTTTCGGCCCGCCGTTGCGTGGCGGACCTGTGGACCGTGGTGTCACGACAGTTGTTATGACAGGATAGAATGTAATGGCGGGCCGTTTCTCCCGATAACTAGGGGAAACGCTACTGGTGACAGCCTTTTTTTCCGCCGAAGCTGTTATGACATGAAGACCAAAATACTGATCGGCATCGACATGGGCTCGAGCAGCCTGAAGGCGCTGGCCCTGGACGCGGGGAGCGGGCGCAGCCTGGCCGTGTCGCGCCTGCCCCTGCGGCATGCGCGGCTGCCCGGCGGCGGGTGCGAGGTGGGCGCGGCGGCGATCCGCGCGGGGCTGACCCACGTGCTCGGCGACGTGGCGCGCCAGCTCGGCCCGCGCGCGGCGGACGTGTGCGCCATCGGCTGCACCGGCCACGGGGCGGGCCTGTACGCGCTCGATGCACACAACGAACTCGTCGGCGGCCGCGCCGTCGCCTCCACCGACCAGCGCGCCGATGCGCGCGCACTCGCCCTCTCGGCACGCCACGGCGACCGGCTGTTCGCGGACGTGGGCTGCCGCCCCTGGCCCGGGCAGCCCACCGTGATCGCGGCCGAGCTGCTCGGCGCCGACGCCGTGCAGCGCGGCGAACTGCACCGCCTGCTGTTCGCCAAGGACTACCTCGGCTTCCTGCTGACCGGCGAGATCGCCACCGACGCGAGCGATGCCAGCACCGCCGGCCTGCTCTCACTGGCCACCGGCGACTGGTCGAGCCTCGCCTTCGAGCTCGCGGGCATCGACGGCCTCGGGCCGCGCGCCTTCGGCCCGCTGGTGCCCAGCGGCCAGACCATGGGCCGGCTGCGCGCGGCCGAGGCTGCGCTGTGCGGCCTGCCCGTGGGCATCCCGGTGGCGATGGGCGCCATCGACCTGCTCGCCTCGATGACCGCCATCGGCGCCGAAGACCGCGGCCGCGCCGTGTCGGTGCTGGGCACCTGGTGCGTCAACGCCGTCATCGGCCCGGTGATCGACCCGCAGCCCGAGGTCGCCGCGCTCGTCAACTTCGGCCGCACGCGCGAACGCCTGTACATGGAGAACAGCCCCTCGTCGATGGCCAACATCGCGTGGCTGGCCGGCGCGCTCGGCCTGCCCGATGCGCGCGCCGTGGTCGACCTGGCCATGGGCGTGCCGCTGGGCGCGAACGGGCTGCGCTTCTTGCCCTTCATCAACGGCGGGGGCGGCATCACGGCCGGCTTCGTCGGGCTCAAGAGCCACCACACGCCTGCCGACATGGCGCGCGCCGTGGTCGATGCCGTGGCCGCGCTGCATGCGCGCCACACCGCGCGCTTGGCGTCGCAGGGCCTGCCGGTGTCGGCCTCCAGCGTGCTGGGCGGCGGTGCCAGCGATGCGCGCCTGGTGCGCCTGCTCGCGGCGCTGCTGGGCCACCCGGTCGAGCGCTGCGCCGACGACGAAACCGGCGCGCGCGGCGCGGCCCTCTATGCCGCGATGTCGCAGGACCTCGACGACGCGGGCCCCGCCAGCCCGCTGCGCGCGCCCTGCGAACTCATCGAACCCGACGCGCGCGACGCGCGGGCCCATGCCGATTTCAACGCCGAATTCAACGAACTGATCGATCGCATGTCTCCTGTCTTCAACCATCTCGCGGGCGGTGCGTCATGAGCGCGTGGCAACTGCCTTTCGTCCGCCCAGCCTCGCTGGAGGGCCGCCACTTTTCGACGGTGATCGTCGGCGCCGGCATCAACGGCGTGGGCGTGTTCCGCGACCTGTCGCTGCAGCGCGTCGATTGCCTCATCGTCGACAAGGGCGACTTCGGCGCCGGCGCCAGCAGCGCGCCCTCGCGCATGATCCACGGCGGCCTGCGCTACCTGGAAAACGGCAGCTTCTCGCTGGTGGCCGAGGCCACGCGCGAGCGCAACCTGCTGCTGCGCAACGCGCCGCACCTGGTGCAGCCGCTGAAGACCGTGGTGCCGCTGTCGAGCTTCTTCGGCGGGCTGATGAGCAGCGCGCTCAAGTTCTTCGGACGCACGCCGCCGCAGCGCACGCGCGGCCTGCTGGCCGTGGCCGCGGGCCTGCGCCTGTACGACCTGCTGGGCCGCCGCCAGCGCGTGATGCCGGGCCACCGCATCAGCCGCGTGCCCACCAACGACCGCCGCCTGTTCCGCGCCGCCATCCGCTGGACCGCCACCTTCTTCGACGCCTGGATCAGCCATCCCGAGTGGCTGATCCTCGAGCTCATCGGCGACGCCTGCCGCGACCAGCCGCGCTCGGCCGCCGCCAACTACTGCCGCGTGACGGGCTGCGCGGGCAACATCCTCACGCTGCGCGACGAGATCACCGGCGCGCTGGTGCGCGTCACGGCCGACACCGTGGTGAACGCCACCGGCGCCTGGCTCGACCGCAGCGCGGCCGTGCTCGGCGGCGCCGGCCCGCGCGTGATGGGCACCAAGGGCTCGCACCTCGTGCTCGACCACCCGGCGCTGCGCGATGCGCTCGAGGGCCGCATGGCCTACTTCGAGGCGGTGGACGGGCGCGTGTGCATCGTCTATCCGTTTCTCGACCGCGTGCTGGTGGGCTCCACCGACATCCCGGTGGAAGACCCTGACCAGATCGTCACCGAGCCGGCCGAGATCGACTACCTGATCGACGTGCTGCGCGAGGTGTTCCCCAACATGGCCTTCGACCGCCAGCACGTGATCTACACCTACGTCGGCGTGCGCCCGCTCGCGCGCTCCGACGCCGACAAGCCGGGCCAGATCTCGCGCGACCACTCGGTGGTGGTCGATCCGCCGAGCGCCACGCGCGACGTGCCCATCGTCGGCCTCGTGGGCGGCAAGTGGACCACCTTCCGTGCCTTGGCCGAAGAAGCCACCGACCACGTGCTGCGCCACCTGGGCCGCTCGCGCACCGCCTCGACCGAGTCGCTGCCCATCGGCGGCGGCGCCGAGCTGCCGGCCGACGCGGCCGCCACCGAACGCTTCATCGACAAGATGACGGCGGGCTCGGGCCTGGGCCGCGCGCGCGCGCTGGGCCTGCTGCGCCGCTACGGCTCGAAGGCGCTGCCGCTGGCGCAGCGCCTCGCGGCCTCGGGCGATACGCCGCTGCGCCACGCGCCCGAGTACTCGGCGGCCGAACTCTCGTACCTGTGCATGGAGACCGGCGTCGCGCACCTGGACGACCTCGTGATCCGCCGCACGCTGCTGGCCATCCGTGGGCTGGTCACCGACGACGCGCTCGCCGAGATCGCCGGCGTGGCCGCCGAAGCCCTCGGCTGGGACGCGGCCCGTGCGCACCAGGAACTCAGCACCTGCGCCGCCGCCCTGCGCGAACGGCACGGCGTGCGCCTGCAGCCGGTGGCGGCCAATGAGCCGGCGCCTTCCGCTTTCGATGCATCATTGATGGCCAGCCCCGTCCTCGGCCCGACCTAACGTGACCCTTTCCACCGCCCCCGACACCGTGTCGACGACCTCGCTCGACCGCAACTCCGAATCGCCGCTGTGGGCGCAGTTCCGCGACGCCATCCGGCTGCAGATCCTGCAGGGCGTGCTGCCCATCGGCGCCAAGCTGCCGTCCGAGGCCGAGCTGGGCGAGCAGTTCGGCATCTCGCGCATCGTGGTGCGCGAGGCGCTCGCCGACCTGGTGCGCAACAACCTCATCTACAAGATCAAGGGCCGCGGCGCCTTCGTGTCGGCGCGCGAGCGCGACGAAGACTTCGTCTCCACCGTGCTGGGCTTTTCCGACGAGATGGAACGCAAGGGCCGCTCGGTGCGCACGCAGATCCTCGTGCAGGAGCTGCGCGCCGCCACCGCGCAGGAGGCCGCCGCATTGGGCCTCACCGAAGACGCGCAGGTGGTCGGCCTCAAGCGCCTGCGCAGTGTCGACGGCGAACTGCGCCTGCTGGTCGAGACGGCCGTGCCGGCCGACCTGGCGCCGGGCCTGCACCGCACGCGGCTGGACGACCGCTCGCTGTACGACGTGCTGCGCCGCCAGTACGGCGTGCGGCTGGTGCGCGCCGAACGCTGGATCGATGCCGTGCTGCCCGACGCCGAGACCTGCCGCCTGCTCGACCTGCCGCAGCCCGAGCCGCTGCTGCGCATCGAATCGATCGCCTACGGTGCCAACGGCCGGCCGCTGGAGCACTACCGCGCGCTGCACCGCTGCAAGACCAGCCGCCTGCACGTGCAGACGACGACCTGAGCTCAGGCCTTCGCGCTGCTGCTGCGTGAAGGCAAGAGCACCGAGGCGATGGCGACCATCATCAGCGCCACCGCCACCCAGTCCTGCCAGTGCACGACCTCGCCGAGCCACACGGCGCCGCTGAACACGCCGAGCACGGGAATGAACATCACGCTCAGGGTCGAGGCCACCGGCGGCAGGCCGCGCGCCAGGTAGAACCAGGCCGCGTGCGCGAAGCCGAAGATCAGCACCGCGTTGTAGGCGATCGATCCCCAGGTCACGGCGCCCGGCGAGCGCCACTGGTCGCGCTCGAAGAGGAGCGACAGCACCGTCATCACCACGGCCGTCATGGCCGTCATCCAGAACGAGAGCGTGAGCGTGGGCAGGCCGATGCGCGTGTGGCGCAGCAGCTGCGTGCCCAGCGCCCAGGTGGCGGCGGCCACCAGCGCCAGTGCCACGTAGCCGGGGCGGCCGGCGAAGTCGGTGAGCTCGTGCCACAGCAGCAGCCCGACGCCGATGGCGCAGGCGCCCACGCCGGTCCAGGCGCGGCGCGTGAGCACGGCCGAGAACAGCAGCGCGCCGATGACCGCGGAGAACACCGGCATCGTGTAGCCCAGGATCGCGGCGCGCCCGCCCGACAGCGCCTTCACCGCGAGGATGATGCAGGCGTGCCAGACGAACATGTTGGTCGCGCCCAGCCACACCAGCTCGGGCCAGGCGCTGCGCGGCACGCGGAACGGCACCTTCATCACCACCAGCGCGATCGCCAGCACGGGCACGCCCAGCCAGATCGAAATCGCGCGGAAGGCCAGCGGCGGGTAGTCGGCCACGCCGAGCTTCATCACCGGCCAGTTGAAACCCCACGCGAGGGTGAGGAGCACAAGAAGAACGAACTGGCGCGGCGTGAAGGAAGGCATGGGCCGCGATTGTGGCGCGGCCCGTGCATTCGTGCTGGCGGGGCGGCTACAGCAGGCGCTTCAGGTAGCGCCCCGTGTGGCTCGCCTCGTTCGCCGCGATGTCTTCGGGCGTGCCTTCGCCCACCACCGTGCCGCCGCCGGCACCGCCCTCGGGGCCCATGTCGATGAGCCAGTCGGCGGTCTTGATGACGTCCAGGTTGTGCTCGATGACGACGATGGTGTTGCCTGCGTCGCGCAGCTGGTGCAGCACCTTGAGCAGCAGTTCGATGTCCGCGAAGTGCAGGCCGGTGGTCGGCTCGTCGAGGATGTAGAGCGTGCGGCCCGTGTCGCGCTTGCTCAGTTCGAGCGCGAGCTTCACGCGCTGCGCCTCGCCGCCCGACAGCGTGGTGGCCGACTGGCCGAGCTTGATGTAGCTCAGGCCCACGTCCAGCAGCGTGCGCAGCTTGCGCTCGATGGTCGGCACGGCCTTGAGGAACTCGTGCGCCACCTCGACCGTCATCTCGAGGATCTGCGCGATGTTCTTGCCCTTGTACTGGACCTCGAGCGTCTCGCGGTTGTAGCGCTGGCCGTGGCAGACCTCGCAGGGCACGTAGACGTCGGGCAGGAAGTGCATCTCGACCTTCACCACGCCGTCGCCCTGGCAGGCCTCGCAGCGGCCACCGGCCACGTTGAAGCTGAAGCGGCCCGGGCCGTAGCCGCGCTCGCGCGCGGTGTTGGTCTCGGCCATCAGCTCGCGGATGGGCGTGAACAGGCCCGTGTAGGTGGCCGGGTTGCTGCGCGGCGTGCGCCCGATGGGCGACTGGTCGACATTGATGACCTTGTCGAAGTACTCGATGCCTTCCACCGACTCGTGCGCGGCCGGCTCTTCGTGCGCTCGGTACAGCGTGCGCGCCACGGCGGTGTAGAGCGTGTCGTTCACCAGCGTCGACTTGCCCGAGCCCGAGACGCCGGTCACGCAGGTCAAGAGGCCCACGGGGAAGGCCACGCTCACGTTCTTCAGGTTGTTGCCGGTGGCGCCGACGACGCGAATTTCTTGCAGGTCGGTCTGCGAGGCCAGGTGCGCGGCCTCGCGCGCCGCGCGGCGTTCGGCCGCGGGGCTCTGTGGAAAGCGCGAGGGCTTCTTGCCTTCGTTGAAGGCCGGCTTCTTCACGGCCGGCAGCCACGCGGTGCGGTGCTTGGGCACCTCGATCTTCTTCACGCCCGAGAGGTACTGGCCGGTGAGCGACTCGGGGTTGGCCGACACCTGGGCGTAGGTGCCCTGGGCCATCACGCGCCCGCCGTGCACGCCGGCACCGGGGCCCATGTCGATCACGTGGTCGGCGGCGTGGATCATGTCCTCGTCGTGCTCGACCACGATCACGCTGTTGCCGATGTCGCGCAGATGCTTCAGCGTGCCGATGAGGCGGTCGTTGTCGCGCTGGTGCAGGCCGATGCTGGGCTCGTCGAGCACGTACATCACGCCCGTGAGGCCCGAGCCGATCTGCGAGGCCAGGCGGATGCGCTGCGCCTCGCCGCCCGAGAGCGTCTCGGCGCTGCGGTCCAGGCTCAGGTAGTTCAGGCCCACGTCGTTCAGGAATTTCAGGCGCAGGCCGATCTCGCGCACCACCTTGTCGGCGATGTCGGCCTTGGCGCCGCGCAGCTTGAGCGTGCTGAACCAGGCGTAGGCGTCGCGCAGCGTGAGGTGGCTCAATTCAAAGATGGCCATGCGCGGCGGCTCGCCGCCGTTCGCACCCACGTGCCCGGCATCGTCCACCAGGAACACGTTGCGCGCTTCGCGCCGCAGCCGCGAGCCACCGCAGTCGGGGCAGGGCTGCTGGTTGCGAAAGCGCGCGAGGTCTTCGCGCACCATCACCGAGTCGGTCTCGCGGTAGCGCCGCGTCATGTTCGGGATGATCCCCTCGAAGGGGTGCTTCTTCGTGAGCTTCTTGCCCGCGAAGTTGCCCGACTCCATGGTGTAGTTGAACTTGATCTCTTCGCCGCCCGAGCCGTGCAGCAGCGTCTGCTGCACCGAGGCCGGCAGCGACTCGAAGGGCGCGTCGACGTCGAACTTGTAGTGCTTGGCGACGCTCTCGACCATGCTGAAGTAGTAGCCGTTGCGGCGGTCCCAGCCCTTGATGGCGCCGCTGGCGATCGACAGCGACGGAAACGCCACCACGCGCACCGGGTCGAACACCTCGCGGTGGCCCAGGCCGTCGCAGCTCGGGCAGGCGCCCACGGGCGAGTTGAACGAGAACAGGCGCGGTTCGAGCTCCGACAGCGAGTAGTGGCAGATCGGGCAGGCGAACTTGGCGTTGAACAGGTGCTCCTTGTCGGGCGCTCCCGCAGCGCCATCGGCACTGCCTTCCGGCTTTGCACCCAGCTCCAGCGCAATGGCGCGGCCCTCCGCCAGGCGCAGCGCGGCCTCGAAGCTCTCGGCCAGGCGCTGCTGCATGTCAGGGCGCGCGCGCAGGCGGTCGATGACCACGTCGATGTCGTGCTTCTCGGTCTTCTTGAGCTTGGGCAGGTCGTTGTATTCGTAGGTCTGCCCGTCGACGCGAAAGCGCACGTAGCCGGCCGCCTGCATCTCGGTGAAGAGCTCGAGGAACTCGCCCTTCTTCTCGCGCGCCACCGGCGCCAGGATCATCAGCCGGGGCTCGTCGGGCAGGGCCAGCACCGCGTCAACCATCTGCGACACCGTCTGCGCCTGCAGCGGCAGATGGTGGTCGGGGCAGAAGGGCGTGCCGGCGCGGGCGTACAGCAGGCGCAGGTAGTCGTGGATCTCGGTCACCGTGCCCACGGTCGAGCGCGGGTTGTGGCTGGTGGCCTTCTGCTCGATGCTGATGGCGGGCGACAGGCCCTCGATCACGTCGACGTCGGGCTTGTCCATGAGCTGCAGGAACTGCCGCGCATAGGCCGAGAGGCTTTCCACGTAGCGCCGCTGCCCTTCGGCATACAGCGTGTCGAACGCCAGGCTCGACTTGCCCGAGCCCGACAGGCCGGTGATCACCACCAGCTTGTTGCGCGGGATGTCGAGATCGACGTTCTTCAGGTTGTGGGTGCGCGCGCCGCGGATGCTGATGCGCTGCTGGGCGAGCAGGGCGCCAAGGTAGGCGTCACGCTCCGGGGTGTCTTCAGTGGTGGGTGAATTCAAGGGGTGCGGTCGTCCGAGGGCAACCGGACATGATAGAGGCGCCGGCTCCGCCTGTCATGACCAGGGGATGGACGGCGCTGGACGCCCCCGCCCAGGCCGGCCAGCGCCGGGCCGATTTCGGCTCAGGCAGAATGGAGGGTTCCTCTCAACCTCCTCCTTCATCTACTTATCAGGGGCAGTGCATATGGCATCGGTCAATAAAGTCATCGTCGTCGGCAACCTGGGGCGCGACCCCGAAATGCGGACCTTCCCGAGTGGCGATCAGGTCGCAAACGTCACCGTGGCCACCACCGATCGCTGGAAAGACAAGCAAAGCGGTGAGATGCGCGAAGCCACCGAATGGCACCGCATCGTGTTCAACGGCCGCCTGGCCGAAATCGCCGGCCAGTACCTGCGCAAGGGCTCGCAGGTGTACGTTGAAGGTTCGCTGCGCACGCGCAAGTGGACCGACAAGGACGGCATCGAAAAGTACACCACCGAAATCCGCGCCGACCAGATGCAGATGCTGGGCAGCCGCCAGGGCCAGGGCGGCCCGTCGGGTCCGAGCGACGACGACGGCGGCTACTCGCAAGGCGGGGGCGGCGGCGGCGGTTACTCGCAAGGTGGTGGTGGCGGCGGTGGCGGTTACGCCCCGCGTGCTCCCGCAGCCGCACCGCGTGCCCCGGCACCGGCGCCGCGCCAGGCGCCGGCCAAGTCGTCGTCGGGCTTCGACGACATGGACGACGACATTCCGTTCTGAAACCGGCTCCTCGAGCTTTTCAATGAAGGCCTGCCTTTTCGAAGGCAGGCCTTTTTTTTGCCCTTTTTATTTCGAATTCTCTCCATGGGCGGTCGCGCCCGGGAAAGTGCTGTTTTGCCAAGGAAGTGCAGCCTCTGTGTTCGTCTGGCCGTTGAGCGCAGGGGAAGCGTTTGACGTGAGGCCCTTTTCGACGGCAATGACTGTGTTCAGAGGGGCAATTCCCGGCGGCAATCAACCCATTGGCTCCGGCCGTTCTGCTGAATAGCGCCGTGCAGCAGCGCATCGCCGTCGGCCGGTTCGCCGCGATTGGTCCGCTTCGGCGCACGGAATTGGTCCTTGTCCCGCACCGTGCGGCGTCGGAGCATGCAGGCCATAGAACACCGAGACAAGCACGACATGCAGAGCGCCGCCTCCCACTGCCCGCCATCGACCGTCGCACGCGCCGAAGTCCAGGCCCTGCGGTCCTCGAAGATCCGCGAGGTCGCCAATGCGGGCATGGACCGCAAGGACATCCTGCCTTTCTGGTTCGGCGAGCCCGACGAGGAGACGCCGGACGAGATCTGCGGCGCTGCGATCGCCGCGCTCGAGAACAGGCGCACCTTCTATGTCCAGACGCTGGGCGAGCCCGCGTTGCGCGAGGAGATCGCCCGGTACCTGTCGCGCTGGCATGGCCCGATCGGCGTCGAACGGGTGGCGGTGACGAGTTCGGGCACGCATGCGCTGATGCTGGCCCTGCAGGCGCTGCTGAACCCCGGCGACCGCGTCGTGGCCGTGACGCCGTTGTGGCCCAACCTGGTCGAGATGCCCAAGGTGCTGGGCGCGCACGTCGAGACCGTCGCGTTGCAGTTCACCGCGGCCGGCTGGGTGCTCGACGAGCAGCGCCTTCTGGAAGCGCTTCGGCCGGGCACCCGCGCGCTGCTGCTGAACGCGCCCAACAACCCGACGGGCTGGACCCTCTCGCGCGAGGCGCAGGAAGCCATCCTCGCGCACTGCCGGCGCCTGGGCATCTGGATCGTCAGCGACGATGTCTACCAGCGCATCAGCTTCGATGCGCCGTGCGCGCCGTCCTTCCTGGACATCGCGACGCCCGAGGACCGGGTCATCAGCTGCAACTCCTTTTCCAAGGCCTGGCGCATGACCGGATGGCGGCTGGGCTGGATCGTGGTGCCGCCGGCGATGCTGGGCGACATCGGCAAGCTGATCGAGTACAGCAGCACCTGCGCGCCGCCCTTCGTCCAGGCGGCGGGGGTGGTCGCCCTGTCGCGCGGGGAAGATGCCATTGCCCGCACCGTCGAGCGGCTGCGCCAGGGCAGGGACCACCTGGCGGCGCGCCTGGGGAGCGTGCCGGGGGTCGAGCTCGCCGCGCCCGCGCGGGGCGCGATGTACACCTTCTTCCGTGTCGAAGGCGTGACGGACAGCCTCGGGTTCTGCAAGCAGCTCGTGGCCGAGGCCGGGCTGGGGCTGGCGCCCGGCGTGGCCTTCGGCCCCGAGGGCGAAGGCTACCTGCGCTGGTGCTACGCGAGCGGCACGCCGCGCCTGGACGACGGCGTTCGCCGCCTGGCCGCCTACCTGGAACACCACCCAACCACACGATGAGGATGCGATGAACACCCAAGACATTGCGGGCGCCCTTTGGCAAGCCATGGAGGACGGACGCCACATGCCGTCGGAATGGGCCGGGAAGTTCTCCCTGCAGCAGGGCTACGAGGTGCAGCTGGCCCTGTTGCACAAGCGCCTGGCCAGGGGCGAGCGGCAGACGGGCTGGAAGGTCGGCCTCACCGCCGAGGCCATGCGCGTGCAGCAGCAGGTGCACGAACCCTGCTTCGGCTATCTGCTGGAAAGCGGCCGGCATGCGAGCGGCCAGGCCTATCGCTTTTCCGAGCTGATCGCGCCGGGCTTCGAGAACGAGCTGTGCCTGACCATCGGCAAGACGCTGCGCGGACCCGGCGTGAGCCTGGAGGAGGTTGCTGCCGCCGTGACGCATGCGGCGCCGGCCCTGGAGATCGTGGAGGTCCGCGGTCCGTTCGCCGGCAACCTGGCGCTGGCCATGGCGGACAACGCGCAGCAAAAGGCCTATGTGACGGGGGCGGCCGTGCCGCTGACGGCAGACAACCGCGACCTGGCCGGCGCCAACGTGACGGTGCAGGTCGATGGCGCCGTCAGCGAGACGGCCTCCGGCTCGGCGGTCATGCAGGGCGGCGGGCTGCTCTCGGTGCTGTGGCTGGCGAACAAGCTGGCCGAATTCGGGCTGGCGCTGGAGGCCGGAATGCAGGTGATGTCCGGCTCCTTCACGCGGCAGTACCGCGCCTCGCAGGGCATGCGGGTGCATTCCTCGTTCGACCGCTTCGGCACGGTCGCCGCGAACTTCATCTGAGGCAAGAGGTCGCCATGGATCTGGGAATCAAGGGCAAGACGGCGCTGGTGTGCGCCGCGAGCAAGGGGCTGGGCCGGGCGTGCGCGTTCGCGCTGGCGGAAGACGGCGCATCGCTCACCATCGTGGCGCGCGGCGCACAAGCGCTCGAGGCCACCGCTGACGAAATTCGCGAGGCCACCGGCGTGCACGTGCGCACGGTGGCCGCCGACGTCACCACGGTGCAGGGGCGGGCGCTCGTCCTCGAGGCCTGCCCCGCGCCGGACATCCTGGTGACCAATGCCGCAGGCCCCAAGCCGGGCGACTTCCGCCAATGGACGTGCGACGACTGGATGGTGGCGCTCAACGCCAACATGCTGACACCCATCGAGCTGATCAAGGCAACGGTGGACGGCATGATGGATCGCGGTTTCGGCCGCATCGTCAACATCACCTCGTCCTCGGTGAAGGCGCCCATCGACATCCTGGGCCTGTCCAACGGCGCGCGCAGCGGGCTCACCGGTTTCGTGGCGGGCCTGGCGCGGCGCACGGCGCACCGCAACGTCACCATCAACAACCTGCTGCCCGGCTCGTTCGCCACCGACCGCCTGCGCGCCACGGTGGAGGCTGCCGCGGCCGGGTCGGGTCGCTCGTTCGAGGCCGAGCAGGCCGAGTGGCAGGGCCGCAGCCCGGCTGCGCGCTTCGGCGATCCGATGGAGTTCGGCCGTGCCTGCGCCTTCCTGTGCAGCGCCCATGCCGGCTACATCAACGCACAGAATCTGCTGCTCGACGGCGGGGCCTATCCCGGGACCTTCTAGGCGAAGCGCCAGCACCGTTCAAAAGGAACTCACTTGAGCGACCCCCAACGACAACAAGGCAGGCAGATCGTGTCTGCCACCGGCATCGAGAAACGCTTCGGCGCGCTGGACGTGCTGCGCGGCATCGACCTGTGCGCGCACGAGCACGACGTGGTCACGCTGATCGGTGCCAGCGGCTCGGGCAAGAGCACCTTCCTGCGCTGCCTCAACCTGCTCGAAGTGCCCGACGCCGGCACCGTCGCCATCGATGGCGAGGAGATCCGCATGCGCCGGTCGTCGGCAGGGCAGTCGAGCCCCGCCAGCAAGAGCCAGGTGAATCGGTTGCGCGCGGGCATCGGCATGGTGTTCCAGAACTTCAACCTGTGGAGCCACATGACCGTGCTGGAGAACGTGGCCATGCCGCCCATGAAGGTGCTGGGGCTGTCGCGCCGCGAAGCGACGGAGCGGGCCGAAGCGCTGCTGGCGAAGGTCGGGCTCGGCGACCGGCTTCGGCACTATCCGGCCCACATCTCCGGCGGCCAGCAGCAGCGCTGCGCGATCGCCCGCGCGCTGGCCATGGAGCCCAAGCTGCTGCTGTTCGACGAGCCCACGTCCGCGCTCGACCCCGAGCTCGTGGGCGAGGTGCTGAAGGTGATCCGCCTGCTGGCCGAGGAGGGGCGCACCATGGTGATGGTCACCCACGAGATGGCGTTCGCACGCGAGGTCTCGACCGAGGTCGCCTTCCTGCACAAGGGAAAGATCGAGGAACGCGGGGCACCGGCCGACGTGTTCGGCAATCCGCGCAGCGAGCGTTGCCGCAAGTTCCTCGACAGCGTTCTGTAGCCACGACATCACGAACCAAGAACTGGAGACGAAATGAAGAAATGGTTGTTCGCAGGCCTGCTGGCCGCGTGCTCCGTCGCCGCCATGGGCCGCGAGATCAAGGCCGGGGTGCAGTGCACCTATCCGCCCTTCAACTACCGCGATGCGTCGGGCGAGCTGAAGGGCTTCGAGATCGACATCGCCCGCGAGATCGGGCGGCGGATGAACGCCAACGTGCAGTTCGTCTGCCTGGGGTTCGACGGGCTGATTCCCGCGCTGCTTTCCAGGAAGATCGACGTCGTCACGTCGAGCCTGTCGATCACCGAGGCGCGCAAGAAGAGCATCGACTTCTCCGTTCCCTACCGGGCCTCCACGGCGCGCTTCGTGGGCCGCAAGAACGGGGGGCTGCTCCCGATGAAGCCCGACAACACGCCCAACGCGGGCGCGCTCAAGGGCAAGGTGGTGGGCGTGCAGCGGGCCACCACCAACGACAGCTACCTTGCGGGCGAGTTCTCCGGCGTCGAGATCACGCGCTACGACTCGGCCGAGAACATGCTGCTGGACCTCGTGGCCGGCCGCATCGACCTCATGCTCGTGAGTCCCATGAAGGTTCGCACCGACTTCCTGGAGAAGCCGGAAGGGCGCAACTACGAGTTCGTCAGTCCCGAGATCGAGGCGCCCAAGTACCTGGGCGAAGGCGTGGCCGTCGGCTTGCCCAAGGGGGCCACGGCGCTGCGCGACGAGATCAACGCGGCGCTCAAGGGCATGTTTGCCGACGGGACCTTCAAGGCGATCAACCAGAAGTACTGGAGCTTCAGTGTGCTGCCCGCGGTCTGGCACTGACGCCGTCGCGCCGACGAATCCGCTCATCGATGGCTGACGACACCATGGACATGTTCAACGGCTGGGGGCCGACCATCGCGCAGGGCGCCTGGACCACCGTGGAGGTGGCGCTGGTGTCGTCGGTCTTCGGCATCGCGCTGGGGCTGCTGGGCGCGGCGGCCTGCCTGTCCCGCTTCAAGGCGGTGCGCTGGCTGGCCGAGGCCTACATCACGGCGATACGGGGCATCCCGCAACTGCTGCTGATCCTGATGGTGTACTTCGGCAGCACGGTGGTCTTGAGCCGCCTGCTCGCGCTGGTCAGGCCCGACGCGGGCATGGTCGAGATCCCGCCCTATCCGGCGGGTGTGTTTGCACTGGCATTGATCTTCGGCGGCTACGCCTCGGAGGTGTTCCGCGGTGCGCTCACGGCCATTCCCCGCGGGCAGGTGGAGGCCGGCATGGCCGTGGGCATGGGCACCCTGCAGATCTTCTTCGTGATCCAGTGCCCGCAGATGCTGCGGCTGGCGCTGCCGGGCCTGGGCAACATCTGGATCTCGACGCTCAAGGACACCTCGCTGATCTCCATCGTGGGGCTGAGCGAGCTGATGAAGGCCTCCGAACTGGCCACCAGCGACACGCGCCGCGCCCTGTTCTTCTACCTCAGTGCCGGCGCCATCTACCTCACGCTGACCGTGCTGAGTTCGCTCGTGCTGCATCAGCTCGAGCGCCGCGGCGCCCGTGGCGAAAGGACGGCCTGACCATGGATGTCGAACTCATTGTCGAGAGCCTTCCGGTGCTCTGGCAGGGCGCGCTGCTCACGCTGGAACTCTTCGCGATCACGATGGTGCTCGCGACGCTGCTGGCGGTGCCGCTGGCCATCGTGCGCGTCCAGAAGGCCTGGTGGCTGCGCTGGCCCGTCGAGGTGTTCTCGCAGGTCTTCCGGGGAACGCCGCTGCTGGTGCAGATCTTCATCGTGTACTACGGCATTGCCCAGATCGATGCGGTGCGCGACAGCTGGGCCTGGCCCTACCTGCGCAAGCCGTACTGGTGCGCCGTCATCACCTTCGTGCTGAACACGACGGCCTACGCCGTGCACATCTTCCGCGGGGCGATCCAGGCGGTGCCGCACGGCGAGGTCGAGGCCGGCCAGGCCTTCGGACTGTCGTTCGGTGCGCTGTACCGCCACATCATCCTGCCACGGGCGATGCTGCTGGCGCTGCCGGCCTACGGCAACGAGGTGATCAAGACGATCAAGCGCACCTCGCTGGCCAGCGCCATCACGCTGTCGGAGCTGACGGGCGTGGCCAACACCCTGGTGGCGCGCACCTTCGCACCCTACGAGATCTTCATTGCGGCCGGGTTGATCTACCTTGCCTTCGCGTTCGCCGCCAACCACCTGGTGCGGCGGCTGGAGCACCGCATGTCTCGCCATCTTCGCCACTTGCCGGCGCAGCACGGCACCGGGCCCATGCCCACTTGATCCAGGAGACCGCGTGTCCACTTCTTCCGTTCCAGAGTCGGCGATGGCCGAATTCCTCGCCTTCGCCCATGGCCTGGCCGATGCCAGCGGCGCCATCCTGCGCGAGAACCTGTACAGCCGCAGGGGCTTCGAGTCCAAGGAGGACGACAGCCCCGTCACCGTCGTGGACAAGCATGTCGAGCAGACGCTGCGCACGCTGATCCGCCACCGCTATCCCTCGCACGGCATCCTCGGCGAGGAGTTCGAAGGCCAGGACCTCGATGCCGAGTACGTCTGGGTGCTCGACCCGATCGACGGCACCAAGGCCTTCATCACGGGCATTCCCATCTACGGGACGCTGATTTCGCTGGCGCGCCACGGCACGCCGATCATCGGCGTGATCGACCATCCGATCACTAACGACCGATGGGCCGGGGCGCAGGGCCAGCCGTCCACCTTCAATGGCCAGCGCATCCGCAGCCGCGAGTGCCCGTCGCTGGCCGATGCGCTGGTGTCGTGCAGCAACCCGGAGCCCTTCGGGCCGCGCGAGCGCGAGGCGTTCGAGACGCTGCGCAGCGCCGCCAAATGGTGCGTGTACGGATCGAGCTGCTATGCGTACGGCTGCATCGCCAACGGAACGATCGACATCGGCATCGACTGCGGCCGCCATCGCGAGGTCGACTACTGCGCGCTGGTGCCGGTGATCGAGGGCGCCGGCGGCGTCATCACCGATTGGGAGGGGCGTCCGCTCACGATCTACT
The DNA here is from genome assembly GCF_059416405.1 of Variovorax sp. GW821-FHT09D04. Classification (NCBI taxonomy): domain Bacteria; kingdom Pseudomonadati; phylum Pseudomonadota; class Betaproteobacteria; order Burkholderiales; family Comamonadaceae; genus Variovorax; species Variovorax sp. GW821-FHT09D04. The sequence continues at coordinate 192,150 of NZ_JBWKPA010000011.1, forward strand.
CCGGCAACCGGCTGGTCGCATCGGGCAACCCCCGCCGCCACGAGGAGGTCCTGCGCATGCTTGCGGGCGCCTAGCGCGGGCGACCGGGCCGTATATTCGAAGGCCGCCGCAGCCCTGTCCGGCATGGGCGGCATGGAGATCTCGTATGCCGCGGCACTTCAACTACCCGACCTGGAGTTCGCTCTCGCTGGACCGCAGCGGGTCCGATCCGCTGCACGTGCAGGTGTTCGAGCAGATCCGCCAGGCCATCGTGCAGGGCCGGATCTCCAAGAACTCGCGGCTGCCGCCCACCCGCCAGCTGGCCGCGGAACTCGGCGTGTCGCGCAACACCGTGGTCCTGGTCTACGAACGGCTGCTGGCCGAGGGCTATGTCAGCGGCCGCGTCGGGGCGGGCACCTACATTGCCGCCGTGCTGCCCGAGGAGCGCAGCGCGCCGGCCGGGGCGCCGTCGAACGCCCCCGTCGCCGCGCCGGCACCCCGGCACATCTCGCGGCGTGCGCAGGCAATGTCCGAGCTGGCGCTGCCGCCCGAACGCAATGCCACGTTCGACCTCAGCCCGACCGTGCCCGCGCTCGACCAGCTGCCCTTCGAGCAGTTCGCCAAGGTCTCGTCGCAGTACTGGCGCTCGGCGCCGGCCGCGGAGCTGGGCTACGGCTCGCCGATGGGGCTGCCCGAACTGCGCCAGCAGATCGCGGACTATGTGGGCGAGGCACACGGCATTTCCTGCCTGCCGGACCAGGTGCTCGTGGTCGACGGCACGACGCAGGGCTTCGTGCTGGCAGGCCAGGTGCTGACCGATCACGGCGATCGCATCATCGTGGAAGACCCGGGCTACATCACCCGGCTTGCCGCCTTGATGGGCTTCGGTGCGGACCTGGTGCCCGTGCCCATCGACCTGCAGGGCCTGGACAGCAGCCGGTTCGACAGCCATGCGCCCGACGCGCGGCTGATCGTGGCGTCGCCCACCAATCAGTTCCCCTTCGGCAGCACGATGCCGCTGGAGCGGCGCCTCTCGCTCCTGCAGTGGGCGCACGAGCGCAATGCCTGGGTGATCGAGTACGACTTCAACAACGCCTTCCATTTCCGCGGCAGGCCGCTGCCTCCGCTGGCGGCGCTGGACCACGGGGGGCGGGTGATCTACATCGGGAACTTCAACCGTTCCATCTCGCCCGCGCTCAACCTGGCCTATCTGGTGGTCCCGCCCGACCTGGCGGACGCCTTCGCCTGCGCCACGCAGATCTTCTCGTTCAAGGCCTCCATGCCGACCCAGGGCGTGGTGGCGGACTTCATGGCGAGCGGGCAGCTGGCGGCCCACATCCGGCGCATGGGCGTGCGCTATCGCGAACGCGCGCAGCTCATGGAGCACTGCTTCAGGACGCTGGTGGGGCGCGATTTCGAGCTGTCGACCACGGGCTCGGGGCTGCACCTGTCGGCCATCTCGCGCACGCCGATCGACGATGCGGCGGTCTCCCAGGCGCTGCTGGCGCACCGCATCGACGTGCCCGCGATCTCCGCCTATTGCCTGAGCGAGCAGGTCCGCACGGGCTTCGTCTTCGGCTTCGGCAACACGCCCGCCGAGCGGATCGCCCCGGCGTTGGCGCTCTTTGGCAGTGCGGTCGCGAACGCCTGAGGCGCGCCCACGGCCTTCAATTGTTTCGAATCCGTGAACACCGCGGTTCGTTTTGCTACGGGTTTTTACCTAGATCGAGGCGCACAATTCATCTCACGGACCAGCCCTCAAAGCTGATCTGGGTGAACAGGGCCCCGAGCGAGGTGGCCGCCCTCCGAAAAAGAACAGAGGGGCGGTGACCCACCCAAGACCGGTTCGACATCCGAAGCAAGAACTTGAACTGAATTGAAGAAGGAAGAAATCCAAATGACCGCCTCGAAGATCCTCTCCGCCGTTGCTGTTGCCCTGATGGCCGTTGCCGGCGCCGCCCATGCCGAAAGCTATGAAGGCGTGCATCAACTGACCTCGGCCGCCAGCCGCGCCGACGTCGCCGCCCAAGCCGTCGTGGCCGCGCACAGCGCCAACCCCTACGCCACCGGCGCCAACGCAGGCCCCGCGCAAGTGATCGTGTCGACTGCCAGCCGCGCCGCCGTGCGTGCCGACGCTGTCGCCGCCGCACACAGCGCCGACCCGTACGCCGAAGGCGCTTCGTCGGGCGTGGCCCCGATCGTCGCCAGCACCGTCGACCGCGCCGCGGTTCGCGCCGCAGCCCGCGCTGCCGCCCACGGCGACGCACTGCCGCTGTAAGCAACAGCCCGAATGCTTCGCCGACGGGATCGGCGAACGTTCCAGGTCTTCATGAAAGCCGGCCCTGCTAACGCAGGGCCGGCTTTTTTCATGGGCCATGACCGTGAATTCTTGGCCGAAAGTCACATTGCCTTGGCCTTGCGCATCCCTCATGATTTGGGCGCGGGAGGGATGGTCGCCAGAGCGCATGCTTTCGCATTAACGCATCGCCGTGGTGCGGACACGCGAGAATCGAGCGTCGTTCCGACCGCGAAAAAATGAAAGCACATCCGTCGCCGACCAAGCGACGACCCACTACGCATGGCCCTCACTCTCGACCCCGAAGACACGCGCGGACGCATCCACGACCTGGTGTGGAGCGGCTTCCATGCCGATGCCGACATCGGCTGGATGATCACCGACGAGTACCTCGATCCGGATGAGCTCACGCCCGAGGACCGCGCCTGGATCAAGGCCGAAACCACGCGCGCCTGCGCCGCCAAGCGCGCCGCCGAGGCGCAGTGGCCCGCGCAGACCGAGTACGACCGGCTCGAGGCGGTGTTCGCGCAGCTGCGCAGCGAAAAGATCATCGCCCTGCACCGCGCCGGCAACACGCTGTCCGACGGGCACGATGACGTGCGCGAGCAGTGGCGTGCGGCGGGCCGGCTCGAGTCCGGCATCCGCGGCTGCTGCTTCTATCACGCACAGGACCTGGACGGCGCCGTGCGCTCCGGCCGCCTGTTCCTCGCCTTCAGCGGCGGCATGATCCCCGAGATCGCGCAGCGCGAAGCCAACACCGTCGTGGTCGGTCGCCGCATCGTCGAGCTGCTGCGCGACGCCGGCTTCGGCGCGCAATGGAGCGGCAACATCAACGAGCGCATCGAAGCCGACCTCGGCCAATGGCGCAAGCGAGGCCCCGCCGCGTGAGTGCGCAGGCCTGGCAGCCGCCGCGCCGCATCGACGCGATCGACTTCTGGCTGCGCTCGCGGCTGCTCGCCACGGCCCACGCCCTGCGCGAAACCCTGCGGCCCTCGGCCCGGCGCTGGCCCGGCGGCGCGCACGCACTGGCCGATGCGCCGGTGCTCGCGCAATACCGAACCCCCCTGTGGTCCGACGGCCGGGCCGACGAATTCCCGCTGGTCGCCGGCAAGGTGCACAACCTGCGCGTGGCGCGGCCGGCCTTCGACGCCATCGAGGTGCCGGCCGGCGAGGTGCTGAGCTTCTGGCGCCAGCTGGGGCGACCGGGTGCCGGGCGCGGCTTCGTGGTCGGGCGCGAGGTGCGCGGCGGTTGCGTGGTGCCGACGCTGGCCGGCGGGCTGTGCCAGCTGTCGAACGCACTGGCCACGGTGGCCGTGCGCGCGGGCTTCGAGCTGGTCGAGCGCCACGGCCACACGGCACGCATCGAGCAGGCCGACACGCCGGACAGCGACGCCGTCGATGCGACGGTGTTCTGGAACTACGTCGACGTCAAGCTGCGCGCCCGGCACGCCTGGCGGCTCGAAGTGGCGCTGACCGACACCGAGCTCGTGGTGCGCATCCGCGCGCGCACGCCGCTGGCGGTGCCGGTCGAGCCCGTCATGCTGCGGCGCACGAACGACGACGTACCCACCGCGTTGCCGCTGGCGCGCGGCTGCCTGAGCTGCGACCAGACGGCGTGCTTTCGCCACCGTCCGCCGGTCGATGTCGGCGCCGAAGGGCGCACCGCCGTGCTCGTCGATGGCTGGACGCCGGAGTTCGCACGCCACCTGCGCGAGGCGCATTCGCAGGCGCAGCGCATGCAGCCCGTGCCGCTGCGGCTCGCGTTCTGGCGCGTGCCTTCCGTTGGTTGGCATCGCGAGCCTGCGACGAACGCAGCGGTGACCACAGCGTGGGCCGCGAGCCTGCGCCGCGCCGTCTGGCAGCGGCTCTGGGCGCGGCAGGCGGGTCGGCGCCAGGCCAGCCTGATCGACGGCCAGCGCTGGCTCGCGCAGACCTTTGCCGCGCGGCTGGCGCCTGCGCACACGCACCTGGTGGTCGAGCAGTCGCTGCTGCCGCACCTGCAGCGCCTCGGTGCGCTCGACGGGCGCCGCCTCACCGCGCTGGCCAGTGCCTTGCCGATGGCCGACATTGAAAAGAAGCTCGATGCCGCATCGCAGCGCTGGCCCGGCGACGCCACCTTGCGCGACTTCCGCGCCGATGCATCGCTGGTGCGCGACGAGGCCCTGGCGCTCGCGCGTGCGGCGGTCGTCGTCACGCCGCATGCAGGGGTGGCACAGGCCATGGCGACGTACGCGCCGCAGGCCACGCTGCAGCGGCTCGACTGGGCGTTGCCGCAGATGAAGGTCGCGCACAGCAAGCGCGAAGAACCACCGCTCGTCGTGTTCGCCGCCAGCGCACTGGCGCGCAAGGGCGCGCGTGAACTTGCTGCCGCGCTGCAAGGCTGGCCGTGCCGCCTGCGCGTGCTGGGCGCACCCTCGGACGACGCGCGGCTCTGGCAGGGCATCGAACACATTCAACACATGAACTGGCAAGGCGACTGGCTGGCCGGTGCGAGCGTTGTCGTGCTGCCCGCGCACGTCGAGCACGCCCCGCGCGCATTGCTGCGCGCCGTGGCGGCCGGCGTGCCCGTGGTGGCATCGACGGCCTGCGGCCTGGCCGGTGTGCCAGGTGTGCACGAGGTCGCACCCGGCGACATCGACGCACTGCGCACCGCCTTGCAGCAGGCCGTCCGCCTGACCTGAACGGAGAACAACCCCCGTGGCATCGATCGAACAGGCCCGCGCGGCCCTGGCTTCCCATGGCGCGCTGGCGCCGCAATCCGCCGCCGAGCACTGGCACGGCGAGCTGGCGCTGCCCGCCGCCCTCGCCACCTTCTACGAACAGGTCGGCCCGCTCGGCGAGTGGGTCAACGAGCGCGTGGGCTACGCGGGCCTCACGGTGCCGACCACCGGCAACCCGTTCAGCATTCCCGCGCTCTCGCGCCTGTGGCAGTTGCAGGCCGGCTACCGCTGGCACGGCATCACCGGCGAGCGCATTGCCGACTGGCCCGACCATTGGCTGGTGGTGGCCGACCAGGGCGCCGATCCGTTCATCTTCGACCTGCGCACCGGCGCGATCCAGTTCGCGATGCACGGCACGGGCGCCTGGGAGGAAGACGAACCGCTCTTTGCCGACATCTTCGAGATGGCCGCCTGCCTGGGCACCATCGGCCAGGTGTGGGACGAAGCGGGCGACGCCATCTTCACCGACGAGGACGACTGCGAGGTCGACCCGGTGCACCGCGCGCGCCTGGTCGAGCGCCTCGTGCCGCTGCTGGGGAGCGCCGCGGCGGCCGAAGGCATCGTCGACGTGTTCGGCTGGTAAGGGACAAAAGAAAAGACATGAGCATCGACCTGCAGACCCTCAAATGCGGCGAGTGCGGCAGCAGCGCGCTGCGCCGCACCGGCCTGAACGAATACACCTGTTCGCACTGCGGCTCGATGTCGCTGGTGGAAGACGACGTGTCCGACCGCCTCGAGCGCGTGCTGCAGCAGGTCAAGCACCACGCCGGCCAGCAGATCGCGGCCGAACAGGCGCTGCGCCAGAAGCAGATGCTGCGCACGGTCGGCTTCGTCGTGATCGGCTTTCTCGGCGTGGCGGTGGCCGTCCAGGTCGCGATGCTGCTGTTCGGTTCGGGCCAACGCAGCGATACGCCTTCGGTGGCGCGCGCGATCGTCGATCGCACCATCGCGACCGACGGCCTGAAGCTCTCCGAGCCGCGCCAGGTGCTGGTCGGCGAGCGGCCGAAGCTGTTGGTGCTGGCGCGCAACGAGACCGGCCGGCCGCTCGAGCGGCCCAGCCTGAAGGTGGTGTTCCACGACGGCGACACGCGGCTGAACGAGCGCAGCGAATCCCTGCCGATCGATGTGCTGATGCCCGGCGAGTCCGCGCCCGTGCTGGTCGACCTGCCCTCGGGCCAGAACGTCACGCGGCAGGACGTGACGGTCGAGAAGCTGTCCGAACCCCGCAGCGCTGCCGAAGGGCCGCGCCTGGCGTTCTCGCGCGTGCGGCTGGTGCAGCAGGGCGAGCGCGTGCGCCTGGTCGGGCGCCTCGTGCATGCGGGCGCCGCGGGTGCGCCGGCGTTCGGCAGCATCGAGGCGCTGGTCACGCTGTACGACGACGCGGGCCAGGTGATCGGCGTCGGGCGCGGCCATGCGCCGGGGTCCGAGCTGGCGCCCGGCGCACGCACGGCGATCGATGTCGATCTCAGCCGCTTCGGCCGCGGCGCCGCCATCGCGGCCTGGGACTACCGCATCGGCTACCGCACCGTCACGCCCTCGGGCGCGCGCACCACGGTGCTGAGCGTCGACCGCGTGATCCGCACGACCGGCGCGCCGGAGGCCTTCCACCCCGACCTGCGGCTGGGCACCGAAGACCTGCTGGCCGACGACAGCGAGCGCTTCGACCCGCGGCAGCTCGAACTGCTGCCGCTGGTGGCGGGGCGCAGCACGATCCAGCGGCCGCTGTTCATGACCGAGCTGGTGAACCGCAGCGCCGACGCCATCGTCATTGCGCCCGGCGCCGTGATCTCGCGCTTCGGCGGCAGCACGGCCGACGGCACCACGCGCCTCGATGCGCTGGCCTCCCTGTACCCGGGCGAGCGCTTTCCGATCCTGCTGGAGCCCAAGGCCGTGGACCGCATCACGCAGACCCGCGCCGAGTGGAAGCCGATGCGCCGCGCCGCGCTGCCCGGCCCGCGCAAGCCGCTGGAGGTGCAGGTGACGGGCACCCAGGCCGGCACCGGCAGCGTGCTGCTCAACTTCAGCCAGCGCTTCACCTACAAGAGCGTGGAGGTCACGGGCACGGTGAAGAACCCCGGCACGGCCATCGCGGCCAAGGTGCGGCTGTGGGTCAGCCTGCGCGACCGCAACGACCAGCTGACCGGCTTCAAGCTGATCGAGAACCTGCCGGCCATCGCGCCGGGCGAGAGCGTGCCCTTCCAGGTCCACGTGACGCAGCACGGGCGCGATTTCGCGAGCGTCGCGACGCTATACCAAACCGAATAGCCCCGCGCGTGACGGCATCGGGCGGTTCGCGCCATGATCGCGCCATGATTCCGCTTTCGATCCTCGACCTTTCCCCGATCACCGAAGGCAGCGATGCCGCGCAGTCGTTCCGCAACTCGCTGTCGCTGGCGCAGCACGGCGAGAAGCTGGGCTACACGCGCTACTGGCTGGCCGAGCACCACGGCATGCCGGGCATCGCGAGCGCGGCCACGGCCGTGCTGCTGTCGCACGTGGGCGCGGGCACCTCCACCATCCGCATCGGCGCCGGCGGCGTGATGCTGCCCAACCACTCGCCGCTGGTGATCGCCGAGCAGTTCGGTACGCTGGAGTCGCTGTACCCGGGGCGCATCGATCTGGGCCTGGGCCGCGCGCCCGGCTCCGACCAGCGCACCGCGCGCGCCCTGCGGCGCAACCTGGAGTCGGACGCCGACCAGTTCCCGCAGGACGTGATGGAGCTCATGGACTTCATGTCGAAGAACCCGCAGCAGGCCGTGCGCGCCGTGCCCGGCGCGGGGCTCGAGGTGCCGGTGTGGATCCTGGGCTCGAGCACCTTCGGCGCGCAGCTGGCGGCGCACCTGGGCCTGCCGTATGCCTTTGCCTCGCACTTCGCGCCGCAGCAGATCATGCAGGCCATCCAGATCTACCGCGAGACCTTCAAGCCCTCGGCGCAGCTGAGCAAGCCCTACGTGATGCTGGGCTTCAACGTGTTCGCGGCCGACACCGACGCCGAGGCCGAGTTCCGCGCCACCTCGTGGCAGCAGGCCTTCGTGAACCTGCGCAGCGGCCGCCCGGGACGCCTGCCGCCTCCGGTGGAGAACTACCGCCAGAAGGTCGGCCCGGCCGAGAACGCGCTGCTCGACTCGGTGCTGTCGTGCTCCGCGGTGGGTTCGGTCGAGACCGTGAAGCAGGGCGTGGAAGCGTTCGTGGCGCGCACCGGCGCCGACGAACTCATGATCACCTCGCAGGTGTTCGACCACGCGGCCCGGCTGCGCTCGTACGAGCTGCTGGCCGAGGCCTTCGGCCAGAAGAAGCCGTAAAGCCTAGGCCCGCTTGCGGGCTTCCTCGTCCACGAGGTCCTTCTTCGAGAGCTTGCCCACGGCGGTCTTGGGCAACTCGGCGCGGATTTCGAGCGCGCCGATCATCTCGTGCTTGCCTAGGCGGTTCTTCAGGAAGCTTTTGAGCGCGTCGAGCGTGAGTTCGTCCGCGCCGTCCTTCAGTTTCACGAAGGCCTTCGGCGACTGGCCGCGGTACTCGTCGGGCACGCCGATCACGCAGACCTCGGCCACCGACGGGTGTTCGTACACCGCCTCCTCGAGCACGCGCGGGTACACGTTGTAGCCGCCACACAGCAGCATGTCCTTGGTGCGGTCGACGATGTACAGGTAGCCGTCGGCATCCATCTTCGCGACGTCGCCGCTGCGGAAATAGCCGTCGGCCGTCATTGATTCGGCGGTGGCCTTTGGGTTGTTCCAGTAGCCCTTCATGACGTTCGGGCCCTGCACGCACAGCTCGCCGGGCTCGCCGAACGCGGTCACGTCTTTCGTCGGATCGTCCAGGCTCACGAGCTTGATGCGCACGCGCGGCAGCGGCATGCCGCACGAGCCGGCCTTGCGCACGCCGCGCGCGGGCGTGAAGGTGCCCACGGGCGAGGTCTCGGTCATTCCCCAGCCTTCGTTGAGGTGGCAGCCGGTGAGTTCGAAGAAGCGTTGTTCCACTTCCACCGGCAGCGGCGCGCCGCCCGAGCCGCAGAACTTCAGCGAGCGCAGGTCCATCTCTTTGGCCTTGGGGTGCGAAAGGATGGCGGTGTACATGGTCGGCACGCCGGGGAACACGCTGATCTTGCTGGCCGCGAGTTCGTTCATCACCGCGTCGACATCGAAGCGCGTGTGCAGCACCAGCGCCGCGCCCAGGCGCACGCCCAGCAGCATCGCGGCGCTGAGCGCGAAGATGTGGAACAGCGGCAGCACGACCAGGAAACGCTCCTTGCCTTCGTCGAGGATCGGCGGCTCGCCGCGCGTCGACTCGTAGTACTGCGCCGAGGCCGACGTGAGGTTGGCGTGCGTGAGCATCGCGCCCTTGGGCAGGCCGGTGGTGCCGCCGGTGTACTGCAGCACGACGATCTCTTCGGCGAGGTCGCCCAGCGGGTAGGTCTGGTGCGTGCCTTCGCTCTGGAGCAGATCGGTGAAGCGCACGTGGCGGTCGTCGGTGGGCACCGGTGCGATCTGGCCGGCGGCCTGCAGCTGCGCCTGCACCTTGTCGCCCGCCGCGCCGTAGTCGCCGAGGCTGCCGACCACCAGCGTCTTCAGGCGCGAGCTGTCGAGCAGGCGCGCCATCAGCGGGTAGAGGTTCACGAGGTCAAGCGTGACGAGGATGTCGGTGCGGCTGTCCTCGATCTTGTGGGCCAGCACGCGCTCGGCGTCCAGCGGCGAGTAGTTCACCACCGTGCCGCCGGCCTTGAGCACGGCGAAGAATGCGATGGGGTAGTGCGGCGTGTTCGGCAGGTAGAGGCCGACATGCACGCCCGGCTTCACGCCCAGGTCCTGCAGGCCCTTGGCGGCGCGGTCGACCGCCGCGCCGAGCTGGGCGTAGGTGAGGACCTGGCCCATGAACTCCACGGCCGAATGGCCGGGCCAGCGCGCGACCGCTTCGTCGAGCATCTGCTGCACAGGCTTGACCGGCAGGTCGGCGTCCCAGCGCATGCCGGGCGGGTAGTTGCGCGTCCAGGGGGTGGGGTCGCCAGAGAGGGAAGGGGTCGCCATGCGTGTTGTCTCCGCTGTGTTTCGGGGCACTGTAGCGCCGGCCTTTCGCATCGTGGAGTGGCGGCTGACAAGCCGGCGACACGGGTTTTCCCGATTTCCCACACGCCGGATGCCCCTGTCGCCGGGCTGGGACAATGGCGGGCTTATGGCAAAACAACGGATCGTGGTCGGGCTGAGCGGCGGGGTGGACTCCGCGGTCACCGCGCACCTGCTCAAGCAGCAGGGGCACGAGGTGGTCGGCATCTTCATGAAGAACTGGGAAGACGACGACGACAGCGAATACTGCTCGTCGAACATCGACTTCATCGACGCCGCCAGCGTGGCCGACGTGCTGGGCATCGAGATCGAGCACGTCAACTTCGCCGCCGACTACAAGGACCGCGTCTTCGCCGAGTTCCTGCGCGAGTACAAGGCCGGCCGCACGCCCAATCCCGACGTGCTGTGCAACGCCGAGATCAAGTTCAAGGCCTTTCTCGACCACGCCATGCGGCTGGGCGCCGAGAAGATCGCCACCGGCCACTATGCGCGCGTGCGCCTGAACGAGGCCACGGGCCGGCACGAACTGCTCAAGGGGCTCGACAACTCGAAGGACCAGAGCTACTTCCTGCACCGCCTGAACCAGGCGCAGCTGTCGAAGACGCTGTTCCCGGTCGGCGAGCTGCACAAGACCGAGGTGCGCCGCATCGCGGAAGAAATCGGCCTGCCCAACGCGAAGAAGAAGGACTCGACCGGCATCTGCTTCATCGGCGAGCGGCCGTTCCGCGACTTCCTGAACCGCTACATCTCCAAGGAGCCGGGCCCGATCAAGGACGACCGCGGCCGCAAGCTCGGCGAGCACCAGGGCCTGAGCTTCTACACGCTGGGCCAGCGCCAGGGGCTGGGCATCGGCGGCGTGAAGGAGAAGGGCGCACAGCGCGGCGCGGGCGACCATTCGCCCTGGTTCGTCGCGCGCAAGGACGTCGAGAAGAACACGCTGTGGGTGGTGCAGGGGCACGACCATCCGTGGCTGCTGTCGTCCGAACTGAAGGCCGACGACGCGAGCTGGGTCGCCGGCGAGGCGCCCACCGCGGGCGCCTACGGTTCGAAGGCGCGCTACCGGCAGGCCGATGCGGCCTGCGAACTGGGCGAGGGTGCCAACGGCGCCTTCAGCCTGCGCTTCGGTGCGCCGCAATGGGCGGTCACGCCGGGGCAGTCGGCCGTGCTGTACGACGGCGAACGCTGCCTCGGGGGCGGCGTCATCGTCTGAACAGGCCTCAGCGGGGCTGCCGCACGCTGTCTTCGGTGTGGATCAGCGCGAGCGGGTGGCGCTTGCCGGCGAGGTAGTCCTCGACGCAGCGCAGCAGCAGCGGGCTGCGATGGCGCGCCACGCTGGCGCGGATCTCGTCCACGCTCATCCACAGCGTGCGCACGATGCCTTCGTCGAGCGCACGACCTTCCTCGCGCGCGCCCAGTTCGCCGGTGAAGGCAAAGCGCATGTAGGTCACGTCGGGTTGCTCGGCCGAGCGCGCCATGTACACGCCGAGCAGCGCGGTCGGCGTGAAGGCGTGGGCCGTTTCCTCGAGCGTTTCGCGGATGCAGCCGTCCTCGGGCGACTCGCCGGGGTCGAGGTGGCCGGCGGGGTTGTTGAGCTTCAGGCCGTCGTCGGTCTGCTCTTCGACGAGCAGGAAGCGGCCGTCTTGCTCGATCACCGCGGCCACGGTGACATTGGGTTTCCAGCGTGTGGGCATTGTGGGCGCGAGTCTATCGGCATCTCGGCTATCGCACGACATAGCCGCTGAAGCGCCAGATGCGGTCGGCGTCGAGCCGGAAGCTCACCCGTTCGCGCAACGTGCGCTCGGGCGTGTTGCCGAAGCGGGTCTCGTACTCGACGCTGACGTACTGGCCGGCCGCATCGGCGTCCGGGTCGGTCACGACCTGCCGGTGCACGGCCACCCAGGTGCGCTGCTGCGGCCCGCCGAGCGGGGCGCGGCTCTTGGCCACCTTGCTGGCGAAGTCGGTGCGGGTGATGCGCTTGCGGGTGGCGGGCGTGGCGCCGTCCCACAGCTCGCCGGCCTGGTCGCGGTCGATCATCTGGATCGCCTGCAGGCCGCCGCGCACCATGTCGCTGGCCTCGACGTCTTCAGCGAGGGCGGGGAACAGACCGCTGCACAGCAGGAGCAGCGCGGCCAGGAGGAGCCGGGGCATGGGGAAGGGCACTTGTTCGGACGGAACAAGTTGGAGGCCGACGGGGAGGAGGGGTTCCCCGCCCGGCCTGCCGGGGCGTGCGCTCAGCGAGCGTTGGAAGCTGCAGCGGCGGGCCGTGTGTCGACCTCGATGGTTTCCAGCCGGTAGCCCAGGCCGTACACCGCCAGCAGCAGGAAGCCGTTCGACGGACGCAACTCGAGCTTGGTGCGCAGGCGCGACACGTGGGTGTCGAGCGAACGCGACAGCGCCTCGACCCCCAGCCCCCAGACCGCCTCGTGCAGATGCTCGCGCGAGAGCAGGCGCCCCAGGTTCTGGAACAGGAAGAGCGCGAGTTCGTATTCGCGGTTCTTCAGTTCGACCAGCTCGCCGTGGACCCGGATGGTGCGCGAGGGCGGAAAGAAGTGGTACGGGCCGAACACCATTTCGGGTTCGTTGCGCGAGGGGTAGGCGCGGCGCAGCAGCGCATTGATGCGGGCTTCGAACTCGATCGGGCGCAGCGGCTTGGCCATGAAGTCGTCGGCACCGACATTGAGGCCTTCGACCATGTCGCTGTCGTCGTGGTGCTCGGTCACGAACAGGATCGGCATGCGGCTCTTGTAGTCCTGCCGGATCGTCTTGACGACGTCCGGGCCGTTCATGTCCGGCAGGCGCCAGTCGAGGACCAGCAGGTCGAAGGTCTCGCGGCGCATGGCGTGCAGCAGCGCCTTGCCGGCGGCGTACGTGTGGCACTCGTGACCGAGGCTCGCCATGGATTGGTTGATCAACCGGAGTTGGTCCGGCTCGGTGTCGAGTACTGCAATGCGCATTCCATTCCCTTGTTCCGCCCTGTGTGGACCTCTATGTGTCCGCAATATGAATCGAAGTGTATCTATCTGCGTCTGAAATCATTGCTGTGAATTGCTATTAATTCACGCAAATTGATTTTATGTATGTGGTTCAATTGCTAATTGAATCCAATTGGTGTTAGTTGATTGCAATCTAGAACCAGAGCGAGCGAAGGCGCCACAAGCGCTTCTGCGGCGGTCACCCGTGTTTCCCCCGGGGTCGGACCGGCCGCCAATTTGCTATCAATTAAATAGCTACATGTGCAGTGCCTGCGGGCGTTGAGCAGCAAAAAGAACGCGGCATTCTGGCGACAGGTGCGCTTGTAATCTTGCTGTAAGCTCTGCCCGCAATCCGTGCTGCCCCTTCCCCCTGAGGAGAACTCTATGTTGATAGGCGTGCCTGCCGAGACAGCGGCTGGCGAAACCCGAGTGGCCGTTACACCCGAAACGGTGAAGAAACTGGTGGCCTCCGGGCATACCGTGCGTGTGCAGGCCGGTGCCGGCATTGCAGCCAGCGTCACCGACGCGGCGTACCAGACGGCAGGCGCCGAGATCACCGATGCGGCCGGGGCGCTCTCCGCCGACATGGTGCTCAAGGTGCGCACGCCCAGCGACGCCGAGGCGGCGCAGCTGAAGGCCGGCGCGGTCGTCATCGGCATGCTCAATCCTTTCGACGCGGCCGGCCTGCAGCGCCTGGCCGCCGCGGGCGTCACGGGCTTCGCGCTCGAAGCCGCGCCGCGCACCACGCGCGCCCAGAGCATGGATGTGCTCAGCTCGCAGGCCAACATCGCCGGCTACAAGGCCGTGATGATCGCGGCCGACAGGTACCAGCGCTTCTTCCCCATGCTGATGACCGCCGCCGGCACCGTGAAGGCCGCGCGCGTCGTCATCCTGGGCGTCGGCGTGGCCGGCCTGCAGGCCATTGCCACGGCCAAGCGCCTGGGCGCCGTGATCGAGGCCTCGGACGTGCGTCCGAGCGTCAAGGAACAGATCGAGTCGCTGGGCGGCAAGTTCATCGACGTGCCTTACGAGACGCAGGAAGAGAAAGACGCGGCCGAAGGCGTCGGCGGCTACGCCCGCCCGATGCCCGCCAGCTGGCTCACGCGCCAGCAGGCCGAGGTCGCCAAGCGCGTCGCGCTGGCCGACGTGGTCATCAGCACCGCGCTCATCCCGGGCCGCGCCGCGCCCACCCTCGTCACCGAGGACATGGTCAAGTCGATGAAGCCGGGCTCGGTGATCGTCGACATCGCGGCCGGCAAGGGCGCCGACGGCATCGGCGGCAACTGCCCGCTGTCGGAGGCCGACAAGACCGTGGTCAAGCATGGCGTGACCATCGTCGGCGAGACCAACCTCGCGGCGCTGGTGGCCGCCGACGCGTCGGCGCTCTATGCGCGCAACGTGCTCGACTTCCTCAAGCTCGTCGTCACGAAGGAAGGCGCGCTCAAGATCGACCTCGAGGACGACATCGTCGCTGCCTGCCGCGTCACGCAGGACGGCCAGGTCACGCGCAAGTAAGAGCAGGCTGCCTTCCATGAACCGCACCATGCTCCGCGCGAAGCTGCATCGCGCCACCGTGACCGAAGCCGACCTGCACTACGAAGGCTCGTGCGGCATCGACGAGGACCTGCTCGACGCGGCCGACATGCGCGAGTACGAAAAGATCGAGCTGTACAACGTCAACAACGGCGAGCGCTTCTCGACCTACATCATCAAGGCGGCGCGCGGTTCGGGCGCCATCTCGCTCAACGGCGCGGCGGCGCGCAAGGCGCATGTGGGCGACCTGCTCATCATCTGCACCTACGCCCCCATGACCGAGGCCGAAGCCGCCGACTACAAGCCCAAGGTGGTGCTGCTTGGCGATGCCAACCGCATCAACGAAGTCAAGAAGCTCTGACAGGGCACGAAAGACCGAACGAGGAGAACACAACACCATGGAAATCGTTTCGCACACCGTCATCAACCTGACCATCTTCGTGCTGGCCATCTACGTCGGCTACCACGTGGTCTGGACCGTCACGCCCGCGCTGCACACGCCGCTCATGGCGGTGACCAACGCCATCTCGGCCATCGTGATCGTGGGCGCCATGCTGGCCGCCGCGCTCACCACCACGCCGCTGGGCAAGACCATGGGCGTGCTCGCCGTGGCGCTGGCCGCGGTGAACGTCTTCGGCGGCTTCCTGGTCACGCGCCGGATGCTCGAGATGTTCAAGAAGAAGGACAAGAAGGCCGCCCCGAAGGCTGCAGAGGGAGCCGCCAAGTGAGCATGAACCTCGTCACGCTGCTGTACCTCGTTGCCAGCGTCTGCTTCATCCAGGCCCTGAAGGGCCTGTCCCATCCCACCACCTCGATCCGCGGCAACATCTTCGGCATGACCGGCATGGCGATCGCCGTGCTGACCACCATCGCACTCGTCCACGGACAGGCGCGCGCCCTCAACGTCGACTTCACCACCGGCATCGCCTGGGTGCTGGCCGCCGTCGTGGTCGGTGGCGGCCTGGGCGCGTTCATGGCCAACAAGGTCGAGATGACCAAGATGCCCGAGCTGGTCGCCTTCATGCACAGCATGATCGGCCTGGCCGCGGTGTTCATCGGCGTGGCCGCGGTGGCCGAGCCCTGGGCCTTCGGCATCACCGCTGCGCCCGTGGCGGCGGTCGTCGGTGCGCGCACGCCCGATGGCGCGGTCCTCTTCGAGGGCTTCGTGCGTCATGCCATTCCCTACGGCAACCGGCTCGAGCTGTTCCTGGGTGCGGCCATCGGCGCCATCACCTTCAGCGGCTCGGTCATCGCCTTCGGCAAGCTCTCGGGCAAGTACAAGTTCCGTCTGTTCCAGGGCGCGCCGGTGCAGTTCTCGGGCCAGCACATGCTGAACCTGGTGCTGGGCCTGGCGACCATCGCCCTGGGCCTGGTGTTCGTGGCCACCGAAAGCTGGCCGGCGTTCTTCGCGATGCTGGCGCTGGCCTTCGTGATGGGCGTGCTCATCATCATCCCGATCGGCGGCGCCGACATGCCGGTGGTGGTGTCGATGCTCAACAGCTACTCGGGCTGGGCGGCGGCCGGCATCGGCTTCAGCCTGAACAACGCGATGCTGATCGTGGCCGGTTCGCTGGTGGGCTCTTCGGGTGCGATCCTGAGCTACATCATGTGCAAGGCCATGAACCGCTCGTTCTTCAACGTGATCCTGGGCGGCTTCGGCGGCGAGGCAACCACCGCCACCGATGGCGCGAAGGAACAGCGCCCCGTGAAGAGCGGCAGCGCCGACGACGCGGCCTACATGCTGTCCAACGCCGAGACGGTGATCATCGTGCCGGGCTACGGCCTGGCCGTGGCGCGCGCCCAGCACGCCGTGAACGAACTGGCCGAGAAGCTCACGCACAAGGGCGTCAAGGTGAAGTACGCCATCCACCCCGTGGCCGGCCGCATGCCGGGCCACATGAACGTGCTGCTGGCCGAGGCCGAGGTGCCCTACGACCAGGTGTTCGAGATGGAGGACATCAATGGCGAGTTCGCGCAGGCCGACGTGGCGATCATCCTGGGTGCCAACGACGTGGTGAATCCGGCCGCGCTCACCAAGGGCACGCCGATCTACGGCATGCCGATCCTGGAAGCCTACAAGGCCAAGACCGTCATCGTGAACAAGCGCTCCATGGCCGCCGGTTACGCGGGCCTGGACAACGAGCTCTTCTACATGGACAAGACCATGATGGTCTTTGGCGATGCGAAAAAAGTAGTGGAAGATATGGGCAAGGCCATCGAATAGGCCGAAGGTCCGTGCCCGCGATGCGGGCCTGATCGTCGCGGCGCCTCACGTGCGCCGTTTTCGTTTTTAAAAACTCATCCGACTCCGAGGAGACACATCCATGACCGAACGCCCCTGGCTCAGCAGCTACCCGCAAGGCGTGCCCGCCGACATCGACGCGTCGCACTACCCGTCGCTGGTGGCGCTCATGGAGGAGAGCTTCACCAAGTACGCCGACCGCACGGCCTACAGCTTCATGGGCAAGGACGTGAGCTACGGCGAGACCGACAAGCTCAGCAAGGCCTTCGCGGCCTACCTGCAGGGCCTGGGCCTCGTGAAGGGCGACCGCGTCGCCGCGATGATGCCCAACTGCCCGCAGTACCCGATCGCGGTGGCGGCCATCCTGCGTGCCGGCCTGATCCTGGTGAACGTGAACCCGCTGTACACGCCGCGCGAACTCGAGCACCAGCTCAAGGACTCGGGCGCCAAGGCGATCGTCATCATGGAGAACTTCGGCACCACGCTGCAGCAGTGCATCGCGAGCACGCCGATCAAGCACATCGTGCTGGCCTCCATGGGCGACCGGCTCGGCTTCCTGAAGGGCGCGCTGGTCAACTACGTGGTGCGCAACGTCAAGAAGCTGGTGCCGCACTTCAGCCTGCCGGGCGCGGTGCGCTTCAACGACGCGCTCGACAAGGGCGCGGGCGGTTCGCTCAAGCCCGTGGCCACCGGCCCCGACGACGTGGCCGTGCTGCAGTACACCGGTGGCACCACCGGCGTGTCCAAGGGCGCGGTGCTGCTGCATCGCAACGTGATCGCCAACGTGCTGCAGTCCGAAGCCTGGAACGAGCCCGTTATGGCCAAGGTGCCGGCCAACGAGCAGCCCACCAGCGTGTGCGCGCTGCCGCTGTATCACATCTTCGCGTTCACGGTCGGCATGATGCTGAGCATGCGCACGGGCGGCAAGCTGATCCTGATCCCGAACCCGCGCGACATTCCCGGCGTGCTCAAGGAACTGTCCAAGCACACCATCCACAGCTTCCCGGCCGTCAACACGCTGTTCAACGGGCTGGCGAACCACCCCGACTTCAACACCGTCAACTGGAAGAACCTGAAGGTCTCGGTCGGCGGCGGCATGGCGGTGCAGGCCGCGGTGGCCAAGCTCTGGCTCGAGAAAACCGGCTGCCCCATCTGCGAAGGCTACGGCCTCTCGGAAACCTCGCCCTCGACCACCTGCAACCCGACCAACAGCACGGCCTACACCGGCACCATCGGCCTGCCGCTGCCGAGCACCTGGCTCAAGCTGCTGGACGACGACGGCAACGAAGTGCCCACCGGCGAGCGCGGCGAGATCGCCATCAAGGGCCCGCAGGTCATGGCCGGCTACTGGCAGCGCCCCGACGAGACCGCCAAGGTCATGACGCCCGACGGCTACTTCAAGAGCGGCGACATCGGCGTGGTCGACGAGCGCGGCTACTTCAAGGTGGTCGACCGCAAGAAGGACATGATCCTGGTGTCGGGCTTCAACGTGTACCCGAACGAGATCGAGGACGTGGTGGCGATGCTGCCCGGCGTGCTCGAATGCGCTGCGGTGGGCGTGCCCGACGACAAGACCGGCGAGGCCGTGAAGCTCGTCATCGTCAAGAAGGACGAGTCGCTCACCGAAGCGCAGGTGCGCGAGTACTGCCGCGCCAACCTCACGGGCTACAAGCAGCCGCGCGTGATCGAGTTCCGCACCGACATGCCCAAGACCCCGGTGGGCAAGATCCTGCGGCGCGAACTGCGGGATAGCAAGAAGTAGTAAGGGTTCCGCCCGGGTGGGGCCGGGGCATCGATCTTGCATATTCGCGGGTCGATGCTCAGATTCATCTATGTCCGCCTAGGCTTGCTCGTGCCGACCTTCATCGGCATGACGCTGCTGGCCTTCTTTCTCATCCGGCTGGTGCCGGGTGACCCCATCGAGACGATGGCCGGCGAGCGCGGGATCGACCCCGCGCGCCATGCCGAGCTGCGCACCGCCATGGGCCTGGACAAGCCCCTGCTCGTGCAATACGGCATCTACATTGGCCGCGTGCTGCAGGGCGACCTGGGCAAGTCGCTCATCACGCAGGACACGGTGATGAGCGAGTTCCTCGCGCTCTTTCCGGCCACCGTCGAGCTCGGCGTGTGCGCGATTCTCTTCGCGCTGCTGCTCGGGCTGCCGGCCGGCATCCTCGCGGCGGTGCGGCGCAACTCCATCTTCGACCACGGCGTGATGGCCACGTCGCTCACCGGCTACTCGATGCCGATCTTCTGGTGGGGCCTGCTGCTCATCCTGTTCTTCTCGGTGCAGCTGGGATGGACGCCGGTGTCGGGCCGCATCTCGGTGCAGTACTTCGTCGAGCCGCAGACCGGCTTCCTGCTGATCGACGCGCTGCGCGCCGGCGAGACCGAGGCCTTCTGGTCGGCGCTGCACCACCTCATTCTTCCGGCCATCGTGCTGGGCACCGTGCCGCTGGCCGTCATTGCGCGCATGACGCGCTCGGCCATGCTCGAGGTGCTGGGCGAGGACTACATCCGCACCGCGCGCGCCAAGGGCCTGTCGCGCTTTCGCGTGGTGGGCCTGCATGCGCTGCGCAACGCGCTGATCCCGGTCGTCACGGTGATCGGCCTGCAGATCGGCGTGCTCTTCACCGGCGCGATCCTCACCGAGACCATCTTCTCGTGGCCCGGTGTCGGCAAGTGGCTCATCGAGGCCATCGGCCGGCGCGACTACCCGGTGCTGCAGGGCGGCATGCTGCTGCTGGGCGGCATCGTGATGCTGCTCAACCTGCTGGTGGACATCGCCTACGGCGTCATCAACCCGCGGATCAGGCACTGAGTCGATGACGAGCAACACCCACGCAGTTCCCCCCGGCTCGCAGGCCTCGGCGCCTCCCGGTCCCTGGCGCGAGTTCTGGACCGCCTTCTCGGCGAACCGGGGCGCGGTCATCGGCCTCGTCACCATCGTGGTGCTGCTGCTGGTGGCGCTGTTCGCGCCGTGGATCGCGCCGCATGCGCCGAACGAAACGAACGCCGCCGCGTTCCTCAAGCCGCCGGCCTGGCAGGAGGGCGGCTCGTGGACCTACCTGCTGGGCACGGACGCCATCGGGCGCGACATCCTGTCGCGGCTCATGCACGGCGCGCGGCTGTCGCTGTCGATCGGCGTCGCGGTGGTGGCGCTGTCGGTGGTGGTGGGCGTGGTGCTCGGGCTCGTCGCCGGATTCTTCCGCGGCGCGCTGGAGATCGCGATCATGCGGATGATGGACATCATCCTCACGATGCCCAGCCTGCTGATGGCCATCGTGATCGTCGCGATCCTCGGGCCGGGGCTCGTCAACGCCATGCTCGCGGTGGCCATCGTGGTGCTGCCGCACTACGTGCGCATCACGCGCGCCACGGTCATCGCCGAGGTCTCGCGCGACTACGTGACCGCGGCGCGCGTGAGCGGCGCCAGCACGCTGCGCCTGATGTTCCGCGAGGTGCTGCCCAACTGTTCGGCGCCGCTGATCGTGCAGGCCTCGCTGGGCGTCTCGACCGCCATCCTCGACGCGGCGGCGCTCGGCTTCATCGGCTTGGGCGCACAGCCGCCGTCGCCTGAATGGGGAACGATGCTGGCCGACGCGCGCGAGTTCGTGCTGCGCGCGTGGTGGGTCGTGACCTTTCCAGGGCTCGCCATCCTTGCGGCCGTGCTGGCCTTCAACCTGCTGGGCGACGGGCTGCGCGATGCGCTCGACCCGAAGCTCAAACGCTGAAGCAAAGGAGAGCACAGATGCCTTTGCTGGACATCAAGGACCTGCACGTCGAGTTCCCCACGCAGGGCGGCGTGCTGCACGCCGTCGACGGCGTGAGCCTCACGCTCGAAGAGGGCGAGGTGCTCGGCATCGTCGGCGAGTCGGGCTCGGGCAAGAGCGTCACGATGATGGCGCTCATGGGACTCGTCGGCTTTCCGGGCCGCGTGCGCGCGGACCACATGCGCTTTGCGGGCAAGGACTTGCTCGGCATCTCCGACAAGGCGCGCCGCACGCTGGTCGGCAAGGAGGTCGCGATGATCTTCCAGGAGCCGACCACCAGCCTCAACCCCTGCTTCACCATCGGTTTCCAGCTGATGGAGACGCTGCGCCTGCACCTGAAGCTCGACAAGCGCGAAGCGAAGAAACGCGCCACCGAGCTGCTCGAGCAGGTGGGCATCCCCGCCGCCTCGTCGCGCCTGGGCAGCTATCCGCACCAGCTCTCGGGCGGCATGAACCAGCGCGTGATGATCGCGATGGCCATCGCCTGCAACCCGCGCCTGTTGATCGCCGACGAGCCGACCACCGCGCTCGACGTGACCATCCAGGCGCAGATCCTCGACCTGCTGCGCGACCTGCAGAAGGAGCGCGGCATGGCGCTGGTGCTCATCACGCACAACATGGGCGTGGTCAGCGAGATGGCGCAGCGCATCGCCGTGATGTACGCGGGGCAGGTGATGGAGCACCAGCGCGTCGACCGCCTGTTCGCATCGCCGCAGCATCCCTACACCGAGGCGCTGCTCGCGGCGCTGCCCGAGCGCGCCGCGCCCGAGGGCCGGCTCGCCACCATCAGCGGCGTGGTGCCCGGCGTGCACGACCGGCCCGCGGGCTGCCTGTTCGCGCCGCGCTGTGGCTACGTCACCGAGCGCGCCTGCCAGGTGCGACCGGCGCTGCGTGCGTGGCAGGGCGCCGAGGTGCGCTGCCACTTTCCGCTCGGCGAGCCGGGTCGCGCCGAAGCCATCGCGCACGACCCGCCGCGCGCGGCCATCGCGGAGGTGCTGCCATGAGCGACGCCTCGCCGCCGGAGATCGTCGCCGAAGCGCGCAACCTGCAGCGCACCTACGCCGTGCGGCGCGGGCTGTTCCGCGCGCCGGCGCAGCTGCGCGCCGTGGGCGACATCTCGTTCCGCCTCGAACGCGGCCGCACGCTCGCGGTGGTGGGCGAATCGGGCTGCGGCAAGTCGACGCTCGCGCGCATGGTCGCGCTGATCGAGAAACCCACCGCCGGGCAGCTGACGCTGATCGGCGCCGATGCCGTGAGCCCGCCGCATGAACGCAAGCGCGAGCTGCGCCAGGCGGTGCAGCTGGTGTTCCAGAACCCGTACGGCTCGCTCAACCCGCGCAAGAAGATTTCGGCGGTGCTCGAAGACCCGCTGGCCATCAACACCACGCTGAGCAAGCCGGAGCGCGCCGAGCGCGCGCGCGAGATGCTGGCCCGCGTCGGCCTGCGCCCCGAATACGCCAACCGCTACCCGCACATGTTCTCCGGCGGCCAGCGCCAGCGCATCGCCATCGCGCGTGCGCTCATGCTGTCGCCGCGCCTGCTGGTGGCCGACGAGCCGGTGTCGGCGCTCGACGTGTCGATCCAGGCGCAGGTGCTGAACCTGCTGGCCGACCTGCAGGCCGAGCTGGGCCTGGCCTACCTCTTCATCTCGCACGACCTGGGCGTGGTGCGCCACATCGCGCACGACGTGCTCGTGATGTACCTGGGCCACGCGGTGGAGCAGGGCCCCAAGTCGCGCATCTTCGCGCGGCCGCTGCATCCCTACACGCAGGCGCTGCTGGCCTCGACGCCGGGCCTGAGCAGCCAGCGCATCGTGCTCAAGGGCGAGCTGCCGTCGCCGCTGGACCCGCCTTCGGGCTGCGTCTTCAGCACGCGCTGCCCGCACGTGCAGCCGCGCTGCCGCGAGGAGCGCCCCGCGCTGCGCGCGCTCGACGAGCGGCTGGTGGCCTGCCACTACGCCGAGCAGTTTCTCGATGGCGCGCCGGCCGTGCGCGCCGATGGTCCCGTGCTCGCCGCGTCCTGAAGAAGAGTGGAGTGGCGATTTTTTCAACCCTGTCTCGAGGAGTCCCCATGAAGACCCAGTCCTCCGTTTCGCGCCGCTCACAAAAGCTGGCGCTCCTGGCACCGGCAGCGCTCACGGCCCTTACCCTGGCCTGCGGCGCCGTGTCAGCCAAGACGTTGGTGTACTGCTCCGAAGGAAGCCCGGAAAACTTCTATCCGGGCATGAACACCACCGGCACGTCGTTCGACGTGACCACGCAGGTCTACAACACCATCGTCGAGTTCGAGCGCGGCGGCACCAAGGTGATGCCGGGCCTCGCTGAAAAATGGGACATCTCGGCCGACGGCACCGTGTACACCTTCCACCTGCGCAAGGGCGTGAAGTGGCACTCCACGAGCAAGAGCTTCAAGCCCACGCGCGACTTCAACGCCGACGACTTCATCTTCATGCTCGAGCGCCAATGGAAGGAGAGCGACCCCTTCTTCAAGGTCACGAGCCAGAACCACTCCTACTTCAACGACATGGGCATGCCCAAGCTGCTGAAGTCAGTGGACCGCATCGACGACCACACGGTGAAGATCACGCTCAACCAGGCCGAGGCGCCGTTCCTGGCCAACCTGGCGATGCAGTACGCGGGCATCCAGTCGAAGGAATACGCCATCGCGATGCTGAAGGCCGGCACGCCCGAGAAGGTCGATCAGGACCCGGTCGGCACCGGGCCGTTCTACCTCGTGCAGTACCAGAAGGACGCGATCATCCGCTTCAAGGCCTTCCCGCAGTACTGGGGCGGCAAGGCCAAGATCGACGACCTCGTGTTTGCGATCACGCCCGATGCCTCGGTGCGCTGGGCCAAGCTGCAAAAGGGCGAGTGCCACGTCATGCCGTACCCGAACCCGGCCGACCTCGATGCGATCCGCAAGGACCCGAACGTGCAGGTGCTGGAGCAGCCGGGCCTGAACGTGGGCTACCTCTCGTACAACACGACGAAGAAGCCCTTCGACGACGTGCGCGTGCGCAAGGCCATCAACATGGCGATCAACAAGAAGGCCATCATCGACGGCGTGTACCTCACGACCGGCGTGGCCGCGAAGAACCCGATCCCGCCCACGCTGTGGTCCTACAACGATGCCGTGAAGGACGACCCGTACGACCCCGAGGCCGCCAAGAAGCTGCTGGCGCAGGCCGGTTTCCCCGACGGCTTCAGCACCGACCTGTGGGCCATGCCGGTGCAGCGCCCGTACAACCCGAATGCCAAGCGCATCGCCGAGCTGATGCAGGCCGACCTGGCCAAGATCAACGTCAAGGCCGAGATCAAGAGCTTCGAGTGGGGCGAGTACCGCAAGCGCCTGCAGGCCGGCGAGCACCAGATGGGCATGCTGGGCTGGACCGGCGACAACGGCGACCCGGACAACTTCATGTACACGCTGCTGGGCTGCGCCTCGGCCAAGTCGGCCAGCGGCAGCAACATCTCGAAGTTCTGCTACCAGCCGTATGAAGACCTCGTGGTGAAGGCCAAGAGCGCGACCAAGCAGTCGGAGCGCGACGCGCTCTACAAGAAGGCGCAGGTCATCTTCAAGGAGCAGGCGCCGTGGTTCACCATCGCGCACGCGGTGCAGCTGAAGCCGGTGCGCAAGGAAGTGGTCGACTTCAAATTGAGTCCGTTCGGCCGCCACACCTTCTACGGCGTGGATATCAAGTAAGCCGTGGTCGCTGCGCCCATCGCCATCGTCGCGGCCATGCACGAGGAGCTCAGTGCGCTCCTCGCGCGCATGCCCGACGAGCAGCGCGTGCGCGTGGCCGGCCGCGACTTCTGGGTCGGCCACCTGCAGGGCCAGCCCGTGGTCGCGGTGCTGTCGCGCATCGGCAAGGTCGCGGCGGCGGTCACGGCCACGGTGCTGCTCGAGCGCTTCGGCGTGCGGGCGATCGTGTTCACGGGCGTGGCGGGCGGGCTGGCACCGGGCGTGAATGTCGGCGACGTGGTCGTGGCGACCGAGCTGCTGCAGCACGACATGGACGCCTCGCCGATCTTTCCGAAATACGAGGTGCCGCTGATGGGGCGTTCGCGCTTCGCGGCCGATGCGGCCATCGGCGATGCGCTGGCGGCGGTGGCCGAGGGCACGCTGCGCGATCCGGTGGGCCTGGTGGGGCAGAAGGCTGTCGATGAATTCCATCTGCGTGCACCGAGGGTGCATCGCGGCCTGCTGATCAGCGGCGACCGCTTCGTGTCGACCACCGCGGAGTGCGGGGCCCTGCAGCGTTCGCTGCCCGACGCACTCGCCGTCGAGATGGAAGGCGCTGCGATGGCGCAGGCTTGCCACGACTACGGCGTGCCCTTCGCGGCGCTGCGGACCATCTCGGACCGCGCCGACGATGCCGCGCACGGCGACTTCACGCGCTTCGTGGCCGAGGTGGCGAGCCGCTACAGCCTCGCGCTCGTCGACGCCTGGCTCGCCTCCCTGCCGCGCGACGCGGCCTGAAGAACCTGCCTACGGCGCGAGCCGGCGCAGCTGCGGCAGGTCGCGCAGCAGCGGCGGGATCGACAGCGCCAGCAGCAGCGCGGCCAGCGGCACGACGCAGATGAATCCCACGTGCTTGAAGCCCAGCGCGCCCACGGCGCCGCCGAGCACGAACATGGCGACCAGGCCGCCGCAGCGGCGCAGCCGGCTGCGGTCGTGGCGCACCGGCAGCGGCGTGGACGGCGCGCGCCGGTTCCAGTAGAGCATCTTTCCCAGCTCGATCCCCACGTCGGTGATGTTGCCGGTCATGTGGGTGGTGCGCGTGCTGCCGCCCGAGGTCTTCGACGCCACGGCGTTCTGCAGCCCCATGATGAACGACAGCAGCAGCACCGTGAGCGGCACCGCGAACGGCGTGGCCCAGGTCAGCGTGATGGCGCCGGCGAGCCCGAAGGGGAACATCAGCGCGGCCTCCAGCAGCAGCGGCAGCGCGTATACGCCATGCAGCCGGTGCTGCCGCGCCCAGTTCACCAGCACCGCGCAGACCGCCGCGCCGCTCACGAACGCCAGGATCGCGCCCAGCGCGTTCAGCAGCAGCGTGAGGTTGCCCAGCACCATGCCGTCCGCCAGCTGCGAGGCGAAGCCGGTCATGTGCGAGGTGTACATGTGCAGCACGAGGAAGCCGCCCGCATTGATGGCGCCGGCGTTGAAGGCCAGCAGCAGTCCGAGCGCGGTGTTCGTCGACGGCGCGCGGTGGCGGTTGGTGAGGAAACGAAGTCTGCGCACGGGGCTCTCCAGGTCAGCTGCCTGCCGACAGCCACTCTAGCACCCAGTGTGAAGAGCTACTTGAGCCAGCCGCGCCGGCGGAAGTACCACATCGGCACCAGCGCGCTCGCGGCCATCAGCGCGATGGCGTAGGGGTAGCCCATGGCCCAGTCGAGCTCGGGCATGAACTTGAAGTTCATACCGTAGATGCTCGCGATCAGCGTGGGCGGCAGCAGCGCGACGCTGGCCACCGAGAAGATCTTGATGGTCTTGTTCTGGTTGATGTTGATGAAACCGACGGTCGCATCCATCAGGAAGTTGATCTTGTCGAAGAGGAACGCCGTGTGGTTGTCCAGCGACTCGATGTCGCGCAGGATCTGTCGTGCCTCCTCGAACTGCTCGGCGTTGAGCATCTTGCTGCGCATCATGAAGCTCACGGCGCGGCGCGTGTCCATCACGTTGCGGCGGATGCGGCCGTTCAAGTCTTCCTGCCGCGCGATGGCGCCGAGCACCTCGCCGGCCAGCTCGTCGCTGACGTTGCCCGACAGCACCTTCTTGCCCGCCACCTCGAGCTCGTCGTAGATGTTCTCCAGCGTGTCGGCCGAGTACTCGGCGTCGGCGTCGAAGAGCTTGAGCATCACTTCCTTGGCGTCTTCGATCAGCCCCGGCGCGCGGCGTGCGCGCATGCGCAGCAGGCGGAACACGGGCACGTCTTCGTCGTGGATCGAGAACAGCACGCCGCGGCTGCGCAGGTCGGTGTTGTGCTGGTTCAGGATGAAGGCGACGCGCACCGTGCGCGGGTCTTCGTCGTCGTCGATCAAGAAGTCGGAGCGGATGTGCAGTTCGCCGTTGTCTTCCTCGTAGAAGCGGGCCGATTCCTCGATGTCCTCGTCCATCGCGTCTTCGGGAATCGAGAGGCCGTAGTACTGCTTGATCCAGCGCTTTTCCTCGAGCGTGGGCGACTCGAGGTCGACCCAGATCGGCTGGAACTTGGAGAGCTCTTCGAGCGACTCGATCTCTTCCTGGACGAGGCGGCCGTTGGCGAGCGTAAAGATGTTGAGCATGGGCTCACTCCCGGGGATGACTGAACGATGGGCGAGGGCGGGGCGCTTTCAATTCCCGCGGACCCGGCGTCAGTACATCACGCGCAGCGTCGCCAGGGAGTTGAAAGCTGCCGAGACGGGGCGGTTTCCAAGGGGAGTCTCCGGTTGCAGCGAGGCGCGATTATGTCACCGGCCACAGGGCGACAAGGCACTCGAACTGGACGGACATACAGTAAAGTCGTGCCCATGCAGACCCCTGCGTCCCCCGTTCTTTCCACCCCCCCGAAGACGCAAGCCGAGCGCCTGGCCGCGGCGCTCGCCGCGCTCAACGACGACCAGCGCGCGGCGGTCGAGCACGGCGTGGGCGCGGCGGTCGGCGCCGACCACCGGCCGCTGCTCGTGATCGCCGGTGCCGGCTCGGGCAAGACCAGCACGCTGGCGCACCGCGTGGCACACCTGATCGCGGACGGGGTCGATCCGCAGCGCCTGCTGTTGCTCACCTTCTCGCGCCGCGCCGCGCAGGAAATGGAGCGCCGCGCGGGCCAGGTGCTGGCACGCGTGCTGGGCCTGAAGTCGGAGCGCCCGCCCGCGCTGCCCTGGGCCGGCACCTTCCACGGCATCGGCGCGCGGCTGCTGCGCGAGTACGCCGCGCAGATCGGGCTGGACGAGAACTTCACCATCCACGACCGCGGCGACGCCGAAGACCTCATGGGGCTGGTGCGGCACGAGCTGGGTTTGTCGTCCACGGTCAACCGCTTTCCGCGCAAGGGCACCTGCCTGTCGATCTACTCGCGCTGCGTGAACACGCGCGCGCCGCTGGCCGCCGTGCTGAAGGACAGCTTTCCCTGGTGCGCCGAGTGGGAGGCACAGCTCAAGACGCTGTTCGGCGCCTACGTCGAGGCCAAGCAGCAGCAGAACGTGCTCGACTACGACGACCTCTTGCTCTACTGGGCCGAGATGGTCGCCGAGCCCGCGCTGGCCGCGCACGTCGGCGCGCGCTTCGACCACGTGCTGGTCGACGAGTACCAGGACACCAACCTGCTGCAGGCCGAGATCCTGCGCGCGATGAAGCCCGACGGGCGCGGCGTGACGGTGGTGGGCGACGACGCGCAGTCGATCTACTCGTTCCGCGGCGCCACGGTGCGCAACATCCTCGACTTTCCCTCGCAGTTCTCGCAAGAGGCGCGCATCGTCACGCTGGAGCGCAACTACCGCTCGACGCAGCCGATCCTCGACGTGTCGAACCGCGTCATCGCGCAGGCCGCCGAGCGGCACGCCAAGACGCTGTGGACCGACAAGCCCTCGGCCGGCAAGCCGGTGCTGGTGCTCGTGCCCGACGAGGCCGGGCAGGCGCGCTGGGTGGCCGACAAGATCCTGGCGCACCGCGAAGGCGGGCTGGCGCTGAAGTCGCAGGCGGTGCTGTTTCGCACCTCGTCGCACAGCGCGGCGCTCGAGCTGGAGCTGGCGCGGCGCAACATCCCGTTCGTGAAGTTCGGCGGGCTCAAGTTCCTCGAGGCCTCGCACGTGAAGGACCTGCTCGCGGTGCTGCGTTTCGCGCAGAACCCGCGTGGGCGCATGGCGGGTTTCCGGGTCACGCAGCTCATTCCCGGCGTGGGCCCGGCCACCGGCACGCGCCTGCTCGACGCGATGGACCAGGCGGCCGACCCGGCCGCGGCCGTGCGCGACTTCGTGCCGCCGTCGGCCGCGCGCGAACAGTGGGCCGACTTCGCCCAGGCCTACGCCGCCTTGCGCGCGCCGTCACTGCAGTGGCCGGCCGACGTCGAGGTGGCCATGCAGTGGTACCAGCCGCACCTGGAGCGGCTGTACGAAGACACCTCGGGCGTGCGTCGTGCCGACGTCGAGCAACTGGCGCGGCTGGCGGCCGGCTATGGCTCACGCGAGCGCTTTCTCACCGAGCTCACGCTCGACCCGCCCGAGGCCACGAGCGACCGGCCTGGCCCGCCCTCGCTCGACGAGGACTACCTGATCCTGTCGACCATCCATTCGGCCAAGGGGCAGGAGTGGAATTCGGTGCATGTCATCAACGTGGTCGACGGCTGCATGCCGGCCGACGTGGCGCAGGGCGCGCATGAACTCGAGGAAGAGCGGCGCCTGCTCTACGTGGCGATGACGCGGGCCCGCGACCACCTGCACCTGGTGATGCCGCAGCGCTTCCACATCACGCAGCAGGCGGCGCGCGGCGACCGGCACCTGTACGCCAACCGCACCCGCTTCATCACCGAGTCCGATCTGGCGGGCTTCGAGCTGCAGACCTGGCCGCCGCCGCCGGTGCTGCCGCCCGCGGTGCCGCCGCCGGCCGCGGTGATCGACCTGCGCAACCGCATGCGCGCCGCCTGGCGCTGAACGGGCCGGCCCTTCGGGCGGGAGGGGCACTGCGCGCTGCACATGGAAACACTTGCTTCCAATGTGCCGCAACGGCATGCCACTGCACGGGGGCAGCTATGGAATCAATAGCGGATTAGGGCATGCAATACACCGGCCCGTCACTCGGGCAAGCCCCGGTATTGCAATACCGTGACAGCTTGGGCATAGTGAATCCGACCGCCCCCTTTCTTCATCTCCCTTCCTCTTCTCTCCCTCTCTCCCAACCTCACCTGTTTCGCCGGCCACGCTTCATCCCGGAGCGCGGTCATTTCCCCAACCGTCAATTCTCAGGAGGTCATTCATGAATTTGACGATCAGCGGTCATCACCTCGACGTCACACCTGCCTTGCGCACCTACGTCACGAGCAAGCTGGACCGGATCACGCGACATTTCGACCAGGTGGTCGATGTCAAGGTGATCCTCACGGTGGAAAAGCAGAAGGAAAAGGAACGCCGCCAAAGGGCGGAGTGCAACATTCACGTCAAGGGCAATGACATGTTCGCGGAATCGAGCCACGCTGATCTGTACGCCGCGGTCGATGAGTTGGTCGACAAGCTCGACCGCCAGGTGGTCCGCCACAAGGATCGCCTGCAGGACCACCATCACGTGGCGCCCAAGCGCGTGATGTAAACGCCGGGCCCCGCGCCCCGCATCTCAGGCCGCCTTCGGGCGGCCTTTTGTTTGTCCGACCACATTGGTGGGGCTTTGCAAGGGCCTCCAGAGGAAGCGACGCCTCACGGCAACACATGTAGACGAAAGTAATTAGGGGGACTGGGGGTTTTTACCGAGGAGGTGCATAATCGCCCCGCTCTGACCCCACCATGAATCGCCTCGCGTCCATCCTGCCGCCCGCTCAAGTGCTCGTGAGCGTTGACGCCACCAGCAAGAAACGTGCTTTCGAAGAAGCCGGCCTGCTGTTCGAGAGCCTTCACGGTCTGGGCCGTGCCCTCATCACCGACAGCCTGTTTGCGCGCGAGCGCCTCGGCTCCACCGGTCTGGGCCACGGCGTCGCCATTCCCCATGGCCGCATCAAGGGCCTCAAGGCGCCGATGGCCGCGGTGTTCCAGCTGGCGAATCCCATCGGCTTCGACGCTCCCGACGAGCAGCCCGTGGCGCTGCTGATCTTCCTGCTGGTACCCGAAGCGGCCACGCAGAAGCACCTCGAAATCCTGTCCGAAATTGCCGAGCTGCTGAGCGACGCCGGCCTGCGCGAGCAGATCAAGTCCAGCACCGACGCCGCCGCGCTGCACGGCCTCATTGCCGGCTGGCAGTCGACCCAGGTCGCCTGAGCGCCCGTGCCGGGCCTGCCGCTGCTGATAAGCTGCGGCGACGCTTTTCTCTCCCTCCATCCTGACCAGAATGCCGGCGTTTTGCGCCGGCCGCCGCACGCATGAAGCCGACCGTCATCAGCGCCGATGCCATGTTCGAGGAGTTCCGCGGGTCGCTCCGCTGGGAATGGCTCGCGGGCCTGGGCGCCTCGGAGCGCCAGTTCGACCCCGACGTCATCAGCCGCGCGCAGTCGGCCGCCGACCTGGTCGGCTACCTGAACTACATCCACCCGTACCGCGTGCAGATCCTCGGCGCGCGCGAGGTGGCCTACCTCACGCGCGGCAGCAAGGAAGACTGCGTGCGCCGCATCGGGCGCATCGTCACGCTGGAGCCGCCGATGCTGGTGCTGGCCGACGGTCAGGCCGCGCCCGACGAGCTGCTGTCGATCTGCGAGCGCGCCCAGCTGCCGCTGTTTGCCACGCGCGAGTCGTCGGCCTTCGTGATCGACCTGCTGCGCGCCTACCTGTCCAAGCACTTCGCCGAGCGCACCTCGATGCACGGCGTGTTCATGGACATCCTGGGCATGGGCGTGATGATCACGGGCGAGTCGGGCCTCGGTAAAAGCGAGCTCGGCCTGGAGCTGATCTCGCGCGGCAACGGCCTGGTGGCCGACGACGCGGTCGACCTGTACCGCATCAACCAGAACACCATCGAAGGGCGCTGCCCCGACCTGCTGCTGAACCTGCTGGAGGTGCGCGGCATCGGCCTCCTGGACATCCGCGCGATCTTCGGCGAGACGGCGGTGCGCCGGAAGATGCGCCTGAAGCTCATCGTGCACCTCGTGCGGCGCGACAGCTTCGAGCGCGACTACGAGCGCATGCCCTCGGCGCCGCTCACGCAGGACGTGCTGGGCATCCCGGTGCGCAAGGTCATCATCCAGGTGGTGGCCGGACGCAACATCGCCGTGCTGGTGGAAGCCGCGGTGCGCAATTCGATCCTGCAGCTGCGCGGCATCGACACCTATGCCGACTTCGTGGCGCGCCACCACAAGGCGATGGAAAGCGGGCGCGATCCGGACTGAAACAGGCAAGAAAAAAGCCCTTCGAAACGAAGGGCTGCTTTCTGCTTTCGCGGGGTGGCCGGCGTCAGCGCTTCTTGACGCAGTCGCCGCACAGGCCGTACAGCGACATGGCGTGGTCCTGCAGGACCCAGCCCTTGTCCTTGGCGATCATCTGCTGGCGCCGCTCGATCTCGGCGTCGTAGAACTCCTCGACCTTGCCGCACGAGGTGCAGACCAGGTGATCGTGGTGCGTGCCTTCGTTCAGTTCGTAGACCGCCTTGCCGCTTTCGAAGTGGCTGCGTTCCAGGATGCCGGCCTGCTCGAACTGCGTGAGCACGCGGTACACGGTGGCCAGGCCGATGTCGGAGTGTTCGTTGAGCAGCACGCGGAAGACGTCTTCCGCCGTCATGTGCCGCTGGCTGCCGGTCTGGAAGATCTCGAGGATCTTCAGTCGCGGCAAGGTGGCCTTGAGGCCGGTGTTCTTGAGTTCGTCGATGTTGGCCATGATGGTTCCTGCGCCCTGGGCTGAGGCCGGGCCTTCAGGCTCGGCCGCTACAATGTTCGATCATATCGCTACCCCCTCTTCTCCCATGCCTGCCATCCTCCAACGCCGGCCCTGGTTGCTGGTTGCTGCCATTGCGGCGACGCTCGCCCTCGGTGCCTGCAGCGGTTTCAGCGAACGCACGCGTGGCGCGCTGTCTGCCGTCACCCCCTACAAAGTCGAAGTGGTGCAAGGCAATTTCGTGTCGAAGGAACAAGTCGCGGCACTCAAGCCCGGCATGTCGCGCCAGCAGGTGCGCGAGATCCTCGGCACCTCGCTGCTGAACGACGTCTTCCACGCCAACCGCTGGGACTACGTCTTCACGATCCGCCGCCAGGGCGTCGATCCGCAGGAGCGCCGCCTGACCGTGTTCTTCAACGGCGAACTCATGGACCGCTTCGAGGGCGACGAAATGCCCAGCGAAGAAGAATTCGTCGCCACGCTCGACACCCGCCGCAAGAGCGGCAAGGTGCCGCAGCTCGAGGCCACCGAAGAAGAGCTCAAGAAATTCGCGCCCAAGGCCGACAAGAAAGCCGACACCACCGGCACCCCGGCAGCCCCCATGCCCGCGCTGCCGGCCGCCTACCCCCCGCTCGAAGCCGCGCGCTGAGCGTGCGCGGCACGGGTTCCGGCGGCGGCCACCCCTCCTGCGGGCGGTGCCCGCAGGACCGGTGGGGCGGCTTTCGTCGGTGTCCATGGCTCCCGTAGGGACTTTTCAACGACCGAATCCCCGTGACTGAACCGACCACCACCCCCACTTCCGATTCTTCTTCTTCCTCCGCTCCCGCGCTGCGCCGGGTGGCGATCGCCGGCGCCTCGGGCCGCATGGGCCACATGCTCATCGAGGCCGTGCGCAACGCGCCCGACTGCCGCCTGGCCGGCGCGCTCGACATCGCAGGCAGCGCCGCCCTCGGCGCCGATGCCGCGGCCTTCCTGGGCTTCACCAGCGGCGTGCCCATCGTGGCCGACCTGCGCACCGGCTTGCAGGACGCCCAGGTGATGATCGACTTCACCCGCCCCGAAGGCACGATGGCGCACCTGGCCGTGTGCCGCGAGCTGGGCGTGCAGGCCGTGATCGGCACCACCGGCTTCAGCGACGCGCAGAAGGCCGAGATCGCCGAGATCGCGAAAGACATCGCCATCATGATGGCGCCCAACATGAGCGTGGGCGTCAACGTCACGCTCAAGCTGCTCGACATGGCGGCCCGTGCGATGGCCACCGGTTACGACATCGAGATCGTCGAGGCCCACCACCGCTTCAAGGTCGACGCGCCCTCGGGCACTGCGCTCAAGATGGGCGAGGTGATCGCCGACGCGCTGGGCCGCGACCTCAAGGACTGCGCCGTGTACGGCCGCGAAGGCATCACGGGCGAGCGCGACCCGTCGACCATCGGCTTCGCCACCATCCGCGGCGGCGACATCGTG
Organism: Variovorax sp. GW821-FHT09D04; assembly: GCF_059416405.1. Lineage (NCBI taxonomy): Bacteria > Pseudomonadati > Pseudomonadota > Betaproteobacteria > Burkholderiales > Comamonadaceae > Variovorax > Variovorax sp. GW821-FHT09D04. The sequence continues at coordinate 225,669 of NZ_JBWKPA010000011.1, forward strand.
GGCGACCACACCGTGCTGTTCGCGGGCATCGGCGAGCGCATCGAAATCTCCCACAAGTCGTCCAGCCGCGTGACCTACGCGCAAGGCGCGCTGCGTGCGGTGCGCTTCCTGAGCGGCCAGCGCAGCGGCCTGTTCGACATGTTCGACGTGCTGGGCCTGCGCTAAGCACGCGGACCATAACCAAGGACGCGAATGAGCGTGCTCGAACTGCTGACCCACGGTGACGGCGTCAGCCGTTCGGTGGCCGCGCTGCTGCTCGCGATGTCGATCGCCAGCTGGGTCGTGATCCTCTGGAAAGCCTGGCTGCTGCGCGGCGGCACGCGCGACGTGCTGCGCAGCATCGCCGCCTTCTGGCAGTCGGCCACCCTGGTCGAGGCCGAGCAGAAACTCCAGGCCTTCGACCGCGCCGAACTCGTGCGCCCCGCCGTGGCCGCGCTGCGCCAGGCCGCCACCGAAGCCCCCGGCGGCACGCTGGGCGCCACGGTCGATCGCAACCAGCGCCTCACGCGCGTGCTGCGCGGTGCGCTGCACGGCGCGCTGCGGCGCCTGCAGGCCGGACAGATCCTGCTGGCCACCGTGGGTGCCACCGCGCCCTTCGTCGGCCTGCTCGGCACCGTCTGGGGCATCTACGGCGCGCTGGCGGGCATCGCGGGCCAGACCGGCGGCTTCACCATCGACAAGGTGGCCGGGCCGGTCGGCGAGGCGCTCGTCATGACGGCCTTCGGCCTCGCGGTCGCCATTCCGGCCGTGCTGGCCTACAACGTCTTCGGCCGCGTCGTGGGCCGCGTCGAGGCCGAGCTCGAAGGCTTCGCGCACGACCTGCTCGGCAGCTTCGGCGAAGCGCCGGCACCCGCCGCACCGCCGCCCGCGCGGCCGATGCCCGTCTAAGGCGCAGCGCACACCATGGCCTTCGGACGCACTTCGCTTGGCAGCAGCGCCGCAGGTGGCGGGCGGGCCATGGGCGCGGGCGGGCAGCGGCCGCTGTCGGACATCAACGTCACGCCGCTGGTCGACGTGATGCTGGTGCTGCTGGTGATCTTCATCATCACTGCGCCGCTGATGGCCAGCTCGATCAAGCTCGACCTGCCGCAGACCGACGCGGGTCAGCCCAACGACACGCCCAAGTTCGTGAGCCTGTCGGTCGATGCCTCGGGCAAGGTCTTCCTGAACGACAAGCCCGTGACCGACGAGGAGCTGACCGCGCAGCTCGAAAAGGCCGCCGCCGACAGCAAGGACACCGAGGTGCAATTGCGCGCCGACCAGACCGTGCCCTACGGCAAGGTGGTGGCGCTCATGGGCATTGCGAACAAGGCCGGGTTGAGCCGCATCGGCTTTGTCACCGAGGCCGAGGCGGCCCCCGCCAAACCGCGCTGAGCTTGCGGGCCTGGCCCACTCGCCTCAGCTGAGCACGACCGGCTTCGTATGCCAGATCTCATGCGCGTACTCCGCGATCGTCCGGTCCGACGAAAACGCGCCCATTCCCGCCACGTTGAGGATCGCCATGCGCGTCCACGCCTCCGCGTCGCGGTACAGCGCATCGACCTCGGCCTGCTTCGCGACATAGCTCGCGTAGTCGGCCAGCAGCAGGTAGTGGTCGCCCCAGTTCACGAGCGCGTCGTAGATGCCCTGGTAGCGCGCCGGCTCGCCCGGCGAGAACGCACCGTCTCGAATGGCATCGAGCACGCGCTTGAGTTCGGCGTTCTCCTCGTAGATCTCGCGCGGCTGGTAGCCGCGGGCGCGGATGTCGGCCACCTCGGGCGTGGTGTGGCCGAAGATGAAGATGTTCTCGGGGCCGACGTTCTCGCGCATCTCGACATTGGCGCCGTCGAGCGTGCCGATGGTGAGCGCGCCGTTGAGCGCGAACTTCATGTTGCCGGTGCCTGAAGCTTCCGTGCCCGCGGTGGATATCTGCTCCGACAGGTCGGCCGCGGGCATGATGATCTCGGCCAGGCTCACGCTGTAGTTCGGCAGGAACACCACCTTCAGCAGCTTGCCCACGCGCGCGTCGGCGTTCACGGTGGCCGCCACGTCGTTGATGAGGCGGATCACCTGCTTGGCCATCGCATAGGCCGAGGCCGCCTTGCCCGCGAACACGACCACGCGCGGCACGATGTCGACCGGCGTGCCGCTGGCCTGCGCATCGAGGATGCGGTGATAGCGCGCGATCACGTGCAGCACGTTGAGCAGCTGCCGTTTGTACTCGTGGATGCGCTTGACCTGCACGTCGAACATCGCGTCGGTGTCCAGGTCGAGCTTCAGGTGTTCGCCGACCCAGTTGGCCAGCCGCAGCTTGTTCTCGCGCTTCGCATGGCGAAAGGCGCGCACGAAAGCGGGCTGCGCGACCATCGGCCGCAGGGCTTCGAGCTGCGACAGGTCGCGCCGCCAGCCCTTGCCGATGCGCTGGTCGAGCAGCGCGGCCAGCGGTGGGTTGGCCTGGGCGAGCCAGCGGCGCGGCGTGACGCCGTTGGTCTTGTTGTTGAAACGCTCGGGAAAGATCTTCGCGAAGTCGGCAAAGATCGACTGCTTCATCAGCTCCGAGTGCAGCCCCGACACGCCGTTCACCGAATGGCTCGCGAGCACCGCAACGTAGGCCATGCGCACGCGCCGCTCGCCGGTCTCGTCGATCAGCGAGAGGCGGCGCACCAGCTCGACGTCCTGGCCGTGCGTCTGCGTCACGGCGGCCAGGAACTTCGCGTTGATGTCGTACAGGATCTGCAGGTGGCGCGGCAGGATGCGCCCGAGCATCTCGACCGGCCAGGTTTCCAGGGCCTCGTGCATCAGCGTGTGGTTGGTGTAGCTGAACACCTTCTGCGTGTGGCCCCAGGCCACGTCCCATGCGAGGCCGTGCTCGTCGAGCAGCAGGCGCATGAGCTCGGGCACGGCCAGCACCGGGTGCGTGTCGTTCAGGTGGATGCTGACTTTTTCCGACAGCTGATCGAAGCTCGTGTGGTTGCGCAGGTAGCGGCGCAGCAGGTCTTGCACGCTGGCGCTGCAGAAGAAGTACTCCTGGTGCAGCCGCAGCTCGCGGCCCGAGGGTGTGGAGTCGTCGGGGTAGAGCACGCGCGAGACGTTCTCGGAGTGGTTCTTGCTCTCCACCGCCGCCATGTAGTTGCCGCGGTTGAAGGCCGACAGATCGATCTCCTCGGTGGCGCGCGCCGACCACAGCCGCAAGGTGTTGGTGGCCTGCGTGCCGTAGCCGGGAATGATGGTGTCGTAGGCCACGGCCAGCACGTCGTGCGTGTCGACCCAGTCGGCCGCGCCGTAGGGCGCGTTCCTGCCTTCGCGCTTTTGCACATGGCCGCCGAAGCGCACGCGGTAGTTCACCTCGGGCCGCTGGAACTCCCACGGGTTGCCGCGCGTGAGCCAGTAGTCGGGCGTTTCGACCTGCTGGCCGTCGACGATGCGCTGGCGGAACATGCCGTACTCGTAGCGGATGCCGTAGCCCATGCCGGGCACGCCGAGCGTGGCCATCGAATCGAGAAAGCAGGCCGCGAGCCGCCCCAGGCCGCCGTTGCCGAGCGCCGCATCGGGCTCGCGCTCGGCCAGCGCCGCCATGTCGACGCCGAAGTCGGCCAGCGCCTCGCGCACGGTGCCGTACAGGTCGACGGCGAGCAGCGCGTTGGTGAAGGTGCGCCCGATGAGGAACTCCATCGAGAGGTAGTACACGCGCTTGAGGTCCTGCGCGTAGTTGGCGCGCGTGGTCGTCATCCAGCGCTCGACAAGCTGGTCGCGCACGGCCAGCGCTGTGGCGTGCAGCCAGTCATCCTGGCTGGCGGCCACGGGGTCCTTGCCGACGGCGTAGATCAGCTTGTTGGCCACCGCACGCTTGAAGGCGGCAACGTCGCGGTCGGGGTGGTCGTAGGCGAAGTCCTTGATCGTCATGGGGGCGTTCCCGGAGTGGGTGGTGGGGTGTGGGGCAGGGGCTTCAGGCCAGCGCCCGTTGGTACACATCGATGTACTGCGCGGCCGCCGTGCCCCAGTCGGCCGGGCGCCGCATGGCGTTGCCGCGCACGCGGCGCCAGTCGGCGGCGCGCTCGTACAGCGCGAAGGCGCGGCGCAGGGCGCGGTCGTAGTCGGCGTCCTCGAAGCGGTCGAACACGAAGCCGGTGGCGGCGCCGCTGGCCATGTCTTCCAGCGTGCAGTCGACGACGGTGTCGGCCAGCCCGCCGACGCGACGCACCAGCGGCAGGCTGCCGTACTTCAGGCCGTACATCTGCGTGAGGCCGCAGGGCTCGAACAGCGAGGGCACGATCGTCACGTCGCCCGCGCCGAAGAGCTGGTGCGCCAGCGTCTCGTCGTAGCCGATGGTGACGCTCACCGAGGCGGGCGCCGCCGCCGCGCGCTGGCGGAAGGCCTCTTCGAGCCAGCCTTCGCCGCTGCCCAGCAGCGCCAGCTGGCCGCCTTGCGCGAGCAGCGTGTCGAGGCCGCCGAGCACGAGGTGCAGGCCCTTCTGCTCGGTGAGCCGGCTCACCACGATGAACAGCGGCGCGTCGGGGCGCTCGGCCAGCCCCAGCTGGCGCTGCAGCACCGACTTGCAACGCGCCTTGCCGGCCATGTGGCGACCTTCGGGCGCCTGGTAGCCCTGCACGAGCGCGGCGTCGGTGGCCGGGTTCCAGACCTGGTCGTCGACCGCGTTGAGGATGCCGCTGAGCGCGCCGGCGCGCTGGCGCAGCAGGCCGTCGAGGCCGCAGCCCTGCTCGGGCGTCTGGATCTCGAGCGCGTAGGTCGGGCTCACGGTGGTGAGCTGGTCGGCGAAGTAGAGGCCGCCCTTCATGAAGGAGATCTGGCCGTGGTACTCCAGCCCGTTCATGTGGAAGGCCGGCGCCGGCAGGCCAAGTTCGGCGAAGTGCCAGGGCGCGAACACGCCCTGGTAGGCGAGGTTGTGCACCGTGAACACGCTGCCCGTGCGCGGGCCGCCCGCGCGCCGTGCGAAGGCCAGGTAGGCGGGCGCGAGCGCCGCGTGCCAGTCGTGCGCGTGCACGATGTCGGGCCGCCAGCCGGGGTCGAGCCCCTGCGCGAGCTGCGCTGCCGCCCAGCCCAGCAGCGCGAAGCGCCGGTGGTTGTCGCCGTAGGGCTGGCGCGTGGTGTCTTCGTAGGGGTTGCCGGGCCGGTCGTAGAGCGCGGGCGCGTCGATCACGTAGGTGGGAGTCGGCGGTGCACCGGCGACGGCGACGTGCCCGGCGCGCAGGCCGAAGCGCTCGCCCCAGGGCGCGGCGAACTCGGCCACCGGCACCAGGTCGCGCACGCCGGCCACGATGGCGGGAAAGCCCGGCAGCAGCGCGCGCGCCTCCTGCCCCGCGGCCATGAGCGCCAGGGGCAGGGCGCCGGCGATGTCCGCCAGGCCGCCGGTCTTCAGGAGGGGAAACAGCTCGGCGCTGACCTGGAGGATGCGCATGGTGGTGCGGTCGATCAGGCAGCGGCCGCGGGTGCGGGGTCCGGTGCGAGCCGCTTGAGCATTTCGCGCGTGACCAGCACCACGCCCGTTTCCGTGCGCTCGAAGCGCGCGGCGTCGGCCTCGGCGTCTTCGCCGATCACCGTGTCGTCGGGGATCACGCAGGCGCGGTCGATCACCACGCGGTTGAGCCGGCAGCCGCGGCCCACTTCGACGTCGGGCAGCAGCACGGCTTCGTTGATCTCGCAGAAGGAGTGGATGCGCACGCCCGAGAACAGCACCGCGCTGCTGATCTTTGAGCCCGAGACGATGCAGCCGCCCGAGACGATGGTGTTGACCGTCATGCCGTGCTTGCCCTCGCGGTCGAGCACGAACTTGGCCGGCGGCAGCTGCCGCTGGTAGGTCCAGATGGGCCAGTCCGTGTCATAGATGTCGAGCTCCGGGGTGATCGAGGCCAGGTCGAGGTTGGCTGCCCAGAATGCATCAATCGTGCCCACGTCGCGCCAGTAGGCCTTGGCGTCGGGCCCGCGCGAGGCGCGCGTGACGCAGGACATGCTGAACGGATGCGCCAGCGCGCGGCCCTCGGCCACGGCGCGCGGGATGATGTCCTTGCCGAAGTCGTGGCTCGAGTCGGGGTTGGCGTTGTCTTCCTCGAGCAGCCGGTACAGGTAGGCCGAGTCGAAGATGTAGATGCCCATGCTGGCCAGCGCCAGGTCGGGGTGGCCGGGCATGGCGGGCGGGTCGGCGGGCTTCTCGAGGAAGCTGGTGATCTGGCGGCCGTCGTCCACCGCCATCACGCCGAAGGCCGTGGCCTCGTGGCGCGGCACCTCGATGCAGCCGACCGTGCAGCCCAGGCCGCGCTCGGCGTGGTCCTTGAGCATGATGGAGTAGTCCATCTTGTAGATGTGGTCGCCGGCCAGCACCACCACGTAGTCGTGCGGCGTGGAGCGGGTCTGGATGATGTCCAGGTTCTGGAACACCGCGTCGGCCGTGCCGCGGTACCAGTGCTCGTCGCCCATGCGCTGCTGCGCGGGCAGCACGTCGACCATCTCGTTGAGCTCGGCGCGCAAAAAGCTCCAGCCGCGCTGCAGGTGGCGCATGAGCGAGTGCGACTTGTACTGCGTGACCACCGCCATGCGCCGGATGCCGGAGTTCAGGCAGTTGGACAGCGCGAAGTCGATGATGCGGAACTTGCCGCCGAAGTACACGGCCGGCTTGGCGCGCCGGTCGGTGAGCTGCTTGAGGCGGGAGCCCCGGCCGCCGGCCAGCACCAGCGCGATGGTGCGGCGGACCAGTTGATGGGCCTGCAGGGGGGGCTGCGGGGCCTGGGTTCCCTGGGTGTTGAGCTTGTCCATCTGTGTCTCCGTTCGTTCGTTCGCTTGTTGAATTCGTCGTCGTCTTCAGAGTGTCCGCACCGAGTCTGGCACTGCGCCGTGGGCTTGGCTCCTACGTTCTTGCAAGCCAGAGGCTCGAAACCGGCACCTCCACCGCGCGGCCCAGCGGGCGGGGCGCGGCGCGCAGGGCGTCGGGGTCTTCGGCATCGGTGGCCAGGCAGCAGCGCCAGTCGCCGTCCGGCAACGTGAAGGCGACGGGGCTCGGGCCCGCATTCACCAGCACCAGCCAGGCGTCCTCGGCATGCCCGAACAGGATCGCAAGGGCCGTGCCTGCGTGCCAGTCGGCCGGCGTCATCGGCAGGCCATCGGGGCGCAGCCAGCGGATGCCCGGCGGTGCGTCGGTCGGCGGTTCGGCCGGCCACCAGCGCGTGCTGCGCAGCACCGGTGCCTCGCGCCGCAGGGCGGTGAGCCGCGCGACGAAGGCTGTCAGGCGCGCGCGTTCGCTGGCCGGGTCGGACAGCCCGATCCAGCCGAGCCAGGTGGTCTCGTTGTCCTGGCAGTAGGCGTTGTTGTTGCCGCCCTGGCTGTGGCCGAGCTCGTCGCCGGCCAGCAGCATCGGCGTGCCCTGCGACAACAGGAGCGCTGCGAGCAGCGTGCGTTGCAGGCGAGCCCGCAGTGCGCGCACGGCCGGGTCGTCGCTCGGGCCTTCGACGCCGCAGTTGGTGCTCAGGTTGTGCGCATGGCCGTCGCGGTTGTCTTCGCCGTTGGCGAGGTTGTGGCGCTGCTCGTAGCTCACGAGGTCGCGCAGCGTGAAGCCGTCGTGCGCGGTGATGAAGTTGACGCTCGCGGTCGGTGCGCGGCCGTCGTGCGCGAAGCTTGCGCTGGAGGCCGTGAAGCGGTGCGCGAAGTCGCCCAGCCCGGTGGCGCCCTCGCGCCCCTGGCGCAGCCAGAAGCCGCGTTGCGTGTCGCGGAAGCGGTCGTTCCATTCGAGCCAGCCGGGCGGGAACTCGCCGAGCCGGTAGCCGCCGGGGCCGAGGTCCCAGGGCTCGGCGATGCGCAGCGTGCGCGACAGCACCGGGTCTTGCGCCATCGCCGCGAAGAAGGGCGCGCGCGCATCGAAACCGCGCTGCGCGTCGCGGCCGAGCACCGGGGCGAGGTCGAAGCGGAAGCCGTCGACGCCCATCTCGCAGGCCCAGAAGCGCAGGCTGTCCATCACGAGCTGTAACACGCGCGGCTCGCCGAGGTTCAGGCAGTTGCCCGTGCCGGCCCAGTTCTCGTACAGGGCGCGGTCGTCGGGGCGCAGGTGGTAGTACAGGGCGTTGTCGATGCCGCGCAGCGAGAGCGTCGGGCCGAGCTCGTCGCTTTCGGCGCTGTGGTTGTAGACCACGTCGATCACCAGTTCCATGCCGCGCGCATGCACCGCATCGGCCATGGCGCGGAACTCGCTGGCGGGGGTGGTGTCGGGGCGGCCGCTCCAGAAGCGCGCCTCGGGGGCGAACCAGCCGATGGTGTTGTAGCCCCAGTGGTTGGTCAGGCCCTTGGCGAGCAGGCGCTGTTCGTCGGCGCGGTGCTGCACGGGCATGAGGCTGAGGGTGGTGATGCCCAGGCGTTGCAGGTGGTCGAGGACGGCGGGTTCTGCGAGGCCGGCGTAGGTGCCTCTTAGCGGTTCGGCAACGCCTGGGTGCTGGTGGGTGAGGCTGCGGATGTGCAGCTCGTACAGGACGCGGTCTGTGGGGGGGATGTGGGCTTGGCCTGCTGTTTTGGGTGCGTTGCTGGGGGCTGTGACGCGGGCCTTGAGGGCGATGGGGGCGTTGTCTCTGTGGTCGCGTTGGGTCGGGTCTGTGGGGGCGTGGCCCAGGAAGAGGTCGCTGCCGTTGTAGTGGCCGAGGATTTCTCGGGCGTAGGGGTCTAGGAGGAGCTTGGCGGGGTTGAAGCGCTGTCCTTCTTTTGGGGACCAGGGGCCGTGGACTCGGTAGCCGTAGATCAGGCCGGGGCGGGCGGTGGGGAGGTGGCCGTGCCAGATGCCGTCTGTGCACTCTGGGAGCGGTAGGCGCTGTTGTTCGCTCTTGCCTGTGCTGTCGAAGAGGCAGAGTTCTACTTTGGTTGCTGTTGGCGCTGTGATAGCGAAGTTGACGCCTTGTTGTGATGGCGTTGCGCCTAAGGGGAGGGGATGGCCTGGGCTCAGCATGCTTTGACTCCCCGGCGGCGTTTGCTTCCCGAGGCCGGGACTCGCCCCGGCGGGCGACTCACTTTCTTTGCTTCGCCAAAGAAAGTAAGCAAAGAAA
>NZ_JBWKPA010000012.1:0-179458 GCF_059416405.1 Variovorax sp. GW821-FHT09D04
TCCCGCTGCCGCCGGCACCGCCGCCCGTGGTGGCCGCAGCGCCCCCGGCCCGACCCGTGACACCGCCCGGGCCGCCGCCGCGCGCCACGGCCAGCCGCACCGACCGCATCATCATCGTGGCGCTCGACCCCGGCCACGGCGGCGAAGACCCCGGCGCCATCGGCCCGAACGGCACGCGCGAGAAAGACATCGTGCTGCAGGTGGCGCACCGCCTGCGCGACCGCATCAACGCAGCCAGCGTCAACGGCAGCCCGATGCGCGCCTTTCTCACGCGCGACGCCGACTTCTTCGTGCCGCTGGGCGTGCGCGTGCAGAAGGCGCGACGCGTGCAGGCCGACCTGTTCGTGAGCATCCACGCCGACGCCTTCACCACGCCCGCCGCGCGCGGCGCCAGCGTGTTCGCGCTGAGCCAGAGCGGCGCCTCCAGCAGCGCCGCGCGCTGGCTGGCCAACAAGGAAAACGACGCCGACAAGGTCGGCGGCGTGAACGTGGGCAACCACGAGGCGCAGGTGCAGCGCGCACTGCTCGACATGAGCACCACCGCGCAGATCAACGACAGCCTGAAGCTCGGCGGCGCGATGCTGGGCGAAATCAAGGGCATCGGCGCGCGGTTGCACAAGGCGCAGGTCGAGCAGGCCGGCTTCGCGGTGCTGAAGGCGCCCGACATTCCGAGCGTGCTGGTCGAGACCGCCTTCATCAGCAACCCCGAGGAAGAAGCCAACCTGCGCCGCGCCGACTACCAGGAGAACCTGGCCGACGCGCTGATGCGCGGCATCCAGCGCTACTTCGCGCAGAACCCGCCGCTCGCGCGCAGCCGGCAGCTCTAGGCTAGAAGCCCGCCACGCGGGCGCCCCACGCGGCCAGATAAAGGCCGACGCCGAAGATGCCGTGCGTGACCAAGCTCTGGAACCGCGCCATCGCAGGGCGCGGCGTGCGGCGCGCCGCAAAGCCCGCGCCCATCGCAGGCTGCATCACGCAGAACGGCACGAGCACCGTGCCGACGCCGACGATCAACGCAGGCACCAGCGTCGGCTGGCGCGCCCATTCCAATCCCCAGCCCGCGAGCAGCACCGCCGCGAACGCGATGCCGAGCAGGTAGTGCGCGGTCCAGCCGATGACGCCCTCGCCCGCCACGCGCGGCGACTTGCCGATGGGGTCGTGAAAGAAGCGCCCACGCGTCAGGTGCACGAGCCAGCGGCCCACGAGCGCGTAGTCCAGCGAGGGAATGCCGAACAGGCGCTGGCGCAGCACGGCCCACAGGTCCATCACCACGGTCGCGCCGGCGCCGATCCACAGCGTGCGCAGCGCGCATTCGACCGCCTCAGACATGGCCACGCTCCCGCACCGGCGCGCGCGCCGCAATCATCCAGCAGGCCGCGACAAAGCGCACGTCGTCGCCCTGCACATAGGGCGCGAAGGCGGCATGCAGCGTCTCGACGACCTGCGCGCGCGTTGCGGCATCCACTTCCTGCAGGACCAGGCCGACCGGCCCGAGCCGCGTGAAGTAGTCGGCCAGCGCCGTCGCGGGGAACGCGCATTCGACCTCGAAGGGCTGGATGTCGACCTCGCCCCATCCGCTCGCCTCGAGGATGCCCGCGACCCGCGCGCGGTCGGCGAACGCGAACTGGCCCGGTGCGTTCGGCTGGCGCGGCGGCAGGCCGGGCAGCAGCGGCGCGGCGGCACGTTCGGCCGTGGTCATGAACGGGTTGTCGGCCCCGCCGCGCCAGGCGATGCAGCGCAGGGCCGCGCCGTCGGCCGCCGCGTGCCGCAGGTTCGCGAAGGCCCGCACCGGGTCGTCGAAGAACATCACGCCCAGGCGCGAGATCACCGTGTCGAACGCGGCCGGCTCGAAGGCGTGGCCCTGCACATCGGCGCAGACGAAGCGGGCCGATGGGAGCGCCTCGCGCGCGGCGCGGGCCTTCGCCGCCTCGATCATCGGCGCAGAGATGTCGACGCCGAGGCACTGGCCGGTCGGGCCGAGCTGCCGCGCCACGGCGAGCGTCGTGCGGCCGGTGCCGCAGCCCACGTCGAGCACGCGGCGGGCGCCCGCGGCGCGCACCGCGTCGCTCAGCCGCGCTTCGAGCGGCTGGAACATCGCGTCGAGCACGGCCTGCGTCCGGACCCAGGCGCTGCCGGCGTGGCCGTTCCACAAGGCGGCCTGTTCGGCATTGGCGGGAGATGTGTCGTCCATGATCGTTTTCCTTCAGGTGCCTTCAAGCGGCGAGAGCTAGACTGTGCCAATTCAAGTCGACTTGAAGTCAAGAGGGGGCCGGCACATGGACATTTCGGAAGTCGCGCAACGCGCCGGCGTTCCCGCCTCGACGCTGCGCTTCTATGAAGAAAAAGGACTGATCGCCTCGACCGGCCGGCACGGCCTGCGCCGCGTGTTCGCGCCCGAGGTGCTGGAGCGGCTCGCGCTCATCGCGCTGGGGCGCGCCGCCGGTTTCTCGCTGGAGGAAATCGGCCACATGTTCTCGCCCGAAGGCAAGCCGCGCATCGACCGGCAACTGCTCGCGGACAAGGCGCAGGACCTGGACCGCACGATCCGCCAGCTCACGGCGATGCGCGACGGCCTGCGGCATGCGGCGGTCTGCCCCGCGCCCAGCCACATGGAATGCCCTACCTTCCGCCGCATCCTGCGGGCCGCGTCGTCGGGTGCGCTGGAAGCCCCGAAGAAGAAGGCGCCGAAGCCGCGAACTCCCTAGCCACACGTGCTTTCAGGCGTTGCGTTCCGCAACACGCGCCCCTGCGCACAGGCAAGCGCGGCAGGCTCCTACACCGCGAAATGCATACTTTTGACCATGATGGGCCATCACTCTCGAAAGGTGGACCTCATGTTGAAGACACGTCTCTGGATCGCCGCTGCAGCTGCCACTTCGGTCATGACGCTGGCAGGTTGTGCGAGCGGTCCGAACCAGAACCTCGGCACCGGCATTGGCGCACTCGGCGGCGCGGCGGTGGGCCATGCGATCGGCGGCAACACGGGCAGCACGCTCGGCGGCGCAGCCATCGGCGGCATCATCGGCAACCAGGTGGGCCGCAACGTCGACGAGCGCAACTACTACAACCAGCAACGCTACCCGCGCGGCAGTGGCTACTACCCGGACAACGGGCCGCGCTACTGATTGATCCTTCCAACCCTCAACGAAAAAACGCGCCCTCGGGCGCGTTTTTTCTTGGGGCGAGCCGGGAGCCGCTCAGGCCTGCGATGCCGCCGCCCGCGCCTTCTCGGCCTTCGAGGCGCGCCACGCGCCGAAGATGGCCAGCAGGCCCGGCACGAAGATCAGCGCCCAGATGATCTTGTCCAGGTGCTGACGCACGAACGGCAGGTTGCCGAAGAAGTAGCCCGCGGTGGCAATGCCCAGCACCCAGATGAGCGCACCGCCCACGTTGTAGGCCGTGAACTTCGCGCGGTTCATCTCGGCCACGCCGGCCACGAAGGGCGCGAAGGTGCGAATGAACGGCATGAAGCGCGCCAGCACGATGGTGATGCCGCCGTAGCGTTCGTAGAAGCTGTGGGCCTGGTCGAAGGCCTTGCGGTTGAAGAAGCGCGAGTTCTCCCACTGGAACACCTTGGGCCCGAAGTAGCGCCCGATCGAGTAGTTGCACTGGTCGCCCAGGATGGCCGCCGCGATCAGGATGCCGCAGGCCAGTGGAAAACTCATGAGCCCCACGCCGCACAGCGCGCCGACGATGAACAGCAGCGAGTCGCCCGGCAGGAACGGCATGACCACCGCGCCGGTCTCGACGAACACGATCAGGAACAGCAGCGCATAGACCCAGGGGCCGTAGGCGACCACGAAGGCCTCGAGGTGTTTGTCGACGTGAAGGATGAAGTCGACGAGAAAGCTGATGATTTCCATGGGCGCGGATTATCCTTGTTGGCATGCCGCACCCTTTCCGAATCACCCCATGATCCAGATCCGCGAAGCCCTCGATGCCGACTGGCCTGCCCTCTGGGCCGTTCTCGAACCGACGTTCCGCCGCGGCGACACCTACACCTACCCGCCCGATGTGACGGAGGAACAGGCCCGCCATTCGTGGATGAAGGTGCCCACCCTGACCTTCGTGGCCTGCAACGACGAAGGCGCCGTGCTGGGCACCTATGTGATCCGGCCCAACCAGCCGGGCCAGGGCGCGCACGTGAGCAACTGCGGGTATGTGGTGTCCGAGGCGGCGCGCGGCCTGGGCGTGGCCTCGGCGCTGTGCGAACACTCGCAGCAGCAAGCCCTGCGCATGGGCTTCCTGGCGATGCAGTTCAACTTCGTCGTCTCCACCAACGAGCGCGCGGTGCGGCTGTGGCAGCACATGGGCTTCGCCATCGTCGGCACCTTGCCGGGCGCATTCAGGCATCCGCAGCAGGGCTTCGTGGACGCCTTCGTCATGTACAAGCAGCTGCAGCCTTTCCCCGGCGCGGCATGAAGAAGATCGAGCCCCGGCTCCTGCAGGCCTTCGTGTCCGTGGCCCGCGAAGGCTCGGTGTCGCGCGGCGCGCAGCGCCTGTTCCTCACGCAGCCGGCCGTGAGCCTGCAGCTCAAGGAACTGGGCGCGCTGGTCGAGCTGGAGCTGTTCCAGCGCACGCCCACCGGCCTGCTGCTCACGCGCGACGGCGCGGCGCTGCTCAACCATGCCGAACATGCACTCGAGAGCCTGAACGATTTCGCGGTGGCCGCCGAGCGGCTCAAGGGCGGCGTGCGCGGCTCGCTGCGCATCGGCACCATCCTCGACCCCGACTTCACGCGGCTCAGCCCCTTCCTCACCGAACTGGTGGCACTGGCGCCCGAGCTCGAGACCGAGTTGCACCAGGGCACGAGCGGCGACGTGCTCGCCCAACTGCTCAACAAGGAACTCGACATCGGCTTCTACCTCGGCGACCCCGAGGCGACCGACCTGCCGCAGGCCAGCGCCGCCTCACGGCGCCACGACGGCGAGCTGTTCCATTCGCAGGTGCTGGCGCGCTTCAACTACCAGGTGATCGGCCCGAGCGGCTGGGCGCCGCAGGTGCTGGGCCGCGACTGGCCCGAGCTGGCCTACCTGCCGTGGGTGCTGGCACCGCCGACCTCGTCGCATTCGCGGTTGCTGGCGCCGGTGCTGCAGGCCCACAAGCTGGTGCTGAAGAAGGCCGCGCAGGCCGACCAGGAGATGTCGATGCTGGCGCTGGTGCGCGCCGGCGTGGGCATTTCGCTGGCGCGCGATGCGCTGGCGCTGCAGGCCAGCCAGCGCGACGGCCTGGTCATTGCCGACCGCGTGAGCATCGGCTGCGACCTGCGCTTTGTCTGCCTGGCCGGCGCGCTCAAGCGGCCGGAGGTGGACTGCGCATGGCAGGCCCTGTCGCGCGTCTGGCGACAGGCCTTCTGAACGACTAGGCGCGTGCCCGGCCGTCGCGCACGGCCGCCGGCGCTGCCGCAGCCCCGCTCTTCTTCGCCACGCGCCAGCCCTTGGGCATGAGCGCCAGCATCAGTGCGGCCAGCAGCGCCGCGCTGCCCAGCGTGTACAGCCCCGCGGCCGAGCCGCCGTGGTTCTGCTCCACATAGGTCCGCAGGTTGGGCGCCACAAAGCCGCCGAGGTTGCCGATGGAATTGACCAGCGCGATGCCCGTGGCAATGCCCAGGCCCGACAGCCGCTCCGACAGGAAGGCATAGAAGATCGGCGTGCCCGACAGGTAGGTCGACGCGCCGATGGACAGCGCCGCGATCGCAAAGATCGGCGAGCCATGCGCCGACAGGCACACGCACACGCCGAAGATCGTGTACAGCGTGGCCACGGTGACGCGGCGGCGGTCGTGGTGCCGGTCGGACCAGCGCGTGACGAAGTACACGACGAACAGCGCCAGCAGCCACGGAATGCTGGTGACGAAGCCGACCAGGAGGCCGATCTTCTGGCCCAGGATCTGCCCCACCTGGGTCGGGAGATAGAAGATGAGGCCGTAGGCGGCGATCTGCACGATGAAGAAGTTCAGCGCAAAGAACATGACCCGCGGATTGCACAGCGTCTGCCACACGGTCTGCGGGCTGTCGGCCGACTTCTCCGCCGCTTCCTGGTCGAGCACGGCCTGCAGTGCGTTCTGCTGCGCGGTCGTGAGCCAGGGCGCGTTGTGCGGCCGGTCGACGATGACGAAGAAGGCCACGATGCCCACCACCACGGCCATCAGGCCCTCGATGAGGAACATCCACTCCCAGCCCTTGAGGCCGCCGATGCCGTTCATGTCGAGCAGCGCACCGGAGATCGGCCCGCCGATGACGAGCGCGCCCGCAAAGCCGAACAGCAAAATGCCGTTGGCCTGTGCGCGGACCTTGGCCGGGAACCAGTAGGTCAGCGTGAGCAGCACGCCGGGGTAGAAGCCCGCTTCCGCGATGCCGAGCAGGAAGCGCAGCACGTAGAAGGAGGTCTCGGTGGTGGCAAACATCATGGCCGAGGCCACGAGCCCCCAGGTGACCATGATCCGGCACAGCCAGATGCGCGGGCCGACGCGCGACAGGATCACGTTGCTCGGCACTTCGAAGATCGCGTAGCTCACGAAGAAGATGCCGGCGCCGAGCGCGAAGGCGCTGTTGCTCAGGCCGGTGTCGATCTGCAGCGCCTGCTTGGCGAAGCCGACGTTCACGCGGTCGAGGATCGACATGATGTACATGACGATCAGCATGGGCAGCAGGCGCCAGCGCGCCTTGTGGATGGCGCCTGTGACCAGCTCGCCGTAGGGACTCGTGGTTGTCATTGTTGTTGTCTCCTGAATAGGTATGTCTGTCTGAAAGGCGCCGAGGCTAGCCCCTTGCGACCGCGCCGTGGACGGGGTTCGTCACCGAACCCAATCCGTCGATCTCGACCGAGACCACGTCGCCGCGCTTCAAGAAGCGTGGCGGCTTGAGGCCCAGGCCGACACCGGCGGGCGTGCCGGTGAGGATCAGGTCGCCGGGTTCGAGCGTGATGGCGCGCGAGAGGTAGGCGATAAGGAAGGCGACCGAGAAGATCATTTCGCTGGTGTTGGACGACTGCACGGCCTCGCCGTTGACGAGGCAGCGGATGCCCAGCGATTGCACGTCGGCCACTTCGTCGCGCGTGACGACGGTGGGCGCGAGCGGGCAGAAGCCGTCGAGCGACTTGCCGCGCACCCATTGGGCCTCGCCCAGTTGCACGTCGCGCGCGCTCACGTCGTTGGCGGCGACGTAGCCGAACACATGCGACAGCGCATCCGCTTCGCTCACGCCCTGTGCGCGCTTGCCGATGACGACGCCGAGCTCGGCTTCCCAGTCGACCTTCTCGGTGAAGCCTTCGGGCCAGGTGATCGCGTCGCCATCAGCGGCCAGCGTGTTGCTGAACTTGGCGAACACGACGGGCTTTTCGGGGATCGCCAGGCCGGTCTCGATGCAATGGTCGCGGTAGTTGGCGCCGATGCAGATGATGTTTCTCGGTGCGAACGGCAGCGTGGGCTTGACGTCGGCGAGGGGGATCGGCTGACCGTCATCTCGCCAGGCCTTGCCTTCGACGATGTCCTGCATGCGGGCCGCATCGACGGGCTGCAGTGCGCCGTCCTTGATGTAGCCCACGCGGGGGCCTTGGGGCGTTTGAACGCTCATCCACTTCATGTCTGACTCCTTCTTTTGAATTGAAAAATTCTGGTTTGCGGGTGTTTGTTCAGGGCGTGTGCACAGGACATCGGGTACTCCCCTCCGCGAATGTCCCCCGCCTTCGGCTCCTCCTTGATTTCGCTGCGGGGAGCACCCAATGCCCTGCGCACGAGGGCACGCTGCTGGTTCGCGGCTGATCAACTGCCACCCCTCGCAACGATCACGCTGATGGGGTGCCTTGCGCAGCGAAATCAAGGGGGAGGCCGCAGGCCGGAGGACATTCGCGGAGCAAGGCACCCGTCGGCGGGATCGCGCCCTGAACAGCAACCGTCCTCAGTGATTCCGGCGCGGAATCCCAGCCGTCTGCGCCACGCGCTGGTACTTGGTCGCCGGCTTCAGCACCATGCCTTCAGAGAGCGTGTCCACCATCGCGCGCTGGATCTCCTGCCATGGCGTCTGGCTCGCGGGAATCGGGTAGCCGCCCTTCGCTTCGAGGTCACGGGCGCGCGCTTGCAGCACCTCGTCGTCGACGAGCATGTTGACGGTGCGTTCCTTCAGATCCACGCGCACCTTGTCGCCGGTCTGCAGCAGTGCCAGGCCGGCACCCGCTGCGGCTTCGGGCGAGGCGTTGAGGATCGACGGCGAGCCCGAGGTGCCCGACTGCCGACCGTCGCCGATGCAGGGCAAGGCCGACACACCGCTCTTGAGCAGGTGCGACGGCGCGCGCATGTTGACCACTTCCGACGAGCCCGGGTGTCCGATCGGGCCGACGCCGCGCATGAACAGGATGCAGCTCGCGTCGATGTCCAGCGACGGGTCTTCGATGCGGGCTTCGAAATCTTCCGGGCCGTCGAACACGATGGCGCGGCCCACGAAGGCGTCGAGGTCGCCGGCCTGGCTCAGGTAGCGCGCGCGGAACTCGTCGGAGATCACGCTGGTCTTCATGATCGCGCTGTCGAACAGGTTGCCCGACATCACGAGGAAGCCGGCGTTCTCGCGCAGCGGCTGGTCGAAGGGGCGGATCACGTCGGCGTCTTTCACCGGCGCGTCAGCGCAGTTGACGGCCAGGGTGTGGCCGTTGACGGTGCGCGCGTCGGTGCGGATCAGGCCATGGCGATGCAGCTCGGCCACCACCGCGGGCACGCCACCCGCGCGGTAGAACTCCTCGCCGAGGTACTTGCCGGCGGGCTGCATGTCGAGCAGCAGCGGCACGTCGAGGCCGACCGTTTCCCAGTCCTGGATGTTCAGCTCCACGCCCGCGTGCTTGGCAATGGCGATGAGGTGGATGGGCGCGTTGGTCGAGCCGCCGATGGCCGAGTTGACGACGATCGCGTTCTCGAAGGCCGAGCGCGTGAGGATGTCCGAAGGCTTGAGGTCTTCGCGCACCATGTCGACGATGCGCCGGCCGGTTTCGTAGGCCATCTGGCCGCGCTCGCGGTACGGCGCGGGAATGGCCGCGCAGCCGGGCAGGCTCATGCCCAGGGCTTCGGCCAGCGCGTTCATGGTCGAGGCGGTGCCCATCACGTTGCAGTGGCCGGCCGAGGGCACGGTGGAGCCCACGAGGTCGATGTAGCCGGGGAAGTCGATGCTGCCCTTGGCGAACAGCTCGCGCGCCTTGAACAGCGTGGTGCCGGTGCCGGTGCGCTGGCCTTCGTGCCAGCCGTTGAGCATGGGGCCACCCGACAGCACGATGGCGGGGATGTTGGCGGTGGCCGCGGCCATCAGCGCGGCGGGCGTGGTCTTGTCGCAGCCGGTGGTCAGCACCACGCCGTCGATCGGGTAGCCGGTGAGGATCTCGACGAGCCCCAGGTAGGCCAGGTTGCGGTCGAGCGCGGCCGTGGGGCGGCGGCCGTTCTCTTGGATCGGGTGCATCGGGAATTCCATCGCGATGCCGCCCATCTCGCGGATGCCTTCGCGCACCCGCAGCGACAGCTCGCGGTGGTGGCGGTTGCAGGGCGTGAGGTCGGAGCCGCTTTGCGCGATGCCGATGATCGGCTTGCCCGATTGCAGCTCTTCGCGGGTGAGGCCGTAGTTCAGGAACCAGGCCAGGTGCAGGACCGAGAGCTCGCTGTGTTCGGGGTTGTTGAACCAGGCGGCGGAGCGCAGGGGGCGGGGTGTCGTCATGGCGTCGGCTTTCAGGAGGGTCGGCGAACGCGCGCGGCGGCCCCCTGCGCGGCATGGCGTTGGGCCATGGCGGTGTATTGGGTGTCTCCGGTGCGTTCTTGTTGTGCGAATACGTTGGCGAGAGGGAGCTTAGGTTTTCGCCCTCGCCAAAGCCAATGAGATCGGTTGAGGATCGGTATAAGCGCGCCAAATACACCGCCAACCGCCCTGCTCGGGCGCCGCTTTTAGAATGTTTCCGGTGAGTGCCCTACCCTCCTCCCTCCCCCCCGCCGAACGCCGCCCGATCCGTGAACTCCCCGACGAGCTGATCAGCCAGATCGCCGCCGGTGAAATGGTCGAGCGCCCCGCCTCGGTGGTGCGCGAACTGCTCGACAACGCGCTGGACGCCGGCGCGCGCCAGATCACCGTGCGGCTGGCCTCGGGCGGCGTGCGGCTGATTTCGGTCGAAGACGACGGCCTGGGTATTCCGCGCGAGGAACTCACGGTGGCGCTGCGCCGCCACGCCACCAGCAAGATCGCGAGCCTGAGCGACCTGGAAACGGTCGGCACCATGGGCTTTCGCGGCGAGGCGCTGGCGGCCATCAACGCGATCGCCGAGCTCAGCATCCTCTCGCGCTTCACCGGCGCCGACAGCGCCTTCGTGCTCGACGGCGGCACCGGCGAGTTGCGGCCGGTGGCGCGCTCGGTGGGCACCACGGTCGAGGTGCGTGAGCTGTTCTTTGCCACGCCCGCGCGGCGCAAGTTCCTCAAGACCGACGCCACCGAGCTGGCCCATTGCATCGAGGCCGTGCGCCGCCATGCGCTGGCGCGGCCCGAGGTGGGCTTCTCGGTCTGGCACGACGGCAAGTTGATCGAACAATGGCGCGCCGCCGCCACGCCCGAGCAGCGGCTGGCCGATGCGCTGAGCGACGACTTCGTGTCGCAGAGCGTCTCCGTGCTGCGCGAAGGCGGCCCGGTGCGCGTGATCGGCCGTGCCGGCATTCCCGACGCGGCGCGCTCGCGCAACGACCAGCAGTTCTTCTACGTCAACGGCCGCTTCGTGCGCGACAAGGTGCTGTCGCACGCGGTGCGCAGCGCCTACGAAGACGTGCTGCACGGCCAGCGCCAGCCGGTGTACGTGCTGTACCTGGAGATCGACCCCGCGCGCGTCGACGTCAACGTGCACCCGACCAAGATCGAGGTGCGCTTCCGCGACGGGCGCGAGGTGCACCAGGCGGTGCGCCACGCCATCGAGGACGCACTGGCCGCGCCGCGCGCCGGCGATGCGCTGGCACCGGCCGACGCGCCGCCGCAGCCCTTCTTCAAGCAGACCCCGCTGCCGCCGAGCGCCAGCTGGTCGCAGCCCGCGATCCCGTTCCAGGCGCGCGAGCGCGGTGCCGGCGACTTCGAGGCGATGTGGCCGCGGCGCACCGAGGAACAGGGGCATGCGCCGGTCACGGCCCCGTCGCAGTGGCAGACCGAAGCGCCGGCGATGTCGTTCCGCGCGCCGGTCGGGCTGCCGGACGGCGAAGCGCCCGCCCCTGCCCCTGTCATGAACCAGGACGCCTGGCCGCTGGGCCGCGCGCTGGCCCAGCTGCAGGGCATCTACATCCTGGCCGAGAACAGCCAGGGCCTCGTGATCGTCGACATGCACGCGGCGCACGAGCGCATCGTCTACGAGCGGCTCAAGACCCAGCTCGACGGCGCGGCCATCACGAGCCAGCCGCTGCTGATCCCGGCCACCTTCGCGGCCACACCGCAGGAAGTGGCCACGGCCGAGGCCTGCGCCGAGGTGCTGCCCACGCTGGGGCTGGAGATCACGCCCTTCTCGGCCCGCACGCTGGCCGTGCGCGCCGTGCCCGGCACGCTGGCCGACGGCGACCCGGTGGAGCTGGCGCGCAGCGTGCTCGCCGAGCTGGGCCAGCACGACGCGAGCACCGTGGTGCAGCGCGCGCAGAACGAACTGCTGTCGACCATGGCCTGCCACGGCGCGGTGCGCGCCAACCGCAAGCTCACCATCGACGAGATGAACGGCCTGCTGCGCCAGATGGAAGCCACCGAGCGCTCCGACCAGTGCAACCACGGCCGGCCGACCTGGCGCCAGCTGTCGATCCGCGAGCTCGATTCGCTGTTCATGCGCGGGCGCTGAGCCCGTCATCGGCGGCCACGCCGACGTGCCGCAGCGTGACGGCGGCCAGCACCGCCAGGACCGCGATGCTGACGGCGCTGGTGGCTGCGGCTGCATTCAGTCCTGCGAGGAAGGCGGCCTGCGCCTGTGCCAGCACGCCGGCAGGCAACTCATGCGCAACCGCTGTAGCGCCTGCCAGGCTGTCCGATACCGCGCGTTGAAGGTCCACGGCCATGCCGTCGATCGGGTCGCCCATCCGCGTGCGATACACCGCCGTCGTCAGGCTGCCCAGCGTGGCGATGCCCACGGCGAGGCCCAGCTCCTGCACCGTTTCGGACAAGGCCGAGGCCGACCCCGCCTTCTCGGGTGGCGCGGCGCCCACGACCAGGTCGGTGCCCAGCGCGGCAATCGTGCCCAAGCCGAGGTACACGAGCGAGAACGCGGCCGTCACCAGTGCGATGCCATGCGGCGTGCGATCGAGCTGGCTCAGCACCAGGTAGCCCACGACCGACAACCCCAGCGCCCCCGCCATCACATGGCCCGGCCGGATGCGCCGCGCGAGCAGCGGCGCCGTGATGCCGGCCACCAGCATCGCGAGCGCCGGCGGCCCCATCCACAGCCCGGCGGCGAGCGGTGACAGGCCCGCCACCAGCTGCAGGTACTGGGTCACCAGCAGCATCGTCCCGCCGACACCGACCAGCCCCACCAGCAACACCACCAGCGCGACGCTGAAGGCCCGGCTGGCGAACAGGCCGAGGTCGATCAGCGGATGGCGCAGCCGCCGTTGCCGCCGGACGAACCCCAGCGCGAACGCCAGCCCACCGAAGAGCGCCAGCACGGCACCGACGCCGATCCCGTCCTTCGCGACCTGCTTGATGCCGTAGACCACCGGCAGCAATGCCAGCAGCGACAGCGCGACGCTGGGCAGGTCGAGCCGCCCCTGCTGCGGCGCGCGGTACTCCGGCAACAGGAACGGCGCCGCCACCAGCAGCAGCCCGACCACCGGCAGCGCGACCAGAAAGGCCGCGCCCCAGCCGTGGTGCGCGAGCAGCAGGCCGCCCACCACCGGCCCGGCCGCCATGCCGAGCGCGAACATGGTCGCCCACAGCCCGATGGCCAGCGCGCGCTGGTGCGGGTGCAGGAACATGTTGCTGATCAGCGCCAGCGTCGACGGCATCAGCGTCGCGCCCGCCACGCCGAGCACGGCACGCGCGGCGATCAGTTGGTTGGCGCTGGTCGAACAGGCCGCCATGACCGACGCCACGCCGAACGCCGCCGCGCCCACCATGAGCAGCTTGCGCCGTCCGATGCGGTCGCCCAGCGTGCCCATCGTGACGAGAAAGCCGGCAATCATGAAACCGTAGGCATCGACGATCCACAGCGCCTGCGCGCTCGTGGGGCGCAGGTCCAGGGCCAGCGCGGGCAGTGCCAGGTGCAGCAGCGTGAGGTCGAGCCCGAGCAGCAGGGTCGGCAGCGCCAGCAGCGCGAGCCCGGTCCATTCGCGGGCGCCGGCGCGGCCTTCGCGCCGCGCGGCCGGAAAGCTGTCGGAAAGGGAAAGTGAATCGCAAGGTGCGGTCAAAAGGGGCCTCCGGGTGCGCGTTCGGGTTGCGGAAGCCCCATCTTCAGGACAAGATCATCACATTACAATTTAAGCGTTTATCCTATTACTGGAGACAACAGCCTTGATCGAGCGCAGCCTCAGCCGCACCAGGAACGAGCTGTCGGAGTTCCTCACCCGGCACCGCCGCAAGCTCACGCCCGCCGATGTGGGCCTGCCCTCGCAGGGGCGGCGCCGCACGCCCGGCCTGCGGCGCGAAGAGGTCGCGGTGATGGCCGGCGTGGGGCTCACCTGGTACACGTGGTTCGAGCAGGGGCGCGAGATCCAGGTGTCGCAGAAATTCCTGCTCGGCGTGGCGCATGCCCTGAAGCTGGACGACGCCGAGTGCAGCCACCTGTTCCTGCTGGCCCACAAGCGCCCGCCGCCGCCGGAGGCCCATCAGCAGGCGTCGGTCACGCCCCGCATCCAGCAGCTGATGGACGAGCTGCCCACCCGCCCCGCCTACGTGTTCAACCTGCGCTGGGACGTCGTGGCCTGGAACGCCGCGGCCGACGCGCTCTTCGGCCTCAGCGCGCGGGAGCGCGAGGCGCGCAACCTCCTTCGCATGGTGTTCGCCGACCCCGAACTGCGCCGGTGCCTGCCCGCCTGGCGCGACGACGCGCCCGGGCTGCTGGCGCAATTCCGATACGACTTCGCCATTGCGCCCGACGATCCGGCCATGCGGGGCCTGGTCGCGGACCTGAAAGCGCTCTCGCCCGACTTCCGCCGCTGGTGGGACACCCCCGACAGCGCGCCCGCCCGGCGCGGCCTCGGATGCGTACAGACGGCCGACAGCGGACCGTTGGAGTTTCACCACGAAACCTTGGTGGTCGACACGCACCGGCACCTGCGGATGGTGGTGTATTTCGTGCAGCCGGCGCCGGGCTGAACACCGGGGCCTGTGCGGCAGATAAGCGCTGTCAGCGCCCATTTCGAGGGTTTTCGAGGGTTTTGTGGCGTCATCCACGGTGCGGGCACGCACGTTGCATGGTCTCGTGCCAGGCGCCGGCGAGCGCTGCACGGGGGGAGCTGACACGCGATGCCGACGCGTTTCAGAAAGCAAGCAGATGAACTTTCGGCCGACTTTCGCTGTCCCTCCACCCCATGATCAAACGCTGGCCCCTCCTCGCGTCCATCTTTTCGCTCTGTGCCCTCCTGGCAGCCGGCTGTTCGACCCTCGACGAACGCCAGCGCGAATGGATCTTCCAGCCCAGCGACCGCAGCTGGGGCAATTCGGCCCAGATGACCGAAGGCATGCAGGATGTCTGGATCGACTTCCAGTCGTCCATCACCGGTGAACCGGCGCGCCTGCACGGCCTGTGGCTCGGCGGCGCCCCCGAAACCACCGAGACCCCCGTGCTGCTGTACCTGCATGGTGCGCGCTACAACGTGGCCGGTTCGGCGCCGCGCATCCAGCGCATGCACGAGCTGGGCTTCTCGGTGCTGGCCATCGACTACCGCGGCTTCGGCAAGAGCTCCAAGGGCCTGCCCTCGGAAGCCTCGGCCCGCGAAGACGCCCGCGCCGCCTGGACCTGGCTGGCCGCGCGCCACCCGCGCCAGCACCGTTACATCTTCGGCCACTCGCTGGGCGGCGCCATCGGCATCGACCTGGCGGCCACGGTGAACGACGAGAGCGGCACCATCGTCGAGAGCACCTTCACCTCCATCGCCGACGTGGCCAGCAGCTTCAAGTGGGGCTGGCTGCCCTTCGGCCCGTTCATCACGCAGCGCTTCGAGGCGATTCGCACCGTCAAGGACATCGGCGCGCCGCTGCTCGTGGTGCACGGCACCGCCGACAGCCTGATCAACCCGACGCTCGGGCGCAAGCTGTACGACGCGGCCACGGTGCCCAAGATGTTCGTGCTGGTCGAGGGCGGTTCGCACCACAACACCAACTCGGTGGGCGCGACGCAGTACCGCGCGGCGCTGTCGCAGCTGTTTCGCATGAAGCCCGAGGACAGCAGCACCGTGGCTGACAGCCGGCCGCAGCCGCGGCTGGTGTCGCCGCGGCCTGCACCGCCTTCATTGCCTTCCGCGGCGCTGTCGCCGCAAGAGGTGCGGGGCGAGGCGCACACGCCCGCGCCCGCCGCCATCTAAACCGGCTTCTTCAACCGGTTCCGTTCCCGCGTCAGGCCGAGGCCAGGTCGAACGGCAGCTGGCGCAAGGGCTTGCCCGTCAGCCGCGCCACAGCGTTGGCGAAGGCAGGCGCCAGCGGCGGCAGACCCGGTTCACCCATCCCCTTGGGCGCATCGGCGCTGGGCACGATGTGCACGTCGAACTCGGGCACCTGCGTGATGCGCGCCACGGTGAAGTCGCCGTAGTTGCCCTGCTGCACGACACCGTCCTTCAGCGTGATGGCGCTGCCTTGCAGGCAGGTCGACAGCCCCATCACCGCCGCGCCCTGCACCTGCGCTTCCACGCTGCGCGGGTTCACCGCCAGGTTGCAGTGCACGCCCGAGGTCACGCGGTGCAGCACCGGCTGGCCGTCCTTCACCGACGCTTCGACCACGTAGGCCACCACCGACTCGAAGGACTCGTGCACGGCCACGCCCCAGGCGCGGCCTTCGGCCAGCTTCTTCTTGCCGTAGCCGCTCTTGTCGACCGCCAATTGCAGCGCGGCGCGGTGGCGCGGGTGCTTGTCGCCGAAGAGGCTCATGCGGTAGGCCACCGGGTCTTGCTTGGTCGTGCGGGCGATCTCGTCGATCAGCGTCTCCATCACGAAGGCGGTGTGCGTGGAACCCACGCTGCGCCACCACAGCACCGGCACGTTGACCTGCGGGTGATGCACCGTGAGGCGCATCGGCACGGGGTACGGATCGCGCATGCCCTCCACCGCGGTGGCGTCGATGCCGTCCTTCACCATGGAACCCGCGAACACCGTGCCCGCGGTGATCGACTGGCCCACGATCACGTGGTCCCACGCGAGGATCTTGCCGCGTTCGTCGAAGCCGATGCGTGCGCGGTGCAGGTGCATGGGGCGGTAGTAGCCGCCCTTGATGTCGTCCTCGCGGCTCCACAGCAGGCGCACGGGGGCGTCTTTCAGGCCGGCGGCGCGCGCGGCCTTGGCGATCTCGCAGGCCTCGACGACGAAGTCGCTCGAGCCCACGAAGCGCCGGCCGAAGCCGCCACCCGCCATCTGCACGTTCACCTTCACCTGCGCGGGATCGAGCTTCAGCGTGCGCGCCGCGGCCTGGCCGTCGAGGTCGGCGGACTGCGTGCCGACCCACAGCTCGGCGCGGCCGTCCGACAGCTTCACGGTGCAGTTCTCCGGCTCCATGGGCGCGTGGGCCAGGTAGGGAAACACGAACTCGGCCTCGAGCTTGTGCGGCGCGCCGGCCAGCGGCGCCATGTCGGCGTCGAACTTGCGGTTGCCGGGTCGGCCCGCGAGTTCGCGGTACTGGGCCAGCTGCTTGTCGCTGTCGACCTTCTCCACTGCGTCGGTGTTCCACTGCAGCTTGAGCGCATCGCGGCCCAGCTTGGCGGGCCAGTAGCCGTCGGCCACCACGGCCACGCCCTCGGCGCCGCGGTCCAGCGGAATGCGCAGCACGGCCTTCACGCCCTTGACGGCGCGCGCGGCGCTGTCGTCCACCGAGGCCAGGCGGGCGCCGAACACGGGCGGATGCGCGACCACGGCCGTGAGCTGGCCGGGCTGCTTCACGTCGATGCCGAAGTCCTGTCGCCCGCTGCTCTTGGCGCGCGCGTCCAGGCGCGTGGTCGGGCGGCCGATGATCCGGAAGTCCTTCGGGCTCTTCAGCGTCACCGTCTCGGGCACCGGCAGCGCCATGGCCGCTTCGGCCAGCTCGCCGTAGCCCGCCTTGCGCCCGCCCGGGCCGATGACCGTGCCGGCCTGCGTGCGCAGCGTGGCCACATCGACCTTCCAGCGCTGCGCCGCGGCCGACAGCAGCATGGCCCGCGCACGCGCGCCCAGTTCGCGGTACTGCGTGTAGCTGTTCTTGATCGAGTTGGAACCGCCGGTCAGGTGCATGCCGAACAGCGGGTCGGCGTAGGCCGCGTCGTTGGTGCCGTTGCGGCTGCGCACCAGGGCCCAGTCGGCGTCGAGCTCCTCGGCCAGGATCATCGGCAGGCCGGTCTGCACGCCCTGGCCGAACTCGAGGCGGTTGATGGTGACCGTGACCTCGCCGTTGGGCGCGATCTGCACGAAGGCCGAGGGCTGTTGCGTGGGCTTGAGCGCGCCGCCGGCCTTGGCCGGGCCGTCGGCCTGCGCCATGGCCATGTGCGGGAAGGCGCCGAGCACGAGGCCGCCGGCGCCGGCCATCTTCAGGAAGCTGCGGCGCGGCAGCGTGGCGGCCGCGTCGGCGTCATCGGTCGCAGGCTGGGCCATCAGGCGCTGCAGTGCGCGCGGCAGGTCGTTGTAGTCGATGTTTGGCAGCATGTCGTCGGCTCCTTCAGGCGAGGGTCTTGGCCGCATCGGCCACGGCGGCGCGGATGCGGGCGTAGGTGCCGCAGCGGCAGATGTTGCCGGCCATGGCCGAGTCGATCTCGTCGGTGCTGGGCTGCTTGCCCTTGGGCAGCGACTGCAGGAAGGCGGTCGCGCTCATGATCTGGCCGCTCTGGCAGTAGCCGCACTGCGCGACGTCGTGCTTGACCCACGCGGCATGCACGGCCGCGCCCACGCGGTCGTTGCCGCCGGTCACGGCTTCGATGGTGGTGATCTTCTTGCCCTCGGCCGCCGCGATGGGCGTGATGCACGAGCGGATGGCCTGGCCGTCCATGTGCACGGTGCAGGCGCCGCACAGCGCCGCGCCGCAGCCGAACTTGGTGCCGGTCATGCCCAGCGTGTCGCGCAGGGCCCAGAGGATGGGGGTGCCGGGGTCGGCGTCGACCGTGTGGTCACGGCCGTTGACGTGGAGCGCGCTCATGTGGGTTTTCTCCGTGGGTGGGTTGAAACGATCTTGTTCACTTGGCGCCGTCGAGCACCCATTGCGCGAGCGCCTGCAGGTCTGCATCGGGAACCTGGGCTTGCGCGGGCATGGGCATCGCGCCCCACTTGCCCGAGCTGCCGGCCTTCATGCTGGCGGCCAGCTGCGCGGCCGTGCCCTTGCCGTCGCCGTAGCGCGCGCCGATCTCTTTCCAGGAGGGGCCCACCACCTTCACGGCGGCTTGGTGGCAGGCCACGCACGCGTACTTCTGCGCCAGCGCGGTGCTGGCGAAGGCGGGCGCGGACCCGGCCATGCTCGCGCCGATGGCCAGTGCGGCCACGAGCGAGGCGGTGATGCGATGCGGATGTCGTTCGTCGTGGGTCATTTCTTTTTTCATCATCGTGGAGGGGAAGCACGGTCCTCGCGCCGCGCGCGGCAGGACTTCACGGCGGCCAGTGTCCGATGAAGCGCCCGCCGCCACTTGCCCAATCCGCGCGCGTTCTTGCCTGAAACAACGAGACTGCGCCAAAAACGCCAAGCGCATGAGATGCGCCCGCTAGACTTTGCGCAAGCACCCGAAAGGATTCAGATGGAAGTGCTACAGCCGACGCAGCCAGACGATTCGGCCGTCCTCGGTGCCCTGGCCACGGCCGTCGGGCGCATTGCCCGAAACGACGGCGACCACGCCACCGCCATTCCCGAACTCTCGCTGCACCGGCGCAGCGCCGCGACCGAGCCCGTGCATTGCATCTACGGCTTCGGCCTGGGCATCACGGTCGGCGGACAGAAGCGCGCGGCGCTCGGCGACGAGATCTATGAATACGGCGCCGGCCAGTCGCTGCTGATCACGGCCGACCTGCCCGTGGTGGCGCACGTCACCCGTGCCAGCGCGGCGCAGCCCTTCCTGGGCCTCATGATCCGGCTCGATCCGCGCACCATCGTGCAGGTCGCGACCGAGATGGCACTGCCGCCGCCGTCCAGGGAGCCCCACAACCAGCGCGCCCTGTCGCTGGGCGCGCTCGACCCGACGCTGCTGGGCACCGTCACGCGGCTCGTCGAGCTGCTGGCCGAGCCCCAGCTCGTTCCGCAGCTCTCGCCGCTGCTGCAGAAGGAAATCGTCGTGCGCCTGCTCGCCGGGCGCCACGGCCCGCAGCTGCAGCGCCTCATGACCGTCGGCTCGCCCAGCCAGCAGGTGGCGCAGAGCCTGGCGTGGCTCAAGATGAACTTCAGGAAGCCCGTGCAGGCGGACGAGCTGGCCGCGTCGGCGCACATGAGCCCGTCGACCTACCGCCAGCACTTCCGCGCCGTGACCGGCATGAGCCCGATGCAGTACCTGAAGCAGCTGCGCCTGCAGGAAGCGCGGCAGCTGATGCTGAACCAGAACATCGATGCAGGCACGGCCGGCGTGCGCGTGGGCTACGAAAGCGCCTCGCAGTTCAGCCGCGAGTACGCGCGCCTGTTCGGCGCGCCGCCGCTGCGGGACATCCGGCGGATGCGGGACGCGACCGCCGTCGCCTGACGCACGGCGTCGCGGGCAAGCCCCCGGGCAACCGCCCGGTGCGTGCCATTTGCTACCCTCGACGCATGCCCCCCGCTTCCCCTGTTCCCCCGCGCTACATCGCGCTCGCCGGCCCCACCGCGTCCGGCAAGACCGCCGTGGCCCTGGCCGTGGCCCGGCTGCAGCCGGTCGAGATCGTCAGCGTCGACTCGGCGCTGGTCTACCGCGGCATGGACATCGGCACCGCCAAGCCCACCGCCGCCGAGCAGGCCGCGGTACCGCACCACCTGATCGACATCCTCGACGCGCGCGACAGCTACAGCGCCGCCGCCTTCGTGGCCGACGCCACGCGGCTCATCGACGCCATCCGCGCACGCGGCGCGTTGCCGTTGCTGGTGGGCGGCACCATGCTGTACTTCAAGGCGCTGTTCGATGGCATCGACGCCATGCCCGCCGCCGACCCCGCCGTGCGCGCGCGCCTCGACGCCGAAGCCGCCGCGCTCGGCTGGCCCGCCATGCATGCGCGGCTGGCGCAGGTCGACCCCGTCACCGCCGCGCGGCTCGCGCCGCAGGACAGCCAGCGCATCCAGCGCGCGCTCGAGGTGTGGGAAAGCAGCGGCCAGCCGCTGTCGAGCTTCCATGCGAGCGACACCAAGGCCGCCAAGGCCGTCGACGGCGGCGTGCTCGTGTCGCTTGAACCGGAAGACCGTGCCTGGCTGCACGGCCGCATCGCCGAGCGCTTCGACGCGATGCTCGCGGCCGGTTTTTTCGACGAGGTGAAGGCGCTGCGCGCGCGCGGCGACCTGTCGCCCGACCTGCCCTCGATGCGCTGCGTCGGTTACCGCCAGGCCTGGGAGATGCTCGACGCCTGCGGCGACGCACCGCCCGATGCCAAGGCGCTGGGCGAGCTGCGCGAGCGCGGCATTGCCGCCACGCGCCAGCTCGCCAAGCGGCAGATCACCTGGCTGCGCAGCATGCCGCAGCGCACCGTGATCGCCTGCGACTCGCCCGATGCGGTGCAGGCCGCCGTGCGGCACATCGTCCACATCGCACGCGGGGCGACGCCCGCATGACCTTGCACCTCTCCAACCTCGGCAAGCACTACGGCGACGCGCCCGTCTTCGAACACGTGAGCCTGCAGGTCGCGCCCGGCGAGTTCGTCGCCATCGTGGGCGAATCGGGCGTGGGCAAGTCGACGCTGCTCAACTGCATGGCCGGCCTCGACAGTTGGGACGAAGGCAGCGTGTCGCACGACGGCACCGACATCGGCGCGCTCGACGGCGAGGCCCGCGCGCTCTGGCGCCGCCAGCACGTGGGCTTCGTGTTCCAGGCCTTCCACGTGCTGCCGCACCTCGACGTGGCGCAGAACGTGTCGCTGCCGCTGATGCTCTTGGGTCGCCCGCGCGAAGACGCGCGCGTGGCCCACATGCTGGAGGCCGTCGGCCTGCCCGGCATGGGCGCGCGACTGCCGCAGACGCTCTCAGGCGGCCAGCTGCAACGCGTGGCCATCGCCCGCGCGCTGGTGCACCGGCCCGCGCTGCTGCTGGCCGACGAACCCACCGGCAACCTCGACCCGTCCACCGCCGCGAAGGTGATGGACCTGCTGATCGGCCAGACGCGCGAGCACGGCGCCTCGCTGGTGCTGGTCACGCACTCGGAGAGCGCCGCGGCGCGCGCGGACCGGTTGCTGCACCTGACGGCGAGCGGTATCCGGGCCTGAAAAGAATCAGCCGATCAGCGACGCGTAGCGCGACAGGTCGACGTTCCCGCCGCTGATCACGATGCCCACGCGCTGGCCTTCGATGGCCTTCGCAGCCGCGATGGCGCCCGCG
Organism: Variovorax sp. GW821-FHT09D04; assembly: GCF_059416405.1. Lineage (NCBI taxonomy): Bacteria > Pseudomonadati > Pseudomonadota > Betaproteobacteria > Burkholderiales > Comamonadaceae > Variovorax > Variovorax sp. GW821-FHT09D04. The sequence goes on from NZ_JBWKPA010000012.1 coordinate 21,603, forward strand.
AACGCGAGGCACCCCGTCGGCTCCACCACCATCTTCATGCGCTCGGCGAAGAAGCGCATCGCCTCGACGAGTTGGTCATCGGTGACGGTGAAGATGTCATCGACATCCCTTTTGATGATGCCGAAGGTGTATTCACCCAGGTGCTGCGTCTGCGCACCGTCGGCGATGGTCTTGGGCGTTTCGATGTGCACGATCTTCCCGGCGCGCAGCGACTGCTGACCGTCGTTGCCTGCCTCGGGCTCCACGCCGTAGACCTTGCAGGCGGGCGACAGCGCACGCGCCGACAGCGCCGAACCCGAGAGCAACCCGCCGCCGCCGAGGCACACGAACAGGTGATCGAGCGGGCCCGTCTCTTCGATGAGTTCCTTCACCGCCGTGCCCTGCCCCGTGAGCACGTCGGGATGGTCGTAGGGCGGAATCATCGTCATGCCGCGTTCCTGCGCGAGCCGCTTGGTCAGCGCCTCGCGGTCTTCGGTGAAGCGGTCGTACATCACCACTTCGGCGCCGTAGCCCTTGGTGGCCGCGACCTTGGCGGCGGGTGCGTCCTTGGGCATGACGATCACGGCCGGCATCGACAGCAGCCGCGCCGACAGCGCGATGGCCTGCGCGTGGTTGCCCGACGAGAAGGCGATCACGCCGCCTTTGCGCTGCGCCGCGTCGAACTTCGACAGCGCATTGAACGCACCGCGGAACTTGAACGCGCCCATGCGCTGGAAGTTCTCGCACTTGAAGAAGAACTGCGCGCCCCAGCGCTCGTTGGCGGTGGTCGATTGCAGCACCGGCGTGCGGTGGGCATGGCCTTCGAGCCGCGCGGCCGCGGCGATGACGTCGTCGTAGGTAGGGAGTTGCATGGGTCGAGCTTAGCGGCGGCGCGCCGTTCCTTGCAGCCCCGATGGGTAAAAACCCGGGGATGCGCCCCGTCGCCGAACTCCGTACTCTGTATACAGAGTTCAGAAAAGGCCCACCATGCCCGCCCAGTTGCTCAGCATCGAAGTCGCCCCCGACCTCGTCGACCAGGTCTACCGCGCCCTGCTCGGCGCCATCAGCAGCGGCGCGCTCGCGCCGGGCGAGCGGCTCACGCAGGAGGACATCGCGGCGCGGCTCGCGGTGTCGCGCCAGCCGGTGCTGCAGGCGCTGCGGCTGCTCAAGAAGGACGGCTTCGTGCAGGACGCGCCCGGGCGCGGCGTGCTGGTGGCGCCGCTGGAGGCCGAGGCGATGCGCAAGGTCTACCAGGTGCGCGGCGCGCTCGACGTGCTGGCCGCGCGGCTGGCGGCGCAGCAGCGCTTTCGCATCGACCCGAAGCTCATCGAACGCGGCCGGCGCACGGCGCGCGGGCGCAACGTCGAAGCCATGATCGATGCCGACGTGGCCTTTCACCAGGCCATCTACGCCGCCTCGGGCAACCCGCTGATCGGCCAGAGCGCCGACCCGCACTGGCGCCACCTGCGCCGCGCGATGGGCGCGGTGCTGCAGGCCGAGCCGCAGCGCGAGTCGCTGTGGGACGAGCACGAAGCCATTGCCGACGCGATTGCCGCCGGCGACGTCGAACGCGCCGCACGCCTGAGCGACGAGCACGTCTCGCGCGCCAGCGACGCGCTGGCCGAGCGGCTCGCGCAGCAGCTGGCGCGCAGGGCATCCGCATCCCCCACCCGAAAAGGAGACAAGGCATGAAGCTGACCCCCGAGCAACGCGCGCAGTTCGAGCGCGAGGGCTACCTGTTCTTCCCTGGCCACTTCTCGCCCGAAGAGACGAAGGTGCTGACCGATGCGGTGCCCGACCTGTACAGCAAGCGCGCGGCCTTCAACGTGCGCGAGAAAGGCTCCGACGCCGTGCGCACGAACTTCGCGGCGCACCTCATCAGCGAGCCCTTCGCGCGGCTGGCGCGGCATCCGCGCATGGTCGAGCCGGTGATGGACCTGTTCGACGAAGCGGTCTACATGCACCAGTTCAAGATCAACGGCAAGATGGCCTTCGAAGGCGACGTGTGGCAGTGGCACCAGGACTACGGCACCTGGCTCAACGACGACCTGATGCCCACCGAGCGCGCGATGAACGTGGCCATCTTTCTCGATGAGGTAACCGAGCACAACGGCCCGCTGATGTTCATTCCGGGCAGCCACCGCAAGGGCGTGGTCGATGCGAAGCATGACCTCACGACCACCAGCTACCCGCTGTGGACGGTCGACAACGACCTGATCCGCCAGCTGGTCGATCGCGCCGGCGGCACGCAGGGCGGCATCGTCTCGCCCAAGGGGCCGGCCGGTTCGATGATCCTGTTCCACAGCTGCCTCGTGCATGCCTCGGGCAGCAACCTCTCGCCCTTCAACCGCGTGGCGGTGTACCTGAGCCTGTGCGCGGTCAGCAACCACATCCGCCGCCACCAGCGGCCCGAGTACATCGCGCACAGAAACTTCGCGCCCATCGAGGTGCTGCCCGACGACTGCCTGCTGACGCCCTACCCCGTCGAGGTGCCGTGGAAAGACGGCCTGCCCGAGAGCGCGCTGCGCACCTCGCCCGACGTCATCGAAACCGTGGAAGCCTGACCGCCATGAGCCTGCACACCCGCCTGCAACAACGCGCCGCCGAAGGCCGCCCCATCCGCATCGGCCTGATCGGCGCCGGCAAGTTCGGCGCCATGTACCTGGCGCAGATCCCGCGCACGCCCGGCGTGCAACTGGTCGCCATTGCCGACCTCTCGCCCGCCGCCGCGCGCGTCAACCTGGAGCGCGTGGGCTGGCAGGCCGAGCGCAGCAATGCCGCCTCGGTACAAGAGGCGCTGAAGACCGGCGCCACCTGGATCACCGACGACTGGCAGGCCGTGACGCGCGAACCGTCCATCGACATCGTGGTGGAGTGCACCGGCAACCCGGTCGCCGCGGTCGACCACTGCCTGGACGCCTTTGCACACGGCAAGCACGTGGTCAACGTGACGGTCGAGGCCGACGCCTTCTGCGGCCCGCTGCTCGCGCACAAGGCGCAGCAGGCCGGCGTGGTGTATTCGCTGGCCTTCGGCGACCAGCCCGCGCTGATCTGCGACCTGGTCGACTGGGCCCGCACCTGCGGCTTTCCGGTGGTGGCGGCCGGGCGCGGCCACAAGTGGCTGCCGCACTTCACCGAATCGACGCCCGAGACGGTGTGGGGCAACTACGGCCTCACGCCCGAGCAGGCGAAACGCGGCGGGCTGAACCCGAAGATGTTCAACAGTTTTCTCGACGGCTCCAAGCCGTCGATCGAAAGCTCGGCCGTGGCGAACGCCACCGGCCTGGGCGTGCCTTCCGACGGCCTGCTCTACCCGCCCGCGAGCGTGGAAGACATTCCCTTCGTCACGCGTCCGAAGAGCGAAGGCGGCGTGCTGGAGCGCAAGGGCATGGTCGAGGTGATCTCGTCGCTCGAGGCCGACGGCCGCAAGATCCCCTACGACATCCGCATGGGCGTGTGGGTCACGGTCGAGGCCGAGACCGACTACATCAAGAACTGCTTCGAGGAATACAACGCCCACACCGACCCGAGCGGGCGCTACTTCACGCTGTACAAGCGCTGGCACCTGATCGGGCTCGAGGTGGGCATGTCGGTCGCCAGCGTGGCGCTGCGCGGCGAGCCCACCGGCGTGGCCACCGGCTGGAACGCCGACGTGGTCGCCACCGCCAAGCGCGACCTCGCCGCGGGCGAGATGCTCGACGGCGAAGGCGGCTACACCGTCTGGGGCAAGCTGCTGCCGGCGGAGCGCTCGCTGCGCCTGGGCGGCCTGCCTTTGGGGCTGGCGCACAACGTCAGGCTCGTGCGCCCCGTGAAGAAGGGCCAGAGCCTGAGCTGGGCCGACGTGGCGATGGACACCAGCACCGCCGCCTACCGCCTGCGCCAGGAAATGGAAACGCTGTTCACGCCCGCGGTACGCGCCCACGCGGCCTGAGCGCGGGGCCTGGCGCCCACGTTGCGCCAAAGAGCGAACAGATCAAGAATCTTCTGCTCGGCACCGGTCCGGTGTCGAAATGACCGGTTGCGGGCCGTCATTGTGGTGAGCGATCTTGCTCGTCAAGCTTTTCCTCACGGAGAAACACCATGCAGTACATGTTGATGTTCTACCAACCCGCGGCCGAATTCGAACAACGCAACGACGCCTCGTCGCAGGCCTACCGCGCCAGCTGGGTCGCGTACGCCGACGCGGTGCGCCAGTCGGGCATTTCGCTCGGCGGCCACGGCCTGCTGCCGCCCATGACCGGCACCACGCTGCGCGTGCGCGGCGACAAGCGCCAGGTGCAGGACGGCCCCTTCGCCGACACCAAGGAGCAGCTCGGCGGCTACTTCGTGGTCGACGTGCCCGACCTCGACGCCGCGCTCGAATGGGCCGCGCGTGCGCCCTGCGCCGCCAGCGGCGGCGTCGAAGTGCGGCCGGTCTTCACCGCCACCGCAGCGGCGGGCGCGAGCCAGACGTGACCACTCCGGCGGCACACCACGCCGCCGAACGCGCGGCACGCGAGTCGTACGGGCGGCTGCTGGCCATCCTGTCCGCCCGCACGCACGACATCGCGGCCTCCGAAGACGCCCTGGCCGACGCCTTCGCCCGCGCGCTCGAGCGCTGGCCCGCCGACGGCGTGCCGGTGCAGCCCGACGCCTGGCTGCTGAGCGTCGCGCGGCACCGCAAGCTCGACGCCTGGCGCCACAGCCGCGTGCAGGACGACGCCACGCAGACCCTGCTGCTGCTCGCCGGCGAGATGGACGAAGCCGACCCCGATGCCGCCACCGTGCCCGACGAGCGCCTGCGCCTGCTGTTCGTCTGCGCGCACCCCGCCATCGACGCCGCCGCGCGCGCGCCGCTCATGCTGCAGACCGTGCTCGGCCTCGACGCCGCGCGCATGGCCGGCGCCTTCCTCACCTCGCCTTCCGCGCTGGGCCAGCGGCTGGTGCGCGCCAAGGCCCGCATCCGCGCGGCCGGCATTCCTTTCGAGTACCCGCAGGCGCGCGACCTGCCGCACCGGCTGCGCGACGTGCTCGACGGCATCTACGCCGCCTACGGCACCGGCTGGGACGACGTCGACGGCGCCGATGCGCTGCCGCGCGGCCTGACGACCGAGGCCATCGACCTGGGCCGCATCCTGTGCCGCCTGATGCCTGCCGAGCCCGAGCCGCTGGGCCTGCTGGCGCTGATGCTGTTCTGCGAGGCGCGCACCGCCGCGCGCCGCACCGAGGCCGGCGCCTACGTACCGCTCGACCAGCAGGACATCACGCGCTGGGACCACGCACTGCTGGCCGAGGCCGAGCACCACCTGCGCATCGCGTCGGCCATGCAATCGCTCGGGCCCTACCAGCTCGAGGCCGCGATCCAGTCGGCCCACTGCGAGCGCCGCGCGGGCGCACCGGTGCCGCCCGAGGTGCTGGTGTCGCTGTACGAAGGCCTGCTCGCGCTGCGGCCCAGCATCGGCGCGCAGGTCAGCCTGGCGTGCGCGCTGGCGAATGCGCGCGGGCCCGAGACCGGGCTGCGCGCGCTCGATGCGATTCCATCGGACGAGGTGGCGAGCTACCAGCCGTTCTGGGCGGCGCGTGCGCACCTGCTTGCGGCCGGTGGCGCGCGGGTTGCGGCGCGTCAGGCATACGACCGGGCGATCGGGTTGAGCAGCAACGGGGCGGTGCGGGCGTACCTGCACGCGATGTCGGAACGGGCCTGAGGCGCTCAGTCCTGCGGCACAGCAACGCCGGCCCGCCGCCCTTCGAGCCGACTGCCACCCTGCGTCAGCGTGACGCCGATCACCTCGCCACCCTCCCCACGCCGGAACACGAACTGCGCGCCAATGGCCGTCACCGCAAAACGATCCGGCCCCGTGGGCGTGAGCCCGTTGTAGCCCTTGCCCGATTCACGCGCCAGCAAACGCCCGTCGCGCACGGTGAAGCCCAGCACCTGCGCCTTGCCGACGCGGAACTCGCCGGCGTAGTCGGCCAGGCGCTTCGGATCGATGGGCACCTCGGTCGTCGGCACCGGGTAGCGGCTCTTGCCGATGGCGAGCATCACGGGCTGCAGCGGTGCGCGCTGGTTGCTGGCCAGCACGATGAGCGCTTCGCCGGTGTCGGGCGCCAGCAGCCAGAGCGTGCGGTAGCCCTCGGTGACGCCCGCGTGGTAGTAGGTGCGCCGGCCGGTCTCGGGGCCGCGCACCATCACGGCATAGCCGATCTCGGCGCCCTCGTAGCGCGCGAGCGGCGTGAGCAGCCGCGCGGCGGCCGGGCCCAGCGGGCCGTGCGCGCCGGCGAGGATGGCGCGGCTGAAGGCCAGCATGTCGGCGGCAGTCGAGCGCAGCGCGCTGGCGGGCGCGTAGGCATGCATGTCGAAGCGGCGCTGGCGCTGGTCGCCCGCGAACGGCGGCGCCATGCGCGAGGCCTTGTCGCCGAGCGGGATCACGGTGTCGTTCATGCCCAGCGGCTCGGTGATGCGCGCGCGCACCAGCTCGCCCCACGAAGTGCCGTAGCGCAGCGCCAGCAGCTGCCCGAGCAGCGCCATGCCGAAGTTGCTGTAGCGCGCCTCGCACGGCGCCGCGACGCCCGTGAGGTGGATGCGCGCGAGCGCGGCCCAGAACATCGGCAGGTCGAAGCTGCGGAACTGCTCGGCCAGCGCGGCGCCACCGGTGACGCCGTCGGCCATCACGGGCAGGCAGCCGGTGTGGGTGACGAGCTGCCGCAGCGTGATCGACGCCACGGCGGGCGGCACGCCCTCGGCATGGCCGGCCAGCAGCTTGCCGACGCTGTCGTCGAGCGCCACGTCGCCACGCTCCACGGCCTGCGCCAGCAGCAGGCCGGTGAAGACCTTGGTGACGGAGCCGATCTCGAACATCGGCTGCTCCGCGCTGGCCGGCGCAATGGCGCGCGCCACCAGCGGCTCAGGGTTGTGGGCGATGCCGTAGGCGGCCTTGTCACCGCGCAGCACGCCGACCACCAGCGTGCCGCGCTCGGCGCCGAGCGCGGTGCGGGCCAGCACGGCGGGGTCGCTGGCGAGCGAGAGCGGTGCGGAGGGTGCGGCCAGCGGTGCGAGTTGCGCACTCGCCGCGCCCGCCAGCCAGGGCACGAGAAGCCAGGGCGCCAGCCAGCGGCGGCACCAGGCGGAGGGCAGAAGCCGCATCGTCGGAATCCTCGGGCGTGAAGTCGTCATCGTCGAAAGAGCCGCCATCCTGCCACGGCGGCCACAATGACCCCATGCGTGCATTGCTTTCGACTTTCTCCTGGCAGGAACTGCGCCACCACCCCTGGCGCAACGCGGCGGCCGTGCTGGCCGTGATGCTGGGCGTGGCGCTGGCGTTTTCGGTGCAGCTCATCAACGCCTCGGCGCTCGACGAGTTCTCCAGCGCGGTGCGCTCGGTGAACGGCCAGCCCGACCTCGAGGTGCGCGCCGCGCAGGGCAGCTTCGATGAGGCCGTGTTCGGCCGGCTCGCGCGCCGGCCCGAGGTGGCGCTGGCAAGCCCGGTGCTCGAGTTCCAGGGCCTGGCCCTGGCCCACGACGGGCGCCAGGTGCCGCTGCGCGTGATCGGTGTCGATGCGCTCGCGCTGCCCACCATCGCGCCCGCGCTGATGCCGCAGTCGGCGGCGGGTGCCGACCGCTTCGCACTGTTCGCGCCCGGCCATGTGTTCCTCAACGCGGCGGCGCGCCAGGCATTGCAGTTGCCGCCGCAACCCGCGACCGATGAGAGTTTGCAGCTGCGCAGCGGCGCCGCGTGGCAGCGCCTTGCGGTGTCGGGCCACGTGACGGCCGGCGGCGCGGCGCTGGCGGTGATGGACATCGCGGTCGCGCAGGAGCTCTTCGGCCCGCTCGGCCAGCTGAGCCGCATCGACCTGCGGCTCGCGCCGGGCACCGACCGCGCGGCCTTCGTGGCCGCACTCGAGAAGTCGCCCGATTGGCCGGCGGGCCTGAAGTTCGCCGAGCCGGGCGATGCGGCCGAGCGCGTCAGCAACCTGTCGCGCGCCTACCGCGTCAACCTCACGGTGCTGGCGCTGGTGGCGCTGTTCACGGGCGCGTTCCTGGTGTTCTCGGTGCTCGCGCTCAGCGTGGCCAAGCGCGCGCAGCAGTTCGCGCTGCTCGGCGTGCTGGGCCTCACGCCGCGCGGACGGCTGCGGCTGGTGCTGGCCGAATCGCTGGTGCTCGGGCTGATCGGCAGCGCCGCCGGCCTGGCGCTCGGCACCGCGCTCGCGGCCTTCGCGCTGCGCGTGCTGGGCGGCGACCTGGGCGGCGGCTACTTCGAAGGCGTGGCGCCGCGGTTGCACTGGAGCAGTGGCGCCGCGCTGCTGTACGGCGGGCTCGGCGTGGTGGCCGCACTGGTGGGCGGCTGGTGGCCCGCGCGCGCCGCGCAGGCGCTGCCCGAGGCACAAACGCTCAAGGGCCTGGGCGCGGCGCCCGCGCAGGGCCGCCACCACTGGCTCGCGCTCGGGCTCATCGGCGCGGGTGCGGCGCTGGCCAACCTGCCGGCCATCGGCGGCATTCCGGTGGCGGCGTATTTGTCGGTGGCCTGCCTGCTGGTGGGCGGCATCACCGCCCTGCCCTGGCTCATCGCGCTGCTGTACGACCGCGTGGCGCCCGCGTTTGCGCGGCGCGTGCTGCCGATGCTCGCCGTCGAGCGCGCGCGGCGCATGCGCGGCACGGCGGCCGTTGCGGTGAGCGGCGTGGTCGCGAGCCTGAGCCTGGCGGTGGCGCTCACGGTGATGGTCGCGAGCTTTCGCGAGTCGGTCACGCACTGGCTCGACGTGGTGCTGCCGGCCGACCTGTACGTGCGCGCCACCTCGGGCGGGCGCGGCAGCGGCAACAGCGGCGGCACCAGCAGCACCGACACCGCGACCTTCGCGCCGGCCTTCGTGCAGGCGCTGGCGCAACTGCCCGGCGTGGCGCGCACCGGCACGCTGCGCACGCAGTCGCTGCAGCTCGACCCCGCGCAGCCCGCCGTGACGCTGATCGCGCGCAGCCTCGAAGGCGGCGTGGTGCGCGGCCTGCCGCTGGTGGGCGAGGCGCTGCCGGTGCCGCCCGGCCAGACCGGCATCTACGTGAGCGAGCCGATGGTCGAGCTGTACGGCGCGAAGCCGGGCACGGCGTTTTCGCCGCTGGCCGATGCGATGCGCACGGCGACGCCGCAGGTGTTCTTCGTGGCCGGCGTGTGGCGCGACTACGCGCGGCAGTTCGGTGCCATCGCGATGGACGCGCGCGACTTCGAGCGCATCACCGGCGAGCACGACGTGAGCGACGTCGCGCTGTGGCTCGCGCCCGGCGCGTCCGAAACGGAAGTGCAGGCGGCCGTTCGCGCACTCGCCTCGCGCGCATCACGCGACGGCGCCGTGGAGCTCGCCTCGGTCGGCCAGATCCGTGCGACCTCGCTGCGCATCTTCGACCGCAGCTTTGCCGTCACCTACTGGCTGCAGGCCGTGGCCATCGCCATCGGCCTGTTCGGCATCGCGGCCAGCTTCAGCGCGCAGGTGCTGGCGCGGCGCAAGGAGTTCGGGCTGCTTGCGCACCTGGGCTTCACGCGGCGGCAGGTGCTGGCCGTGGTGGCCGGCGAAGGCGCGGCCTGGACCGCCATCGGCGCGGTGGCCGGCCTGCTGCTCGGGCTGGCCGTGTCGGTGGTGCTGGTGAAGGTGGTGAACCCGCAGAGCTTCCACTGGAGCATGGACCTGCTGGTGCCCTGGGTGCGGCTGCTGGCGCTGTGCGCGGCCGTGGTGGCGGCCGGCACGTTCACGGCGTGGATGGCGGGGCGTGCCGCGGCGGGGCGCGATGTGGTGCTGGCGGTGAAAGAGGACTGGTAGCGCCCGACATCCGCTGGACCCGTTCCACGGCCTCCTTCTCGCCAGCCGGGCGGCAGGTCTTCGGTGGCCAGGTGATCGGTGTCGCCAAAGGCCTGCCACTGGCCGTTGGCTACCTTGCGGGCCGGTCCGTCGGTCGCAACGCGCCCGGCCACGGCCCTTGATCGCGCGAACACGCCCTAGCCATCGCGGCTAGTGCGTCCGGCCCTGCGTCGCACGACGATCACCAAGGGAACGGATTGCGCCGTGACGCCTTCGGCGGATCGCTCCGTTCCGTCACCCAAGGAGATCGCGACATGCAGGTCGAACGCAGCGTCTATCGTGAGGACCACGAGACATTCCGCACCACGGTGCGCCGCTTTCTCGAACGCGAGTGCGTGCCGCACCAGGCCGATTGGGACCGCGACGGCCAGGTCAGCCGCGAGGTCTGGCTAAAGGCCGGCCGCGAAGGCCTGCTGTGCACCACGCTGCCCACCGAATACGGCGGCGGTGGCGGCGACTTCGGCCACGCGGCCATCATTGCCGAGGAGATCGCGCACGCAGGTGTCGGCGGCCTGTCGATCGGGCTGCATTCGGACATCGTGGCGCCTTACATCCACCGCCTGGGCACCGAGGCGCAAAAACGGAAATGGCTGCCGGGCATCTGCCGCGGCGAGCAGATCCTGGCGGTGGCCATCACCGAACCGGGCGGCGGCTCGGACGTGAAATCGCTGCGCACCACCGCCGTGCGCGACGGCGACGACTACCTCATCAACGGCAGCAAGACCTTCATCAGCAACGGCTTCCTCAGCGACCTCGTGGTCGTGGTGTGCAAGACCGACCCGGCCGCCGGCGCTAAAGGAGTGAGCCTGGTCGTGGTCGAGACGGACCGCGCGGGCTTTCGCCGCGGCCGCAAGCTCGACAAGGTCGGCATGCGCGCCCAGGACACGGCCGAGCTGTTCTTCGACGACGTCCGCGTGCCGGTGGCCAACCGGCTGGGTGAAGAAGGCAAGGGCTTCGCCTACCTGATGCAGGAGCTGCCGCAGGAACGTTTCATGATCGCCGTCAGCGCCGCGACCAAGCTCGAGCGCCTGCTCCAGCAGACCCTCGAGTACGTGAAGGACCGCCGCGCCTTCGACCAGACCGTGTGGGACTTCCAGAACACGAAGTTCAAGCTGGCCGACATCAAGGCCCAGTCGGTGGCGCTGCGCACGATGGTCGATTACTACCTCGCGGCGCACATGAGCCGGCGGCTGACGGTGGAAGAAGCCGCGATCGCCAAACTGTTCGCCACCGAGACGCTGTGGAAGTGCATCGACGACATGGTGCAGCTGCACGGCGGCTACGGCTACATGCTGGAGTACCCCATCGCACGCGCCTTCGTCGACATGCGCGTGAGCCGCATCTACGGCGGCACCAGCGAAGTGATGCGCGACCTGATCTCGCGCAAGCTGTAGGCCGGGCAAGCCGGCACCTCAAACAAGGAGCATCTTCATGATCGACAGGAACATCATCGGCATGGCTTTCCCGCCCTTTGCCATCACCGCCGAAGCCGGGCAGCTGCGCTTCTTCGCCAAGGCCATCGGCGAGACCGATCCCGTCTACTTCGACGAGTCCGCCGCGCGCGATGCCGGCCACCCCACCTTGCCGCTGCCGCCCACCTTCCTGTTCTCGCTGGAACTCGCGCGTCCGCCGAGCAACTGGCGCGAGGACGCCGGCATCGAGCTGGCGCGCGTGCTGCACGGCGAGCAGTCTTTCACCTACCGGCGCATGGCCCATGCGGGCGACACGCTGCACTTCGACAGCCGGGTCACTGACGTCTACGAGAAGAAAGGTGGCGCGCTCGAGTTCGTCGTCATGGAAACCCGCGTCACCAACCAGCGCTCGGAGCACGTGGCCGACATCCGCAAGGTGCTGGTGCACCGCAATGGCTGAACAACACAAGGAACACCCGATGAAGACCCTGAATTTCGACGCCCTCGAACCTGGCGATACCTTGCCCCCACTGGCACTCGCCCCGATCAACCGCACGACCCTGGCGCTGTTTGCCGGCGCATCGAACGACCACAACCCGATGCATATCGACCTGGACTTCGCGCAGCGCGGCGGCATGCCCGACGTGTTCGCGCACGGCATGCTGTCGATGGCCTACCTGGGCCGCCTGCTGACGCAGTGGGTCGACCAGCGCAAGGTGCGCCAGTTCAACGCGCGCTTCGCCGGCATCACGCACCTGGGCCATGCCATCACCTGCACGGGCGAGGTCATCGAGAAGTTCGAGGCCGGCGGCGAGGAGCGGGTGAAGCTGGAAATCCGCACCACCAACCAGGACGGCGAGGTGAAGATCCTGGGCGACGCAGTCATCGCGCGCTGACCCGGCCCGAACGTGGTCCCCGGTGCCACGGCGCTGGGGACCGCGCGATCCATCACTGCATGAAATTCGGCCCGGCCAGCTTGACCAGTTCGCGCGTGCGCACCGATTCGCTGGCGATCATGGCGCTGAACGGCTCCCGGCCCGTGCCGGCAAACTCCCCACCGCTGATGCGCACCACCTGCTCGCGGAACGCCGGGTCGGCGGCCGCGCGCACCATCAGCGCCTCGAACTTGCCGGCAATCGGCGCCGGCGTCTTGGCGCGGATCGCAAAGCCGATGAAGGTAAAGAGCGTGTAGTCGGCCACGCCGCCTTCCTGCACGGTGGGCACTCCCGGCATCAACGCGTGGCGCTTGCCCGAGGACACGCCCAGCCCGCGCACCTTGCCCGAGGCGATCAGCGGCGCCGCGCCGCCGACATCGGTCAGCGCCGCGTCGGCCACGCCGCCGATCACATCGGCGATGGCCTGCGAGGCGCCCTTGTAGGGAATGGCATTGAACTTCACGCCCGCCCGGCGCGCGAGGTCCAGCGCGCCCAGCCGGTACGAATTGCCGTAGACACCGATGCTGACCGACCCCGGCGCCTTGCGGGCCGCATCGAGCAGGTCGCCCAGCGTCTTGAACCGCGAGTCAGGCGATGTCACCAGCACGGCCGGAATGCGCACCAGGTCGAGCATCGGCGTCAGGTCTTCCACCTTGTAGGGCAGGTCCTTGATGACGAGCGGATTGATCACCATGGTGCTGTTGCTCACGAGCACCACCGAATGGCCGTCCGCCGGCGCGCCCAGCAGGTTCTGCGTGCCCACGACAAGATCGGCGCCGGGCCGGTTCTCGACGAAGGTCGCCTGCCCCGAGACGGCCCTGAACTGCTCCGCCATCAGCCGCGTGAGCGTGTCCCCGCTGCTGCCGGGCCCGATGGGCACGATGAAGCGCACCGCGCGGGAGGGATAGGCCTCGTCGGCCTGGGCCTGCGAGAGCGCGGGGACGGCCAGGGCCAGGGCCAGCCACGCGGCACCGATCTTCTTCATGTCTTGTCTCCTTAGATGGTCTTCACGTGAGCGCGAGTGCGGCAGCGCGCGCGGCCTCGTCGTGCGCGTCCTGCTGCGCCTGCATCTCGCGCCACAGGATCTTTCCGGTCGCGGTCTTGGGCAGGGCCTCGACGAACTCGACCAGGCGCGGCACCTTGTAGGCCGACAGGCGGGTGCGCGCCCATTCCGTGACCGCCTCCGGCGCCAGCGTGCCGCGCGCCGCCGGGCGCAGCACGACGAAGGCCTTGACGGTCTCGCCGCGGCGCGCATCGAAGGCCGAGATCACGCAGGCTTCCTGCACCGCCGGGTGGCCGTACAGCGAGGTCTCGATCTCGGCGGGCCAGATCTTCAGGCCCGCCGCGTTGATCATTCGCTTGAGCCGGTCGGTGACATAGAAATAGCCGTCCTCGTCGTGATGGCCGATGTCGCCGCTGCGCAGGAAGCGCTTGCCGTCGATCTCGATGGTCGCCGCCGCCGTGGCCTCCGGCTGGTTCCAGTAGCCCTCGAACAGGGTCGGCGCGTGGATCACGATTTCCCCGGGGTGCGCGGGCCCCAGCTCCGCGCCCGAATCCGGATCGATCACGCGCGCATCGCAGTTGATGTGCGGCACGCCCGCGCACTGGCGCCGCGCGGCCTGCGGCGGGTTGATGTGCGAGGCGCCGCAGGCTTCGGTGAGGCCGTAGCTTTCGATGAAGGACAGCCCCAGCCGTTCCTCGATCTTGCGGATCAGCGCCTCGGGCATGGCCGTGGCGCCGCCATAGAGCCGCCGCAGCGACGACAGGTCGCGCTGCGCAATGTCGGGCCGCGAGAACACCTCGGCCAGCATCGGCGTGACGGCGCACCAGGCGTACAGGCGCAGCCGCTCGATCAGCTCGACCACCGCGTCGCCATCCCAGCGCGACAGCAGCACGACGGTGCGCCCGACGTAGATCGCCAGGTTCATCACGTTCATGCCGGCCAGGTGGCTGGCCGGCAGCACCAGCAGCTCGGACTGGTCGGCCTGCTCCGACAGCCACTGCACGCGCTGCAGCGATGCATGGGCAAAGTTGCGGTGCGTCAGCATGGCGCCCTTGGGCTTGCCGGTGGTGCCCGAGGTGTAGGCCACCACGGCAAGGTCGCCGCCCCCGCCCTGCATCGGGGTCGGCGCGATGCCTGCCGCGAGCGCGCCGGAGAACGTGTGCAGCCCGGGGCCGCCCAACGGCCGCCGCGCTTCGCGCACGAACTCGGGAATCTCGAGGAAGGGCACATCCTGCGGCCGGCCGGCCAGCTCGGAGACCGCGCCGACCACGCAGCCGTCCAGGCGGTTGTCGTCGAGCAGGGACTGCGCCCTGTCCATCATGTCCTGCGTGGCGATCAGCACCCGCGCGCCGGAATCGCTGGCGTAGTAGGCGACCTCCTCGGCGGTGCTCATGGCGTTCATCGCCACCACCACGGCATCGCACCGCAGCACCGCGTAGTAGGCGATGACGAACTGCGGGCAGTTCTGCATCAGCAGCATCACGCGGTCGCCGCGCCGCACGCCCAGCCGCTGCTGCAGGTAGCCGGCCAGCGCCAGTGCATCCGCATGCAGGCTGCGGTAGCTGGTCGAGCGTCCGTAGTAGGAGATCGCGACCTTGTCCGGCGCGGCCTCGGCGCTTCTGGCGAGGTGGCTGAACAGGTTGCGATCGGCCACTTCCAGCGTCTGCGGAACGCCGGCGGGCCAGTGTGCGTAGTGGCGGGTCAACCGTGCCATGAAAGCTGCCTTGAGGCGTGCCTGGCTAGAAGCCGCCGCGCCCGCCGCCGCAGATCAGCGTCTGGCCGGTGACGTAGTTCGACTCCGGAATGCAGAACATGTAGACCGAGCCCGCCGCTTCCTCGGGCGTGCCGGGGCGGCCCAGCGGAATCTCGCTGCTGGCGCGCTCGATGGTCTCGGGCCGCACGCCGATGCGGATCTCCTTGCCCTCGATCTGGATCGTCTTGGCTTCCTTCACGGGCTGCGTGAGCCGGGTAGCGATGAAGCCGAAGGCCACGCAGTTCACGTTGACCTTCATGCGGCCCCATTCCTTGGCCAGCGTCTTGGTCATGCCGACCAGGCCCGCCTTGGCCGCCGAGTAGTTGACCTGGCCCGTGCTGCCCTGCGTGCCCGAGATCGAGGAGATGTTCACCACCTTGCGAAACACCTCCTTGCCGTTCTCGGCCTCGGCCTTGCTCACTTCGCGAAAGTACGGCTGCGCGGCGCGCAGCACCTGGAACGGCGCCTTCAGGTGGCAGTCCAGGATCGCGTCCCACTGCTCATCGCTCATCTTCTGGATCACGTTGTCCCAGGTGTAGCCGGCGTTGTTGACGATGATGTCGATGGCGCCGAAGGCGTCGAGCGTCGCCTTGACGAAGTTGGTGCCGAAGTCCGGCGCGGTCACACTGCTGGCGAACGCGACGGCCTGTCCGCCGGCGCCGCGGATCTCCGCCACCACCTCTTCGGCCGGTGCGGCGTCGAGGTCGTTGACCACCACCTTGGCGCCTTCATGGGCGAGCTTCAGCGCGATGCACCGGCCGATGCCGCGTCCTGCGCCGGTGACCATGGCCACTTTGCCTTCGAGATTTCTGTTCATGCTTGCTTTCTCCTGTGGATGAATTTCAAAGGGCGGCCACCACGGCTTCGCCGAGGATCTTCACGTCGCCGTTCTGGTTGGCGCACTGCACTTCGACACGCAGGCGCGGCTCGCCTTCGTGCGCGAAGCGCTCGGTCACGCGGCCGGTGCACAGCGGCACGTCGTGCACCTGCGTGATGCCGGTGAAGCGCACATGCAGGCGCCGCAGGCGCTCCTGCCCTGCCCAGTCCGTGACCAGCCGTCCCACGTAGGCGGCCGACAACATGCCGTGCGCGAACACGTCGTCCAGGCCGGCGTTGCGGGCGAAGTCGATGTCGATGTGAATCGGGTTGTGGTCGCCCGAGGCGCCGGCATACAGCGCCAGCGTGGTGCGGGAGATCGCGGGCAGCTGCAGCGCGGGAATGCTGTCACCCACCTGCAGGTCTTTCAGTGCCGGGGTCGTCATGTGGTCATGCCTGTGCGAGCTGGCGTTGCACGAGGGCCGTGCGCAGGTCGGCGATGTGCACGCCGTCCTGGTTGGTCACGCGGGTCTGCTTCACCAAAAACTCCAGCGCGCCGCCCTTCTTTTCGTAGACGTCGACGATCTTCGGCTCGTAGCTGAGGACGTCGCCGGCATAGGCCTGCGCGTGGTACTCGTAGCTTTGCTCCGCATGCAGCAGGCGCTTGAGGTCGATGCGGGCCAACTCCAGCAGCACGCGCGTCTGGAACAGCCGGCCTTCCAGGCACGACAGGAAAGTGGGCGGCACGCGCAGCGCGCGGTGGCCGGCGTCGCGTGCCACGGACGCGTCGAGGTAGGTCGCATCGGTCTCGCCGATGGCTTGCGCATACGAGCGCACGGCGCCCTCTTCGACGGTGAGGCTGCGCCTGCCGAGGGTGTGGCCGATCAGGTTGCGGTCGAGCATGTCGCGTCCCTGCTCAGTTGCGGCCGTACAGCGTCACCACGCAGGCGCCGCCGAGACCCAGGTTGTGCTGCAGCGCGAGCGTCACGCCGTCCACCTGCCGCTGGTCGGCCGTGCCGCGCAGCTGGTGCGTCAGCTCGTAGCACTGCGCCAGGCCCGTTGCGCCCAGCGGATGGCCCTTGGACAACAGGCCGCCCGACGGATTGGTCACCACCCGCCCGCCGTAGGTGTTGTCGCCGTCCTCGACGAACTTCTCGCCCTCACCCACCGGGCACAGGCCCAGTGCTTCGTAGGTCAGCAGTTCGTTCTGGGCAAAGCAGTCGTGCAGCTCGCAGACGCGGATGTCCGCGGGATCGACGCCAGCCTTCTCGTAGACCTTGTTCGCCGCCGCCTGCGCCATGTGGAAACCGGCGTAGCTGATCATCGAGGGCGGATCGAAGGACGCGACCGGGTCGGTGGTCATCGCCTGCGCCAGGATCTGCACGTCGCTGCGCAGGCCGTGCTTTTTCGCGAACTTCTCGGACACGATCAGCGCGGCGGCCGCGCCGCAGGTCGGCGGGCAGGCCATCAGGCGCGTCATCACGCCGGGCCACATCACCTTGTCGTTCATCACGTCCTCGGTGCTGAGCACGTTCCTGAAGATCGCCAGCGGGTTGGCGGCGGCATGCCGGCTGGCCTTGGCGCGGATGGCGGCGAAGGTCTGCATCTTCGTGCCGTACTTCTGCATGTGCTCGCGGCCCGCGCCGCCGAAGGTGCGCAGGGCCTGTGGCAGCTCGGGCACATCGGCCGTGAGGTCGCTCACGATGTGCGAGACGCGGGCCCGCGTGCGGGGCCGGTCGTCCCAGTGCGATTTGAGCGCGCCGGCCTGCATCTGCTCGAAGCCCAGTGCCAGCACGCAGTCGGCGTCGCCCAGCGCGACGGCCTGGCGCGCCAGGTACAGCGCGGTCGAGCCGGTCGAGCAGTTGTTGTTGACGTTGACGACCGGAATGCCGGTGAGACCGACTTCATACAGCGCGGTCTGCCCGCAGGTCGAGTCGCCGTACACGTAGCCCACGTACGCCTGCTGCACCAGCTCGTAGCCGATGCCTGCATCGGCCAGCGCGCGGCGCACCGCGTCGGCGCCCATGTCGGTGTAGCTCGGGCTCGCGCCGGGCTTGGAAAACGGGATCATGCCGACACCGCCGACCAGGACTTTTTCACTCATGGTTTCTCCAGTTCAGTAAAGGGGAAGAAGGAAGGAAAGTTGCAGGCAGCGCGGCGCCTACAGCTTGCGTGCGATGAGGTCGCGCATGACCTCGTTGGCGCCGCCCACCACGCGCGAGACGCGGTAGTCGGTGAAGGCGCGTGCGATGGGGTACTCCAGCATGTAGCCGTAGCCGCCGTGCAGCTGCACCATGTCGTCCAGGCACTTCCACAGCGCCTCGGTGGCGTACATCTTGGCGATGGCCGCCTCCTGCACGCTGAGCTTGCGGCGCAGGTGTTCGCCCAGGTAGTAGTCGACCAGCGTGCGCACGGCCACCGACTGCGCCTTGACGTCGGCCAGCTTGAACTTCGTGTTCTGGAAGTCCCACACGGTCTGGTTGAAGGCGCGGCGGTCCTTCACGTACTCGAGCGTGAGGCCGAGCAGGCGCTCCAGCGCAACAGCGGCATACAGGGCGATGATCAGGCGCTCCTGCGCCAGCTCCTGCATGAGGTAGGCGAAGCCCTGGTTCTCTTCGCCCAGGCGATTGGCCACGGGAACGCGCACGTTGTCGAAGAACAGTTCGGCGGTGTCGGCCGCGGGCTGGCCCACCTTGTCGAGCTTGCGGCCGCGGCGAAAGCCCGCGCGGTCGGACTCAACCATGATCAGGCTCACGCCCTTGGCGCCGGCGGCCGGATCGGTCTTGCACACCAGCAGCACCATGTCGCAGCTCAGGCCGTTGCTGATGAAGATCTTGCTGCCGTTGATGACGTAGTCGTCGCCGTCGCGCACGGCGGTGGTGCGGATCGCCTTCACGTCGGAGCCGCCGCCCGGCTCGGTGATGCCCACCGCCAGGATCTGCTCGCCGCGGCAGATGCCCGGCAGCCATTGCTGTTTCTGCGCTTCGGTGCCCAGGCGCACGATGTACGGCGCAATGATGTCGGAGTGCAGCGAGAACCCCGCGCCCGACACACCTGCGCGATGCACCTCTTCGAGCACGACCGCCGCATGGCCGAAGTCGCCGCCACCGCCGCCGTATTCGGCCGGCACCGTCACGCACAGCAGGCCTTCGCGGCCGGCCTTGAGCCAGGTCTCGCGGTCGATCCGGCCGGCCTGGTCCCACGCCGCCTGGCGCGGCACGCACTCGCGTTCAAAGAAGCGCTGTGCGCTGGGCCTGAGCATTTCGTGGTCTTCGCGAAAGACCGTGCGATTCACATCCACTGGGAGCTCCTCTCGATGCGTCTGTTGATGGAACTTCGGCGTTGGGGAAACCGGTCGCCTTGGGGTTCATGATCGCCACTCGCCGCGCAAGATTCACTAGCCGTAATGGCGAGTCGGCGCACGCATTCAGTCCATCTTTGCGCCCGAGATCCGAACGAGCTTCTCGATGACCGGCCCGCTGGCTTCGAAGCCCTCGCGCGCCTCCTTGGCGCTGTTGCCAACGCCGATCAGGCCGAAGACCTGGAACCGCGCCTTGAGCTGCACGGTTTGAATGGCCGCCTCGCCTCCTTCTCCAGACGGGCGAGCACGGGCGCCGGGGTGCCCGCGGCCACCATCATGGTCAGCCCGCCGATGATCTTGAACTCCGGGTCGCGAAAGCCGGCCTCGATCAGCGTCGGCACGCCCGGCAGGTCGTCGAGCCGCTGCTCGCCCACCACGGCCAGCGGCCGCAACTGGCCGCTCGCGAAGTGCGGCGACAGGGAGCCGGCCGTGGCGAAGGCCCAGGGGATGTGGCCTCCGATGAGGTCCTGGATCATGGGCGCCTCGCCCTTGTAGGGCACATGCGACATGCCGAGTTGCCGTGATTCGCCGAGGTAGGAACTCATCAGGTGCCCGGACGAGCCCACGCCATAGGAGCCGTAGCTGACCTTGCCTTTGTTGGACCTGGCCCATGCAATGAACTCCGTCATGTTCCTGGCAGGCACATCCTTGTGCACTGCCAGCACCAGGCTCGCATCGCAGATGTGCGTCACGAAGGCGAGGTCCCTGCGCACGTCGTAGGGCACCTTCGAGAAGGTGTGGTGCGCGTAGTAGATGGGCGTGGTGTGCGTCACCAGCAGCGTGTAGCCATCGGCAGGTGCGCGCGCGACGAGCTGCGTGGCCAGCATGCCCGACGCGCCGGGCTTGTTGTCGACGACGATGACCTGCCCCAGCGCCTTGCCCATCGCGTCGGCCAGCGAGCGTGCAATGGCATCCGACGCGCCGCCGGCCGGCGCGGGCACGACCATGGTGATGGAACGGGTCGGAAAGCCCTGGGCGAAGCCCGGAGCGCTGCACGCCAGGGCGGCGGCGAGCACGAAGGTCTGGATGCGGTGCATGGCGGGTTCCTCGCCGGACGCACGGTCCGGACAGATGGCAGGACGGACAGGTCGAACGCGAAAGGGCCGCCGCCGCGCTACTCCGGCTGAAGGCCCGTGGTCGTGATGTAGTGCTTCCAGCGCGCCTGGTCTTCGCGGATGGCCTTCGTGAACTCAGCCGAGGCCGCCGGGTAGGCCGCCGTGCCGCGCCGCGCGAAATGCGCCTGGGCTTCAGGCGACGCGACGAACTCCACGGCCAGCAGCGAGAGCTTGTCCACGATGGGCCGCGGCGTGCCGGCCGGCGCGAACAGGCCCAGCCAGCTCGTCAGGGTGGCATCGCCCAGGCCCAGCTCGCCCAGCGTGGGCACATCGGGCAGCGCCGCAACGCGCACCGGGCTCGACACCGCCAGTGCCCGGAGCTTGCCGCCTTCCACCTGCGGCACGGCCTGCGACACCTCCAGCATCGCGTAGTCGATGGTGCCGGCGAGCAGGTCGGGCAGCATGCCCGACGAGCTCTTGTAGGGCACGTCCAGCGCCTGGACCTTCGCCAGGCCGTTGATCGCCGCGGTCATGACCTTGTAGCCCGATGTGCTGGTGCCATAGCTGAGCTTTCCGGGATGGGCGCGCGCGGCCGCCAGCAAGGCGTCCAGGCTGCGGTACGGCGACGTGGCCGGCACCGTCACCACGATGGGGACCACGGACATGCGCGCGATCGGCAGCAGGTCCTTGTTCGCGTCGTAGGGCAGGCTCTTGAACATGTAGGGGTTGGCGGCCACGGCGCTGGCCACCGCCAGCAGCAGCGTGTAGCCGTCGGGCGCAGCCTTGGCCACGTGGTCCGACGCCAGGATGCTGTTGGCGCCAGGCCGGTTCTCCACATAGAACGACTTGCCGGTCTTGTCGCTGAGGTACTTGGCGGCCAGCCGGGTGAAGTCATCGACCCCAGTGCCCGCGCCGCTGACCGACACGATGCGCACCGGCCGGTCGGGGTAGGCCGCGGGCTGCGCCGTCGCCGATCCGGCAAGGCCCAGCAAGGCCCCCCACAGGCTGAGCCGCAGGACCCGCCGGTGCAGGGTGGTGGCATCTTGCGAGTGCGTGAACATGGTCTTGTCTCCTGGTGAAAGTCGGAAAGCCGCGACGACGGGAACCGTCTGAAAAACTCAATGCCTGCCGTACAGCGTGACCACGCAGGCGCCGCCCAGGCCCAGGTTGTGCTGCAGCGCCAGCCGCGCGCCCTCGACCTGGCGCTGGTCCGCAGTGCCGCGCAGCTGGTGCGTCAGCTCGTAGCACTGCGCCAGGCCGGTGGCGCCCAGCGGATGGCCCTTGCACAGCAGGCCGCCGGAAGGATTGGTGACGACGCGGCCACCGTAGGTGTTGTCGCCGTCCAGCACGAACTGCTCGGCGCCGCCTTCGGGGCACAGGCCCAGCGATTCGTAGCTCAACAGTTCGTTGTGCGCGAAGCAGTCGTGCAGTTCGACCACCGGGATGTCCCGCGGATCGACGCCGGCCTGTTCGTAGACCGCGCGCGAAGCGCGCTGCGCCATGTAGCTGCCGACGAAGCCTTTCATGGTCGGCGGC
Source organism: Variovorax sp. GW821-FHT09D04 (assembly GCF_059416405.1). Classification (NCBI taxonomy): domain Bacteria; kingdom Pseudomonadati; phylum Pseudomonadota; class Betaproteobacteria; order Burkholderiales; family Comamonadaceae; genus Variovorax; species Variovorax sp. GW821-FHT09D04. The sequence goes on from NZ_JBWKPA010000012.1 coordinate 43,275, forward strand.
TCGAAGGACTCCTGCGGGTCCGTGACCATGGCCTGTGCCAGGATCGCGACGTCGGTGCGCAGGCCGTGCCGCCGCGCGAACGCGGGCGAGCAGACGACCGCGGCGGCCGCGCCGCAGGTGGGCGGGCAGGCCATCATGCGGGTCATCACGCCCTCCCACATGACCTGGTCGTTCATGACGTCTTCGGTCGTCACGACCTTCCTGAACAGCGCCAGCGGGTTGTTCGCGGCATGGCGACTGGCCTTGGCGCGGATCGCGGCGAAGGTGGACATCCGGGTGCCGTACTGGCGCATGTGCTCGCGGCCGGCGCCGCCGAAGGTCACCAGGTTGCGCGGGATCTCGCCGGCATCGCCGCACAGCGCGTCCTGGATCGGCAGCACGTCGCCGCGCGGGATCGGGCGATCCGGAAAGTTGGAACGCGTGGCCCCCGGCTGCATCTGCTCGAAGCCCAGCGCCAATGCGCACTCGACCTGCCCGCTCTGTACCGCGGCGCGCGCCAGGTAGAGCGCGCTGGAGCCGGTGGCACAGGCGTTGTTGACGTTGAACACCGGAAGGGCCGTGCGGCCCACGCGGTACAGCACGCCTTGCCCGCAGCTCGTGTCGCCATAGACATAACCGGCGAACGCCATCTGCAACTGGCCGTAGCCGATGCCGGCGTCGGCCAGTGCCAGGCGCACGGCATCGCCGCCCATCTCCAGGTAGCTGGGGCCCGCGCCGGGCTTGGTGAAAGGCACCATGCCGACGCCGGCGACCAAAACGTTGTCAGTCATGCGGTTGTTCCTTCGCGATTCAGGAGGTGGACCGCCCGGCCGCCATGCGGTCCCAGTCGTAGCGGAAGGCGCCGTCGCGCGCGAAGTCGGCCACGGCCTGGGCGTGATAAGGCGTCTGCATGGCCACGGCCTGCGCGCTGGCCTCGGCCGTGAACATCGCGGCGCAGTCGGTCTCGAAACTTCGGTTGACCAGGTTCTTGGTCATGCCGGCCGCCTCGCGCGGGCCTGCGCACAGGCGCTGCGCAAACGCCCTCGCCTCGGCCTGCAGCGCATCGTCCGCATGGACCGCATGCACGAGGCCCCAGGCCTGCGCCTCCTCGGCCCCCAGGCGGCGCGCCGTCAGCATGAGCTCCTTCGCGCGGGACAGGCCCACGATGCGCGGTAGCGTGTGCAGCAGGCCGAAGTCGGGCACGGCGCCCAGGCGCGCGAACGAGGCGCAGAACACCGCACGCGTCGATGCGAGCACGAAGTCGGCCTGCAGGGCCAGGCCGAAGCCCGCGCCGTAGGCCGGCCCGTCGACAGCGGCGACCACCGGCACCTCCAGCTCACGCAGGCGGGTCAGCCACTGGTGCGCCTTGCGCAGCCGGCCACGCATGTAGTCCGCCGTCGCCACGCTCGGGTCGGTCAGCCGCTCGCGCATGAACTTGACGTCGCCGCCGGCCGAGAAGCTGCCGCCCGAGCCGGTGATCAGCAGCACGCGGATCTCGCGGTCGCTCTCGACGCGCGCGATCACGTCGACGTAGTCCATCTGCAGTTCGGTCGACAGCGCATTGCGCAGCGCCGGGCGCTGGTGGCTGAGTTCGGCGATGCCGCCTTCGATGCGCAACTGCGACGCACGCAGGGTTTCGGTGGTGTCGTTCATGTCTGTGGTTCCTGGTTCAGTTCAGGCCTGGCATAGCGCTCGCGCAGCGCGCGCTTGTAGAGCTTTCCGGTAGGAAGGCGCGGCATCTCGTCGATGAAGTCCACCGAGCGCGGCAGCATGTAGCTCGCGACCTTGCCGCGCAGGAAGGCGATGAGCGCTTCGGCCAATGCCGGCGTGGGCGCCACGCCGGGCGCGGGCTCGATGACGGCCTTCACGGCCTCGCCCATCTCGGGGTCGGGCACGCCGATCACGGCGGCGTCCTGCACGCTGGGGTGCAGGGCCAGCGCATCCTCGATGGCCTGCGGGTAGATGTTCACCCCGCCCGAAATGATCATGTAGAAGAGCCGGTCGGTCAGGTACAGGTAGCCGTCCGTGTCGAGGTGGCCGATGTCGCCGATCGCGGTCCAGTTCGGGTGCCGTGGATGCTGGGCCGCGCGGGTCTTGCCAGGGTCGCGGTGATAGTGAAAGGGCAGCTTGTCGCGCTCGAAATAGATCAGCCCGTCCTTGCCCGCCGGAAGCTCGTTGCCGTCGTCGTCGCAGATGCGCAGCACGCCCAGCACGGCACGGCCCACCGAGCCGGGGTGCGCGAGCGCTTCACGGCTGTCGATGGAGGTCAGGCCGTTGCCTTCGCTGCCGCCGTAGTACTCCACCACGATCGGGCCCCACCAATCGATCATGCGCCGCTTGACCTCGGCGGGACACGGCGCCGCGGCATGGATGGCCACGCGGTGGCTGGACAGGTCGAAGGCGTCGCGGGAGGCGTCCGGCAGCTTCAGCAACCGGATGAACATGGTCGGCACCCACTGGCTGTGGGTGATGCGGTAACGCTCGATCAGCGCCAGCGACTCGACCGCATCGAACTTGGGCATGAACACCACGGTGCCGCCGAAGAAGTGCGTGTTGGTCGCATAGGACAGCGGGGCCGCGTGGTACAGCGGCGCCGTCGACAGGTAGACCGAACCGGCGTCGAACTTGTACCGGTGCATCATCATCAGGCGCGGGTCGGCCACGTCGTCGTCGAAGCGCGCACGGGCCGCCGCGCGCACGATGCCCTTGGGCCGGCCGGTCGTGCCGGAGCTGTACAGCAGCGTGCCGCCCACCCACTCCTCGGCCAGCCGCTGCGCCGGCGCGCCGGCCACGGCCTGCTCGTAGGACTCCCACCCGGGAATGACGCCGTCGATCATCAGCCGCCGCGTGCAGTGCGGCGTGGTGCCGGCGAGTTCGGCCGCGACACCGGCCATCGCGACCGAGGAGATCAGCACCTTCGCACCGCTGTCCTCCACGATGTAGGCCACCTCCCCCGCCGTGAGGAACCGGTTGACCGCCGTCAGCAGCAGCCCCGAACGGAAGGCGGCCCAGGCCACCTCGAAGCAGCGCATGTGGTTCTCCAGCAGCATCGCAATGCAATCGCCGCGGCGCAGGCCCTGGGCGTACAGCACCTGTGCGAGCCGGTTGGAGCGTTCGTCCAGTTCGCGGTAGCTGAGGCGCTCGCCGCTGCTGCCGTTGATGACGGCGGGCTTGTCCGGCGTCAGGGCGGCAAAGTCTCCGAGGTAGTTCGCCGTTTTCATGCGGTGCCTCCTGGGGCGGACCGGTGTCCGCAGTCCTTGTTCATGTCAGGCGTTCGACGCATTCAGCTGGCCGCTCAGGTCGGCGTTCGGCGCCGCGCGCGCGATGAGGCCGGGCAGCACCTCGCCCAGCTCGGCGGCGGTCCAGCGGCTGTCCTTCTGCACGTGAGGGCCGGCACGCCACCCTTCGGCCACCGTGATGCGCCCGCCCTTGGCGCCGAACACCCGGCCGGTGACGGCGCCGGAATGCACGCTGCCCAGCCAGACGACCAGCGGCGCCACGTTCGCCGCGTCCAGCGGGTCGAACCCGGCGGCGCCGGCCGGTGCCTTGGGGTTGAGCTGGCCGCTCTTGAACAGGTCTTCGGTCAGGCGGCTCATCGCGGTCGGGTAGATCGCATTGACCGTCGCGCCGTAGCGCTCCAGCTCGCGCGACGCGACGATGGTCATGTTGGCGATGCCGGCCTTGGCCGCGCCATAGTTGGTCTGCCCGACGATGCCGTACAGGCCGGACGACGAACTGGTGTTGACGACGCGCGCCACGCGCGGGCGGCCGGCCTTGGCTTCTTCGCGCCAGTACGCGGCGGCATGGCGCATCGGTGCGAAGGTGCCGCGCAGGTGGACGCGGATCACGGCGTCGAAATCGTCGATGTCCATGTTCACGAGCGTCTTGTCGCGCAGGATGCCGGCGTTGTTGACCAGCACGTCGAGCCCGCCGAACGCGGTGATCGCGGCCTCGATCAGCCGCTTGGCACCCTCCCAGTCGGACACGTCGTCGGTGTTGGCCACGGCCTCGCCGCCCATCGCGCGGATCTCGGCCACCACTTCCTGCGCGGGGCCGTTCATGGCGCCCGTGCCGTCGGGCCTGGCGCCCAGGTCGTTGACGACCACCTTCGCGCCCTGGCGCGCGAACTCCAGTGCGTATTCGCGGCCGAGGCCGCGGCCGGCGCCGGTGATGACGACCACGCGGTCCTTGCAGAGCTGTTGCATCTCCATTCCTTTCGTTTCGCTGGGATCGATGTGCCGGACCGGGCGGTCCGCAGCGGCAGTCGCCTGACAGGCGCTGTCGCATGCATCGATGATGCGAAGCCGAAGGCCGCGAGCCACTAGCCGCGATGGCTAGCCGGTGTTCAGTGCAGCCTGGGGGTTTCCCGGACCAGCGAGAGATCGCGCATGCGCGCAACCGCTTCGTCGCGCTCGGCGACGCCCAGCTTGCTGTAGATCTTGCGCAGATGCCACTTCACGGTGTGGGGCGTGACGCCCAGCACGCGGGCAATCTTCTTGTTGGGCATGGCCTGCGCCACGAGGTCGAGCACCTCGCGCTCGCGCTCGTTGAGCAGGTCGACGGCCACGCCTTCGGCTGCGGCGCTCTTGGCCATGCGGACGGCCGCACGTGCGCGTCGCGTGGCCGCGGCCGCCTCCAGCAGCCGCCGTGCATAGAACGCAAGGACCGGGTCGAGCGCCGCATCCGCCAGCAGCGCATCGAGGAGCGACGGCACGTTCGCCGATACGTCCAGCAGGCTGCGCACGAGACCGAGCCGATGGCCCAGCCGCAAGGCTTCGATCGCCTGCTCACGCGCGGGCCGCTGGTTGCCGCGCCCCGACTCCGCGATGGCCAGTTGCAGCCGAAGGGCCGCCAGGATGCGCAACCGGCCAGCCGATTCGGTGCACGCCACGAGGGGCTTCAGGCAATCGACGGCGCCGTCGAAGTCATTCCAGTGCAGGCACATGTCGGCACGCGCACGCTCGGTGATGCGCCAGGTTTCGGCGGCCGTGCCCTTGCCCGCCTCGGCATGGCGCACATTCAGCACCTTGATCCGCTCGAACACCTGGTCGGCCTGCGCGGTCTCGCCTTGCTTGAGGTACAGGCGCAGGCGCAGGACCAGCGCATGCGCGAGCAGGCGATCCAGGCTGTGGCGCACGGCGTAGTCCTCCAGGTGATCGAGATGGTCGAGCGCTTCGAGGCGGCGGCCCGCGAGCCAGTGCGCGCACGCCAGGACGACGAAGGCGCGCAGCACCGCATCGGGAATCGAGGCGCGCTCCAGCACCTCGATGCGAGGCTCGAGCAGGCTGCAGGCGGCCTCGAGTTCGTTCCACTCGTAGAGCACGTCGCTTTGCAGGCCCGCGGCCATGCTGGCCACGCCGATGCGGGCGGCGCCGTGCCCTTGCGCCTCCTGCAGCACCGCGCGGAACAGGTGTTCGGCTTCGGTCATGCGGCCTTCGAGCGCGAAGCTCATGCCGGCGAGGCAGCGCGCGATCAGGCCGCGCCCGGTCGAGGTGCCGTGCTGCTGCGCGGCCTCTTCCAGCAGCGCGCGGGCCTCGGCGTAGGCATCGCGGTACATGTGCATCCAGGCCAGCAGGTGGTTGCGCCCCGCGAAGATGGCCTGCGCGTCGTCAGGAATGGCTTCGAGCTGCGGCGCGATCGCCAGCAGGGTCTCGGTGTCGTCGCGCTGAAGGGCCAGGCCGCCGCGCAGCAGCGTGAGCCCCCGGCGCTGCAGTGCGTCCAGCGTGTCGAATTCCGCCTCCAGCTGCGAGATGCTGCCCTCCAGCGCTTCGATGTCGCGCGCATACAGGCGCAGGTAGGCCGCCACGAGCCGAAGCCCGAAGCGCGCCTGCACCTGGGTCGTCGGCAGCCGCCGCATGAGGCCACCCAGCGAGGTCAGTTCGCCCCGGGCCAGCAGGTCGGACGCGCAGGCCTCCACGATGTCGGCCGCCGCGTGCGCATCGCCCGCCAGCACCGCATGGCGCACGGCTTCGTCGAAGTGCCCGTGCGCCTCGAACCAGCGCCAGGCCGCGCCGTGCAGCACACCGCGTTCCTCGCCCGGCAGCCTTTCCAGGCGCGCCAGCAGGATCTCGCGCAGCAGCGGATGCACGCGATACCAGGTCTCGCGGTCGTGGCTGCTGACCTGGCTGATGAACAGGTTCTCGCTGTCCAGGCGTGCCAGCCGCAACGCCATGTCCGCACCGGCGTGCGGCAGCACCAGCAACGCGGCGCACAGGGAGGCGCAGAAACGGTTGCACAGGGCCAGCCGCGTGAGCAGCGCCAGCTCATCGGGCGGCAGGTGCGCCAGCACCTCGCCTTCGAAGTAGCTGGCGAAGGCCTGTGCGTCGCGCACCTGCACCCGGGCATACGGGGCGCCCCGCTTGGCCTGCATGTCGACCACGAACAGCTGCAGGCCGGCCACCCAGCCATCGGTGAGCTCGTGCAGCACCTGCACGTCGCGCTTGTCGATGCTGGCCAGCTGCTCGCGCAGGAAGCGCTCGGTTTCCTCGGCAGTGAAGCGCAGGTCGCGCAGGTCGAACTCGCTCACGAGGCCCTGGGAGCGCAGCCGCGCGAACGACAACGGCAAGGCGGTGCGCGAGGCGAAGGCCAGGTGCAGCCGCGGCGGTGCGTAGTCGAGCAGCCACTGCAGCACCTGGAAGATGCGGGCGTCCTCCAGGTGCTGAAGGTCGTCGAGCATCAGCACCAGCTCCCGCGAGCGCGACGAGATGGCCTGCACGACGGTGATCACGGCATGCTCGAGCGCCGACTCATCGCTGTCCCGCCCCATCAGCAGCGCCGCCTCGCGCACCGCGTCGGGATCGACTTCGCCGATGCTGGCCAGCAGGCAGTCGAAGAAGCGTGTCGGCTCGCAGTCTTCGGCGGACAGTGAGAGCCAGGCGACATCGAAGTCCAGCGCCAGCAGGGCCTGCCGCCAGGCCACCAGCGTGCTGGTCTTGCCGCTGCCCGCGGGCCCCTGCACGACCACGCAGCGCTGGCGCCGGGCCTCCAGCAGCCGCGCCTGCAAGGCGTCGCGCGGCACCAGCCGGCGCGACGGACGTGGCGGAAGCAGCTTGGTGCTGGCGACCGGTTCGATCCTGCGCTCCGGCACCGTCGCAAGGCTGGGGTTCAAGGATTCATCCATGGACACGAAGGAAGAAACTCCCCGCAGTATGGAGCGCCGATGCGCAAGTCAGCGTCGCGCGGTGCGCCATTCGGCGGCGATGGCGGCGAGGTCGGCGTCCGGCCGTTCCTGGGGCGCCCTGGGCATGGCGGGCACGGTGCGGCTGAAGCGCGGCGCCGGGGCCGGCTGCACCACGCCCTCGACCTCGACGAAGGTGCCGCGCGCCTTCATGTGCGCATGCTGCGGCGCCTCGGCAAAGGACAGCACCGGCGCAAAGCAGACATCGCTGCCTTCGAGCAGGTCGCACCACTGTTGCCGCGTGCGCGACTTGAAGCGCTGCGCGATCTGCACCTTGGCCTGTGCCCATGCGCCGCGATCGTGCTGGTCGCCGAGCGCTGCAGCATCGAGGTCCAGCTTCTGCAGCAGCTGCGCATAGAAGCGCGCCTCGATCGGGCCGACCGAGATCCATCCGCCGTCCTGGCATTCGTAGACCTCGTAGAACGGCGCGCCGGTGTCCAGGATGTTGGTGCCGCGCCGCTCGTCCCACAAGCCCGCGGCATGCAGGCCGTAGAAGGAGGTGGCCAGCGAGGCCGCGCCGTCGACGATGGCGGCATCGACCACCTGGCCCTGGCCGGAGCTGCGCGCTTCCAGCAGCGCCGCCAGCACGCCCATCACCAGGTAGAGCGCGCCGCCGCCCATGTCGCCGGCCAGGGCCAGGGGAATCGAAGGCGCCTGGTCCTTGCGGCCGATGGCGTTCAGCGCACCGGTGAGCGCGAGGTAGTTCACGTCATGGCCCGCCGCATGCGCGAGCGGGCCGGTCTGGCCCCAGCCCGTCATGCGGCCGTACACGAGGCGTGCATTGCGCGCGAGACAGATTTCAGGCCCGAGCCCGAGGCGCTCCGCCACGCCGGGCCTGAATCCCTCGATCAGCACGTCGGCGTTCTCCACGAGTTCCAGCACCTGCGCGACGGCCGCGGGCTGCTTGAGGTCGAGCGTCGCGCATTGGCGGTTGCGCAGCAGCAGGTTGTATTTGGCCGGGCGCTTGACGCCCAGGTCGGCCGCCTCGGTGCGATCGACGCGCAGCACCGTGGCGCCCAGGTCGGCCAGCAGCATGCAGGCCATGGGGCCCGGGCCGATGCCGGCGAGCTCCACGATCCTGATTCCTTGCAAGGGTCCCATTCGCTTGTCTCCTTCGATGCGTGGCGACTGCGTGCCACGCGGATTGGTCAAAACTCAGGCCAGGGCCGGCGCGGACAAGCGCAGCCGGACGAAATCGAACAGCCCGTCGGGTTGCGCGAGCAGGGCCTCGCCCAACAGGCGCGCGCACTGCGTCTCCGTGCCCGGCACGGCCCGCCACTCATGCAGGCGGCGCGTGTACAGCCCGAGCACATGTTCCTCGGTGATGCCGATGGCACCGAACACGGCGTGCGCGATGGCGCAGACGCTGCGCGCCGCCTCGCAGGCCCGCAGCTTCGCGGTGGCCGCCAGCAACGGATCGGGTTGCACGCCCGCAGCGCTGCATCCCAGTCGTGCGGCCAGCGTGGCCGAATGCGCCTGCTCGCCCAGCACGCTGAGTTCCTGCTGCACGGCCTGGAACTGCGCGATCGGCCGGCCGAACTGCTTGCGGTCGCGCGCGTAGTCGGTCACCAGTTCGAGCACGCGCGCCATGGCGCCCGCCATGCCTGCGGCGTGAAGTGCGTTGCAAAGCGCCACGGCATCGGCTGCGCCCGCATCGAAGCGCACCACGGCGTCGGCTGCGCCCGCATCGAAGCGCACCACGGCGAGATCAGGTGTGTGCCACTGCAGGGTGGCCGAAGCCTGCGGGCGCCATGCACCCGGCGTGGCCGTTGCACGATCGCGCGGCAACAGCAGCCATTCGCCTTGCCAGCTCACGAGCACCTGCTGCGCCAGCGCGCCACCGGGCACGTCGCGGCAAACGATGGAACCCGCGTCGCCGGGAACACCCGGTGCGATCGCGATGGGGCCAGCGCCGCGCCGCTCGCCATGCCCCGCCGCAGCCAGCAGTGCGCGCGCGACGGCGGTCTCGCCGAAGGGAAGCCCGAGCCCGGCCTTGCCGGCGGCGAACACGAGCGCGAACAGCTCGCGCAGCGACAGGCCCGCGCCGCCCTGCGCTTCCGCCACGAGTGCATCGGTGTAGCCGAGCGCATCGATGGCCTGCCACAGCGCGTCGGTGGGCGCGCCGGCTTCGACGGCGCGCAAGGTGTCGTCCGTGCACAGCGCGCGCAGCGGGCGTTCGAAATCGTCAAGGAGTGTGTCGTCCATCATGTGTCCTTGTGTGCTGCGCTGCTAGCGAACGCCCAGCCCGCGGGCGATGATGCCCCGCATGATCTGGCGTGTGCCGCCGCGCAGGGAAAAGCTCGGCGCCAGTTGCGTCACGTAGGCCAGGGTCTGCAGCAGGCCGACCGACGGCACCGGATGGCCGGGCGCGTCGAAGGCTTCCTCAATCCATCCGGGTATCGCCTGTTCGAACTCGGTGCCCAGGTCTTTCACCAGCGAGGCCTCGAACGCGGGATCGAGCCCGCGGCCCAACTGCTCCGCCACGGCCAGCGACATCGCGCGCAGCACCGCCATGCGCGCGGCGATGCGCCCCGCGATGACCTGCACGCCGGCAGCCGGCGCTGCGCCCTGGCGCAGTTCGGCGAGCCAGGCTTCGGCGAGCACCAGGCTGGAGTAGATGCGCTCGGGTCCGCTGCGCTCGAAGGCCAGTTCGGCCGTCACCTGTTGCCAGCCCGCGCCCTCTTCGCCGACCAGCGCATCGGCCGGCAGCTCGACGTCCTCGAAGAGCACTTCGCAGAAATGCCCGTCGCCGCTGAGATCGCGGATCGGCCGCACGGTGATGCCCGGCAGCGTCAGGTCGACCAGCAACTGCGACAGGCCCTTGTGCCGGTCTTCCGACGTGCCCGAGGTGCGGACCAGCGTGCACATGTAGTGCGCGCGGTGCGCATTGGTCGTCCAGATCTTGCGGCCGTTCAGGCGCCAGCCGGTGGCGGTGGGCACGGCCCGCGAGCGGACACTGGCCAGGTCGGAGCCGGTATCGGGTTCGCTCATGCCGATGCTGATGAAGAGTTCGCCGCGCGCGATGCGCGGCACGAAGAACGCGCGCTGCGCCTCGCTGCCGTAGCGCAGGATCAGCGGCGCGGTCTGCCGGTCCGCGATCCAATGGGCCGAGACGGGTGCGCCCGCGGCGAGCAGTTCTTCGAGCAGCACGAAGCGCGCGAAGCTGCTGCGCCCGGCGCCGCCATAGGCCTTGGGCAGCGTCAGCCCGATCCAGCCCTGGCGCCCGAGCGCGCGGCTGAAGTCGGCGTCGAACCCCATCCAGGAGCGCGCCCGCACGGCCGGCGCAACGCCGTGCAGCGCCGATTGCAGGAAGGCGCGCACCGGCGCGCGCAGGGCTTCGTCCTCCGGTGGAATCGCGACCAGCGAAAACGATTGCAGGGTGTTCAATGGTGTGTCCTCACAGATGCTTCATCGGGTTTTGCCCGCTTCGGTCGGGCGGATGCAAGCGCCATAATCCGCGTGGCTCCTGCACCGTTTGGCAGCCGCAGCGGGCCACCCGTTACTGCCGCAATCACCGAGACATTCGCCCCCATGGAGCTTCGCCAACTGCGGCAGGTCGTCGTCCTGTCGGAGACGCTCAACTTTCACCGCGCCGCAGAGCGGCTGCACATGGCGCAGCCGCCGCTGTCCACCTCGATCAAGAAGCTCGAGGAAGAACTCGGCGTGCTCCTGTTCGACCGGCTCTCCACCGGCCTGCGGCTCACGGCCGCCGGCGAAGCCGTGCTGCAGAACGCCAAGCGCGCACTGTTCTTCGTCGACGAGGTCCGCCGCGCGGCCCGCGACGGCGTGGCGGGCGAAGAGGGCCTGCTGCGCATCGGCTTCGTCGGCTCGGCCACCTATTCGCTGATGCCGCAGATCGTGCGCAGCTTTCACCGCCAGTACCCGCGCGTGGACCTGGAGATCGAGGAATCGACCACCACCGATCTGCTGCGGCGCATCGAGGACCATTCGCTCGACCTCGCGCTGGTGCGCTACCCGGTGCTGACGCCGACCGCAGCGGAACTCACGGTGCTGCAGCTGGACCACCTGGTGCTGGCCGTGAGCGCCGATTCGGCCTTCGCGCAGCGCAGCGAGATCGCCATCGCCGAGCTGGAGGGCGAGCCCTTCATCGCGTACTCGCGCACGCTGGTGCCCACCATGCATGTGCTGACCATGCAGGTGTTCCAGGATGCCGGCGTGCAGCCGCGCATCACGCAGGAGGCGGTGCAGGTCCAGACGATCCTCGGCCTGGTGGAAAGCGGCCTGGGCATGGCGCTGGTGCCGGCGGTGGTGCAGCGCTACGCCAGCAACGGCGTTCGCCTGATCCCGCTGACCGACATGCCGTCCAAATACACCGTGGGCATCGCGATGGCCACGCTGCCCGACGCCTTGACGCCGGCCGCACGCAATTTCATCGCGGTGGCGCATGCTGCTGTCCAGCCTTCTGCAACGCAGCCACCGGCTCAGTCTTCGTAGCCGATGTTGGCGGTCTTCACGATGCGCCGGGTCTTCTCGATCTCGGCCCGCTGGAACTCGCCGAAGGCCTGCGGCGCGCCGTAGAACACCGCCCCGCCCTGCAAGGTGATGAAGGTCCTGGCCTCGTCGCTGTCCATCAGCTCCTTGATGGCCTGCGACGCCCGGGTGAGCACGGGCTCGGGCACGCCCGCGGGAAAGAACACGCCGGTCCAGGCATAGGACTCGTAGCCGGGCGTTCCGCTTTCGCTCACGGTCGGCACCTGCGGCAGTTCCTTGATGCGTTCGCTCGCGGCGACGGCCAGCGCGCGCACCTTGCCGCCGCGCAGCAGCGGCATCACCGCGCTGACCTCCGCCATCGTGTAGTCGATGTTGCCGCCGGCCAGGTCGGTCATGGCCGCCGAGGTGCCCTTGTAGGGCACGGCCGTGGCCTTGATCTGGTTGCGCTCGTGCAGCAGTTCGAGCGCGACGCGGTAGGTGGCGGTGCCGCTGCCGAAGTTGAGCTTGCCCGGCGCCTGGCGCGCGGCCACCACCAGGTCCTGGAGGGTCTTGAAGGGCGAGCTGGCGGGCACGACCAGCACCATCGGGAAACGGGCGATGCGCGCCAGCGGCTGGAAGTCTTTCACCGCGTCGTAGGGCAACTGCCGGAACACGGCCACGTTGGTCACCATCGGCGAGTTGCTGGCGACGAACATCGTGTAGCCGTCGGCCGGTGCAGTGGCCACGGCGCGCGCGGCAATGAAGCTGTCGGCGCCGGGCCGGTTGTCGACGAGGAAAGGCTGGCCGAGTTTTTCGCTCAGGTGCCTGGCCAGGAAGCGCGCGGTGGTGTCGGCGCCGCTGCCGGGCGGCAGCGACACGATGATCTTGACGGGCTTGTCCGGATACCCGGCCGCGGTCGCCAGCGCGGCGGCGCAACCCAATGAAAGCGCCAGCAGCCAGCGCGCGAGGAAAGGGGTCTTCATGTCTCTGGTTCCTTGTCGTTGTTGTCCGGCCCGGTCATTGCGGGTCCGCTGTCTGTCTTCCTACTCGGCCTCGATGCCCGCGGCCTGCACCGCGCCAGCCCAGCGCTTGAGCTCCGCGCGCAGGTAGGTGCCGAACTGCTCGGGCGTGGAAGACTGGAGCAGCACGCCTTGCGGCTCGAACTGGCCGCGCAGGCTCGGGTCGGCCACCACCTTGTTGACGGCTTCGTTGAGCGCCTTGACGAGGGCCGGCGGCGTGCCCTTGGCCACCAGCAAGCCGTGCCAGGTGGGTGCGTCAAAACCCAGGATCAACGACTCGCCCAGCGCCGGCACGCCGGGCAGCACGCCGATGCGCGCCTTGCCGGCCACGGCCAACGCGCGCACGCGGCCATCGCGGATGAAGGGCAGCGACGAGTTCACGGCGTCGAGCAGGAACTGGGTCTGTCCGCTCATCAGGTCGGCCATGGCGGGTGCGGTGCCTTTGTAGGGCACATGCATCGCATCGAGCTTCAGGGCCTGCAGGAACAGCGCGACACCCAGGTGCGTGACGTTGCCCTGCCCGCCCGATCCGTAGGCGAGCTTGCCGGGCCGCGCCTTCATGTACTGCACGAATTCCTCGATGTTGGCGACGGGCAAGCTCGGGCTTGCCATGAGCACGGTCGGGATCAGCGCGGGCAGCGCCACGGGCACGAGGTCGCGCAGCGTGTCGTAGGGCAGGTTCTTGTGCAGCGCCGGGCTGATGGCCAGACCCGACGAGTGGTACAGCACCGTGTAGCCGTCCGGTGCCGAGCGAGCCACGAACTCGGTCGCGATGTTGCCGCTGGCGCCGGTGCGGTTGTCGACGACCACCGGCTGCCCCAGCAGTTGCGAGAGCCTGAACCCGATGGCGCGTGCCACGACGTCGGTGGGCCCGCCCGCAGCGTAAGGCAGCACCAGCCGGATCGGCTTCTGCGGCCAGGCTTTGGGTTCATCGGCCGCGCGGGCCAGGGGCATCGCTGCGAGCGCACCCGCAGCGGCAAGGATGTGGCGCCGTTGAAAGGACATGGTCATCCCCGCTGTCAGGTGCGCGCCGCGGCACGGGCCTTCGCCGCATCGAGAAAGGCATCGAGCGCGGACTCGTGCGCAGCGGTGTGGTGTGCCAGCGCCTGAAAGCCTGCCGACATCTCCAGCACCGTGTCGAGCCGCGCGTGCTGTGCTTCGCGCAGCAGCCGCTTGGTCATGCGCAGGGCATGCGACGGATTGCTGGCGATGCGCCGCGCGAGCCGCAATGCCGTGGGCATCAGCGCATCGGGCTCGACCACATCGGAGACCAGCCCCCATTGCAGGGCCTGCGCGGCATCGATGGGATCGCCGGTGAAGGCCATCTCGCAGGCACGCGACATGCCGACCGCGCGCGGCAGCAGCCACGCGCCACCGTCGCCCGGAATCAGGCCGAGCTTGACGAAGCTCTCGGCGAACACGGCCGTGCGCGAGGCAATGCGGATGTCGCACATGCAGGCCAGGTCGCTGCCCGCGCCGTAGGCCGGCCCGTTGACGGCCGCGATGGTCGGCACCTCGAGGTTGCACAGCGCCAGCGGCAGGCGCTGGATGCCGTCGCGGTAGGCGTAGCGGCTGTGCACCGGCTCGCCGAGCCCGCTGCCGATGGTGTCGCGCAGCGTCTTCAGGTTGCCGCCCGACGAGAACGCCGTGCCGGCACCGGTCAGCACCACGGCGCGCACGGACAGGTCGCGGTTGACGGTGTCGCACAGCGCGATCAGCGACTCGACGGCATCCGCGTCGGACAGTGCATTGCGGGTCTGCGGACGGTTCATCGTCACCACTGCGACGCCGCCGTCGCGCTCGATCTTGAGGAAGTCTTCCATGTCAGTGCGCCTTCTTTTCGTCTGCCGGCTTCATGCGCATCATGCGCAGCGGCGTGTAGGTGAGAACGGTCTTGCCATCCTGGTTGAGGACCGAATTGCGGGTGCGCACGAGGCCGCGTCCCGGCTTGGCGGTGGGGCGTCGCTCGATCACTTCGCATTCGACATGGATCGTGTCGCCCACGAAGGTCGGCGCGGCGATGTCGAGCTCCGCATTCAGGAACGCGAGGCCCGTTCCCTGCATGGACGGCGTGATCAGCCCCTCGGCGAAGGCATAGACCAGCGCACCCGGCACCACCCGGCCCCCAATCGCCATGTGCGCCCGGTCGCTGGTGTCGGTGAACAGTTCCTCGTTCAGCCAGCTCAGGTTGATGAAGCTCACGAGGTCCGCCTCGGTCACGGTGCGGGCACGGGAACGAAAGCGCATGCCCGATGGCAGCTCGTCGAAATAAAAGCCGGTGTTCAGCTGGATCAAGGGTTCGCTCCGTTCGGGTCCATGCGATGGCGGTTCAACTCGCTTCGGAAATCAGTTCGGCGGGCAACAAGGTGGCGCCCTGTGCAGCCAGTGCCTCGATCTGCGCCGCGCTGTAGCCGGCCTCGGCCAGCACCTCGGCGCTGTGCTCTCCGAGCCTGGGCGCTTGGCGCACCACCGCGGGGGGCGAATCGGACCATCGCGTCGCGATCGCCATCGCGCGCAGGCGCCCTTCGCTGGGGTGTTCCACGGTTTCGAAGAAGCCCACGGCCTTGAGGTGCGGGTCGTCCATCAGCGACTCGAGGGTGTGCATCGGCATGACGGGGATGTCGGCGGCTTCGAGCCGTGCGGTCCAGTCGGCCGATGTGCGGGTCTTCATCACCTGGCCCACCAGCTGGTACAGCTCGCCGATGTTCTCGGTGCGCCGGCCGATGGTGCTGAAGCGCGGATCGGCCTCCATCTCCTGCGACTTGCCGATCAGGCCGAAGAAGGTCTTCCACTGCTTGTCGTTGTAGATCAGCACGCACAGATGGCCGTCCAGCGTAGCGTAGGGACGGCGGTGCTCGTTGAGCAGCCGCGCATAGCCGGCAGGCCCGATCGGCGGCTCGAAGGTGCAGCCGCCCATGTGGTCGCCGAGAACGAACTGCGCCATGGTCTCGAACATGGGCACGTCGATCGATTGCCCCCTGCCCGTGCGTTCACGGTGAAAGAGGCCCGCCGACACGGCGTTGGCCGCGCTCATGCCCACGATGCGGTCGACCATGGCACTGGGCACGTAGCGCGGCACGTCGGCGCCCGCGCGCACGCCCAAGGTGGGAATCGCGGCCGCGCCCTGGATCAGGTCGTCATAGGCTGGCTTGGCCGCATACGGGCCGTCCTGGCCATAGCCGTACACGCCGACATAAAGGATGCGTGGGTTGACCGCGGCAACGGCGGCGTAGTCCAGCCCCAGGCGCGCCATGGCCTGCGGCCGGACGTTGTAGATGAGCACGTCGGCATCGGCGGCGAGCCGCAACAGCGCCTCGCGGCCATCGGGTTGCTTGAGGTCCAGCACCACGCTGCGCTTGCTGCGATTGGCGTGCAGGAAGATGCCGCCCATGCCGGGATGGCGGCCGGGCCCGATGCCGCGCACCGTGTCGCCGCCGGGCGACTCGATCTTGATGACGTCGGCGCCCAGGTCGCCGAGGATCTGGGTGGCATAGGGCCCCATCAGCACCGCGGTCATGTCGATGATGCGCACACCGTCGAGGGGTCCGCTCATGGGGCCCCCTGGCTTTTCGAAGCCGGTAGCGCGGTGCGCGAAAGGAAGCGACCCGCCGCTTCTGTCCTTGTGTCCATTCGGTCTCCCGTATCGTTGGAACGATGCTAGGGGAACCGGTGTTGGCCGTGAAATACCGTCTTCATGTCGGGCGATACGCATTGGGTATCGGGTGCTCGATCGGACAGATCGTGCGTCCCGCAACCACGCCCACCCGAACGCCGGCGAGATCGGCAGCAGCAAGTTGCTACCGGTCCGGCGCCGCCCGCAGGCGGGATTTCATTTCTCCGCGCGCGGCGCGCTGGCGCGCATCGGGGCGACGACTTTCTCCTGCCATCGCCGGGAAAGTCCGCGTCGAGGCGAAGCGCCTTCCGCCCGCACGGTGTGGCCGGACGCATGCGCGCAGTAGTCCAGGGCCTGGCGAAGCGCCGTGTCCACCCGGCGCAAAGAGATGCAATGCCGGTCTGCCACGTCCTGACGAGTCATCTCCTCGATCTGCAGTGCCACAAGCACCGAACGATGCCGATGCGAAAGCCGCTGCATCGCCTGCTCGACGGCCTCCACGGCCGAACGCGCTTCGGCGATGGCATCGGGGCCGGGCGCATGGTCGGCCAGGAGATCGAGGGCCGTATCCCATTCGCCCACGTACTGCCAGGACCGGTCGCTGCGCAGGCGGTCCATGGCCAGGTTGCGCGCCGTTCGATAGACATAGGCCCCGGGACTGCGCACGGGCTCCGATGCCGTCATCTCGCCCAGGCGCAGCCAGGCGTCGTGCAGGCACTCGCTGGCCTGGTCGGAACAGCCGAGATCGCGGGCCAAACGGCGATGCAGGTACGTGTAGTTCGCCGTCAGGAACGCCCGCAGCACGACGCCGGTGGGCTCGCCGTGACCCGCGAATGGCCCTTGAAAACAAGGACCGGGATCGAACTCAGCCGCGGACATCGTCTTACTTGCCGGCATGGCGCAACCTGCTCTTCTCGGCGTCGGTCAGCAGCGACATCACCGATGCGTCGAACTGGTTGCCGTGCCCAAAGACCTGCACGGGATTGGCAGGGTCGTACCGAGGCGCAGCGCCCGCTTGCGCGCCGGGGCGTGGCGGCGACGATGCGCCCGCGCCGCCCGGCGGCAGGCTTTCGTTGCCGAAGCCCAGCACCCGCACCGTGAACACAGAGGGCAGGTTCTGCCGTGCCGCGGCCCGCTCCTGGCGCATGGACTCCTGCGCCGCCATGGCCGCCGCCGACGCCGCCGCGCTGGCGGTGGTCAGTGCCCCGATGTTCACCGCGGCCACCACCGGCAACCCGGTCGTTTCGCCCTTGACCTGGATGTTGTCGGCGTTGCGCACCTGCAGCGCGGCAATGTTGAGGTTGCTGGCGACCCGGATGCCGGCATCGCCCGCATCGATGGTGCCCCTCGGTGCGACCAGGTCCACGTCGCCTTCGCCCACGGTGCCGATGCCCGCGCCGCTCATGTCGCGCTTTTCCTGCACGGTGATGTTGCCGTCGGCGTCCGACGTGACTTCCGGCGCCTGCGGGATGCGCACGGTCTTGGCGCCGCGGCCGGCGTCGATGTCGCCCTGGCTGGACCACAACACCTGGTCGCTGCCCAGCGGCTCGGCCTGCGAGACGAAGGACAGGATGCGCGAGCGGTTCACGATGATGTCCCGGTCGGTGAACACATTGACCTGCCCCGGCGAGGCCAGCGTGACCAGGCCGTATCCGTCCGGCACCACCGCGCCCAGGCCCGCCACCTGCAGGCCGCCGCCGGGGGTGAAGACGTTGATGTCGCCGCCCTGGTGGGTGCGCGCCGCCATCCGGGTCGCGGCGATGCTGCCCACGCCGGACCAGCTGCTGCGCCAGTTGTCCGGCAGGTCCGCGGCGTAGCGCACGGGCTGGCCTTCGGCCGTCGCTCCGCGGAACAGCGTGTCGATGGCCGCGGAGCCGCGACGGTAGCCGCCGTTGATCGGGCCGTTCTGCCCATCGCCCCCGTTCTGGTCGCGCCCTCCTTCGCGCAGTTCGTAGACGAAGACCTGGCGCAGGAACTGCTCGCGCACCAGGGGCGGCAGTTGCCGGTATTGCTCCCACGCCTGCTGCGGGCTCAGCTTGCCGTCCGCAGTGCCGGTGAGGCTGGCGACCTTGTCGGCACCGAGCATGCCTTCCACGAAGGACACCAGGCCCCGGCGCGCCAACTTGGCCAGGTCGCCGCGGTTTTCCACCCCGTCGCTCAGGTACAGCGGCGCCACGGTGCCGTCGGCCAGGGTGGTCTTCAGATAGTCCGGCATGGCGGCCACGTTGGCCGGGTTCAGGTAGGCCCGCTCGAAGGCGTCGTAGCTGGCGGCCTTGTTCATGCCGGCCATCAGGGTGATGCCGGCGCCCTCGGCGGGCAGGGCCTTGATGACGTTCGATTCTTCGCCGAGCGGCGTTGCCGACACGTAGTCCCAATAGCGATTGGCATTGGTGTACAGCGACAGGTTGTTGCCCTGGATGTCGCGCCCGGCCAGCAGCAGCAGGGATCCCGGCCCTTGCAGCGCGGTGCGGCTGCCCCTGTCGTAGTAGTAGGCCGCCGCGTCGCCGCTGTATCGCGCATATCGGTGCGACAGGAGCCTGTTGGCGACAGCCAGGATGTCGTTGCCCGCCGCCAGCATGGTGGTGTCGGTGGGGCGCAGGTTGCGCGCGCTGAGCTCGAAGTTGCGGATGTCGGTGCCGGCCTGCACGTGCACCGATTCCGACGCGATCAGATTCAGGTCGCTGATGGAACCGGTCGCCGCGTACAAGCGGCTGGGCGTGAAGTCATGCACCTGCATCGGCAGCACATCGGGGTTGTCGAACAGCTCCATGCCATTGAGGCTGTTGGTCAGGAACGTGTTCGTCACCGAGAAGCCGCCATAGACCGACTTCAGCGGCGCGCCGAACGCCGATGCCCCGCCCAGCGTGATCGTGAAACCCATCCACGGCCGGAATATCGACGGCCACTTGTCCAGCGTGGTCTGGGTCATGACGATGGCACCCGTGTTCTGCAGGCTGCTGCCGCGCAGGAAGCGCAGGTCTTTCGCGGCCAGCAAAGACAGGTCGCTGCTGTTCGCCGGCGCCATCGCCAGCAGGCCCGCGACGTCGATGTTGCCGCTCAGGGCCGACACGCTGACCTTGGCCGGGTACAGGCCCACCATGTCCGTCTGGAGCTTGGTGTCCGTCATGCCGCTCACCAGCCTGGTGGTGTTCTCCGTGTCGTTTCCTGCCACGAATTCCGACTGGTTGACCAGGCGCACGTTGCCGCCGGTGGACACCAGGCTGACGGCGCTGCGCTCTGTCTGACTGCTCATGAACATCGCATGGCTGGACGCGCCGCTGGTGTCCCGGTCGGCCTGGTCGACGTAGGCACGGCGTATCTGCATCGGGTCGATCACGGTCTGCAGGACCAGGTCGCCCAGCGTCTGCAGCTTGAGCGTGGCGTCCGACAGCGCCAGCACGGGCGCGATGTCGTAGGAATAGGCGGTGTTGGGCCAGCTGCTCGAGATGCCGGCCAGGGCATAGCCGGAGGCGCTTGCGCCGGCTTCGATCTCGCCGGCGCCGCGGCCCACGTAGTACTGGCCGGCCTTCAGGGTGCCGCCCGCCGCCACCTGCAGCTGCCCGCCGTTGCGGGTCACCGTGGAGGCCGCGGCATCGCCAGCGGAACGCCCGCCCGTCACGCGCATGGTGCTGGGCAAGGCCACCACCAGGTTCACCAGGTCGCCGCCCGCCGACAGCTTCACGTTGCCGCCGCCCAGCGCGCCCAGGCCCTGCTGGAAGCTGGCGTGGTTCACCCACCAGCTCGGTTGCTGGCCCCGGGCGGACATGACCGGCGCCCAGCTCTCGCCCATGTTGTACGCGTCGTAGTAGCCGGTGGGACTGCTGAGATCTCCGCCATAGCGGCCCTGGCGGAACAGCCATTCGGTCAGGATCTGGTCCGAACGCGCGCCCTGCGCGGTGGGCGCACGCACGCTGCCCTGGACCGCGACATCCACGTGGCCACCTGCGGTGCCGTACTGGGCATCGACGCTGGCGGTGTCGAAGCCGCCGCCCAAGGTGGGATCGGCCTCGGCCCGGCCCGCCGTGTACAGCGCGGACTCCTTGTGGGCGAGCACCAGGTCGCGCCCGGCGCGTACCGTCAGGTCGCCGCTGCCGGTGCGCACCAGCTTGCCGGCGCCCGACTCGGTGCCGGCCGTGCCCACGCGGATCGTGCCGGTGTCGGCTGCAAGCGCGCCCGATGGCCGCGTGGCCAGTGCATCGACCGACCCCAGGTCCGCACCCGCCACCAGGCGCAGGTTCCACGACGCGGCCTGCTGCAGCCGCGCCGCCCGGCCCGCGCCGTTGTCGCGGCCTGCCACGTCGAAGCCGTCGCTCAGATGGCCGTCGATGTTCAGGTTGCCGCCGGCGCGCAGCGTGAGCGTGCCTTCGCGGTGCGCCGCACCGAAGCTGTCGAACAGGTTCCAGTCGCGGCCCAGCGTCAGGTCGCCCGGGCTGGTGATCTCGATGCCCGCCGCCAAGGTGTAGGCGGCGGCGTTGCCACCCAGCCTCGCCAGGATGCCGGTGTGGCCTGCAAAGGCATTGGCCTCGGCGATCGCCTGCGGGGCCACGGATTCCACCGTGCCGTCCGTGCTCGCATGGCGGCGCACGCCTTCGAGCACCGCGGAGCGCGCGCCCAGCACGGCAGCGTTCAGCGCCGTGACGTTCAGGCCGTCGTTGCCTGCGGTGCGCTGCGCCCGCAGTCGCAGCTTGCCGCCTTCGCCGCCGCTCAGGTCGAGCGTGCCGCCGGCCAGGTTCAGTTGGCCGTCGACCGCTTCCAGGTCGATGCGGCTGCTGCCCAGGCCATCGACGGCGTCGGTGGCATGGGCCGCCAGCACCGCGCCAGGCTGCATCGTCAGCCCTGCCCCGCCGACCAGGCGGATGCTGCCTCCGTAGGCCGCGTGGGCCTCGACGCGCGCCGTGCCGTCGACGGAGATCACGCCGCGGTCGGTGATGACTTCGAAGTCGGCCACCCGCGTGGTGCCCGCGATCGTGAGGTCGCCCTGACGGACGCGGAACTGCCGCGAGCGGTTGAAGCCCGCATCGTTGAGCGTTCGCGCCAGCGCGCCGAAATCGTCCAGCCGATCGATGGCCAGCGCAAAGTTGCCACCGTTGCCACCGTTGCCGCCGGCACCGGCCTGCGCTTGCACAGTGCCACCGAAGTGGACTCGTCCGCCGGCCGATGCGTCCACCGTCAGGCGGCCGGCGTCGCCACCGTGCGGATGGGCCGACAGGTCCAGCAGGCTGCCCGGGGCCAGGTCGATCAGGCCGCCTCGCGTCGCCAGGCTGATCTGGCCCGCGTCCACGTACTGGGCCGCGTCGAAGAAGACTTTTTCCAGGCCGCCCGCGTGCAGGCGGCCGGACTCTGCAACCGTCAGGTTGCCCGTGCCGGCATCGACCGCGATGCTGCCGCCCAGCGCGAGCACCGGCAGCGCCACGGTCACGCCCTGGCCCGACAGGTTGAGGCGCGCGCCCAGACTGGCGCGGCCCAGTGATGCCATCTCTTGCGTATCCAGTTGCGCGTCCTGCTGCAACACCAGTTGGCCCTGCGTTCGCACGGTCTGGTCGGCGCCGGACACCCCTTGCAGCACCGGCGTGCGCAGCGTCAGCGCCGCCGTGCCGGCGTCCAGGCTCCCGGTGCCTTCGCCGGCGATGCGCCGGCTGGCCGACAACAGCACCTGGTCGAAGCCGGACATCGTCTTGTCGCCCACGCCCAGCACCAGTTCGCCAGCAGACAGTTCCAGACGACCACCGCCCGTGCCCGCACTGCTCAGCGACGCGCCCGTGTTCTGCAGCGTCAGGTGGGAGGCCTGTACCTGCACGGCATCGGCGCCATGGCCCCGCAAGGCTGCGGCGTCGAACACCACCTGCGCCAGGCCGCGCATGTCGAGCGAGCGATAGAAGTCCAGGCTGCCGTAGCTGTGCAGCGTCAATGACTGCGCGCGCGACAACTGCGCCAGGGCGTCGGTGTCCAGCACCAGGCCGCCGCTGCCGCCGCCGATGCCGATGCGGCTCGCGGCCACCGACAAGGCCTTGCCCGACAGCTGCGCGCCGGCGGCCATCTCGGTGTTGTTGGTGGCGTCGAGCAGCAGCGCCTCGCCGCCCTGCAGCAGCGCACCGGCGCCGATGCGCACCTGGCCGCCGACGGTGGTGTCCACGTTCTCGCGCAGCGCTCGCACGGCCTGGCCGCTGCTCACGCGCACCAGCGCACCCCAGTCTCTGGAAGGCGTGACGATGTGGTCGTCGCTGGTGTCGTTGGGCGTGTTGTTGTCGCTCCACACGGCCGCCACCTGCGGCTTGAGCACCAGGTTCGCCTCGTCGCCCGACGCCCGGCCGTCCGCGCGCAGCACGCTGCCCGACTCGATCGACACCGCATTCGCCGCGGCCAGGATCACCTCCGGGCCGCTCAACGCGGTGCCTGCCGTGTTGCGCAGCACCACGTCGCTGGCGGCCACGTCCACTTGCAAGCCCCGCACGTTGCCCGTGCGCGTGCCGCCCACCAGCAGGCTGCCCGCGCCGAAGCGCGTCAGGCTGCCGGCGTCCACGACCAGGTAGCCATCGGCGCGCAGGTCGCTGCTGTCCTGTCCCGCGCCGACGATGGCGATCTTGGCGGCGGCAATGTCCACCAGGCTGCCGCGCCCGCCCGCATCGGGTTGCGCGCGCAGTTCGCCGTCCAGCGTCAGCGCGCGGTCGGCCTTGAACACCACGGCGCCGCCATCGCGCGCCAGGCGCGGGGTCACGACGTCCTGCCCTGTGAGGCGATATTGCGTCAGCTTGAACGCATCCGACGAGAAGAAGGCGTTGCCACGTGCTTCGTTGTATTCGCTGACCTTGCGCACCAGGCTGGCGGGCAGCACGCGCCAGCCCGAGGCCGTGGCATCGCGCGCGCCGCTGATCGTGTTCTGTTCCCGCCCGGCCACGATCGTCGAGCCGTCGCGCAGGCTCACCACCTCGCCACGGGACGCGGCCCACGCCGGCAAGGCCTGGCCCGTGCTCTGCACCGCAAAGGCGCCGGGCAGCAGCGCATAGCGTGCCGGCAGCAGCGTGTACCAGCCGGCGCCCAGGCCGCCGCCGGCCAGCCAGACCTTCTGGCCCGCGGCACCGCCCGCCACGGGCGACAGGCCCTGGTAGCCCGGCAGCACGGCGTACATGCCGGGCAGCGTCAGCACGTCGTGCGAGCCGCCCGAGCCGGGCACGTGCTCCCACGCATGCAGGTCGCCGCCGCCCGCGATGTCCACCACCGCGCCCGCGGCCATGGCCACATCCGGCGCTTGCAGGAGCACGCGCTTTTCCGGCAGGGACGACAGGTAGCGGTTTTCGTCGAGGGAATTGGCATCGCCGGCATTGGCGCGGTTGCGGCCCTGCGGGTTGGCCGGGTCCAGCCAGTATTCGGCGTTGCGCAGGCTGCCGTAGAGCACATCCAGGCCCGCGCCGGACACC
Organism: Variovorax sp. GW821-FHT09D04; assembly: GCF_059416405.1. Taxonomy (NCBI): domain Bacteria; kingdom Pseudomonadati; phylum Pseudomonadota; class Betaproteobacteria; order Burkholderiales; family Comamonadaceae; genus Variovorax; species Variovorax sp. GW821-FHT09D04. The sequence continues at coordinate 66,909 of NZ_JBWKPA010000012.1, forward strand.
GCGGTCAGGCTGTTCGTGCCCAGCGTCAGGCGCTCGCCGGCATTCAGCGCGATCTGCCCGAAGGGCGCGCGCAGCACGCCGTCCTGCTCGATGACGGGCGCGTTCAGCGTCAGGCTGCCACCGGCCGACAGAGGCGCCGCGGCGCTCCCGTTGCCGCGCACGGTGATGGAGTGGTCCGAGTTGATTCGCGCCGTGACGGCGGTGGCCGGGTAGACCTGCGCGGCCTTGATCTCCAGCGCGCCCCCCACGTCCAGCGTGGCCCGCAGCTGGGGGTCGTCGTAGTCGGTGCCGCCTTCGCTGTAGGCGCCCGCCACGAAGCGCAGGTCGCCGGTTTCCAGCACGGTGCGTTCGAAGCCGCGCAGCTTGACGTCGACGGGCAACGCCGACTCGCCCTTCGCACCCCTGCCTGCGATGTCGATGGCCTGGCTGGCCGACAGGAACAGTTCGCCCGCATTGCGGGCCGTGGCGCCGACCGCGCCCACCGCACCTGTCAGTGGGTTCAGTTGCAGATGGTGGGCATGCAGGCGCACCACGCCGCCCAACCCGTCGCTCTGGATGACCGGGGCGGTGATGCCCAGGCGGCCGGCGACGCTCAGGTCGACGCCGCCGGCCAGCTGCACGCCCACTTGCGTGGAGCGCAGGTCGACCGCCGAGAAGCCGGTGTCCTGCAGCGCCTTCGCCGACACGTGCAGGGTGCCATCCGAGGTGGCGATGTTGCCGATATTGATCTTGTGGCTCAGCGCCGTTCCGGTGCCGCTCCAGAAGTACTTGTTGAGCAGTTCGACCACCCGCTTGTCGATGGTCGCGTCGTGCTCCCACGGCGCCCTGTCGGCGCCCGGCCCTGCGGCAAGCGCCGCCCCCGCATCAAGGACGAGCCCCTTGCTGCTGGACACCGACGTCGGCAGCGTGGTGTTGATCGCGGTGCGCATGGCGCTGCTCATCTTGACGTCGCCGGCGTACTCGTCGCGCACGTCGAGGTTGCCGCTGGTGCCGATGATCCGCGCGTACTTTTCGCCGTTGAAGGTGTACGTGCCGGTGGGGCTCTTGTAGTAGAGGAAGGAGCCAATGTCCGGCGCCACCAGGTCCCCGGACGCACGCCCGGCCTCGCTGGTGTCCGTGATGGACAGCGACCCGCCCGCCGCCTGGGCGTTGCCGCCGTGGGCGCGCAGCCTGGCATTCATGGCACCGCCGGCCGCGGCCTCCATCACGACCGCGCCGCCATCGCTGCCCAGTTCCTGTTCCACGCGCCGCAGGGCGCCGAGCGCCCCCGTGCCGCGGTCCCAATACGCCACCGTGCCCCGCGCGCCCGACACATCGATCAGCGCACCCGCCTGCGCGTCCAGCGTGCCGGCGCTCAGTGTGACCGTGCCGCCCGGCAGCACCTTGCCCTGGGGCAGGCGCATGGCCGGGTCGTGGAAGATCTGCGCCACGCCGGGCAGCAGCAGCTCGGCCCTATCGGCCAGCGTCAAGGTGTTCTTGGCGCGGATGTTCAGCTTGCCGGCCGGCGCCTGCAGGCGGCCCGCCACCCGCACGGAAGCCTGCCCGGACCCGTCCGCGTCCAGCGAGATCGCGCCGCCGGGTTCTGTCTGGATGCTGGCGTTCGCGTCGATGCGGATGCCCCCGCCGGTCGCGCCGGTCGCCAGCGACAGGCCGCCGGGCGCGCGCGCGGCGCGGCGCTGTTCGCTCAGTTCGTCCAACGCCTTGGGGGCCAGCACATCGCCCAAGGCGCTGCCGCTGGGCAGCGTGCGCAGCGTCGATACCGCGGCGGGCATGTCCCAGCTCGTGGGCTGGATGTGCACCTGTGCGCCTTCCGCGACCACGACGTCCCCGCCGAGCGAACGGATGCCGATCGTGCCGAAGCCGCGCTCGGTGTACAGGGTCTGCGGCAGGTGCAGCGGTTTGGCTGCGCCCGATGCCTTCCCGCCCGCTGCGTCGGCCGCGGGCGCGGCGCCGCCCACCTGCACGTCGCCGATCGCCGTGAGGGTGAGCCGGGACGCATCGCCCCCCGCCCAGCCGCGCAGGTCCAGCGTCTCGAGCGCCGTGTTGTCGAACGCCGTCAGGCTGATGGCCCCGCCGTTGCCCGCCTTCACCTTGCCGGCCTTGCCGCCCGCCGTGGCACCGGACAGCCAGCCGCCGCCGGACACGTCCAGCGCCGCGCCGGCGGCCACCTCCACGTTGCCGTACACCGTGCCCAGGCCCTCTTTCATCGGGGTGCCCAGTGCAATCGAGCCGCCGTGGATGGCACGGCCCAGCGTGACGCCTTGGCCAGTGTCGTTGACCCACTGGCCCGCGACGCTCAGCAGGCTGTTCGCCCCCAGGCGCAGCACGCTGTCCGCCTTGCCGCCGGCGCTCAGCGCAATGGAACCGCCTGGGGCGATGAGCTTGCCCTGGATGTCGAAATTGCCGGGGATGCCCTGGCCGTCGTAGACCGCGGCCGTGAAGCGCGCCCCCGGCTGCAGAGTCACCACCGCGCTGTCTTCCAGCACGAAGCCGGTGTTGAGGTTCAACTCGATGGCGCCCAGGCCTGAATGGCTCAGCCCCGCGGCGGACAGCCAGGTGGTGCGGCCCACACCCGCGCCCGCGCCGGGGGCTTGCCCTTCCGGCTCGGTCAGGAAGGCATCCTTGCCCAGCGGGCTGTCGATGCTGAAACCCGCCGGCAGCAACGCGGGCTTGTCGCTGATGACGACCTGGCCCAGGGTCCACATGCCCTCTTGCGCCCGGTTGGAACCCACCGTCAGGCGGCCGGCCCGAGGCAGCTCGGCCACTTCCTGCACCCGGTCGCCGGGCTGCACCGAGCCCCTGAACTCACCCTCCAGGATGAAGGCGCTGCCGGCACGGATGTCGATCGAACCGGCATTGCGGCCTTCTTCGTAGCCCGGCTCCCAGCGCCGCCCCGACAGCATCGGATTGACATAGGTCTGCGTGACGCCCCAGCGCGCATGCGCGTGCAGGTACTGGCCCGCGATGCCCGTGTAGGTCATGTCCGCCGGAGCGGACGACATCGTGTAGGTGCGCCCGTCCGCACCGCGCAGCAGGGTTTCCGTGTTCCAGCCGTCGCTGTAGCGCACCGAGCCGCCGGACACATCCAGGATGGAGCCCGGCCGCGTGATCACCGAGCCGTTGGACTGGATGGTGATGTCGCCGCCTCGCGCCGCCAGCTCCGACAAGCCCACCAGGCCGTTGCCCACCCAGCCCGTCACATCCGCCAGCGGGGTGCCGACCCAGACGCCTTTGAGCGCCTTGCCCGACTCGTCGGTGACCCATTCGACGCCCGCCATGAGCCCCTTGAAGGCACCCGACCGGCGTCGATCCACGATGACCTTCCGGCCGTACAGCCAGGTGTTCGCCTGCAGGTGGGAGTCGCGCAGTTCGTTGATGCGCAGTTCGGCTTCGACGAAGTTGCTGGCCATGTCCACCGGCATCTGCATCAGACCCGCGGTACTGACGGTGGCGTGTTCGCCGATGAGGATGCGGCTGCCGTCGCCCACCTGGGTGTTGCGCTGCAGGGCCGCAGGGTTGGCCTGGGCCTGGATGTCGATGTGGCCCGCGGCGGCGGTGACCTGGGCACGGGTCTGCACGTCGATCGTCTTGCCGTAGAGCTCGATGCGCCCGGGCTGGTAGCGGTTGGCCAGCGAGCCGCTTTCGATCCGCGTGGTGTCCTGCCAGTCGTTGACGACCTGGGTGATGCTGTCCGGCCCCAGAGTCAGCGTGCCGCCCGACCAGGCCGTCAGGCGCGGGACGTCGGCCGCCAGGTTGATGTCGATGTTGTGCACGCCCTGGCCCCAGGCGCGCAGGCGGATGGAGCCCGTGCGGTTGTTCAGCGCGGTGCTGGCTTGCAGGATGCCGCCCTGGTGGATCTCGCGTGACACCATCGTGATGTCGCCGTGGTCGGCCTGGACGATGCCGGTGTTGTGCACGCTGTAGCCGACCTGGGCCGCGCGCTGCTCCATCAGCGGCAGGATGTCGGACACGATGCGCCCGATGAGGTAGGGCTGGAAGGCGGGCGCCGTCTGCGGGTTGATCAGGAACTTGGCCGGAAAGAGCCAGGGCCGCACCGACGAGGTGACGGCATCGAAGCCGCGCACGGTGGGGCTGATTTCCTTGGCTTCCAGCCACACGTTCTCGCCGGCGCCCAGCAGCGTCTGACCGCTCGGCGTGCGGATGCTGCCCGCGTTGCTGACCTTGGGCGCGAACATCAGCACGTGGCCCCCCTGGCCCGTGATCTGCGCACCGGCCGCCACCTTGACGTCGCCCGGCGGCTTGCCCGGATCGAAGGCCGGGCCCATGTCGGCGAACTGCACGTTCGAATCGGCCGGCATCTGCTTGGAGTTCTCGCCGAAGGTGGGAATGCCGACGCCCACTTCGAGGCCGCTCCAGTAACCGGGGTCACCCGATTTCGCGCCCAGGCGCGTGTTGAGACCGGCCTTGAACTGTTCGTCGCTGAGCTTCAGGCTGGAGGCGACGAGGTTGCGCACGTTGACCTGGCTGCTGCCGGTGAACAGGATGCCGTTGCGATTGATGAGGTAGACGCTGCCCTCGGCCTCGATGCGGCCGGCGATCTGGCTGGGTCGGCCGCTGGGGTCGTTGATGCGGTTGAGCGCGATCCACTCGTTGGTGCCGGTCTTGGCGTGGGTGCCTGCACGCTGGTCGAACTTCACCGTCGTGTTCTTGCCGACGTTGAAGGTCTCCCAGTTCAGGATGGCCTTGTCGGCGGTCTGCTCGATGGTGACCGTGGTCCTGCCGTTCGCCGCGGCCTGAACGGGGTCCCTGGCGTTGAGCCAGCCGGCGGTCAGCGAATTCGTGTCGACCTTCAGGCCGCCTTCGGCCAGGCCGTCCGGCGCGGAGTCGCCGCTGGCCAGCGCCTCGGCCCGCTTCTGCGTCTGCTGTGCCTGCTGCGCGGCGATCGCGCGCGCGGCCAGGTTCAGGTTGGTGATGGACGTCTGCAGCTGCTGGCTCGCCGCCGACGATGGCTGCGTCGGGTGGACCAGGCTGGACGCCGGCGCGCCGTTCGGCAGCTTGCCCGTGGCGATCGCGCCCGCCTGCGCCGCGCCCTTGTCGGCGAACCACGCCGGGCTGAACGCCCGCTGGGCGTGCGCGCTGCCGAGGACCCCACCGGCAGCCAGCGCCACCGCGATGGCCCGCGCGAGGGGCGCCCTCCTGAAAACCTGCTGCGCCGCGCGCGCCGGTCGCTTCTTTTCGTTGCACCCACTGATGGTCATTTCTCGTTCCCGCCGAAGTAAAGCCTGTGCCGAAGGGGCTGCGCGCGTCGCGCGGGCCAGCCCCATTCAAGAAGCCCCTGCGATGGCGATCGAAAGCCAACGCGACAGGAGCCGTCAGTTTCTTGACGGGACGGAAACGTCGAATTCCAGAAGAATATTTTTGACCTCGTTGTGGGCGCGCGCCTGCTGCTGCGGCCTCGGTCCGGAAAGTCCTTGCAGATCAACGGCGGGGACGCACTGCACCTCGGCAAAGTCACGAAAGCTTCACAGTGGCTGCGCACGACCACCATGGGAAGCCGCGACATCGAAACAGGGTCGCCACCCAACCCCGAGGTCCACCTCTAGCTCAGGACCAGCACGCCGGCGGGGAGCGACCGGGCGTTCAAACCGAAGGAGCGCTGCATCTGGAGCAAGGCCAAATCGAGGCGGTCGAGCTTGAAGGTCGCGGTGACCGTTTTCCCCCGCAGCGCATCCACCATCAGCACCACACGCCCGGGGCGGTAGCGATTGATCTCGTCCAGCACCGCCGACAAGGGCGCCTGCTTGAACACGAGCTCACCGCGCCGCCAGGCGGAAGCCACCTCGGGGTCTGCGGCGGCGATGCCGCTGATGGAATGATCGCGGTAGACCGCTTGCTGGCGTGCCAGCAGCACACGGTCGCCGGCCGGATGCTCGATGCGCACGCGTCCCGCCAGGCAGGTCACGCACACACGCCCTTCCAGGCGGCTGATCTCGAAGCGCGCCGATTCGCCAATGCTGCGTCCGGTGCCGGCCACGACGCTGAAGGTGCGCGCACTGGGCAGCATCTCGATCGCCGCTTCGCCGTTCAGCAACTCCAGCCCCTCGGCCTGGTCGTCCGAGGCCACCCGGCGGATGCTGGTGCGGGTGTTCATGGTCACGCCGATCTGGTCGGACCACGCGATGGCACGCTGCTCGCCGGCGGCCGTGCGCCAGTCCGCACGCCATTCATTGGCCGCGGGCCACAACCCCAGGGGCGAATAGACCGCCACCCCCGCAACACCGGCCGCGGCGGCTGCGCCGGCCACCCCAAGGAAGGCCCGGCGGCTCGCCGCGGGCTTGCGCAGGGTCTCGCGGTGAAGGCTCGCCGCTTCGGCGTCGGTGCGCACCAACCTGTTCAGTGCAGGTTGAAGCACGCGCCACTGCTGCCGGGCCTCGATGAACGCCGCCTGATGCAAGGGACTCGCGTCACGCCAGCGCCGGAACGCCTGGGCCTCCCACTGCGTGGCGGCGCCCGAATGCAGCTTGCGCACCCACGCGCGCGCGTCTTCGCGCAGCGTCTCGGGAAGCGTCGGTGGTGAAGGGTGCGTCGTCATGTCGGTTTCAGGGGCCCCGTACTTGGTAGACGGTTGCCGACACCACAATCCGCAAACTATTTCTTCGTGCCGTCATGAAGACCTGCCAGAGCGCGGTTCCAGCCGCGAGAACAGAAGATCCTGTGCGGCCTTCAGTTCGTACTCGACGGTCCGCACAGGAATGCCAAGCCGCGTGGCCACGTCCCGCTGGGACCAGCCCTCCAGTCGAACCAGCAGCAGGATTTCGCGGCGGCGCGGCGGCAGGCGCGACAGCAGGCCGTCCAGCGCCTCCAGCTGCGAACGGGCTTCGGCGACCTCGGCGGGACCGGGCGCCGGGTCCGGCAGTTCATTCATCAGCAGCTCGATGTCGTCGGACAGCAAGACCTGGCTCTGTGCGCGCCGGACGTCGATCGCCAGGTTGACCGCCATGCGCAGCAGGTACGCCTGGGGCGTGGCAATGGGGCCCGCCATGGGCTGGCTGCGCTCCAGCTTCAGCCAGGTTTCGTGCAGGGCGTCTTCCGCCAGTTCGCGATTGCCCAGCCGCACGGCCAGGCGTTGCCTGAGCTGCTCGTAGCGTTGCACCAGGAAGCTGCGCAGCAGCGGGATGACGTTCTCCGTCATGCGTCAGTGCACCGTGGCACAGCGAGGCCCGGGCAACACGTCGTGCGGGAGGATGGCCAGCGTGAGCGGCAGCGCCAGGTCCGCCGGCGGGGGATGGTCCATCTTCAGAGGGGCCAATGCCGCGAGCATGGCGGCGTCCCGCCCGGGGTCTCCCGAAGACGACACCAGGCGGGCCTGGCTGATGCGGCCCGACGCGGTCACCTGCAGTTGCAGGATCGCGCGGTAGTGGCCGGGGGCCGTACGCAGATCGGCGCACAGCGCGTCCCAGACACGGGCCTGGACCAGGGCGTCGTACCCGCGTTGCGAAGCGGCGGTCGATGCCAGCCCGGGCGCCGCGGCGACGCGCTTCAGGATGAAGGCACCGGAAAGCTGCGTGTCCACGTCGTCCGCGGTGAAACCCGTGCCGGCCAGCAAGGCCCGCAAGGCGGCATGCGGCGTATGGCGCCCGCGCACCGGGGCGGACGTTCGCCCCGCCACCCACTCGTCGATGAACATCACCGACCGCCCCGACACCGCGGCGTATTGCGCCAGGGCAGCCGCCAAGGGCTGCGCCGGCAGGTCGAAGTCCAGCATCTGCGCTTCGGACGACGCGCGGGTGGCGGCATCTGCCGACTGCACGTCGGTGCTTGCGGCCACGGCCTTCGCTGTCGATCCCCAGGCGATGCAGACGCACACCACGGTGCACGTGAGGCCACAGACAAAGGCTCGCACGAGCCTGTCGTCCCTGCCCCGGCCCAAGCCCCGTCCAACCACTCGCCCACGACCACCATGCGCTGAAGTCAACAAGGAAGAAGTGGATCGTGTCAGCAAGCTTGTGGGCAGTATTTCAACTCCTGCAAGCATCACATCGGCGAATGACGACCGCGTGACGACCGGCATGGCCGGGCGCGCCGCGGCGGGGCGCGGGCAGCGCCCTCTTGCGTGACCGGTCCTGCTAGCGCCCCGGCGTCAGCTGGATCCGTTCCACCGTTTCTTTCTCGACCGCGCCACGGCTGTAGACCAGCGGCACGTACTTGCCTTCGAGCCACAGCGGCGCCAGGTCGCGGTAGTTCGGGCTGTCGGGGTTGCCCGACTGGCCCGGCGTGTTGATGACGCGCGAGGCGTCCCAGTTGCCCACGTCGAGCACCATGCGGAACGACGCGCCCGAGGTCAGCTTGTAGTCGTTCGCGCGGTAGGTGGCCGCCATCGGCGTGAACGACGAGCCGGACATCGGCCAGTCGCCCACCTCGAGCTTCTTGCGCGTGGCCGCATCGACCACGCCACCCAGCGGATGCCGGAACTCCGCGCGGTGCAAGGCGCCCCACTTCCACGCCGCCGGGTCGGGCCCGAGCTTGGCGGACAGCTCCTGCATGGCGGCGGGCAAGGTCGTCAGCAGCAAGGCATCGCGCTGCGCGTTGCTCACCCAGCCGGACGGGTTCTCCAGCAGCAGCACCATGCGCGTGTTGTCGCCGGGCGCGGCCAGCGCGGCAGCGGCATCGCCCGCCCCCGCCTTGAGCACGGCCTGGCGCAGGAACTTGCTGCTCCACACCTCGTACAGCGCGGCCGCTGCGCTGTCGCGGTCCATGGCGCCGTCCCAGCCCTGCAGCAGGCGCAGCGCCGCCGCGGTCTGGGCGTCGTCGCTGCGCTGGCCGGCCAAGAGCTTCAGCACGCGCTGCGCCGGGGTCGCGACGATGTCGTTCTGCATGCGCTCCGAGTCCTCGATGGTGAAGCGCGACCCCGCCGCCACCTTGGCCGCGAACAGTCCCTTGAGCCGGCGCGCGCGGGCCGCATCGCTCCACTCGTAGCCCACGCCCTTCTTCGCGGCCGGATGGTCGGGCGGGATGTTGTTCTCGTTGGCCGTGACCACGTAGCCGCGCGCGGGGTTGAACTCCGAGGGCAGCTCGTCGCCGTTGCGAAAGCCCGACCATTCATAGCGGCCGTCGCCGGGCACGGGCAGGAGGCCGTCCCAGTTCGGGCGGATCGGCGTGAGCCCGCCCGGAATCCAGCCGACGTTGCCGCTGCTGTCGGCATACACCTGGTTTTCGCCCGGCGCGCCCCAGCGGTTCATGGCGGCGCGGAACTGGTCCCAGTTGCGCGCGCGCATGTAGTCCATCGAACCGAAGTACGGCGCCATGCCGGGCTCCAGCCAGGCGGCGCGCAAGGCGAAGGCGCGGCGCTTGCCGGGCTCCGCGACCAGCACCGGGCCGTGGCGCGTGAAGGTGTTGACCACCTCGCGCGGCGCGGCCTCGCCCTTGACCGCGATGCGCTCGGTGACGCGCGTCATCGGCTCCCAGCGGCCCTGGTAGCGGTACTCCTCGGGGTTGGCCGGGTTGAGCTCGTACACGTACAGGTCTTCCTGGTCCATGTAGAAGCGCGTGAGGCCGAAGGCGATGGTGCCGTTGTGGCCGATCGACAGGCCGGGCAGGAAGGGCTCGCCCGCGCCGATGGCGTCCATGCCGGGCGCGCTCAGGTGCGTCATGTAGCGCAGGCTCGGCGCGCCATGCGCGCGGTGCGGGTCGTTGGCCAGGATGGGCCGGCCCGTGGACGTGAGCTTCGGCGCGATGACCCAGTTGTTGCTGCCGTAGGCGGCGGTGGGGTCGCCCTGCGACGCTTCATCCTGTTCGGCTTTCGCGGCCATCGCCTCGGCGCTGCCCGGCAGCAGCGCGACCGGCGCAGAAGACGCGCCCGCGTTCATGCCCACCCGCGTGTTCTCCTTGGTGAAGCGCGGCGCATCGGTCGCCCGCAGGTAGGCCGCGCGCAGCTCCGCCGCCGGAAGACTGCAGGGATCGAAGCCCTCGGGCACCTTGGGCGTGACCGGCGGATCGAGTTCTCGGCGCAGCCAGTCGGCCTTGACGCCCGGCGCGCCGGCGCAGAAGGCGCGTGCACGGTCGACTTCCGAGCTGAAGTTGAGCGTGAGCCCGTGGTGACGGATGCGCACCACGTCTTCGGGCGACCACGTGGCCGGCTGGTAGCCCAGCAGCGCGAACTCGGTGGGCAGCAGCGCGGGCTGCGCGCGCACCTGCGCCACGTAGGCATTGACGCCGGCCGTGAAGGCCTCGGCCACGCGCTTGGCGTCGGAGCCGTAGGCCAGCCATTCGCGGTACATGTCGCCGCGGTAGAGCACGGCGCGCGCGGCGCGGTCGCTCTCGACCCAGGCGGGGCCGAAGTCCTTCGCCATCTCGCCCAGGCCGCGCTTGCGCCACAGATCCATCTGCCAGAGCCGGTCGCGCGCGGCGATGAAGCCCTGCGCCACGAAGGCGTCGTAGAGCGTGCCGGCGTACAGGTGCGGCACGCCCCAGCGGTCGACCAGCACTTCGGCGGGCTTCTCGAGGCCGGGCACCGCGAAGGATGAGGAGGGTCGCGTGGGCGTGTTCACGCCCGGGGCATTGGACGCACACCCTGCGAGGGCGAGGACCGCCAGCGACACGGCGCCCAGGGAAAGCCGATGGTTCATTCTCTTCATGCAGTTCGTCTCCGGTCTTGTTGTGGATTGGCAGCGGGCAGTATCCCGATTTCTGTCACCCGCCGGGTTACAAGGCATGACTTGTAGACTGGCGCGCTATGCAGCCCACCACCCCTTCAACCTCTTCCTGCGACAGCTGGCTCGCCGGCGCGATCCGCCGCATCGAAGCCGACTACCAGCGCAGTGCCGACACGCACCTCATTCCGCTGCCGCTGCCCGCGCTGGCCGCGCACGGCATCGACCTGTACCTGAAGGACGAATCGACGCACCCCACCGGCAGCCTCAAGCACCGGCTCGCGCGCTCGCTGTTCCTGTACGCGCTGTGCAACGGCTGGGTGCGCGAAGGCACGACCATCGTCGAGGCCTCCAGCGGTTCCACCGCCGTGAGCGAGGCCTACTTCGCGCGGCTGCTGGGCCTGCCCTTCATCGCCGTGATGCCGCGCAGCACCTCGCCCGAGAAGGTCGCGCAGATCGCCTTCTACGGCGCGAGCTGCCACTTCGTGGACCACGCGGCGCAGGTGTACGACGAGGCCCGCGCGCTGGCCGAGCGCAGCGGCGGCCACTACATGGACCAGTTCACCTACGCCGAGCGCGCGACCGACTGGCGCGGCAACAACAACATCGCCGAGAGCATGTTCCAGCAGATGGCGCGCGAGCGGCACCCGGTGCCCGCGTGGATCGTGGTGGGCGCCGGCACCGGCGGCACCAGCGCCACCATCGGGCGCTACCTGCGCTTTCGCTGCCACGACACGCAGGTGTGCGTGGCCGACCCCGAGGGCTCGGTGTTCTCGGCCTACCACCGCAGCGGCGACGCCACGCTCACGGCGCCCGGCTCGCGCATCGAAGGCATCGGCCGCCCGCGCGTGGAGCCCAGCTTCGTGCGCACGCTGGTCGACCGCATGCTCGAAGTGCCCAACCTCGACTCGGTGGCCGCCATGCATGCGCTGTCGGCGCTGCTGGGCCGCAAGGTCGGCCCGTCGACCGGCACCAACTTCGTCGGCATGCTGGCCGTGGCGCACGAAATGCGCGCGGCCGGCCAGCAGGGCTCGATCCTGTCGCTGCTGTGCGACGCGGGCGAACGCTACCTGCCGAGCTACCACGACGCCGACTGGGTGCGCCACGCCTTCGGCGACATCGTGCCCGCGCAGCAACGCATCGACGCGCTGGTGGCGGGTTGAGGATGTCCATGCGCGCACCCGGCGGCCTCATCGCGCGGCGGCAGCTCCTGCTGCTGGCCGCGCTGGCCGCCTCGGGCGCGCCGCATGCTGCCTGGGCCCTGCCCGCGAAGGCGCTGCAGTTCCCGCGCGACTTCGGCAGCCACCCCGAGCTGCGCACCGAGTGGTGGTACATCACCGGCCACGGCCAGACCGCCGCGGGCCGCGCGTTCGGTTTCCAGGTGACCTTCTTCCGCTCGCGCGTCGATGCCACGCAGGCCATGCGCTCGGCCTTCGCGGCCAAGCAGCTGGTGTTCGCGCACGCCGCCGTCACCGACCTCGAAGGCCGCGTGCTGCGGCACGACCAGCGCATCGCACGCGCGGGCTTCGACGTGGCCTCGGCCAGCGAGACCGACACCGACGTGCGGCTGCGCGACTGGTCGCTGGTGCGCGACGCCGGCAGCGGCGCCTACACCGCGCGCATCCCCGCCGGCGAGTTCACGCTCGACCTGCGCTTCGCGCCGTCGCAACCCGTGCTGCTGCAGGGCCGCGAAGGCCTGTCGCGCAAAGGCCCCGAGCCCGAGCAGGCGAGCTACTACTACAGCGAGCCGCAGCTGCAGGCGCAGGGTCGCCTCACCTTGCAGGGCCAGGCCCCGTTCGAGATCGCCGGCACCGCCTGGCTCGACCACGAATGGAGCGAGGCGCTGATGCACCCCGAGGCCGTGGGCTGGGACTGGATCGGCATGAACCTCGACGACGGCAGCGCGCTCACCGCCTTCCACCTGCGCCGCCGCGACGGCAGCGCGCTGTGGTCGGGCGGCTCGTTCCGCCCGCGCGGCGGCGCGGCGCGCATCTTCCAGCCCGGCGAGGTGCGCTTCGACGCGCTGCGCAGCTGGACCAGCCCGCGCACGCGCGCGAGCTACCCGACGCACTGGCGCATCGACACGCCCGCGGGGCGATTCGAGGTACAGGCCCTGCTCGACGACCAGGAACTGGACAGCCGCGGCTCCACGGGCGGCGTGTACTGGGAAGGCTTGAGCGAGCTGCGCGATGTGCAGCAGGGCCAGCGCGTGGGGCGCGGTTACCTCGAGATGACGGGCTACGCGGCGCCGCTGCGGCTGTGAGCCGAAGCCCGGCGCGGCGGGCTACTTCACGCCCTGGCTCAGCGCCTGCGCCGTGTTGCGCGACAGCGCGCGGACGTGGTCGTCGATCGCCGAAGCGACCGGCGCGAACTCGGCAGTGCTCAACCGCTTGAGGTCGCGTGGTTCCTGGAAATCCTTGAGCTGCCGCACCCGTTGCCGCTGCTGGGCGAGCATCGGCTCGTAGGCCGCGAGGTTCAGTGGCGGGTCCATGACGAAGACCTTGGCTTCGATCGCGGGCACCGCGTAGTACCGCGTCGACCCCAGCATGCCGCGCGTGAAGAGGCCCGAGTTCTGCATGACGCTCTCGCCGCAGGGCCCGCCGGTGCATTCCATGCGCGCCTGCGTTCGCGTCGCCTCGACGAGGACCACCGCGGCAATCTGGTCGTCCTTCAGCTTGCGGGTCGCCCACGCCTGCGCAGGATTCGCGATCCAGCGATCGTGCTTGAAGACAGCCAGCGCGTTGACGGAGGTCGTGGCAAAGCTCGTGAGCCGCACCACCTGGAAGCCGGCTTTTTCGAGCTCCGACGTGAAGGCCTCGTAGACCTTGGCCGTGGGGTTCCAGGGGAACGGGTACGTGGTCGAGAAGTTGTTGAAGACGGTCGTGCCCACGTGCATGTGTTCCGCAGAGGCGGTGGGGATGCGCACCAGCAGGCCGACCTTCGCGCCCTTCGCGAGCTGGCCGCCGTTCGGCGGCAGCGGCGGTGGGGTCATGCACCCTGTCAGCGCGAGCGCCACGAAAAGTGCGAGCAGCCGTCTGCGCATGGGGGTCTCCTCCATCTTCTTGTCGGTGTGGGCCGGTGCGGCCGGGTGCGGATGATTGTGCCGAGCGCTGCATGCGGCGTCGCCACGGGAACCGGTGGTTTTGGATTGAGTCGGCTTGTCAGTGCCGATGAGGGCCGCGACTCACGCGGAGACCGTCACCCCATTGCGCTCCAGCACCGCCAGCAGCTTCGGAATGTCGGGCGCCGGCCCGACCGGAATCTCGCGGTCGATGGCGGTGAACATCTGCGCGGCCATCGCGTCCTGCCCGGTGATCTCGAGCATCTGACCGCCGCCCTTGCCGTAATGAAAGCCGTGCACCGTGCCGCGCGGCACGTGCACCAGCGTGCCGGGCTGGCACCGATGCGCCTGGCCGTCGCAGAGGAACTCGACCTCGCCGCCGAGCACGTAGAACGATTCGTCCCAGTCGTGGCTGTGCGGTGGCGGGCCCGTGCCTTCGTCGCCGCGCTGGAAGGTGACGCCGTAGCTCTGCGTCGAAGCGTTCGACGCCAGCACCGTCACCTGCGTGCCGAGCACGTTCAAGGGCGTTTCGCGCCGCTCGGGCGGGAGGACAAAGTACGGAAGAAGGGCCATGGCCGGCTCCTCGAAGTGGGAGCCGGATTCTGCGCCCCGGCCACAGGGGGCACAAGCGGTGGCGCCGCAGGGAGGGTAACCTCCCGCTGTCACGCCACCGGCATCGCTACTTCGCGCGGCGGCGCTCGATGAAGGCGATGATCTCGCCCATGATGCCCTTGCGGAAGGCCAGCACGCAGATCACGAAAATCAGGCCCGTGACCATGGTGACCGACTCGCCCAGCGTGTTGAACCAGTCGACGGTCGTGATGCGCGCCAGGAAGTTGCCGAGTTCGCCGATCTTGTTCTCGAGCAGCACCACCACCGCCGAGCCCACGATGGGGCCCGACAGCGTGCCCAGGCCGCCCACCAGCGTCATCAGGATGACCTGGCCCGAGGCGGTCCAGTGCACGTCGGACAGCGTGGCAAAGCCCAGCACCAGCGTCTTGAGCGAGCCGGCCAGACCCGACAGCGCGGCCGAGATCACGAAGGCCAGCAGCTTGAAACGGCTCACGTCGTAGCCCAGCGAGAGCGCGCGCGGCTCGTTTTCCTTGATGCCCTTGAGCACCTGCCCGAACGGCGAGTGGATGGTGCGCACGATCAGCAGGAAGGCCGCGACCACGATCACCAGCGCCACGTAGTACATGGTGAGGTCGTTCGACAGGTCGACGACGCCGAAGAGCTTGCCGCGCGGCACGCCCTGCAGGCCGTCTTCGCCGCCCGTGAACTTGGCCTGCAGCGCGACGAAGAACATCATCTGCGCGAGCGCCAGCGTGATCATCGCGAAGTAGATGCCCTGGCGACGGATGGCCAGCACGCCGAACAGCCAGCCCAGCAGCGCGCCGGTGAGCGTGCCCGCGATCAGGCCCAGTTCGGGCGTGAGGCCCCAGACCTTGATCGCATGGCCCGCCACGTACGCGGAGCCGCCCAGGAAGGCTGCGTGGCCGAAGGACAGCAGGCCGGTGTAGCCCAGCAGCAGGTTGAAGGCCGCGGCGAACAGCGCGAAGCACATGAGCTTCATCACGAACACCGGATACGCGCCGAAGAACGGCGCGAGCACCAGGGCGACCAGCAGCAGCGCGTAGACGACGGTGGAGATTTTTTTCATGTTCATGCCGCTCGCCTTATTTCTCTTTGCCGAACAGGCCGGCGGGGCGGATGAGCAGCACGATGACCATGATCACGAACACAACCGTCGAAGAAGCCTCGGGATAGAAAACCTTGGTGAGCCCTTCGATG
Source organism: Variovorax sp. GW821-FHT09D04 (assembly GCF_059416405.1). Lineage (NCBI taxonomy): Bacteria > Pseudomonadati > Pseudomonadota > Betaproteobacteria > Burkholderiales > Comamonadaceae > Variovorax > Variovorax sp. GW821-FHT09D04. The sequence continues at coordinate 82,371 of NZ_JBWKPA010000012.1, forward strand.
ACGCCCAGGCCCAGGCCCGTGAGGATGGCGCCCATGATGGAGCCCATGCCGCCGATCACGACCACCGCGAACACCACGATGATGAGGTTCTGCCCCATCAGCGGCGACACCTGCATCACCGGCGCGGCCAGCACGCCTGCGAAGGCGGCGAGCGCACAGCCGAAGGCGTAGGTCAGCGTGATCATCAGCGGCACGTTGACGCCGAAGGCTTCCACCAGGCGCGGGTTCTCGGTGCCGGCGCGCAGGTAGGCACCCAGGCGCGTCTTCTCGATCACGTACCAGGTCGCAAAGCAGATCACCAGCGACGCCACGACCACCCAGGCACGGTAGTTGGGCAGCACCATGAAGCCCAGGTCGGTGGCACTGGACAGCAGCTCGGGCGCATCGTAGGGCAGCCCCGACACGCCATAGACCGAGCGGAACACGCCTTCGATCAGCAACGTGAGGCCCAGCGTGAGCAGCAGGCCGTAGAGGTGGTCGAGCTTGTAGATCCAGCGCAGCAGCAATCGTTCGATGACCACGCCGAACAGGCCGATGAGGACCGGTGCGGCAATCAGCATCACCCAGTAGTTGACGCCCAGGTACTCCATCGCCATCCAGGTGAGGACGGCCCCGAGCATGAACAGCGCGCCGTGCGCGAAGTTGATGACGTTGAGCAAACCGAAGATCACCGCCAGCCCGAGGCTCAGGATGGCGTAGAACGAGCCGTTGACCAGCCCCAGAAGGAGCTGGCTCAACAAGGCGGGAAGGGAAATGTTCATAAGCGTTTCAACGAACCCGGGCGCCGCAGGGGCGCCCGCGGGAGGTCACTTCCAGAGGGCGCAGCGGCTTTCGGCCTTGGTCGTGAAGACTTCTTCGCCCTTCAACTTCTGGACCACCTTGTAGTAGTCCCACGGCTGCTTGGATTCGGCCGGCGACTTGACCTGCACCAGGTACATGTCGTGCACGAAGCGGCCGTCGGCGCGGATGCTGCCCTTGGCGTAGAAGTCGTCGATGGGCGTGGACTTGAGCGTGGCCATGACCTTGTCGGCATCGACCGTCTTGGCGGCCTGCACGGCCTTCAGGTAGGTCATGGTGGCCGAGTAGTCGGCGGCCTGGATGTCGGTGGGCATGCGCTTGGTCTTCTCGAAGAAGCGCTTGCCGAAGGCGCGCGTCTTGTCGTCCAGGTTCCAGTCCCAGCTGGTGGTGAGCAGCAGGCCTTCGGTGTTCTTCAGGCCCAGGCTGTGCACGTCGGTCACGAACACCAGCAGGCCCACCATCTTCATGCTCTTGGTGATGCCGAACTCTTTCGCGGCCTTGATGCTGTTGATGGTGTCGCCGCCGGCATTGGCCAGCGCCAGCACCTGCGCCTTGGAGTTCTGCGCCTGCAGCAGGAAGGACGAGAAGTCGGAGGTATTGAGCGGCGCCTTCACCGAGCCCAGCACGGTGCCGCCCTTTTCCTTCACGACCTTGGTCGCGTCGGCTTCGAGGGCCTGGCCGAAGGCGTAGTCGGCGGTCAGGAAGTACCAGCTCTTGTCACCACGGCCGATGACGGCCGCGCCGGTGCCCTTGGCGAGCGCGACGGTGTCGTAGGCGTAGTGCACGGTGTAGGGCGAGCACTGTTCGTTGGTGAGCGCCGAGCTGCCGGCGCCGTTCACGACGAAGACGCGCTTCTTCTCCTGCGCCACCTTGGCCATGGCCAGGGCCGTGCCGGAGCTGGTGCCGCCGAACAGCATGGTCAGGCCCTGCGTGTCGATCCACTCGCGCGCCTTGGAGGCGGCGATGTCGGCCTTGTTCTGGTGGTCGGCCGTGAGCAGCTCGATGGGCATGCCGTTGACCTTGCCGCCGAAGTCGTCGATGGCCATCTGGATCGCCAGCGCGCCGTTCTTGCCTTCGACGTCGGCGTACAGGCTCGACATGTCGGTGACGAAGCCGATCTTGACCTTGTCCTGTGCCTGGGCGGTGCCGGCGGCCAGCGCGGCGGCGGCGAAAACGGCGGAGAGAGCGAATGTGGTGGTCTTCATGGATGTTGTTCCTGTGGGGTGTTCGGTGGTGTCACTTCCAGAGCGTGCACTTGGACTCGGCCTTGGTGGTGAACACCGTGTCGCCGGGCAGCTTCTTCACGAGCTTGTAGTAGTCCCACGGCGTCTTCGATTCGGCGGGCGACTTGACCTGCATCAGGTACATGTCGTGCACATAGCGGCCGTCGGGGCGGATCTGGCCGGTGCCGAAGAAGTCGTTGAGCTTCATCTTCTTGAGCTCGGCCATGACCTTGTCGGCATCGTCGGTCTTGGCGGCGTCCACGGCCTTGAGGTAGGTCATGGTGGCCGAGTAGTCGGCGGCCTGGATTTCGGTGGGCATGCGCTTGGTCTTGTCGAAGAAGCGCTTGGCGAACTTGCGGGTCTCGTCGTTCAGGTCCCAGTACCAGCTGGTGGTGAACTGCAGGCCTTCGGTGTTCTTCAGGCCCAGGCTGTGCACGTCGCTCAGGAAGATCAGCAGGCCGGCCAGCTTCATCGACTTGCCGATGCCGAACTCCTTGGCCGCCTTGATGCTGTTGACGGTGTCGCCGCCCGCGTTGGCCAGGCCCAGGATCTGCGCCTTGGAGTTCTGCGCCTGCAGCAGGAACGACGAGAAGTCGGACGCATTGAGCGGATGGCGCACCGCGCCGACGATCGTGCCGCCCTTGGCCTTCACGACGGTGGAGGTGTCGGCTTCGAGCGCGTGGCCGAAGGCGTAGTCGGCCGTCAGGAAGAACCAGGTCTTGCCGCCGCCGTCGACCACCGCGGCGCCGGTGCCCTTGGCGAGCGCGACGGTGTCGTAGGCGTAGTGCACGGTGTAGGGCGAGCACTGTTCGTTGGTGAGCGCCGAGGAGGCCGCGCCGTTGTTGAAATACACGCGCTTCTTCTCGGCCGCGACCTTGGCCAGCGCCAGGCCCACGCCCGAGTTGGTGCCGCCGAAGACCATGCTCAGGCCTTGCGTGTCGATCCACTCGCGCGCCTTCGAGGCGGCGATGTCGGGCTTGTTCTGGTGATCGACGGTGAGCAGCTCGACCGGCTTGCCGGCCGCCTTGCCGCCGAAGTCGTCGATGGCCATCTGGATCGCCAGCGCGCCGTTCTTGCCTTCGAGGTCGGCGTACAGGCTGGACATGTCGGTGATGAAGCCGATCTTGACCTTGTCCTGGCCTTGCGCCTGGGCGGACGCTGCAAGCGCCAGTGCGCTGAAAGCCAGGGCGAAAGCGGTGAGCTGATTTTTCATGGATGTCTCCAGCAGTGGCAAGGGGTGAAAGAACTCAGACGCCGAGCAGCTCGGTCAGCACGGGCATCTTGGCTTCGAGCTCGGCGGCGCCGAACTTCTCGACGATGCGGCCGTGCTCCATCACGTAGAAGCGGTCGGCCAGCGGCGCGGCGAAGCGGAAGTTCTGCTCGACCATGACGATGGTGTAGCCCTTGGCGCGCAGCGTGGTGATCATGCGGGCCAGCGCCTGCACGATGACGGGCGCGAGGCCTTCGGAAATTTCGTCGAGCAGCAGCAGCTTGGCGCCGGTGCGCAGGATGCGCGCCACGGCCAGCATCTGCTGCTCGCCGCCCGACAGGCGCGTGCCCTGGCTGTGGCGGCGCTCGGCCAGGTTGGGGAACATGGCGTAGATCTCGTCGACCGACATGCCCTGCCCCGCGCCTTTCAGCTCGGGCGGCAGCATCAGGTTTTCTTCGCACGAGAGGCTGGCGAAGATGCCGCGCTCTTCGGGGCAGTAGCCGATGCCCAGGTGGGCGATGCGGTGCGTCGCCATCGAGACGGTCTCGACGCCGTTGACCTTGATGCTGCCCTTGCGGGCGCCGGTGAGCCCCATCACGGCGCGCATCGTCGTCGTGCGGCCCGCACCATTGCGGCCCAGCAGCGTGACGACCTCGCCCGGCTGCACGACCATGTCGACGCCGTGCAGCACGTGCGATTCGCCGTACCAGGCCTGCAGGCCCTTGATTTCGAGTGCAGCGGTCATCAGTGAGCCCCCTGCATTTCGCCGTCGGTGGTGCCCATGTAGGCTTCCATCACCTGCGGGTTCTTCGAGACTTCGGCGTACGGGCCTTCGGCCAGCACGGCGCCGCGCTGCAGCACCGTGATGGTGTCGGCGATGGTCGAGACCACGCTCATGTTGTGTTCGACCATCAGGATGGTGCGTCCGGCCGACACGCGCTTGATGAGCTCGGCCACACGGTGCACGTCTTCGTGGCCCATGCCCTGCGTGGGTTCGTCCAGCAGCATCAGCTCGGGCTCCATGGCCAGCGTGGTGGCGATCTCGAGCGCGCGCTTGCGGCCGTAGGGCAGGTTCACGGTCTGTTCGTCGGCCAGCTCTTCAAGGCCCACCTCGGCGAGCAGTTCGCGGGCGCGCGCATCGAGCGGCTTGAGCGACTTCTCGCTCTTCCAGAAGTGGTACGAGGTGCCCAGCTTGCGCTGCAGGCCCAGGCGCACGTTCTCGAGCAGCGTGAGGTGCGGGAACACGGCGGAGATCTGGAACGAGCGGATCACGCCGCGTCGCGCGATCTGCGCCGGGCGTTCGCCCGTGATGTCGTGGCCGTTGAACAGGATCGTGCCGGCCGTGGGTTCGAGGAATTTGGTGAGCAGGTTGAAGCAGGTCGTCTTGCCGGCACCGTTGGGGCCGATGAGCGCGTGGATCGAACCGCGCTTCACCGAGAGGTCGACCTTGCTGACCGCGGTGAATCCCTTGAATTCCTTGGTGAGCTGGCGTGTTTCAAGAATGACGTCGCTCATCTCGCGGCGTCGTCCGTGTGCGGAAAAAAGAAATCGGTCATGCGGTCCATCTCAATGCGCCACCATCGAGCGCGGACCGATTGTTGGTGGCTGCTATGCAATTGCATACTGGGGCAAATGCCTATGCTGCACTGCAACCATTCACAGAGTGCGCCCCCTCTGTGCGAGCGACTGTCGTCTCGACGACATTGCGCACCGCAGCACGCACACCTGCGAACGCGATGCATGCACGCGCACCGTCATGAGGATGTCGGGCACGCATGCACGCTTCGTGAAAAACTGGCGTGCCCGCTGCGCTGCCGCGATGCGCTTTCACCCGGATTGAATCCATCACCGCCATGCCGAACTTCCGCTCACCCGAATTCCTTGCCAGCCACATCGCCCACACGCTGGCGTTCTACGCGCCGCGCAGCCGCGATGCCTCGGGCGGCTTCTTCCATTTCTTCAAGGACGACGGCACGGTGTACGACCGCCGCACGCGCCACCTCGTGAGCAGCACGCGCTTCGTGTTCAACCACGCGATGGCGTGGCGCCGCTTCGGCCGGCCCGACGACCTTGCGGCGGTGCGGCACGGCCTGGCGTTCTTGCAGACCGCGCATGCGCAGCCGAATGGTGGCTATGCATGGCAGATCGACTGGGATGGCCATCAAGCCACCGTGCAGGACGGCACGCAGCACTGCTACGGCCTGGCCTTCGTGCTGCTGGCGCACGCGCATGCGCTGATGGCCGGCGTCGAGGAGGCGCGCGCCGGCCTCGCGCACACCCGCGACCTGATGGAACAGCATTTCTGGGAGCCGCAGCATCAGCTGTACGCCGACGAGGCGACACCAAGCTGGCAGGTCGGCCCGTACCGCGGCCAGAACGCCAACATGCACGCCTGCGAGGCGATGCTCGCGGCCTACGACGCCACGCGCGAGCCCTTCTACCTCGAGCGCGCACGCACGCTGGCCGAAAGCATCACGGGCCGGCAGGCCGCGCTCGCCGACGGGCTGGTGTGGGAGCACTACCGCGAGGACTGGTCGGTCGACTGGGACTACAACCGCGGCGACAAGACCAACATCTTCCGGCCCTGGGGCTTCCAGACCGGCCACCTCACCGAATGGGCCAAGTTGCTGTTGCAACTCGAGAGCCACCTCGGACCCGGCGCGCCCGGCACCGAATGGATCGTTCCGCGTGCACGCCACTTCTTCGACACCGCGATGCAGCGCGGCTGGGACGCCACGCACGGCGGGCTGGTCTACGGCTTCGGGCCCGATGGCGCGGTGTGCGACGGCGACAAGTACTTCTGGGTGCAGACCGAAAGCTTCGCCGCCGCCGCCCTGCTCGCGGTGCGCACGGGCGATGCCGGCTACTGGGACTGGTACGACCGGATCTGGGCCTACAGCTGGGCGCACTTCGTCGACCACGCGCACGGCGCGTGGTATCGCATCCTCACGCCGCAGAACGCGAAGATCAGCGACGAGAAGAGCCCGGCCGGCAAGACCGATTACCACACGATGGGTGCGTGCCATGACGTGTTGAAGGCGCTGGGCCACGGCTTGGCGTAAACCGCTCTCCAGTCACGTAGCTTCTGCTGACCGACCTCGCGTTGGGCCTCTTGTGGACCCCGCGAGCGCCGAGTCGCGTGAATTTTTCGCAATCCGCCGAGCCAAGTTCCTGACACACCGGGTGTTTCACCATTGTTTGCAGAACCGAAACGGCTCGAGCAGCAGACTCCCCAGACCCCTCACCCTCCGGTCTGCCGCTCGTGCCTCACACCCTTTCCATTTCCAGCACCGCCATTCCATTGTTTGAAGGCGCTCCGGCGCTGACACCCATGCGGCTCGCGGGCCAGGAAGGCATGAACAGCTTGTTCGCCTATGACTTGCTTCTCAAGACACCCGATGCCTTGAATCTTGGCGCCAGCGAGGCGGCCGACTTCGATCTCGATACGCTGATCGGCCATGAGATCAACTGCATGATCGAACTCGACGGTTCCGGGACTCGCTCTTTCGGCGTCACAGGCTCGGACAGCGACCCCATCGGATCCGGCGTGCGGCAGATCAATGCCCTGATCACCGATGCTTCCGTTTGGGGCGAGGAAGGCCGACACGTTCAGTACAAGCTCACGCTTCGGCCCTGGCTGCACTTGGCAACCCTGACGACCGACTGCAAGATCTTCCAGGACAAGACAGTTGTCCAGATCCTCGACGAACTGTTGGCCGACTACCCATTCCCCGTTGAAAAGCGCCTGTTCGAGACCTATCCAGCCCGTGATTTTCAGACGCAATTCAACGAGACAGACTTCGATTTCTTCAGCCGTCTGTGCGAGGAATGGGGGCTGAGCTATCACTTCGAACATTCCGACGGCAAGCATCGGCTGGTCCTGAGCGACGCCATGGGCGCCTACCGGCAGGCCGACAGCGAGGCCTACCACGAGATCGAGTACCACGCGCCTGGCTGGAAGACCGATGCCGAGTACATCAGCAGCTTTGTCCCCCACAGCCATCTCACAAGCGGCCAATACGCCACCCGCGACTATGACTACACCCGGCCACGGGCCGACTTGAGCGCGGGCCGGAAAGCCCCCCGGCCGACTGGGCAGGCCGACGGCGAGGTCTACGAGTGGCACGCCGACCGCGCCGGGAGTCACTATGCCCAACCTCGCGCCGGCATTGCCGAATCCAACGATCCTTTAGACGAAGGCCGGCTGATCGCCCTGCTTCGGATGCAGGCCCTGCGCACGCATGGCAAGCGCGCACAGGCCAGCGGCAATCTGCGAAGCATCGTGCCAGGCCGCACGTTCCTGTTGTGCAAGCACCCACGCGCGAGGGTCAACACCGAGCATCTAGTCCTCGATACCCATTTCGTCATCGAAGACGTTGGACAAGACAGCCAGAACCGGGACGCCGTGCGAGAGCGACAGCAGCAATGGCGGGTGCACGTCGACTTCACGGCCCATCCGACAAGTCAGCCTTTGCGACCGATCCCGGTACGCGCCAAGCCAAAGACTGGTGGCCCGCAACCCGCACTGGTGGTTGGCCCTGAAGGCGAGAACCTGTGGACCGATGATCTCGGCCGCATCAAGGTTCAGTTCCCCTGGGATCGAATCGGCCAGAAGAACCAGCACAGCAGTTGTTGGTTGCGTGTCAGCTCGCCTTGGGCCGGCAATCAGTTGGGTGGCATCCACTTGCCACGCATCGGGCAGGAAGTGATTGTCGAGTTCTACGGTGGCGACCCTGATCTCCCGATCTGCACCGGACGTGTGTCCAACCAGATGAACACGCCGCCCTGGCGGTTGCCGGAGCAAAGTGCACTGTCGGGCTTCAGGAGCCGTGAACTCACCGAGGGCGGTGGCAACAGCGCTGCCGGGCGCAGCAACCACATGGTGCTGGACGACACCCATGGAAAGATCCAGGCGCAACTCAAGAGTGATCACCAGCACAGTTCGTTGAGCCTGGGTCACATCACTCGTGTCGAAGACAACGCCGGCCGCAAAGATGCCAGAGGCGAGGGCTTTGAGCTCCGCACCGATGGACATGGGGCGATTCGCGCCAAGGATGGACTGCTCATTACGACCGAGGCGCGAAACAACGCCATGAGGCATGCCAAGGATCTCGGCGAGACGATCACTCGTCTCACGCAGGCCCGCGAGCAGCACGAGAGCCTTGCAGATGCCGCGCAACAAGCCAGAGCACAAGACACGGGCAGCGACCAGAGCGATGTCGCCGCTGTTCTGAAGTCGCAGAACGAGGACATTGCCGGACTCAGGTCAGGCGCAGGCAGCGAGACTGGCTTCCCCGAACTGGGGGCACCGCATCTGGTGCTGGCAAGCCCCGCCGGCATCGAAACCAGTACGCCGGGCAGCACGCATGTGGCCAGCGGAGAACACATCGCGCTGACCAGCGCCGGGCATACCAGCCTGAGCGCAGGTGCCAGCTTGTTCGCAAGCGTGAAGGGGGCGGTGCGGTTGTTTGCCTACAAGGCCGGCATGCGCTTGGTCGCAGCCCAGGCTGACATCGACATTCAGGCCCTGGAGAAGAATCTCAAACTGCTCGCAAAACTGGATATCACCCTAACCGCCAACCGTATCGAAATCACCGCAAAGGAAGAAGTCATCGTCAACGGTGGCGGCAGTTTCAGTCACTGGAAGGCGCAAGGCATCACCCACGGAACCAAAGGTGCGTGGGTCGAGCATGCCACCACGCATTCACTGATTGGCCCTCGGAACCTCCCCTTGCCAGAGTTCAAGTTCGCCGAGGCGGTCTGCAAGGAGTGCCTGCTCAAGGCCTTGGCGGCGGCTTCGCCGATGGGGCGCCGCTGATGGAACGCGCGTACCTGCAAGACCCCCTGCCGGTCGAACAAATTCAATCCCTCGCCGAATGGCATCGGCGATGTGCCGCCGAGGCGCCGAGGGACGCCATATGGGTCATCGTAGACGGTGCCATTCTCGGCGCGGAGGGCTCGACGCGTTTGCAGGTCATCTACGGCGATCCCATCCGCGCCTTCGACAACACGGCATTGGCGGACTATGAAGAACTGGGCCTCTTGCTGTGGCCGCTGTCCCTCCTATTCGAGAAGGACTCCGCGGAGTCCTTGCGTGGTGCCTTGTCGGGCAAGCCTGGATTGAGCTTCGTGCGAACAGAAGACTCACTCACGCTTTTGACACACACGCTGACCTGGTTGACTGCCGTGGTCACAGACGACGAAATCCCGCTCTATCTGCGCATCGGTGATACCCGCGTGCTGCCCAGTGTGATCAATCATCTGAGCCCCGAGCAACATGCCATCTTGCAGGGGGCAGTCAAGGAATGGGTCTGGTTCGACCGGGCGTGCGAGCTTCGCGTGGTGCGCTCGGACGGCGGGCCAACCTCTCCCGTTCCTGCTGAGAATTGCCGCATGGATGATGCGCAATATGCGGCGTTGCTGGAAGACGCCGAAGCCGATCTCCTGCATGCAGAACTACGCCGTGCACTCCCGGAATCCCACAACCCTCGGCGTTCGAGTGAACTCTATTCGCGGCTGGAAAAGATCATTGAGCGTGCCGAAGCGTTGGGACTCCAGCGATTACCCGATCAAGTGGTTTTTGCAGCGCTCGCCCTGGATGTACCCGACGGTTTTGAAATGCTGAACGAACTGGGGCAAACATGGCTCGACATGCGCTCCGGCGCCCCCAGTCTGGGCCAGCGCATCGAACGCTGGGGCGACGGCGAGTGGCGTGCGATCGAGAGTTTCCGGCGAACCGTTACAGCACGTCAGGCCAAGCCTCCCGTTGTGGGCATCCGAAGAGGGTGATGCGCTTCCGCGTACCGAGATCCACATGACGAATTTCCTTTCCGAGCTATCGCAGGTCGCTGGGTGGCTACGTCTGGTCGCAGCTTGTCTGCTGCTACTTGGCGCAAGCGGCTGCGAGCCCCCACAGCTAAAGCCACCGGAGCCCATGATCGTGGGCATCACGGGCTACAACTACACCAGCGAAGGGGTGCAGGATTACTACGTCAATGGTCAGCGTGGCTCCAATATTCCGCCTTATGGCGGCGGCGGCTCCGTCTCGTGCTGCGTATCGCTGCCCCCAAATTGGAGTCCGGACCTCGCGGTCAGCGTTCACTGGACGATGGGTCGATGGACGACACCCTACGAGACTCGCAAACATTTGACTATCCGACAGCAGATTGAATGTTGCTCTACGGAACGCGCCCTAGACAAGACCATTCCAGTCGAGCGCTATGGCAAGGAGGGGGGCAGGTTGCAAGTGTTCTTCTTACCGAATGACGAGATTCAGGTGTGGGTCTATGACGCCGGGCCGCAAAACCCCGAGCATCCGTCGCAGCGGAGTTATCCCGAAAAGCCGGAAGTCGAAAAATGAGGAAACCAAGGAGTGGTCAACCCACACTGGTTCGACTGTCTTTGAGATGGCTGCTACGCATAGCAGCTACTTGCTTGCTACTTGCCGGCGTGAGCGGCTGCGAGCCCGAACAGACAAAGCCGCCGGAACCCATGATCGTGGGCATCACAGGCTACAACTTTACGAGTGAAGGGGTGCAGGGGTATAGCGTGAACGACCACCCGGGCTCCAACCTTCCGCCCTACGGTGGAGGCGGCTCCCTATCGTGCTGCGTATCGCTACCCTCACAGTGGAATCCGGACCTCACGGTCACTGTCCGCTGGACGATGGGTCGATGGACGACACCCTATGAGACCCGCAAACATTTGACCGTCCGGCAGCAGATCGAGTGTTGCTCTACAGAACGCACGCTCCACAAGACCGTTCCTCTTGAGCGCTACAGCAAGAAGGGTGGCGGAGTTCAAGTGTTCTTCTTACCGAACGACGCCATCAAGGTGTACGTCACCGATTATGACTTGGGGCACGAAAAACACCCCTCGGGCATGGCCTACCCGGAAAAGCCGTACAGCACCGAATAAGCAGAAAGAAGTCAGGGAGATTCCATCATGTCAGTCCAACCCATTCCCGCTCCATTACCCGGTGAACGTCACCTGAACCTCAAGGAACTGGTGCAGCGCGTCGCAGCCGCCGGCTGTGTCGAACGCAATGACAAGAGTTCCCTGTGCGGGTCCATGATCCACGTCGGTATTTTTTTTGACGGCACCAACAACAACAAGAAACGCGACCAGTTAGATGTACTGGCCAAGACCCCCCAGGACCCCGAGGCCCACAACAAGTGCAGCCACAGCAATGTGGTCGTTCTGCATGATGCCTTCCGAGAAGATCCGAAGAATGGCTACTATCGGTTCTACGTTCCGGGCGTGGGCACGCCTTTCGATGAGATCGGAGAAAAAACAGAAACGCCGGATGGAAAAGCCAAGGCCACCGGCGGCGACGCGCGGATCAATTGGGCGTTGATTCAGCTTCTCAATGCGATGCATCGATCCGTCGTGGGCGAACCGCTTGTGAGCAATACGGACGCAGGGCATTTGGCCGCCCACCAACCACTGCACGTCGATGCAAGCACCAGCCCCAACATGCCCGGCAAACGGCTCTATTTCGTCGGCCGGGCAACCGGCCTGAATGCGGTTCCCGGTGGCAAGCTCGGGGAGCTGCAAAAGGCTCTGCAAAGCAAGTCTCCGAAGAAGCTGCTGCAAGTCAATCTCTCGGTATTCGGTTTCTCCCGCGGTGCCGCTCAAGCGCGAGCGTTCTGCCATTTTTTGCACCACCTACTCCTGAGAGAGAAAAACGGCAGTTACACGCTCGCGGAGGTTCCGTTTCGCCTTCAGTTTCTGGGACTTTTCGATTCGGTCGCCTCCGTCGGCTTGGCCGACAGTTCGCCTTTCTGGCGAGGCCTTGGCGGGTGGGCCAACGGCACATTGGACATCGTGCCGAGCGTAGAGCGCACGGTGCACTTGTGCGCAGCCCACGAGATACGCATCAACTTCCCACTCTCGACCGGGCGCACAAGCGACAACAGGTATCCGTCCAACTGCATCGAGAAGGTATACCCGGGCGCCCACTCGAATGTGGGTGGAGGATACGACCCCGGTTGCCAAGGCAAGGCCGTGGGCTCACGTGCCAAGCTGCTTTCTCAGATGCCCTTGCTGGACATGTACAACGAGGCGCGCCTCAGTGCGGTTCCGTTGTTGAGTACGGCAGAACTCCTCAAGGTCGAGGGCGGGAAAAACACCGTCGCAGATTTGGAGATGGACGCCGAAAGCATCGACCTGTTCAACGCCTACCGAGTGTGGTCGGCCCGCAGCGGGGTGGGCGGCGGCATTGAAGCCGCACAGCATGGGCATATGCAGCTGTACTGGCGCTGGCGACTCATGCACATGGGCCAGATGGCCAAACTTCCAAGCTACCAGCGTGCCAATGCGCAGGATCGCGTCGACATCCGCGAAAGCGACTCCGACTTTGCATCAGACGCCGCTGCGGCCCTCTTGCGAGAAAAAAGGGAGTCCGATCTCGCTCCGTTGTCTGCGGGGAAGTCGGGCCTCTCTGCCGCACAGAAAGACTTCCTGCGCATCTACGCCGAGTTCTCAACAAACGCGTCCACCACCAAGCTGCCCGCAGCCGTCGATCGATTTTTCGACGGGATGGTGCACGACTCTCATGCGTCGTTCTACATGGTGGGGCCGGTGACGGCCTTTGATCGCGAAGAGAAGATCAAGCAGATCAATCAGAAGATGGAGGTCACCCGGCGGCACATCGCCTGGGTCAAGCACACGAGCGCGACGCTCATCTTGCCCCCTGGACAGGAGCGGCAGCCTCCGCCGCCCATGGACGAAACACGATCACTCTCCGAGCTGGAAAGGCGTGTGTGGGAGTATCAGAAAACGCACCCTGGCGAGTTCCCTGAACTCACCGACGCCGACCGCGAACAGTTGCTAGCGATGGAAGACATCGTGACCAGCGGCGCTGTGCGTCTCGTGACCAACAAGACGCGGCGAGAACTGGGCGGCCATGTGCGCTATCGGCGCGTGTTCGACAAGAGCTGAACGGCCCGAAACCCGCGAACGCCTAGGGCGCACGGGGGTCGCAGAGCGATCAATCGTCGCAGGTCCAATCGACCAATACGCGCCGGCAACCGCGTCACGATCCGCACAAATCTTGTGCGGCCACGCATCTACCCCGCAGCCCGCGGGCTGCCTACGCTTCAGGCCTTCTTTCACTCACGCAGAGAACGCATGAAGCACCCCAGCATTCGCAGCCTCACCGGCGCCGTGCCCACGAGCCGCCTCGATCCCGCCGCCACGGCGCTGATCGCGATCGATTTCCAGAACGAGTACTTCGACGGGCGCATGCCCATTCCCGACGGAGGGGCCGCCCTGCGCCAGGCGCGGCGCCTGATCGATGCCGCCGACCGGCATGCGGTGCCGGTGTTCCATGTGCAGCACGTGGCGCCCGCCGACAGTCCGATCTTCGCGGACGGCAGCCACGCCTTCGGCATCCACGACGCACTGCGCCCGGCGCCGCAACACGCCGTGCTGCGCAAGGCCACGCCGAGCGCATTCGCGGGCACCACGCTCGAGGCCGAGCTGCAGGCGCGCGGCATCACGACGCTGATCCTCACGGGCCTCATGACGCACATGTGCGTGTCGGCCACCGCCTTCGATGCCGCACCGCGCGGCTACCAGAGCCTCATCGTGGGCGATGCCTGCGCGACGCGCGACCTCGACCTGGAGGAAGGCGGCGTGCTGGGCCACCGCGAACTGCATCGCGCGGCGCTGCGCGGCGTGTCGGATGTGGTGGCCGAGGTGCGCTCGACCGACGAGGTGTTGCAACTGCTGGAAGCGGGCCGCTGACGCCCTGCCCTTCGCATGCACCCACGAATCCACTTTCTTCGATCCATGACCATGAAACGCTCTTCTGCCCTGTTCCTCGCCCTGTCCTGTGCCCTGTGCGCGCCGGGCTTCGCCACCGCCGCCACGCCGGCACCCCGCACGCCGATCTCGGCGCCGGCCGACACGCTGCAGTGGCAGGCCCTCGCGGGCGGCATCCGCTACGCCAACGTGCGCGGCAACCTGACGGGCAATGGCCCGTACGAAGCCTTCGTCGAATTCCCGGCCGGCTTCGACAACCCGCACCATCGCCACACGCAGGCACTCCCGTCCGTCGTGCTCTCGGGCGTGTTCTACGCGATCTTCGATGACGGCAAGAAGGTGCTGTACCCGGCCGGTTCGTACTACCTGCTGCCGGCGCAGCTGCCGCACCGCAGCGGCTGCGAGCCGGGGGCGAACTGCCTGTTGTTCCAGTACCAAAGCGACCGCTTCGACCTGGTGCCGACCGCGGCGAAGTAAGGCGCGGCTGCCGCGCTCAGTCGCCCTGCCCGTCCGCGGGCAGGTAGCGCGCGGCAGCAAAGTCGACAAACGCCCGCACCTTCGGCGACAGATGCCGGTTCTGCGGATACAGCGCGTACAGGTTCAGCGGCTGCTGGCGGTATTCGGGCAGCACGCGCACGAGCTCGCCGCGCGCCACAGGGTCGCGCACGAGGAACGCCGGCGACGCCGCCAGCCCCGTGCCCGCCAGCGCGGCGCTGCGCAGCACGAGCCCGCTGTTGGCCTGCAGCCGCCCGCCCACGTCGACCGTGTGGACGCTGCCGTCCGGCGCGGTGAAGCTGGGCTGTGCGGCTTTCGCGGCCAATGAATAGTTGAGGCAGTCGTGCGCCGCCAGGTCGGCGGGCGTTCGCGGCGTGCCGCGCCGCTGCAGGTAGGCGGGCGACGCCACCCACCACTCCTCGAAGCTGGCGAGGCGCTTGACGATCAGCGTCGAGTCCGAGAGTGCATACGCCAGTCGCAATCCCACGTCGAAGCCCTCTTCGATCAGGTCGACGAAGCGGTCGTTGCACACGAGGTCGACCTTGACCTGCGGATGCGCGTCGAGAAAAGCCGGCAGCCACTGCGCCAACTCTTCCAGTCCGAAGGACATCGGCGCGTTGATGCGCAGCAGGCCCGTGGGCTCGACCTGGTGCTGCGCCACGACCAGCGCCGCGGTCTCGACCTGGTCGAGGATCTGCCGCGCGTGCTCGTAGTAGGTCTGGCCCGCCTGCGTGAGCGCGAAGCGGCGGGTGGTGCGGTTCAGCAGCTGCACGCCCAGCGCCGTTTCCAGCTGCTTGACGTGGCGCGAGACCACCGTGTGCGACACGTCCATCGCGTCGGCCGCGGCGGTGAAGCCGCCGGCCTCCACGACGGCGCGGAACGCCTTCATGGCCGCGAACTGGTCCATGCGCGAGCGCTGCCGGTTGTCAGTGCGCGCCGGCGGCCGCGTCGCCGCCCGCGCCGCCCTTTTGCGGCCGCGCCAGCCACACCAGCGGAATCAGCAGCAGGAACAGCACCGCCGAGGCATAGAAGATGTCGTTCGTGGCGAGCATGAACGACTGCTGGTCGACCAGGCGGTTGATCTGCCCGAGCACCTGCTCGGAACTGAAGCCGCTGCCGGTCAGCCCCGAGATGGCGCTGGTGGCCGCGCTGTTGCCCGGGTTCACCGACTCCACCAGCTGCGCGTGGTGCAGGGCCGCGCGGCTGTCCCACAGCGTGGTGGCGATCGAGGTGCCCATGGCGCCCGCCGTGATGCGCAGGAAGTTCGACAGCCCCGACGCGGCCGGGATGCGGTCGGGCGTGAGGCCCGACAGCGTGATGGTCACGAGCGGGATGAAGAAGAACGCCATCGCGATGCCCTGGATGATCGTCGGGATGATGATCGTCACGAAGTCGGCCTGCGTGTTGAAGTTCGAACGCATCCACAGCACCAGCGCGAACACGAGGAACGAGAAGGTCGCGTAGCGGCGCGGGTCGATCTTGGACACGGTGAGGCCCACCACCGGCGAGAAGAAGATCGCCAGCAGCCCCACGGGCGCCATGATCATCCCCGCCTGCGTGGCGGTGTAGCCCATCCACTGCTGCAGCCACAGCGGCAGCAGCACCACGTTGCCGAAGAACAGGCCGTAGGCAATGGCCGTGGCCACCGCGCCCGACCAGAAGTTGCGGCGCTTGAACAGCGACAGGTCGACCACCGGGTGCTTGTCGGTCAGCTCCCAGACCAGGAAGAAGGCGAAGCCGACCACGGCCACCACAGCCATCGTGACGATTTCGGCCGAGTGGAACCAGTCGAGTTCCTTGCCCTTGTCGAGCATGAGCTGCAGCGAGCCCACCCACAGCACCAGCAGCGCCAGGCCGATGGCGTCGATCGGCACCTTGTGCGTCTTGCTCTCGCGCTTGTGGTACAGCGTCCAGGTGATGGCCGCGGCCACGATGCCGACCGGGATGTTGATGTAGAAGATCCACGGCCACGAGATGTTGTCGGTGATCCAGCCGCCGAGCAGCGGCCCCATCACCGGCGCGACCAGCGTGGTCATCGACCACATCGCCATGGCCAGGCCGGCCTTGGCCTTCGGGTAGCTCGACAGCAGCAGCGTCTGCGACAGCGGGATCATCGGCCCCGCCACGAAGCCCTGCAACGCGCGAAACAGGATGAGCGTGGTCATGTTGGGCGCCAGGCCGCACAGCAGCGAGGCGACCATGAACAGGATCACGCTGGCCATGAACAGGCGCACCTGGCCGAAGCGCTGGGTCATGAAACCCGTGAGCGGCACCGCGATGGCGTTGGCCACCGCGAAGCTGGTGATGACCCAGGTGCCTTGCGTGGTGCTCACGCCGAGGTCGCCCGAGATGGCCGGCAGCGACACGTTGGCGATCGACGAGTCGAGCACGTTCATGAAGGTGGCAGCGGACAGCGCGACCGTGCCCCAGACGCGGGCGGAGCCCTCGAGCGGGGGGTGCGCGATATAGGCAGGAGCAGCAGTGGCCATGGCGCGAGCTGTGAGGGTTCAGCAGCCGGCGGCGATCAGCCCGGCTGGCCCTGCGTGGCGACGTGCGCGGCCGGCGCAGCGCTGGAGGCCGCCGGGCGGCTCACGGCCGCCGTGGGTGCGCCGCGGCCGAGGTTGGCGGCGACGATGCGTTCCACCTCGGCGTCGGCGCCGCGGTCGAGCTGGCTGTAGACCTGCGTCTGCGCGAAGGCGGTGCTGCGCGGCGCGTCGGCCAACATCTTGCCGGTCTTCTGCGTGATGTCGATCTCGGCGTCCATCGACAGGCCGATGCGCAGCGGGTTGGCCTTGAGCTGCTCGGGGTCGAGCGCGATGCGCACGGGCACGCGTTGCACCACCTTGATCCAGTTGCCGGTGGCGTTCTGCGCCGGCAGCAGCGCAAAGGCGGCGCCGGTGCCCACGCCCAGGCCGGCGACCTTGCCGGTGTACTCGACCTTCTTGCCGTACACGTCGGCCGTGAGCTTCACGGGCTGGTCGATGCGGATGTTGCGCAGCTGCACTTCCTTGAAGTTGGCGTCGACCCACAGCTGGTGCAGCGGCACGATGGACATCATCGGCGTGCCGGCGGCCACGCGCTGGCCCAACTGCACGGTGCGCTTGGCCACGTAGCCGTCGACCGGCGCGGGCATGGCCACGCGCTGCGTGGCGAGGTAGGCCTCGCGCACCTTGGCGGCGGCGGCCAGCACGCTCGGGTGCTGGGCCACGCTGGTGCCTTCGGTCAGCGACTGGTTGCTGGCCAGCGCTTCGCGCGCGGCGACCACGCCGGCCTGTGCGGCGGCCAGTGCGCTCTTGGCGTTGGCCAGTTGCGTCTCGGCGTGGTTGAGTTCTTCCTTCGACACGGCGCCGTTGCCCGACAGCGCGCGGCGGCGCTGCAGGTCGTCCTGCGCCTTGGCGATGTCGCTCTGGGCCTTGGCGATGTCGCTCTGGCGCAGCGTGACCTGCGCGGCCAGCGAGCCGTTGTTCGCGTACAGCGTGCGCACCTGGCGCACGGCCTGCGCGAGCGCGGCCTCGGCCTGCTCGAGCGCCACCTTGGCGTCGGCCGGGTCGAGCTGCACCAGCGGCTGGCCGGCCTTCACGAAGTCGGTGTCGTCGGCGCCGATGGCCATGACGGTGCCGCCGATCTGCGGCGTGATCTGGATGACATTGCCCTGCACGTAGGCGTTGTCGGTGTTCTCGTAGTGGCTGGCGACCAGCCATTCGTACAGGCCCCAGCCGCCGCCGGCGACCAGCACCACGGCGGTGAGCGCGGTGAGTGCGCGGCGGCGCTTGCCGTTGCCCGCGGGCGCCTCGGGCGCGGCGGTGGTGGGCACGTGGGAAGCGGATGTCGGAGTGTTGTTATCGCTCATGATGGAGTTCTTTCCGAAGAAGGCGGATCAGCAAATCAGTTCTGGGTGGCGGCCGTCGGCGCCGCGGCCGTCGCGGTGGCCGGCGGCTGCCAGCCGCCGCCCAGGGCGCGCGCCAGGCCCACCTGCGTGTCGAGGGCGCGGGCCGCCAGGTCGACCGCGAGGCGGCGCTGGGCCAGCACGGCGGTTTCGGCGGTCAGCACGTTGAGGTAGTTGCCCAGACCGGCGCGGTAGCGCTGCACGGCAATGTCATAGGCGCCTTCGGCGGCCGTCTGCGCGGCGCGCTGCTCGGTCTGCTGGCGCACGATCGACTGCGCGCTCGACACCTGGTCGGCCGCATCGCGCACGGCGTCGAGCACGGTGGCGTTGTAGCTTTCGATGGCCACGTCGAGATCGGCCGACTTGCCGCGCAGGTTGGCGCGCAGGCGCCCACCTTCGAAGATCGGCAGGTGGATGGCCGGGCCCACGCCCCACTGCTCGCTGCCCGACTTGAGCAGCTTGCCGAAGCCCAGGCTCTGGAAGCCGGCAAAAGCCGTGAGGTTCACATTGGGATAGAACTGGGTCTTGGCATTGGCCACGTCGCTGGTGGCCGCTTCGACGCGCCAGCGCGCGGCGGCGATGTCGGCGCGGCGGCCCAGCAGGTCGGCCGGGATGTTCGCCTGCAGCGCCATCGGCTTCACGCCGGCGAGCACCGGCGGCTTGAGCGAGGCCGACACGTTGGGCTGGCCCACGAGCGCATCGAGTGCGTGCTGCTGCAGCGCGATCTGCTCATTGAGCGCTTCGATCTGCTGGCGGGCTTCGGGCAGGCCGCCTTCGCTCTGGCGCAGTTCGAGGCGCGTGTCGAGGCCGGCCGCCACGCGGTCGCGCACCAGCTTGAAGGTCTCGTCGCGTTGGGCCAGCGTGCGCTTGGCCACCTCGACCTGCTCGTTCAGGCGCGCCCACTGGAAGTAGCTGCGCGCCACGTTGCTCGCGAGCAGCACGCGCGCGGCATCGGCGTCGGCCGCGGCGGCGTTGGCCGCGCCGAGGGCGGTGTCGAGCGCGCTGCGGTTCTTGCCGAAGAAGTCGAGCTCCCAGCTCGCGCCGAGCTGCAGCAGGCCGATGTTCTGCGTCGAGCCGCCCAGCGGCGCCGGGTAGATGTAGTTGCTGTTGAACTTCTGGCGGTTCAGGTTCAGGTCGGCGCCGACCTTGGGCAGCAGCGCCGCGCCGGCGATGTCCGCCGAGGCCTGGGCGCGCACGAGGCGCGCACGCGCGACCTGCAGGTTCGGGTTGCCGGCCACGGCCTGGTCGACCAGCGCATTGAGCTGGCTGTCGCCGAAGGCTTGCCACCACTGGCTGTCCAGGCTGGGGACGGGCGCGCGCGCGGGGTCGGCCGCGATGCCGAGCGTGGACGCATCGCGCAGCGTGGCGTGCGAGCCGATGCCGGCCATGTCGGCGCAACCGGCGAGCGCGACCACCGCCAGCGCGGCGGCCACGACGGGCGTGCGGCGCAGCGCGCGCACGGCGAAAGACTCAGTCATTCTTCTCTCCACGGGCCGCGAGGCCCTGTGCGTTGTCGAGGATGCGGCGCAAGTAGTCCTTGAGCTGCTCCCATTCTTCGAGGCTGAAACCGGCCAGGTACTCGTTCTGCACCCGGCTCAGCACATAGGGCACTTCCTTCGCGGCCGCACGGCCTTCGTCGGTGAGTTCGATGTTGACCACGCGGCGGTCTTCGAGCGAGCGCACGCGCCGGCACAGGCCCTTGGCCTCGAGGCGGTCGAGCAGGCGCGTCATGGCGCCGGTGTCGAGCTCGCAGGCGCGGGCCAGTTCGGCCACGGTGGTGGCGGCGCCGACGTGCAGCTTGTACAGCGGCACCCACTGCGGGTAGGTGGGGCTGCCGGGCTCGCACATGCGCGTGCCGACGGTCTGGCCCACGGACGTGACGATGCGGCGCATCAGGTAGCCGATGCTCTCTTCGGCACGGTAGTCCTCGGCGCGATAGAAGTCGGCCGGCGGGCGCGCGGCCTCGTCGGGCGGCGGAGGGACCGGGGAAATAGGGGCATCGCTCATGGCCGAAATATTAGTTGTCATGGCAATTACTGTCAAGGCGACCTTTGTGGGGGCAAGGGCTCGGTAGAATTCGCGCCCATGGCTTCTTCCCCTCCGTCGTCCTCCGCAGCCAAGGGTTCGCCCCGCTCGCTGTCGGGGTTGCGCCCCTTCCTTCGCCCCTACCGCGTGCAGATCGTGCTGGCGGGGGTCTTCCTGGTGATGGCGGCGGTCACGACGCTGGCTTTCCCTATCGCCCTGCGCAGCCTGATTGACGGCGGCCTGGTCAGCGCCGACAAGGGCGCCCAGACCATGGCGCTGCGCGAGCACTTCGGCGCCCTCTTCGCAGTAGCTGTGGCGCTCGGCCTGTTTTCGGCGGCGCGCTTCTACACGGTGAGCTGGCTCGGCGAGCGCGTCACGGCCGACCTGCGCAACGCGGTCTACGGCCACGTGCTGCAGCAGAGCCCGGCCTTCTTCGAGACCACGCAGACCGGCGAGGTGCTGTCGCGCCTCACGGCCGACACCACGCTGGTGCAGACGGTCGTCGGCTCATCGCTGAGCATGGGCCTGCGCAACGCCGTCATGGGCGTGGGCGCGCTGGCGGTGCTGGTCTGGACCAACCCCTATGTGATGGTGCAGGTGCTGGGCATCCTGGTGCTGGTGGTGCTGCCGAGCATGTGGTTCGGCCGCCGCGTGCGCAAGCTGTCGCGCGCCAGCCAGGACCGCGTGGCCGACTCGAGCGCCATCGCGGCCGAGGTGCTGAATGCGATTCCCGTGGTGCAGAGCTACACGGCCGAAGGCCGCGAGGCCGACCGCTTCAACAGCTCGACCGAGAACGCCTTCCACACCGCCGTGCGCCGCACGCGCGCGCGCTCGGTGCTGGTGGCCTTCATCATCATCGCCACCTCGGCCGCCCTGCTCTGGGGCCTGTACGAAGGCACGCAGGCCGTGCTGCGCGGCGACATCACGGCCGGCCACCTGGGCCAGACCGTGGTCTACGTGGCGATCCTGGCGAGCGCCACCGCGGTGCTCGGCGAGGTGTACGGCGACCTGCTGCGCGCCGCCGGTGCCACCGAGCGCCTGATGGAACTGCTGCACGCGCCGACGGCCATCGCCTCGCCCGCACGGCCGGCGGTGGCGCCGGTTCCCGCCGCGGGCAGCGCGATCCGCTTCGACGCCATCACCTTCCACTACCCCTCGCGGCCGGGCACGCCGGCGCTGCGCGACTTCAGCCTGGACATCGCACCGGGCGAGACCGTGGCGCTGGTGGGATCGAGCGGCGCGGGCAAGAGCACGGTGTTCCAGCTGCTGCTGCGCTACTACGACCCGCAGTCCGGCCGCATCGTGCTCGACGGTGCGTCGCTGGACGCGCTCGCGCTGCACGACCTGCGCACCCGCATCGGCCTCGTGCCGCAGGACGCGGTGATCTTCTCGGCCAGCGCCTTCGAGAACATCCGCTACGGCCGGCCCGATGCGAGCGCCGAGGAGGTGCACGCCGCGGCGCGCGCCGCCTTCGCGCACGACTTCCTGCAGGCCCTGCCCGAGGGCTACGACACCTTCCTGGGCGAACGCGGCGTGCGGCTGTCGGGCGGCCAGCGCCAGCGCATCGCCATTGCGCGGGCCATTTTGAAGAACCCGCCGCTGCTGCTGCTGGACGAAGCCACCAGCGCGCTCGACGCCGAAAGCGAACGCATGGTGCAGGCCGCGCTCGAATCGGCGATGGAAAACCGCACCACGCTCGTGATCGCCCACCGCCTGGCGACCGTGCAGAAGGCGGACCGCATCATCGTGCTGGACCACGGCGGCATCGTCGAACAGGGAACGCACGCGGCGCTGGTGGCGCAAGGCGGCGTGTACGCGCGGCTGGCCGCGCTGCAGTTCACGGCCTGAGCGGGCCGGGCCGGACTGGCTCGTCGTCGAGCCGGCCGGTTACTGCAGGGTTTCTTTCAGCGCCGCCGGAATCGGCAGCGCCATCACCGGAATGCCTTCATCGAGCAGCGCCTCGGTCTGCTCCGGTGTGGCCTGGCCGCGGATGCCGCGCTCGGCGGTTTCGCCGTAATGCATCTTGCGCGCCTCGTCGGCAAAGCGGTCGCCGACGTCTTCGGTCTTGGCCAGCACTTCGCGCACGGCGCGCATCCAGCGGGCTTCGGGCGAAGTCGAGGATGCGGATACTTGCGTGGAAGGCGTTGCGGGTGCCGCCGGCGCGCGGGCCGCGTCGCCGCGCCCTTCTTCCTTCGGCGCCTTGGCGTTGCTCAGGTTCAGGCGGGGCGCGCTCAGCAGCTTGACGATGGCGGTGTCGCCGCAGACCGGGCACTCGACCAGACCGCTGGCGAGCTGGCTGTCAAACGCTTCATTGGACGCAAACCAGCCCTCGAAGCCGTGGCCGTGCGTGCAGCGGAGATCGAGGACCTTCATGCGCGGATTATCCCGCGCCGCCTTGCGAGGCTGCGGCCTGCCAATCCAGTGCCCATGCGCCCGACAGGACGTTCTGCAGCCACAGGGCGCAGGTGAGCGTCTTCGCGTCGGTCACGGTGCCGTCCCGGCACCAGCCGATGAGCTCCTGCGGCGTGGCGGTGAACACGTCGAGGAACTCGCCATGGTCGAGCTTGCGCTCGCCCAGCGAGAGGCCGCGTGCGAAATAGATGTGAATGATTTCGGTCGAGTACGCCACCGCCAGGTGCGTGGCGCCGGCATGCGCCCATTCGCGCGCGGAGTAGCCGGTTTCCTCGAGCAGTTCGCGCTGGCCGCACAGCAGCGGATCTTCGCCGGCGTCGAGCTTGCCCGCGGGAAACTCGACGATCACCCGGTCCACGGGGTAGCGGAACTGGCGCTCCAGCACCACGCGGCCGTCGTCGAGCAGCGGAATCACCACCACCGCGCCGGGATGCACCACGTACTCGCGCGTGGCGCTGTGGCCGTCGGGCAGGCGGATGGTGTCGCGCTTGGCATGCAGGAACTTGCCCTTGAAGAGCTCTTCGCTGCTGACGAGCGCTTCCTTCAGATGCGAATCGGTGGCGGAAGAAGTCATGTCGGTCAGTGCCTGTGCTTCATCAGGTAGCGCCAGGTGAACCCGGGGAAGGCCAGCACGACGAACAGCGAGGCCGTCACCGCGTAGAACTCCCAGCCCTGGGCGGCGATCTGCCCTGCCCTGCGCTCGAACAGCAGGCCGATGCCGCCGGCGATGAAGTACAGCACCACCAGTTCGCCGAAGCGGATGGCGAGCGACTTGTGCGCGGTCGACAGCGGCACCGCCCCGAACAGGCGCTCATTCAGGAACGGCAGGTTGGCGGCCACCAGGGCCACCAGCAGCACCACCCAGACCGACGCGGTTTGCGACACCTGTGCGGGCCGCGTCAGTGGGCCAGCGTGGCCGCGATGGCGTCGTAGCACAGCGTCATCAGACCGCCGGGCAGCACGCCAAGAATCAGGATCAGCGCGCCGTTGATCGTGAGCACGGTGCGCACGTCGAACGAAGCCGACACGGTGGTCGCCGTGACGGGCGCGTCGAAGTACATGACCTTGACCACGCGCAGGTAGTAGAACGCGCCGATCAGCGAGGTGATCACGGCGAACACCGCCAGGCCGATGTAGATGGCAGCACCCGAGGCGATCAGCGCCTGCAGCACGGCCAGCTTGGCGTAGAAGCCGACCAGTGGCGGCAGACCGGCCAGCGAGAACATCGCGATGGCCATCACGCCGGCGTACAGCGGGCTGCGCTGGTTCAGGCCGGCCAGGTCGGTGATCTCTTCGCTTTCGAAGCCTTCGCGCGCCAGCAGCAGGATGATGCCGAAGCTCGCCAGCGTGGTCAGCACGTAGGTCACGACGTAGAACATGGCGGCGCTGTAGGCGGCCTGCGCGTTCTGCGTTCCCTGCAGGTCGGAACCCGCCACCAGGCCCAGCAGCATGAAGCCCATCTGCGCGATGGTCGAGTAGGCCAGCATGCGCTTGAGGTTGCTCTGCGCGATGGCGGCCAGGTTGCCGATCACGAGCGACGCCACCGCCAGCACGGCCAGCATCTGCTGCCAGTCGATGGCCAGCGGCTGCAGGCCGTCGACCAGCAGGCGGATGATGATGCCGAAGGCAGCCAGCTCTGGCGCGGCGCCGATCAGCAGCGTGATCGCCGTCGGCGCGCCCTGGTAGACGTCGGGCACCCACATGTGGAACGGAGCGGCACCGACCTTGAACGCCAGGCCGGCCACGATGAAGACCAGACCGAATACCAGCACCTGGTGGTTCACCTTGCCGGTCGAGATCGCCTTGAACACTTCGTTCAGGTCGAGCGAGCCGGTGGCGCCGTACATCATCGACAGGCCGTACAGCAGGAAGCCGCTGGCCATGGCGCCGAGCACGAAGTACTTCATGGCGGCTTCGCTGGCCACCGCGTTGTCGCGACGCAGCGCCACGAGCGCGTAGCTCGACAGCGTGAGCAGTTCCAGGCCGAGGTAGATCAGCAGGAAGTTGCTGCCACCGATCATCACGAACATGCCCAACAGCGCCAGCATGCTGATCGTGAACATCTCGCCGCCACGCAGCATCTCGCGGTCGGCCGCGTAGGGACGGCCGTAGACCAGCGTCACCATCAGGGCCAGCGAGGCGAAGCACTTGAGCCAGTTGCCCATCGTGTCGCTCACCACCATGCCGCCGAAGCCGTAGGAGGTCTTGCCGCCGACAGCGGCCAGGCCCGTGAGCACAGCCACCGCCGCCAGCGTGAGCAGCGTCAGGATGTAGGTGCGGGTGCGGCGCGGGCTCGTGTCCGACAGGTCGACCAGCGCAATGATGCAGGCCATGACCAGCAACACGATTTCGGGGTAGATCGTCACCCAGCTGAGTTTGTCAATCATCTCGTTCTCTTCTTCAGCGTGGCATCAGACGGGCAGCTTCGAAATCGCCACATGGCGCAGAAGCTCGACGACGGAGGCATCCATCGCGTCGGTGAAAGGCTTCGGATACAGGCCCATCCACAGCACGGCGATCGCCAGCAGCGAGAGCATCAGGAATTCGCGGGCGTTGATGTCCTTCAGTTCCTTGACGTGGTCGTTGCCGACCGGGCCCAGGTACACGCGCTTGTACATCCACAGGGTGTAGGCGGCGCCGAAGATCAGTGCGGTGGCAGCGCCCAGGCCGACCCAGAAGTTGGCCTTGACGGCGCCCAGGATCACCATCCATTCACCCACGAAACCGGCGGTGCCCGGCAGGCCGCAGTTGGCCATGGCGAACAGCAGCGCGAACGCGGCGAACTTGGGCATGGTGTTGACCACGCCGCCGTAGTCGGCGATCTGGCGCGAGTGCACGCGGTCGTACAGCACGCCGATGCCCAGGAACATGGCGCCCGACACGAAGCCGTGGGCAATCATCTGCACGATGCCGCCGGACACGCCGAGCTCGTTGAAGATGAAGAAGCCCAGCGTCACGAAGCCCATGTGGGCGACCGACGAGTACGCCACCAGCTTCTTCATGTCCTGCTGCACCAGCGCAACCAGGCCCACGTAGATCACGGCGATGAGCGACAGCGCGATCATGAGCCAGGCCCACTCGTGCGAAGCGTCAGGCGCGATGGGCATCGAGAAGCGCAGGAAGCCGTAGGCACCCAGCTTCAGCATGATTGCGGCCAGCACGGCCGAACCGCCCGTGGGGGCCTCGACGTGCACGTCGGGCAGCCAGGTGTGGACGGGCCACATCGGCACCTTGACGGCGAAGGCCGCGAAGAAGGCAAAGAACAGGAAGGTCTGTGCGGTCGAACCCAGCGGCAGCTTGTGCCAGCTCAGGATGTCGAAGCTGCCGCCCGACTTGTTGTACAGGAAGATCAGCGCGACCAGCATCAGCAGCGAGCCGAGCAGCGTGTACAGGAAGAACTTGAACGCCGCGTAGATCTTGTTCGGGCCGCCCCAGATGCCGATGATCAGGTACATCGGGATCAGCGTGGCTTCGAAGAACACGTAGAACAGGATGCCGTCGAGCGCCGAGAACACGCCGATCATGAAACCCGACAGGATCAGAAACGCGCCCATGTACTGGTTCACGCGCTCGGTGATCACTTCCCAGGCCGAGATCACGACCACGACCGTGATGAACGAGGTCAGCAGCACCAGCCACAGCGACATGCCGTCGATGCCCAGGTGGTAGTTGACGTTGAAGCGCGAGATCCAGCTCGTCTTCTCGACGAACTGCATCGCGGCGGTTCCGTTCTGGAAGCGCGTGAACAGCGGCACCGTGACCAGGAAGCTCACGATGGCACCGACGAGCGCGACCCAGCGCACGCCCTTGGCGTGCTCGTCGCGGCCAAACGCCAGCAGCACGGCGCCGAATGCGATCGGCACCCAGATGGCAAGGCTCAACAAACCCATTTTTCTTTTTCTCCAGCGTTCGGGCTCAACGTTTGAACCAGACGAAGTACGTCATCAGGATGAAGATGCCCAGCAGCATCGCGAAGGCGTAGTGGTAGATGAAGCCCGACTGCAGCCAGCGCACGACGCCGGCCACGCGACCCACCACCTTCCAGGAACCGTTGACGAGCGCGCCGTCGATCAGCGCCTGGTCGCCGCCCTTCCACAGGCCCGTGCCGAGCAGGCGCGCACCGCGGGCGAGGATGTTCTCGTTGATCCAGTCGAGGTAGTACTTGTTCTCGAGCAGGTTGTAGATCGGGCTGAAGGCGCGCTTGATGGCGGCCGGCAGTGCCGGGTTCATCATGTACATGTAGTACGACAGCGCCACGCCGGCCAGTGCCAGCCAGAACGGTGCGGTCTGCAGGCCATGGATCGCCATGGCGACCGGGCCGTGGAAGGCTTCCTTCAGCTCGCCCATCGCGTGGTGCTTGGCACCGTCCACGAAGATCGCGTCCTTGAAGAAGCTGCCGAACAGCATCGGGTCGATGGTCATGAAGCCGATCACCACCGAGGGGATCGCCAGCAGCACCAGCGGCAGCCAGACCACCATCGGCGATTCGTGCGGCTTGTGGGCGTCGTGGCCATGGCCGTGATCGTCGTGTCCGTGCGCGTCGTGCGCATGGTCGTCATGGTGCGCGTCGGGGTTCTGGTCGTAGCGTTCCTTGCCGTGGAAGACCAGGAAGTACATGCGGAACGAGTAGAACGCCGTCACGAACACGCCGGCCAGCACCGCGTAGTAGGCGAACTGCGCGCCCCACAGGTGGCTTTCGTGCACGGCCTCGATGATGCTGTCCTTCGAGTAGAAGCCCGAGAACAGCGGCGTGCCGATCAGTGCGAGCGAACCCAGCAGCGAGGTGATCCAGGTGATGGGCATGTACTTGCGCACGCCGCCCATCCAGCGGATGTCTTGGTTGTGGTGCATGCCGATGATCACCGAGCCCGCGCCGAGGAACAGCAGCGCCTTGAAGAACGCATGCGTCATCAGGTGGAACACCGCGACCGAGTAAGCCGAGGCACCGAGCGCCACGGTCATGTAGCCCAGCTGCGAGAGCGTCGAGTACGCGACCACGCGCTTGATGTCGTTCTGGATGATGCCCAGGAAGCCCATGAACAGCGCGGTGATGGCGCCGATCACGAGGATGAAGCTCAGGGCCGTGTCGCTCAGCTCGAACAGCGGCGACATGCGCGCCACCATGAAGATGCCGGCCGTCACCATCGTCGCCGCGTGAATCAGCGCCGAGATGGGGGTCGGGCCTTCCATCGAGTCGGGCAGCCACACGTGCAGCGGGAACTGGGCGCTCTTGCCCATCGCGCCGATGAACAGGCAGATGCAGATCACCGTGATGAGCATCCACTCGGTGCCCGGGAAGGTGATGCCGGCCAGCGTGTGGGCCTTGGCGAAGGCCTCGCCGTAGTTCAGCGTGCCGGCGTAGGCGGCGATCAGGCCGATGCCCAGGATGAAGCCGAAGTCGCCCACGCGGTTGACCAGGAAGGCCTTCATGTTCGCGAAGATGGCCGTGGGCTTGTTGAACCAGAAGCCGATCAGCAGGTACGACACCAGGCCCACCGCCTCCCAGCCGAAGAACAGCTGGAGCATGTTGTTGCTCATGACGAGCATCAGCATCGAGAAGGTAAAGAGCGAGATGTACGAGAAGAAGCGGTTGTAGCCGTCGTCTTCTTCCATGTAGCCGATGGTGTAGATGTGGACCATCAGCGACACGAAGGTCACGACGCACATCATCATGGCCGTGAGGCCGTCGACCAGGAAGCCGACTTCCATCTTCAGGCCGCCGACCATCATCCATTCGTAGATGGTCTGGTTGAAGCGGGCACCGTCGACGATGACCGACTTCAGCGTCATCGCCGAGATCACGAAGGCGACGAACACGCCCAGGATGGTCAGCGAATGCGTGACCTTGCGGCCGATGTGATTGCCGCCGAACTTCGTGCCGAACAGGCCGGCAAGTGCGGCGCCGACCAGGGGTGCCAGCGGCACAGCCAGCAAGGTGGATGCGGAAAGGGTTGCGCTCATACTGCTGTCAACCCTTGAGCGAGTTGAGTTCGTCGACGTTGATGTTGGACTTGTTGCGGAACAACAGGACCAGCAGCGCCAGGCCGATGGCCGATTCGGCCGCCGCCACCGTCAGGATGAAGAACACGAAGATCTGGCCGTGCATGTCGCCCAGGTAGTGCGAGAAGGCCACGAAGTTCATGTTGACCGCCAGCAGCATCAGTTCGATGGCCATCAGCAGCACGATCAGGTTCTTGCGGTTCAGGAAGATGCCGATCACCGACAGCGCGAAGAGCATCGCGCCGAGCGAGAGAAAGTGTCCGAGCGTGAGCGTCATGCCTTGTTTTCCTTTGCAGCGGCATCCGCTGCCGGGGCCTCAACCACCGGCTCGGCCGCACGCGTGACGGGCATCTGCACGATGCGCACGCGGTCGCGCGCCTTCACGCGCACCTGGTCCGACGGGTTGACGTACTTGCTGTCCTTGCGGGTGCGCAGCGTCAGTGCAATGGCGGCAATGATGGCCACCAGCAGGATGACTGCGGCGATTTCCAGCGGATAAAGGTATTCGGAATACAGCAGCTTGCCCAGCTCGAGCGTGTTCGAGCTGTTGGGCGAGGTGGTCGCCATGGCGCGCGGGCCTTCGCCCAGGCGGAAGCCGCCCATGAGCACGGCCGCCATTTCGAGCGCGATGAGCGCGCCGATGCCTGCTGCCAGCGGGAAGTGCTTCCAGAAGCCCTCTCGCAGGCCGTCGACGTCGATGTCCAGCATCATCACGACGAACAGGAACAGCACCATCACGGCACCGACGTACACCAGCACGAGCGAGATCGCCAGGAACTCGGCGCGCAGCAGCAGCCAGATGGCCGAGGCCTGGAAGAAGGCCAGCACCAGGTACAGCGCGGCGTACACGGGGTTGCGGGAGGTGATGACGCGGAAGGCTGCAAACAGCAGCACCGCGGCAAACAGATAGAACAGACCGGTCTTGACGTCCATTGGAATTCGATTGGTACGGGTTTCGAGCGGAGCCGGCTCAGCGGTACTTGGCGTCGGCCGCCTTGTTCGCCGCGATTTCTTTTTCGTAGCGGTCGCCCACGGCCAGCAGCATGTCCTTGGTGAAGTACAGGTCGCCGCGCTTTTCGCCGTGGTATTCGAAGATGTGCGTCTCGACGATCGAGTCGACCGGGCAGCTCTCTTCGCAGAAGCCGCAGAAGATGCACTTGGTCAGGTCGATGTCGTAGCGCGTGGTGCGACGCGAGCCGTCGTCACGCACGTCGGATTCGATCGTGATCGCCAGTGCGGGGCACACGGCCTCGCACAGCTTGCAGGCGATGCAGCGCTCTTCGCCGTTCTCGTAGCGGCGCAGTGCGTGCAGGCCGCGAAAGCGCGGCGACAGCGGCGTCTTCTCTTCGGGGAACTGGACGGTGATCTTGCGCGCGAAGGCGTACTTGCCCGTGATGGCCAGGCCCTTGAACAGCTCGAACAGCATGAAGCTGCCCAGGAAGTCCTTGAGCGAGAACGGTGCGGAGGCCAGCTTGGAGGTGCGTCCGAGCCCTCCGGCGGTGTGTGAAGCAGTCATGATGTCGTCGCTTCCTGCTTATTTCCAGATGTTGAACGGCGTCTGCATCCAGCCACCGACCACGACCAGCCACACCAGGGTGACGGGAATGAAGATCTTCCAGCCCAGACGCATGATCTGGTCGTAGCGGAAGCGCGGGAACGTCGAGCGCACCCACAGGAACATGGTGACCACGCAGAAGGTCTTCAGGCCCAGCCAGATCCAGCCCGGAATGAAGCTCAGGAACTCGAACGGCGGCAGCCATCCACCGAGGAACAGCACCACGGTCAGGATCGAGACGAGCCACATGTTGGCGTACTCGGCCAGGAAGAACATCGCGAAGCTCATGCCCGAGTACTCGATCATGTGGCCGGCCACGATTTCGGATTCGCCTTCCACCACGTCGAACGGGTGGCGGTTGGTTTCGGCCAGGCCCGAGATGAAGTACACGACGAAGATCGGCAGCAGCGGCAGCCAGTTCCACGACAGGAAGCCCAGGCCCATGTCATGGAACATGCCCTTGCCCTGCACCGTCACGATGTCGGACATGTTCAGGCTGCCGGTGACCATCAGCACCACGACGAAGCAGAAGCCCATCGCGATTTCGTAGCTCACCATCTGTGCCGAGGCGCGCAGCGCGCCCAGGAAGGCGTACTTCGAGTTCGAGGCCCAGCCGGCGATGATCACGCCGTACACCTCGAGCGAGGTGATGGCCATCACGAACAGCAGGCCGGCGTTGATGTTGGCCAGCGCCACGTCGGGACCGAAGGGAATCACGGCCCATGCGGCCAGCGCCGGCATGATGGTCATGATGGGACCGAGCAGGAACAAGCCCTTGTTGGCGACCGTCGGAAGAATGATTTCCTTGGTCATCAGCTTGAGCGCGTCGGCGATCGGCTGCAGCAGGCCCAGCGGCCCGATGCGGTTCGGGCCCACGCGGATCTGCGTGAAGCCGATGGCCTTGCGTTCCCACAGCGTGAGGTACGCCACGGCCAGCATCAGCGGGATCACGACGACGATGATCTTGATCAGCGTCCAGACCACGGGCCAGACGACGGACGTCCACCAGCCTGCGGCGACCAGCCCCTGGCCGAAGCCATGAATTGCGTCGATCATGCCAAGGCCTCCTCGGCACGAGCGGGTGCGGCCTGTGCGCTGTGGCGCGCGTCGGCGGTCAGCTGCAGCGACGGTGCGCGGCGCACGATCGAGTCGAGCTGGTAGATGCTCGCGACCACGGGCGCAGCCACGACGCCGCTGGCCGCGACGGCCTTGGCGGACGTGGCATTGCTCAGCGCGTTCGCCGGCACGGTGCCCTTGTCACCGATGGTGGCCAGCACCTCGGCGGTCGATTCGAAGGCGAAGCCCGGCAGGCCGAGCAGGTTCGCCAGCACGCGCAGCACCTTCCACGCCGGCCGCGTTTCGCCTTGCGGCTTCACGACGGCATGGAAACCCTGCAGGCGGCCTTCGGCGTTGACGAAGGTGCCGGGCGTTTCGGTGAACGGGGCGATGGGCAGCAGCACGTCGCTGAACTCGAGGTTGGCCTTGAAGGGGCTCAGCGTGACCACCATCTGCGCATTGCCGATGACATCGGCAGCGGCAGCACCGGCGGCCGAGTCGAACACCGGCTCGGTGTTCAGCAGCAGCACGGCCTTGAGGCCGGAGCCGGCGGCGAGCATGCGGCCGGCATCGAGGCCGCCGTTCTGCGGGAAGGCGCCGACGAGCTGTGCGCCCACGGTGTTGCCCGCTTCGGTCAGGTAGCCGACGGTGGCGCCGGTCTGTGCGCCGATCCAGTTCGCGAGGGCCAGCAGGCTGCTGGCTTGCGCGTGGTGCGCGGCGGCATTGCCGAGCAGGATCGCCCTGCGTTCGCCGCTCAGCAGCGAGGCTGCGATGGCTTGCGCGACGGCGTCGGGTGCGTTCTTCGGTGCCAGCGGCGCGGCAGCGCCGTTGGTCTGGCCGATGGCCGCAGCCACGGCGGCCAGCGCCTCGACCCACTGGTCGGCTTCGACGATGGCCGCTTGCGCCACGTCGATGGCCCAGGCACCGCGATCGGCCATGAGGCTGGACGAAGTGATCACCGACAGCGCGGCGCCCTTGCGCACGGCCTGGCGGATGCGCTGCGCGAACAGCGGGTGTTCCTTGCGCAGGT
This sequence comes from Variovorax sp. GW821-FHT09D04, assembly GCF_059416405.1. Classification (NCBI taxonomy): domain Bacteria; kingdom Pseudomonadati; phylum Pseudomonadota; class Betaproteobacteria; order Burkholderiales; family Comamonadaceae; genus Variovorax; species Variovorax sp. GW821-FHT09D04. The sequence goes on from NZ_JBWKPA010000012.1 coordinate 114,828, forward strand.
TCGAACCGACGACCAGCGCGCGCTGCACTTGCGTGAGCGAGGCGATCGAGGTGCCGAGCCAGCGCACGCCTTCGAAGGCCGAGAACTCGGCGTTGCGCAGGCGGTAGTCGATGTTGTCGCTGCCCAGTTCACGCGTGAGCATGGCGGCGAGCTGCAGCTCTTCGAGCGTGCTGTGCGGGCTGACCAGCGTGCCGATGCTTTGCGCACCGTGGTCGGTCTTGATCTGCTTGAGGCCGTTGGCAACGTATTCGAGCGCCGTCTGCCAGTCGACCTGTTGCCATTGACCGCCCTGCTTCAGCATGGGCTGCGTCAGGCGTTCCGTGCCGTTGAGCGCTTCGTACGAGAAGCGGTCGCGGTCGGCGATCCAGCATTCGTTGACGTCTTCATTCTCGAGCGGCACCACGCGCATCACGCGGTTGTTCTTGACCTGGACGATCAGGTTGGCACCGGTGGAGTCGTGCGGGCTCACCGACTTGCGGCGCGACAGTTCCCAGGTGCGGGCGCTGTAGCGGAAGGGCTTGCTCGTGAGCGCGCCGACCGGGCAGATGTCGATCATGTTGCCCGACAGCTCGGAGTCGACCGAGTCGCCGAGGAAGGTTTCGATTTCGGAGTGCTCGCCGCGGTGCGACATGCCCAGCTCCATCACGCCGGCCACTTCCTGGCCGAAACGGACGCAGCGCGTGCAGTGGATGCAGCGGCTCATTTCTTCCATGCTGATCAGCGGGCCGACGTCCTTGTGGAACACGACGCGCTTTTCTTCTTCGTAGCGCGAAGAAGAACCGCCGTAGCCGACGGCCAGGTCCTGCAGCTGGCATTCGCCGCCCTGGTCGCAGATGGGGCAATCCAGCGGGTGGTTGATCAGCAGGAACTCCATGACGGACTGCTGCGCCTTGATGGCCTTGTCGCTCTTGGTGCGAACGATCATGCCCTGCGTGACGGGCGTGGCGCAGGCCGGCATCGGCTTGGGCGCCTTTTCCACGTCGACCAGGCACATGCGGCAGTTGGCCGCGATGCTGAGTTTCTTGTGATAGCAGAAGTGCGGAATGTAGGTGCCCGCCTTTTCGGCCGCATGCATCACCATGCTGCCTTCGGTCACTTCGACCTTCTTGCCGTCGAGTTCGATTTCGATCATGTCTGTGTTTCTTCTCGCACTCAGGCCTTGACGGGCGCCGTCGGGACGTGACCCGGGATCAGGGCCTCGAACTCATGGCGGAAGTGCTTGATCATGGCGCGCACGGGCATCGCTGCCGCATCGCCGAGCGCACAGATGGTGCGGCCCATGATGTCGCCGGCCACGGAGTCCAGCAGTTGCATGTCGCTGGGCTTGCCCTGGCCGTTGTGGATGCGGTCCACCACGCGGTAGAGCCAGCCCGTGCCTTCGCGGCAGGGGGTGCACTGGCCGCAGGACTCGTGCATGTAGAAGTACGAGAGGCGCTTGAGCGACTCGACCATCGACCGCGTGTCGTCCATGACGATCACGGCGCCCGAACCGAGCATGGAGCCGGCCTTGGCGATCGAGTCGTAGTCCATGGTGCAGGCCATCATGATGTCGGCCGGCAGCACCGGCGACGATGAGCCGCCGGGGATCACGGCCTTGAGCGTGCGGCCCTTGCGCACGCCGCCGGCCAGCTCGAGCAGCTTGGAGAACGGCGTGCCCATCGGCACTTCGTAGTTGCCGGGCAGCTCGACGTCGCCGCTCACCGAGTAGATCTTGGTGCCGCCGTTGTTCGGCTTGCCGCACTCGAGGTAGGCCTGGCCGCCGTTGCGGATGATCCAGGGCACCGCCGCGAAGGTCTCGGTGTTGTTGATGGTGGTCGGCTTGCCGTACAGGCCGAAGCTGGCCGGGAACGGCGGCTTGAAGCGCGGCTGGCCCTTCTTGCCTTCGAGCGATTCGAGCAGCGCGGTTTCTTCGCCGCAGATGTAGGCACCGAAGCCGTGGGCGGCGTGCAACTGGAAGTTGTACGTGCTGCCCATGATCTTGTCGCCGAGGTAGCCGGCGGCACGTGCCTCTTCGAGGGCGGCCTCGAAGCGGTCGTAGCTCTGGAAGATCTCGCCGTGGATGTAGTTGTAGCCCACACTGATGCCCATCGCATACGCGGCGATGGCCATGCCTTCGATCACGATGTGCGGGTTGAACTGCAGGATGTCGCGGTCCTTGCACGTGCCAGGCTCACCCTCGTCCGAATTGCAGACGAGGTACTTCTGGCCCGGGAACTGGCGGGGCATGAAGCTCCACTTCAGGCCGGTCGGGAAACCCGCGCCGCCACGGCCGCGCAGGCCCGAGGCCTTCACTTCGGCGATCACCTGGTCGGGCGTGAGACCCTCGGTGAGGATCTTGCGCAGCGCCTGGTAGCCGCCGCGCGCTTCGTAGTCGGCCAGGTGCCAGTTGGTGCCGTCCAGGCCTGCATAGATCTGAGCGCCGATGTGGCGGTCATGGAAGCAGGTCTGGACACCGGTGGCCTGGAATTGCGAGAGAACCTGTTCGGGCGTCATCACGAAGCCTCCCCTGGCTTGGCACTGCGCAAACCGTCGATGAGCTGGTCGAGCTTGTCGTTGCTCATGAAGCTGCACATGGTGCGGTCGTTGACCAGCATCACGGGCGAATCGGCGCAGGCGCCCAGGCATTCGCTCTGCTGCAGCGTGAACAGGCCGTCGGCCGTGGTCTCGCCCATCTTGATGCCCAGCTTCTTCTCGAGATGCACGAGCGCGGTGACGCCATCGCGCAGCTGGCACGGCAGGTTGGTGCACACGTTGAGCTTGAACTTGCCCACCGGATGCTGGTTGTACATGTTGTAGAAGGTCGTCACCTCGTGCACGGCGATGGGCGCCATGCCGAGGTAGGCGGCGATCTCGCGCTCGCGCTGCACGCTCACGAAGCCTTCGTCCTGCTGGACGATGGCCAGGCAGGCCATCACGGCCGACTGCTTGCCGGCTTCGGGGTACTTCGCGACCTCGCGCGCAAAGCGCTCGAGGATGGCAGCCTTCAACGGCGCCGAGGGCGCCGCGTCATGGTGATGGGTTGAGGAAGTCGTCATTCGCTCTTTCTCACCTGTCGATTTCGCCGAACACGATGTCCATCGTGCCGATCACCGCGACAGCGTCGGCGATCATGTGGCCGCGCGACATTTCGTCGAGGGCAGCGAGGTGCGGGAAGCCCGGGGCGCGGATCTTCAGGCGGTACGGCTTGTTGGCACCGTCGCTCACGAGGTAGATGCCGAACTCGCCCTTGGGGTGCTCGACGGCGGCATACGCTTCGCCTTCGGGCACATGGAAGCCTTCGGTGAAGAGCTTGAAATGGTGGATCAGCTCCTCCATGTTCGCCTTCATCGATTCGCGCGCAGGCGCAGCGACCTTGTGGTTGCTGGTGATCACCGGGCCGGGGTTGGCGCGCAGCCAGGCCGAGCACTGCTGGATGATCTTGTTGGCCTGGCGCATTTCTTCCACGCGAACCAGGTAGCGGTCGTAGCAGTCGCCGGTCTTGCCCACGGGCACGTCGAACTGCATCTGGTCGTAGACGTCGTAGGGCTGCTTCTTGCGCAGGTCCCATTCGACGCCCGAGCCGCGCAGCATCGGGCCGGTGAAGCCCAGGTTCAGCGCGCGCTCCGGTGTGACCACGCCGATGCCGACGGTGCGCTGCTTCCAGATGCGGTTGTCGGTGAGCAGCGTCTCGTACTCGTCGACCATCTTCGGAAAGCGCTTGCAGAAGTCGTCGATGAAGTCCAGCAGCGAGCCCTGGCGGTTCTCGTTGAGCTTCTCGATGGCCTTCGCATTCTTGATCTTGCTGACCTTGTACTGCGGCATCGAATCCGGCAGGTCGCGGTAGACGCCACCCGGACGGAAGTACGCCGCGTGCATGCGCGCGCCGGACACGGCCTCGTACATGTCGAACAGGTCTTCACGCTCGCGGAAGCAGTAGATGAGCATGTTCATCGCGCCGCAGTCGAGACCGTGCGCACCGAGCCACAGCAGGTGGTTCAGCAGGCGGGTGATCTCGGCGAACATCACGCGGATGTACTGCGCGCGGATCGGCACGTCCAGGCCCATCATCCGCTCGATGGCGAGGCAGTAGGCGTGCTCGTTGGACATCATCGACACGTAGTCGAGGCGGTCCATGTAAGGCAGCGACTGGATGAAGGTGCGCGATTCGGCGAGCTTCTCGGTCGCACGGTGCAGCAGGCCGATGTGGGGGTCGGCGCGCTGGATCACTTCGCCGTCCAGCTCGAGCACCAGGCGCAGCACGCCGTGTGCTGCGGGGTGCTGGGGACCGAAGTTGAGTGTGTAGTTCTTGATTTCGGCCATATCTGTCAGTGCAAACCGCCGCCGTAGTTGTCTTCGCGGATCACGCGCGGCGTGATTTCGCGCGGCTCGATCGAGACCGGCTGGTAGACCACGCGCTTCTGCTCTTCGTCGTAGCGCATTTCGACGTGACCCGACACCGGGAAGTCCTTGCGGAACGGGTGGCCGATGAAGCCGTAGTCGGTCAGGATGCGGCGCAGGTCGTCGTGGCCGTCGAACACGATGCCGTACAGGTCGAAGGCTTCGCGTTCGAACCACGTGGCGGCGCTCCAGACGGGCTGGAGCGAATCGACCACGGGCAGGTCTTCGCTGGTCGCGAACACCTTCAGGCGCACGCGCTGGTTGAGACTCACGGAGAGCAGGTGCGAGACGACGCCATAGCGCTCGCCTTGCCACTCGCCTTCGCGGTAGTCGGAATAGTCCATGCCGCACAGATCGATCAGCTGTTCGAAACGGCAACCGGGCGCATCGCGCAGCAGCAGCGCCGCGTCGATGTAGTCGGCGGCACTGACCACGACGGTCACTTCTTCAAGCGCAACCGTCACGCTCTTGGCCTTGGCGCCGAGTGTCTCGGCGATGGTGGCGCGCAGCACCTCCGGCGAAATTGCAAAGTCAGTCATCGTCGGCAATCTCTCAGGCGCGGGCAATGGTGTTGGTGCGGCGAATCTTCTGCTGCAGCTGGATCACGCCGTACAGCAGTGCTTCAGCGGTGGGCGGACAACCCGGCACATAGACGTCGACCGGCACGATGCGGTCGCAGCCACGCACCACGGAATAGCTGTAGTGGTAGTAACCGCCGCCGTTCGCGCAAGAGCCCATCGAGAGCACCCAGCGCGGCTCGGGCATCTGGTCATAGACCTTGCGCAGCGCCGGCGCCATCTTGTTGCACAGCGTGCCGGCCACGATCATCAGATCGGACTGGCGCGGACTGGGGCGGAACAGCATGCCGAAACGGTCGATGTCGTAGCGGGCAGCGCCCGCGTGCATCATTTCGACCGCGCAGCATGCGAGGCCGAACGTCATCGGCCAGAGAGATCCGGTCTTCGCCCAGTTCACGACCGAGTCGTAGGTCGTGGTGACGAAGCCTTCTTTGAGAACGCCTTCAATGGCCATCGTGTAGCTTCCTTGTCATTCCCAGTCGAGCGCGCCTTTTTTCCACTCGTAGACGAAGCCCACGACGAGGATGGCGAGAAAGATCATCATGGCCCAGAAGCCAACAGCGCCGATTTCCTTGAGCGCAATGGCCCACGGAAAGAGAAAGGCAATCTCGAGATCGAAGAGGATGAAGAGAATCGCGACGAGGTAATAGCGCACGTCGAATTTCATGCGCGCATCCTCGAAGGCTTCGAAGCCGCACTCGTAGGGCGCGTTCTTCGCAGCGTCGGGCCGATTGGGCCCGAGGATGTATCCGATGACTTGCGGGGCGACGCCTACGCCGACCCCGACCAAAATGAACAAAAGGACGGGAAGGTAGGAATCGAGGTTCATCGAGAAATTTTCACCGCTTGCCACCGACAGAAGAGCCTCTGGAAAGAGATCTTCTGCCGGTGAGATTTGGTGCGGTCGGCGAGACTCGAACTCGCACAGCTTTCGCCACTACCCCCTCAAGATAGCGTGTCTACCAATTTCACCACGACCGCGGTTTTTAACTGTCCAGATGGCATGAGGTGCCGTTGAGGCATTTGGCTTTCTGAACAGATTTAGAGTTTACCCTGAAATGAAGCCGTTTCTCACGAACGGCTGCATGAAAACAACCTGATTACTTGGCCGGAATCTGGCCGGTGCCCGAAACAGGTGCCGCAGGCGCCGAAGCGGCCTTGGCAGGTACTGCTGCAGCGGGGATTTCGCCCGCAGCGCCAGTCGCGGGAGCAGCCGGTACAGCAGGTGCGCCCACGGCGGCGCGTTCCAGCAGGCTGCCGCCACCCGCAGGACGTGCATGGCTGAAGTAGGCCAGCAGCAGCGTGCAGGCGAAGAACACCGCAGCCAGCACGGCCGTGGTGCGCGAGAGGAAGTTGGCACTGCCGCTGGCACCGAACAGGCTGCCCGCACTGCCGCTGCCGAAGGCCGCGCCCATGTCGGCGCCCTTGCCGTGCTGGATCAGGATCAGGCCGATCATTGCCAGCGCCGCCAGCATTTGCACGCCGACCAGAAGATTGAGGACCACGTTCATTCGTTCTTACTCCTAAGTGATGGCTGCCGTTGCCGCGATCAGCGTGCAGCGGCAGAAATGATCTGCAGAAAGTCGGGCGCCTTGAGCGAGGCGCCGCCGATGAGGCCGCCGTCGATGTCGGCCTGCGCCAGCAGTTCGGCGGCATTCGCCGCGTTCATGCTGCCGCCGTACAGAATCTTGATGCCCGCGGCATGTTCGCTCGCAGCATGGTGCAGTTGCGCACGCAGCACGGCATGCACCGCCTGCGCCTGTTCGGGCGAAGCCGTCTTGCCGGTGCCGATGGCCCAGACGGGCTCGTAGGCCACGACGATCTCGCTGATGCAGTGGCCATTCACATGGATCACCGCGGCCAGCTGGCGCTTGACGATCTCTTCGGTCTGCCCTGCTTCGCGCTGTGCCAGCGTCTCGCCGACGCAGACGATCGGCGTGATGCCGTTCGCCAACGCCGCCGCCGTCTTGGCCGCCACGGCATCGTCGGTTTCGCCGTGGTACTGGCGACGCTCCGAATGGCCCACGATGGCATAGCGCACGCCGAAATCCTTCAGCATGGCCGCCGACTGCTCGCCGGTGAACGCACCTTGCGGGTGCGCCGAGATGTCCTGCGCACCGAGGGCCAGCGACGGCGTGCCCGCCAGCAGCGATTGCAGCTGGGCGAAGTACGGCGCAGGCGCGCACAGCGCAACGCCGCAAGCCGCGGGGCTGTCGGCCAGCCCTTGCTGCAGGGCCTTCACCAGCGCCTCGTTGGCGGCCAGGCCGCCATTCATCTTCCAGTTGCCGGCAATCAGTTTCTTGAAGGTTGTCATCGCGTTGTTCGTCTCACCAAGTCAGCACGATCTTGCCGATGTGCTGGTTCGATTCCATCAGCGTGTGAGCCTGGGCCGCACCGCTGGGTTCACCTGCTGCCGCATAGGTGCTGTGGATCACGGGCTTGACCGCGCCGCTTTCGAGCAGCGGCCAGACCTTTTCGCGCAGCGCCTTGGCAATGGCACCCTTGAACGCCACCGGCCGCGGACGCAGCGTCGAGCCAGTGATCGTGAGCCGCCGACGCAGCACGAGGCCCGCGTTGATCTCGCTCTTCACACCGCCCTGCACCGCAATGATCACGAGCCGGCCGTCTTCGGCCAGGCATTCGACCTCGCGCGCCACGTAGTCGCCCGCCACCATGTCGAGCACCACGTCCACGCCCTTGCCACCCGTGAGCTGCTTCGCCACTTCGACGAAATCGCTCGTGCGGTAGTTGATCGCGTGGTCGGCGCCGAGTTTCAGGCAGGCTTCGCACTTGTCGTCGCTGCCGGCCGTGACGATCACGGTCGCGCCAAGCGCCTTGGCGATCTGGATCGCCGTGACGCCGATGCCGCTGGAGCCCCCCTGGATCAGCAGGGTCTCGCCCTTCTGCAGGCGGCCGCGCTCGAACACGTTGCTCCAGACGGTGAAGAAGGTCTCGGGCAGCGAGGCCGCCTCGATGTCGCTCCAGCCCTTGGGCACCGGCAGGCATTGCGCCACAGGCGCCACGCACAGCTCGGCATAGCCGCCACCAGCGACCAGCGCGCACACGCGGTCGCCGACCTTGAAACCCGCCTCGGCCAACGCCTTGGCGTCGCCCGACACGATCTCGCCGGCCACCTCGAGGCCCGGCAGATCGGAGGCTCCGGGCGGCACGGGGTAGTGCCCCATCCGCTGCAGCACGTCCGGGCGATTCACGCCGCTGGCCGCCACGCGGATCAGCAGCTCACCCTCGCCCGCCACCGGGTCGGGACGCGCAGCGACGCGCAGCACCTCGGGGGCGCCGTACGAAGTGATCTCAATGGCTTTCATGGGGGTCTCCGAGGCTCGGATGCCCGCACGGGGCGGGCATCACCACTGTCCACGCGAGAGGCGACGGCACAGGCCGTCGCGCCTCACTGCTTACTCCTGCGGTTCGCGCGGCGCTTGCTGCTGCGACTCGCCGGCGGGCTGCTGTTGCTGCTCGCCGCGGGGCTGTTGCTGCTGGTCGTTGAAGCGCGGTGCGCGCTCGCCACGATCGCCGCCGCGGTCACCGCGGTCGCCACGATCCGAACGCTCGCGGCGGTCGCCACGGTCGCCGCGATCACCACGGTCTTCGCGCGGCGGGCGCTCGCTGTATTCCATGCCGGCCGGACGCTCGGTCAGGGCCTTCATGGACAGCTTGACGCGGCCCTTTTCGTCGGTCTCGAGAACCTTGACCTTCACGATCTGGCCTTCGCTCAGGTAGTCGGTCACCTTCTCGACGCGCTCGTGCGCGATCTGGCTGATGTGCAGCAGGCCGTCCTTGCCGGGCAGCAGGTTGACCAGCGCGCCGAAGTCCAGGATCTTGGTGATCGGGCCTTCGTAGACCTTGCCGATTTCGACTTCAGCGGTGATCTGCTCGATGCGGCGCTTGGCGAATTCGGCCTTTTCCGGATCGGTCGAGGCGATGGTGATGGTGCCGTCTTCGTCGATGTTGATCGTCGTGCCGGTTTCTTCCTGCAGGCCACGGATGACCGCGCCGCCCTTGCCGATCACGTCGCGGATCTTCTCGGGGTTGATCTTCAGCGTGGTCAGGCGCGGTGCGAACTGCGACACGTCGGCCTTGGCCTCGCCCATCGCTTCTTGCATCTTGCCCAGGATGTGCATGCGCGCTTCCTTGGCCTGTGCCAGTGCGACCTGCATGATTTCCTTGGTAATGCCCTGGATCTTGATGTCCATCTGCAGCGCGGTGATGCCGTTGGTCGTGCCGGCCACCTTGAAGTCCATGTCGCCCAAGTGATCTTCGTCGCCCAGGATGTCGGTCAGCACCGCGAAGCGGTTGTCTTCCTTGATCAGGCCCATGGCGATACCGGCCACATGCGCCTTCATGGGCACGCCGGCGTCCATCATCGAGAGGCAGCCGCCGCAGACCGAAGCCATCGACGAGGAGCCGTTCGACTCGGTGATTTCCGACACCACGCGGATGGTGTACGGGAATTCTTCCTTGGTCGGCAGCACGGCGACGAGCGCGCGCTTGGCCAGACGGCCGTGGCCTACTTCGCGGCGCTTGGTGGAGCCCATGCGGCCCACTTCACCGGTGGCAAAGGGAGGCATGTTGTAGTGGAACAGGAAGCGGTCTTCGTACTCGCCGGCCAGCGCGTCGATGCGCTGTGCGTCGCGCTCGGTGCCGAGCGTGGTGACGACCAGACCCTGCGTCTCGCCGCGCGTGAACAGCGCCGAGCCGTGGGTGCGGGGCAGCACGGAGTTACGGATTTCGATGGGGCGTACGGTGCGCGTGTCGCGGCCGTCGATGCGCGGCTCGCCTTGCAGGATCTGGCCGCGCACGATGCGCGATTCGATCGCGAACAGCAGGTCGCTGACCTTGCCGGCGTCGAACTCGGCGCCTTCGGCCTTCAGGGCCGTGAAGACGCTGGCATTGGCTTCGCGCAGGGCTTGCGTGCGGGCCTGCTTGCTGCGGATCTGGTAGACGGCGCGCAGCTTTTCTTCGGCCAGGCCGTTGATCTTGGCGATGAAGTCTTCGTCCTTGGCTTCAGGCACCCAGGTGCCTTCCTTGAGCCATTCCGGCTTGCCGGCGTCACGCACGAGGTCGTGGATCGCGTTGATCGCGATGTTGGCCTGCTCGTGACCGAACACCACGCCACCCAGCATGATTTCTTCGCTGAGTTGCTGGGCTTCGGATTCGACCATCAGCACGGCGGCTTGCGTGCCGGCGACGACGAGGTCCATCTGCGAATCCTTGCGGGCGGTGGGGCCCGGATTCAGCACGTACTGGCCGTTGATGTAGCCCACGCGGGCGGCACCGATCGGGCCGCTGAACGGGATGCCGGAGATCGACAGCGCGGCGCTCACGCCGATCATGGCGGCGATGTCGGCGTCGACTTCAGGGTTCAGCGACACGGTGTGGATCACCACGTGCACTTCGTTCAGGAAACCTTCGGGGAACAGCGGGCGGATCGGACGGTCGATCAGGCGGCTGGTCAGGGTTTCGTGTTCGCTGGGCTTGGCTTCACGCTTGAAGAAGCTGCCGGGGATCTTGCCCGCGGCGTAGGTCTTCTCGATGTAGTCGACGGTCAGCGGGAAGAAGTCTTGACCCGGCTTGGCGGTCTTGGAGGCGACCACGGTCGCCAGGATCACGGTGCCGTCGATGTCGACCAGCACGGCGCCGGTCGCTTGGCGGGCGATTTCACCGGTTTCCATGACGACGGTCTTGTCGCCCCATTGGAAGGACTTGGTGATTTTGTTGAAGAGGCTCATTGTTGCTCCTATTTTGATAGCGAATCACACAGGATTCGCAAGGGGCGGAGGCTGCTCAGAACACGATGCCATTCCAGCGAAGCTCGGGACGAACTTCATTGGAATGACACAGCTTCGCTCTGTTGGGCACTCCGAAAGTGGATCGCGAAGTAAAAAACGCCTGAGCTAGCGGACTAACCCAGGCGTTTTTTCATGCGATTCGAATTACTTGCGCAGACCCAGCTTGGCGATCAGCGCGGTGTAACGCTCGGCGTCCTTGGACTTGAGGTAGTCGAGCAGCTTGCGACGGCGGCTGACCATGCGCAGCAGGCCGCGACGACCGTGGTGGTCCTTGGCGTGCGTCTTGAAGTGGGGGGTCAGCTCGTTGATACGGGCGGTCAGCAGTGCGACTTGCACTTCGGGGCTGCCGGTGTCGTTGGCTGCACGGGCGTTGTCCTTGACAACTTCGGCCTTGATGGAGGCTGCGATCATGTTGAATTTCCTTGTTCCGGGATGTTTGACTTGCGGTGAGCACTGGAACTGCCCTCACCGTGCGCCTTGCGGCATGCAAAGCTTTGGGAGTATACATCGGCCGGCTTGACCGCTCCTTCCCGCCGCCTTCCGTCAAGTGAAACCAGCCCCACGGCCCCCAGCACGCAGGCGGCGCCGGCGATCTGGGCCCACCCCACCGCCTCCCCCAGCCACCACGCCGCCAGGACCAGCGCCGACACCGGCATCAGCGCCGTGAACAGCGCCGCCTCGGCACCGCGCAGCCGGGCGGCGCCCGCGTACCAGAGCAGGAAACCCGCCACCGTTGGCACCAGCGCGTAGTAGGCCACCCCGGCCAGCGCCTCGGCCGGCACCGGCTGAAGCCAGGCGCGCTCCAGCAACGCGGGAACGACGGACAGCAGCAGCCCCAGCGCGACCATCGCCGTCGACTGCACGAGCGGCGCCAGCGGCACGCGCAGCCGCTTGTTGAGCAGGATGAACAACGACTCGAGCGCCACCGCCCCCAGCACCAGCAGGTTGCCGAGCAGCGCGGTCGACGTGCGCTCACCGCCCTCCCCGCCCGGGCGCAGCGTGATCGCCAGCACGCCCAGGCTCGCGAGCACGATCCCGCCCACCAAGTAGCGCCCCGGCCGCTCGCGCAGCGCCAGCACGGCCACCAGCGCGGCCATGGCCGGCAGCGTGCCGGTCACCACGCCCGCGTCGGCGGCCGGCGCCCAGCGCACGCCCAGGATCAGCAGCACCGTGTAGCCGACGCTGCCCGCCGCCGCCTGGCACAGCAGCAGCACGGCGTCGTGGCGGTCCGGGCGCGGCCAGCGCCCGCGCATGAATCCCATCAGCGCCACGAACACGGGCAGCGCCAGCGCAAAGCGCAGCGCGGTCGCCGTGAACGGCGGCAAGCCGCTCGCGATGAGCTTGCTCGCGACCACCGTGCTGCCGACCGTGACCATCGCGAGCGCGCACAGCCACATTCCCTTGCTTCGTTCCGACATCCTGATCGCCTTCCGTTCTGCAGAAAGCGCGAGCGTCTCCCGCCAGGGGCGCGGCGGTCTTGAACGAAATTGCAGGAATCGAGCTAGCGCGCCGCCGCGTACGCCCCGGGCGTGAAGCCCAGGAAGCGCACGAAGGCCCGCGTCATGTGGCTCTGGTCAGAGAAGCCCGCGCCGGCCGCGGCATCGGCCAGCGCCCTGCCCTGCGCGATCAGCCGGCGGGCGCGCGACAGCCGGCATTGCTGCAGCCAGGCATGCGGCGGCAGCCCGAAGGCGGCCGCGAAGCCGCGCAGCAGTTGGTAGCGGCTCAGACCGGCCTCGCGCGCCAATTCGCCGAGCGTGGGCGCGTGGAGGCAGTCGTCGGCGATGCGTGCACGCGCACGCTCCATCGCTGCCGGCGCCACGCGCCGTGGCGATTCAGGAGCCCGCGCGCCAGGCGCATCGCGCAGCAGTTGCAGCACGCCCTGCTCCAGCGCCAGCGCGTCGTCGCCTTCGACGACGGCCGCGAACAGCCGGTCGAAGCCCTGCCGCAGCGCCGGATCGCTCAGCACCGGCCGCGTCAGCTCGAACCCCGGCGGCACACCGTCCGACAGCAGCGCGGGCGCCAGATGCAGCATGCGCCAGGCCCGCGCTTCGCCGCGCATCGCGACGCCGTCGTGCACCTCGCCCGGATTCACCGTGATGACATCGCCGCGCACCGCCTCGACCGCGCCGCGCCCGCTGGCCGAGCGCTGTCCGCCGCGGTCCATCACGCCGATGCCGAAGACGTCGTGCATGTGGCGCGGAAAGCTGCGCTTCGATTCGGCCGCGATCGCCTGCAGGCCCGGCAGCGCCGAGCCGCGGATGCGCACGGCATCGACAGGCGCGGACCTCGATGCCATGCCGGAAAGCCTCAGCGCGCCTGCTTGGCCAGCCAGCCGCGCAGCCGCTCGACGCCCTGCACCAGCCGCTGCGGGTCTTTCGACGCGAAGCACCAGCGCAGCCAGCCCTGCGCCTCGGGCGCGAAGGCGTTGCCCGGCGCGAGCCCCAGGCCCGCTTCGGCGACCAGGCGCTTGGCGAGCTCGAGCGAATCGCCGAAACCTTCGAGCCGGAAGAAGGCATACATGCCGCCCTTGGCCGGCGCCACCTGCACGCCCGGCACCGCCGCCAGCAGTGGCACCAGCGTGTCGCGGCACTGCTTCAGGTGTGCGACGACGCGCGGCGTGATGCCGGCCGTGTGCTCGAGCGCGGCGATGGCGGCACGCTGCGTGAACACGCTGGCGCACGAGGTGTTGAACTCGATCAGCTTGCCGATGCCGTCGACCATCGCCGGCGGCAGCACCAGCCAACCGAGGCGCCACCCGGTCATGAGGAAGCTCTTCGAGAAGCTGTGCGTCACGACCAGGCGATCGTCGGGCGTAGAAATGTCGAGGAAGCTCGGCGCACAGCCGTTCGGCGTGGGCTCGAAGTACAGGCGCTCGTACACCTCGTCGGCCAGGATCCAGGTGCCGGTTTCGCGGCAATGGTCGAGCACGGCCTGCTGCTCGTCGCGCGTCATCGTCCAGCCCGTGGGGTTGTTCGGCGCGTTGACGATCAGCAGCTTCGTCTTCGACGTGACCGCGGCGCGCAAAGCAGGCAGGTCGAGCGTCCACTGCCCGTTCACCGGCACCAGCGGCACGGTGCGCACCTGCGCGCCCATGATCGCCGGCTGCGCCGTGAGGTTGGGCCACACGGGCGTGACGGCGACCACGTCGTCGCCCGCATCGACCAGCGCCTGCACCGCGAGCATCAGCGCGCTCACGCCGCCCGAGGTGACGGCGATGCGCGAAGCGTCGACCGTCGGGTGCAGGCGGCTGGTGTAGCGCGCGATGGCTTCGCGCAGCTCGGGCAGGCCGAGGTTGTGCGCATAGAAGGTTTCGCCGCGCTGCAGCGACTCGATGGCCGCCTGGCGGATCACCTCGGGAGTGACCTCGTCGCTCTCGCCGAACCAGAAGGCGAGCACGTCGTCGCGGCCCATGCCGGCATTGGCGACTTCGCGGATCTTCGAGGCTTCGAGGTGGTGGATGGCTTCACGCATGTCTGGGAGTTCCTGTGCTGTCGGGGTCATGCGCCTCAGGGGCGCTTCATCTTGCAGGACGTGGGCTGCTCGGCGCGTTCGGGCGCGATCGTCTTGATCACGCGAAAGCCGTAGCCCGAGCCCTCGACGTCGAACTGCACGCCGGGCTTGCCCTGCTTGTCCATCACGCCCACCACCAGCGGCTGCTGGAACTGGTGGTCGGCCGCGCGCATGCGCCCGCGCTGGCCGTACAGGCTCACGTCGGCCTGCTCCAGCGCGCGCGCCAGCGGCACGGCCTCGGTGCTGCCCGCGCGTTCCAGCGCCTGCGCGAGCGACTCGACCAGAAGCTGCATGCGCATGTGCACGTAGTCGTCGGCCGGGCGCGGAAAGCGCGTGCGAAAGGCCCGGTAGAAGGCCTCGGACTGTGGCGTCTGCACGTTCGGCAGCCAGTCGGCCACGGCGACCACGCGGCCGATGCCCGCGTCGCCGATGGCGGCCGGTGCGCCCAGCGCATTGCCGTAGAAGGTGTAGAAGCTGCCGTTGAAACCGGCCTCGCGCGCGGCCTTCACGAGCAGCGTGAGGTCGTTGCCCCAGTTGCCGGTGACCACGGCCTGCGCGCCGCTGGCGAGGATCTTGGTGGCGTAGGGCGCGAAGTCCTTCACCTTGCCCATGGGGTGCAGTTCGTCGCCGACGATTTCCACGTCGGGGCGCTGCACGCCCAGCTGGCGGCGCGATTCGCGCAGCACGGCCTGGCCGAAGCTGTAGTCCTGGCCGATCAGGTAGACGCGCTTGAGCGCCGCGTCGTCCTTGACCACGTCCATCAGCGCGGCCACGCGCATGTCGGCGTGGGCGTCGAAGCGGAAGTGCCAGAAGCTGCAGCGCTCGTTGGTCAGCACCGGATCGACGGCCGAATAGTTCAGGAAGATCGCGCGGCGCGACGGATCGCGCTCGTTGTTCTTGTCGATGGCGTCGATCAGCGCCGCGGCCGTCACCGACGAGTTGCCCTGCAGCACGATGCGGGTGCCGTCGTCCATGGCCGCGCGCAGCGCCGACAGCGCCTCTTCGTTCTGACCCTTGCTGTCGTAGCGGTCCAGTTGCAGCGGCCGTGCGCCGCCCGGCAGCTTCACGCCGCCACGTGCATTCACACGCTCCACGGCCCACTGCAGGTTGCGGAACACGGCCTCGCCGGTGTTGGCAAACGGGCCGCTCATGCTCTCGATGAGCGCCAGCCGGATCGGGGCGGGTTGCGGGGCCTGGGCCAGGCCGGCGAACGGGGTCGCGCATAGCGCCGCCGCTGCGAATTTCAAGGCCTGGCGGCGCCAAATAAAGGGGGTTTTCATTGTCTTGAAACGCGTGCCGATGCGCCTAGATGAGGTGTCAAGCGGCACTCACGATGGAAAGGCCGCGCAGTGTAAGGGACACACATTCCATGTCCCCATTGTGTTCATTCACCCAGGAGTTTTCGCCATGTTCTTCACCCCCACCCACCGCGCGCATTTCGCTCCCCGTGCCCACGACCGCGCTTTCGAGCGCTTCGTGAACGAGGCTTTTGCCGGCGCCCGCCGCTCGCCCCTGGTCGAGCAGGACGACAAGAGCTGGACCCTGTCGCTGGACGTGCCCGGCCTGTCGCGTGAAGACCTGTCGGTGGCCATCGAAGGCGCCGTGGTCCGCATCGAAAGCAAGGCCGAAGCCAAGCGCCAGATCAAGCTCGCCTACGAGCTGCCGCAAGCCATCGACCTGGCCACCAGCGAAGCCAAGCTGGAGAACGGCGTGCTGACCCTGAAGCTGGGCAAGCTGGTGCCGGCAAGCCAGGTTTCGAACTTGCAGATCAACTAGTCCCGGCGATGCCCCCACGAAGAAAATGTTAGTGACAGCTTGTTTTGACTTTAAACAAGCGCCGTATTCACAATAGTGCCGGATAACGTCACATGATGTGACGATTTATTAGTACTTTCTTCTTCGTGGGCATCTCGTAAACGCATCGAGTTCCCGGGCGGTGCGGACAGCGGGTGTGCCTCAAGGCACCATGAAAACGCACCTGCAGTCAGCCAATGACAACGAACGGTCCGACACGCTCCTGATCTTCCTGCCAGGGGCCTACCTCAAGCCCGAAGAGTTCGAGCGCGAGGGCTTCATCAGCGCCGTGCGCGAGCGGCACCTCGCAGCCGACGCACTGCTGGTCGATGCGGACGTCTCCTACTACTACGACCAGACCCTCAGCGAGCGGCTGCACGCCGACGTCATCGAGCCCCAGCGGGCCAAGGGCTACACCTCGATCTGGCTGGTCGGCATTTCCATCGGCGGATTCGGCGCGCTGATCCACGAACTGGCGCGCCCGGGCTCGGTGGACGGCATCGTGGCGCTGGCGCCCTACCTCGGGCGCCGCGTGCTCGGTGCGGAAATCAAGAAGGCCGGCGGCCTGCGCGCCTGGCAGGCGCCCACCGGGCCGCAGCCCGACGAGGAACCCGACCGCAAGCTCTGGCCCTTCTTCCAGCAGTACCTGGCGCCGAAGCCTTCCCAGGACCTGCCGCCGCTGTACCTGGGTTTCGGCCTGGCCGACCGCTTTGCCAGCAACCACAAGCTGCTGGCCGACGCCCTGCCCCCGGGGCGCGTGTTCACGACCGAAGGCGGCCACGACTGGCCCGAGTGGCGCCAGCTCTGGCGCAACGTGCTCGACGTGCTGCCGCTGCCCTCGCTGGGGCGTGCACGGCAGCAGCCGGCTATGCGGTTTCCGGCAGCGGCGTCTCGGGCGTCATCAGCGATGCCATCGGCCATCGCGGCTTGACGTCGAAGGCATAGCGCTCCGAGGCCTGCGACAGGCCTGATTGCAGACGCATCGCGGCGGCCATGGCGATCATGGCGCCGTTGTCGGTGCACAGGTGCAGCTCGGGGTAGTGCACGCGCACCTTGCGCTTCGCGCAGGCCGCATTCAGCTGCTCGCGCAGGTTCTTGTTGGCCCCCACGCCGCCGGCGACCACCAGCCGCTTCAGGCCGGTCTGGTCCAGCGCCGCGAGCGACTTCTTCAGCAGCACTTCGACGATCGCCGCCTGCGTGGAGGCGGCCAGGTCGGCCTTGCGCGCCTCGAGCTGGTCGCCGAGCTTCTTGGCCTGCGTGAGCACGGCCGTCTTCAGGCCGGCAAACGAAAAATCGAGATCGCCGCTGTGCAGCAGCGGTCGCGGCAGCTTGAAGGCCGCGGCGTCGCCGCCTTCGGCCAGCTTCGCGAGCCAGGGGCCGCCGGGGTACGGCAGGCCCATGAGCTTGGCGCTCTTGTCGAAGGCCTCGCCGGCCGCGTCGTCGATGGTCTCGCCGAGCAGTTCGTAGCGGCCCACGCCGTCGACCCGCATCAGCTGCGTGTGGCCGCCCGACACCAGCAGCGCCACGAACGGAAATTCGGGCGGGTCGGCGCTCAGGAACGGCGACAGCAGATGCCCTTCGAGGTGATGCACCCCCAGCACCGGCTTGCCCAGCGCCACGCCGAGCGCGCAGGCCACGCCCGCGCCCACGAGCAGCGCGCCGGCCAGGCCCGGGCCGCGCGTGTAGGCCACCACGTCGATCTCGGCCAGCGAGCGTCCGGCTTCGGCCATGACGGCTTCGGTGAGCGGCAGCACGCGGCGGATGTGGTCGCGGCTGGCCAGCTCGGGCACCACGCCGCCATAGGCCTGGTGCATGGCGATCTGGCTGTGCAGCGCGTGCGAACGCAGCAGCGGCAGCGCGTCGCCGTGCGACTCGACCAGCGCCACGCCGGTCTCGTCGCAGGATGATTCGATTCCCAACAAGAGCATGGCGCCGAGTGTAGGGGCCGCCCGCCGGCGGCGCCCGCGAAGGGACAAGCGAGGCACGGAAGTTGCACGAGCGGGATGCGCCCCTTCTGCGCCCCCACGAATGACTTCCGGCCTGAGCTTCCTGATCGCCGCGCGCCGATGCGAGATCGACGCGCTGGACCAGCTCGCGCGCACCAGCGAGCTGGTCGGCGCCATCGGGCGGCTCGTGCATGCGCTGCAGCGCGAGCGCGGCATGTCGAACGTGTTCCTGGCCTCGCACGGCGGGCGCTTTGCCGACCAGCGCGGCCCGCAGATCGCCGAATGCCTCGCGCTCGAGCAGCAGGTGCGCGCCGGCTTCGACCGGCTTGAGGCCGAGCACCACCGCGCGGTGGGCGCCGGCCACGGCGCGCGCCTGTTCAGCCGCATCGCCTGGGTGCTGCCCGGCCTGGACGCCCTGCCCGCGCTGCGCCGGCGCATCGACGCGCTCGAACTCCAGCCGGCGCAGGCCGTGGCCGCCTTCGCCAAGCTGGTGGCCGGCCTGCTGGCGGTGGTGTTCGAGGCGGCCGACGGCGCCACCGACCCCGAAATCTCGCGCCTGCTGGTGGCGATGTTCAACTTCATGCAGGGCAAGGAGTTCGCCGGCCAGGAGCGGGCCTTCGGCGCCGCCGCGCTCGCGCTGGGCCGGGGCGACGACGCGCAGCGCCAGCAGTGGCGCCACCTCATCGAGTCGCAGGAGCGCTGCTTCCAGGTGTTCATCGATTTCTCGGGCGACGCGGTGCGCACGCTGTGGCACGACAGCCAGTCGGACGCCGTGCTCGCCGAACTCGAGCGCCTGCGCCGCAAGGGCGCCACGTCGGTGCCGGCCGACGCGCTGCTGAGCCAGGCCTGGTTCGACTGCTGCACGCGGCGCATCGACGCCATGCAGACGGTCGAGAACCGCCTCTCGGCCGACCTGCGCGCGCTGTGCGACCACAAGACCGCCCAGGCGCGCAGCGAGCTGGCCGCATACCGCCAGCTGCTCGGCACGCTGGCCCCGCAGGCCGGCGGCGCGCTCTTCTTCGACGATGCCCAGCAGGCGCAGGACGCCACGCCGGCGCAGCTCGGGCGCCACCTCGAGCGCTCGGTGCTCGACATGGTCCAGGAGCAGTCGCAGCGCCTGCAGGCCATGAGCGACGAGCTCGACACCGTGCGCGCCTCGCTCAACGAACGCAAGATCGTCGAGCGCGCCAAGGGCCTGCTGATGGCGCACCGACGCCTGAGCGAGGCCGAGGCGCACAAGATGCTGCGCCAGACCGCCATGAACCAGAAGCGCCGCCTCGTCGACGTGGCCGAGTCGATGCTGGCCATGGCCGACTACCTGCCGCTCGAACCTGCACCGCGGCGCTGACCCGGGCCGCTTGGATTGGTGCAGCGCACAACAACTGTGCGTCGCCCGGGTTAGCGAGCCAGCAGGAACTTTCTCCTGCGCCGGCGCGCCCTGCCAGCTATCTTTTCCATAGCTCCCAACGGCGGGTTCGAGCTGGCACGTCGCTTGCGTAGTCCTTGGCACGGGACCGCAAGGTCTCAAAGGCAGGTTGCACCCAACGGCGGGTGCGGCCCACCGAACCGGACAAAGGCGTCCCCATCCCGCAAGGGCTCGTTCGCGAGCAGCCCCTGCGCGGTGCGGACGCCTTTTCGTTTTTGTCTTTCACTTCTGGAGCCCCGTCCATGTCCGATCTGCTGCTGAAAACCAAACTGAGCCGGCGCCGCGTGCTGCAGGCCGCCGCCCTCGGCGCCGTGGGCATCGACCCCGCGCTGCGCGCCGCCGTCTGGGCCCAGGGCTCGGACAAGCCCGAGAAGGAAGAAGTGAAGATCGGCTTCATCCCGCTGACCGATTGCGCCAGCGTGGTGATGGCCTCGGTGCTGGGCATCGACAAGAAGTACGGCGTGAAGATCGTGCCCAGCAAGGAAGCCAGCTGGGCCGGCGTGCGCGACAAGCTCGTGAACGGCGACCTCGACATGGCGCATGTGCTCTACGGCCTGGTCTACGGCATGCACCTGGGCGTGAGCG
This sequence comes from Variovorax sp. GW821-FHT09D04, assembly GCF_059416405.1. Classification (NCBI taxonomy): domain Bacteria; kingdom Pseudomonadati; phylum Pseudomonadota; class Betaproteobacteria; order Burkholderiales; family Comamonadaceae; genus Variovorax; species Variovorax sp. GW821-FHT09D04. The sequence goes on from NZ_JBWKPA010000012.1 coordinate 134,854, forward strand.
GCCCGAAGAAGGACATGGCCGTGCTCATGACCCTCAACAACAACGGCCAGGCCATCACGCTGTCGAAGAAGCTGGCCGACAAGGGCGCGGTCGATGCGGCCTCGCTCGCCAAGCTCATCGCCAAGGAAAAGGGCGAATACACCTTCGCCCACACCTTCCCCACCGGCACGCACGCCATGTGGCTCTACTACTGGCTCGCCTCGGCCGGCATCGATCCGTTCAAGGACGTGAAGAACATCACCGTGCCGCCCCCGCAGATGGTGGCCAACATGCGCGTGGGCAACATGGACGGCTATTGCGTGGGCGAGCCCTGGGGCCAGCGCGCGATCATGGACGGCATCGGTTTCACCGGCATCACCACGCAGGACATCTGGAAGGACCACCCCGAGAAGGTGCTGGGCTGCACCGCGGAGTTCACGAAGAAGTACCCGAACACCGCGCGCGCCGTCACGGCCGCGATCCTCGAGGCCGGCAAGTGGATCGACACCGGCCTGCAGAACAAGAACAAGATGGCCGAAACCATTGCTGACAAGAGCTACGTCAACACCAGCGTGGACGCCATCAACCAGCGCATCCTGGGCCGCTACACCAACGGCCTGGGCAAGAGCTGGGACGACCCCAACCACATGAAGTTCTACAACGGCGGCGCCGTGAACTTCCCGTACCTGTCGGACGGCATGTGGTTCCTCACGCAGCACAAGCGCTGGGGCCTGCTGAAGGAGCACCCCGACTACCTGAAGGTGGCCACCGAGATCAACCGCATCGACATCTACAAGCAGGCCGCCGCCGCTACTCAGACGCCCGTGCCCAAGGACGTGCTGCGCACCAGCAAGCTCTTCGACGGCACCGTCTGGGACGGCAAGGACCCGAAGAAGTACGCCGAGTCTTTCAAGCTCCATGTCTGAGGAGAAACGCACCATGGTCAGCGCTGTCTTCCATTCCCCGCTCGACGCCGTGGCCTCGCAGGTCACCGCGCCCGTGGTGTCCAGGCCCCTGGCACCCGCCCCCGCTGCGGCCGTTGCTCCGGCAGCGCCTGCGCCCCGCACCCGCACGCCCCTGGACCTGCGCGCCTTCTGGATGCGCGTGCTCCCGCCGTTCCTGGGCTTCGGCCTGCTGGTGCTGGTGTGGGAGATCGTGGCCATGAAGAGCACCACCGGCTTCCCCTCGCCGCTGGCCACCTGGCAGCAGGCGCTCACGGTGTTCAGCGATCCGTTCTACAGCAAGGGGCCGAACGACCAGGGCGTGGGCTGGAACGTGCTCTCGTCGCTGCAGCGCGTGGCGCTGGGCTTCGGGCTGGCGGCAGCCGTCGGCATTCCGGCCGGCTTCGCCATCGGGCGCTTCGAGTTCCTCTCGCGCATGTTCAACCCGCTCATCAGCCTGCTGCGCCCGGTGTCGCCGCTCGCGTGGCTGCCCATCGGCCTCCTGGTGTTCAAGGGCGCCAACCCGGCCGCGATCTGGACCATCTTCATCTGCTCGATCTGGCCAATGGTCATCAACACCGCCGTGGGCGTGCAGCGCGTGCCCAGCGACTACATGAACGTGGCCAAGGTGCTCAACCTCAGCGAATGGAAGATCCTCACCAAGATCCTCTTTCCCGCCGTGCTGCCCTACATGCTCACCGGCGTGCGCCTGGCCGTGGGCACCGCGTGGCTGGTGATCGTCGCGGCCGAGATGCTCACGGGCGGCGTCGGCATCGGCTTCTGGGTGTGGGACGAGTGGAACAACCTCAACGTCGCCAACATCATCATCGCGATCTTCGTGATCGGCATCGTCGGCCTGGTGCTGGAGTTCGCGCTCATCAAGCTCGCTACCGCATTCACGTTCGAAGAGGTGAAGTCATGAACGACGATTCGAAGTACATCGAGATCCACAACGTCGAACAGGCGTTCAAGACGCCCAAGGGCCGCTTCGTCGCGCTGCGCGACGTGAACCTGAACGTGGCCAAGGGCGAGTTCGTCACGCTCATCGGGCACTCGGGCTGCGGCAAGTCGACGCTGCTGAACCTCATCGCCGGGCTGACCACGCCCACGCAGGGCGTGCTGCTGTGCGCCAACAAGGAGATCAAGGGCCCGGGCCCCGAGCGCGCCGTGGTGTTCCAGAACCACTCGCTGCTGCCCTGGCTCACCTGCTTCGAGAACGTGTACCTCGCCGTCGAGCGCGTGTTCGCGGCCACCGAGAACAAGGCGCAGCTGCGCGAGCGCACCGACGCGGCGCTCGCGCTGGTGGGCCTCACGCCCGCGGCGCAGAAGCGCCCCGGTGAAATCTCGGGCGGCATGAAGCAGCGCGTGGGCATCGCGCGGGCTCTGTCGATGGAGCCCAAGGTGCTGCTGATGGACGAGCCCTTCGGCGCGCTCGACGCCCTCACCCGCGCCAAGCTGCAGGATGAACTGCTCGCCATCGTGCAGAAGACGCGCAGCACGGTCGTCATGGTCACGCACGACGTCGACGAGGCCGTGCTGCTGAGCGACCGCATCGTGATGCTCACCAACGGCCCGGCCGCCACCATCGGTGACGTGCTGGCGGTGGACATCGCGCGTCCGCGCAACCGTGTCGCATTGGCCGAAGACCCGGCCTATGTGCATGCGCGCAAGGCGGTGATCGACTTTCTCTACACGCGCCAGGCGCATGTGGAGAAGGCCGCGGCCTGACCCGGCAGGCGCGGCACGACGGGCATCAAGACATGATGACCTGCAGGCTGTGCTCGTACCACCCGGTCAGGCGCTCGAAGGTGTCGACCAGCGCTTCGCTGGAACGCACCAGCGTGGCGCGCCCCTCGGCGCTGTCGAGCGCCTGCACGCCGCCGACGAGGCGCAGCCACTCGTCGCGCGCGCTCGCCAGCCCGGCGCGGATCTCGGGCGAGCTGAGCGGCGCACGCTCCAGCTCCAGCAGCGCGGCTTCGAATTCGTTCATGGTCGGCAGCAGCCGTTCGCGCGAGGCGCCAGCCGCGAGCGTCGAGGCCAGCAAGGCGTCCTTGGCGAGGCGCTGCGCGCGCATGCGCTGCCGTCCGCAGATGTTGACGATGCGCAGCGCGCGCCGCGCACCCGAGGCCTCCAACGCGTCCGTCAGCGACTCGGCCGCCGACAGCAAGGCCTCGCCGCGCGCATCGATCGCAGCCAGCCCCTGCGACGCGGGCTTGGCCGTCAGCAGCGCGGCCAGCGCGAGCCACGCGGCCTGCACCTCGCCGAGCGCCTGCACGCCGGCCGGCCCCAGCTCGAGGGCCGTCAGATGATCCAGCGTCTGCTGCACGCGCTCGGTCGACTGCGTGCGCAGCACGCGCGCACGCTGTGCGTCGATGCCGGCCGCGAGCTGCGCCGCCACGCGCACCAACCGCTGCGAGAGCATGCGCAACTGGCCCGCGCGGTTGATCGCCTCGGCCCACTGCGCGGCCTCGATGACCGAGCGCGACACCTCGCCCAGCCGCAGGTTGGCGTGCATCGCGGCGCCGCGCAGCAGGCCGAAGGCCTCGTCTTCGCCAATGCCGCGCGCAGACATCAGCAGGCCCTTGGCACGGTCGACCCACTTGCGCTCGTCCATGCGGGTGCGCAGGGCGTCGAGTTCGGTGCGCAGCGCGGCCTCGCGGGTCCAACGGGCCTGCGCCTGCGCGGTCAGTGCGGCGAGCGCATCGGCGCCATCGATGGGTACCCACCCGTGCACGCCCGCGGCCACGAGCGCTGCGTGCTGCGCGCCGTCCAGCGGCGCGCTCATCACGCCCAGGGCGCACGGCGGTGCGCCGCCCCAGGGGGCCAGTGCTTCGAGCAGCGCGTCGAGCTGCGGCTCTGTTGCATCCAGATGCACCAGGACCATCGACGGTGCGAGCGCCTGCGTGCGCTGCACCAGCGTGTGGCAGCCCGCACGCCCGAGCACCGCGACGCCCGCGGCATCGATCGACTGCTGCAGCGGCGCCGGCAAGGGCTCGCCTTCAGCGGGTTCAGGGGAAAGGACGACGAGAAGGGACATGGCGGCAAGGTGTGGCAAGGCCCGGGAAGCATAGGCCACGCCAGCCTGCATTCGCAGGCACGCCTCTTGCATCGAAGGGGGCACGGTGTAACGAAGCACCGCTTTGGTGAGGCTGCAGGTTCCTGCATCCAACCCGGCCCTCCTCAGGCCGGGCTCACCCCCATGCCGACGGCATTCGCCGACGGTACCCCGACTCCACCCCTGTCCGTCGACACGGCCGCCTCCCGGTCGCGCCGCGGCTTTTTGCACCTTTGAACACCATGTCCGGTTTCAGGAATTTCTTGCAGTCAGGCCACAGTCCGACCCTGTTCGCGGCCTTCCTGTACTTCTCGTTCTCCTGCTGCATCTGGGTGCTCAACGGCGCCATGGCGCCCTTCATCGGCGAGACCTTCAACCTCTCGCCCGCGCAGAAGGGCCTGATGCTGTCGGTGCCGATCATCGCGGGCGCGCTCATGCGCTTCCCGCTGGGCCTGCTGTCGCAGTACATCGGCCGCAAGAAGGCCACGCTGGTCGAGATGGGCCTGATCGCGGTGGCGATGCTGTTCGGCTTCTTCTTCGTGAAGAGCTTCAACGACCTGCTCGCCATGGGCGTGCTGCTGGGCATCGCCGGCGCGAGCTTCGGCGTGGCGCTGTCGCTGGGCTCGGGCTGGTTCCCGCCGCAACACAAGGGCCTGGCCATGGGCCTGGTGGGCGCGGGCAACGTGGGCACGGCCGTGTCGGTGCTGGTGGCGCCGCCGCTGGCCAACTGGCTGGGCTGGCAGGCGGTGTACGGCGTGGCCGCCGTCGCCATCCTCATCCCGATGGTCGTGATGGTGTTCTTCGCCAAGGAGCCGCCGGACGTGGACCCGCACGGCAGCTTCCGCGCCCACATCGCCTGCCTGTTCGAGAAAGACGGCTGGGTCTTCAGCCTGATCTACGGCGTGACCTTCGGCGGCTTCATCGGCCTCACGACCTTCCTGCCCTCGTACTACTACGACCAGTTCGGCGTGAGCAAGGTGCAGGCCGGCCAGCTGACGATGCTCGCGGCCTTCATGGGCGCGGCGGTGCGCATCGTGGGCGGCTGGTTGTCCGACCGCTGGGGCGGCGTGAACACGCTCACGGTGGTGCTGCTGGTGGTGGCCGTGGGCCTCGTGCTGGTGGGTTTCTCGTCGGGCTCGCTGGCGCTCACCACGCTGCTGCTCATCGTCTGCTTCGCCGCGCTGGGCGCGGGCAACGGCGCGCTGTTCCAGCTGGTGCCGCTGCGCTGGCCCACGAGCACGGCGGTGGCCGGCTCGATGATCGGCGAGATCGGCGCCCTCGGCGGCGGCCTGGTGCCCAACGCCATGGGCCTGTCGAAGCAGTACCTGGGCAGCTATGCCTGGGGCTTCGTGTTCTTCGGTGCGCTCTCGCTGGCGATGCTGGGCGTGATGCGCGTGATGCAGATCCGCTGGACGCGCACCTGGGCCGAAAAAGGCGGACGCGCGCGCGTCACGCCGGCCCCTGCGGTCGCCAAGCCCTCGCCCGTTCGCAAGGCCGCCCGCTCATGACCCTGCCCGCCCGCCCCCGCTCAACGTGGCAGGAAAAGCAGCCACACGATGAGCAGCACGTTGAACAGCACCGACACGCCGAGCGCGAGCTGGTACAGCGCGAGCGGGTCGCGGCGGATCAGCGGCGTGGCGGCGGGCGCGTTCACGGGGCGCGAGGCGCCGCGCTCCAGTGCGAGCAGCATCTCCTCGGCGGTCTCGAAGCGTTCGCGCGGATCGCGGGCCACGGCCTTGCGCACGAGGTGGTCGAGCCACACGGGCACGTCGGGCCGCAGGCGCGAGAGCGCGACCGGATCGCGCCGGTAGCGCGCCACCTGGTAGGGCTCGATCTCGCCGTAGGGCAGGTGCCCGCCCAGCCACTGGTAGAGCGTGGCGCCGAGCGCGAACAGGTCGCTGCCCGCATCGGCCACGCCGCCTTCTTCCCACTGCTCGGGGTTGATGTAGCTAGGCGTGCCCGCGTGCAGCTCGCGCTGCGCCGCGCCTTCGCGGCCCGAGATCGCCACGCCCAGGTCGAGGATGCGCCAGCGCCCGTCGTCGCCCCGGTGCAGGTTGCCGGGCTTGATGTCGCGGTGGACCACGCCGTGGCGGTGCAGCCGCCCGAGTGCACGGCTCACCTCGATGGCCGCGGCGACCACCTCGGTCACAGTGCCGCGCGTGCCGTCCTTGCGCATCTGCTCGAGCGTGCGCCCGCCGTGCCAGTCGAACACGATGTACAGCGCGCTGGCGTCGGGTGCGCGCTCGTGCACGCGCACGAAGCCGCCGCCCTGCCCCACGCGCTGCCCCAGCCAGGCCTCGTGCGCCAGCATCGCGCGCTCCTGCGGGTCGCCGGCGCGCGACGGGTGCAGGGTCTTGAGCGCGACCAGCTCGCGCGTGACCGGATGGCGCGCCTGGTACAGCAGGTGCACGCCGGTGTCGGCCACCAGGCCGGTGACGACGTAGCCGTCGAGCACGTCGCCCACCTTGAGCCACGGCGGCGGCGCCAGGCGGCGGCCGTCGCCGAGTTCGTCGTCGAGCTGGCGCGCGTCCAGCCCCACCACGCGGATCACCAGCGCGGTCGCGTTGTCGCGCGTGCCGGCGTCCAGCGCGGCCTGCACCAGCGCCTCGCTCGCGGCCTCGGCGTCGCCCTGCAGCGCGAGCGCGGCCACCTGCTGCGGCTTGAGCACGCCGTGCACGCCGTCGGTGCTGAGCACGAAGCAGTCGCCCACGCGCACGTCGCCCTGCAGGTAGTCGACGCGCACCTGGTCGTCCAGGCCGATGGCGCGCGTGAGCCGGCTGCGCATGTCGGGGTGGTCGAAGGCGTGGTCCTGCGTGAGCAGCTGCGCGGGCTCGCCGTCGGCGCGCACGCGCCAGGCGCGCGTGTCGCCCACGTGGGCCAGCGTGTAGCTCTGGCCGTGCAGAACCAGCGCGGTGAGCGTGGTGAGCGCCGTGCCGGCGCCCTCCTGCTTGCCCTGGCGCCGGCGGTTGTGGTCGGCGAGCCAGCCGTTCTGCGCGCCGATCAGGCGGTCGAGCGCGGCGGTCGGCTCCCAGGTCGCGGGCGTGGCGAAGTAGTCCGCCAGCAAACCCATCACCGTGGTCTGCGCCGCCTCGCGGCCGCGTCCGCCGCTCGAGACCCCGTCGGCAATCGCCGCGATGAGCCCGCGTGCCTCGTCGCCGGCCGGCGCATGCACCGTGCCGGCGAAGTCCTCGTTCGCGTCGCGCGGCCCGCGCTGGCTGCTGTAGCCGATGTCCACTTCAAAGCTCATGGCGCGATTCTGACCGCGCGCCGCGGGCCGTCGTTCGGTTGATTTCCCTGAAAGGTCCCGCCCCATGAAGAAAATGAAACTCGTGATGGTCGGCAACGGCATGGCCGGCGTGCGCACGCTCGAAGAGCTGCTGAAGATCGCGCCCGACCTGTACGACATCACCGTCTTCGGCGCCGAGCCGCACCCCAACTACAACCGCATCCTGCTGTCGCCGGTGCTCGCGGGCGAGCAGACGGTGGACGAGATCGTGCTCAACAGCTGGGAGTGGTACAGCGACAACCACATCACGCTGCACGCCGGCAAGAAGGTGGTCGAAGTCGACCGCGTGAACCGCATCGTGCGCGCGGAAGATGGCACCGAGGCGCCCTACGACCGCCTGCTGATGTGCACCGGCTCCAACCCCTTCATGCTGCCCGTGCCCGGCAAGGACCTGAAGGGCGTGATCGCCTACCGCGACATCGCCGACACCGACTACATGATCGAGACCGCGCGCACGCACAAGAACGCCGTGGTCATCGGCGGCGGCCTGCTCGGGCTCGAAGCCGCCAACGGCCTGATGCTGCGCGGCATGACCGTGACGGTGGTGCACGTCATGCCCTGGCTCATGGAGCGCCAGCTGGACGACGTGGCGGGCAAGCTGCTGCAGAAGTCGCTCGAAGACCGGGGCCTGAAGTTCCTCATGGGCGCGCAGACGCAGGACCTCGTCGGGGGCGACGACGGCCGCGTGAAGGCCATCCGCTTCAAGGACGGCACCGAGGTCGCGGCCGACCTCGTGGTGATGGCCGTGGGCATCCGCCCCAATGTGGAGCTGGCCGAGAAGATGCGCCTGCACTGCAACCGCGGCATCGTCGTCACCGACACGATGCAGACCGTGACCGATGCGCGCATCTACTCGGTGGGCGAATGCGCGGCGCATCGCGGCATCGCCTACGGTCTGGTGGCGCCGCTGTTCGAGCAGGCCAAGGTGGCGGCCAACCACCTGGCGCAGTTCGGCATCGGCCGCTACCTCGGTTCGCTCACGTCCACCAAGCTCAAGGTGACGGGCATCGACCTGTTCAGCGCCGGCGAGTTCATGGGCGGCGAAGGCACCGAAGAGATCGTCATGAGCGACCCCTTCGGCGGCGTCTACAAGAAACTGGTGCTCAAGGACGACAAGCTGATCGGCGCCTGCCTGTACGGCGACACGGTGGACGGCAGCTGGTACTTCAAGCTGCTGCGCGACGGCCGCAGCGTGCACGACATCCGCGACAAGCTGATGTTCGGCGAATCGAACATCGGCGACACCGGTCACGAGGGCCACAGCAAGGCCGCGAGCATGCCCGACGACGCCGAGGTGTGCGGCTGCAACGGCGTGAACAAGGGCACCATCTGCAAGGCCATCAAGGAGAAGGGCCTGTTCACGCTCGACGAGGTGAAGAAGCACACCAAGGCCAGCGCCAGCTGCGGCTCGTGCACCGGGCTGGTCGAGCAGATCCTGATGTTCACCGCGGGCGGCGACTACTCGGCCACGCCGAAGAAGAAGGCGATCTGCGGCTGCACCGACATGAGCCACCAGGACGTGCGCGACGCGATCCGCAAGGAGCACTGGCTCACGCACGCCGACGTGTACCGCGGCATGGGCTGGCGCACGCCCAACGGCTGCGCCACCTGCCGCCCGGCTGTCAACTACTACCTCATCAGCACCTGGCCGAAAGAGGCGAAGGACGATCCGCAGAGCCGCTTCATCAACGAGCGCAGCCACGCCAACATCCAGAAGGACGGCACCTACTCCGTCATTCCGCGCATGTGGGGCGGCCACACCACGCCCGACGAACTGCGCCGCATTGCCGACGCGGCCGACAAGTACAAGATCCCGACCGTCAAGGTCACGGGCGGCCAGCGCATCGACCTCCTGGGCGTGAAGAAGGAAGACCTGGAAGGCGTGTGGAAGGACATCGGCATGCCCAGCGGCTTTGCGTACGCCAAGTCGCTGCGCACGGTGAAGACCTGCGTGGGCAGCGAGTGGTGCCGCTTCGGCACGCAGGACTCCACGCAGATGGGCAAGGACCTGGAGCGCGCGCTGTGGGCCATGTACTCGCCGCACAAGGTCAAGCTGGCCGTGTCGGGCTGCCCGCGCAACTGCGCGGAGGCCGGCATCAAGGACGTGGGCGTGATCGGTGTCGACTCGGGCTGGGAGCTGTACGTGGGCGGCAACGGCGGCATCAAGACCGAGGTGGCGCAGTTCCTCGTGAAGGTGAAGACCGCCGAGGAAGTGATGGAACACGCCGGCGCTTTCCTGCAGCTGTACCGCGAGGAAGGCTGGTACCTGGAGCGCACGGTGCATTACATCGGCCGCGTGGGCCTGGACTACGTGAAGAAGAAGATCCTCGAAGACGCCGAAGGCCGCCAGGCGCTGTGGGAGCGGCTGCAGTTCGCGCTCGACGGCGAGCCCGACCCGTGGTTCGAATCGGCGCAAGCCTCGGTGGATGTGCGGCAGTTTGCGCCGCTGAGCGTGTGATCGGAGCGACCGCTTGAAACGACGACTCTTCATTGCTTCTTCCGCCCTCGCCGCACTCGCCCCGGTGGGCGCCCGCGCGCAGGTGGCCGACCTCAACGACGCCATCAACAAGGCCGGCCGCCAGCGCATGCTGTCGCAGCGCGCGAGCAAGGCCTACCTGGCGCTGGTGCAGAAGGTGGAGCCGCGCAGCGCGCAGCAGGTGCTCGACCGCTCGGTGGCGCTGTTCGAGCGCCAGCTCGGCGAGCTCAAGGCCTTTGCGCCCACGCCAACGCTGCGCGCCACCTACGACGGCCTGGACGGCGCCTGGCGCGCGTTCCGCACCGAGCTGGCCGACGCAGCGCCCGGCCGGGAGGCCGCCGCGCGGGTGGTGGCGCTCGACGCCGCCGTGCTCGCGCTGGCCCACCAGGGCACGGCGCAGTACGAGGCGGCCTCGGGCAAGCCGGTCGGGCGGCTGGTCAACATCGCGGGGCGCCAGCGCATGCTGTCGCAGCGCATGGCCAAGTGCTACCTGGCCGCGGCGATGCAGATCGACCCGGCCGGCAGCACCGCCGAGATCGCCAAGGCGCGCACCGAATTCCTGGCCGCGCTCGAGCTGTTGCGCAACGCGCCCGAGGCCACCGCGCAGATCCGCCAGGAGCTGGTGCTGGCCGACGCGCAATGGATGTTCTTCAACCGCGGCCTGCAGCGCCTGGACGGTGCGGGCGCCTCGCCCGCGCTGATGTCCGACGTGTTCGTGAGCAGCGAGAACCTGCTCGCGATCATGGACCGCGTGACCGGCCTGTACGCCGAGATCAAGACCTGATCCGCGCCCGACCCCAAGACAAGACAAGAGAGCCCCACCATGAGCGATTGGAAAGCCATCTGCCGCCTCGACGACATCCCCGTGCTCGGCGCCCGCCGCGTGATGCGGCCCGCCGGCCTGGACGTGGCCGTGTTCCGCAATGCCGAGGACCAGGTCTTCGCGCTGCTCGACCGCTGCCCGCACAAGGGCGGCCCGCTGAGCCAGGGCATCGTGTTCGGCACCAGCGTGGCCTGCCCGCTGCACAACTGGGCCATCGGCCTGGACGACGGCTGCGCCCGCTCGCCCGACGAAGGCTGCACGCCGAAGTTCGCGGTGAAGCTGGAAGACGGCGTGGTGCACCTGGACGCCGGCGAGCTGGCCACGCACGCGCTCGACCTGGAGCGCCCGGTCGCCGGGCCGCAGCGCCTGGCCGTCGTGACGCTCCTGTCCCCGGAAGAAGGTTGAGGCCCGCATGACCCAGGAGACGCGCTCCACCTGCCCGTACTGCGGCGTCGGCTGCGGCGTGATCATCGAATCGCAGGGCGACCAGATCACCGGCGTGCGCGGCGACCCCGACCACCCGGCGAACTTCGGCCGCCTGTGCACCAAGGGCTCGACCTTGCACCTCACGGCCAGCGCGACCGTCACGCGCCAGACGCGGCTGTTGCAGCCCCTGCAGCGCCTCGCGCGCAAGGAGGCGCCCGCGCCCATGACGTGGGACCACGCGCTCGACCTCGCCGCCGGCAAGTTCGCGCAGGTGGTGCGCGACCACGGCCCCGACGCGGTCGGCTTCTACGTGTCGGGCCAGCTGCTCACCGAGGACTACTACGTCTTCAACAAGCTGGCCAAGGGCCTGGTCGGCACCAACAACATCGACACCAACTCGCGCCTGTGCATGAGCAGCGCGGTGGCCGGCTACAAGCAGACGCTGGGCGCCGACGCGCCGCCGGCCTGCTACGACGACCTGAAGCACGCCGAGTGCTTGTTCATCGTGGGCAGCAACACGGCGTGGGCGCACCCCATCCTGTTTCGCCGCATCGAGGACGCGAAGGCCGCGAACCCGGGGCTGAAGATCGTCGTGGCCGACCCGCGCCGCACCGACACGGTCGAGATCGCCGACCTGTTCCTGCCGATCCAGCCCGGCACCGACGTCATGCTGTTCCACGGCATGCTGCACCTGATGCTGTGGGAAGGCTGGACCGACACCGCCTACATCGCGGCCCGCACCAACGGCTTCGACGCTCTCAAGGCCACGGTGCGCGACTGCACGCCCGACACCGTCGCGCAGGTGTGCGGCATTCCGAAGGACGACCTGCTCGCGGCGGCGCGCATGTTCGCCACCTCGCCCGCCACGCTGAGCCTGTATTGCCAGGGCCTGAACCAGTCGTCCAGCGGCACGGCGAAGAATGCCGCGCTCATCAACCTGCACCTGGCCACGGGCCAGATCGGCAAGCCCGGCGCGGGCCCGTTCTCGCTCACGGGCCAGCCCAATGCGATGGGCGGGCGCGAGGTGGGCGGCCTGGCCAACCTGCTGAGCGCGCACCGCGACCTGGCGAACCCAGAGCACCGCGCCGAAGTGGCCGCGCTGTGGGGCGTGCCCTCGGTGCCCGACAAGCCCGGCAAGACGGCCGTGGAGATGTTCCAGGCCGCGGCCGACGGCGAGATCCGCGCGCTGTGGATCGCCTGCACCAACCCCGCGCAATCGATGCCCGACCAGGCCACGGTGCGCCGCGCGCTCGAACGCGCCGAGTTCGTCGTGGTGCAGGAAGCCTTCGCCACCACCGCCACCTGCGCCTTCGCCGACCTGCTGCTGCCCGCCACCACCTGGGGCGAGAAGGAAGGCACCGTGACCAACAGCGAGCGCCGCATCTCGCGCGTGCGCCCGGCCGTGCCCGCACCGGGGCAGGCGCGCAACGACTGGTCGATCGGCGTGGCCTTCGCGCGCCGGCTCGAAGCGCAGCTGGGCCGCAGCTTCACGCTGTTCCCGTACGAGAGCGCCGAGTCGGTCTGGAACGAGCACCGCGAATCCACGCGCGGGCGCGACCTCGACATCACCGGCCTGAGCTACGCGATGCTCGAGAACGCCGGCCCGCAGCAATGGCCGCTGAAGGAAGGCGAGCGCACCGGCCGCGTACGCCTGTACGAAGACGGCGTGTTCCCCACGCCCGACGGCCGCGCCCGCTTCGTCGACACGCCCTACAAGCCCGTGGCCGAGGCGCGCGAGGCGCGCTTTCCCTTCTCGCTGAACACCGGCCGGCTGCGCGACCAGTGGCACGGCATGAGCCGCACCGGCACGGTCGGCAAACTGTTCGGCCACGTGGCCGAGCCCGTGGTGCAGATGAACGCGCAGGACATGGCGCGCCGCCAGATCGCCGAGGGCGACCTGGTGCACCTCACGTCCAAGCGCGGCTCGATCCTGCTGCCCGCGCGCGCCAGCGCCGAGATCGGTATGAGCCAGGCCTTCGTCGCCATGCACTGGGGCGAGGAGTACCTGAGCGGCTGCTCGTCGACCGGCGTGCGGCTCGCGGGCATCAACGCGCTCACCACGCCGGCCTACTGCCCCACCTCGAAGCAGCCCGAGCTCAAGCACACGCCGGTGAAGATCCTCAAGGCCGAGCTGCCGTGGTCGCTGCTGGCCATGGCCTGGCTGCCCGCCGGCGACGCGCTCACGGCGCAGCGCGCACTGCAGCCGCTGATGGCGCTGTTCCCCTTCGCCACCTGCGTGCCGTTCGCGAGCAACGCGCAGGGCGAAGAGCGCAGTGGCGTGCTCTTTCGCGCCGCCGCGCACGACGCACCCGACGCCGCGCTGGTCGAAAAAATCGAAGCCCTGCTGGGCCTGCAGACCGCCGACACCCTGCGCTACGCCGACCACCGCCGCGGCCAGCGGCGCGCCGCGCGGCTGGCGCGCCGCGCCGACGGCAGCGCCGGGCTCGAAGCCTTTTTGCTGGGCGGCGACACCAGCGCCGAAGCCTGGATCGCCACCCTGCTGCGCGAGGAACTGCCAGCCCAGAGCTACGGCCGCCTGCTGCTGTCGCCGGGCGCCCGCGCGCCGGTGGCTGTGCAGTCGCGCGGCAAGCCGGTGTGCGCCTGCTTCAACGTGACCGACCGCGCCATCGAGGCCGAGCTGGTGCGCTGCACCGGCAGCGCCGACGAGCGGCTGGCGGCGCTGCAGGGGGCGCTGAAGTGCGGCACCAACTGTGGGTCGTGCGTGCCGGAGCTCAAGCGCATGGTGCGGGCCACCCCGGCCGAAGCACTGGCCGTGGGGGCATAAGCCGACTCACATTCCGGCATAAGCGTTGCGGGACAATCCGCCTACCCATGGGAATCAGCCACTACATCAAGGAAATCGGCCGCGGCGCGCGGGGCGCCCGTCCGCTCACGCGCGAGCAGGCCTGCGACCTGTTCGGCCAGGTGCTGGACGGCACGGTCACCGACCTGGAGATCGGCGGCTTCTGCCTCGCGATGCGCATCAAGGGCGAGACGCCCGAGGAGATGGCCGGTTTTCTCGACGCCACGCATGCGCGCCTGAACCCCGTGACGACCCGCGGCGGCCCGCTGATCGTGCTGCCCAGCTACAACGGCGCGCGCAAGCTGCCGGTGCTCACGCCGCTCCTGGCGCTGCTGCTGGCGCGCGAAGGCCTGGCGGTGCTGGTGCACGGCAGCGCGAGCGAAACCTCGCGCGTACTGGCATCGAACGTGCTTTCAGCTTTGGACATGCCCCCGATGACCACGCTCACCCCGATCGCCGCCGGCCAGGTGGGCTTTGCCCCGACCGAGCTGCTGAACCCCGCGCTCAAGCGCCTGCTCGACGTGCGCCGCGTGGTCGGCCTGCGCAACCCCGGCCACAGCGTGGTCAAGCTGATGCGCCCGACCACCGGCCCCTGCGTGGTGGTGGCCAGCTACACGCACCCCGAATACGCGCGCACGATGGGCGAGACCTTCGAGCTCACGGGCATGACCGCCCTGCTCTCGCGCGGCCTCGAAGGCGAGGTGGTCTCCGACCCGCGCCGCACCGCGCAGATCGACGGCTTCGTGCGCGGCGTGCGCAGCGAACTCCAGGCCCAGGCCGCCGGCACCGCCGCCGACGTGCCCGGCCTGCCGAAAGAAATCGACGTCGCCACCACGGCCGAGTACACGCGGCGCGTGCTGGCCGGCGAGCTTCCCGTGCCCGAAGCCATCGCGACGCAAGTCAGGCACATCACCGAACTGGCCTCCCACGCATGAACACCCCCTCCCCCCTCATCACCGGCCGCTGCACGCTGGTGGGCGCCGGCCCCGGCGACCCCGAGCTGCTGACCGTCAAGGCCGTCAAGGCGATCCAGGCCGCCACGGTGCTGCTGGTCGACGACCTCGTGAACGACGCCGTGCTCCAGGCCTACGCCCGGCCCGGCGCGCGCATCGTGCACGTGGGCAAGCGCGGCGGCTGCAAGAGCACGCCGCAGGCGTTCATCGAACGGCTCATGATCACGGCCGTGCGCGAAGGCGAGACCGTGGTGCGCCTCAAGGGCGGCGACCCGTTCATCTTCGGGCGCGGCGGCGAAGAGGTGGAACACCTGCGCGAGGCCGGCATCGAATGCGCGGTGGTCAACGGCATCACCGCCGGCCTGGCCGCCGTGACCTCGCTGGGCGTGCCGCTTACCCACCGCGACCATGCGCAGGGCGTGGTCTTCGTCACCGGCCACGCCAAGACCGGCGCCGGCGCGGCCGAAGACCCGACCGACTGGCGCGCGCTGGCCGCCACGGCGCACAACGCACGCCTCACGCTCGTGATCTACATGGGCGTCTCGGGCGCCAGCCACATCGAGCGCGAACTGCTGCACGGCCTGCCGGGCGACACGCCCGTGGCCGTGGTGCAGCACGCGAGCCTGCCGCACCAGCGCCACCTCGTGACCACGCTGCAGGGCCTGCAGGCCCGCATCGCCGAAGCCGGGCTGGCCAGCCCGGCGGTGATCGTGGTGGGCGACGTGCTGCAGGGGCTGGCCGCGGCCGCGCTGCAGCCGGGCGACGCAGGCCGGTTCGGCACCTAGCGCGCAGCCTCGAGGTGCGTGACGGTCGGCTTGCCCTTCACCACCTCGACATGAAACCGGACCTTGTCGCCGGGCTTGACCTGTTCAAGCATCTGCTTCTCGGCCACATCGAAACCCATCGTCATCGGCGGCATCGCCAGGTTGGGGATGTCGCCGTGCTTCAACACAATCAGGCCGCGGGCCGGGTCGATCTTCTGGACCACCGCATCAGTCAGCATGCCCGGCGCGGGCGCCTTCACGAATGGTGGGTCGCTCTTCGGCGCCTGGGCCTGGGCGGCACCGGCCAGGCCGGCGATCAGTGCGAAGGCAAGGGGATGGAGGAAGTTCATGAAGTGGCTCCTGGGTGGGATGGGGGGTTGGAAACAGCAGACGACAAAGGGGCGCGACGGCGCAGCAGATACCAGGCCGCGGGCACGACCAGCATGCTCAGCAGCGGCGCGGTGACCATGCCGCCCACCATGGGCGCGGCAATGCGGGTCATGACCTCCGAGCCGGTGCCGCTGCCCCACAAAATGGGCAGCAGGCCGGCCATCACGACCGCCACGGTCATGGCCTTGGGCCGCACGCGCAGCACGGCGCCTTCGCGGATCGCGGCCAGGAGCGTCTCGTCGTTCATCGGCTCGCCGGCGTCGAGGCGCCGTGCCAGCGCGTTCTTCAGATAGACCAGCATCACCACGCCGAACTCGGCCGCCACGCCCGCCAGCGCGATGAAGCCGACCGCCGTCGCCACCGAGATCGAATGGCCCAGCGCCCAGATGAGCCAGAAGCCGCCGACGAGCGAGAACGGCACGGCCGCCATCACGAGGGCCGCATCGGCGAACGAGCGGAACAGCAGGTACAGCAGCACGAAGATGACCGCCAGCGTGGCCGGCACGACCAGCTTCAGCCGCTCGGTCGCGCGCGCCAGGTACTCGAACTGGCCGGACCATGACACCGCATAGCCCGCCGGCATCTTCACGGCCTGGTCGACCGCCGCCTGCATGTCGTGGACGGCGGAGCGCAGGTCGCGCCCGCGCACGTCGACGTAGACCCAGCCCGACAGCCGCGCGTTCTCGCTGCGCAGCATCGGCGGGCCGTCCTCGATGGTGATGCGCGCGACGTCGCCGAGCAGCAGCTGTGCGCCCTTCTCCGTCACGAAGGGCAGCTGCCGCAGCCGCTCCAGCGAATCGCGGATCTCGCGCGGGTAGCGCACGTTGATCGGATAGCGCTCGCGGCCCTGGATCACTTCGCCCACGTTCTCGCCGCCGATGGCCGTGGACACCACGGCCTGCACGTCCGCCACCGAAAGGCCGTAGCGCGCGGCGGCGAGCCGGTCGACATCGACGTCGATGTAGCGCCCGCCGGTGAGCCGCTCCGCCAGCGCCGACGACACGCCGGGCACGCCCTTCACCGCCGCCTCGATCTGCGTGGTGAGCGTGTCGATGGAGGCCAGGTCCGCCCCCGCTACCTTGATGCCGACCGGGCTCTTGATGCCCGTGGCCAGCATGTCGATGCGGTTGCGGATGGGCGGCACCCACACGTTGGTCAGGCCCGGCACCTTGACGGCGCGGTCCAGTTCCTCGATCAGCCGGTCGGGCGTCATGCCGGCGCGCCACTCGCTCCTCGGCTTGAACTGGACCGTGGTCTCGAACATCTCGAGCGGCGCCGGGTCGGTCGCGGTGTCCGCGCGGCCGGCCTTGCCGAACACGCGCGCGACCTCGGGCACGGTCTTGATGAGGCGGTCGGTCTGCTGCAGCAGCTCGGCGGCCTTCGACACCGACAGCCCGGGCAGCGCCGAAGGCATGTAGAGCAGGTCGCCCTCGTCCAGCGGCGGCATGAACTCGCCGCCCAGGCGCAGCAGCGGCACCACGGTCAGCGCCAGCAGCACCGCGGCGACGGCGAGCGTCCCCTTGGGAAAGCACAGCACCAGCTCCAGCGCAGGCCGGTACACGGCCATCAGGAAGCGGTTCACGGGGTTGGCGCCTTCGTGCGGAATGCGCCCGCGCACCAGGTAGCCCATGAGCACCGGAATCAGCGTCACCGACAGGCCCGCCGCAGCCGCCATCGCATAGGTCTTGGTGAAGGCCAGCGGCGAGAACAGCCGCCCTTCCTGCGCCTCGAGCGAGAACACGGGCGCGAAGGACAGCGTGATCACCAGCAGCGAGAAGAACAGCGCCGGCCCGACCTCCACCGACGCATCGGCCACCAGTCGCCATCGCTCGACCACCGTCGGCTGCCGGCCCTGCGCCGTCTCGAAGGCCTCGATGTGCTTGTGCACGTTCTCGACCATCACGATGGCGCCGTCCACCATCGCCCCGATCGCGATCGCGATGCCGCCCAGCGACATGATGTTGGCGTTGACGCCCTGCCAGTGCATCACGATGAAGGCCGCCAGCACGCCGATCGGCAAGGCCACCACCGCCACCAGCGCCGAACGCAGGTGGAACAGGAAGACCGCGCAGACCAGCGCCACCACGATGAACTCCTCGATCAGCTTGCCGCGCAGGTTGTCGACGGCGCGATCGATCAGCAGCGAGCGGTCGTAGGTCGGCACGATCTCGACGCCCGGCGGCAGGCCGGGTTGGAGCGCCTCGAGCTTGGCCTTGACGGCCTCGATGGTCGAGCGCGCGTTCTTGCCCGAGCGCATGACGATCACGCCGCCCGCCACTTCGCCCTCGCCGTCGAGTTCGGCGATGCCGCGGCGCATCTCGGGGCCGATCTGCACGGTGGCCACGTCGCGCAGCAGCACCGGCGTGGCGCCCGTCACGGCCAGCGGGATGGTGCGGAAGTCGTCCAGCGAACGCAGGTAGCCGCGCGAACGCACCATGTACTCGGCCTCGGCGAGTTCGACGACCGAGCCGCCCGAGGCCTGGTTGGCCTTCTGCAGCGCCGCCACGACCGCCTGCTGCGTGATGCCCAGCGCGCGCATGCGGTCGGGGTCGAGCACCACCTGGTACTGGCGCACCATGCCGCCGATGCTCGCGACCTCGGCCACGTCGGGCACGGTCTTCAGTTCGAACTTGAGGAACCAGTCGTTCAGCGCGCGCAGCTGCCCGATGTCGCGCGTGCCCGTGCGGTCGACCAGTGCGTACTCGTAGACCCAGCCTACGCCCGTGGCATCGGGGCCCAGCGAGGCGTTCGCGCCGGCGGGGAGCCTGCCCTGCACCTGGTTCAGGTACTCGACGACGCGCGAGCGCGCCCAGTACGGGTCGGTCTTGTCGTCGAACAGCACGTAGACGAACGAATCGCCGAAGAACGAATAGCCGCGCACGGTCTTGGCGCCGGGCACGCTGAGCATGGTGGTGGTCAGCGGGTAGGTGACGAGGTCTTCGACCACCTGGGGCGCCTTGCCGGGGAAAGGCGTGCGGATGATGACCTGCGTGTCCGACAGGTCGGGCAGCGCATCGAGCGGCGTGCGCGCCACCGACCACCACCCGGCGGCCACCAGGAACAGGGTCGCGATCAGCACCAGGAAGCGGTTGCCGATCGACCAGCGGATGACGGCGGCGATCATCGCTTGGCACCCTGTGGCATGCGCTGCACGGAGACCAGCTCGTAGCCCGTGGGACCGCCTTCCTTGAACTCGAAGCGGACCAGGTCGCCGGGCCGGATGTCCGGGAACGCCTCGGGCGATGCCTTCGCAAAGCCCATCGTCATCGATGGCCACTTGAGCGTCGCGACGGGGCCGTGCGAGATCGTGAGGCCGTCGGGCGCCACGCTTTCGACCTTGCCTTCGGCCAGGTGCAGCACGGCGGCCGGCGTGGCGGCCGTGACGGCAGGCGATGCCATGCTGCCCAGCACCGAGCGCAGCCGGGCCTCCGAGTCGATGAGGAACTGGCCGCTGGCCACCACCTGCTCGCCTTCACTCAGGCCCGAGACGATCTCGGTGTCGTCGCCCAGGTCCGCGCCCGGCGACACGTCGCGCGGCTCGAACGCGCCATCGGCCTTGCGCACGATGACGACCGCGCGCTTGCCCGTGCGGATGACGGCTTCGGACGGCACGACGAGCCGGGTGCTGGTGGGCCCCTTCACCTGTAGGCGCAGCAGCATCCCGGGCGTGAGCGTGCCGCGCCGGTTGTCGACCTCGAAGCGGGCCTTCAGGGTGCGGGTGGCTGCGTTGACCTCGGGCAGGATCTCGTCGAGCGTGCCGTCGAACGACTGGGCGGCGTCGGCCTGGAGGACTGCCCTGACCTTCTGGCCGCGCGCGAGCCGCACGGCCTGCGCTTCCGGAATCTCGGCCACCGCCCAGACCTTCTCCAGGCCCGCGATGCGGAACAGCGTCATGCCGGGCGTGACCGCGACACCTTCGCGCACGCCCAGCTCGGCCACCACGCCGTCGGACGGTGCGGTGAGCACGTAGCGCGCCTGCGCCGTGCCGGTCTCCTCGCTGCGGCGGATGAGCTCGGCGGGGATGGACAGCGCCCGCATGCGATCACGCGCGGCCGCGACGAGGTCGGCGGAAACGCCCGATCGCTTGAGGGCCAGCCACTCGTTCTGCGGGCCCAGCCATTCAGGCGCGAAGACCGTCGCCAACGCCTGCCCCTTGCGCACGCGCTCCATCGGCGCGCGGACCGACAGGCGCTCAACGTAGCCCGCCACGCGCGTCTGCACGACGACATTGAGGCGCTCGTCGAACTGCACGGCACCGACCGCGTCGAAGGACGCGGAGGTTTGCGCCCGCCGCACGCCGGCATACCGGATGCCGAGGTTCTGCTGGACCGTGGGGCTCACCTGCACGCCGCCTGCACTGCCCGTGCCGGTGGTGCTGTCGGCGTACATGGGCACCAGCTGCATGTCCATGAAAGGCGACTTGCCGGGCTTGTCGAAGCGCGGGCCCGGCACCATGGGGTCGTGCCAGTAGAGGACCTTGCGGCCGTCCGGGGTGGACGGCGTGGTCGCCGACGCCTCCGTGGACGGGGCTGTCGTGCGCCCCAGGTAGAAGGCGCCTGCGCCGAGCAACAGGGCGGTCAGCAACGCTGCGCCGATCGTGCGTGTACGGTTCATGGGGCCCCCTCGGTGGTGAGCGGCCGGAAGGCCAGTTGGACGTGGGTTCTGGCCAGGTCGCGCTGCAGCGTCAGCAGCTTGCGCTGCGCTTCGACTTCGGCATGGCGCGCCTCGAACAGCGTGACGAGGCTGCCCTGGTTGGAACGGTAGGCCGCCGTTGCGGCCGCCGTTCTCTGGCCGGCCGGAACGACCACGCCGGTGCGGTAGCGGTCGATGCGTTGCTGCAGCCGTTGCGCATCGCTGCGCAGCGCCTGGTACTCGGCGGTCGCGGCCCGGGTGGCTTCGGCCAGGTCGGCCTCGGCTTTCTCGACCAAGGCCAGCTTGGCGGCGGTGTCCCGGTCCTGCCGTTCGCCGGGTGCGACGGGCAGCGGAATGCTCAGGCCCACCGACACCATGTCGGCGTAGCCGGTGCGCTGGCCATAGGCGACCTCCCAGGTCCAGTTCGGCTTGCGATTGGACGCAGTGACGGCCGCCGTCTGCCTGGCCACGTCGACATCGCGCTGCATGGCTGCGACCGTGGGGTGCGCGGCCACATAGGCCGCTTCGGACGGCACGGCGATAGCGCCCGGAGACCGCAGTTCGTCGGGCGGCACGCCGACCCAGCGCTGGAAGGCGACGCTGGCGGCTTCCAGCTGCTGCAGGAGGTCGGCCGTCTCGTCTTCCGCGATGCCTCTGGCGCCGGCCAGCGCCAGCACGTCCTGGCTGTTCCCCGCGGCCGACGAGAGGCGTGCGCGCGAGGCCTCCAGTTCTTCGTGCGCATGGTGTTCCATGCGCCGCGCGAGCTTGATGCTCTCGCCGGCGTAGAAGGCGTCCACGTAGGCGAGCGCGGCCTGCCGGCGGGTGTCGGCCACGGCGGCCTGCACCCGCACGGCCTCCAGCCCGACCGACGCCTCGGCGGCGGCCTGCCGCGCGGCGCGCTTGTCGGCGGACAGCCATTCCTGGCTGATGCCGATGCGCTTCATCGTCATCGAGTCGCGCGTGGTGTGGAAACGATCCGAGCCCGTCGCGGGCAGGTTGTCGACACCGATGCGCAGCGTGGGGTCGGGAAGCTGCGGGGCTGCGGAGGCCGCCGCCGTGGCGCTGGCGACGCCGGCGCGGGCAGCCCGGGTGGCTTCGGAGCGTTGCGTCGCCCGCTGAAGCGCGTCCTCCAGGGACAGGGGGGCCGCCGTCGCAAGGGACGGCAGCAGCGCGGCAGCCCATGCGGCCGCGCGCGAAAAGGAAATGAACATGAAAACTCCGCAAACGAACGAGCGAATCGCTGGCAAGCGGACACGCCGCACCAGCACCGGTCAGTCGACGGAGATGTCAGACGCGCAGTCGGCGCGTGGCAAGAAAAACGGGATCGGGCGGTGGATGCTGCCGCTCCGGCACGGCCTGCGGCGGAAGGACGTGGCCTTCCGACACCAGCACCAGGGGCATCACCACGAGCTGCACGATGGCCGGCAGCGAGGGCGTGGTCAGCTTCACCGGCTCGAAGGACAGCGACAGGTCGGCGGCGTGCTGGAAGCACAGCACCGGCTGGGCCATGTCCATGCCTTCGCAGGGCTCGCCCGACGCCATCATGTCGGCCATCGAACCCGGGCTGTCCGACGTGCCGGGGCAGACATAGCCTGCCAGCGCCAGCTGCGAGAACAGCAGCGACAGGACCACGAAAATCGCGGTCGTGCAGCGACGAAGGGAGCGGCGGGCCATGAGGAGGCGCAGTGTAGCGCCGCCGTCCGGGCGCCGCCTAAAATCCCGCCCGGCCCAACGAACAAGAAGGAAGAGGCAGGGATGCTCGACAAACTCAACGAATTCACCGAAAGCCACGGCGAGCTGCGCCGCGGGCGCGGGCTGGTCACGGGCACCATCGCCTTCAGCCTCGCCGCCCTGTGCTTCCTGGGCGTGCTGGCCTTCCACTTTCCGCAGTACCTGACGACGCCCGAGCTGCGCAAGAGCTACAACGTCGACGTGATGCGCGTCATCCTGCTCACCGCGCTGGTCATTGCGGGCGGGCTCTCGCTGGTCAACATCATCTTCAACCGCTCGCGCTGGCTCTCGTCGGCCGCGTTCCTGCTGGTGGCGGTGTCGGCCCTGCTGGGCGGGCACAAGGTGCCGGTGCACGACTTCGCGGACCACACGCCGTACATCGGGCTCGACTGGTTCATCCTCGACCTGCTGGGCTCGTCGCTGATCTTCATCTTCATCGAGAAGCTCTTTGCGCTGCGCAAGGACCAGCCCGTGTTCCGCGAAGAGTGGCAGACCGACTTCCACCACTTCGTGGTGAACCACATGATCGTGGGCTTCGTGCTGCTGGCCACCAACCTCATGGTGCACAAGCTCTTCGGCTGGGCCGCCAACGACGGCATCCGCGGCTGGGTGAGCAACCTGCCGTTCTGGGCCGGCATCCTGCTGATCATCCTGGTGGCCGACCTCGTGCAGTACTGGACGCACCGCGCGTACCACGAGGTGCCGGTGCTGTGGCGCCTGCACGCGGTGCACCACAGCGTGAAGAGCATGGACTGGATGGCGGGCTCGCGCCAGCACATCCTCGAATTGCTGATCACGCGCACGCTGGTGCTCGCGCCCATCTACGTGCTGGGCTTCAGCAAGGACGTGATCGACGCCTACATCGTGGTGGTCGGCTTCCAGGCGGTGTTCAACCACTGCAACGTGAGCGTGCGGCTGGGCCCGCTGCGCTACCTGATCGTGACGCCCAACTTCCACCACTGGCACCACAGCCAGGACATCGAGGCACTCGACAAGAACTACGCGGCGCACTACGCCTTCCTCGACTACCTCTTCGGCACGGCCGTGAAGAGCACCAAGCTCTGGCCCGAGAAGTACGGCGTGCTGGGCGACTACGTGCCCAACGGCTTCTTCAAGCAGCTGAAGTTCCCGTTCGTCTGGAAGGGATGAGCATGGCTTCCCTTCTTCGCGCGGTTGCGCTCGCCGCGGCGCTGCCGCTCTTGCTCTCGGCCTGCGCCACGCGCATCGAGATGCCTTCCGAAACCTCCGGCCTGCGCCTGCGCGTGCAGAGCTCGGTGATCGCCCCCGGCAACGGCGGCGAGCTGATCGGCGCCGAGGTGCTGGCGCCCGGCGACATCCTGCTGACCTCGATCGCCACGGTGAATTCGTTCGGCATCCGCCTGGGCACCTTCTCGCCGGTGAGCCATGCCGTGCTGTACCTGGGCGACGGCCAGATCGCCGAGGCCGTGGGCACCGGCGTGCGCGCGCGGCCGCTGGCCGAGGTGGTCGACGAAGAGCAGATGGTCGTGGCCTTTCGCGTGCCGGGCCTCGTCGAGGCCGATGTCGAGAAGATGCGCGACTGGGCGCATTCGCAGGTCGGCACCCGCTACAACACCGCCGGCGTGCTGCTGAACGCGCCCTTCGTGCTGAACCGCCGGCTGTGCGAGCTGCCGCTGATTCCCTCGGCCGTCAGCGCGTACTGCATCAGCGGCCTGGCCACGGTGCAGCTGGGCGCCAGCCGCAACGACCAGTTCTTCTGCTCCCAGTTCGTGCTGGAGGCCTACCGCCAGGCCGGCGTGCCGATCACCGACGCCGACCCGCGCTGGGTAAGCCCCGCCGACCTGCTCCACATGCGCGAAGGCGACGTGCCCTCGATCGCCGCCACGCAGCCGCTGCGCTACGTGGGCCACCTCAAATACAACCCGCCGCCGGTGCTGGCGGCGGACGGACCCGCTTGAGCTCTTCTCCTCCCTCTTCTTCCTTTGACGTCGTTGTCGTCGGTGCCGGCGCCGCCGGTCTTTTTTGCGCCGCACTGGCGGGCCAGCGCGGCCTGCGCGTGCTGCTGGTCGACCACAGCGAGAAGGTCGGCGAAAAGATCCGCATCTCGGGCGGCGGCCGCGCCAACTTCACCAACCGCGACCTCGACGTGCGCGCGCCGCAGCGCCATTTCGTCGGCGACAACCCGAATTTCTGCCGCTCGGCGCTCTCGCGCTACGCGCCGCAGCAGTTCATCGACATGGTGCAGCGCCACGGCATCGCGTACCACGAGAAGCACAAGGGCCAGCTGTTCTGCGACGGCTCCTCGCAGCAGATCGTCGACATGCTGCTGGCCGAGTGCGCCGCCGGCAACGTCGAACGCTGGCAGCCGTGCAAGCTCGGCGACATCGCCTTTGTCGACGGGCGCTACCAAATCAGTAGCACACGCGGCCCGATCGACGCGCCCAAGCTCGTGGTGGCCACCGGCGGCCTGTCGATTCCCCAGATTGGTGCAAGCGACTTCGGCTACCGGCTCGCCGAGCAGTTCGGCCTGCGCCTGGTCACGCCCCGTCCGGCGCTCGTGCCGCTGACCTTCGGCGGCGACGCCTGGGCGCCCTACGCCGGCCTGGCCGGGCTGGCGCTGCCGGTGCGCATCGAGACCGGCGGCAAGAAGGACAAGATGGCCTTCCTGGAAGACCTGCTGTTCACCCACCGCGGCCTGTCGGGCCCGGCGGTGCTGCAGATCTCGAGCTACTGGAAGCCCGGCGCCCCGCTGACGCTGGACTTCGCACCCGGCATGGACGTGGCCGAGTCGCTGTCCGACGCCAAGCGGCGCTCCAAGAAACGCATCGCCAACGAGCTGGCCGCGCTGGTGCCCTCGCGGCTGGCCGACGCCTGGGTCGGCGAAGACCCGGCCCTGCAGCGCCCGGTCAACGAAGCGACCGACAAGGCGCTGGCGGCGCTGTCCGAGCGCATCGCCCGCTGGCAGATCACCCCCAGCGGCACCGAGGGCTACAAGAAGGCCGAGGTGACGGCGGGCGGCGTCGACACCCGCGATCTGTCGTCGCAAACCATGGAATCGAAGCAGCCGGGCCTGTATTTCATCGGGGAAGTGGTCGACGTGACGGGTTGGTTGGGCGGATACAACTTCCAGTGGGCCTGGGCCAGTGCCCATGCGTGCGCAACCGCGCTATAATCTCGGGCTAACTTCCGGCCTTCCCTCAACGGCCACCAAAGATTTCAGTTGAGGAACCCCGGCTTTGGGCCTCGATCTCCCCGAGCCAACTTCAGTTCAACGATTCATCAATGACCACCATCCGCGTTAAAGAAAACGAGCCCTTCGACGTCGCCCTGCGTCGCTTCAAGCGCACCATCGAAAAGCTCGGCCTGCTGACCGACCTGCGCGCCCGCGAGTTCTACGAGAAGCCGACGGCCGAGCGCAAGCGCAAGAAGGCAGCTGCGGTCAAGCGCCACTACAAGCGCGTGCGCAGCATGCAGCTCCCCAAGAAGCTGTACTAAGCAACGCCCAGGGCAGCTGGCCCCGACGAAAGTCCCCGCCAGCGCCCCGTTGCACCAGCCGCGCCAGGGAAACCTGCCGCGGCTTTTGTTTTTTCCGAAAGGTTGCGAAGAATGACTCTCAAAGAACAAATCACCGAAGACATGAAGACGGCGATGCGCGCCAAGGACTCGGAGCGCCTGGCCACCATCCGCCTGCTGCTCGCCGCCATGAAGCAGAAGGAAGTCGACGAGCGCGTGGAGCTCGACGACGCCATGGTCGTGGCCATCGTCGACAAGATGGTCAAGCAGCGCAAGGACTCGATCGCCGCGTTCACCACGGGTGGCCGCGCCGACCTGGCCGACAAGGAAGCCGCCGAGATCAAGGTGCTCGAGGTCTACCTGCCCCAGCGCATGAGCGCCGATGAAACGGCCGCCGCGGTGAAGGCCATCATGGCCGAACTGGGCGCCTCGGGCCCCGGCGACATGGGCAAGGTGATGGGCGTGGTCAAGACCCGCCTGGCCGGCAAGGCCGACATGGGCCAGGTCAGCGCCGCGGTCAAGGCCGCCCTCACGGGCGCCTGAGGCGGCCACCGCCATGAAGAACGGCAGCAGCAGCCCGCTCGGCGCCGCCCCCGTCGCGACGATCCCGAAGGCCTGCGCCTGCCTGGTCGATGCGCAGGGCCGGCTGCTGGTGTTCCGTCATCCCGAAGACGGCAACATGCAGCTGCCCAAGGGCACCATCGAGCCCGGCGAGTCGCCCGAGGCGGCCGTGCGGCGCGAGCTGCTCGAAGAGTCGGGCCTGGTGTTCGCCGGCCGGCTCGAATCGCTGGGCACGCTGGAGCGCGAATGCGAAGCCGGCGTCGAAGGCAACACGCACCGCCATCCGCAGCGCTGGCACATCTTCCTGATGCGCGACCACCGCGCCCTGCCCGAGACCTTCGAGCACATGGCCACGGGCAGCCCGGAAGAAGAAGGCCTGGTGTTCTCGTTCTACTGGCTCGAGGCCGACGCCCCCATCGAGGACTTCGCCCTGCCCTACCGCCAGACCATCGAGCGCGTGCGCGCGGCCCTGCTGGCCGCCAGCTGACCGATCACGGGATCAGGCGGACATGACGGCGCGCAGCGCCATGTACGCCCCCAGCAGCGCCAGCCCCACCAGAAAGCAGCGCCGGAACACGGCCACCGGCAGCCGCTGCCGCAGCCAGGTGCCCAGCACCATGCCGCCGACCGCCGGCACCAGCATCGCCAACGACCCGCCCAGCACCGCCGCCGGGTAGCTTCCGTTGGCCGCCAGCCCCAGCGCCAGCACCACGGTCGACGTGGTGAACGAGATGCCCATGGCCTGGATCAACGCGTCGCGCTGGAAACCCAGCGCCTGCAGGTACGGCACGGCCGGCACCGCGAACACGCCGGTCACGGACGTCACCAGTCCCGTCGCAGCGCCCACCACGGGACCGAGCCAGCGCGCCTGCGCGTCGCTCACGTGCAGCTGCCGCCCCGTCAGCCCCCACAGCGCATAGATCACCAGTGCCACGCCGAGCGCCAGCGAGGCCCAGGCCCCGGCCGGTACGCCCAGCCACCACGCCCCGGCGAGGGTACCCACCACGACACCGGCCTGCATGCGACCGATGCGGCGGAACACCGCGCCGAAGCTGGCGCGCGGCCCGGTCTGCCAGAGGTTCGTGACCAGCGACGGCACGATCAGCAGCGCCGCCGCCTGCGCCGGCGACATCCACAGCGCGAGCAGCGCCATCGCCACGGTCGGCAGCCCGAGGCCGATCACGCCCTTGATCAGGCCGGCCAGCAGGAACACCGCGGCAGCCGCGGCCCACAGGCCCATCGCTTCATTGGAGATCGTCATCGCCGCGGAGTCTGCCGACCGGTGCCGCCACTGGAAATGCGGCTTTCGCGCAGCCAGCCTCAGGCACAGGCTGAGGCTGGCGTGCTACCTTGCGGCCCATCATGCGATTCGACCTGACCGACCTGCGGCTCTTTCTCCACGTCGTCGAAGCCGGCAGCCTCACGGCCGGCGCCGGCCGCTCGCACATGACGCTGGCCTCGGCCAGCCAGCGTGTGCGCGGCATGGAAGACGCCCTCGGCACCCCGCTGCTCACGCGCCACGCACAGGGCGTTCGCCCCACCGAGGCCGGACGCACGCTGCTGCACCATGCGCGCGTCGTGCTGCAGCAGATGGAGCGGCTGCGCGGCGAACTCGGCGAGTACGGTCAGGGGCTGAAGGGCCACGTGCGCTTCATGTGCGGCACCTCGGCGCTCACCGAGCACCTGCCCGAGGTGCTGAGCCGCTTCCTGGCCGAGCATCCGCGCATCTCGGTCGACCTCGAGGAGCGCGCCAGCCCCGACACCGTGGAGGCCCTGCGCAGCGGCCTGTGCGACATCGGCATCGTCTCCGACGCCATCGACAGCGACGGCCTCGAATGCCACCCCTTCCGCCGCGACGACCTCGTGCTGGTGATGCCGCGCGGCCACGCGCTGGCGAGCCGGCGCCGCGTGCACCTGGCCGAGGTGGTCGACAGCGAGTTCGTCGGCCTGCCCGCCGACAGCGCACTGCAGCAGCTGATCACCGGGCATGTGCGCGCGCTCGCCAGGCACCTGGCCTACCGCGTGCGCGTGCGCAACTTCGAGGCCGTGTGCCGCATGGTCGAGTACGGCATCGGCGTGGGCATCGTGCCGCAGACCGCGGCCGAGCGCTGCGCCCGTTCGATGAAGATCGCGCGCGCCTCGCTGGCCGACCCGTGGGCCGAGCGCACGCTGATGGCCTGCGTGCGCTCGTCGGAAGATCTGCCACTGAATGCGCGGCGCATGCTCGACTACCTCACCGCGCCACCACCGCCGCCGGCGGACGCTACGCGGAAGTGACCGGCCGCCCCTGCTGTGCACGCGCCGCGACGAAGGCCTCGAAGGCCTCGCGGCTGGTCTTGCGCGGCACGTAGCCGAACTGGGTCTTCAGCGCGGTGTTCAGCAGCACCGGCCGGTAGCGCAGAAAGTCGAGCTGCTCGGGCCCATAGCGGCTCACGCCCAATGCCGAGCCCGCGGCCAGCGCCGCCTGCAGCACGCCGGCCGGCCAGGCGATGGCGCGCTTGCCGAGCCGCGCAGCAATCTCGTGGATCGTGAGCGCACCGTCGCCCGCGAGGTTGTAGCAACCGGGCGGCGCGCCGCCGAGCGCGTGGGCGATGGCGCCGGTCACGTCCTCGTCCCACACGAACACGAAGGGGCTGTCGCTGCCGCGGATGGCGATCAGCCGCTTCTTCTCGAACAGCGCGGTGATCTGGTTGTCGACGCGCTCGCCGAGGATGGTGCCGATGCGCAGCACCGTCTGCGCCAGCGCGGGATGTTGTACGCGGCAGTCGGCCAGCATTTCTTCCACCTGCCGCTTGTGGTCGGCATAGGCGAACACCGGGTTGCCGCGCAGCGGCTGCGACTCGGTGATCCAGGCCGGGTTGTCCGCGTGGTAGCCGTAGGCCGCGCCGCTCGACGACACCACGATGTGCCCCACGCCGCGCGCCACGCAGGCGTCGAGCACGTTGCGCGTGCCGCCCACGTCGACCGAATGCTCGAAGGCGCGGTTCGAGTCCTTGCCGGGCGTGACGATGGACGCGAGGTGCACCACCGTGTCGATCGCGTGCGCGGCGAGCACGTCGGCAATGCCGTCGTCGCGCACATCCTGCTGCAGGTAGACCACGCCGGGCAAGCGCCGCGCGACGGGCACCTCGCGCACGTCGAGTGCCACCAGGGTTTCGAACGTGCCTTGCGCGGCCAATGCGGCAAGCACGCTGCGCCCGAGAAAACCGTCGCCGCCCGTCACCAGCACACGCCGCGCGGACGCCTTCCAGACATCACTCATGGCGTCGCAGGCTTGCGCCCCCACCAGCTCGCCAGCGCCAGGCCCGCGATGATGTCCCAGAAGCCCCACACGCCGGCCACCACCGCCATGCCGCCGAGCCCGCCGAAGAAACTGAAGATCAGCACCAACCCGAGCCCCGCGTTGCGGATGCCCACTTCGATGGACACCGCGCGCCGGTCGTAGTCGCCCAGTCCCGATAGCCGCGCGCACAGGTAGCCGGTGCCGAAGGCCAGCGCGTCGTGGATCACTACCGCCAGCAGCACCAGCCCCACGTAGTCGAGAAAGTAGCGCCAGTTGCCGGCGATGGCGCCGACGATGAAGGCGATCAACGCCAGGAAGCTCAGGATGCGCGCCGGCTTCTTGATGCGCGCCGTGAACCGGGGCAGCTGGTGCGCGCAGGCCACGCCCAGCACGAAGGGAATGCCGATGATCATCACGATGTGGCCCAGCATGTCGAAGGGGTCGAGCGCGATGGTCTTGAGCAGCACCGAGGCCGTGGGATGCAGTCCGCCCCAGAACGCGAAGTTCAGCGGCATCACCACGATCGAGAGCGCATTCGAGATCGCCGTCATCGACACCGACAGCGCCACGTTGCCGCCGGCGCGGTGCGTGAGGATCTGCGAGATGTTGCCCGGCGGGCAGCAGGCCACGAGGATCATGCCCAGCGCGATGCTCGGCCCCGGCTGCAGGATCAGCGTGAGCACGAAGGTCACGGCCGGCAGCACCACGAACTGCGCGCCGATGCCCACCGCCATCGCACCGGGCATGCGCGCGACGCGCTTGAAGTCGTCGATGCGCGTGTCCAGCGCAATGCCGAACATCAGGAAGCCCAGCACCACGTTGAGCAGCACCAGCGAAGCCGGGTTGAAGTGCAGGCGGATCTCGTCGACAGGCAGCATGCGGAGAACCTCGTGAAGAAAGACGATCGGTCAGTCAGTCAGCCAACGCCGCAGCGGCCTGGCGCACGGCCGCGCGGTAGGTGTCCTTGTGGACGTAGTACGCCATGCGCTCCAGCTGCAGGTACTTGAAGCCGCCCGACAGGTCGGGCGGCGGCCCCTGCACCGCTGTACGCAAGGCCGTCGCCTTGGGCGAGCCCGCCGCCTGCGCGCGGAAGTAGCGCGCCAGCAGCTCGGCCTGCTCGTAGCGCCCCTGCCAGCCGATGCCGCTCGCCTCGATCATGCCGAGCACGCCCAGCGTCTCGAAGCGCGGCGAGAAGATGTTGAGGTACAGGCGCGGCGCCATGCCCTGCCAGTTGAGCAGTTCGCGGTCGATGAACGGGTAGTGCAGCGCATAGCCCGTGGCCGTGAGGATCAGGTCGTAGTCGCGCGCGCTGCCGTCCTTGAAATGCACGGTGTGCCCCGCCAGCCGCGCGATGTCGGCGCGCACGCCGATGTCGCCATGGCCCACGTGGTGCAGCACCAGCGAGTTCACCACCGGGTGCGACTCGTACATCTTGTAGTCGGGCTTCGGAAATCCGAAGCGCACCGGGTCGCCGGTGAACCACTGCAGCACGGTGGCGTCGACCTTCTGCTTGAGCCACGGCGGCAGCGGACGCTTGCCGCCCAGCGTGTCGGCCGGCTTGCCGAACACGTACTTGGGCACGAAGTAGTAGCCGCGCCGCACCGAGATGTCGACGCTGTGCGCGTAGTGCACCGCATCGACCGCGATGTCGCAGCCCGAGTTGCCGGCGCCGACGATCAGCACGCGCTTGTCCTTGAACAGCTCCGCGTGCTTGTAGCAGCTGGTGTGCAGCAGCTCGCCGTCGAAGTGGCCTTCGAACTGCGGGTGCTTGGGCTCCGACAGCGTGCCGTTGGCGATGACCACGCCCTTGTACTCGTCGGTTTCCACCGTGCCGTCGGGTGCCTCGACGCTGACGCGCCAGCGCGTGTCGGGCGCGTCGCTCACCGGCTCCACGCGCAGCACGCGCGTGCCGAAGCGGAAGTGCGCGCGCAGGCCGAAGCGGTCGGCAAAGTCACTGAAGTAGCGACGCAGCTCGCGGTGGCTCGGGTAGTCGGCCACGGTGTCGGCCATCGGGAACTCGGCGAACTCGGTCGTGCGCTTGCTCGAGATCAGGTGCGCCGAGTGATAGACCGTGGAGCGCGGGTTGTCGATGTCCCAGAGGCCGCCCACGTCGCTGTGCGCCTCGAAGCCCTGGAACGGAACGCCGAGCTTCTGGAGATTGCGGGCGCCCGCCAGGCCCGAGGGCCCGGCGCCGATGAGGGCGATCTGTTCGTGCGTCGGAACGGTGGCGGCGGCAGCGGAAGGCGTCATCGGCGGGGAGGTTCTTTCGGGGAATTCAGGCCGGGAATGGCGGTGGCACCCGCCTCGCCCACGCGCGGCTTGCGCGGCTGGCCGCGCAGCAGTCGGTCGTGCAGCGGCGCAGGCAACAGGCCCAGTGCTTTCGACAGCCAGCCGATGCGCCGCGGCAGCACGATCTTTTCGCGCCGTGCGGCCAGGCCCGCCAGCAGCTGGCGCGCCGCCGCGTCGGCCTCGAGCAGCCCCGGCATCGCGAAGCGGTTGCCGGCCGTGAGCGCGGTGCGGATGTAGCCCGGGCTCACCGTGTGCACCGTGAGCCCCGTGCCGCGCAGCTCGGCGCGCAGGCTTTCGAGATAGCGGATCAGGCCGCCCTTGCTCGCGCAATAGGCGCCGTTGCCCGGCATGCCGTGCCAGCCCGCGATGCTGGCCACGCCCACGAGCGCGCCGCGGCCCTGCGCACGCATCGGCTGCACGAAGGGCTGGAAGGTGGTGGCCGCGCCGAGCAGGTTGATCTCGAGCATGCGGCGGAACACGGCGAGGTCGTCGGCCTCGGCGGTGTCGTAGCCGCCGGCCACGCCCGCGTTGGCGATCACGAGGTCCGGCGGGCCGAAGCGCTGCATCCAGTCGGCCGCCATCGCCTGCATGGCGGGGCTGTCGGACACGTCGGGCGTGTAGGCCTTGCAGCGCCCTTCACCTTGGGCCGCGAGCGCGGCGAGGCGTTCGGTGTCGAGCCCCACCAGCGCCACGCGCGCACCGCCATCGATCAGCGCACGCGCCAGCGCCTGCCCCAGGCCACCGCAGGCACCGGTGAGAACGACATTGCGAAATGGCAAGAGCATGGGCAGGCAAGCGCGCAAGGCTGCAAGTGGCAAAACGCAGCCACTGTAGCCGCGCCCTGCCAGCGCACTCCCCAGCGTTTCCCCTTGTCCCGCGCCCTTGCGGGGCGTTCAGGCGGCTTCGGCGGCGGGGAATTCGATCTGGATCTTCACATCCGTGACGCGCCCGGCCGCGGCCTCCTCGAACGCGGCGATGCCGTCCTCGAACGCGAAAGTGCGCGAGATGAAGGGCTTCACGTCGACCTGCCCCGACGCGATGAGCGCCAGCGCGCGCGGGAAGATGTTGGCGTAGCGGAACACCGACTCGATGCGCGCCTCTTTCGCCTGGATCGCGACGATGTCGAAAGCCACCTTGGCGGCGGGTATGCCCACCAGCACCAGGCAACCGCCGGGGCACAGCAGGTCGAACACGTTGTCGAAGGCGCGCGCGCTGCCGCTGGCTTCGAAGACCACGTTCGCGCCCCAGCCGTCGGTGAGGGCCTGCACGGTGTCGGCGAGGCTCGTGCTGCGCACGTCGACCATCGTCACCGCCGGGTTGTCGGCGAACAGCGCCAGCTTCTCGGGCACGAGGTCGGCCAGGATCACGCGCGCCGCGCCGCCCGCGAGCGCGGCCAGCGCCGTCATCGCGCCGATGGTGCCAGCGCCGATGACCACCGCCACGTCGCCCGGCTTCAGCGCCGCCTTCTTCGCGGCCTGCAGGCCGATGGCCAGCGGCTCGACGATGGCGCCTTCGCCGAAGCTCACGTTGTCGGGCAGGCGGAAGGTGAAGGCCGCCGGATGCACCACGTAGGGCGTGAGGCAGCCGTGGATCGGCGGCGTGGCCCAGAAGCGCACGGCAGGGTCGAGGTTGTAGAGGCCTTCGCGCACGGCGCGCGAGTCCATGTCGGGAATGCCGGGCTCCATGCAGACGCGGTCGCCGGGCTTCAGGTGCGTGACTTCGGCACCCACCTCGGCCACCACGCCCGAGGCCTCGTGGCCGAGGATCATGGGCGCATCGACGACGTAGGGGCCGATGCCGCCGTGCTGGTAGTAATGAACATCGCTGCCGCACACGCCCACGGTGTGCATGCGGATCTTCACGTCGCGCGGGCCGACGTGCAGCGGCAGCTCGACATCGCGCAGCGTGATCTCGTGCGCCTTTTCCAGAACCAGTGCTTTCATTGAATCTTTCTGAGAGGGGGTGAATGGAAGCAGCAACTCAGTGCAGCACCGCATCCGAGCGCAGCAGCGAGGCGCCCGTCGCCACGTCGAACAGGTGCACCTGCTGTGCATCGGCAACCACATGCAGGCGCTCACCCAGCCGCGGGCTGTCCGCGGACGGCAGGAGCACGGCGATCTCTTCGTTGCCCTGACCGATGCTCACAAGCACTTCGTTGCCGAGGTATTCGACGAGCAGCACCTCGCCCCCGAAGCCGCTGTGACGACCCGCCTCGGGGTCGATGCACAGGTGCGCCGGGCGCACGCCCAACGTCACGCGCTCGCGGCCGTCGAGCGCGAAGCGGCGCGCATCCACGCGCACCGAACCGCCGCCTCCGCGCAACTCGCACTGCCCGTTGTCCAGGCCGTGCACCGCCATCTCCATCAGGTTCATCGGCGGCGTGCCGATGAAGCCGGCCACGAAGGCCGAGCGCGGGCGTTCGAAGATTTCCTGCGGCGTGCCGACCTGCTCGATGCGCCCGTCGCGCAGCAGCACGATGCGGTCGGCCAGCGTCATGGCCTCGTGCTGGTCGTGCGTGACGTACACCGTGGTGGTCTTCAGCGTCTGGTGCAGCTTCGCGATCTCGATGCGCATGTGGTTGCGCAGCTTGGCGTCGAGGTTCGACAGCGGCTCGTCGAACAGGAACACCTTCGGCGTCTTGATCATGGCGCGCGCAATCGCCACGCGCTGCTGCTGGCCGCCCGACAGCTCGGTGGGCTTGCGCTGCAGGTAGCGCTCCAGGCCCAGCGTGTCCGAAACCTCCTTGATGCGGCTGTCGATCTCGGCCTTGGGCACCTTGAGGCGCTTGAGCCCGAACGCGATGTTGTCGCGCACCGTCATGTGCGGGTACAGCGCGTAGTTCTGGAACACCATCGCGATGCCACGCTCCTGCGGCGGCAGGTCGTTCACGCGTTGGCCGCCGATGTGCAGGTCGCCGCCGCTGATGTCTTCCAGGCCCGCGAGCATGCGCAGGATGGTCGACTTGCCGCAGCCCGAGGGGCCGAGGAACACGACGAACTCGTTGTCGGCCACGTCGAGATCGAAGGCGTGGACGACCTGCGTTTCCCCGTAGCGCTTGATGAGGTGGTGACAGCGGATGGCAGACATTTTGGGTTCTGGAGAAAGGGAAGCGACGGGGCTCATGCAGTCTCCCGCTCGCGCTTGAACGCGGCATTGAGAAAACCGCTGAGCACGCCCACCATGAGCAATGGCGGCAGCGACAGCAGGATGACCGAGGCATTCAGGATGCCCCAGGGCACGTCGCGCCCGAGCTGGCTGAGTTCCGACGCCACGATGGGCAGCGTCTTGGCCTCGGAGGTGGTGAGCATCAGCGCGATGAGGAACTCGTTCCACACCAGCACGAAGCCGAAGGCGATGGCGCCCACCAGCGAGCGCGCGGCAATCGGCAGTGCGATGCGAAAGAAGATCGCGTAGGGTCCGTAGCCGTCGACGCGGCCGGCCTCTTCCACCTCCTTCGGCACCGCCTTGAAGGCCGGGATGGCGAGCCAGATCACGGTCGAGAGCGTGAGCAGCGTGTAGGTGGCGATGAGCGCCACGCGCGAGTCGTACAGCTCCAGCTGCAGCCAGATCACCATGAGCGGAATGGCCACCGCCACCGGCGGCAGGAAGCGCATCGACAGCACGAAGAACTGGATGTCGTTGCCCCAGCGCAGCGGGTAGCGCGCCAGCGCATAGGCGGCAGGCAGGCCCAGCACCGCGCCGATGATCACCGCCGCGCCCGCCACCACGATCGAGTTGACCAGCCCCGCGGCCACGGCCTCGCGGTTCAGCACGTACAGGTAGTTGTCGAGCGTGGGCGTGAAGAAGAACTTCGGCACGGCCGAGACGATGTCGACCCGGTTCTTGAACGAATTGAGAAAGGTCCACAGCACGGGCACGAGCGCCGAGAGCCCGGCCGCGATGAGCGCCAGCCGCGCCAGCAGCGTTCCGATGGCAAGCTTCTTCATGACGGTTTGGTCCATTTCCAGATGTAGGTGAACGCGACCGTGGAGGCGACCATCATCAGCACCGCCATGCTCGACGCGTACGAGATGCGGCCCGACTCGATGAAGCCCTGCGAGAAGGCGTACATGTCGAGCGTCTCGGTCGAGATGCCGGGGCCGCCGCGCGTCATCACGTAGATGAGGTCGAAGGCGCGCAGCGACTCCACCATCTTCACGAAGGCCAGGCTGATGAGCGGCGCCTTCAGCATCGGCAGCGCCACGTAGGCATACACCTCCCACGTCTTCGCGTGGTCCAGGCGCGCGGCCTCGAAGGGCTGCGGCGGCAGGGTTTCGAGCAGCTTCAGCACGATGACCCCGAAGAACAGCCCCCACTGCCACACGTCGACGAAGGCCACCGTGAGCAGCGCCAGCACCGGGTCGGCGAACAGGTCCAGCGGCTCGCCGGTGATCGCCTTGTACGGCCACGTGATGAGGCCGAACAGCGGATGGAAGGCGAACTTCCAGACGAAGGCGGCCGACACGCGCGGCAGCAGCACCGGCACGATGAACAGCATCGACAGCACCTGGCGCCAGCGCGGCGTGGCGCAGCGGTGCATCAGCGTGCCCATGAGCACGGCCAGGGCCATGGTGGCGCTGACGGTCAGCACCTCCCACACCAGCGACACGCGCACCGAGTTCAGGAAGCGCCGGTCGGAGAACAGCTGCACGTAGTTGCTGAACCAGACCCAGCCGGTGTCGGCCTGGCCCAGTTCGCGATCCTGCAGCGAGATGGCGATGGCGAACACCGTCGGCACCAGTGCCAGGACCGCCAGCACGAGCAGCCCCGGCCCGATGAACACGGCCGGCAGCCGTGTGGTGTGGGAACGCATGCTCACTTCTTGCGACGCGCGATCAGCTGCTTGGCGTAGGCGTCGAGTTCGTCGAGCCCGCCCTGGATATCGGTGCGCGAGCCGGTGATCAGCTCTTCCAGAATGATCCCCCAGCGGTCGCCCAGGTCAGGCCAGGCCGGGTCTTGCCAGAAGTTCACGGCCGTGACCTTGCCGGTGTCGGCCAGCGCCTTGCCCAAGTCGGCGCCGTAGCGCTTGGCGAACTCGGGGCTGCCGAGCACGCTGGTGCGGTTGAGTTCGCCGAACTGGCCTTGCGCCAGGCGGCGCTGTTCGTTCTCCTTGGAGGTGGCCCACGCGATGAACAGGCCCGCGCACTTCTTCGCCTCTTCGGTCTTGTTGGCGCGCGCGCCGATGGCCAGGCCGTGGCCGTAGCCGCCGCCGGTGAGCGGCGCGGGCGGCACGGCGTAGGCGATCTTGCCGACCACGGTCGACATCTTCGGGTCGAGCGCGTTGCCCGCCAGCGGCGTCGATTCGACCAGGATCGCGACCTTGCCGGCCAGGAAGGCGCCGGTGGATTCGTCCCATCCGCCCGTCTTGGTGCCGGGCGCGGAGTACTTGAAGAGATCGAGGTAGGTCTGGGTCGCCTTCACGGCGGCGGGCGAGTTGAAGACCGGCTTGTCGCCGTCGAACCACTGGCCGCCGTAGCCGCGGAAGAACGGCATCCAGCGCCACACGTTGGCGCCCGAGCCGCGCTGGCCGCGCAGCGCCACGCCGTAGACGCCGTTGGCCGGGTCGTTGAGCTTCTTCACGGCCGCCACGAACTCGTCGAGCGTGGCCGGCGGCTTGATGCCCGCCTTCTCGAGCAGGTCCTTGCGGTAGACCATGAGGTCGCCGCCGCCGGTGAGGGGCGCGAACCAGGCCTGGCCGGCGAAGGTCGCGACCTTCTGGCGGCCGGCGTCGAAGTCGGCGTAGTCGTAGCTGGCCGGGTAGTACGGCGTGAGCGGCACGATCCACTTCGACTGCACGAACTGCGCGACGTTGGCCTCGTCGACGTAGTACACGTGGTACTTGCCGACCGTGGACGCATCGGCGCGCGACTTGGCGCGGCGGTCGTTCTCGTTGAGGTTGTCGATGCTGAACGAGGCGCCGCTCAGGCGCTTGAACTCGTCCTTGGATTTTTCGAGCAGCGTCAGGCCTTCGCGCGGTTGCGACAGGACGCGCACGTCCTCCTTGCAGACCTGCGCCAGCGCG
This sequence comes from Variovorax sp. GW821-FHT09D04, assembly GCF_059416405.1. NCBI lineage: Bacteria > Pseudomonadati > Pseudomonadota > Betaproteobacteria > Burkholderiales > Comamonadaceae > Variovorax > Variovorax sp. GW821-FHT09D04. The sequence goes on from NZ_JBWKPA010000012.1 coordinate 172,760, forward strand.
GCGGGCGCCAGCGTGGCCAGCGCGAGCGCGAGGCCGGCCAGACGGTGGGAATGCGGAATCGGCATGCTTGTCTCCTTCGTTGTTCGTGCAAATTGCCGGCGAAATGCCGGCAAATGCAACGAGACGAAGGTTAGGAGGCCGATCCGAAGGGCCTCCTACATGCCCACCGGGCACCTGATACTTTGCTGCCAAGCCGTCTCGGGGTTTAGCCCGAGAGGCAAGTACGTATCAGTCGGCAATCAGGCGGCGAGTGGCGTGTGCTGCGCGCTGCGCAGGCCGAAACGCTCCTGCGCCTGCTGCCGGTAGGCCGAGGGCGTCATGCCCTTGAGCTGCAGGAAGCGGCGATTGAAGTTCGCGAGGTTCGAGAAACCGACCTCGTAGCAGATGTCGCTCACCAGCCGGTCGGACACCTGCAGCATCTCGCAGGCCTTGGTGATGCGCAGCCGCGTGACGAAGTCGGTGAAGGTGCTGCCCATGTGCTTGTGGAAGTAGCGCGAGAAGCTGCTCTCGGCCATGTTGGCGACGCCGCACACGGTGGGCAGCGAGAGCTCTTCGGCCAGGTGCGCGTGCAGGTAGTCGAGCACGCGGCGCATGCGGGTGTTGGCCGTGGGGTCCTCGTCGCTCGGGTCGGCGTTGCTCGAGATCTGGCGCCAGTCGCTCCAGCTCGCGAGCTCGTGCAGCAGGCCGATGAACTCCGACAGCCGCGCCATGCCCTTTTGCTTCTGCACGCGCCCGAAGCGCTCGCGCACGAGGTCGCCGATGCCGAAGAACTCGATGCCCAGCTTGGCGCGGTCGAGCATCGGCAGCACCGTCTCCAGCTCGGGGAACAGGTCGACGCCCTGGCGCAGGGGGGCGTCGCGGAAATGGATCACCATGCTGCGGTCGGCCACGCCCTCGGGCGGCACGTCGTGCGAGATCCAGGTGTGGGGCAGCCGCGCGCCCACCAGGGCGACATAGCCGGGCTCGAAGCGGCCGATGTGGTTGCCGACGAAGGCATCGCCGCTGGTGCGGTTGATGCACTGCAGCTCGTACTCGTCGTGGTAGTGCCAGCAGTCGAAGGGCCAGGGCACGCCGTGCTGCAGGCAGCGCACCGAACTGCTGCCCGCCGGCTCGAAGCCCAGGCGCGGGTCACGCAGCAGTTCGTGTTCGAGGGCCGGCTTGCGTACGGCGCTGTGTTTGCTCATGTCCTGTCCCCCTGTCCTTGAATGGAGGGGTCGTCGAGCCAGCGCCGTTGCGAGCGGCAGGGCCTGTCAGGCGCCCGCCACCTTCATGCGGTTGACCAGGATCGACCCCGTGGTTTTTGCGCCGAAAGTGTAAGCATCTGCGCCAATCGCTTCAATTCCCATCAGCATCTGACGCAAATTGCCGGCAATCGTGATTTCCTGCACCGGATAGGCGATGCGGCCGTTTTCCACCCAGAAACCGCTGGCGCCGCGCGAATAGTCGCCGGTCACGTAGTTCACGCCCTGCCCCATCAGCTCGATCACGAACAGGCCGGTGCCGAGCTTGGCGAGCATGGCGTCCAGGTCGTCGCCGTGCTTCGTGAGGCGCGAGCTCAGCGTCAGGTTGTGCGAGCCGCCGGCGTTGCCGGTGGTCTTCATGCCCAGCTTGCGCGCCGAGTAGGTCGAGAGAAAGTAGCCTTCGAGGCGGCCGGCATCGACCACCTTGCGGGCGCGGGTGATCACGCCTTCGTCGTCGAAGGGCGAGCTGCCCTTGCCGCGCAGCACGTGCGGGTCTTCGGCCACGTCGACGTGCTTGGGCAGCACCGGCTTGCCCAGCGAGTCGAGCAGGAAGGTGCTCTTGCGGTACAGCGCCCCGCCGCTCACGGCCTGCACCAGCCCGCCCAGGAGGCCCACGGCCAGCGGCGACTCGAACAGCACCGGGCATTCGGTGGTCTTGATCTTGCGCGACTTCAGGCGGCTGAGCGCGCGCTCGGCGGCGTAGCGGCCCACGGCCTGCGGGCTGGCCAGTTCGTCGGCCGAGCGCATCGAGCTGTACCAGGCGTCGCGCTGCATGTCGTCGCCCTTGCCGGCGATGGGGGCCACCGAAATCGAGTGCCGCGAGCTGGCGTAGCCGCCGCGAAAGCCGTGCGTGTGGGCGCTGAAGAAGTGGCTCTGCTGCGCCGAGACGCCGGCGCCTTCGCTGTTGGTGATGCGCTTGTCGGTGGAAAGGGCTGCCGCCTCGCATTCGAGGGCCAGCTTGGCGGCCTGCTCGCTCGTCACGTCCCAGGGATGGAACAGGTCGAGCTCGGGCTGCACCTTGGCGATGTCTTCCTCGTCGGGCAGGCCGCTCACCGGGTCTTCGGCCGTGAAGCGGGCAATGTCGTAGGCCGCCTGCACCGTGCGGGCGATGGCCGCCTCGGAAAAGTCGGAGGTGCTGGCGTTGCCGCGGCGGTGGCCCACGTAGACCGTGATGCCCAGCGACTTGTCGCGGTTGCGCTCGACGTTCTCGAGCTCGCCCTTGCGCACCGAGACGCTCAGGCCGCAGCCCTCGGAGGCCTCGGCGCCGGCGTCGGTGGCCCCGAGCTTTTTGGCGTGGGCCAGGGCCGAATCGACCAGGTTTTCGAAGAAGGAGCGGCTGTAGGCGAAGCCGGAATCGGCGCGCGAGGAGGATGTCGTCATGTGGTGGCTATGATACTTGCGCCCCCTGTTTCACGTTTTCCCTTCCGCGCCCCCTGTGCGCGTTGCAGCGCCGCACGGCGCAGCCCAGAATCCACCCCATGTCCCGCAAACCCAAAAAAGGCTATTTCGTCCGTGGCCACTTCGTTGCCGAAGGCAGCGAACTCGACCTGGAGCTCAAGCGCGAGCTCAAGGGCGGCACCGACGAAGCCAGCCGCACCGAACTCAAGCGCGAGAGCGCCGAACTGCAGAAACTGGGCGAAGAATTGCTCACCCTGCGTGCCGGCCTGTTCGACGCCCTCCCGCTGAGCGAGAAACTGGTCGATGCCATCGCCGAGGCGAAACGCATCACCAATTTCGAGGGCAAGCGCCGCCAGATGCAGTTCATCGGCAAGCTCATGCGCGCCCTCGACCCCGAGGTGCTCGAGGCCGTGAAGCAGGCGCTGACCGAGCAGAACACCGTGCCGGCCGCCGAAGCCGCCGCGCTGCACGAGGCCGAGCGCTGGCGCGAACGCCTGATCGCCGACGACGACGCCCTCGGCGGCTGGATCGAAACCCACCCCGCCACCGACTCCCAGCAGCTGCGCGCCCTCGTGCGCCAGGCCCGCAAGGACCTGAAGTCCGGCCCCGCCGGCGAAGCACCGCGCCAGGGCAAGGCCTACCGCGAGATCTTCCAGCTCGTGCGTGCGCAACTCGCGGTGCACGGCGGCGACGATCACGCCGAAGCGGCTGCGGCGCAAGACCGGGAAGAAGACGCATGAGCGACGGCGGCTTCGACGCGGTGCGCATCGGCATCGTCTCCATCAGCGACCGCGCCTCCAGCGGCACCTACGAAGACAAGGGCCTGCCCGCGCTCAAGGACTGGCTGGGCCGCGCGCTGAAGAACCCCCTCGAATTCGAAGCCCGCCTGATCCCCGACGAGGCCGACCGCATCAGCGCCACGCTCATCGAGCTGGTCGATGCCGGCTGCTCGCTGGTGCTCACCACCGGCGGCACCGGCCCCGCGCTGCGCGACGTCACGCCCGAGGCCACGCTGGCCGTGGCCCACAAGGAAATGCCCGGCTTCGGCGAACAGATGCGCCAGATCAGCCTGCGCTTCGTGCCGACCGCCATCCTCTCGCGGCAGGTGGCCGTCATCCGCGACCAGAGCCTCATCATCAACCTGCCGGGCCAGCCCAAGTCGATCGCCGAGACGCTCGAAGGGCTGAAGGACGCCGACGGCACACAGGTCGTGCCCGGCATCTTCGCCGCCGTGCCCTACTGCATCGACCTGATCGGCGGGCCCTACCTCGAGACCGACGACACGGTCTGCAAGGCCTTCCGGCCCAAGTCGGCGATCCGCGCCGCGCGCTGAGCCCCTCCGCCGCCGGTTCTCGCGCGGCGGCTTTCACCGAAGACTTTCTGCTTCGCCGATGCGCGAAGGGCGCGCTCGCGTCCGCATCGCTCGCCCTGGCTTTTATCGGACCCGTCCGATGGTTCCGCTCCCCTGTTCTTCCTAGAGTTCCTGACGCCCGGGCCGCCGGATCGAGCAGCGTGAATTCGCTGCCCGATCCGATCTTTCTTTCCCCTTTCAGAGCACAGGAACTGCATGGCATCCAAAAAGGCAAACGTCTTCATCGACAACAGCCCGAGCATCGATCAGACAGCACGCGCACAGGTCTTCGCACCACAGCCGCCCACCATGGACAGCGTCATCGACGACGCAGGCGACATCATGGGCACCCTCGCCTCCGGCGGCGTCACGGACGACCGCCAACCCGAGTTCCAGGGCCAGGGCACGCCGGGCGACACCATCCTCATCAGGGACCACGGCGTCGAGATCGGCCAGACCGTCGTGGACGAAGACGGCCAATGGGCCTTCACGCCGTCGACCGACATGAGTGAAGGCCACCACGCCATCACCATCGTGGCGCGCGACCCCGCCGGCAACGAGAGCGAACCTTCGGGCCCGTTCAATTTCGAGATCGACGTCACGCCACCCAACGCCAGCAAGCTGTCCATCACCGGCGTCCTCGACACCGCGGGCGGCATCACCGGCAACGTGGCCGCCGGCAAGACCACCGACGACACGCGCCCGTTGCTCACCGGCACGAGCACCGGCCAGCCCGGCCACACCGTCACGGTGATGGTCCGGGACAGCACCGGCACCCATGCGCTGGGCGAAGCCGTCGTCGGCGACAACGGCCAGTGGTCGCTGCAGGTCATCTCGCCACTGGCCGCGGGCCTGAATACCTTCACGCTCGTGGAGAAGGACGCGGCGGGCAACGAGACAGCGCCGACGGGGCGCTACCAGGTGACCATCGACACCAGCAAGCCGGCGCCCCCGGTGATCGAGCACGTCTACGACGACGTGGGCGTGCCCCACATGCTGGCCCCCGGCGAGGTCACCAACGACGCCCGGCCGACCCTGCACGGCACGGCCCAGCCCGGCCATACCGTGACGTTCCACGACGGCACCACCGTCCTGGGCACCACCCAGACCGGCGCCGACGGCACCTGGGCGTTCACGCCCAAAGACAACCTGAGCGAGGGTGCGCACCACATCACCGCCACGGCCACCGGCCCCGTGGGCCAGACCGGCGACGCGAGCAACGGCTGGCACTTCGAGGTCGACACCCTGGCGCCCACGCAGACCCCCACCGTCTCGGGCATCGGCAAGGACAGCGGCATGAACGCCGACGACCACACCACCAACGACGGCAGCGCGGGGCGCCTGATGACGGGCCAGCGATGCCAGCAGCGCCTGGAACTTCGTGGTGGACACGGTGGCGCCAGCACATGGTCAAGCCACGTTGACGGACGATGCCGGCAAGGTGACTGGGCCCATCACCAGCGGTGGCACCACCGATGACAACACACCGACCTTCAGCGGCCAGACCGAACCCCATGCGACCGTGATCGTCTATGACAACGGTGTGGAAATCGACCGCGTGCTCGCCAACGACTCGGGTGAATGGTCGTTCACGCCGAAGGCGCCGCTGGCCGATGGCGCGCACAGCTTCAGCCACGTGGCCGTTGATGCCGCAGGCAACGCGAGCGCGCCCGGCGAGAAGATCGACTTCACCGTCGACACGCATTTGCCAACGGCGCTGGTGACCAGCATCGGCAAGGACAGTGGCTTCAAGAACGACGACTTCCTGACCAATGACGGGAGCGCCGGGCGCCTCATTCGGGGAACCCTGAGCGAGCCGCTGGCGGCTGACCAGACGGTGCAGATTTCTACGGACGGCGGGAACACCTGGTCTGACATCGTGATGCTGGAAGGCGGCAGGTGGTTGTTTGTCGACCCCAACAGCCACACAGCAGATTGGGAAATTCAAACCCGCACAAGCAATTCGAGTGGATTTGAAAGTATTTCGATGCAACCAGTGAAAATCGACTCCATTGCGCCAGAGGCGCCGAGATCGGCCAGCAGAGACGGAGATTCGATCGAAATCGATATCGGCATCGATTCCGGAATCAGAAAAATAGGAGAAAAACTGATTATCGAAATTTCCGGAAAGCAAAAAATCCACCAGCTTACCAGCCAAGATATTGATTCTGGAGTTGTACGCCTTGACAGCTTCGATCAAGGCCATATCGTGCGCACTTTTTTTGTTGATGATGCCGGCAATTCGTCATCGGTCAGAGTTAGCGGATTTTTTGACTCCACCCAAAATTTCGATGACAAGAAAGTCAATATCAATGCTGGAGAGGCATTGGAGTTTGACAACTTTACGGTAAAAAACATTTCCGGCGTTCCAATAGTCAGTGCGCTAGGATTTGGTAGCGCAGGATTGTGGCTCGGACAAGGATTTAGCTCAATTGAAAATATCGTAGCAATGGATCTTAAGTATCCAGTTTCGAGCATTTCTTTTGACTACATTTGGGTAAACGCAAAAAACAGCGTTTCCTTTTTTGATAGCCTTGGTAATTTATTGGGAGAAATAGAGATGCCCCCCATCGGAGGCGGGAGGGGAAATATTCACTATGAAGCGCCAAACGGAACGGAAATTGCGCGCGTCCTGTTGGATTCCGCCGACCTCTGACCCTAGATTTCCATTCAATACTGACCCACCCGCTTTGTGAGCCTGACGGCTTC
>NZ_JBWKPA010000013.1:0-144935 GCF_059416405.1 Variovorax sp. GW821-FHT09D04
GGCCCGCCGGGCGCCTCGGCCAACAGCTTCAACGAGAACCTCGCGCTCTTCAACGAAGGCAAGTGCGGCATGTGGGTGGACGCGACCATCGCGGCCTCGTTCATCAGCGACCCCAAGCAGTCGAAGGTGGCCGACAAGGTGGCCTTCGCGCAGGCCCCGGTGGCCGTGACGCCCAAGGGCGCCAACTGGCTGTGGACCTGGAACCTGGCCATTCCCGCCAGCTCGACCAAGGGCGCCGCCGCCCAGACCTTCGTGAAGTGGGCGACCTCCAAGGAGTACGTCAACCTCGTCGCCAAGGAGCACGGCTGGGGCACGGTGCCCACCGGCACGCGCAAGTCGACCTACGCGAACCCCGAGTTCCAGAAGGTCGCCAAGTTCGCCGCCGCCGAGAAGAAGGCCATCGACAGCGCCAACCTCAGCGACAGCACCTTGCCGAAGTCGCCGTACGTCGGCGTGCAGTACGCGGCCATTCCCGAGTTCCAGGCCATCGGCGTGGCGGTGGGCCAGCAGATGAGCGCGGCACTGTCGGGCAAGGTCACGGTCGACCAGGCGCTGAAGACCTCGCAGCTCGCTGCGGAACGCGAAATGAAGAAAGCGGGCTACTACAAGTAAGCCGCGCTTCTTCCCCTCTCCCCACGGGGAGAGGGCCGCAGCCTGAGAGGAACAGACCATGAAAAGACTCCTGCCCCGCGCCCTGATGGCGCCCGCCGTGCTCACGCTCTTCCTCTGGATGATCGTGCCGCTGCTGATGACGTTGTACTTCTCGTTCGTGAACTACAACCTCATGCAGCCCGGCGAACGCACGTTCGCGGGCCTCGAGAACTTTCACTACTTCGTCACCGACCCCGACTTCTGGCCGGCCACGTGGAACACGCTGCTGCTGATCGGCAGCGTCATCGTCATCACGGTGGTGTTCGGCGTGCTGCTCGCGTTGTTGGTGAACGAACCCTTCCCGGGCCGCGGCATCGTGCGCGTGCTGCTGATCTCGCCGTTCTTCGTCATGCCCGCAGTGAATGCGCTGCTGTGGAAGCACATGATGATGAACCCCATCTACGGCATCCTGGCCGATGTGTGGCGCTTCTTCGGCGCGCAGCCGGTCGACTGGCTCACCGACGTGCCGCTGTTCTCCGTGATCATCATGGTGGCCTGGCAGTGGCTGCCCTTCGCCTGCCTGATCTTCATCACCTCGCTGCAGTCGCTGGACCGCGAGCAGATGGAAGCCGCGCGCATGGACGGCGCCAGTTCGTTCCAGCGCTTCTTCTATCTCACCATTCCGCACCTGGGCCGCCCGATGGCCGTGGTGATCATGATCGAGATGATCTTCCTGCTCAGCGTGTTCGCCGAGATCGCCATCACCACCAACGGCGGCCCGGGCAACGAGAGCACGAACATGACCTACATGATCTTCAAGCAGTCGCTCATGAACTTCGACGTAGGCGTGGCCTCCGCGGGTGCGCTGTTCGCGGTGGTGCTGGCCAACATCGTCGCGGTGTTCCTGATCCGCATCATCGGCAAGAACCTCGATTGAAGGAACGACCATGCAACCCAGCAACTTCCTTCCCCAGCTGCTGCGCACCGTCGGTGCGTGGGCCGTGGCGCTGCTTCTGTTCTTCCCGCTAGGCTGGCTGTTCCTCACGGCCTTCAAGACGGAGCTGCAGGCGATCCACGTGCCGCCGCTGTTCATCTTCGACCCCACGCTCGACAACTTCGGCGAGGTGCAGCGCCGCAGCGACTACCTGCTGTACGCGCGCAATTCGCTGATCACCAGCCTGGGCTCGACCATCCTGGGCCTCCTGATCGCCGCGCCCGCCGCGTACTCGATGGCGTTCTTTCGCACGAAGAAGACGCGCGACATCCTCATGTGGATGCTCTCCACCAAGATGATGCCGGCCGTCGGCGCGCTGGTGCCGATCTACGTGCTGGCGCAGACCGCCGGCATGCTGGACTCGCTCACCGCGCTCACCATCGTGTTCACGCTGTCGAACCTGCCGATCATGGTGTGGATGCTCTACAGCGCCTACAAGGACATTCCGAACGAGATCCTCGAAGCCGCACGCATGGACGGCGCGAGCCTGTGGACCGAGTTCCGCCACGTCGTGATGCCGCTGTCGGTGGGCGGGCTCGCATCGACCGGCCTCCTGTGCCTGGTGCTGAGCTGGAACGAGGCCTTCTGGGCATTGAACCTCACCTCCGCCAAGGCCGGCACGCTGGCCACGCTCATCGCCTCGTACTCCAGCCCCGAAGGCCTGTTCTGGGCCAAGTTGTCGGCCGCCTCGCTGATGGCCATCGCGCCCATCGTCGTGTTCGGCTGGTTCAGCCAGAAGCAACTGGTGCAAGGCCTGACCTTCGGCGCCGTCAAGTAAAGAAAGGGAGACATCTCATGGCCTACCTCGAACTCAAGAACATCAAGAAGAGCTTTGGCGACGTGCACATCATCAAGGGCGTCGACCTGCAGATCCAGAAGGGCGAGTTCATCGTCTTCGTCGGGCCTTCGGGCTGCGGCAAGTCGACGCTGCTGCGGCTGATCGCGGGGCTCGAGCCGATCACCAGCGGCAACCTGCTGCTCGACAGCAAGGACATCACCTGGACGCCTTCGGGCAAGCGCGACCTGGCAATGGTGTTCCAGAGCTACGCGCTGTACCCGCACATGAGCGTGTACGACAACATGTCCTTCGCGCTGAAGCTCGCGGGCGTGGCCAAGGACGAGATCAAGACCAAGGTCGAGTACGCGGCCAAGACGCTGAACCTCACGCAGTACCTGGACCGCACGCCGAAGGACCTGTCGGGCGGCCAGCGCCAGCGCGTGGCCATCGGGCGCGCGATCGTGCGTGCGCCCAAGGTGTTTCTCTTCGACGAGCCGCTGTCGAACCTCGATGCGGCGCTGCGCGGCAACACGCGCGTCGAGATCCACAAGCTGCACCGCGCGCTCGGCGCCACCACCATCTACGTCACGCACGACCAGGTCGAGGCCATGACGCTGGCCGACCGCGTGGTGGTGCTGAAAGACGGGCTCATCGAGCAGGTCGGCACGCCGCTGGAGCTGTACGACCGCCCCGCCAACCAGTTCGTCGCGCAGTTCATCGGCATGCCGTCGATGAACATGGTGGCGGCGAGCGCGATCCCGAGTTTTTCCGCCGCCACCGGCGGGCGCCTGCCGAGCGACGGCTTCCTGGGCGTGCGCCCCGAAGGCCTGCGCGTGCATCCGAAGCAGGGCGCGGCCGCCGGCGTGCCGGGCCGTGTCGAGCTCATCGAGGCGCTGGGCGCCGACACGCTGATCCACGTGGACGTGGGCGGCGTGCCGCTCATCGCGCGCCAGAACGAACGCACGCCGCTGCAGGCCGGCGACGACGTGGCGGTCGAGCTCGACCCGTCCGTGCTGCACCTGTTCAGCCGCGAAGGCCGCGCCGTCGCCGCCTGATTCGACGCCCCTCACTTTCAACGGACCTTCCCCGTGACCCTCGCAGCAGCGGGCCTCGTGCCCACCCCACCGGCGCCTTCGGAATTCACGGTGCTTCACCTCGGCCTCGGCTCGTTCCACCGCGCCCACCAGGCCGTCTACCTGCAGCGGCTGATCGATGCGGGCGACACCCGCTGGTCGCTGTCGGGCGCCAACATCCGGCCCGACATGGCCGAGGTCGTCGCGGCGTTGCAGGCCCAGGGCGGGCGCTACACGCTCGAGACCGTGTCGCCGGCCGGCGAGTACCGCTATGAGCAGATCGAAGCCATCCGCGAGGTGCTGCCGTACGAGCCCTCGCTGGCCCCGGTGATCGCGCGCGGCGCGGCGCCGTCCACGCGCATCGTCTCCTTCACGGTGACCGAGGCGGGCTACTACCTCGACACCAAGGGCAAGCTCGACCTGTCGTTCACCGACCTCGCGGCTGACATCGAACGCGCACGGCGCGGCGAGGCCGGCGAGACGATCTACGGCGCGGTCTGCGCGATCCTGCGGGCACGGCGCGCCGCGCAGGCGGGCCCCGTGACGCTGCTGAACTGCGACAACCTGCGCCACAACGGCGACCGCTTTCGCGCGGGCCTGCTCGAATTCATCGCGCTCGTCGGCGACGCGCCGCTGCAGGCCTGGGTCGATGCCAACACCCGCTGCCCGAACGCGATGGTCGACCGCATCACGCCGCGCCCGCCGCCCGAGCTGCGCGCGCGCGTGAGCGCCGCCACGGGCCGCGACGACGGCGCGGCGGTCACGGGCGAGAGCTTCATCCAGTGGGTGATCGAAGACGACTTCATTGCCGGCCGGCCCGACTGGGGGCGCGTGGGCGTCGAGCTGGTCGAATCGGTGCAGCCTTACGAAGAGGCCAAGATCCGCATCCTCAACGCCACGCACAGCTGCATCGCCTGGGCGGGCACGCTGGCGGGGCTGGGCTTCATCCACGAAGGCACGCACGACGCGGCCATCCGCCGCATGGCCTTCGACTACGTGACCGACGACGTCATTCCATGCCTGAGCCCGAGCCCGATCGACCTCGCGGCCTACCGCGACGTGGTGCTCGACCGCTTCGGCAACCCTGCGATCCGCGACACCAACCAGCGCGTGGCGGCCGACGGCTTCTCGAAGATCCCGGGCTTCATCGCGCCGACCGTGCGCGAGCGCCTGGCAGCCGGGCAGGGCATCTACAGCGTGGCGATGCTGCCCGCGCTGTTCCTCGCGTTCCTGCAGCGCTGGCACCGGGGCGCGCTGCCCTATGCCTACCAGGACCAGAGCATGGACGACGCCGCCGCGCACGCCATCTGCGACGCGGCCGACCCCGTGGCGGCGCTGTGTGCCGATGCCGGGCTGTGGGGCAGCCTCGCGGGCGATGCGCGCTTGGTCGATGCGGTGCGCCGTGCTGGTGCGCGCGTGGCGCGCTTCATCGAAGAGAAGGCTGCACCATGAGCGGCCGCTTGCAGGACCGCCATGTGCTGTTGACCGGCGCGGGCGGCGGCATCGGCCTGGCGGTCGCCGAGGCCTGCATCGCCGAGGGCGCGCGCTGCAGCGTGATCGACCGCGCGACCGCCGCACCCGAGGCCGTGCGCGTGCTGCAGCAAGCCCATCCCGACGCGCTCGCCTACATCGCGGCCGACGTGACCGACACGCGGGCCATCGCGCACATGCTGGCCGAGGCACAGGTCGCCTTCGGCCCCATCCACACGCTGTTCAACAACGCCGCCGTGTTCGACCTCGCGCCGCTGCTCGACAGCGACGAGGCCTCGTTCGACAAGCTCTTCGCGGTCAACGTGAAGGGCATGTTCTTCGTCATGCAGGCCGTGCTGCGCCACATGGTCGAGGCCGGCACGCCGGGCGCGTCGGTCATCAACATGGCCTCGCAGGCCGGGCGCCGCGGCGAGGCGCTGGTGTCGCACTACTGCGCGACCAAGGCGGCCGTCATCAGCTACACGCAGAGCGCCGCGCTGGCCATGGCGCCGCACGGCATCCGCGTCAACGGCATCGCCCCCGGTGTGGTCGACACGCCGATGTGGGACCATGTCGACAGCCTGTTTGCCAAAGCCGAGGGGCTGGCGCCGGGCGAGAAGAAGCGGCGTGTCGGCCTCGCCGTGCCGCTCGGGCGCATGGGCGTGCCGGGCGACATTGCCGGGGCGGCGGTGTTTCTCGCCAGCGACGAGGCGCGCTACATCACGGCGCAGACCCTCAATGTCGACGGCGGCAATGTCATGAGTTGAACCCTACCTTCCTTCCGCATTTCTGCATGAACGACGACTTCCACCTGTACCTCGACAGCGCCGACCTGGCCGAGCTGCAGGCCTGCCTGCCGCATCCGGTGGTGCACGGCGTGACGACCAACCCGACGCTGCTGCAACGCGCCGGCGTCGGGCGTGCTTACGTCCCGGATCTGCTGAAACGCTGCATCGATCTGGGCGCGCGCCAGGTGCAGGCCCAGGTGTATTCGAGCGAGGTCGACGGCATGCTGGAAGACGCCGCCGTCCTGCTGCCGCAGTTCGACCCCGGCCAGCTCGTCATCAAGATTCCCGCCACGCGCCAGGGCCTGGACGCCGGTGCGCGGCTCATCGCCCAGGGCGTGCCCGTCACCTGGACCGCCGTGTACGCGCCCGAGCAGGCGCACTTCGCCGCGCAGCTGGGCGCGGCCTATGCGGCGCCGTACCTCGGCCGGCTCGAAGACGCCGGCATCGACGGGCTGGCGCTCATCGCGCAGATGCAGTCGCTGGTGGCGCAACGGCCTTCGCCGGGTACGCGGCTGCTGGTGGCGAGCATCCGTTCGCGCGCGGCCTACCTGGCGCTGCTGGGGTTGGGCGTGGGCGCCATCACCATTCCGCCGCGCCTCTTTGCCGAGCTGCTCGACCATCCCGCCACCCTGGCTGCCGAAGCGGGTTTCCTGGCCGACGCCCGCGCCTTGCCCTGACAGAAGAAGAAAATCCAAGCACCATGCGCATTGCACTCACGGGCGAGGCCCTGATCGATTTCACCGCCGGCGAAGGCGGCACTCTGGCGTTCCTCGGCCATGAAGGCGGCTCGCCGCTGAACACGGCCGTGGCCTGTGCACGGCTTGGACAGCCGACCGGCTTTCTCACGCAGCTGTCCACCGACCTGTTCGGCGAGCGGCTGATGGCCTTTCTCGAACGCAACGGCGTCGACACCCGGCTCATCCTGCGCAGCGACGCGCCGTCGACGCTGGCGTTCGTGGAGCGCACGCCGCAGACCAATCGCTACGCCTTCTACACAAGCGGCAGCGCCGACGCCACCTGGGCGCCCGAGCCGCTGCCGCAGCTGCCCGCGGAATGCCGCTTCCTGCACTTCGGCTCGATCTCGCTGCTGCAGGAGCCGGCGTCGTCGCGCATCGCCGACCTCGTGGCCGCCCACACGGGGCGCTGCGTGATCGTGTTCGATCCCAACGTGCGGCCCAGCCTGATCCCGAACATGGCCGCCTACCGCGCCCGCGTCAGCGAGTGGTTCGCCATGGCCGACCTGGTCAAGCTCAGCGACGAAGACGCCGCGCTGCTCGCCCCCGGGCGACCGGTCGATGCGCTCGCGGCCGAGTGCCTCACGGCCGGCGCGCGCGCCGTGGTCGTCACGCGCGGCGGCGCCGGTGCCACGCTGTGGCGCACCGGCAGCGCGCCGCTCACCGTGGCCGCGCCGCGCGTCGAGGTGGTCGACACCATCGGCGCGGGCGACACCTTCACCGCCGGGCTGTCCGTGGCGCTGCTGGCGCATGGCGTCGAGCATCCGGCGCAACTGGCCGAGCTCGGCGACGACGCCTGGCGCGCCGTGATGCGCTTTGCCGCCACCGCCGCGGCCCTGAACTGCACCCGCGAGGGCGCCGATCCACCGACGCTGGAAGCCGTTCGCACGGCGCTTTCGCAGGAAGACAACGAGGCCGTCGCTTCCCGGCCCTGATCGATCCGTGCCGCCATGACCACGACCACCCGCAAACGCGCGATCCCTCGCCAACGCCAACCCGAGCTGGAGCGCGACTTCGCGCGCTCCCCGTCGCTGGGCTACGAGGCCCCGGAAGAAACCGGCCTGGTGCGCTGTCTCGCGCACGGCTTTCCGAGCCCGCTGGTGCGATGGCACTTCCATGAAGACTACGAGCTGCACCTGATCACCGAGACCTCGGGCAAGGCCTTCATCGGCGACTGGATCGGACCGTTCCAGCCCGGGCATCTCGTGCTGTGCGGGCCGCGCCTGCCGCACAACTGGATCTCGCTGGACGTGCCCGAAGAAGGCGCGGCCGGGCGCGACCGCGTGATCCAGTTCCGCCACGAGCCCATCGAGCGCGCAGCCGCTGAGATTCCCGAACTGCGCGACGTGATGCCGCTGCTCGACCGCGCGCGCCACGGCATCGAGTTCTTCGGCATGTCGGAACAGGCGCTGGCGCACTGGGACGCCATCAAGGCCGCGCGCGGCGTGCGCCGCCTGGGCCTGTTCTGCGAGTTCATGGCCGACCTGGCGCAGTGCACCGACTACCGGCTGCTGTCGAGCGTGCAGATGCAGGGCGTGCAGGGCAGCGACGGCGATGCGCAGGTCGACCAGATCAACGACATCGTGAACCGCATCACCAACAACATGACCGACTCGATCTCGATGTCGGACGTGGCCGCCGAGCTGGGCATGAGCGAGAGCCGCTTCAGCCGCTTCTTCCGCCGCTCGACCGGCAACAGCTTCACCGACTTCGTGAACCGCGTGCGCATCAACAGCGCCTGCCACCTGCTGATGCAGACCGACCACTACGTGACCGACATCTGCTACCAGGTGGGCTTCAACAACGTGGCGAACTTCAACCGGCGCTTTCTCGAAATCAAGGGCATGACGCCGAGCGAGTTCAGGCGCCAGGCCGACACGCGCTTCGGCTGACTTCTTTCAAGGCGAACGCGCCCGCTCCGAAGGCGCCATCAGGGAGACCATCTTGTATCTGGGACTCGACCTCGGCACGTCCGAGCTCAAGGCATTGCTGCTCGCGGACGATCACCGCATCGTCGGCGTGGCACGCGCGCCGCTCACGGTCGACCGGCCGCAGCCGCTGTGGTCGGAACAGGCACCCGCCCAATGGTGGCGGGCGCTCGAGGCCGTCATGGCCGAACTGCGCACCACGCATGCCGAGGCGTTGTCGCAGGTGCGCGCCATCGGCCTCTCGGGCCAGATGCACGGCGCCACGCTGCTCGACGCGGCGGGCGAGGTGCTGCGCCCGGCCATCCTCTGGAACGACGGCCGCAGCGGTGCGCAGTGCGAGGCGCTCACGCGCGCCGTGCCGCGCCTGGGCGAGATCGCGGGCAACCTCGCGATGCCCGGCTTCACCGCGCCCAAGCTGCTGTGGGTGCGCGAGCACGAGCCCGAGGTCTTCGCCCGCGTGGCGCGCGTGCTGCTGCCCAAGGACTGGCTGCGCTTCATGCTCAGCGGCGAGGCGGTCAGCGAGATGTCCGACGCGGCCGGCACGCTCTGGCTCGACGTGGGCGCGCGCGACTGGTCCGACGAACTGCTCGCCGCCACGGGGCTCACGCGCGATCACATGCCGCGGCTGGTCGAGGGCAGTGAAGTCTCCGCGCTGCTCAAGCCGGAACTGGCGGCGCGCTGGGGATTGCGCGACGGCGTGAAGATCGCCGGCGGCGCGGGCGACAACGCCGCCAGCGCGGTCGGCATGGGGCTCGTCGAGCCGGGGCAGGGCTTCGTCTCGCTCGGCACCTCGGGCGTGGTGTTCGTCTCGACCGACCGCTTTTTGCCGAACCCCGCGCAGGCGATGCACGCCTTCTGCCACGCGCTGCCCAGGCGCTGGCACCAGATGTCGGTGATGCTCTCGGCCGCCAGCGCGGTGAGCTGGGCGGCGAAGACCTTCAAGTTCGCGGACGAGGCGGCGTTGCTCGAAGCCGCGGCGTCGGTCGCGCTGGCGGACCGGGCGCGCTGCCCGCTGTTCCTGCCGTACCTGTCGGGCGAGCGTTCGCCACACAACAACCCGAATGCGCAAGGGGTGCTGTTCGGCCTCACGCATGCGCATGGCCCGGCGGAGATCGCCTATGCCGTGGTCGAGGGCGTGAGCTTCGGTTTGCGCGATGGCTTCGACACGCTGCGCCTGCCGGCCGACATGCCGCTGCGCGAAGTCGCGCTCGTGGGTGGGGGGGCGCGCAGTGTGTGGTGGGGGCAGTTGCTGGCCGACATCTTCCAAGTCGAGCTCACGCTCTACGCAGGCAGCGAGACGGGCGGGGCGCTCGGCGCGGCGCGCCTAGCGTGGCTGGCCGATGGGGGCGAGGTCGCCGAGGTGTGCACGCTGCCGCCGGTGAAGCAGACGCTGGAGCCTTCATCCGAAGGAGCCGATGGACACAAGACGCGGCATGCGCGGTTCCAAGTGCTGTACATGGCGCTGCGCGACCAGTTCCGCTGAACCTTCCGCACAAAGAAAAAGGGCCGCTTGCGCGGCCCTTTTTACTTTGGTGAGCAGAGCTCAGCCGGGCATTACATGCCCATGCCGCCCATGCCGCCCATGCCACCCATGTCGGGCATGCCACCGCCGCCGGCGCCGGACTCGTCCTTGGGTGCGTCAGCAACCATGGCTTCGGTCGTCAGCAGCAGCGAGGACACCGAAGCGGCGTTCTGCAGTGCGGTGCGGGTGACCTTCGTCGGGTCCAGGATGCCCAGCTCGAGCATGTCGCCGTACGTGTCGTTCGCAGCGTTGAAGCCGTAGTTGCCCTTGCCGGCCAGCACAGCGTTCACCACCACCGAGGCTTCGCCGCCGGCGTTGTTCACGATTTCGCGCAGGGGCGCTTCGATGGCCTTCAGCACCAGCTTGATGCCGGCTTCTTGATCAGCGTTGTCGCCCTTGACCGACTCGCCCACGGCTTGCTTGGCACGCAGCAGCGCCACGCCGCCGCCAGCCACAACGCCTTCTTCCACTGCAGCGCGGGTGGCGTGCAGGGCGTCTTCGACGCGAGCCTTCTTTTCCTTCATTTCGACTTCGGTGGCAGCGCCAACCTTGATCACTGCCACGCCGCCGGCCAGCTTGGCCACGCGCTCTTGCAGCTTTTCACGGTCGTAGTCGCTGGTCGCTTCTTCGATCTGAACGCGCACTTGCTTCACGCGGGCTTCGATGTCACCAGCAGCGCCAGCGCCGTCGATGATGATCGTGTTTTCCTTGCCCACTTCGATGCGCTTGGCTTGACCCAGGTCGGCCAGCGTCACCTTTTCGAGCGTCAGGCCCACTTCTTCAGCGATGACCTTGCCGCCCGTCAGGATGGCGATGTCTTCCAGCATGGCCTTGCGGCGGTCGCCGAAGCCAGGAGCCTTCACAGCCACGACCTTCAGGATGCCGCGGATCGTGTTCACGACCAGCGTCGCCAGGGCTTCGCCTTCGACTTCTTCGGCAATGATCAGCAGCGGACGGCCCGCCTTGGCGACTTGCTCCAGCACGGGCAGCAGGTCACGGATGTTGCTGATCTTCTTGTCGAACAGCAGCACGAAGGGGTTGTCGAGCAGCGCCGATTGCTTCTCGGGGTTGTTGATGAAGTAGGGCGACAGGTAGCCGCGGTCGAACTGCATGCCTTCGACGACGTCGAGTTCGCTGTCCAGCGACTTGCCGTCTTCCACGGTGATCACGCCTTCCTTGCCGACCTTGTCCATCGCGTCAGCGATGAGCTTGCCGATGGTTTCGTCGCTGTTGGCCGAGATGGAGCCGACTTGCGCGATTTCCTTCGAGGTGGTGGTGGGCTTGGAAGCCTTCTTCAGCTCGGCGACCAGGGCCGTGACAGCCTTGTCGATGCCGCGCTTCAGGTCCATCGGGTTCATGCCGGCAGCCACCAGCTTGAAACCTTCGCGAACGATGGCTTGTGCCAGGACCGTGGCGGTCGTGGTGCCGTCACCAGCGTTGTCGCTGGTCTTGGAGGCCACTTCCTTCACGAGCTGGGCGCCCATGTTCTGCAGCTTGTCCTTGAGTTCGATTTCCTTGGCCACGGACACACCGTCCTTGGTCACGGTGGGGGCGCCGAACGAACGCTCGAGCACCACGTTGCGGCCCTTGGGGCCCAGGGTCACTTTGACTGCGTTGGCCAGGATGTTGACACCCTCGACCATGCGTGCGCGGGCTTCGCCGCCGAAGACTACGTCTTTTGCTGCCATGATGAATTAACTCCGAATGGATTGGATTGGATGGGATCGAAAGGGAGGAGAAGAATTACTTCTCGACGACTGCGAACAGGTCGTCTTCCTTCATCACGAGCAGTTCGTCGCCATCGACCTTGACGGTCTGGCCGCTGTACTTGCCGAACAGGACGCGGTCGCCGACCTTGACGGTCAGTGCGGCCAGTTCGCCCTTGTCGTTGCGCTTGCCCGGGCCCACGGCCAGGACTTCACCCTGATCGGGCTTTTCGGCGGCTGCGTCGGGGATGACGATGCCGGAGGCGGTCTTGGTTTCGCTGTCAACACGCTTGACGATCACGCGATCGGCCAAAGGACGAAGTTTCATTGCATCTCCTGGAGGGTAAGAAACGGGTTTGTTTGTGGTCGGGCGCCGGAGAAACCGGCGACCTGTCGACTGGATGGGAGGGCTGTTAGCACTCGTCAGCAGCGAGTGCTAATCATAAGGGCATTCGATGACCTTTCAAGGGCGGCGCCCTTGCCGCCGTTTGGCACCGCCGGGCTTTTCCGGGGAAACACCGGGTGGCCGGGTGCCTTCGGCCGGGAAGCTTTGAGATATTTTGCCCGGGCAAAATAAGACCGTGCCCATGTCGCCGATGCACAGAGGTCGAACGCGCAGATTGCTTTTTTGTAATCCGGGTGATCGGTGGTGGACGGGCTTGGCTTCCTAGAGTCGCGGCATCCCGGCAACCTCCAAGGACACCATGACACACACCTTCCGCAACACCGTTTTCGCTGCAGGAGCCGCACTGGCCGCTGCCGGCGCGTTCGCCTCGGGCACCCACGCCGGTGGCCACGGCCACGATGCCGCAGCCGCCGTCGGCAAGCCCGGCGTGGCCGCCAAGGTGACGCGCACGGTCCAGGTCGACATGACGGACTCGATGCGCTTCACGCCGGCGGACATCAAGGTCAAGCAGGGCGAGACGGTACGCTTCGTCGTCAAGAACTCCGGCGTCCTGAAGCACGAGCTCGTGCTCGGGACCGAGAAGGCGCTGCTGGCGCACTACGAGGCCATGAAGAAGAACCCCGAGATGGAGCACGCCGATCCGAACATGGTCACGCTGGCTGCGGGCAAGACCGGCGAGATCGTCTGGCAGTTCACCCAGGCCGGCAAGGTCGACTTCGGCTGCCTGCAGCCGGGCCACTACGACGCCGGAATGAAGGGCGCGGTGCTGGTGGGCAAGGCCGGCAAGTGAGCGTCATGCGCACGCGTCTTTCACGCGCCGGCCGCCATGCCGGCGCTTTTTCTTCAAGGGTATCGCGCGACAGGGCTTGACCTTCACATCGTGTCAATCTGGACACTGATCGCTTCCCCCTCAAGGGCTTCCCCCTTTCCTGTCGGAGAACGCGAATGAACGACACGTCCACCAGGCACGCAGGACACCCCCACGGTCATCACGGCCACCACGATCACCACGCATCGCACGGGCATGCGCCCGCGGGCCCTGCGCAGCCCGCCGCGCAAGGCACGGTCTACACCTGCCCCATGCACCCGGAGATCCGGCAGGACCATCCCGGCAACTGCCCCAAGTGCGGCATGACGCTGGAGCCCGAGATGCCGACCCTCGACGAGGGTGAAGACCCCGAGCTGAAAGACTTCAAGCGGCGCTTCTTCTGGACGCTGCCGCTCAGCGTTGTCGTCACCGTGCTCGCCATGGCCGGCCACCGCCTGCAGTGGTTCGAGATGGGCACGCAAAGCTGGATCGAGCTCGTGCTCAGCGTGCCGATCGTGCTGTGGGCCGGGTGGCCGTTCTTTGTGCGCGCGGTGCAGTCGGTGGCGAACCGCAGCCCGAACATGTGGACCCTGATCGGCCTGGGCACGGCCGCCGCCTTTGTCTACAGCGTCGTGGCCACGGTGGCGCCCGGCGTGTTCCCCGCGTCGTTCGTGTCGATGGGGCGCGTGTCGGTCTACTTCGAAGCGGCGGCGGTGATCATTTCGCTCACCTTGCTGGGCCAGATCCTCGAGCTCAAGGCGCGCTCGCAAACCTCCGCGGCGATCAAGTCGCTGCTGGGGCTCGCGCCCAAGACAGCACGCCGGATCGGCGCCGACGGCACCGAGGAAGACGTGCCCATCGGCCACGTGCATGTCGGCGACAAGCTGCGCGTGCGCCCCGGAGAGAAGGTGCCGGTGGACGGCGTGGTGATCGAAGGCGGCAGCGCGGTCGACGAGTCGATGCTCACCGGCGAGCCGCTGCCCGTGACCAAGCGCGTGGGCGACAAGCTCATCGGCGCGACGCTCAACACCAACGGCGCCCTCGTCATGCAGTCGGAAAAGGTCGGCTCGCAGACCGTGCTCGCGAGCATCGTGCAGATGGTCGCGCAAGCCCAGCGCTCGCGCGCGCCGATGCAGCGGATGGCCGACCAGGTCGCCGGCTACTTCGTGATGACGGTGATCGCCATCGCGGTGCTGACCTTTTTCGCCTGGGGGTTCTTCGGGCCGCAGCCCAGCTGGGTCTACGGCCTCATCAATGCCGTGGCGGTGCTCATCATTGCCTGCCCCTGTGCGCTCGGCCTCGCGACGCCGATGTCGGTCATGGTCGCCACGGGCAAGGCGGCCACGCAGGGCGTGCTGTTCCGCGATGCCGCCGCGATCGAGAACTTCCGCAAGGTCGATGCGCTCATCGTCGACAAGACCGGCACCTTGACGGAAGGCCGGCCGCAGTTCGAGCGCGCGGTGCCTGCGCCGGGCTTCACCGCCGACGAGGTGCTGCGCCTGGCGGCCAGCCTGGACCAGGGCAGCGAGCACCCGCTGGCCGACGCCATCGTGCGGGCGGCGCGCGAGCGCCAGCTGGCGCTGGACACGCCCGAGGGTTTCGAATCCAGCAGCGGCATCGGCGTGAGCGGTGGCGTGGCCGGCAGGAAGCTGGCGCTCGGCAACACGGCGCTCATGGAACAGCTGCGCGTGCGGGTCGACGACCTCAAGCCGCAGGCCGAGGCCCTGCGGGCCGAGGGCGCGAGTGTCATGTTCCTGGCGGTGGACGGCCAGGCGGCCGGCCTGCTCGCGGTGTCGGACCCGATCAAGCCCACCACGCTGGAGGCGCTGGCCGCGCTCAAGGCCTCGGGCCTGCGGGTCATCATGGCCACCGGCGACGGGCTGACCACGGCCCGGGCCGTCGCCGCGAAGCTGGGCATCGACGAGGTGCACGGCGAAGTGAAGCCCGCCGACAAGCTCGCGCTGGTCGACAGGCTGCAGCGCGAGGGCCGCATCGTCGCGATGGCCGGCGACGGCATCAACGACGCGCCCGCGCTCGCCAAGGCCGACGTCGGCGTGGCGATGGGCACCGGCACCGATGTCGCGATGAACAGCGCCCAGGTGACGCTGGTCAAGGGCGACTTGCGCGGCATCGCGCAGGCGCGCGTGATCTCCGAGCAGACCATCGCCAACATGAAGCAGAACCTCGGCTTCGCCTTCCTCTACAACGCGCTGGGCGTGCCGCTGGCCGCGGGCGTGCTGTTCCCGTTCACGGGCTGGTTGCTGTCGCCGATGATCGCGGCGCTGGCCATGAGCCTGAGCTCGGCCTCGGTGATCACCAATGCCTTGCGCCTGCGCGGCGCTACCTGGCGCGAGGCTTGAGAAGGCCCGCCAGGGCCTTCTGGTCTTCGGCCAGCTGGATGCGCATGAGCTGGAGCACGCGCACCGCCAGGCCGGACAGCGGCTGTCCCGGCGGCAGCACCAGCAGGCCCGCGAAGGACACCTCCAGCGACAGCGGGCGCACGGCCAGGCCGCGCTGCGCGTACTCCAGCGCGGTGACCGGGTTGACGACGCCGATGCCCATGCCGCTCAGGGCCATCTCGCACACACTGGCCGCGTAAGGGGTCTCGACCAGCACGCTCAGCGCGACGTTGCAGTCCGCCAGGGCCCGCTCCAGGCGGCGCCGGGACGCATCTTCCGGGTTGAGCGCGAGGAAGGGCTCTTCGGCGAGTTGATGCGGCTGGATGGTCCTGGCGCGGGCCAGCCGGTGCTTCGCATGCATCACCACCACGCCCGGAAAGCGCGCGAATTCGGAGTGCTCCAGGCCCGTCGTCGGCATCTCGTCGGCCATCAGCCCGAAGTCGACCTGGCGCCCCAGCACGGCCTCGTGCACCTCCCGCGAACTGAGCACCTGCAGCGAAATCTGCGGACGGGCGTCGGCATCGCCGCGCTCGGCCACCAGCCGCGACAGCACCCGCGGCACGAAGCTCAGGCCGAAGGCCGGGTACACCGCCATGCGCAGCGTGTTGACGCCGAAGCGCTTGAGGCTGCGCATGCGGTGCTCGATGCTGCTCAAGCCCACGAAGACGCGCTCGACCTCGGCCAGCAAGGCCTGCGCTTCGGGCGTCGGATGCAGGCGGCCGCGCAGCCGGCGGAACAGGGGAAAGCCTGCGGCTTCCTCCAGCCTGCGCAGCGACTGGCTGATGGCCGGCTGCGTCACGCCCAGCAGCGCCGCCGCCTTGCTCGCGGAGCCCACGGACATCACGGAACGGAACACCTCGATCTCTCGGAGCAACATATAACAACCGCTTATGGAGAAAGAATTTCGGGCGCGATCCGGATTATCTCCAGCGTCCTAGAGTTGGTGTCTTCAGCCACTTCCCGAAAGACGCGAGATGAACCTTCGAACAGCGCTTGCAGTGACGGTCCTGGCGTGTGCGATGCCCGCATGGGCGCACGACTTTTCCAGCGACGTCGCCAGGTTCCAGACCCTCGCGGCCACCCGCAAGCCCGACAGCCCGCAGGCGGTGGCCGCCAAGCTGGCGCTGGAGCGGGCGCAGGGCGAGATGGAGCAGTCGGACGTGAAGATGCTGCTGCGCATCCGCGCCATGACCAACGCCGGCCTCCGTGCCATCGGCGAGCAACCGGCCTTGCTCACCAGCGAGTACAAGCGCCTAGAGGCGGCGCTGGCCAACCCGAAGACGCAGGACCCGGCCCGGATCGCCACCGCCCGCGAAACCTTCACCCGCCTGGGCGTGGAGATGAAGGTCTACACCGACCTCGAAACCATGGCCGTCGAGCAGATGAAGCACGCGCTGCAGCTCATCGAATCGGCCCCCGCGAACTGACTCCCATCGTGAACCCATCCATTTCCCATCCCGGCGCGTCCCCTGCGGACGCTGCCTTCGCCAGCCTGGCGCCGCCGGTGTGGCGCGCCTCCACGGTCGTCTTCGACTCGCTCGACGATTTCGTGCACCGCCGCACCCGCCTGCCGGACGGCTTCAGCTACGGCACGACGGGCACGCCGACGCAGCGTGCCCTGGAGGCGCGCATCGCCGAGCTGGACGGCGCCGCCCACGGCATCGTCTTTCCCTCCGGACAGGCGGCCATCTGCGGCGTGCTGCTCGCGCTGCTCAAGCAGGGCGACCACCTCTTGATGACCGATGCCGCCTACGGTCTGGCCAAGTCCTTCGCCGTCGAGCGGCTGCAGGCGCTGGGCATCGAGGTCGAGTTCTATGCGCCGCGCATCGGCGCGGGCATCGAGCGCCTCGTGCGCCCGAACACGCGGCTCATCTGGCTGGAGTCGCCCGGCACGGTGACGATGGAAGTCGAGGACGTGCCGGCGATCACCGCCGTGGCGCGGGCCCGTGGCGTGCTGACCGCCATCGACAACACCTGGGCGAGCCCGCTGGGCTTTGCCGCGCTGGCGCATGGCGTCGACCTGTGCGTTCACGCATGCACCAAGTACATGGGCGGCCATTCCGACGTGCTGATGGGCAGCGTCACCACCCAGGACGAAGGCCTGTACCGGTCCTTGCGCGGCCTGCAGTCGCTGATGGGGCTGGCCGTGAGCCCGGAGGACTGCTTCCTGGTGGCCCGGGGCCTGGACACGATGCAGGTGCGCATGGAGCGCCAGGCCGCCAGCGCGCGCCTGATCGCCGGGCAACTCGCCGCGCACCGCCTCGTGCGCCGGATGCTCTTTCCGGCGCTGCCCGGCGCGCCGGACCATGCGCTGTGGGCGCGCGATTTCGCGCAGCCCGGCTGCGTGATGTCGCTGCAGCTCGTGGACTGCCCCTACGACGCCTACCGGGCGCTGTTCGCCGGCCTGAAGCGCTTTGCCATCGGCGCCAGCTGGGGCGGCGTGCGCAGCATCGCGGCCTTCTACCCGGCGGAGGAACTCGCCAGGCGCAATTTCTGCGACGTCGAAGGCCCGGTCATCCGCCTGTCGATCGGCCTGGACGACCCCGAGGCCCTGCGCGACGAGCTGCTCGGCGCGCTGGACGCCTGCGCCACGCGTTTCGACCTCTGACCCCCGACACCTGGAGCCCGCGATGACTTTCAAGCCGACCCTTCACGCCGCGTCGACCCGTTCCTTCCTCGCCATGGCCGGCCTCGCGCTGTGCGCCGGCGTCGCCGCGCAGACCGCGCCGCCGCTGGACGGCACGCTCAAGAAGATCAAGGACACCGGGGCGATCACGGTGGCCACGCGCGGCGCCTCCATCCCGTTCAACTACCTGGACGACCACAACAAGCAGGCCGGCTTCGCCTGGGAAATCTCGCAGCGCGTGGTCGCCCAGGTGAAGAAGGACCTGCAGCTCGCCCGGCTGGAGGTCAAGACCCTGGAAGTCACGCCGCAGACGCGCATTCCGCTGGTGGCCAACCAGACGGTCGACCTGGAGTGCAGCTCGACCACCAACAACGCCGAGCGGCAGAACCAGGTGTCGTTCTCGACGACCTTCTTCGTCGTGGGCGCGCGGCTGCTGGTGCGCAAGAACTCCGGCATCAAGCACTGGGCCGACCTCGTGGGCAAGAACGTCGTGGTCAGCGCGGGCACCACGGCGGAGCGCATGCTGCGGCAGCTCAACGAGAAGAACAAGTGGGGCATCCAGATCATCCTGGCCAAGGACATCAACGAGAACTTCCTGACCGTGGAGACGGGGCGCGCGGTGGCCGCGACGCAGGACGACATCATTCTGTTCAGCAACATCGCCCGCGCCAGGAACCCGGCGGACTGGGAGGTGGTCGGCGTGCCGCAGCAGAAGGAGGCCTACGGTTGCATGCTGCGCAAGGGCGACGCGGCGTTCAAGAAGCTCGTCGACGGCGTGATCACCGGGATGATGCGATCGGGCGAGTTCACCGCGTTGTACGAGAAGTACTTCCTCAAGCCCATCGCGGTGAAGGGCAGCGTGACGGTCAACTTCCCGATGTCGCCCGACATGCAGGAACTCGTGCGCCATCCGAGCGACCAGCCGCTGTAAGGCGCGGACGCGGCCACCCCTTCACGAACCGAACCGCCTCCCGGCACCTTTCGCGATGCACTACACCTGGGATTGGTTGATCTTCTTCAAACCCTCGGTCACGGGGGAGGGCCTGTACGGCCTGATGCTCGTGCGCGGGTTGCTGTGGACGGTCGCGCTGTCGCTGCTGGCCTGGACGCTGGCATTGGGCCTGGGCCTGATCGCCGGCGTGGCCCGCACGCTGCCCCACCGGACGGCGCGCACGCTGTCGGCGGTGTACATCCACTGCTTTCGCAACACGCCGCTGCTGGTGCAGCTGTTTCTCTGGTACTTCGTGGTGCCCGAGCTGTTGCCGACCGCCTGGGGCCATGCGATCAAGCAGATGAACCCGACCGCGAACCAGTTCCTCACCGTGCTGGTGGGCCTCACGCTCTACACGGCGGCGAAAGCGGCCGAGCAGGTGCGCGCGGGCATCGAGTCGGTGCCGCGCAGCCAGAAGCAGGCGGCCATGGCGATGGGCCTGGGAACCGTGGCGGCCTATCGGTACGTGATCCTGCCGCAGGCCCTGCGCATCGTCATCCCGCCGCTGACCTCGGACTTCCTGAACGTGTTCAAGAACTCGGCCGTCGCGCTGACGATCGGGCTCATGGAGCTCACCGGGCAGACGCGCCAGCTCAGCGAGTTCAGCGCCCATCCCTTCGAAGCCTTCATCGTGGCGACGCTCATCTACATGGCGATCACCTACGGCGTGATCGTGCTGATGCGCCGCATCGAACATCGGGTGCGGGTGCCCGGGCTGCTGGGCGCCGCGTGATGGGCTACGACTTCGATTGGGTCGCCCTGCAGCGCGCCTGGCCCTACCTGCTGCAGGGCCTGCAGATGACCGCCTTGCTGGTGGCGGCCTCCATGGCCGCGGGCATCGGCCTGGGAACCCTGCTGGCGATCACGCGGATCTTCGCGCCGCGGCCGGTGGCGGCGCTCGTGGCGGGGTACGTGAACCTGTTCCGCTCGATCCCGCTGATCCTCACGATCCTGTGGATCTACTTCCTGATGCCGGTGGTGCTGCGCGCCGTGACCGGCGACCCGAACCTCGGCGTCGGGCCGATCTACGCCGCGCTCGTGGCGTTCGTGCTCGCGGAGTCCGCGTACTACTGCGAGATCATCCGCGCCGGCATCGGCAGCGTGCGCGCCGGCCAGCTGCAGGCGGCGCAGTCGCTGGGGATGTCGCCGGGGCAGGCCCTGCGGCACGTGATCCTGCCGCAGGCGTTTCGCAACATGACGCCCTCGCTGATCAACCAGACCATCGCGCTGCTCAAGGACACCTCGCTGGTCTACGTGATCAGCCTGAACGACTTTCTCGGCGCCGCCAGCAAGGTGGGACAACGCGACGGGCGCGTGGTCGAGGTCTACATCCTGGTCGCCGTCGTCTACCTGGTGCTGTGCACGGCGGGCGCCTGGTGGGTCACCTGGCTGCAACGGCGCAGGACAGCGGCGGCGACCTGAGGCCTTCTCAGAACTTGGCGCGCAAGGTCAGCTGCACCTCGCGCCCCGGTCCCGGCAGGATCAGGTTGTCCACGCTGCCGTGGGCCGAGACGTAGTACTTGCGGTTGGCGATGTTCTTCAGGTTCAGCGCGATCTCGTAGCGCTCGGTCTTGTAGTTGGCCGCGAGGTCGGCGGTCAGGTACGAGGGCAGCGTGACGAGGTTGCTCAGCGAGGCATAACGCGCGCTGACGTAGTTCAGGCCGCCGCCGGCGCTGAAGCCGTGGCCGAGATCCTTCATGGCCCACACGAAGGCCGAGTGGCGCGGCGTGAGCGCAGCGGTCTTGCCCTGCACCGGGATCGCGGCGCCCACGGGCAGCTGCAGCGAGCTCACGGTGGCGAGCGACTTGGTCATCTTCGCGTCGAGGTAGGCATAGCCCGCGCTCACGTCCCAGCGGCCCGGCAGGCGGCCGTTGAGCGCGAGCTCCAGGCCGTTGGTGCGTTGCGTGCCGACGTTGATCTGGCGGCGCGGGTTGTTCGGGTCGGTGTTCTTGATGCCCGAGCGCTCCAGGTTGAACAGCGCGGTCGTGAGGTTCAGGCCGCCGTCGAGCAGGTCGAACTTGGCGCCGATTTCCTTGTTGACGGTGATTTCGGGTGCGTTGTCGATGTTGCCGGTGGACAGCGCGAAGTTCTCGCCCGAGGGCTGGAACGAGCGGCTGTACGACACGTAGTACGACTGCACCGTGTCGGGCTGCCACACCACGCCGGCGCGCGGGCTGAACTTGCGGTCGGTGCGTTCCAGCGGCGCGAGCTTGCGCTCGAAGCTGGTGTCCTGCTTGAACACGTCGTAGCGCCCGCCGATCAGCGCCTTCCAGTGCGGCGCCAGCGTGATCTGGTCCTGGAAGTACACGGCTGCGGTCTTGAACTCGCTGTTGCTCGGGATCGCGCCGTCGGCGAGGTAGGTGGCCAGCGGGATCGGCAGCGGGTCCGCCACCGGGCTGAACAGGTTCACGCGCTGCGCTCCTGTGGCGGAAGACACGCTGAACAGCCGCTTGCGCTGCACGCCGAACTCGGCGCCGACCAGCCACTCCTGCTTGAAGCCGCCAAGGTCGTTGCGCCAGGTCAGGTCGGTCTGGTTGAACCAGCCGCTCTCGTCGCGGTCGACGATGCCGCGCGTGCGGCCCACCGTCAGGCGTACCGGGTCGGTGGTGCCGCTGGGCAGCGTGTTGTTGCGGTCCAGGTGGTAGCTCGAATAGCGCGTGGTGTTGCGCAGGCTCAGCGCGTCGCTGAAGCGGTGGTTCAGCGTGGCGGTGAAGGTCTGCACCTTGCTGGTCACGGTGTCGTCGCGCTTGCCGTGCGCGGAGCCGTAGTAGGCGCCGATGGGCACGTCGACCGGGCGGCCGTTGAGCGCCGGAATGCCGAAGTCGGTGAGGCGCTGGTCGCGCAGGTTGGTGTACTGCAGCAGCAGGTCGGTCTGCGGGCTGAACTTGATCGCGAGCGAAGGCGCGATGTTGTGGCGGTCGGTGAACTGCTGGTCGCGGTAGCTGTCCGACTGCTCGCCCGCCACGTTCAGGCGGAAGGCCATGTTCTCGCCGATGGGTGTGTTCAGGTCGATCGTGCTGCGCGTGTAGTGGTGGCTGCCCAGGCCCAGCGAGACCTCGCCGAAGCGGCGCTCGAACACGGGCTTCTTGGTCACGCGGTTGATCAGGCCGCCCGAGGAGCCGCGGCCGTAGAGCACGGCGGCCGGGCCCTTGAGCACTTCGATGCGCTCGGTGTCCGAGAGGTCGCGGAAGTACAGCGCGTCGTCGCGCACGCCGTCGACGAACCAGTCGGAGATGCCGCTGAAGCCGCGGATCACGACCTGGTCGCGCTGGCCGTCGCCGTGGTTGAAGCTCACGCCCGGCACGTTGCGCAGGGCGTCCTGCATCGACACGGCGCCCTGGTCGCGCAGCAGCTGCTCGGGCAGCACGTTGACGGCCTGCGGCACGTCGCGCAGCGGCGCGCTGCCCTTGGTGGCGGTGCTGGCGGCGGCGGGGGCGTAGCCCTTGTCGTCCTCGGCGCTGACGGTGACTTCCTTCAGGGTCGAAGCGGCGGTCTGTGCCAGCGCCATGCCCGACAGCGACGCGAGGGCGGCGCCGGCCAGCAGCGAAAGGGGCCACAGCGGGCGCGAGGGGGTGGCGGTGCGGGTGGCGGTGCGGGAGGAGGGCTTCATGTTGTCCGGTTGTGCTTGTTCTTGGAGGGCGGCGCCGCGCAGGGGCAGCCGTACGCGACAACGCCCTTCGTCGCGAGAGACGAAGGGCGTTGTCGTGCCCTGCCTTGAACTGGAAATGTCTGGGTGAGGCAATGGCGCAGCGCGGACGGAAGAAGCTCCGTGGCTGCACGCCATGACGGCCGCTGGACGCGGCGGGCTGAATTCTAAAGAGCTAAATGCGAGGCGTTTGCATTTGTGGCGAGGATGCGACGCGGGGCCGCCCGCTCGCGGCTCACAGTTGGTCGGTCGGCACGAACCACGAGAACAGCAGCAGCTGCAGGCGCGTGAGCATGCTGGAGTCGGGCTCGCTGTCGAGCACCTCGTTGTGCACATCGCCGGTGCCGATCCATTGCACGTTCTGGCCGTCGGGCTTGAGCACGACGCGGTACACGCCTTCCATGTCGTCCAGCTGGTAGGCGAAGAGCAGCGCCTGCGTGAGCTCGAAGCTGCGCACGCGCACGCCGAACTCGGTGTTCAGCAGGGCCGAGCGCGGATCGAGGTTCATCGAGCCCAGCAGCACCCACTGGCGGTCGACCAGCGCCAGCTTGGCGTGCAGCCGCCCGCGGGCCTTCTTGAGCAGGCTGCGGAACTGGCCGCTGCGCTTGAGCTGCTGCGTGCTCACCTCGTACAGGTTCACGCCCAGCTTGAGCATGTCGACGCGGTAGCGGTTGTAGTTGATGTTCACCAGGGGCTCGTCGCTGTCGGCCAGCGAGTTGGTGACCACCGTGATGCTCAGGCCGTGGTCGCGGCCCATGCGGATGCGCTCCATGCCCTCGTCGCCGGGAATGAAGTAGGGCGAGATCACCACCACGTTCGACTTCGCGGCGCCCAGCATCTCGTGGAAGCGCTGCGCCAGCGACTCCTGCGGGCGCGCCATCGTGCCCAGGGCCTTGTTCGGGCTGTCGGCGGTGGCGGCGGCCTCGGCGCGGATCCAGCGCGTCTCGCCGATGTTGTCCAGCTGCGCGCCCAGCGGCAGGTCGCCCAGCAGGTCGGTGGCGGCCAGCGGGTCGGGCAGGGGCGCAAAGGCGGGCGAGGTCGCGGCGTCGAAGGCGGCCTTGAGCTCGTCGGGCGTGAGCGTCGTGCCGGCCATGCGCTGCAGCGGGTAGACCACGTCGCTGTTCCAGTAGGTGTCGAAGATCCCGGCCGACTGCGGCACCACCGGGCCGGCCAGCAGCAGCTCGAAGTCGATGAAGTTGGCGCTCTCGCTGCGCAGGAAGTACTCGTCCGCGAGGTTGCGCCCGCCGGCGATGGCCATGGCCCCGTCGGCGATGAACAGCTTGTTGTGCATGCGGTGGTTGAGCCGCCGGAAATCGCCGAAGAACTCGAGCCAGCGCATCGACGAATGGTCGCGCGCGTTCACGAAGGGGTTGAACAGCCGCACCTGCGCGTTGGGCTCGGCGGCCAGCCCGAGCAGCAGGCGGTCCATGCCGGCGGTGTAGAAGTCGTCGAGCAGCAGCCGCACGCGCACCCCGCGCCGGGCGGCGTCGCGCAGTTCGCGCAGCAGCAGGCGGCCGGTCTTGTCGTTGCCGAGCTGGTAGGTCTGCACGTCGAGCGAGGCTCGGGCGCGGCGGATGAGCTCCAGCCGCGCATCGAGCGCGAAGGAGGCCTCGATCAGCGGCCGCATGCTCGACAGCCCGTCGGGCGGTGAGTCGAGGCTGGCGGCGGCGTGGCCGAGCGGGGTGGCGGACGAAGCGGGAATGGCGATCGAGGGCGGCCCATCGGGCAGGCGCGGCGGCAGGCCGGCGCAGCCGGTGAGCACCAGCACGACCAGCACCAGCGCCGGGCCGCGCAGCGCAGGAAACAACGAGGCGAGGAGCTTGAGCATGGGGCCTGTCAGCGCACGCAAGGGCGTGCGGGCGGCATCGTAGCCCGGCTCGCGGCAGCGACCGCGGCGGTTTTGCAACGCTTCGGCCCCGGGTGCTGGAAAACCCGTGGACCGCGACTTTCTTGACAATAGAATGCGAATTGTTATCAATAGTGTTCAATGAGCAATAAAAACATGGCAAGAATGAGGGCGCGGCGCAGGGCCGCTTCGGTGCTGGTGGGCTGTCTGGCGATCTACGCGCAGCAGCACGTTCTGGCGCAAACGGGCGGTACGGGCTCGCTGCCCGAAGTGCGCGTCGATGCGAACGCCGAAGCCGAAACCGCCACCTCGCCCGTGATCGGCTACCGCGCGAAGAACGCCGTCACCGCCACCAAGACCGACACGCCGCTGTCGGAAACGCCACAGTCCGTCACCGTGATCACGCGCGACCAGATGGTCGACCAGGGCGCCAACAACCTGCAGGACGCCCTCAACTACGCGGCAGGCGTGCGCTCCGACGCCTACGGTGTCGATTCGCGCACCGACTCGATCCGCGTGCGCGGCGCCTACCCCGACATCTACCTCGATGGCCTGCGCCAGGCCTACGGCTACTACACCAGCACGACGCGCACCGAGCCCTACACGCTGGAGCGCCTCGAAGTGCTGCGCGGCCCCTCGGGCATGCTGTTCGGCGCGGGCACCGCGGCGGGCGTGGTCAACATGGTCAGCAAGCGGCCGCTGCAGGAGGCCCAGCGCGAGGTGGGCGTGCAGTTCGGCAGCTTCGGCCGCAAGCAGGTGCAGGCCGACCTGACCGGTCCGCTGAATGCCGATGGCTCGCTGTCGTACCGGTTGATCGCGCTGCAGCGCAAGTCCGATTCGCAAGTGGACAACGTGCCCGACGACCGCAGCGTGATCGCGCCGTCGCTCACCTGGCGGCCCAACGCGGCGACCTCGCTCACGTTGCAGGGGCTGTGGCAAAAAGACAAGAGCGGCAGCAGCTCGCAGTTCCTGCCGTGGGAAGGCACCTTGCTGCCGAACCCGAACGGCCGCGTGCCGGCCAGCCGCTTCATCGGCGAGGCCGGCGACTACTACAACAGCGAGCGCCAGACCTTCGGCTGGCAGTTCGAGCACAAGTTCAACGACAGCTGGACCGTGCGCCAGAACTTCCGCTACGCGAAGAACGAAAACGACAACCGCTACCACTACGGCGGCGCGTTCAGCGGCTTCGACAGCTGGTCGACCGACCCGATCTTCAAGCGCGTGTTCCCCCGCTACTTCGACAGCCAGCTGACCCGCAACCGCACGCAGACGCTGGACAACCACGTCGAGGGCCACTTCCAGACCGGTGCGCTCAAGCACACGCTGCTCGTGGGCGCGGACTTCGCGCGCCAGCGCGAGAACGTCTGGGGCGGCACCACCGCGGACACCATCGACCTCTACGCGCCGGTGTACGGCCACGTGGACGAACCCGAGCGCGTGGCGCGTCCGCGCACCCGCCAGCGCCAGACCGGCCTGTACCTGCAGGACCAGATCAAGCTCGACAACTGGATCTTCGTGGCCGGCCTGCGCCATGACCGGGCCGTGTCCAGCGCCGCCGGCAGCGACGAGCAAAAGAGCAGCGCCACCACCAAGCGACTGGGCGTGATGTACGCCCATCCGTCGGGCTGGTCGCCGTACCTGAGCTACAGCGAGTCGTTCACGCCGCAGTCGCCGCGCGAAGGCCGCATCTTCTCGCCGCTGCGCGGCGAGCAGTGGGAAGCGGGCGTCAAGTACGAGCCGAAGAACCGCGCCATGGCCTTCAGCGCCGCGGTGTACGACCTGCGCGAGAAGAACCAGATCGTCGAAGAGCAGCCGAAGGTGTTCTCGCAGCGCGGCCTGACCAAGACCCGGGGTGTGGAGCTGGAAGCCAAGGGCTCGGTGGGCGCCAACCTCGACCTGATCGCCCACTACAACTACACCGACGCCGACGCGCAGATCGAAGGCCTGCCCAAGCACCAGGCCAGCTTCTGGGCCAAGTACAGGTTCTCGGTGGCCGGCATGAGCGGCTTCTCGGCCGGCGCCGGCGTGCGCGTGATGAGTTCGTTCCGCGACACCCAGTTCGGCAGCGGCCCGCGCATCCCGGGCGTGGCACTGGCCGACCTGGTGTTTGCTTACGATACGGCCCAGTGGCGCTATGCGCTCAACATCAACAACGTGACGGACAAGGTGTACTTCAGCACCTGCCTCTCGCGCGGTGACTGCTGGTACGGTGCGCGCCGCAACATCGTGGCGAGCGCCACCTACCGCTTCTAGCCTTTTTCCACCCAACGACGCACGACGACATGGACAGCCGAAAGATCAAGACCTGGGCCTGGGTGCACAAGTGGAGCAGCCTTGTCTGCACGGTGTTCATGCTGCTGCTGTGCATCACCGGCCTGCCGCTGATCTTCCACCACGAGATCGGCCACCTGCTGGGCACCGAGGTCGAGGCGCCGAAGATGCCGGCGAACACGCCGCGCATCAGCCTGGACAAGGTGGTCGAGATCGGCCGCGCCAAGCACCCCGATCGCGTGGTGCAGTTCGTCTCGCAGCCCGAGGACGACGACGGCCTGTGGTTCGTCACGCTCACGCCCACGCCCGAGCCCACCGAAGACTTCAAGTCGGTGGCGGTCGATGCGCGCACCGGTGTCGTGCTGGCGCAGCCGGAGTTCAGCCAGGGCTTCATGTACATCATGTTCAAGCTGCACGTCGACCTGTTCGCCGGGCTGCCGGGCAAGCTGTTCCTGGGCTTCATGGGCCTGCTGCTGCTGGTGGCCATCGTCTCGGGCGTGGTACTGTACTCGCCGTTCATGCGCAAGCTCGACTTCGGCACCGTGCGGCGCGAGAAGCGCCCGCGCCTGAAGTGGCTCGACCTGCACAACCTGCTGGGCATCGTCACGCTGGTGTGGCTGTTCGTGGTGGGCTCCACCGGCATGATCAACACCTGGGCCGACCTGATCATCAAGTACTGGCAGTACGACCAGCTCAGCACGCTGCTCGCGCCCTACAAGAACGAGCCGGTGGTGCCGGTGGCCGAGCGCGGCTCGCTGCAGCGCTCGATGGAAGGCGCGATGCAGAAGGCGCCCGGCATGAAGCTGTCGTTCATCGCGTTCCCGGGCACCTCGTTCTCGAGCCCGCACCACACGACCTTCTTCCTGCGCGGCAACGAGCCCTTCACCTCGAAGCTGCTGCAGCCGGTGCTGGTCGATGCCAAGACCGCAGAGGTGACGGCGGCGCCGAAGATGCCGTGGTACCTCACGGGCCTGCTGGTGTCGCAGCCGCTGCACTTCGGCGACTACGGCGGCATGCCGATGCAGATCCTGTGGGCGCTGCTCGACATCGCGACCATCATCGTGCTGGGCAGCGGGCTGTACCTGTGGCTCAAGCGTGGCAACACCGTGCCGGCACGGACTGCCACGACTGCGGCGCCCGCCACGGAGCGCGCGCCGCCCTCGGCATCGGGCCCGCAGCCCGACCCGGCACCGGCCATGAAGGTGCAGGCATGACGACGCACCACAAGGCACCGCACCAGTCCTTCTGGCGCATGTGGGGCTGGCCGATCGCGCTCGGCGTGATGACCACCGTCGGCCTGATCACCGCGCTGTTCAGCGATGGCGGCCTCGGCGACATGGTGGCCTGGGTGGGCCTGGGCATTCCGGTGCTCGTGTGCGCCTGGTACGGCTGGCGCCGCTCGCCGCGCACGGGTTCCCGCTAGGCGGAAGGGGCAGGGCACCGACGCAGAATCGGTGCCGATGAATGCCGCACTCTCCTACCCGCTTCGCCTCCTGATCCTGGGCGCTCCGCTGGCCGTGCACGGCCAGCAACCCGCCACGTCGCCGGCCGGCACGCTGCGCGATGTCACCGTTTCCACGCCGCGCGGCACGCTGTCTCCGTTTCTCGTGCCCGGCTCGGTCGACCGCGTCGAAGGCGACGAGATGCGCGACAGCCGGATGCAGGTCAACCTGTCCGAGAGCCTGGGCGCCGTGCCCGGTCTGCAGGTGCAGAACCGCATGAACTATGCGCAGGACCTGCAGCTGTCGGTGCGCGGCTTCGGCGCGCGCTCGACCTTCGGCGTGCGCGGCGTGCGCCTGTACGTCGACGGCATTCCGGCCACCTTGCCCGACGGCCAGGGGCAGACCTCGAACATCGACATCGGCTCGGTCGATCGCGTCGAGGTGCTGCGCGGGCCGTTCTCGGCGCTGTACGGCAATTCGTCGGGCGGCGTGGTGCAGGCGTTCACGGCCTCGGGGGAGGGCGCACCGCGCTTGTCCTATTCGCTGGCGGGCGGCAGCTTCGGCAGCTGGCGCCAGTCGGTGCAGCTCAGCGGTTCGCAGGGCGCGGTCGACTACCTGCTCGGCGCGAGCCACTTTCGCACCGACGGCTGGCGCGAGCAGAGCGCCGCGCGGCGCAACATCGCGAACGGCAAGCTGGGCATCGCGCTGGACAACGGCGACAAGCTCACGCTGGTGTTCAACAGCGTGCGCATCGAGGCGCAAGACCCGCTGGGCCTGACGGCCGAGCAGGTCGCGCAGGCACCGCGCAAGGCGCCGCTGGCGCTGCAGTACGACACGCGCAAGACGGTCGAGCAGACGCAGGTCGGCCTGCGCTACGAGCGGCGCCTGAATGCCGAGCAGGCGCTGCAGTTCATGGTCTATGGCGGCGAGCGCAAGACCGTGCAGTTCCAGTCGATCCCGCCGTCGGCGCAGCAGAGTCCGCTGCATGCGGGCGGCGTGATCGACCTCACGCGCCAGTACGGCGGCGTCGACCTGCGCTGGACCGCCGCGCTGCAGCTGGCCGACCGGCCCTTCGACCTCGTCGCGGGCCTGGGCTACGACAGCCTGCGCGAGCGCCGCCGCGGCTACGAGAACTACCTGGGCCCGGTGGCCGCGCCCCTGCTGGGCGTGCAGGGGCGGTTGCGCCGCAACGAGCGCAACGAGGTCTGGAACCTCGATCCGTATGCGCAGGCGGCCTGGCGTTTTGCCGAGCGCTGGACGCTCGAGGCCGGCGTGCGCCGCAGCCGCGTGCACTTCGATTCGCACGACCTGTACATAGCCGGCGCCAACCGCAACGACAGCGGCAGCGCGAGCTACAGCAAGACCCTGCCCGTGGCCTCGCTGCGCTACCAGGCCACGCCCGATCTCGCGGTGTACGGCTCGGTCGGTCGGGGCTTCGAGACGCCGACGCTCAACGAGCTGTCGTACCGCCCGGGCGGCGCGAGCGGGCTCAACTTCGGGCTGCGGCCGTCGGTGAACGACAGCCTCGAAGTGGGCGCGAAGGCGCGGCTGGGAGGAGGCCTGCTGACGGCGGCGCTGTTCCACACCCGAACGCGCGACGAGATCGTCACCGCCACCAACAGCGGCGGCCGCGCCACCTTCCAGAACGCGGGGCGCACGCGGCGCAACGGCTTCGAGCTGGGCTGGCAGCACGAAACGGCCGACCACTGGCGCACGCAGGTGGCCTACACGTGGCTGGACGCGAACTACCGCGATGCGTTCTGCTCGCCGTCGCCTTGCGCGGGCAGCAATGCGGTGAACGCGGGCAACCGCATCCCGGGCATCGCGCGGCAGTCGCTGTTCGCCTCGCTCGGCTGGGTGCCGCCCGAGGGCTGGCGCGCCGGTGTCGAGATGCGCGCGCTGAGCCGCATCCAGGCCAACGACCTGAACACCGCGAGCGCGCACGGCTACGCCGTGGCGGCGCTGTACGCCGGCTACCTGAAGAAGTGGGCGCGCTGGGACTTCAACGCCTTCGCGCGCGTCGACAACCTGTTCGACCGGCGCTACATGGGCTCGGTCATCGTCAACGAAGGCAATGCGCGCTTCTACGAGCCCGCGCCGGGCCGCAACTGGACGGTGGGCCTGAGCGGCGCGTACCGCTTCTGAGCGAACGCGCCATGAAAGGAAAAGGCCCGCCGCCCCGAGGGGACGGCGGGCCTTGAGGCCCGGTAGTCGCAGTGCTTACTTGAGGCCGGCTGCGGCGCGCAGTGCGGCCGCTTGCGTCGTTGCTTCCCAGGTGAACTCGGGCTCTTCGCGGCCGAAGTGGCCGTAGGCGGCGGTCTTCTGGTAGATCGGGCGCAGCAGGTCGAGCATCTGGATGATGCCCTTCGGACGCAGGTCGAAGTGCTCGCGCACGAGCTCGGCGATCTTCTCGTCGGGGATCACGCCGGTGCCTTCGGTGTAGACCGTGATGTTCATCGGCTGGGCCACGCCGATGGCGTACGCCACCTGGATCTGGCACTGGCGCGCCAGGCCGGCGGCCACGATGTTCTTGGCCACGTAGCGCGCGGCGTAGGCGGCCGAGCGGTCGACCTTCGACGGGTCCTTGCCGGAGAACGCGCCGCCGCCGTGCGGGCAGGCGCCGCCGTAGGTGTCGACGATGATCTTGCGGCCGGTGAGGCCGCAATCGCCCTGCGGGCCACCGATGACGAAGCGGCCGGTCGGGTTGATCAGGTAGCGCGTGTTCTGCAGCCATTCCTTGGGCAGCACGGGCTTGATGATCTCCTCGATGATGGCTTCGTTGAACGAGGCCTTCATCTTGGTCGGCGTCTCGCTCTGGTCGGGGCTGTGCTGCGTGGAGAGCACCACGGTGTCGATGCTGTGGGGCTTGCCGTCCACGTAGCGCATCGTGACCTGGCTCTTGGCGTCGGGGCGCAGGAAGGGCAGGCGGCCGTCCTTGCGCAGCTGGGCCTGGCGCTCCACGAGGCGGTGCGCGTAGTAGATCGGCGCGGGCATCAGCTCGGGCGTCTCGTCGCAGGCGTAGCCGAACATCAGGCCTTGGTCGCCGGCGCCGGTGTTCAGGTGGTCGTCGGAGGCGTGGTCCACGCCCTGGGCGATGTCGTTGGACTGCTTGTCGTAGCAGACCATCACGGCGCAGCCCTTGTAGTCGATGCCGTACTCGGTGTTGTCGTAGCCGATGCGCTTGATGGTGTCGCGCGCGACCTGGATGTAGTCGACGTGCGCGTTGGTCGTGATCTCGCCGGCAAGCACCACGAGGCCGGTGTTGGTCAGCGTTTCGGCGGCGACGCGGCTGCGGGGGTCTTGTTCGAAGATCGCGTCGAGGATCGCGTCCGAGATCTGGTCCGCGACCTTGTCGGGATGGCCTTCGGAGACCGATTCGGAGGTAAAGAGAAAGTCGTTCGCCACTGTGGTCACTCCTTGAAGTTCAATTGGCGCGTTGCCAACTCTGCGGAGCCCTGGCGAACGCTTTAGCAGATGTCGACGTATCGACGGGACACAATCGCATTCGCGCTTGTGGGTGTCGCCCTGCAAGTTGTTCCGTAACTCGGCGACAATTTGCATTCTATTCGAGCCGCGCAATACCATGCGCGCGCGTCCGCCTTTTGACCCTCCCTGACTCTCCCCCCCCTCCCCGTTCAATGATCACCCTGTTCCGCCTGCTTGCCCGCGTGCCGATGCCGTTGATGCATCGGCTCGGCGCCTTGCTGGGATGGCTGGTCTGGTGGTGCGCGCCGGATTACCGCCGCCGCTTCAAGGCCAACGCCGAGAGCGCCGGCTTCTCGCCCGCGCAGTACCGTCCCGCCATCGCCGCCGCCGGCCACATGGCGTCCGAGCTGCCCTGGCTGTGGCTGCGCCCGCAGGGCGAGAGCGTGCTGACGCGCGTGGTGCGCTGGGAAGGCGTCGAGGCCTTCGAGGCCGCGATGCGCGCGAAAAAGGGCGTGATCCTCGTGGCGCCGCACCTGGGCAGCTGGGAGATGTGCGGCCAGGCCATCGGCGAGCGCTTTCTCGCGGACTTCGGGCCGATCACCGCGCTGTTCCGTCCGGCGCGCAAGAAATGGATGGCCGACCTGATCGCCGCGGGCTCGCGCGACCGGCCCGGCCTGCAGACCCTGCCGACCAACAACACCGGCGTGCGCGGCCTGATCCGCACGCTGCGCAGCGGCGGCTACACCGGCATCCTGCCCGACCAGGTGCCGCCGCTGGGGCAGGGCGTGTGGGCGCCTTTCCTCGGTCGCCCCGCCTACACCATGACCCTGCTTCCCCGTTTGGCCCAACAGACCGGTGCCGCCTGCTTCCTCAGCGTGTGCGAGCGCCTGCCGCGCGGCGCGGGCTACGTGATCCGCTTCGAGCCGATCGTCGGCACCGCGCTCACCGACCCCGAGGCCTCCATCGAGGACGCCGCCGCCGCCATGAACGACGGCATCGGCCGCCTGATCCACAGCCTGCCCGGGCAGTACGTGTGGGACTACGCGCGCTACAAGGAGCCGCGCGGCGAACCCGCCGTGGTGGCCAATGCCGCCGGAGGGGCTGCGCCATGAGCCTCAGTTCCCGACTCGGTATCGGCTTCATGCGGGTGCTGGCCCCGCTGCCCCTGCCGCTCGTGCGCGGCTTCAGCAGGGTCCTCGGCCGCCTGCTGCACACCATCGCCGTGCCGCGGCGGCGCGTGGTCGACCGGAACTTGGCCCTGTGCTTCCCCGAAAAATCGGAGGCCGAGCGCCGCGCCATCGCGCGAGAGACCTTCGTCTTCGTCGCGCAGTCCTGGCTGGACCGCAGCTGGCTCTGGCATGCGCCCGAACAGGTGGTGAAGAGCCGGCTCAAGATCGTCGGTTCTGCCTCTGAAATCCGCGAGATCGCCGAAGGCGACGCGCCGATGATCCTGTTCGCGCCGCACTTCTACGGCCTGGACGCCGCGGCCACCGCGCTCACCATGCACACGGCGCGCCCGTCGGCCACGATCTACACGACCCAGCGCGACCCGATGGTCGACGCCTGGATCCGCGAAGGCCGCACGCGCTTCGGCGACGTGGCGGCGCTCAACCGGGTGGACGGCATCAAGCCCATCCTCGCGGGGCTGCGCAAGGGCGGTTTGCTGTACCTGCTGCCCGACATGGACTTCGGGCGCGACCAGACCATCTTCGTGCCCTTCTACGGCGTGCAGGCGGCCACCGTGCCGTCGCTGTCGCGCTTCGCGCGCCTGGGCAAGGCCAAGGTGGTGCCGGTGGTGGCCAAGCTCACGCCGGGCGGTTACGAGATTCAGGTCCTGCCGGCGTGGCAGAACTTCCCCACCGACGACGTCGAGGCCGACACGGCGCTCATGAACGAGCGCCTGCAGGGCTACATCGACACGATGCCGTCCCAGTACTACTGGGTGCATCGCAGGTTCAAGACCCGCCCCGAGGGCGAGCCGCCGATCTATTGAAAGCCCCCCGGCTTTTCACTTCGCTTCGCTGCGTGTAACTCCACCCCCCGAGGGGGAGGCGCGGCCCGCCTTGGGGCGGCCCGGCGGCGGCCGCCTCAATTGCGGGCCAGGAAGCCCTCGATCTCGCGCGCGACCAGCTGCGGCTGCTCGTGCACGATCCAGTGGGTGGCGTTCGGCACCTTCTTGACCTCGAGTTGGGGCACGTAGTCTTCCAGCCCTTCGAGCAGGCCCGGCAGCAGCGCGGCGTCGTCGAGTGCCCAGAACACGAAGGTCGGCATGGTCACCGTGAGGCGTTCGCGCGGCAGCACCGGGATGCTGTCGATGGTCTGGCCCGGCAGCGGTGGCTTCATCGGCGTCACGCGGTACAGGTTGCAGGCGCCCGTGAGGCCCGCGCTCCAGACTTCGCGGTACTGCTGCTTCACTTCCTCGGTGAGCCAGCCGAAACCGTCCGGGCCGGCCTTCATCAAGAGGAAGAAGGGCCACATGCGCTTGAAGTCGTCCGCCGCGAGCAGGGCTTCGGCGTCGGGGCGCGCCAGGAAGTGCATGTAGGCACTGGCCTGCTGCTGCGCCGGGTTGTTGCGCAGCTCGCGCGTGAAGGTGCCCGGGTGCGGCGAATTGATGATGACCAGCTTGCCGACCTGCTGCGGGAAGGCATTGGCGTAGCCCCAGGCGAAGGCGCCGCCCCAGTCGTGGGCCACCAGCGCGGCCATGGTGCCGTCGGCGCTCTCGGTGGCCACGAGCTGCTGGATGTCCTGGATCAGCAGGTGGGCCTTGTAGTCGGCCACTTCCGTGGGCGCGCTGGACTTCTCGAAGCCGCGCAGGTTCGGCGCCACGCAGCGGTAGCCGCCGTGGGCCGGGTCCGAGAAGTAGGCGAGCAGTTCGTCCCAGATGAACGCGGCTTCGGGAAAGCCGTGCAGGAACACCATCAGCGGCTGGCCCGGCTTGCCGGCGGCGCGGCAACTCAGGGTGGTGCCGTTGGGCAGGCTGCGTTGGAAGGTCTCGATCATGCTTCGTGTCTCCTTGGGTTGACTGTCGCTATTGTTTTGATAGTGAACTTCGCAGGCGAGGCGCTCGATGCAGCCGGTTCCTCTAGCGCATCAGGCGTCTTCGGCCGGTGGCGGCGCGGGCGTTGGCGCGGCGTCGTCGGGATGCACCCAGCGCCACAGCAGCTCGGCCGCTTCGCCGACCCCTTGCTTCTTCAGGGCCGAGAACAGTTTGACCTCGCCGCCGCCGGCGTTCAGTCGCGTAATCGACAGCACCTTGGCGGCTTCGGTGCGCGTGAGCTTGTCGGACTTGGTCAGCAGCACGAGGAATTTCAGGCCCTGCTCGACGCGCGGACGGATCACGTCGAGCAGGATCTCGTCGAGCTCGGTCATGCCGTGGCGCGGATCGCACATCAGGACAACCCCGCGCAGACTTTCGCGCGTCATGAGGTAGTTGCCCATCACGCGCTGCCAGCGCAGCTTGGCTTCCTTCGGCACGGCCGCGTAGCCGTAGCCGGGCAGGTCGGCCAGCACGGCGTCGTCGACCTTCTGCTTGCCGATGCCGAACAGGTTGATGTGCTGCGTGCGGCCCGGCGTCTTCGAGGCGAAGGCCAGCCGTGTCTGCTGCGTCAGGGTGTTGATGGCGGTCGATTTGCCGGCGTTGGATCGGCCGACAAAAGCGATCTCGGGCAGGTCGACCGGGGGCAGGTGCTCCAGCTGCGGAGCGCTGGTCAGGAAGTGGGCGGTGTGCAGCCAACCGAGGGCCACGCGCTCGCGTTCAGCGACCTGCGGGTCCACGGCAGGGGCCGCGCGGGGAGGATAAGCGGCGGACTTGGCGCGCGGGGAGGTCATCAATGGGCTTTCGGAACGGGGCGCCATTGTAGAATCGCGGGGTTTTGCGCCATAAATTCGAAGCCCCCGATATGAAGTTGTTTGCCAATATTCTGCTTGCAGCCCTCATGGGCGTCGCAGCCAGCGCGAGTTTTGCAGCCGATGAGCATGCAGCTGCCCCCGCAGCGGCAGCCGCCAAGCCGGCCAAGCCCGATCCCGCCAAGGGCGACACGCTGTTCAATGCGACGCCGGCCAACAGCCAAAGCTGCGCTTCGTGCCACAACGCGGACGGCAACTCGGCCATCGCAGCCAACCCCAAGCTGGCGCAACAACACCCCGAATACATCCTCAAGCAGCTGCAGGACTTCAAGTCCGGCAAGCGCAAGAGCGCCATCATGAAGCCGCTGGCCTCGGCGCTGTCCGAAGAAGACATGCGCAACATCGCCTGGTTCGTCGGCTCCAAGAAGATCAAGCCGGGCTTCTCGAAGGAGAAGGACACGGTCGCCCTCGGCGAGAAGATCTACCGCGGCGGCATCGGCGATCGCCAGATCCCGGCCTGCGCCGGCTGCCACAGCCCGAACGGTGCCGGCCTCCCGGCCCAGTACCCGCGCCTGGGCGGCCAGCACGCCGACTACACCGTGACCCAGCTCGTGGCCTTCCGCGACAACGTCCGCCTGAACAGCTCGCCCATGAACGGCGTGGCCGCCAAGCTCAACGACCGCGAAATCAAGGCTGTCGCCGACTACATCGCCGGCCTGCGCTGATTTCCGTCGTCGCGCTGTCCAGCGTGAACTAACCGCCGATAAAAATCCCAAACAAAGGGCGGGCCGATCCAGGAGGATGGCCCGCCCTTTTGTTTTTTTCCTCTTTCCTGGTTCCCTCCCGATGACCGTTTCCACCCATGGCCTTCGCGTGCATCGCGGCCCGCAGCTGCTTCGCGCCGCGGTGGAACTGCTGTCGTCGATGCGCTTCGCGATCGCGCTGCTCACGGTCATCTGCATCGCCTCGATCATCGGCACCGTGCTCAAGCAGCACGAGCCGATCAACAACTACATCAACCAGTTCGGGCCCTTCTGGGCCGAGCTGTTCCGCACGGCGCGGCTCGACTCGGTCTACAGCGCCTGGTGGTTCCTGCTGATCCTGCTGTTCCTGGTGATCAGCACGTCGCTGTGCGTCGCGCGCAACACGCCGCGCATCCTGATCGACCTGCGCACCTTCAAGGAAGACATCCGCGCCCAGAGCCTCAAGGCCTTCGGCCAGCGCGCCGAGAACCGGCTGGCGGAAACGCCCGACATGGCGGCCAACCGCATCGGCCAGCTGCTGGTGA
Source organism: Variovorax sp. GW821-FHT09D04 (assembly GCF_059416405.1). Lineage (NCBI taxonomy): Bacteria > Pseudomonadati > Pseudomonadota > Betaproteobacteria > Burkholderiales > Comamonadaceae > Variovorax > Variovorax sp. GW821-FHT09D04. The sequence goes on from NZ_JBWKPA010000013.1 coordinate 36,580, forward strand.
GCGGCGGCTGGAAGGTCAAGCTGCAGCAGCGCAACGCCAGCGCCGACGGCAAGGCCTCGGCCGGCTGGATGGTCGCGGCGCGCGCCGGCGGTGCCCACAAGCTGGGCTACATCGCGGCCCACAGCGCGATCGTGCTGGTGTGCATCGGCGGCCTGCTCGACGGCGACCTGGTGGTGCGCGCCCAGACCTGGTTCAACGGCAAGAGCGTGTTCACGGGCGGCGGCATGATCGCCGACGTGGCGCCCGAGCACCGCCTGTCGACCGCCAACCCGACCTTCCGCGGCAACATCCTCGTGCCCGAGGGCGGGCGGGGCAACGTGGCCATCCTGAACCAGGCCGACGGCGTGCTGCTGCAGGAGCTGCCGTTCACCATCGAGCTGAAGAAGTTCATCGTCGACTACTACTCGACCGGCATGCCCAAGCTGTTCGCCAGCGAGGTGGTGCTGCACGACCGCGAGAGCGGCGAGCAGGTGCCCGCGCGCATCGAGGTGAACCATCCGGCCAGCTACAAGGGCGTGGAGATCTACCAGTCGAGCTTCGACGACGGCGGCTCCACGGTGAAGCTCAAGGCGGTGCCGATGGCGGCCGCGGCCAAGCCCTTCGAGGTCGAGGGCATCATCGGCGGCCCGAGCACCGAGATCACCAACGGCAAGGACAAGCTCACGCTCGAGTACGCCGCGCTGCGCGTGATCAACGTCGAGAACTTCGCCGACGGTGGCGCCATGGGCAGCGGCGCCGACGTGCGCAAGGTCGACCTGCGCCACGGCATCGAGTCGCGCCTGGGCGCCGCCAACAAGACCAACAAGCCCAAGGTGCTGCGCAACATCGGCCCGAGCATCGGCTACAAGCTGCGCGACGCGGCCGGCCAGGCGCGCGAGTACCAGAACTACATGGTGCCGGTCGACGCCGGCGACGGCCAGCCGGTGTTCCTGCTGGGCATGCGCGAGAAGCCCGAGGAGCCGTTCCGTTACCTGCGCGTGCCGGCCGACGAGCAGGGCTCGATGGACGGCTTCGTGCGCATGCGCACCGCGCTGGGCGACCCCGCCACGCGCGAGCGCGCCATCGAGCGCTACATCGCCAAGGCGACCGACCCCAAGCGCCCCGAAATGGCCGAGCAGCTGCGCGTGTCGGCCGCCCGCGCGCTGGCGCTGTTCTCGGGCGCCGAGCGCGCCAAGGCCGACGCCGCGTCGCAGGGCGGCTGGCAGGCGATCGCCGAATTCATGGAAGCCAACGTGCCCGAGGCCGAGCGCGAGCGCGCCGGCACGGTGCTGGTGCGCATCCTCAACGACGTGCTGTTCGAAGTGCTCAACCTGAGCCGCGAAGGCGCCGGCCTGGCCGCGCTGCCGAACGACGAGAAATCGCAGGGCTACCTGACGCAGGCCGTGCTGGCGCTGAGCGACGCGCACTTCTACCCGGCGCCGGTCGCGATGATGATGACCGACTTCACCCAGGTGCAGGCCAGCGTGTTCCAGGTGGCGCGCGCCCCTGGCAAGAACATCGTCTATCTGGGGTGTCTGTTGCTGATCGTCGGTATTTTTGCCATGCTGTACGTGCGCGAGCGCCGCCTGTGGGTGTGGCTGACACCCGGCGGCGGCGCCTCTGGAGACAACGACGGCCGCGAAACGGTCGCCACGATGGCGTTCTCGGTCAACCGCAAGACCCTGGACAGCGATCGCGAATTCGAGCACCTGAAGCACAGGTTGCTCGCCCTGAAGAAAGAAGAACCGGCGTCACCATGAACACCACGACCCTCACGCTCCACGAAAGCTGGCTCTCCCGCCGCAACCTGTTCGACTGGGTGTTCGCGGCGCTGGTGCTGGCCGGCGGCGCGTTCGCCTTCATGCGCCACGCCGGCTCGATGGACAGCTACGAAAAGCCGATCCTCGTGGCCGCGCTGGTTTCGGTCATCGGCATCTGCTGGTTCTGGCGCCCGCTGCGGGTGCTGGCGCTGGTGGTGGCTGCGGCCTCGCTGCTGGCCATCAGTTCCTACCAGGGCGACCTGGCGCGCGCCGACTCGGTGTTCTGGCTCAAGTACTTCCTGTCGAGCCAGTCGGCCATCCTCTGGATGAGCGTGCTGTTCTTCATGAGCACGCTGTTCTACTGGATCGGCTTCGCCGCCGGCAAGCAGCAGGCCGACACCTTCGACCTGATCGGCTCCCGCCTGGCCTGGGCGGCCGTGACCATGGCGCTGATCGGCACCATGGTGCGCTGGTACGAAAGCCATCAGCTCGGCCCGGACATCGGCCACATCCCGGTGAGCAACCTGTACGAAGTGTTCGTGCTGTTCTGCTGGCTGACGGCGGCGTTCTACTTGTACTTCGAAGAGCGCTACAACACGCGCGCGCTGGGTGCCTTCGTGATGCTGGTGGTGAGCGCGGCGGTGGGCTTTTTGCTCTGGTACACGATCGTGCGCGAGGCGCACGAGATCCAGCCGCTGGTGCCCGCGCTGCAGAGCTGGTGGATGAAGCTGCACGTGCCCGCCAACTTCATCGGCTACGGCACCTTCGCGCTCGCGGCGATGGTCGCGTTTGCGTACCTCATCAAGGAACAGGCGAGCGAGACCCGCTGGTACAAGCTCACGCCGATCTGGCTCCTGGGCGTGGCGCTGTGCTTCGTGCCGGTGGCCTTCCGCCAGCGCGTGCAGGAAGCCGGCGGCAGCTACTGGGTGATCTACGCGGGCATCTCGGCGCTGATCGCCGCGGGCATCCTGCTGGGACGCAAGCGCATCGCGGCGCGCCTGCCGGCCAACGAGGTGCTCGACGACGTCATGTACAAGTCGATCACCGTCGGCTTCGCCTTCTTCACCATCGCGACCGTGCTCGGCGCCCTGTGGGCGGCCGATGCCTGGGGCGGCTACTGGAGCTGGGACCCGAAGGAAACCTGGGCGCTGATCGTCTGGCTCAACTACGCGGCCTGGCTGCACATGCGCCTCGTGAAGGGCCTGCGCGGCACCGTGGCGGCCTGGTGGGCGCTGGCCGGCCTGGCCGTGACCACCTTCGCCTTCCTCGGCGTGAACATGTTCCTGAGCGGGCTGCACAGCTACGGCACGCTGTAAGCGCAGGCCTGGCGCCTTTTGCGAAGAATTGAAACCACGCGCCGCCATGGCGCGTAACCAAACCGGGGCATGTCACGAACTACCCTGAGCACAACGATTCACGCGAAAGGCCTGCCATGTCGTTCCATTCCCGTTCGCACCGTCGCGACACCCAGGGTTTCACCCATCCGCTGTCGAGCGAGATCACGCCGCGCGCCGCCTACGAAGGCCGGCGCGACCTGCTCAAGCTGATGGCCGGCGGTGCCGCGGGTGCGGCGCTCGCCACCTTCGCCGGGCGCGAGGCCTTCGCCCAGGCGACCGGCCCGCACAAGCTGGCCCTGCTGCCGGGCGCCAAGTCGGCCGTGCCGGGCGCGCAGACCATGGAAAAGCTCACCGACTACAAGGACGCGAGCAGCTACAACAACTACTACGAGTTCGGCGTCGACAAGGGCGATCCGGTGAAGAACGCCGGCACGCTCAAGACGCGGCCGTGGACCGTGGAGGTCGAAGGCCTGGTCAAGAAGCCGGGCAAGTACGGCATCGAGGACCTGCTCAAGCTCAGCGCGCAGGAAGAGCGCATCTACCGCCTGCGCTGCGTCGAGGGCTGGTCGATGGTGATTCCGTGGGTCGGCTATTCGCTGGCCGAGCTCATCAAGAAGGTCGAGCCGCAGGGCAATGCCAAGTTCGTCGAGTTCGTGACGCTGGCCGACCCGAAGACCATGCCCTTCGTCGGCTCGCGCGTGCTCGACTGGCCCTACACCGAAGGCCTGCGCATGGACGAGGCGATGCACCCGCTCACGCTGCTGGCTTTCGGCATGTACGGCGAGGTGCTGCCCAACCAGAACGGCGCGCCGGTGCGGCTCGTGGTGCCATGGAAGTACGGCTTCAAGTCGGCCAAGTCGATCGTCAAGATCCGCTTCGTCGAGAAGGAGCCGAGCACGGCCTGGAACAAGGCGGCGGCGCAGGAGTACGGCTTCTATTCGAACGTGAACCCGAACGTCGACCACCCGCGCTGGAGCCAGGCGACCGAGCGCCGCATCGGCGACGGCGGCGGCCTGTTCGCAAAGCGGCGCAAGACCGAGATGTTCAATGGCTACGAGGCGCAGGTCGGCCAGCTCTACGCCGGCATGGACCTGAAGAAGAACTACTGAGCGGGCGCGCCCGCCCGGTCGTTGCGCCATGCTGAACAAGCTGCTCATGCACCCGGCGACCAAGCCGGTCGTCTTCCTGCTGTGCCTGCTGCCGTTCGCGCGGCTGGCCTTCGGTGCCTTCACCGACGGGCTGGGCGCGAACCCGGCCGAGTTCCTGATCCGCGCGACGGGCGACTGGACCCTGCGCTTCCTGTGCATCGTGCTGGCGGTGACGCCGCTGCGCGTGATCGCCAAGCTCAACGCGCTGGCGCGGCTGCGTCGCATGCTGGGCCTGTTCGCGTACTTCTACGTGGTGCTGCACCTGCTGTGCTACAGCTGGTTCGACATGGGCTTCGAGTGGGGCGAGATCGCCAAGGACATCGCCAAGCGGCCGTTCATCCTGGTGGGCTTCTCGGCCTTCGTGCTGCTGACGCCGCTGGCGGCCACGTCATTCAACCGCGCGATCAAGGCGATGGGCGCCAAGCGCTGGCAGCTGCTGCACAAGCTGGTCTATGTGATCGCGGGGCTCGGGCTGCTGCACTTCTTCTGGATGCGCGCGGGCAAGAACAACTTCGCCGAAGTGTTCGTCTATGCCGCGATCATCGGGGTGCTGCTGGCGTGGCGCGTCTGGAATTTCGCGCGCAAGCGCCAGGCCAGGCCCGCAGTGGCCGTGCGCGGCAGCGAGAAGCCGCTGCGCACCGGCTGAGACCGGATCAGCCGTCGATCTCGGCGCGCAGCTGGTCTTCCATCGTCTCACGGCGACGGATCAGCTTCGTTGTGGCGCCGCTCACCAGCACCTCGGCCGCACGGCCGCGCGTGTTGTAGTTGCTCGCCATGCTCATGCAGTACGCGCCGGCCGACAGCACGGCCAGCAGGTCGCCGGCCACCACGTTGAGTGCGCGGTCGCGGCCGATCCAGTCGCCGCTTTCGCAGACCGGGCCCACCACGTCGTAGGTCGGTGCGTCGCCGGCGCGCTCGCGCAGCGGCACGATCTTCTGGAAGGCCTGGTACATCGCGGGGCGCGGCAGGTCGTTCATGGCCGCGTCGACGATGCAGAAGTTCTTGTCTTCGCCGGGCTTGGTGTAGAGCACCTCGGTCACGCAGACACCGGCATTTCCGACCAGCGAACGGCCGGGTTCGATCACCAGCTTACGCTGGCCGAAGCCGCGCGCGTCGAGCTTGGCGAGCAGCTGCTGCCACAGCGCATCGGCCTTGGGCGGCACTTCGCCGTTGTAGTCGATGCCCAGGCCGCCGCCGAAGTCCAGGTGATGGATCGGCACGCCGGCGGCCTCGATGGCTTCCACCAGGTCGAGCACGCGGTCGCAGGCGTCCAGGTAGGGCGAGGCTTCGGTGATCTGCGAGCCGATGTGGCAGTCGATGCCGACCACCTCGAGGCCCGGCAGCCGGGCGGCGTGCTGGTAGGCCTGCACCGCGCGGTCGTGCGCGATGCCGAACTTGTTGCCCTTCAGGCCCGTGGAAATGTACGGGTGCGTCTTCGGGTCGACGTTCGGATTGATGCGGATGCTGATCGGTGCGCGCACCTTCTCGGCCAGCGCCACCTCGTTGAGCACGTCGAGCTCGGCTTCGCTCTCGACGTTGAAGCAGGCGATGCCGGCCGCCAGGGCCTGGCGCATCTCGGCGCGCGTCTTGCCGACGCCCGAGAAGATGATCTTCTTCGGGTCGGCGCCCACGGCCAGCACGCGCGACAGCTCGCCGCCCGAGACGATGTCGAAACCGCAGCCGGCTTCGGCGAACACGCGCAGTACGCCGAGCGAGGAGTTGGCCTTCATGGCGTAGCAGATCAGTGCCTCGCGGCCCTCGAAGCCGCGCTGGTAGGCGGCCAGGGCATCGAGCATCCACTGCTTCGAATAGACGAACAGCGGCGTGCCGTGCGTGCGTGCCAGCGCGTCGAGCGCGACGCCTTCGACGTGCAGGGCGCCGTCGCGGTGGGCGATGTGGGCGTGGCCGGGCAGGGGGGTGTTCGTCGTCATTTCTGGGGGGAGGCGGGGGCGCTGCTGGCTGCGGCGGGCTTGGGGGCCGCTTCGTTGTCGGCGGCTTTGGAGCCGCCGGGGGTGAGCAATTGGGGCAAGGTGGCGCGCTGGGCGGCCGCTGGATCGGTAGGCAGATAGAGCGCGCCGCGCTGTCCGCACGCCGCAAGGCCGGCCGCGCTGGCGGCAAGGCAGACCATGAGCGCGGTGCGGGCGCGAGCGCTCACTAGAATTTGGCGAACATTCAACATGCTGAAATTGTAATGACCGACACCGAGTACATGGACCGCGCCGAGGCGGCGCTTGCTGCCATCGAGCAGGGCTGCGACCGCATCAACGACGCGACCGACGCCGACATCGACAACCAGCGGGTCGGCGGGATGATCACGATGTCGTTTCGCAACGGCAGCCAGCTGATCGTGAACCTGCAGAAGCCGCTGCAGGAAATCTGGCTGGCGGCGCGCTCCGGCGGCTACCACTACCGGCACGACGGCCGGGTGTGGGTGGACACCAAGACCGGGGAAGAATTCTTCGGCAACCTGTCGCGCGAGGCGACCCTGCAGGCGGGGCAGCCGCTGGTGTTCGCGGCGGCCTGAGCCGCCGCTTTCCCGCTTTCTTGATCAGTTCCTGAACAGGTCGAGGATGCGGTTGCGCTCCTCGGGCGGCGCAGGCGCGCTGATCGCCGGGCCGCTCAGGGCTTCGGCCGGTGCTACCGGCGCGGAGGATTCCACGCCCAGGCTCGACACGCCGCGGCCCGGCGCGTAGTCGTCGTAGTACCACTCGCCGCCGACGCTCACGATGCCCGAAGGCGGCGTGGTCGACAGGTCGGTCACGGGCACGCCCTTGAGGGCGGTTTCCATGTAGTTGATCCAGATCGGCAGGCTCAGGCCGCCGCCGGTTTCGCGGTCGCCCAGGTTGCGCGGCGTGTCGTAGCCGATCCACGAGATCGCCGTCATGGTGGGCTGGAAGCCCGCGAACCAGGCGTCGAGCGAGTCGTTGGTGGTGCCGGTCTTGCCGTAGAGGTCGGGGCGCTTGAGCATCGCCTGCGCCTTCGCGGCCGTGCCGGCGCGCGTGATGGACTGCAGCAGCGTGTCCATGATGAAGGCGTTGCGCTGCGGGATGGCGCGCGACGCTTCGTTGAGCAGTGGCGGCTGGACGTCGACCAGCACGCGGTCCTTGTGGTCGGTGACGCGGGTCACGAGGTACGGATTCACGCGGTAGCCGCCGTTGGCGAACACCGAATAGCCCACCGCCATCTGCATCGGCGTGACGGCACCGGCACCGAGCGCCATCGGGAGGTAGGCGGGGTGCTTGTCCTTGTCGAAGCCGAAGTTGGTGATCCAGTCTTGCGCGTAGCGCGTGCCGATGGATTGCAGGATGCGGATCGACACGAGGTTGCGCGACTTCATCAGCGCCGTGCGCATCGACATCGGACCGTCGAAGCCGCCGCCGTAGTTCTTGGGCTCCCAGGGCTGGCCGCCGGTGGTGCCGGCGTCGAAGAACAGCGGGCCGTCGTTGATGACGGTGGCGGGGGTGAAGCCCTTTTCGAGCGCCGCCGAGTAGATGAAGGGCTTGAAGCTCGAGCCCGGCTGGCGCCACGCTTGCGTGACGTGGTTGAACTTGTTCTTGCCGAAGTCGAAACCGCCGACCAGTGCCTTGATGGCGCCGTCGCGCGGGTCCATGGCCACGAACGCGCCTTCCACCTCGGGCAGCTGGGTGATTTCCCAGGTGTTCTTGGGCGTCTTGGCGACACGAATCACGGCGCCGCGGCGGATCTTGATGTTGGGCGGTGCCTTGTCCGACAGGCCGGACTGCGCGGGCTTGAGGCCGTCGCCCGTGATCTGCACGGCGTCGCCGTTGGCGCGGATGGCCTGGATTTCCTTGGGCGTGGCCTTGAGCACCACGGCCGCCATCACGTCGCCGTTGTCGGGGTGGTCGTTCAGCACGTCGTCCACCGCTTCGTCGAGCTCCTTGGGGTCGTTCGGCAGGTCGATGAACTTCTCCGGGCCGCGGTACACCTGACGGCGCTCGTAATCCATGATGCCCTTGCGCAGGGCCTTGTAGGCCGCGGCCTGGTCGGCGGCGACCAGCGAGGTGTAGACCTTGAGGCCGCGCGTGTAGGTGCTGTCGCCGTACTGGGCGTACATCAGCTGGCGCACGGTTTCCGCCACGTACTCGGCGTGCAGGCGGTTCGGGTCGGCGGCGTCGCGCAGGTGCAGCTCTTCCTTCTTGGCCTCGGCCGCCTGCTCGGCGGTGATGAAGCCGGCCTCCTGCATGCGGTCGATCACGTAGAACTGGCGCCCGCGTGCGCGCTGCGGGTTGTTGACCGGGTTGTTGGCGCCGGGTGCCTTCGGCAGGCCGGCCAGCATGGCGGCCTGGGCGATCGTCATCTCGGACAGCGGCTTGCCGAAGTAGGCCTCGGAAGCGGCCGCGAAGCCGTAGGCGCGGTTGCCCAGGTAGATCTGGTTCAGGTAGATCTCGAAGATCTGGTCCTTCGTGAGCAGGTGCTCCAGCTTGAAGGTCAGCAGCACCTCGTAGATCTTGCGGGTCAGCGTCTTCTCGGAGCTCAGGTAGACGTTGCGGGCCACCTGCATCGTGATGGTGGAGGCGCCCTGGCTCTTCACGCGGTTCAGGTTGGCGAGGCCGGCGCGGACCAGCCCCTTGTAGTCGACGCCGCCGTGGTCATAGAAGCGGGCGTCTTCGGCGGCCAGGACGGCGTCCTTCACCACTTTTGGGATCGCGGCGATGGGAGTGAGGTTGCGTCGCTCTTCCCCGAACTCGCCGATCTGCGTGCCTTCGGCGGAGAACACGCGCAGCGGCAGCTTGGGTCGGTAGTCGGAGAGTTCCGAGATGTCCGGCAGGTTGGGGTAGGCCACTGCCAGGGCCACGGCCACCACGCACAGGATGGAAAGCAGGCCCGCCGCAGCGATGCCCGCCCCCCAGAACACGAAACGCAACAGCCATTTCAGCCAGAAGGGGCGTTCGGGTGGAGGAGTCTTGGCGCGCCCTTTCGGGCTGGGAGTTTCTTGCATGGGGGCCCGGAGAGTCACCGGACATTATAAAAAGTCGCCCCCTCGGCGCCTCCGGATCTTTGTTACCTCGCGCATTCCCTCTCCAGGGGCTAAGCAGAAAGTTACAGAATGCGGCTTTGACGTCACGTTTTGACAACGGTTGTCGGTTTCGGGCTTTCTGCACGCTTGGTGGGCGCTGTGCCTGCTGCTAGCATGCAACCGAACGCATATTTTTCCATTGGTTACAAATAACAGGGGGAGAGGGACCTAACTTGGCTGCTCTTGGATCATTGTTTCGTCGTCAGAACGCCCCCCTGCTGGGACTGGACGTCAGTTCGTCCAGCGTGAAGCTGGTGGAGCTCGGCCGTGAGGCCAGCGGCAAGCTGGTTCTGGAGCGCTGCGCCATCGAACCGCTCGAACGCGGCTGGATCACCGACGGCAACGTCGAGAAATTCGACGAAGTCGCCGAAGCCGTGCGCCGTGTCGTGCGAAAGAGCGGCACCAAGACCCGCAACGTGGCGCTGGCGCTGCCGCCCTCGGCGGTCATCACCAAGAAGATCATTCTCCCGGGCGGCATGAGCGAGCAGGAGCTCGAGATCCAGGTCGAATCCGAAGCCAACCAGTACATCCCGTTCTCGCTCGATGAAGTGAGCCTCGACTTCTGCGTGACGGGACCGAGCACGACCTCCGTCGGCGACGTGGAAGTGCTGATCGCCGCCTCCCGCAAGGAGAAGGTGCAGGACCGCGAGGGCCTGGCGGAAGCCGCGGGCCTGAAGGCCATGATCCTCGACGTCGAGTCGTATGCCTCGCGCCTCGCAACCGCGCGCCTGATCGAGCAACTGCCGGGCAAGGGCGTGGACGCCATCGTGGCGCTGTTCGAAGTCGGTGCCTTCACGACCAGCATGCAGGTGCTGCGCAACCAGGAAGTGCTGTACGACCGCGACCAGGCCTTCGGCGGTGCTCAATTGAGCCAGCTGATCGTGCGCCAGTACGGTTTTTCCGCCGAGGAAGCCGAAGCCAAGAAGCGCAGCGGCGACCTGCCCGACGACTACGGCTCGGGCGTGCTCAAGCCCTTCGTCGAAAGCATCGCGCAGGAAATCGCGCGGGCGCTGCAGTTCTTCTTCACCAGCACGCCGCACAACCGCGTGGACTACGTGCTGCTGGCGGGCGGATCGTCGTCGCTGCCGGGGCTGACCAATGCCGTGACCCGCCAGACCTCTTTTGCCTGCTCGCTCGTGAATCCGTTCGACGGCATGGACTTCGGCCCCAGCATTCGCGAGAAGAAGGTCCGCCGCGAAGCGCCTTCCTATCTGACCTCCTGCGGCCTGGCCATGCGGAGGTTCCTGCAGTGATCCTGATCAATCTGCTTCCGCACCGCGAAGCCGCGCGCAAGCGCCGCCGCGAGGCTTTTTACGGCACCCTGGGTGGTGCCGCGCTGCTGGGTGCCCTGATCGCCGGCCTCGGTTACCTGTGGTTCGAGGCCCAGATTTCGGCTCAGCAATCGAAGAACGGTTTCCTTCAGGCCGAGATCAAGAAGCTCGAGGTCGAGATCAAGGAAATCTCGACACTGCAGGAGGAAATCGCAGCCTTGCGCGCGCGCCAGCTGGCCGTGGAAGACCTGCAAGGCGACCGCAATCTGCCCGTGCACTTGCTCAACGAACTCGTCCGGCAACTGCCCGACGGCGTCTACCTCACCAGCATGAAGCAGGAGAATCAGACCGTGACCCTGCAAGGCATGGCGCAGTCGAACGAGCGCGTGTCGGAGCTGCTGCGCAACCTCGGCAACAACAGCCCCTGGCTGGTGAAGCCCGAGCTGGTCGAAATCACCTCGGCCAACGTGAACCTGAGCCAGCGCGACCAGCGCCGCGTGGCGAACTTCACGATGCGCATCGGCCTCAAGCGGCCCACCGATGCGCAGAAGGCGGAGGCCGAGAAGGCCCTGGCCGCCAAGGCGCAGGCGAAGGGGTAATCGATCATGGCCATCAGCAACCGATCCCTCCCCAAAGTCGACGTCGCCACCGCATTGCGCAACTTCGGCGACCAGTTCCGCGGACTGAATCCGAACGATCCTTCCATGTGGCCGGCGGTGCCGCGCTACGCACTGTGCCTGGCCGTGTCCGCGCTGGTGCTGGCGGGCCTGTGGTTTGTCTGGCTCACGAACTCCAATGACGAGCTCGAAGCCGAGCGCGCCAAGGAAGTCACGCTCCGGACCGACTACCAGAAGAAAGTGGCGCAAGCCGCCAACCTCGACCTGCTGAAGAAGCAGCGCGAGCAGGTGCAGCAGTACGTGATCCTGCTCGAGAAGCAACTGCCCAGCAAGGCGGAAATGGACGCACTGCTCTCGGACATCAACCAGGCCGGCCTCGGCCGCAGCCTGCAGTTCGAACTGTTCCGTCCGGGCCAAGTGTCGGTCAAGGATTACTACGCAGAGCTGCCGATCGCCGTGCGCGTCACGGGCCGCTACCACGACATGGGCGCCTTCGCGGCCGACGTGGCCAGCCTGTCGCGCATCGTGACGCTCAACAACGTGACCATCACACCGCAGAAGGACAAGGACAAGGACGTGCTGACGATGGACGCCACCGCGCGCACCTACCGCTACCTCGACGAAGACGAGCGGGCCGCCCAGAAACGCGCCACGGCGCCGAAGGCGAAGAAATGAAGCCGGTCGCCAAAGTCCTGTGGCTGGCACTGGCCACGCTGGGCCTGAGCGCCTGCGGCGATTCCGACCAGGAAGACCTGCAGCGCTGGATGGTCGAGCAGCGCGCGCAGGTGAAGCCCTCGGTGCCGCCGATCTCCGAGCCCAAGAAGTTCACGCCGCAGGCCTACACCGAGGCGTCGTCGTTCGAGCCCTTCAACATGCTGAAGCTGACCCAGGCGCTGCGCCGGGAGTCGAACCAGCCGAGCACCTCCGAGCTGATCGCGCCGGAGCTGGCGCGCCGCAAGGAAGCCCTCGAAGCGTTCCCGCTCGACACGATGGCGATGGTCGGCAGCATGAACCGCAACGGCCAGCCGGTGGCGCTCGTGCGTGTGGACAAGCTGCTCTACAAGGTGCGCGTCGGCGAATACCTGGGGCTCAACTACGGGCGCATCACCCGTATCAACGAAACCGAAGTCGCCCTGCGCGAGATCGTGCAGGACGCCGCGGGCGAATGGATCGAACGCGTAGCCACGCTGCAGTTGCAAGAGAGTGCGAAATGAACCATAAAAAATCAACGATGGCACAGTGGCTGCGCGCCGCCGGGCTGGGTCTGCTGGCTTTCGGTGCCCTGGCCGTCGCCCATGCGCAAAACGCGATCGAGTCGGTGACGAGCTCGACCCAGTCGGGCGCGGAAGTGATCCGCATCGACCTGGCGCAGCCGCTCACCGCCGTGCCTGCCGGGTTCTCGGTGCAGACGCCGGCGCGCATCGCGCTGGACTTCCCGGGTGTGACGAACGCCATCGGGCGTTCGGCCATCGAGGTGAACCAGGGCAACCTGCGCTCGGTCAACGTGGTGCAGGCCGGTGACCGCAGCCGCGTCGTGCTGAACCTGAAGCAGGCCACGGCGTACAAGGCCGAGATCCAGGGCAAGTCGCTGCTGGTGGTGCTTGAGCCTGTGGCCGGGACGGCACTCGTCGCTTCCGCGGCGACCACTTTCGCCGAGAACCGCAACCGCGACACGCTGCCGCTGCGCGACGTCGATTTCCGACTCGGCGCCGACAACACCGGTCGCGTGCTGGTCGACCTGCCGAACAACCAGGTCGGCGTCGATGTGAAGCAGCAGGGCAAGAGCCTCGTGGTGGAGTTCACCAAGTCGACGCTGCCCGAAGGCCTGCGCCGCCGCCTCGACGTGGCCGATTTTGGTACGCCGGTGCAGCTGATCACCTCGCAGCAGTCGGGCGACCGCGTGCGCATGACGATCGATGCCAAGGGCGACTGGGAGCACAGCGCCTACCAGAGCGAAAACCAGTTCGTGGTGGAAGTGCGCGCGCGCAAGGTCGACCCGAGCAAGCTCACGCAAGGCGTCGGCTACAACGGCGAGAAGCTGTCGCTCAACTTTCAGAACATCGAGATCCGCTCGCTGCTGCAGGTGATCGCCGACTTCACGAACTTCAACATCGTGACCTCCGATTCGGTCAGCGGCGCACTGACGCTGCGTCTGAAGGACGTGCCCTGGGACCAGGCGCTCGACATCATCATGCAGGCGAAGAACCTGGGCATGCGCAAGAACGGCAGCGTGCTGTGGATCGCGCCCAAGGACGAGATCAACGCCAAGGAAAAGCTCGAGTTCGAAGCCAAGGCGGCGATCGAGAACCTGGAGCCGCTGCGCACGCAGTCGTTCCAGTTGAACTACACGAAGGCCATTGCGATTGCACAGGGCCTGACGGGGACTGGTGCATCGGCGGGTGGCGGCGGTGGTGGTGGCGGCGGCGCGACCTCGCGCATCCTGAGCCCCCGCGGCAGCGTGATCGCCGAATCGCGGACCAACCAGCTGTTCGTGTCCGACATTCCCTCGCGCCTGGCCCAGGTCACCGACCTGATCCAGAAGCTGGACATTCCCGTCCGCCAAGTGCTGATCGAAGCGCGCATCGTGGAAGCCTCGGACACCTTCGGCAAGTCGCTTGGCGTGCGGATGGGCGGCGGTATCTCCCGCGAACGCGTCGCGTCGGCCAACGGCAATCCGGCCTACGGCACCTTCGGCGTCATGCCTGCCACCACCAACGCCGGCGGCGTCGGCGGCGCAGCAGCCACCTGGACCAACTCCAACTTCATCAACCTGCCCGCCGGCGACGCCGGCGGCACCGGCAACGCCGCAGGCACCTTCGCGATCTCGCTGTTCAACTCGAGCTTGTCGCGCATGCTGAACCTCGAGATTTCCGCCCTCGAAGCCGATGGCAAGGGCAAGCTGGTCTCCAGCCCCCGCGTCATCACGGCCGACCAGACCAAGGCGCTGATCGAGCAGGGCGAGGAAATCCCCTACCAGCAGGCCACCTCCAGCGGCGCGACCTCGATCTCGTTCCGCAAGGCGGTGCTCAAGCTCGAAGTCACGCCGCAGATCACGCCCGAGGGCAACATCATCCTCACGCTGGACGTGAGCAAGGATGCCCGCGGCGTCAACACCTCGGCGGGCCCGGCCATCAACACCAAGCACGTGCAGACCGAGGTGCTGGTCGAGAACGGCGGCACGGTCGTCATCGGTGGTATCTTCGAGCTCACCGAAACCAATGACGAATCGCGCGTGCCGGTGCTGGGTGAAATCCCCTACATGGGGGCATTGTTCCGCAAGCGCGAACGCGTTGCCAACAAGACCGAAATGCTCGTCTTTATCACCCCGAAGATGATTACCGACCGCAACGCCGCGCGCTGACGCGCGGGCGTAGCAGCCACCGCGTGGCGGTCGCACTTGTCGGGTTGCCCGGCGCCGGAAAGTCCGCAGTGGGCCGGCGCCTGGGCGCTCGGCTGAACACCCCCTTCATCGACACCGATCACGTGATCGAGCAGCGCATCGGCTGCACGATCCGTGATTTCTTCGATCGCGAGGGCGAAGCCGCCTTCCGCGACATCGAGCAGGCGGTCATCGCCGACCTGGCCGCCCATCCCCACGGCGTGCTGGCGACCGGCGGTGGCGCCGTGCTGCGCGAGGCCAACCGCCAGCAGTTGCGCGACCATTTCCACGTCATCTACCTGCGCTCCTCGCCCGAAGACCTGTTCCGGCGCCTGCGCCACGACGTCAAGCGCCCGCTGTTGCAGGTGGCCGATCCGCTGGGCCGGCTGCGCGAACTGCACGATGCGCGCGACCCGTTCTACCGGGAAACCGCCCACGACGTGGTCGACACCGGCCGGCCGTCGATTGCGGTGCTGGTCAACCTCATCGTGATGCAGCTCGAACTGGCCGGGGTGGTCGAACCCGGCGCCCATCCGGAAGAGCCCTCGGACTGACCCCGGCAGGCCCGAGCGCCTAAACTCGCGGCCATGTCCTTGCCTGTTTCGCCCGCACTTTCCGCCCCGCCAAAGCCCGAACGCGTCGAGATCCAGCTCGGCGAGCGCAGCTACCCGATCCTGATCGGCGGTGGCCTGCTGGAAGACCCCGCCAGCTTCGGTGTCGTTCCCGCAGCCGCCAGCGCGCTGATCGTCAGCAACACCACCGTGGCGCCGCTCTACGCGCAGGCCTTGCGGACCGTGCTGGCCAAACGCTTTCGCACGGTCCACCTGCTCGAACTGCCCGACGGTGAGGCATACAAGAACCTCGAGACGCTCAACCTGATCTTCGACGCCCTCCTGGGCCACGGCAGCGACCGCAAGACGGTGCTGTTCGCGCTCGGCGGCGGGGTGGTGGGCGACATGACGGGCTTCGCCGCCGCCAGCTACATGCGCGGCGTGCCTTTCGTGCAGGTGCCGACCACGCTGCTGGCGCAGGTCGATTCCTCGGTGGGTGGCAAGACGGCCATCAACCACCCGCTGGGCAAGAACATGATCGGCGCGTTCTACCAGCCGCAGCTCGTGCTGTGCGACCTGGACACGCTGCAGACGCTGCCCCCGCGCGAACTGAGTGCCGGCCTGGCCGAAGTCATCAAGTACGGCCCGATCTACGACATGGCTTTCTTCGACTGGATCGAGTCGAACATCGAAGCGCTGGTGGCGCGCGACCCGGCCGCGCTGGCCCATGCCGTGAAGCGCAGCTGCGAGATCAAGGCGCTGGTGGTCGGCCAGGACGAGCGCGAGACCGGCCTGCGCGCCATCCTCAATTTCGGCCACACCTTCGGCCATGCCATCGAGTCGGGCCTGGGCTACGGCGAATGGCTGCATGGCGAGGCTGTCGGCTGCGGCATGGTCATGGCGGCGCAGCTGTCGCAGCGGCTCGGCGGCGTCGACGCGGCCTTTGTCGAGCGGCTGACTCGCCTGATCGAGCGGGCCGGCCTGCCCACCGTGGGACCGGCGCTGGGGGCCGAGCGCTACCTGGAGCTGATGCGCGTCGACAAGAAATCGGAAGCCGGCGAGATTCGCTTCGTGGTGATCGACCGACCCGGCTCCGCCGTCGTGCGCAGCGCGCCCGACGCGATGGTGCGCGACGTGCTCGCGCAGTGCTGCGCGGCATGAGCCTTGCGGCGTACGCCTGCCACCCCGCGCGCTCGCGCGGACGGCGCCACGCGGAGCCGCCCGCGCCCACGCGCGACGCCTTCCAGCGCGACCGTGACCGCATCGTCCACTCCACCGCCTTCCGACGGCTGGTCTACAAGACCCAGGTGTTCCTGAACCACGAAGGCGACCTGTTCCGCACGCGGCTCACGCATTCGCTCGAAGTCGCGCAGCTGGGCCGCTCCATCGCACGCGCCCTGCGGCTCAACGAAGACCTGGTCGAGGCGATCGCGCTGGCCCATGACCTGGGCCACACGCCCTTCGGCCACGCGGGCCAGGACGCGCTCAACGCCTGCATGGCCGAACACGGTGGCTTCGAGCACAACCTGCAGAGCCTGCGCGTGGTCGATGCGCTGGAGCACCGCTACCCGCAGTACGACGGCCTGAACCTCAGCTTCGAGACCCGCGAAGGCATCCTCAAGCATTGCTCGCGCGCCAACGCCGAACGCATCGAGGCGGCCGAGCCGCAGGGCGTGGCCCGCCGCTTTCTCGACCGCACGCAGCCCGGGCTGGAGGCGCAGCTGTGCAACCTGGCCGACGCCATCGCCTACAACGCGCACGACATCGACGACGGCGTGCGCTCGGGCCTGATCAGCGTCGAGCAGCTGGCCGATGTGGAACTGTTCGAACGCTACCGCCGCGAAGCGCTGGCCGAGCATCCGCACCTGCAGGGCCAGGGCCGGCGCGTGCTCTATGAAACCATCCGCCGCATGCTCAGCGCGCAGGTCTACGACGTGATCGACACGACGCGCGCGGCCATCGAGGCGCTGGCGCCCACCGATGCCGACGCCGTGCGCCAGGCGCCACCGCTGGTGGCCTTCAGCGGCGTCATGCAGGCGCAGTCGGAGGCGCTCAAGCAGTTCCTGTTCCGCAACCTCTACCGCCATCCGCAGGTCACGCAGACCACCGACCAGGCGAGCGAGGTCGTGCGCGGGCTGTTCGACGCCTACCTGGCGCGCGGCACCGAAATGCCCGCGTCGTACGCCGAGCGCCGCGACCGGCACCGGGCCGTGGCCGACTACATCGCCGGCATGACCGACCGCTTCGCCATGCGCGAGCACGAGCGGCTGACTGGCCGGCGGGGCATCGCATGACGGCGGCCGTGCGCTCGAACAGCGCGTCGGCCCGCGTGCCGGCCGCGGCCTTCGCCGTCGTGCTGGGCGGCGTCAGTGCCGCGCTGCACCTGGGCAAGCTGCCGCCCGCCGTGCCGGCGCTGCAGGCGTCGCTGGGCATCGATCTGGTCGAGGCGGGTTTCCTGCTCTCGCTGGTCCAGGTCGCGAGCATGACGCTCGGGCTGCTGGCCGGGCTTGCGGCCGATTCCATCGGTCTGCGGCGCAGCATGCTCGTCGGGCTGGCGGTGCTGACGACGGCCAGCCTGCTCGGGGGCGCCGTCGGTGCCGGTCTGCTGGGCGGGTCTCACGCGGTGCTGTGGCTGTTCGTGCTGCGTGCGGCCGAAGGCATCGGCTTCCTGATGGCGGTGATGCCCGGCCCGGGTCTCATCCGCGCACTGACACCGGCGGGCGCCGACAAGGCCGCGCTGGGCCTGTGGGGTGCCTATATGCCGTTGGGCGTGGCGCTGGCGCTGCTGGTCGGGCCGGCCCTGATCGGTTGGGGCGGCTGGGCCGACTGGTGGTGGACGCTGTCGCTGGTGTCGGCGGGTGCGGCACTCTGGGTGTGGTTGGCGGTGCCGCGCGATCGGGCCCGCGTGGCCGGTGCAAGCCCGCAGCCCGCGTCGGCCGGTTGGGCGTCGCGGCTGCGCGAGACGGTCGGCGCGCGCGCGCCGTGGCTGGTCGCGTTGACCTTCGCCGTGTACTCGTCGCAGTGGATGGCCGTGATCGGTTTTCTTCCCGCCATCTATGCCGACGCGAAGGTGCCCGCCGCCTGGAGCGCGGTGCTGACCGCGTTGGCCGCGGCGATGAACATCGTCGGCAACCTCATGGGCGGCCGTTGGCTGCAGCGCGGCGTGGCGCCCGAGCGCCTGCTGCAATGGGGTTTCCTGACCATGGCACTGGGCGGCGTCGCCGCCTTCGCGCAGGTGGGGCAGGGCGCCGGCGCCGAGGCGCTGGGCCTGCCGCCCGCGCTGCGCTATGCCGCGATCTGCGCCTTTTCGCTCGGCGGCGGCATGGTGCCGGCGACGCTGTTCCTGCTGGGCGTGCGGCTGGCGCCGGGGCCGAGCACCGTCTCGACCACCGTCGGCCTGATGCAGCAGGCGTCGTCGCTCGGCCAGTTCCTGGCGCCGCCGGCGGTGGCCTGGCTGGCGCACCGCGTCGGTGGCTGGCATTGGACCTGGACCGCCACGCTGGCCTGTTCGCTCGCCGGCATGGCGGTCGCCGCGCGCCTCGGGCGCATCCGCCGACTGACGGAGGCCACGGCATGAGCGACCCGACGGTCATCGACGCCGCGCAGGCCGAAGCCGACACCCGGCGCTGGCTCGAGCGCGCCGTGATCGGCCTCAACCTGTGCCCCTTCGCCAAGGCGGTGCATGTGAAGGGCCAGATCCACTACCTCACCTACCTCGACACCCACGAAGGCCGCCTGATCGATGCACTGGTGGCCGAAGCCCGCGCGCTCGTGGCGCTCGATGCCGAGGTGCGCGACACCACCTTGCTGATCGTCCCCCACGCGTTGGCGGACTTTCTCGACTTCAACGATTTCACCGAGCGCGCCGAGCGCAAGCTCGCCCGCGCGGGCTTCGACGGCGTGCTTCAGCTCGCCAGCTTCCATCCGCATTTCCAGTTCGCCGGCACCGAGGCCGACGACATCACCAACGCCACCAACCGCGCGCCATACCCCACGCTGCACCTGCTGCGCGAAGACAGCGTGGACCGCGCGGTCGAGGCCTTTCCCGAGGCCGAGGCGATCTTCGAGCGCAACATCGAGACGCTCGAAGCCCTGGGCCCGGCCGGCTGGACCGCGCTCGATGTCGGCCCGGGAAGCGCCACGCCATGAACAACAAGAACACCATGTCCCGTCCCGCGAAAGCCCACCCCACCAACAAGGCTGCGAAGGCCGAGGCCGAGCTGGCCGAAGTCCTGCGGCCGGGCCAGTCCGTTGAGCTGCTCAAGGAGCTGCACATCCTCACGCGCGAAGGCCGGCTCAACCAGGATTCGCGGCGCAAGCTCAAGCAGGTCTATCACCTGTTCCAGTTCATCGAGCAACTGCTGCGCGAGTTGCCCGGCGAGGGTGCCGAGGCGACGCTGGCCGACCACGGGGCGGGCAAGTCGTACCTCGGCTTCATCATCTACGACCTGTTCTTCCGCGCGCGGCAGGGCGGCCATGTCTACGGCATCGAGGCGCGCAGCGAGCTGGTCGAGCGCTCCCGCGCGCTGGCGCAGCAGCTGGGCTTCGGGCGCATGTCGTTCCTGAACCTCACCGTGGCCGAGTCGGCGCAGGCCAGCGAGCTGCCGGCGCAGATCGACGTGGTCACCGCGCTGCACGCCTGCGACACCGCCACCGACGACGCCATCGCCTTCGGCCTGGCCAAGAAGGCGCGCTGCATGGTGCTCGTGCCCTGCTGCCAGGCCGAAGTGGCGGCCTGCCTGCGCGAGACCAAGGCACTGGCCCTGTCGCGCACGCCGCTGGCCGAGCTGTGGCGCCATCCGCTGCACACGCGCGAGATCGGCAGCCAGCTCACCAACGTGCTGCGCTGCCTGTACCTGGAAGCCAACGGCTACAGCGTGACGGTCACCGAGCTGGTCGGCTGGGAGCACAGCATGAAGAACGAGCTGATCCTGGCGCGCTACACCGGCCAGCGCAAGGCGAGTGCGGCGACGCGGCTGCGCGAGCTGCTGGCGCAGTTCGGGCTCGACACGCTGGGCGACACGCGCTTCCGCCTCGCCGATTAAGTACCCGGACGGCGTCGTCCATCGTCCCCATGGCCCGTCTCCCCCGTCTCACGCTGGCCGGCATGCCGCACCACGTGATCCAGCGCGGCAACAACCGCCAGCCGATCTTCGTGGACCGCGCCGACCACGAGAAGCTGCTCGGCCTGCTGGCCGAGAACGCCGTGCGCTTCGGCATCGCGCTGCATGCCTACGTGCTGATGGACAACCACTTCCACCTGCTGGCCACGCCCGACAGCGCCACGGGCCTGCCGCAGTTCATGCAGTCGGTCGGGCGCAGCTACGTGCGCTACTTCAACGACCGCCATGGCCGTAGCGGCACCTTGTGGGAAGGACGCTACAGATCGACCCTGATCCAGACCGAGCGCTACCTGCTGACCTGCATGGCCTACATCGACCTGAATCCGGTGCGCGCCGGCATGGTCGCCGAGGCGCGCGACTTCCCCTGGTCCAGTCACGGCCACTACGCAGGCCTGCGGCAAGACAGGCTGTTGACCCCGCATCCGCTGTACTGGGAGCTCGGCAACACGCCCTTTGCGCGGGAGGCGGCGTATGCCGAACTGGTGCGTGGCGGGGTCCGCGCGGCCGATCAGCAGGCCCTGACCGAGGCCACCTTGCGCGGCTGGGCGGCCGGCGACGACGGTTTTCTGGACAGCCTGCAGAAGGCCACCGAGCGCCGCGTGATCAAGGCCAAGGCCGGCCGGCCGCCTGCGCCCGCCAAAGATACGGACTGAAAGCGGCCGAAAGCCGCGCCCTTGTTGGGCATCGTGCTGCTGTTTTTAATATGTCCCCAATTTAATTCTGACAAGAAAACTCAAGATTTAATAGGAATCCGACCCCTATTAAAGTGTTTGGCATTCTTTGTGCATCGCAATATGCTCCCTTTCCCTGCGAAAAATGAAGGAGCGCGCCATGACGACGGCTGCCGAGATTCAACACCTCCAAGAACACGGTCTGTATTCCGGTGCCGATGAGCACGATGCCTGCGGCGTCGGCTTCGTCGCCCATATCAAGGGCGAGAAGAGCCATGCCATCGTGTTGCAGGGCCTGAAGATCCTCGAGAACCTCGACCACCGCGGCGCCGTCGGCGCCGACAAGCTGATGGGCGACGGCGCCGGCATCCTGATCCAACTGCCCGACCTGCTGTACCGCGAAGAAATGGCCAAGCAGGGCGTCACGCTGCCCCCGCCCGGCGAATACGGCGTCGGCATGATCTTCCTGCCGAAGGAACACGCCTCGCGCGAAGCCTGCGAACAAGAGATGGAACGCGCCATCAAGGCCGAAGGCCAGGTGCTGCTGGGCTGGCGCGACGTGCCGGTCAACCGCGACATGCCCATGTCGCCCACCGTGCGCGAAAAGGAACCGCTGCTGCGCCAGATCTTCATCGGCCGCGGCAACGACGTGATCGTGCAGGACGCGCTGGAGCGCAAGCTGTACGTGATCCGCAAGACCGCCAGCGCCAACATCCAGCGCCTGAAGCTCAAGCACAGCAAGGAATACTACGTTCCGAGCATGTCCAGCCGCACCGTGGTCTACAAGGGCCTGCTGCTGGCCGACCAGGTCGGTACCTACTACCTCGACCTGCAGGACAAGCGCTGCGTCTCGGCCCTGGGCCTGGTGCACCAGCGCTTCTCGACCAACACCTTCCCCGAGTGGCCGCTGGCCCACCCGTACCGCTACGTCGCCCACAACGGCGAAATCAACACGGTCAAGGGCAACTACAACTGGATGAAGGCACGCGAAGGCGTCATGTCGTCGCCCGTGCTCGGCGCCGACCTGCAGAAGCTCTACCCGATCAGCTTCGCCGGCCAGTCCGACACCGCCACCTTCGACAACTGCCTCGAGCTCTTGACGATGGCCGGCTACCCCATCAGCCAGGCCGTGATGATGATGATTCCCGAGCCCTGGGAGCAGCACGCCACCATGGACACGCGCCGCCGCGCGTTCTATGAGTACCACGCCGCCATGCTCGAGCCGTGGGACGGCCCGGCCTCCATCGTGTTCACCGACGGCCGCCAGATCGGCGCCACGCTCGACCGCAACGGCCTGCGTCCCTCGCGCTACTGCGTGACCGACGACGACCTGGTCATCATGGCTTCGGAGTCGGGCGTGCTGCCCGTGCCCGAGCAGAAGATCGTGCGCAAGTGGCGCCTGCAGCCCGGCAAGATGTTCCTGATCGACCTGGAGCAGGGCCGCATGATCGACGACGAGGAGGTCAAGGCCACCCTCGCCAACAGCAAGCCCTACAAGCAGTGGATCGAGAACCTGCGCATCAAGCTCGACAGCGTCAAGGCCGAACCGGCCGCGATTCCCGTGAGCCAGGTCGCGCTGCTCGACCGCCAGCAGGCCTTTGGCTACACCCAGGAAGACATCAAATTCCTGATGAGCCCGATGGCCCAGGCCGGCGAAGAAGGCATCGGCTCCATGGGCAACGACAGCCCGCTGGCCGTGCTCTCCAGCAAGAACAAGCCGCTGTACAACTACTTCAAGCAGCTGTTCGCGCAAGTCACGAACCCGCCGATCGACCCGATCCGCGAAGCGATCGTGATGTCGCTCGTGTCCTTCATCGGCCCCAAGCCGAACCTGCTGGACATCAACCAGGTCAACCCGCCGATGCGGCTCGAAGTGAGCCAGCCGATCCTCGACTTCGCCGACATGGCGAAGCTGCGCGACATCGGCCGCTACACCCAGGGCAAGTTCAAGAGCTACGTGCTCGACATCACCTACCCGCTGGGCTGGGGCGATGAAGGCGTCGAAGCCAAGCTGGCCTCGCTGTGCGCCGAAGCGGTCGATGCCATCAAGGGCGGCCACAACATCCTGATCGTGAGCGACCGCGGCGTGGGCCCGACGCAAGTGGCGATCCCCGCCGTGCTGGCGCTGTCGGCCGTGCACCAGTACCTCGTGCGCGAAGGTTTGCGCACCACCGCCGGCCTCGTGGTCGAGACCGGTTCGGCCCGCGAAGTGCATCACTTCGGCGTGCTCGCCGGCTACGGCGCCGAAGCCGTGCACCCGTACCTCGCGATGGAAACGCTGGCGGCCATGCACGCCGACCTGCCGGGCGACCTGAGCGCCGACAAGGCGGTCTACAACTACGTCAAGGCCATCGGCAAGGGCCTGTCGAAGATCATGTCGAAGATGGGTGTCAGCACCTACATGAGCTACTGCGGCGCCCAGCTGTTCGAAGCCATCGGCCTGAACACCGAGACGGTGAACAAGTACTTCACCGGCACGGCCAGCCGCGTGGAAGGCATCGGCGTCTTCGAAATCGCCGAAGAAGCCATCCGCATGCACAAGGCCGCCTTCGGCGACGACCCGGTGCTCGCCCACATGCTGGACGCCGGCGGCGAATACGCCTGGCGCACGCGCGGCGAAGAGCACATGTGGACGCCCGACGCCATCGCCAAGCTGCAGCACAGCACGCGCTCCAACAACTGGAACACGTACAAGGAATACGCGCAGCTCATCAACGACCAGAACCGCCGCCACCTCACGCTGCGCGGCCTGTTCGAGTTCAAGATCGATCCGGCCAAGGCCATCCCGGTCGACGAGGTCGAAGCAGCCGCCGAGATCGTCAAGCGCTTCGCTACCGGCGCGATGTCGCTCGGCTCGATCAGCACCGAGGCACACGCCACGCTCGCCATCGCCATGAACCGCATCGGCGGCAAGAGCAACACGGGCGAAGGCGGCGAAGACCCGGCGCGCTACCGCAACGAACTGAAGGGCATCCCGATCAAGCAGGGCGACACGCTCAAGAGTGTGATCGGCGCGGCCAACGTCGAGGTCGACCTGTCGCTGAACGACGGCGACTCGCTGCGTTCGCGCATCAAGCAGGTCGCGTCGGGCCGCTTCGGCGTCACCGCCGAGTACCTGCACTCGGCCGACCAGATCCAGATCAAGATGGCGCAAGGCGCCAAGCCGGGCGAGGGCGGTCAGCTCCCGGGCGGCAAGGTCACCGAATACATCGGCAAGCAACGCTATGCCGTGCCGGGCGTGGGCCTCATCTCGCCCCCGCCGCACCACGACATCTACTCGATCGAGGACTTGGCTCAGCTGATCCACGACCTGAAGAACACCGCGCCGCACGCGAGCATCAGCGTGAAGCTGGTGAGCGAAATCGGCGTTGGCACCATCGCCGCGGGCGTGGCCAAGTGCAAGAGCGACCACGTCGTGATCGCCGGCCATGACGGCGGCACGGGCGCTTCGCCCTGGTCGTCGATCAAGCATGCGGGCAGCCCGTGGGAAATCGGCCTGGCCGAAACGCAGCAGACGCTGGTGCTCAACCGCCTGCGCAGCCGCATCCGCGTGCAGGCCGACGGCCAGATGAAGACCGGCCGCGACGTCGCCATCGGCGCGCTGCTGGGCGCGGACGAATTCGGCTTTGCGACCGCACCGCTGGTGGTCGAGGGCTGCATCATGATGCGCAAGTGCCACTTGAACACCTGCCCGGTGGGCGTGGCCACGCAAGACCCGGTGCTGCGCAAGAAGTTTTCGGGCAAGCCCGAGCACGTCGTCAACTACTTCTTCTTCGTTGCCGAAGAAGTGCGCCAGATCATGGCCCAGCTGGGCATCCGCAAGTTCGACGACCTGATCGGCCGCGCCGACCTGCTCGACATGCGCAAGGGCATCGAGCACTGGAAGGCCTCGGGCCTCGATTTCAGCCGCCTGTTCGCGCTGCCGATCGTGCCGGCCGACGTGCCGCGTTTCCATGTCGAGAACCAGGACCACGGCCTCGAGCGCGCCCTGGACGTGAAGCTCATCGAGAAGTCGCGTCCCGCCATCGAAAAGGGCGAGAAGGTGCAGTTCATCGAGGTGGCGCGCAACGTCAACCGTTCGGTGGGCGCGATGCTCTCGGGCGCGCTGACCAAGGTGCATCCTCAGGGCCTGCCCGACGACTCGATCCGCATCCAGCTCGAAGGCACGGGCGGCCAGTCGTTCGGCGCCTTCCTGGCACGCGGCATCACGCTGTACCTGATCGGCGATGCCAACGACTACACCGGCAAGGGCCTCTCGGGCGGCCGCGTGGTGGTGCGCCCCAGCCTGGACTTCCGCGGTGAAGCCGCGCGCAACACCATCGTCGGCAACACCGCGCTGTACGGCGCGACCACCGGCGAGGCCTACCTGTGCGGCGTGGCCGGCGAGCGCTTCGCGGTGCGCCTGTCGGGTGCCACGGCGGTCATCGAAGGCACCGGTGACCACGGCTGCGAATACATGACCGGCGGCACGGTGGCCGTGCTCGGCAAGACGGGCCGCAACTTCGCGGCCGGCATGAGCGGCGGCGTCGCGTTCGTCTACGACGAAGACGGCCAGTTCGCCTCGCGCTGCAACCTTTCGATGGTGTCGCTCGACAAGGTGCTCACCTCGGCCGAGCAGACCGCCAGCGTGCACCGCAAGATCTGGCACGGCGGCGAGACCGACGAAGCGCAGCTCAAGAAGCTGCTCGAAGAGCACCACCGCTGGACCGGCAGCAAGCGCGCGCGCGAGCTGCTCGACAACTGGGCCGAGTCGCGCACCAAGTTCGTCAAGGTGTTCCCGAACGAGTACAAGCGCGCCCTGGCCGAACTGCACGACCGCCAGGTCGAGCTGGCCAGCAGCGGCAACAACGCCCACGTCGGCCTCGAGCCGCACGCACTGGCCGCGCCCGCCACGGCCGCCGTCTGAGCGCGCCATAGATACGAAGAACAGAGGAAAGCACGATGGGAAAAATCACCGGCTTCATGGAGCATGAGCGCATCGAAGAGGGCTACAAGCCTGTCGAAGAGCGCGTCAAGCACTACAAGGAATTCGTCGTCGGCCTGAACACCGACCAGGCCAAGGTGCAGGGCGCACGCTGCATGGACTGCGGCACGCCGTTCTGCAACAGCGGCTGCCCGGTCAACAACATCATTCCGGACTTCAACGACCTCGTGTACCGCGACGACTGGCAGAACGCCTTCGCGGTGCTTGATTCGACCAACAACTTCCCCGAGTTCACCGGCCGCATCTGCCCCGCGCCCTGCGAGGCGGCCTGCGTGCTCAACGTGAACGACGACGCGGTTGGCATCAAGTCGCTGGAACACGCGATCATCGACCGCGCCTGGGACGAAGGCTGGGTGGCGCCGCGCGTCGCCAAGCACAAGACCGGCAAGAAGGTCGCGGTGGTGGGCTCCGGCCCGGCCGGCATGGCCGCCGCGCAGCAGCTGGCGCGCGCCGGCCACGACGTCACGCTGTTCGAGAAGAACGACCGTGTCGGCGGCCTGCTGCGCTACGGCATTCCCGACTTCAAGATGGAGAAGTCGCACATCGACCGCCGCGTCGAGCAGATGAAGGCCGAAGGCGTGACCTTCCGCACCGGCGTGATGGTCGGTGCTGCGAAAGACCCGCTGGGCAAGGGCTCCAAGGTGACCAACCTGGCCAAGGAAACTGTCACGCCCGAGCAACTGCAGAAAGACTTCGACGCCGTGGTGCTCACCGGCGGCGCCGAGCAGTCGCGCGACCTGCCGGTGCCCGGCCGCGATCTCGACGGCATCCACTTCGCGATGGAGTTCCTGCCGCAGCAGAACCGCGTCAACGCAGGCGACAAGGTCAAGGGCCAGCTGCGCGCCGAAGGCAAGCACGTCATCGTCATCGGCGGCGGCGACACCGGCTCCGACTGCGTGGGCACCAGCAACCGCCACGGCGCCGTGAGCGTCACGCAGTTCGAACTGATGCCGCAACCGCCGGAAGAAGAGAACCGTCCGCTGACCTGGCCCTACTGGCCGATCAAGCTGCGCACCAGCTCCAGCCACGAAGAAGGCTGCGAGCGCGAGTTCGCCATCTCGACCAAGGAATTCATCGGCGAGAAGGGCAAGGTCACCGGCCTGAAGACCGTGCGCGTCGAGTGGAAGGACGGCAAGATGCAGGAAGTGCCCGGCAGCGAGCAGATCCTCAAGGCCGACCTCGTGCTGCTGGCGATGGGCTTCGTCAGCCCCGTGGCCACCGTGCTCGACGCCTTCGGTGTCGAGAAGGACGCCCGCGGCAACGCGCGCGCCACGGTCGACTTCATCGGCGGCTATGCCACCAATGTGCCCAAGGTGTTCGCCGCAGGTGACATTCGCCGCGGCCAATCGCTGGTGGTGTGGGCAATTCGCGAGGGCCGTCAAGCGGCGCGTTCGGTCGACGAATTTTTGATGGGATTCAGCGACTTACCGCGCTGATTTTTGTTTCATTTGAAGCGGCGCCGTTCGCGGCCCCGTTATCATCCGCGGAAACCGCATGCCGGGATGCCTGAGAAGGCGCCCGGCTTTTTTATTGAGATGGACCCAGCCACACCCACGTCTTCCTCCTTCGTCGAGTTCCGCGATGTCACGTTCGGCTACGGCGCGCGCGCGATCCTCGACGGCGTGTCGTTTTCCGTGCCGCGCGGCAAGGTGACGGCGTTGATGGGGGCATCGGGTGGTGGCAAGACCACCGTGCTGCGCCTCATCGGCGGCCAGCAGCGCGCCCAACGCGGCGAGGTGCTGTTCGACGGGAAGGATGTCGGCCACTTCGATGTCGCGACGCTGTATGCGGCGCGGCGCCGCATGGGCATGCTGTTCCAGTTCGGTGCGCTGTTCACCGACATCAGCGTGTTCGACAACGTGGCCTTTCCGTTGCGCGAGCACACGCAGCTGTCGGAAGCGCTGGTGCGCGACATCGTGCTCATGAAGCTGGACGCCGTCGGGCTGCGCGGCGCGCGCGACCTGATGCCCAGCGAGGTGTCGGGCGGCATGGCGCGGCGCGTGGCGCTGGCGCGTGCGATCGCGCTCGACCCCGACCTCGTGATGTACGACGAGCCCTTCGCGGGGCTCGACCCGATCTCGCTCGGCACGGCCGCGCGGCTGATCCGCCAGCTCAACGACGCGCTCGGCCTCACCAGCATCATCGTGTCGCACGACCTCGAGGAAACCTTCCGCATCGCGGACCACGTGATCATCCTGGCCAACGGCGGCATCGCCGCGCAGGGACGGCCCGACGAGGTGCGCGAGAGCGTCGATCCGCTGGTGCACCAGTTCGTCAATGCACTGCCTGACGGGCCGGTGCGCTTCCATTACCCGGGCGTCAGCATCGAAGACGACTTCGGCAATGGCGAAGGAGGGCGCTCATGACCTGGTGGAAGCCCGCCGACGTCGGCTTTGCCGTGCGCAGCCAACTGGCCGACATGGGCCATGCGGCCAAGCTGTTCCTGCGCCTGCTCGGCCCGGGCGCGCAGATCATGCGCCGCTTCGGGCTGGTGCGTGATCAGATCCATTTCCTGGGCAACTACTCGCTCGCCATCATCGGCGTGTCGGGCCTGTTCGTGGGCTTCGTGCTCGGGCTGCAGATGTACTACGCGCTGCAGCGCTACGGCTCGTCCGAGGCGCTCGGCCTGCTGGTGGCGCTGAGCCTGGTGCGCGAACTCGGTCCCGTGGTGGCGGCCCTGCTGTTCACCGGCCGGGCCGGCACCTCGCTGACGGCCGAGATCGGCCTCATGAAAGCCAACGAGCAGTTGAGCGCCATGGAAATGATGGCGGTCGACCCGGTGCAGCGCATCCTCGCGCCGCGCTTCTGGGCCGGCGTCATCACCATGCCGCTGCTGGCGGCCGTGTTCAGCGCGGTCGGCATCATGGGCGGCTATGTCGTGGGCGTGCTGATGCTGGGCGTCGACCCGGGCGCGTTCTGGGGCCAGATGCAGGGCGGCGTCGACGTCTGGCGCGACGTCGGCAACGGCGTCATCAAGAGCATCGTGTTCGGTTTCACCGTGACCTTCGTCGCGTTGCTGCAGGGCTTCGAGGCCCAGCCGACGCCCGAGGGCGTGTCGCGCGCGACCACGCGCACTGTGGTGATGGCGTCGCTGGCGGTCTTGGGGCTCGATTTCTTGCTCACCGCCATGATGTTCAGTATCTAAAGGGCCCCTGGCTCCATCGTTCTAGACAGAGAGTGCAAACCATGCAACGTTCCACCAACGACATCTGGGTCGGCCTGTTCGTGCTGATCGGCGGCGCCGCATTGCTGTTCCTGGCGCTGCAGTCGGCCAACCTGCTGAGCCTGAACTTCCAGAAGACCTACACGGTCACCGCGCGTTTCGACAACATCGGCGGGCTCAAGCCCCAGACGGCGGTCAAGAGCGCTGGCGTGGTGGTCGGTCGTGTGGAATCCATCGCGTTCAACGACAAGGCCTTTCAGGCCGATGTGACGCTGGCGCTGCAAAACCGTTACAGTTTTCCCAAGGACAGCTCGCTCAAGATCCTGACCAGTGGCCTGCTCGGCGAGCAGTACATCGGCATCGAGGCGGGCGCCGAGGAAAAGAACCTGCAAGCCGGCGACACCATCACCGCGACCCAATCGGCCGTGGTGCTGGAGAACCTGATCAGCCAGTTCCTGTACAGCAAGGCAGCCGAGGGGAATACGGCGCCGGGAACAGCCAACAAGAAATGACCACACGACTTTTTTCGTCGACTGCTATTAAAAGTGTAGCTAGCTCCGCCCGTTGGGCCACCGCCACCGTCGGTTTCGCCCTCGTGGCCGGATGCGCCACCGGATCCGGCGCAAGCCCGACCGACCCCTTCGAGCCGTACAACCGCGGCATGACGCGCTTCAACGACACCGTCGACGAGGCCGTGCTGGAGCCCGTGGCCACTGCCTACCAGAACGTGGTGCCCTCGCTGGTGCGCCAGGGCGTGACCAACTTCTTCAGCAACCTCGGTGACATCTGGAGCCTGGCCAACAACGTGGCCCAGCTCAAGCTACAGAACAGCGCCGAGACCTTCATGCGGCTGAACGTCAACACCTTCTTCGGCCTGGGCGGCCTGCTCGACGTCGCTTCCGAGGCGCGCCTGCCGCGCCACGAGGAAGACTTCGGCCAGACGCTGGGCTACTGGGGCGTGGGCGCCGGTCCGTACGTCGTGCTGCCGTTGCTCGGCCCCTCGACGCTGCGCGACACGATCGCCCGGCCGCTCGACATGTACGGCGACGCGCAGGGCCATATCCACGACATCGCCTGGCGCAATTCGCTGGCAGGCCTGCGTGTCGTGGACACCCGCTCGCGCTACCTGGGTGCCACCCGCCTGCTCGACGAAGCCGCGCTCGACAAGTACTCGTTCACGCGCGA
The DNA here is from genome assembly GCF_059416405.1 of Variovorax sp. GW821-FHT09D04. Classification (NCBI taxonomy): domain Bacteria; kingdom Pseudomonadati; phylum Pseudomonadota; class Betaproteobacteria; order Burkholderiales; family Comamonadaceae; genus Variovorax; species Variovorax sp. GW821-FHT09D04. The sequence continues at coordinate 66,786 of NZ_JBWKPA010000013.1, forward strand.
TGCGTTCCTGCAGCGCCGCCGCAACCAGGTCTACGACGGCAACCCGCCGGACGACGACAACGCCGGCAAGTGACGGCAAAAGAGGGCGGACGGGGTGGTCCTGCTTGCATCCGGTTGCAAGGCTTCACCTCCGCTTCAGGAACCCGGTCGGCCTGGCGCCTGTCGAAACCGTTCCTGTCTCAGCACGGGGCCATTGGCTGCACCGTGCAGGGAAGACAATTCAACCTGAGGGACTCACCATGAACAACAAGATCTTGCTGCAACGACGCGACCTGGGCCGCCTGGCATTGGCCGGCGCGCTGCTGTTCGGCGCCGCCACCGCCTTCGTGCACCAGAGCGCATTCGCGGCCGACGAAGCCCCCGACGCGCTCGTCAAGCGCCTGTCGACCGACGTGCTTGAGACCATCAAGGCCGACTCGTCGATCAAGGCCGGTGACATCAACAAGATCATGCTGCTGGTCGACAGCAAGATCATGCCCAACGTCAACTTCCAGCGCATGACCGCCTCGGCCGTCGGCCCGGCCTGGCGCCAGGCCACGCCCGAGCAGCAAAAGCGCCTGCAGGACGAGTTCAAGACCCTGCTCGTGCGCACCTACGCCGGCGCGCTCGACCAGGTGAGTGACCAGACCGTCACCATCCGCCCGTTCCGCGGCGCGCCCACCGACACCGACGTGCTCGTGCGCACCGAGGTCAAGGGCCGCGGCGACCCGGTGCAACTGGACTACCGCCTCGAAAAGACCCCGGGTCAGGGCGCTGGCTGGAAGGTCTACAACCTGAATGTGCTGGGCGTGTGGCTGGTCGACACCTACCGCACCCAGTTCGCGCAGGAAATCAACAAGAGCGGTATCGATGGCCTGATTGCCGCGCTGGCCGCGCGCAACAAGGGCAACGGCAAGGGCTGACGGGCGCACGCCATGCTGGTCCTTCCCTCCCGACTCACCCACGACGAGGCTCCTGCCTGCATGCGCATGCTGCAGCAGGGGCTCAAGGGCCAGACCGATTCGTCGTCCACCGTGGTCGACGCCACGGCACTGGCCCAGTTCGATTCCTCCGCGCTGGCGGTGCTGCTCGAGTGCCGGCGCGAATCCAGCGCGCTGGGCCGGGGGTTCTCGGTCAAGGGCCTGTCGCCGCGCCTGCGCGAACTGGCCGCGCTGTACGGCATCGCGGGCCTTCTGCCCGCTGCACCCTGACGCCCTAGCGCGTGCGTGGCACCGCTGCGGTCAGCAGCGTGAGTGCCTTGTTCAGGGTCGAGGTCGCGAATCGCTCCCCCTTGGAGTGGCCGATGCGCACGACGACGAGATCGTGCGACGGAATCACGAGCACGAACTGGCCCCCTGCGCCGAGCATGTAGTAGGCCGTCGTCGGTGCCGCCAGTGCCCCCGTTCCATTGATCCAGAAGAATCCCCCGTAGATGGGGCGCTGGTCTGCGGCCCAGGCCGGTGCGGCCGTGCTCACGAAATTGACGAATCCCTCGGGAAGAATGCGCTCCCCGTTCCACACCCCGTCCTGCAGGTAGAGATTGGCCAGCCGGGCCCAATCGCGGGCCGACATGAAGTCGTAGCCTTGCGTGAGGAAGTTGCCGTAGGGATCGGTCTCGATCACCATGGAGCGGATGCCGATCTTGTCGAAGATGGCACGCTGCGGGAACGAGAAGTACTCTTCGCCGCGCTTCTCGACCGCAAGGCGGACCAGGTAGTTGGCAAGCACCGGATCGGTGTTGCGGTAGCGGCCCACCGTGTTGGGCGGCCATTGCTGCGGTCGGGTTGCGGCGTAGTTGAATGCGTTGATCCGGCCTGTGTAGTAGTAGATGTGATCGGGGTAGGTGCCGTTCGGGTCGAAGTCCGGATCGTCCGGGGCCTTGATGCGCAGCCCGCTGGACATGCGCAGGATGTCGGCAATGCGGATCTGCTGGCGGCCGTCGCCGGCACCTTGCCATTCGGGAATCGGTGCGGGCTGGTCGAGCTTGTACACACCCTGCTTGATCAGCACGCCCATCATCGTGGCCACGACGCTCTTGCCCATCGACCATGATTCGAGCGGCGTTGTCGCGCTGATGCCGCTCATGTAGCGCTCGCCGATGAGCCGCCCCTTGTGCGTGACCACGAAGGCCGCGGTGTAGGCCTCCGTGGTTTCGAAGGCGGCGCCGAGGGCCTGGTTCACCTTGGCCATGTCGACGTCGGCGGGCGGCGGGCCGTTCGGCAGCACATCGCCCATGGGCCAGGGCACGGTCGTGGGGTCGGCCAGCGCGCTCTTGACATTGACGGGTGTGAAGAAAACGTCGTCCTTGCCGGGCGGCAGCGTGATGCAACCCTGCGATCCGAAGTGGCGGGCCACCAGCGTCGGGCCGCCGTTGGGCATCGTGATGCGGACCTCCTTCTTGGTGCGGTCGACCACCGGCGCTCCCACCTTCTTGCGCTGTTCGTACGGCCCCGTGAAGTACCCGATGGTTTCGGCGGCGACTGCAGGATCGAGTCCGGTGATGAAGACCGCCGAGCACATGGCCTTGGCATAGCCGGACGTGTTGTGCTCCAGCACATCGCCGGGTGGTGGCACGTAGGGCGTGTCCAGCTCCAGGCACTTGGCGCGCGCAATGAGTGCATCGCGGGCCGGCAGCTGGGCCGAACCGGCAGATGAAGTGCAAGGTTGGGCGGTGCCGCCCCCTGCGCCAGCGCCTGCGCCGCCGCCGACAAGGGCGATGCCGCCACCTCCGCCGCCACCACCTCCACCTCCTCCCCCGCAAGCAGTCAGCACCATCGCCAGGAGCAGGGCGGCAACGGTTGGGAGGGGGCTGCGGGTCAAACACTTCATTGGCGTTCCTCGCGATGGGCGGTTGCGGTGCGCAGAATCGGCACCGGCGGGATTGTGGGTGAACTTCGGGCCGATGCCTAGCGCGGCCGGCTCCCCGCGTTCACCCCTGAGCAGCGCCGAAAAACCCATCGCCCGTAAAATCGCGGGCTCCCATGCCCGCGATCTCATTCCAGTCGGTCTCCAAGACCTACCCTCCCTCCCGTCAGCAACGCGCCCAAGGCAAGCAGGGGCTGCGTGCGGTCGACGAGGTTTCCTTCCAGATCGAGCCGGGCGAGTTCTTCGGCCTGCTCGGCCCCAACGGCGCGGGCAAGACCACCCTCATCAGCATGCTGGCGGGCCTGTCGCGGCCCACGGCGGGCGCGATCAGCGTGCACGGTTTCGACGTGCAGCGCGACTACGCCGAGGCTCGGCGCCAGCTCGGCATCGTGCCGCAGGAGCTGGTGTTCGACCCCTTCTTCAACGTGCGCGAGTCGCTGCGCATCCAGTCGGGCTACTTCGGCATCAAGAACAACGAGGCCTGGATCGACGAGCTGCTGCAGAGCCTGGGCCTGGCCGACAAGGCCACCGCCAACATGCGCCAGCTCTCGGGCGGCATGAAGCGCCGCGTGCTGGTGGCGCAGGCGCTGGTGCACAAGCCGCCGGTCATCGTGCTCGACGAGCCCACGGCCGGTGTCGACGTCGAATTGCGCCAGACGCTCTGGCAGTTCGTCGCCAAGCTCAACAAGCAGGGCAGCACCGTGCTGCTCACCACCCATTACCTCGAAGAGGCCGAGGCGCTGTGCAGCCGCATCGCGATGCTCAAGCTCGGCAAGGTGATCGCCCTGGACCGCACCAGCGAGCTGCTGAAGTCGGCCGCGAGCAATGTGCTGCGCTTCAAGACCGACGCCATGCTGCCCTGGGCCATCGCCCAGCACGCGCGCATCACCGGGCGCATCGTGCAGTTGCCGGCGCAGAACGCGCATGAAGTCGAACAACTGCTGGCCGCGATCCGCGAAGCCGGCGTCGCGGTGGAAGACGTGGAAATGCGCAAGGCCGACCTGGAAGACGTGTTCATCGACCTGATGGCGGGCGAGCAGACGCCGCTGGAGGTGTCGCGATGATGGCCGTGACCGGGTGGCGAGCGCTGCTCTACAAGGAAACGCTGCGCTTCTGGAAGGTCGGCTTCCAGACTGTCGGCGCGCCGGTGCTCACCGCGCTGCTGTACCTCATGGTGTTCGGCCATGTGCTCGAAGGCCGCGTGACGGTCTACGGCACCGTGGGCTACACCGCCTTCCTGATCCCCGGCCTCGTGATGATGAGCGTGCTGCAGAACGCGTTCGCGAACAGCTCGTCCTCGATCATCCAGAGCAAGATCATGGGCAACCTCGTGTTCGTGCTGCTCACGCCGCTGTCGCACTGGGGCTGGTTCTTCGCCTACGTGGGCTCCTCGGTGATCCGCGGGCTGGCGGTGGGCGCGGGCGTGTTCGCCGTGACCGTTTTCTTCGCCGTGCCGAGCTTCGTGGCGCCGGTGTGGATCCTGGTGTTCGCGCTGCTGGGCTCGGCCATGCTGGGCACGCTCGGCCTCATCGCCGGGCTCTGGGCCGAGAAGTTCGACCAGATGGCCGTGTTCCAGAATTTCCTGATCATGCCCATGACCTTCCTGTCGGGCGTGTTCTATTCGATCGGCTCGCTGCCGCCGTTCTGGCAGAGCGTGAGCCACCTGAACCCCTTCTTCTACATGATCGACGGCTTCCGCTACGGCTTCTTCGGGGTGAGCGACGCTTCGCCCTGGCTGAGCTTCGGCATCGTCGGTTCCGCCTGGCTGGTGGTGAGCGCCATCGCTGTCCACCTGCTGCGCATCGGCTACAAAATCCGCGGCTGACCGCGACTTCCAAGACCCCATGACCGCTGACGAACTCCAAGCCATCATCGCTGCCCATCTGCCGTGCGAGCACATCACGCTCGAGGGCGACGGCCGACATTGGTACGCGACCATCGTCTCGGCCGAATTCGAGGGCAAGCGCGCCATCCAGCGCCACCAGCGGGTCTACGCCACCCTCGGTGCGAAAATGCACACCGACGAGGTGCATGCGCTCTCGATGAAGACCTATACGCCGGCCGAATGGGCGGCAGTGGACAAATGACTTTCCGGCCCTTGCGGGCCTCCTGATTTCGCTGGATCCTTCATGGACAAACTTCTGATTCGCGGCGGGCGTGAGCTTCGCGGCGAAGTGCTCATTTCCGGCGCCAAGAACGCCGCGCTGCCCGAGCTGTGCGCGGCGCTGCTGACCGACCAGCCCGTGGTGCTGCACAACGTGCCGCGCCTGCAGGACGTGTCGACCATGCTCAAGCTGGTGCGCAACATGGGCGTGACGGCCGAGGCCGACGACAACGGCACCGTGCGTCTGAACGCCGGCGAGCTCGGCAACCCCGAGGCCCCCTACGAACTGGTGAAGACCATGCGCGCCTCGGTGCTGGCCCTGGGGCCGCTGCTGGCGCGCTTCGGCCACGCCAAGGTGTCGCTGCCGGGCGGCTGCGCCATCGGCTCGCGGCCGGTCGACCAGCACATCAAGGGCCTGCAGGCGATGGGCGCCGAGATCGTGGTCGAGCACGGCTACATGGTCGCGCGCCTGCCCGAAGGGCGCACGCGGCTGAAGGGCGCGCGCATCCTGACCGACATGGTCACCGTCACCGGCACCGAGAACTTCCTCATGGCCGCCGCGCTGGCCGAGGGCGAGACGCTGCTCGAGAACGCCGCGCAGGAGCCCGAGATCGTCGACCTGGCCGAAATGCTGATCCGCATGGGCGCGAAGATCGAAGGCCACGGCACCAGCCACATCCGCATCCAGGGCGTCGAGAAGCTGCACGGCTGCGAGCACGCCGTGGTGGCCGACCGCATCGAGGCCGGCACCTTCCTGTGCGCCGTGGCGGCCACGGGCGGCGAGGCCTTCCTGCGCCATGCGCGCGGCGACCACCTCGACGCCGTGATCGACAAGCTGCGCGACGCCGGCTGCACTGTCGTGACAGAGCCCGACGGCATCCGCATCGGCTCGCAGGGCCCCGCGTACGACCACCTGAAGGCGCAGAGCTTCAGTACCACCGAATACCCCGGCTTCCCCACCGACATGCAGGCCCAGTTCATGGCCCTGAACGTGATCGCGCGCGGCGCCTCGATGGTCACCGAGACCATCTTCGAGAACCGCTTCATGCACGTGAACGAGATGGTGCGCCTGGGCGCGCGCATCCACGTCGAGGGCAAGGTCGCGATGGTCGAGGGCGTGCAACAGCTCTCGGGCGCCACCGTGATGGCCACCGACCTGCGCGCCTCCGCCAGCCTCGTCATCGCCGGCCTCGTGGCCGAGGGCGAGACATTGGTCGACCGCATCTATCACCTGGACCGGGGTTATGACCGCATGGAATCGAAACTGCGCGGCCTCGGTGCCGACATTGAACGCGTGACGGGAGCCGCCGCATGATCACCCTGGCTCTTTCCAAAGGCCGCATCTTCGAAGAGACGATGCCCCTGCTGGCCGCCGCCGGCATCGAGGTCACCGAAGACCCCGAGAAATCGCGCAAGCTCATCCTCGACACCACCCGCCCCGACGTGCGCGTGGTGCTGGTGCGCGCCTCCGACGTGCCCACCTACGTGCAGTACGGCGGCGCCGACCTCGGCGTGACCGGCCTGGACGTGCTGCTCGAGCATGGCAACCAGGGCCTGTACCAGCCGCTGGACCTGCGTATCGCGGCCTGCCGCCTCAGCGTGGCCGTGCGCGCCGACTACGACTACGCCTCGGCCGTGAAGCAGGGCTCGCGCCTGCGCGTGGCCACCAAGTACGTGGGTCTGGCGCGCGACTTCTTCGCCAGCAAGGGCGTGCACGTCGACCTGATCAAGCTCTACGGCAGCATGGAGCTGGCGCCACTCACGGGCCTGGCCGACGCCATCGTCGACCTGGTCTCGACCGGCAACACACTCAAGGCCAACCACCTCGTCGAGGTGGAGCGCATCATGGACATCAGCGCCCGGCTGGTCGTCAACCAGGCCGCGCTCAAGCTCAAGCGCGAACCCATCCGCCGCATCATCGACGCCTTCGCGTCCGCCATTCCCTCCGCCTGAACCTCAAGCCCATGACTCTGCAAGCAGCCCCCGCCCGACTGTCCACGAACTCAGCCAGCTTCGACGCTGAATTCAAGGCGCGGCTGCATTGGTCCGCGGACGACGACGCGGCCATCGAGAAGGTGGTGGCAGACATCCTGGCCGACGTGCAAAAACGCGGCGACGAGGCGGTGCTGGAATACACCAACCGCTTCGACAAGCTCGACGCGAAGACGCTGCCCGAGCTCGAACTCACGCAGGCCGAGCTGAAGGCCGCGTTCGAGGGCCTCCCCGCCGCGCAGCGCGACGCACTAGAAGCCGCCGCGCGCCGCGTGCGCAGCTACCACGAGGCGCAGAAGAAGGCCTCGGGCGAAAGCTGGAGCTACCGCGACGCCGACGGCACGCTGCTCGGCCAGAAGGTCACGCCGCTGGACCGCGTGGGCATCTACGTGCCGGGCGGCAAGGCCGCGTACCCGTCGAGCGTGCTGATGAACGCCATTCCCGCTCACGTCGCCGGCGTGGGCGAAATCATCATGGTCGTGCCCACGCCGAAGGGCGAGAAGAACCAGCTCGTACTCGCCGCCGCCTACGTGGCCGGCGTGACGCGCGGCTTCACCGTCGGCGGTGCACAGGCCGTGGCCGCGCTGGCTTACGGCACGGCCACCATCCCGGCCTGCGACAAGATCACCGGCCCCGGCAACGCCTACGTGGCCGCCGCCAAGCGCCGCGTGTTCGGCACCGTGGGCATCGACATGATCGCGGGCCCGAGCGAAATCCTGGTGCTGGCCGACGGCTCCACGCCGCCCGACTGGGTGGCCATGGACCTGTTCAGCCAGGCCGAGCATGACGAGCTGGCGCAAAGCATCCTGCTGTGCCCCGACGCCGCCTACATCGACCGCGTGCAGGCCGAGATCGACCGCCTGCTGCCGACCATGCCGCGCGCCGAGATCATCGCCGCCTCGCTCAACGGCCGCGGCGCGCTGATCCACACGAAGAGCATGGAAGAGGCCTGCGAGATCAGCAACCGCATCGCCCCCGAACACCTGGAAGTCAGCAGCAGCGAGCCGCACCGCTGGGAGCCGCTGCTGCGCCACGCCGGCGCGATCTTCCTGGGCAACTTCACCAGCGAGAGCCTGGGCGACTACTGCGCCGGCCCGAACCACGTGCTGCCGACCAGCGGCACGGCGCGTTTCTCGAGCCCGCTGGGCGTGTACGACTTCCAGAAGCGCTCCAGCCTCATCGAGGTGAGCGAGGCCGGCGCGCAGGTGCTGGGCCCGATCGCGGTCACGCTGGCCGAAGGCGAGGGCCTGCAGGCGCACGCCGAAGCCGCGCGCATGCGCCTGCGTAAGATCTGAGGCTCCAACAACCCCGCTTCAGGGAGGAGCACGCCAGATGATTCAACGCCTCTATCGCTCGCGATTTTTCCGCTTCGCCACCGGCCTCGTTGCCGGTGCCGCCTTGCTGGCCGCCTGCACCCAGATGCCGCAGAACCGCGCCGAGACGACGGCGATGGCGGCCACGTCCAGTGCTGCCAAGCCCGCACCCGCGCCGGCCCAGCTCGGCACGCAATGGGGCGAAGGCATCGAGTCGAAGACCCGCACGGTGGCTGCCAAGCGCCTGTCCGACCAGCCCGACGACGTGGCCTCGATCGGCTACAACGACGCGGCCAGCGTGCGCCGCGACGCGGGCAGCAACCCCGAGCGCCGGCTGAACCTGCAGCTGGCCCAGGGCGACATCGAATGGTCGGTGCTCGACGAGAACGACCGCCCGCTGCCGCTGCAGCGCGCACGTCGAAGCGGCAACGACATGTTCCGCCTCGCCGGCGTCGAAGGCGCGCGCTACACGCTGCGCTTTCGCAACCTCAGCGACCGCAGCTACGAGGTGATCGCCACCGTCGACGGCCTGGACGTGCTCAACGGCAAGCCCGGCAGCCTGCGCAACGGCGGCTACGTGCTGCGCCCGCAGCAGACGCTCAACATCGAAGGCTTCCGCAAGAGCCAGAGCGAAGTGGCCGCCTTCCGTTTCGCCACGCCGGGCCGTGCCTACGCCGCGAACACCGAGGCCGGCGACGTGCGCAACATCGGCGTGATCGGCGCCGCGCTGTTCGAGCTCGAAGAGCCGAACACCCCGCGCCGCACCCGCCGCGACGCCTCGCCGTCGCAGCCCAGCGCCTTCCCGGCCGACGGCGCGTACGCGCCGCCGCCGCGCTACCGCAAGTAAGCCGGCGAGGCCATGCAACGCGCCGCCGTCCTGCTGTTGCCGCGCCTGCCGGCGCTGCTGCTCGCCCTGGCGGCCGGTGCGATCGGCGCCGGCGTGCAGGCGATGAGCATCCGCGAGCTGCGCACCCTCGAAGCCGGCGAGAAAGACGGCAAGGCCTACGCCAGCTACTACCTCGTCGGCGTGCTCGAAGGCCTGCGCGAGGGCGTCGAGTCGTCGCAGCGCAACGGCCAGGTGCCGCCGTTCTGCATCGAGGGCCGCCGCCTCGAACCCTCGATGGCCCGTTCGCTCTACCAGACCGAGCTGAGCCGCAACGCCGACAGCTACGAAGCCGACATGCCCGTGCAACTGGTCATGGCCGGCGCCCTCCGCAACAGCTACCGCTGCACCCGATGACCGTTTCCGATTCCTCCGCCTCCGACAACCGTCTGCCGCTCGAGCGCATCCGCGCCGACGTGCGCGCCATGCACGCCTACGCGGTGCAGGACGCGCGCGGCTTCCTCAAGCTCGACGCGATGGAGAACCCCTACGGCCTGCCGCCCGCGCTGCAGGCCGAACTGGGCGCGCGCCTGGGCGCGCTGGCGCTCAACCGCTACCCCGGCGACCGCGGCGCCGACCTGCAGCGCGCGCTGGCCGCCCATGCGGGCCTGCCCGAAGGCTTCGGGCTGATGCTGGGCAACGGCTCGGACGAACTGATCTCGCTGCTGGGCATTGCCTGCGACCAGCCCGGCGCCGCCGTGCTCGCGCCCGTGCCCGGTTTCGTCATGTACGCGATGAGCGCCCAGCTGCAGGGTTTGCGCTTCGTGGGCGTGCCGCTGACGGCCGATTTCGAACTCGATGAAGCCGCCATGCTGGCCGCCATCGCGCGCGAGAAGCCGGCCATCGTCTACCTCGCCTACCCGAACAACCCGACCGCCAACCTCTGGGACGACGCCGTCATCGAGAAGATCGTGCAGGCCCAGGGCGTGCAGGGCGGCCTGGTGGTGATCGACGAGGCCTACCAGCCCTTCGCCGCCCGCAGCTACATCGACCGGCTCGCGAACCACCGCCATGTGCTGCTGATGCGCACCCTGAGCAAGTTCGGCCTGGCCGGCATCCGCCTGGGCTACCTCATGGGCCCCGCCGCGCTGGTCGCCGAGATCGACAAGGTGCGCCCGCCCTACAACATCAGCGTGCTCAACTGCGAGGCCGCGCTGTTCGCGCTGGAGCACGCCGCGGTGTTCGAGGCGCAGGCGCGCCAGATCCGCGAAGGGCGCGACCAGCTCATGGCCGCGCTGGCCCGGCTGCCGGGCGTGAAGACCTGGCCCAGCGACGCCAACATGATCCTGCTGCGCGTGCCCGATGCCACCCGTACCTTCGAGGGCATGAAGGCCCGCGGGGTGCTGGTGAAGAACGTTTCTAAAATGCATGAACTGCTCGCCAACTGCCTGCGCCTCACCGTCGGAACGGCCGACGAGAACACGCAGATGCTGGCGGCGCTCGAAGCCTCACTATGACCACCCCCACGACCCCGGGCAGCACCGATCGCATCGCGACGGTCACCCGCCACACCGCCGAGACGAAGATCACGGTCAGCGTCAACCTCGACGGCACCGGCAAGGCCAAGCTCTCCACGGGCATCGGCTTTTTCGATCACATGCTCGACCAGATCGCCCGCCACGGGCTGATCGACCTGGACATCGACTGCGAGGGCGACCTGCACATCGACGGCCACCACACGGTGGAAGACGTGGGCATCACGCTCGGCCAGGCCGTGGCCAAGGCCATCGGCGACAAGAAGGGCATCCGACGCTACGGCCATGCCTATGTGCCGCTGGACGAGGCACTGAGCCGCGTCGTCATCGATTTCTCGGGCCGTCCCGGCCTCGTGATGCACGTGCCCTTCACCAGCGGGATGATCGGCACCTTCGACAGCCAGCTCACCTACGAGTTCTTCCAGGGCTTCGTGAACCACGCCTTCGTCACGCTGCACATCGACAACCTGAAGGGCGTGAACGCGCACCACCAGTGCGAGACCGTGTTCAAGGCCTTCGCGCGCGCCATGCGCGGCGCGCTGGAACTCGATCCGCGCTCCGTGGGCGTCATTCCCTCGACCAAGGGTTCGCTCTGAAACTCCTCGGCGAACAGCTATGAAATCTGCAGCAAAGAATTCCGTCGCGGTCGTCGACTACGGCATGGGCAACCTGCACTCCGTGTCGCAGGCCGTGCGCCATGCGGCCGACCAGGTGGGCGTGGAGGTGTTCGTCACCTCCGACCCGGACGTGGTGCGCCAGGCCACCCGCGTGGTGCTGCCGGGGCAGGGCGCCATGCCCGACTGCATGCGCGAGCTGCGCGACTCGGGCCTGCTCGAATCGGTGCTCGAGGCCGCGGCCAGCAAGCCGCTCTTCGGCGTGTGCGTGGGCATGCAGATGCTGCTGTCGCGCAGCGACGAAGGCCCGACCGACGGCCTGGGGCTCATTCCCGGCGAGGTCGTCAAGTTCGACCTGGCCGGCCGCCTGCAGCCCGACGGCAGCCGCTTCAAGGTGCCGCAGATGGGCTGGAACCAGGTGCGCCAGGCCCAGCCGCACGCGGTGTGGGCGGGCATTCCCGACCAGAGCTACTTCTATTTCGTGCACAGCTTCTACGCATGTCCGGCGGATGCCCGGCACAGCGTGGGCGAGGCCGATTACGGGGCATGCTTTACCGCGGCCATCGCACGCGATAACATTTTTGCAACCCAGTTCCACCCGGAGAAGAGTGCGGACCATGGGCTGCAGCTGTATCGCAACTTCCTCCACTGGAATCCCTGACCTTATATTCCCGCCCGGGCCGCACCGTTCGCAGCCCAGCTTTCGCACACTCGCGTCACTTCCATGCTCCTCATTCCCGCCATTGATCTCAAAGACGGCCACTGCGTTCGCCTCAAGCAGGGCGACATGGACCAGTCCACCATCTTCAGCGAAGACCCCGCCGCCATGGCCCGCAAATGGGTCGAGGCCGGCGCCCGTCGGCTGCACCTGGTCGACCTGAATGGCGCCTTCGCCGGCAAGCCGCAGAACCACGCGGCGATCAAGGCGATCCTGAAGGAAGTCGGCGACGACATCCCGGTGCAGCTGGGCGGCGGCATCCGCGACCTGGACACCATCGAGCGCTACATCGACGACGGCCTGCGCTACGTGATCATCGGCACCGCCGCGGTCAAGAACCCCGGCTTCCTGAAGGACGCCTGCAGCGCCTTCGGCGGCCACATCATCGTGGGCCTGGATGCCAAGGACGGCAAGGTCGCCACCGACGGCTGGAGCAAGCTCACGGGCCACGAAGTGGCCGACCTGGGCAAGAAGTTCGAGGACTACGGCGTCGAATCGATCATCTACACCGACATCGGTCGCGACGGCATGCTCTCGGGCATCAACATCGACGCCACCGTCAAGCTCGCGCAGGCGCTGACCATCCCCGTGATCGCTTCGGGCGGCCTGTCGAACATGGCCGACATCGACCAGCTCTGCGCGGTCGAGTCCGAAGGCGTCGAGGGCGTGATCTGCGGCCGCGCCATCTACTCGGGCGACCTCGACTTCGCCGCCGCCCAGGCGCGCGCGGACGAGCTGGCCGGCGCCTGACGCCTTTCCCGTAGCGGCGCGTGCTCTCCGCGCTCGCCATCGCCAATTACCGCTCGCTGCGCCAGCTGACGGTGCCGCTGGGCCGCCTCACGGTGGTCACCGGCGCCAACGGCAGCGGCAAGTCGAGCGTGTACCGCGCGATGCGGCTGCTGGCCGACATCGCCAACGGCGGCGTGATCCGCTCGCTGGTGCGCGAGGGCGGGCTGTCTTCCACGCTGTGGGCCGGGCCCGAGCGCTTTTCGGCGGCCATGCTGCGCGGCGAACAGCCGGTGCAGGGCACCACGCGCAGCGAGCCGGTGGCGCTGAAGCTGGGCTTCGCCGGCGCCGAGGCCGACGATTTCGGCTACGCCATCGACATCGGCCTGCCGCCGCCGGTCCCGTCCTCGGCCTTCTCGCACGACCCGCAGATCAAGCACGAGGCGATCTGGAGCGGCCCGCTGCTGCGCCCCTCCACGCACCTGGTCGACCGCAAGGGCGCCGCGCTGCGCCTGCGCGACGGCAGGGGCTGGCAGGCCGTCGGCCGGCCGATCCCGGCCTTCGCCAGCATGATGACCGAGCACGCCGACCCGCGCGACGCGCCCGAGATGCTCACGCTGCGCGAGCAGATGCGCTCCTGGCGCTTCTACGACCACTTCCGCTCCGATGCCGACGCCCCAGCGCGCCAGCCGCAGCTGGGCACCTACACGCCCGTGCTGGCGAACGATGGGGCCGATCTGGCCGCGGCCCTGCAGACCATCCGCGAGATCGGCGACGGCGAGGCGCTCGACAGCGCCGTGGACGATGCCTTCCCGGGCGCCCGCATCGAGGTGCAGGCGAACGGCGACCGCTTCGAGACGCTGATGCACCAGCACGGCCTGCTGCGGCCCCTGACGGCCGCCGAACTGTCGGACGGCACCCTGCGCTACCTGCTGTGGATCGCGGCGCTGCTGACGCCCCGTCCGCCTGCGCTGCTGGTGCTCAACGAGCCCGAGACCAGCCTGCACCCCGACCTGCAGCCCGCGCTCGGCCGCCTCATCGCGCAGGCCGCGCGGTCGTCGCAGGTGATCGTGGTGTCGCACGCGGCGCGCCTGATCGCCGCCCTGGACGACAGCGACGGCCTGCAGCCGGTGGTGCTCGAAAAGCGCTTCGGCGAGACCCGCATCGCGAACCTCGACATGAGCGAGATTCCGCGCTGGGAGTGGCCGGCGCGGTAGAGAAAAGGGCAGGCGGGCCTACTCGGCCTTCACCGCCATCGTCTGGATGATCGTTTCCAGCTGCGCGCTCATCGGCAGGTTGAGGCTCTCCCCCGAAGGCAGCTTGCGCATGAACCAGCGCTTGTACTGGCGGTGGATCTCGCCGTCTTCCGCCAGCACCTGGAAGGTGTCGACCACCACCTTGTTCAGCTGCGGGTCGCCCTTGCGGTACATGACCGCGTAGGGGTCGTAGGAGAGGAAGTCGCCCACCACCTCGTACTGCGCCTTGGCGGCGTCGCGGGCGATCAGGCCGTAGAGCAGCACGTCGTCGGTGGCGAAGGCGTCGGCCTGGCCTTCTTTCACGAGCGCGAACGACTCGGCATGGTCGCGCGCCACCTTCAGCTCGATGTTGAGCTTGAACTTCTGCGACAGGTCGCGCAGCGTCTTCTCGTTGGTGGTGCCGGCCGTCACGGCCACCTTCTTGCCGGCCAGGTCGCGGAACGACTGGATCGGCGAGCCCTTCTTCACCAGCACCTTGGTGCCCGAGACGAACATGGTCGGCGAGAAGGCCACGCGCTTCTGGCGCTCGAGGTTGCTGGTGGTGGAGCCGCACTCGAGGTCGACCTGGCCGCTGACGACCGCGTCGATGCGCGAGTCGGAGGTGACGGGCACCCACTTGATCGTGAGGCTCTTGTTGACCGTGTCCTCGATGGCCGTGACGAGCGCGCGGCACAGCTCGATGGAATAGCCGATCGGCTCCTTGCGCGCATTGAGGTACGAAAAAGGCACCGAGGCCTCGCGGTGGCCGATGGCGATGGTACCGCTCTCGCGCACCTTGGCCAGCGTGCCGGTGAGGAGCTCCTGTGCCTGCGCGGGGCCGCCCGGCAAGGCCAGGGCCACGGCCGCCAGCAGCCATGCGGCGACGGCGGAGGGCAGCGTGGCGATGCGCGTCATGGCGTGGCGCCTCACGCGTGCGCCGGGTGGGCGAGGGTGGCGGCGGCTTCCTCGTCGAGCACCTTGGCGTTGGCCTCGGCATCGCTCTCGGACAGCAGCTCGCCTTCCCACTTGGCGACCACGGCCGTGGCGATGGAGTTGCCCACCGCGTTGGTGGCCGAGCGGCCCATGTCCAGGAAGGTGTCCACGCCCAGGATCAGCAGCAGGCCGGCCTCGGGAATGTCGAAGTGGTTCAGCGTGGCGGCGATCACCACCAGCGAGGCGCGCGGCACGCCGGCCATGCCCTTGGAGGTGAGCATCAGGATCAGCAGCATGGTGATCTGCGTGCTGATCGGCATGTGGATGTCGTAGGCCTGCGCGATGAACAGCACGGCGAAGGTGCAGTACATCATCGAACCGTCGAGGTTGAACGAGTAGCCCATCGGCATCACGAAGCTGGAGATCTTGCGCTTCACGCCGAAACGGTCGAGCGCCTGCAGGATCTTCGGGTACGCGGCCTCGGAGCTCGCGGTGGCGAACGACAGCAGGAACGCCTCCTTGATGAGCACCAGCAGCTTGAACACGCGCGGCCCCAGGAACAGCAGGCCGGCCATGATCAGCACGCCCCACAGCACGAACAGGCCCAGGTAGAAGTCGCGCATGAACACGGCGAACTTGACGAGAATGCCCAGCCCGTTCACGGCCACGGTGGCGGCCATGGCCGCCAGCACCGCCAGCGGTGCGAGCTTCATGACGTAGCCCGTGATCTTGAGCATGGCGTGCGACAGCTCCTCGATGGCGGCCACCAGCGTCTTGGCCTTGTCGCCGAGCGAGGCCAGCGCCACGCCGAAGAACATCGAGAACACCACGATCTGCAGGATCTCGTTGTTGGCCATCGCCTCCACGAACGACTTGGGCACCGTGTGGCTCACGAAGTCCTTGAAGGTGAACTTGTTGGTCGCCAGGTTGGCCGAGGCGCCGATATCGGGCAGCGGCAGGCCCAGGTTCTCGCCGGGCTTGAGCAGGTTGGCCATGACCAGGCCGATCACCAGCGAGATCAGCGAGGCCGTGAGGAACCAGCCGATGGCCTTGCCGAACACGCGGCCCACCGACTTGGCGTCGCCCATGTGCGCGATGCCCACCACCAGCGTGGAGAACACCAGCGGGCCGATCAGCATCTTGATCAGGCGCAGGAAGACGTCGGAGACGATGGAGACGTAGTCCGCGATCTCCTTGGCGGCCTTCTTGTCGGGAAAGCTGGTGAAGATCATGTAACCGACGATGATGCCGAGCACCATGGCGATCAGGATCCAGGCGGCCATGGGCAGCTTTTTCTTCATGCGTATCCCCTTTGTCGTGTGAGAGTGGTTCTTTTCGAGTGCACGGGACCGACCCGGCACAGGGTATCCAAGAAAGGCGGATGCACGCAATGGCCCGCTGTCAGGATGCGGCGGCTGCCTACAATTCCTCACATGGATATCCGCTCGATCGAGTTTCGAGGCCAGCCGGCGTTGCACGCCGTGGCGGCCGATGGCAGCACGCTGACGGTGGCGCTGCATGGCGCCCAGGTGCTTTCCTGGGCCCCGGCCCGCGGTGGGGAGCGACTGTATCTGAGTCCGAAGGCCGTTTTTGACGGCCAAACTGCCATCCGCGGCGGCATTCCCCTGTGCTGCCCCCAGTTCAACCAGCGCGGCATGCTCCCCAAGCATGGCTTCATGCGCAATCTGCCTTGGATTCGCGAGGATTCGGGCGCGTCCGACACGCTGCGGCTGGTGCTGCGCGACAACGACGCCACCCGCCGGCTCTGGCCGCACGCCTTCGAGGCGCGCATGGACGCCACGCTCGCCGCCGGCCGGCTGCGCACCGCGCTCACCCTGGCCAACACCGGCGACGCGCCCTGGCCGTTCTCGGCCGCGCTGCACACCTACCTGCGCGTGGACGACATCGCCGCCGTGCGCCTCGAAGGCCTGCAGGGCGCCGCCCGCTGGGACGCGGTGCGCGACGTGCGCCAGACCGAAACCGCCGCCGCGCTGCAGTTCGACGCCGAGTTCGACAGCGTCTACACCGCCCCGGCGCAGCCGCTGCGGCTTGTGCAGCCCGGCGGCACGCTCGAAATCACCCAGAGCGAAACCTGCACCGAAACCGTGGTCTGGAACCCCGGTGCCGTGCTCGGTGCGACACTCGCGGACATGCCTCCAGAGGGCTTCCGCCACATGCTCTGCGTCGAGGCGGCCCGCATCGACGAACCCGTCGTGCTGGCCCCCGGCGCCCAATGGCAGGGCTGGCAACAGCTTTGCGTTCTCTGATTTCTCCCTGGTTCACCATCCCATGCTTGCCAAACGCATCATTCCCTGCCTCGACGTCACCGGCGGCCGCGTCGTCAAGGGCGTCAACTTCCTCGAGCTGCGCGATGCCGGCGACCCGGTCGAGATCGCCGCGCGCTACAACGCGCAGGGCGCCGACGAACTCACCTTCCTGGACATCACCGCCACCAGCGACGGCCGTGACCTGATCCTGCCGATCATCGAGGCGGTGGCCTCGCAGGTCTTCATTCCGCTGACCGTGGGCGGCGGCGTGCGCACCGTGGCCGACGTGCGCCGGCTGCTCAACGCGGGCGCCGACAAGACCAGCTTCAACTCGGCCGCCATCGCCGATCCGCAGGTGATCAGCGATGCGGCCCAGAAGTACGGCTCGCAGTGCATCGTGGTCGCCATCGACGCCAAGCGCCGCAGCCCCGAAGACGCCGCCACGCGCGGCGCGGGCTGGGACGTGTACAGCCACGGCGGGCGCAAGAACACCGGCCTGGACGTGGTGCAGTGGGCGACCGAGATGGCGCGCCGCGGCGCGGGCGAGATCCTGCTCACGAGCATGGACCGCGACGGCACCAAGAGCGGCTTCGACCTGGCCCTGACGCGCGCCGTGAGCGACGCGGTCAACGTGCCCGTGATCGCCTCGGGCGGCGTCGGCAGCCTCGACGACCTGGCCGACGGCATCCAGAAGGGCGGCGCCGACGCGGTGCTGGCCGCGAGCATCTTCCACTACGGCGAGCACACCGTGGGCGAGGCCAAGGCGCGCATGGCCGAGCGCGGGATTCCCGTGCGCATCGACGCCTGAGCGGGACCGGAAGGGTCTTTTCCTATCCTCGACAATATCCCCATGAATTGGCTTGATGAAGTGAAGTGGGACGCGAACGGGTTGGTGCCCGTGATCGCCCAGGAACAAGGCACGAACGACGTGCTCATGTTCGCGTGGATGAACCGCGAGGCGCTCGAGAAGACCGCCGAGCTGGGCCGCGCGGTGTATTTCAGCCGCTCGCGCAGCAAGCTGTGGTTCAAGGGCGAGGAGTCGGGCCACGTGCAGACCGTGCACGAGATCCGCCTCGACTGCGACAACGACGTGGTGCTGCTCAAGGTGACCCAGCTCGGCCACGAGCCCGGCATTGCCTGCCACACCGGCCGCCACAGCTGCTTCTTCAGCAAGTACGAAAAGGGCCAGTGGACCGTGGTCGAACCGGTCTTGAAAGACCCGGAGTCGATCTACAAATGAGCGCCACAGTGAACGATTCGAACACCTCCGACGCGCTCGCCCGCCTGGCTGCGGTGCTCGAGAGCCGCCTGCCCGCGAACGGCGGCGACCCCGAGAAGAGCTACGTGGCCCGGCTGCTGCACAAGGGCCCCGACGCCTTCCTCAAGAAGATCGGCGAGGAAGCCACCGAGGTCGTGATGGCCGCCAAGGACGCCGATCACGGCGGCGACCGCTCGAAAATAGTGAACGAAGTGGCCGACCTGTGGTTCCACACCATGGTGGCGCTGGCCCACTACGGTTTCTCGCCGGCCGACGTCGTCGCGGAGCTCGAGCGCCGCGAGGGCACCAGCGGCATCGAGGAAAAAGCCCTGCGCAAGGTGCAGGCCCGTGAAGCTTCCAACGACTGACTGATCGATTGAAAGGGCATCGACCATGGCCAATGACATCGTGAACGTGGAACCCGACGACTCCCTCAAGACCTGGGGCTGGGTCAGCTACGTGCTGCACCTGATCGTGGCCATCGGCGCGGTCGTGCCGGGCGCGCAGGCCTCCGTGCTGCTGCTGCTCATCGCCCTCCTGATCGATTTCGTGAAGCGCGACGACGCGGCCGGCACCTGGCAGGCCTCGCACTTCAGCTGGCGCATCCGCTCGGTGCTGTGGGCCGGCCTGCTGTACATCGTCACCTCGTGGCTCTGGCTGCTGCTGTTCGTGCCGGGCTGGATCGCCTGGAGCCTGATTTCGCTGTGGTTCCTCTACCGGATCGTGAAAGGCATGATCCGGATGAACGACGGCCGTCCCATGGAACCCAAAGATGTCATCTGATCCGAACTGCGTCTTCTGCAAAATCATCGAAGGCAAGATCCCCTCGCGCAAGGTCTACGAAGACGACGACCTGTTCGGTTTTCATGACATCTCGCCCTGGGCACCGGTGCATTTCATGCTGGTGCCGAAGAAACACATCGCCTCGATGGCGCAGCTCACGCCCGAGGATTCGGCGCTCATGGGCAAGATCATGACGCTGGCGCCCCAGCTGGCGCTGGAGCAGGGCTGCCGGCCCTATCCGGACGGCGGCTACCGCGTCGTCGTGAACACCGGCGCCGAAGGCGGACAGGAGGTTCACCATCTCCATGTGCACGTCATGGGCGGCCCCCGCCCCTGGCTTCGCGGCTGAGCAGGGTTAAGCCAAACTGTCACATTCCCCCCGACTAAAATCGGACACATTCTTAGGAGTTCTCATGGGTTCTTTTTCCATCTGGCACTGGCTGATCGTGCTGCTCGTCGTGGTCATGATCTTCGGCACCAAGAAGCTGCGGAACATGGGTTCGGATCTCGGTGGCGCCGTCAAGGGCTTCAAGGACGGCATGAAGGACGGCTCGGCCTCCCCTGACGCCTCCGCTGCACCGGCCCCCACGCAGCAAGTGACCGGCCAGCCGACCAACAGCGACAAGTCGACGATCGACGTCGAAGCGCGCCAGAAGTCCTGAGCACCGCAGGCACACATCCGTGATCGACCTCGGCATTGAGAAGCTGGCGCTCATCGGCGTCGTGGCGCTGATCGTGATCGGGCCGGAGAAGCTGCCGCGCGTTGCACGCACGGTGGGCGCCCTGCTCGGCAAGGCGCAGCGCTACGTGAACGACGTCAAGGCCGAAGTCAACCGTTCGATGGAGCTCGACGAGCTCCGCAAGATGAAGACCACGGTCGAGGACGCGGCGCGCGACGTGGAGCACAGCATCCACACCGGCGCCAGCGAGTTCGAGAAGCAGTTTTCCGGCGCATCCGGCGACACCCTGTCGGCACTGGCCGAGCCCGAGCAGGCGGTGCCCGAATACAGGCACCCCCGCAAGAACTGGCGCCTGAAGCAGGGCGCCACGCCGAACTGGTACAAGGCGCGTAACGGCGTACGTACCAAGGCGCTGTCGGGCGCGGCGCGGGTTGCCCGCTTCCGCCCCCACAAGATCAACTGACGCACGCGCACGCCCCGCGGCGTTCCCGGGCGCCCCGTGCGCCTGTGTCTTCTCCCACGCTTTCTCCTCTCCCATGGCCGATTCCGACAACAAGAACAAAGAAGACGAGCTGGCGGGCACCGAGCAGCCGTTCGTGCAGCACCTGGTCGAGCTTCGGGACCGGCTGCTGTACTGCGTCTACGGCCTGGTGGTCGCGGGCATCCTGCTGGCGATCTGGCCCGGCCCGAGCGGGCTCATGGACATCATCGCCATGCCGATCCGTGCGCACATGCCGCCGGACGCCAAGCTGATCGCCATCGGCGTGTTCTCGCCGTTCTTCGTGCCGCTCAAGGTGCTGATGATGGCGGCCGTGCTGCTGGCGCTGCCCTGGCTCATGTACCAGGCCTGGATGTTCGTCGCGCCGGGCCTGTACAGCCACGAGAAGCGCTTCGCCTTGCCGCTGATCTTCTTCGGCAGCGTGCTGGCCTACGGCGGCATCGCCTTCGTGCAGCTGTTCGTGTTGGACAAGATGTTCGGCTTCATCCAGAAGTTCACGCCCGCGGCGGTGGCGGCCACGCCCGACATCTCGTCGTACGTGGAGGCCATCCTGTCGCTGTACATCGCCTTCGGCGTTGCCTTCCAGGTGCCGATCGTGGTGATGCTGCTGGTGCGTTTCGAGATGGTCACCATCGAGAAGCTGCGCTCGTTCCGCGGCTACTTCATCGTGATCGCCTTCGTGGTGGCCGCGGTGCTCACGCCGCCCGACGTGGTCTCGCAACTCGCGCTGGCGGTGCCGATGTGCCTGCTGTACGAGGTGGGGATCATCGGGGCGCGCTACTTCGCAGGGACGGGCAAGGCGCCCGAGGGTGAGGAAGAGAGCGCGGGTTCGGGGTCTTCCGGCAGTTCCTGATCCCCGGATCGATCGGCTCCTGCCCCCCAAACAAAAGCGGCCCGAGGGCCGCTTTTTTGTTGCTGTCTGATCTGCGGCCGGAGCCGCTGTCGTTTCCCGCCTACTCGTTGTTGGGCAACTGCTGCCGGATCGGACTCTTCGGTCGCAGCCCCGGTGTCACGTCCAGTTCCATCTTGTCGGTGCCGCGCTGCAGGGCGAAGCGTGCGGTGTCGCCTGGCTTGAGGCCGGCGACGGCGGTCAGCAGGGCCTGCACGCTGTCGGTCTTCTTCTCGCCCACCGATGTGATCACGTCGCCGGGGCGGATGCCGGCCTTGGCGGCAGGGCCGTTCTGCAGCACGCCGGTGATGATCACGCCCGCGTCGGCCTTCACGCCGAAAGTCTCGGCCAGTTCGGGCGACAGGTCGCTCGGCTCGACGCCGATCCAGCCGCGGCGCACCTGACCTTCCTTCACGATGCCCTCGAGCACGATCTTAGCCATCGACACCGGAATGGCGAAGCCGATGCCCATGCTCCCACCTGAGCGCGAGTAGATGGCGGTGTTGATGCCCTGCAGGTTGCCGTTGACGTCGATCAGCGCGCCGCCCGAGTTGCCGGGGTTGATGGCCGCGTCGGTCTGGATGAAGTTCTCGAACTGGTTGATGCCCAGCTGGTTGCGCCCCAGCGCCGAGACGATGCCGCTGGTCACGGTCTGGCCCACGCCGAAGGGGTTGCCGATGGCCAGCACCTGGTCGCCCACCAGCAGCTCGTCGGAGTTGCCCAGCACGATCACCGGCAGCTTGTCGAGCTCGATCTTGAGCACGGCCAGGTCGGTGTCGGGGTCGGTGCCGATCACCTTGCCGCGCGCGTGGCGGCTGTCGTTCAGGGTGACCTCGATTTCGTCGGCGCCCTCGACCACGTGGTTGTTGGTGAGGATGTAGCCGTCGGTGCTCACGATCACGCCGCTGCCCAGGCCCACCTGCGGCTGGTCGGCCTGGTCGCCGAAGAAGAAGCGGAACCACGGGTCGTTGCTGCGCGGGTGGCGCTGTGCGGCCTTGCTGGTGTTGATGCTCACGACCGCCGGCGAAGCCTTCTTGGCCGCCGCGCTCAGGCTGCCCGCGGCGGGCACGGCCGGCGAGCCGCTGGGCGCTTCCACGATGGACACCACGCCGCCCAGCGAGGTCGAGCGCTTGTGGATCCACTCGGGCTTGAGCGTCGCGACGACGAAATAGGCCGCCAGCAGGACGGTCACGGCTTGGGCAAAGAGCAGCCAGGTGCGTTTCATGAAAGCTTGAAGAAAGAGCGTTGGAAAAGCGCTGAAAGACGGCGCCGGTTGCAATTGTCCCTCAACCGGCCTGGCGCCATAGACCGCGCGGCAGGGTCGAGATTGCGCGGCCTGCGGGGCGTGAATACGGGCTAACCCTTAGTATCGGCAGGCGATCCGACCCGGATCGCCCCCTCAGGCCTTCCGCGCCGCCCACCCGGCGGACGCGGCCAGGCGATTCTTTCGTCGGCGTGCCACGCTCTGCCCCTATCCGGTTCAAGGCAGGCGAGCGGCCACGATACCCCTGCTGCCATGACCTCAGAAGCTACCTACACGGACGGCGCCACGCCCGCTCCGGCGCGCACGCTCGATGCGCGCGACTACAAGACCCTGGCCCTGTCCGCCCTCGGCGGCACGCTCGAGTTCTACGACTTCGTCATCTACGTCTTCTTCGCGACCGTGCTGGGCGCGCTGTTCTTCCCCGCCGACATGCCCGACTGGCTGCGCCAGCTGCAGACCTTCGGCATCTTCGCGGCGGGCTACCTCGCGCGGCCCGTGGGCGGCATCGTCATCGCGCACTTCGGCGACCTGCTGGGGCGCAAGCGCATGTTCACGCTGTCGATCTTCCTGATGGCGGCGCCCACGCTGGTGATCGGCCTCTTGCCCACCTACGCGAGCATCGGTGTCGCGGCGCCCCTGCTGCTGTTGGCGATGCGCGTGCTGCAGGGCGCGGCCATCGGCGGCGAGATGCCCGGCGCCTGGGTGTTCGTCGGCGAGCACGTGCCGGCCAAGCGCTACGGCTTCGGCATCGGCACGCTGACCTCGGGCATCACCGGCGGCATCCTGCTGGGCTCGCTGGTGGCCGTGGCCATCAACCGCCACTACTCGCCGGAGCAGGTGAATGACTTCGCCTGGCGCATTCCCTTCATCCTGGGCGGCGTGTTCGGGCTGTTCTCGGTCTACCTGCGCCGCTTCCTGCACGAGACGCCGGTCTTCAAGGAACTGGCCGGCCGAAAGACGGTCGCCCGCGAACTGCCGCTGCGCACCGTGCTGCGCGAGCACCGCCTGGCGAGCGTGTACGTGGGGCTGCAGACCTGGGTGCTGTCGGCCGCCATCGTCGTGGTGGTGCTGTACACGCCCACCTACCTGCAGAAGGTGCACCACATTCCGGCGGCGCTGGCGCTCGAGGCCAACGCGCTCGCCACGCTGACCCTGACCATCGGCTGCGTGATCGTCGGCTGGGCCAGCGACCGCATCGGCACGCGCGCCGTGATGCTCATCGGCTGGGGCGGCCTCTTTGCCACCGCCTACCTGTTCTACACCGGGCTGCCCGGCACGCCGGCCACGCTGTTCTGGCACTACGGGCTGGTGGGTCTGTTCGTGGGCACCATCGCCACGGTGCCGATCGCGGGCGTGCGGGCGTTTCCGGCGCCGGTGCGCTTCACGGGGCTTTCGTTCGCCTACAACATGTCTTATGCCGTCTTCGGCGGCCTGACGCCGGTGATCCTCACGCTCTGGCTGCAGCACGACACCATGGCGCCGGCGCACTACGTCGCCGCACTGGCGGCGCTGGGCTTCCTGCTGGCCCTGTGGCCCCTGGCCGCACGCGGCCACCCGATGCGCGATGGCGCGCCGGCCGCGGGGAGCGCGACAATGTCGCGATGAGCACCACACGCCACGAACTGCTTCACGCATTCGACCTGCTGCTGGCCCCCGGGCGCTTCAAGGATTACGGACCCAACGGCCTGCAGGTCGAAGGGCGCACCGTGGTCCGCAAGATCGTCTCGGGCGTGACCGCCAGCCGCGCGCTGATCGAGGCCGCGATCCACGCCGAGGCCGATGCCATCTTCGTTCACCACGGCCTGTTCTGGCGCGGCCAGGACGGCTGCGTCACCGGCTGGATGAAGCAGCGCCTGGGCCTGCTGCTGGGCGACGACGTCAACCTGTTCGCCTACCACCTGCCGCTCGACGCGCACCCCGAGCTGGGCAACAACGCGCAACTCGGCCTGCAGTTGGGGCTCGTGGCGCACCCGGGGTCGGCAGGACGCTTCGGCGAACAGGAACTGGGCTTCCTGGGCGCGCGCGAGAACGGTGAGAACTTCGCCAGCGCCAAGGCCCTGGCGACCCATGTCGAGAAGGTGCTGAAGCGGCCCGTCACGCTGGTCGACACGGCCCACCGCCCGATCAAGAACGTCGCGTGGTGCACGGGCGGCGCCCAGGGCTACTTCGAGGCCGCCATTGCGGCTGGCGCCGACGCCTTCATCACCGGCGAGATTTCCGAGCCGCAGGCGCACTACGCCCGCGAGCTGGGCGTGGCCTTCCTGGCCTGCGGGCACCACGCGACCGAGCGCTATGGCGCGCAGGCTGTGGCGGCCCATGTGGCGGCGCAGCTCGGGCTGAAGCACGAATTCATCGACATCGACAACCCCGCATGAAGGCGCCGATCGCGATCACGCTCGGTGACCCGGCGGGCATCGGCCCCGAGATCATTGCCAAGGCCTTCCGCGACGCGCCCGAAACCGTGCGCGGTGCGTTCGTGGCCGGCGACGTCGGCACGTTGCGAAAAGCCTCGCAGGCGCTCGCGGCGCCGGGGCGGCTGGGGTGGCCTGTCGTGGAGATCGCCAGCGTCGCTGAAGCGGTTGCCGTGCCGCCGGGGTGCATCCCGGTGCTGCAGGTGATCGCGCCGCCTCAGGGCATTGAACAAGGGCGCATCAGCGCCGAAGCCGGCCGAGCTGCTGGCGATTGCGTGGTGTGGGCCGCGCGCGCCGCATTGCGCGGCGAGATCTCAGCTCTTGTCACCGCGCCACTGCATAAGGAAGCGCTGGCCGCGGCCGGCTTTCCGTACCCCGGCCACACCGAATTGCTGCAGGCCGAGGCCGCCGCCCACCTGGGCCGCACCGTGGCCGACGTGCCCGTGCGCATGATGCTGGCCAACGACGAGCTGCGCACCGTGCTCGTGAGCATCCACATGTCGCTGCGCGACGCCATCGAGGCAGTGCGCTTCGACGGCGTGCTGGACACGCTGCGCATCACCCATCGCGCCTTGACCCACGCCCTCGGGCGGCCGCCGCGCATCGGCGTGGCCGGGCTCAACCCGCACGCGGGCGAGGGCGGCCTGTTCGGTTCGGAAGAGCGCACCGTCATCGCGCCGGCCATCGAGGCCGCACGCGCCGAGGGCATCGATGCCCAGGGGCCTCATGCACCCGACACCGTCTTCATGCGCGCGCGCGCCAAGGCCGGCGTGCCGTCCAGCGGCGAGTTCGACGTGGTGATCGCGATGTACCACGACCAGGGCCTGATCCCGGTCAAGTACCTCGGGGTGGAGAAGGGCGTGAACGTGACGCTCGGGCTGCCGCTGGTGCGCACCAGCCCGGATCACGGCACGGCGTTCGACATCGCGGGCCAGGGCGTGGCCGATGCCTCGAGCCTCGTCGAGGCGCTGCGCATGGCGCGAACGCTGGCCGGCGCCTGAGCGCGCGGCCGGAAAGAAAAGGTCAGGGACGCTTCAGGCTGTCGCGGATCTCGCGCAGCAGCGTGATGTCTTCCGGCGTGGCGGCCGGCGCTGCGGGCGCGGCCTCTTCGGTCTTGCGCAGCTTGTTGATCTGCTTGACCATGATGAAGATGATGAAGGCGAGGATCACGAAATTGACAGCAATTGTGATGAAGTTGCCATACGCCAGCACCGGCACGCCGGCCTTCTTCAACTCCGCCAGCGTGTTCGTCACGCCCGGCGGCACCGTGCCCAGGATTACGTAGAGGTTCGAGAAGTCGAGCTTCCCGAACACCATGCCCACGAGCGGCATGATGATGTCGGCCACGAGCGAGTCGACGATCTTGCCGAACGCCGCCCCGATGATCACGCCGACGGCGAGGTCGATGACGTTGCCCTTGACGGCAAACTCCTTGAATTCACTGAGGATGCTCATGATTCAGAAAGGGTGCTGAAGACCTGCTGTTGAAAGGGGTGCCAGTATGCCTGCGGAAGCGGGAGGGCAAGACGGCGGCGCGGCGGGTGATGCTGGACGGCAACTGAGGCATGACCGCTGGCGGCTCTTACCTGGAACGGACGGAGGGTACCCAGTCTCCGTAGCCAAACCTTGCCGACTACGCTTTGGAACGTCTTGTTTCCAATTTCGCGGGATGGGTAGAACCGGTCGGATACGCCGTGTTTTGCTCTCGAAAAGAAGGCAAAACGGCGCCGTACGAGCATTCCGGAAGCATCCTGGAACGCAGGCAAAGCCCCATTGACAGTGCACTGCACTGGTACGATGAGAGGGGAGCAGTGGGGAGCGGCCGCGCGAAATCGACCTTCAAGACTTCTGTCTTTCAGAGCGCATCCGGCCCGAGTGCGCCGAGTTCTTGCGTGACCCCGCGATGAATTCTGCACCTTTGTTGCCTGAATTTGCCAGTTTCAGCGCGACTATAGCTGTTCAAATTTTTACATAAATGGTGCCGCGTAGTGGCGGCGATCACAAGTGTTTGAAAAAGAAGCGCGATACAAGAGAGCGGATGTGCGAGCCTCGCATGCCTCCGGGAATTGCTGTTCTTTCGCCGCTTCGTTGTTGATACGACTGACTGACTTTCAAGGGACCTGAATTGAGAAGAGATGCGAAAGCCCTCGCGTGGGTAGCGCTTGCCGGCGCGGTATTGCTCCAAGGCTGTGCCGTGGTGCCCGGCATGGGTTCGGTGGAGCCTTACGAAGCGGGTGGCGAGCTGCCGTCACAGTTCCGCTACCTTCCCGATGAAGCGCCTGAAGGCGAAATCACTCCGATCTCGCTGGCGCTGGTGCGTACGCTAGCGGAGGTGTCGCCCAAGGGGGTACCGCCTGAGGTGCAGGCGCTATTCGGTAAAGGGGCTCGCTACACCATCGGGTCGGGTGATGTCGTGGGCGTCATCGTGTACGACCACCCTGAGTTGCTGCCCAATGCGGGTGCTGTGATTTCGCAGTCGGCCGACCCAACTGGTGTGCAGGTGGCGCCAGGTTTCATCGTCGATGCGGATGGTGAGATTGCCTTTCCCTACATCGGTCGCGTGCGCGTGGCAGGTCTGAGCGAAGGCGACGCTTCTGACCTGATCGGAAAGCTGCTGCGGCCGCATGTTCGCGATCCGCAAGTGACGGTGCGCATCCAGTCCTTCAGAAGCCGGCGCGCTTATGTGGAAGGCGAAGTGCGCGTTCCGGGGTCTCAGATCTTCACTGATGTGCCCATGACGCTGAACGAGGCAATCAACCGCGCCGGTGGCATGACGGCCAATGCCAATCGCGCGGCCGTTACGCTCATTCGCGATGGCCGCTCAGTCCCGATCGACATGACCCGGCTGCGTGAGGCTGGCTATGACGGGAACAACATTCCCCTCAAGAACGGCGACACCGTCCGCGTGGCACACCGCGAAGACTCCAAGGTATTCGTCATGGGCGAAATCATGGCGCCTGTTGCCTTGTCCATGCGCAGCAATGGCCGCTTGAGCCTGAGCGAGGCCTTGGGTGAGGCGGGAGGTCCGATGACGACCACTTCCAATGCCGGCCAGATCTACGTTGTTCGCCAAGGCGCGACCGGCGCGCCAGCCATATTCCATCTGAACGCCAAAAACCCGGCGACGATGGCTCTAGCCAGCCAGTTTCGGTTGCAGTCGCAGGACGTCGTGTATGTCGACCCGGTGCCGCTGGTCAAGTGGAACCGCGTAGTCAGTCTTATTTTGCCTTCGGCATCGGTAGTTAACAACGCCAGCGAGGTGTACGTCAGGCATCGCTAACCAATGGATCTGCTGCGCTTCTTGGTGGAGAGTAATTTGCGTTAAAGAGAAAAAATGACGAGTGCAACTGCGCGAAATTAAAAAAGATGGGAATTTTTAACCTGAATCGAGCGTTGAATATTGCCTTGCGTGCTGCAACCCTAGCTAGTCGTTTTTTTCTAATTTTTTTTCTGGCTCGATTTCTTGAGCCGGTTCAATTTGGTTTGTACGGCCTGCTTGCTGCCACCATTGGCTATTCTTTGTATTTACTGGGCTTCGATTTTTATACGTTTACAACTCGCGAATTACTCAAGCGAGAGCGTAGAGAATGGGGTGGTCTGCTGAAGGATCAAGGCGCGCTGTCGTTGGTGCTATATGCTGTCTTCATACCTCTGCTAAGCCTTGTATTTATTACGGGTATGCTACCTCGAAATCTATTGGGGTGGTTCCTTGTGTTGCTGATTCTTGAGCACGTGAATCAAGAATTAAGTCGTCTGCTAGTCGCTATTTCTGAACAACTCTTGGCCAGCGTAATACTCTTTCTTAGGCAAGGAACGTGGGCTATTGCGATTGCCGTGCTCATGACTATAGAGCCCGCAACAAGGTCATTAAGTTACGTGCTTGGTGCGTGGACGGTGGCAGGGGTGATTGCCGTTTTGGCTGGGTCTTATCGGCTTGCGCAACTTGGTATTGGCGGATGGCATAAAGAAATAGATTGGAAATGGATCGCCGTCGGCCTTAAAGTTTCTATCCCATTGTTGGCCGCCACGCTCGCGATTCGAGGGGTTTTTACTTTGGATCGTTACTGGCTTCAATCTCTGGGTGGCCTGGAAATTGTGGGGGCCTATGTTCTTTTTATGGGGGTTGGCGGAGCATTAATGACATTTCTTGATGCGGGCGTTTTTGCTTTTAGCTATCCCGGGCTAATTAGCGCTCATCAAAAACAGCAGCCCGAGGTATTTCGTGAAAATTTTCGCATGTTGCTGATACAAACGAGCGTGCTCTCTGCAGCTTTTTCTGTGGTGAGCTTGTTTTTGCTTCCGCTTTTGCTGGCTTGGCTCGCGAATCCACTCTATGCCGCACAACAGTATCTTTATCCATGGGTTCTGATCAGTATGGTTCTTTATGCCTTGGGCATGGTCCCGCATTACGCGCTTTACGCTCAAGGGATTGACCGCCCCATCATCCACAGCCACATCGCCAGTCTTGTCGTGTTTATTGTGGCTGCCTGGGCGTTTTCCCTGCGCTGGCCACTGCTGGCCGTCCCACTTGGTTTGTGCGTAGCTTTCGCGCTTGTTCTTGTCTGGAAGGCGTGGGCTTTTTTTAAATTGACACCGTTGCATTACCGTTTCGCACAAGCGTGACTGACTGAATTGAAAGTCGCGCTTATATGAAATTAAAGAAGATATAGAAAGCTGCCAGTTCATGATTCCTTACGGTCGCCAAGACATTCATCAAGCAGACATCGACGCAGTGGTGAAAGTCCTGCACTCAACCAACCTCACGCAAGGGCCTGCAGTGCCGCGTTTTGAGCAAGCCGTGCTCAAGCATTGCAAGGCTAAACACGCTTTGGCCGTTAACAGCGCGACGTCCGCATTACATATCGCCTGCCTAGCGCTTGACCTTGGTCCCGGTGACTGGCTATGGACTACCCCTAACACCTTTGTCGCTTCCGCCAATTGCGCTTTGTATTGTGGTGCCCAAGTCGATTTCGTCGACATTGACCCGCGCACCTATAATTTGTGTCCAAAGGCGTTGGAGCGAAAACTGATTGCTGCGAAAAAAATAGGTCGCTTGCCAAAAATTGTGGTGCCGGTTCATTTGTGCGGGCAGCCTTGCGAAATGCAGGCGATTTATGCACTCGGGCAGAAATTTGGGTTCAAGATAATTGAAGACGCTTCGCATGCGATTGGCGGAAAATATAAGGATGAACCGATCGGAAATTGCCGCTTTAGCGACATTACCGTTTTCAGCTTTCACCCGGTCAAAATCATAACCACCGCCGAAGGCGGGATGGCTTTGACAAACGACGACAAATTAGCTGAGCGTCTTGGCCTGCTGCGCAGCCACGGCATTACTCGCGACCCGGTGCTAATGACTAAAGGTATGGATGGTCCTTGGTACTATCAACAGGTCGCACTGGGCTATAACTACCGCATGACGGACCTCCAAGGCGCGCTGGGCGCTAGCCAGATGGATCGTCTGGAGCAATATGTTGCTCGCCGTCATGAATTGGCCAAGCGTTACGACGAGCAACTAAAAGATCTGCCAGTGACTATCCCATGGCAGCATCCGGATGGTTACTCGGGTCTGCACTTGTACGTTATTCGCTTGCAATTGGACAAGATCAGGAAAACGCATCTGCAGGTGTTTGAGGCCCTACGGGCACAAGACATCATTGTTAATCTGCATTACATCCCGATTCACACCCAACCCTATTATCAGAAGATGGGTTTCGCGGTCGGCGAATTTCCGGAGGCCGAACGCTACTACGCTGAAGCCATAAGCATTCCCATGTACCCTGCCATGACTGAAGTGCAGCAGGACGAAGTCGTCTGTTGTTTGCGAGAAGCGCTTGGAGCATGAGGCTTGCCATCATTCCTGCGCGCGGTGGCAGCAAGCGCATTCCGCGGAAAAATATCA
Organism: Variovorax sp. GW821-FHT09D04; assembly: GCF_059416405.1. NCBI lineage: Bacteria > Pseudomonadati > Pseudomonadota > Betaproteobacteria > Burkholderiales > Comamonadaceae > Variovorax > Variovorax sp. GW821-FHT09D04. The sequence continues at coordinate 97,576 of NZ_JBWKPA010000013.1, forward strand.
AGCCATTTTGCGGTAAGCCCATGATCGCTTGGCCGATTGAGGTGGCGCTACAAAGCGGCTGTTTCGATCAGATCGTGGTGTCCACAGACGACGCCGAGATCGCCGAAGTCGCTCGCCAGTATGGCGCGCAAGTGCCGTTTATGCGACCGGCAGAACTCTCTGATGATCACACCGGCACCACCGCAGTCATCGCACATGGCATCGACTGGTTCGCCGCGAGGGAGCAGGCGCCCGTGCAGGTTTGCTGCGTGTACGCAACTGCCCCGTTCATCAGTGCTGACGACCTTCGCCGAGGCCTTACCGTGCTGGCTGAAACAGGCAGCGATTACAGTTTTTCGGTCACCAATTACGCCTTCCCCATCCAGCGTGCCGTCCGCATTAATGCCACTGGCCGGATCGAGATGTTCGATCCCGCGAACTTCGGTGTGCGATCACAGGATCTCGAAGAGGCGTATCACGACGCAGGCCAGTTCTACTGGGGTCGCGCGGACGCTTGGAGACAGGGGAAGCTGATATTCGGTCCCGGGGCCGTACCGGTCATGTTGCCCCGGCATAAGGTGCAAGACATCGACACTCCCGAAGACTGGACCCGGGCTGAATGGATGTTCAAGGCCCTGCAAGCGGAAGCCAACGGCGCATAGCAAGCATGAAGATCGCTTTTCGCACCGACGCCTCCCTACAGATCGGCAGTGGTCACGTTATGCGCTGCCTGACGTTGGCTGATGCGCTCAAAGCTCAAGGCGCGGATTGCCACTTCATTAGCCGCGAGCACCCCGGTCATTTGCTGGAAGTCATTCGCCAGCGCGGTCACGAGATAAGTTGCCTAGAAATGTATGGGCAGAATTCGCAAGGCATTCCAATAAGCCAAACGAAAAAAATCGGGGACCCGCAGCGGGGACCCGCGCACGCCGCTTGGCTGGGCAGCACTTGGCAGAATGATGCGCGAGACACGGCCTCCATCCTCGCGAGTCTGAAACCCGAGTGGCTGGTCGTGGACCATTACGCCCTTGACCACCATTGGGAAGAGGTGATCGCGCCGCACCATCGCCAGTTGTTGGTCATCGATGATCTTGCAGATCGGGTCCATCACTGCGATCTGCTGCTCGATCAGAACCTGGGCAGGCGGCCGCAAGACTATACCGCTTTGGTGCCACCGCTTTGCGAGCTTCTAATCGGTCCGCACTTTGCACTTTTGCGCCCGGAGTTTGCCGCCTTGCGGTCCTACAGCTTGCAACGCCGTCGGGCGCAGCCCGCCTTGCGACATCTGCTCATTTCGCTGGGAGGGGTCGATCAACCCAACGCTACCGGACTGGTGCTCCAAGCGCTTCGCACCTGCGCCCTGCCCCCGGAGTGTCATATCACTGTGGTAATGGGTTTGACGGCGCCTTGGTTGCAAAACGTTCGAGAACTAGCGATGCAAATGCCATGGCCGACCGCAGTGGTGGTCAATGTCGACGACATGGCCCAGCGCATGGCCGACAGTGATCTGGCAATTGGCGCCGCCGGCAGCACGTCGTGGGAGCGGTGCTGCCTTGGTCTGCCGACATTGATCGTGGTGTTGGCCGAAAACCAGCGAGCTGGGGCCCAAGCCTTGGCAGCGGCACACGCGGCCCGTCTGATGGGAGCTGCAGGTGATATCGCTGCACAACTCCCCGAAGCTATACAGGAATTGATCGATCCAAGGCGCGCGGCAAATCTAAGCCTCGCCGCAAGTGCAGTCACTGATGGGCGAGGCATTGAAAAAATAATGAAGGCAATGGGAGTAGTCGATGCCTGAGTCGATTCCGGTTTCTTCTCGTATTCGGGCCATGATCCATGCCGATCTGGCGCTTGTGCTGGATTGGCGCAATCATCCGAAAATTCGACGGTATATGTACACTCAGCACGAAATTACGCTAGCTGAACATCAAGGCTGGTTCGAACGCTGCTTGCCGGATCCAAGAAAGCATTTGTTGATTTTTGAAATCAACCAACAGCCTCTGGGGTTCGTGAGTTTTGGTGAGACGGGAATCGGTGGTATCGCCAATTGGGGATTTTACGTTGCGCCAGATGCACCTAAAGGAAGCGGGCAGCAGCTTGGTCACGCAGCACTCAGCCATGCGTTTACTGAACTGAAACTGCAAAAAATAAGTGGCGAGGCATTGGCGTATAACCAGCGCTCTATTCGGTTTCACCAAAAACTCGGTTTCCAAGAGGAAGGAATTCTGCGTGACCAGCACTTCGACGGCTATCAATATAGCCACGTCATCTGTTTTGGGTTGCTACGCAGTGAATGGCAATCAAGAATCTGACACAAGAGAGAATACCATGTCGAATTTCCCTAGTATCACCATTGCAGGTCGGCGAATTGCTACTGATGAGGTGCCCTACGTGATTGCCGAAATGTCCGCCAATCACAATGGCAATATTGAGACCGCATTCAAACTCATTGAGGCCGCTAAACAGGCTGGCGCTGATGCCGTCAAATTGCAAACATACCGCCCCGACACTATAACGCTTGACTGCGACACGGAAGATTTTTGCATTCGCGGCGGACTATGGGATGGTAGGACGCTGTATGAACTCTACGAGGAGGCCCACATGCCATGGGATTGGCACGCTCCGTTATTTGCGCACGCTCGTAAACACGGAATTACCATCTTCAGTTCGCCTTTTGACAATACCGCCGTTGATCTGTTGGAAGATCTGAATGCTCCAGCTTACAAAATTGCATCTTTTGAAGCCGTTGATATTCCGCTCATTAAATACGTCGCCAGTACGGGCAAACCCATGATTATTTCTACCGGCATGGCGGACGCGGAAGAGATTAAGGAAGCCATCGACGCTGCGCACGAAGGCGGTTGCAAAGAATTGGCCATCTTGCATTGCGTCAGTGGGTACCCCGCGCCTTCGAATGATTACAACCTGCACACCATCACCGACATGATCCAGCGCTTCGGCCTGACTGTCGGTCTTTCTGACCATACGTTAGACAACACAACCGCTATTGCTAGTGTGGCTACCGGTGCGTGCATCATTGAAAAGCATTTCACTTTGGACCGCAATGGCGGCGGGCCGGACGACAGCTTTTCTCTTGAGCCCGTCGAACTGGCTGCTTTGTGCAATGACAGCAGGACGGCTTGGACTGCACTCGGACGGGTGGACTATGGTCGAAAATCCAGTGAGCAGGGTAATGTGAAATTTCGACGCTCATTGTATTTCGTGCGGGATTTGAAAGCCGGTGAAATAATTTCTGCAGATTGCATGCGTAGCGTAAGGCCAGGTTTTGGGGTCTCGCCTCGCATGTATGAAAAAATTATTGGGCTTAAATTGAACTGCGATGTGCAAAAAAATACCCCAGTAAAAATTAATTACTTTGATCTGCCGGTAGCGTCTGATTTTTATGAAAATAAAATATCATAACGTTGCTCAAATAATTCCGGCTGCATATGTGCTGCTATATTTTCTTAGATTTTTGTTTGACGAATCTGTTGCATCGTCAATTGCAGCAGTTCTTGGTGTCTTAGGTGTCTTGTCGGCCTTTGTATTTTTTCGAACTCAAAATAAGAAAAGATCAGAAACTGCGCTCGGTTTTTTGATTTTGATGCTGGCGATTGGGATTTTCAATGCAGGGCTGAGCAAAAATGACGTTGCAATTTCTTTGCTTCAATCGCTCACGTACTCCTGTGCTGCACTGTCTTTTTTTTGTGTTAAATTGAATTTAAGGCTATATAAATCGATGCTATTGATTTTGGCTGGGTATTTTCTATTCCAGATGATAATTGGGACAAATCCAAATGAAATGTTTCTGATTAGCCAAAATTATGTTTCGATAATTTTCATCTTGTCTTTGTGCGTGTACTATGTGGCTTGTGATCAAAATGGAAAAAGGCCCGAAATCTATCCGGCCTTGATTGGAATTGCAATATGCATCTGGGCGGGCGGACGAAGCGGAATTTTATCCGTGGCAATGCTGGCTTTGGCAACAATGTTTTTTTTAAGGAGAATGAATCGTACCTGGTTGATTGTTGCCTTGTTGTTTTGTGTGTCCGTTTACGTGGCGATATTGAATGTTGAAATTCTGGGGGATTTCTATGGTCTTGAGCGGCTTGCACGCCTCGGCCTTGTGGATGTGCGAGATGAAATAAATGCAGCGTATGTTCAAAGAATTTCTACGTCTTTTTACGAGCTATTTTTCGGTGCGCCGCTAAACGAGATTTCAGAAATAAGTGTGCTGGGCGGGAATCCCCATAATTCATATATCCGCCTTCATACGCAATACGGTGCAATTGGATTTGTGTTGTTGCTTGGGATGCTCGGGTGGGGGTTATTTCGCGCCATGATTGGCGGCGCATATATTTTTGTGGCGATTGTATTTGTATCCATGTTGAGAATCTCTTCGGATATCGCGGCGTTCCATGGGCCGTTGGATCTTATTTTGTACTACGGAATTTTTGCAACCCTATTTGGTCTAGGTCTGGGCGAGCGAAAATATAAACTCTTTAATGAGTGAGGATGAGTTTCGTTGTCGCGAAAATGGCTATGAGTAATTTCCTGATTAAAGAAAAAGTCGATAATTGCATCTACTCTGCATACAATTTAATTTCTGATCTGAATTTTAATTTCAATTTGAAGTTGAAGAATAGGTTGAGGCGCAACTCTGATTTTGAAAATATTCATCACGGTCGCAGATGCTTCATCTTGGCGACGGGCCCCTCAATTAACGAGCTTACTGCGGAGGATGTTGAGGGGGTGGGCCGTGAGATCACCATCGGCGTCAATTCCATGTATAAGTCAAAAAAATTAGATCGACTTATTCCGAATTACTACGCGCTGCTCGACAACCATTATTGGGGGCTGAGTTCCGGTGAGTTCGCTGAAGTGGCAAGAAAATATGCTGCAAATCCACCAACTTTTATTACCGATATTAGAGCGGCGGAAATTGCGTCGGCCGCGATACCCGACGTTCAGCATATTTGCTTGCGTGCGAAAAATTACCCAATTAATAACATGAGATACGATCCGACAGGAAATATGTCGATTGCAATGAATGTTGTGGGGTCGTCGATATTGTTGGCGATTTATATGGGGTTTAAAGAGATTTATTTGCTCGGCTGCGACTTTAATTCTTTTTGCATGCAAAAAATGGCACACTGCTATGACGATACGGAAGAGTTAAATGGATTGCCCACATTCAATCTGTCATTTTATTTGAAATACTATCACATAACGGCTGAATTTCATTATCTGATTGCGCGCTTGGCCAAGGAGCAATCAATCCGCATAGTGAATTTGTCTGAAAAAAGCCTATTGGATGCTTATCCTCGAGGGGACCTGAGAAAGGCACTGAGGTTGCAATGAGAAGTCTTTCTAAAATTCGAGTATTTATAAGAAAGCACATTCCTTATGAAATATACAGAAATGTGATGTGCCGCATAAAAATATGGCGATATGGCCTCGAAAAAGTTCACAAAACATTTCTCGTGACCGGATCATCGGTAATTTCAAGGGATTTTGTTGCTGGCTCAAATGGGTTTATGGCTTCAGGTTGTCGAATTTGTCCCGGAGTGCGTGTTGGCCGTTTTGTAATGTTCGGCCCGGATGTGGCAATATGTGGCGGGGATCATATATACGATAAGCCGGGTGTTCCAATGATTTATGCGGGAAGGCCTGAGCCAAGATTGACAAATATCGGCTCCGATGTGTGGATAGGGCAGGGAGCATTGATTATGGCTGGTCTGACAATTGGAGATGGCGCAATTATTGCGGCCGGATCGGTGGTGACCCGAGATGTTCCCGCGTATGAAGTTTTTGGGGGAGTGCCCGCAAAAAAAATCAAGAGCAGATTTAGAAATTTAGATGAAGTTGAAATTCATAAATCTATGCTCAAAAAATCGAACTTTGATGGCGTCTATTGCGAACCTATAGAACTGAATAGTCATGAAATTTAGCGATAAAGCACTACTTTTGACCGGCGGTACCGGCTCCTTCGGGAATGCTGTCCTCCAGCGTTTTCTCTCTACGGATATTGCTGAAATTCGCATCTTCAGCCGTGATGAAAAAAAGCAAGATGACATGCGCAAGCGCTACCACCATCCTCGGCTTAAGTTCTACGTAGGGGACGTACGCGATGCGCGTAGCGTGGCATCCGCAATGCGGGGCGTGGACTACGTTTTTCATGCCGCAGCGCTCAAGCAGGTTCCGTCCTGTGAGTTTCATCCCATGCAGGCTGTGCGCACTAATGTATTGGGTACAGAGAACGTGCTTGAGGCCGCCATTGCAGCAGGCGTGAAGCGGGTGGTATGCCTGAGCACCGACAAAGCGGTGTACCCCATCAACGCTATGGGCATATCCAAGGCCATGATGGAAAAGGTAATGGTCGCTGCCAGCCGCAATTTGGAGGGCACGGGAACCGTAATTTGCGGTACTCGCTATGGCAACGTTATGGCCTCGCGAGGCTCAGTGATTCCGCTGTTTGTCGATCAAGTTTTTGCTGGGAAGCCCATTACTGTGACGGACCCTGCAATGACACGTTTCATGATGACTTTGGCCGATGCGGTGGATTTGGTGCTATATGCGTTTGATCACGGGAATAATGGTGACATATTTGTGCAGAAGGCCCCAGCAGCTACGGTGGAGGTGTTAACTCGGAGTATTTTGGAATTGATGGGAAAACCCGATCATCCGGTGCATGTGATGGGGACACGGCACGGGGAAAAACTCTATGAAGCGCTGCTGAGCCGTGAAGAAATGGCTTGTGCCGAAGATATGGGGGACTATTTTCGGGTGCCGCCTGATGGGCGTGATTTGAATTACGCTAAATTCGTCGATCAAGGCGACACTCGCTTGACGCAAAGTGCGCATGGCGACGAGTACAACTCGCATAACACCGATCGGCTCGACATGGGGGGCATGAAGAAGTTACTGCTCAAGCTAGATTTCATGCAACGAATCGCGCGTGGTGAGCGGGTTTTGGCGGAAGACTGAACGTATGAAGGTTTTGATCACTGGGGCCGACGGCTTCATCGGGAAGAATCTGCAACTGCACCTAGCTGAGCGCAAGGATGTGGAGATGGTTTGTTATACCCGGGGCAATAAGGCCGCTGATCTTCCCGCTCTGTTGCAAGGGGTGGGCTTCGTTTTCCATTTGGCGGGGGTTAATCGGCCACAGGATCCGCAAGATTTTTATAAAGGCAATGTGGACTTAACGCAAGCACTGTGCGACGCCATCGTCGCTACAACTAATGCTACCGGTGTGGCAGTGCCTGTAATTTTCACGTCGTCAACACAGGCTGCATCCAATAACCTATATGGCCATAGCAAGCGTGGCGCGGAAGATGCGTTAGTTAATTTGGCCCGCATTCACCAAGTGCCGGTACATATATTCCGGTTGCCAAACGTATTTGGCAAATGGTGTAAGCCGAACTACAACTCTGTGGTAGCCACGTTTTGCCATAACATCGCGCGCGGCTTGCCAATTCAGATAAACGATCCGGCTGCGGCGGTCACATTGGTATATATCGACAATGTGATTGAGCGCTTTGTACAATTGATGGATGGTGCCAACCCGGCTGTGGACACAGACGGTTTTTCTATCGTAGCGCCGGAATACACCACTACTGTGGGCGAGTTGGCGCATCAGATTCAGGCGTTTAAAGAGAGTCGCGCCACTCTTATTACAGAGCGCGTAGGTACTGGCTTGATGCGGGCGCTTTATGCAACCTACGTTAGCTATCTTCCGGTCGAGCAGTTTGCTTATCTGGTGCAGCAGCATAGCGACGCTCGCGGCGTCTTTGTCGAGATGTTAAAGACTCAGGACAGCGGTCAGTTTTCGTTCTTCACGGCTCATCCCGGTATCACACGGGGCGGGCATTACCACCACACGAAGACCGAAAAATTCTTGGTAATCAAAGGAGATGCTCTCTTCAAGTTTCGACACACGCAAACGGGGGAAAGGCACGAACTGATCACCAGTGGAGAGCGGTCCCAGATTGTTGAAACTATTCCCGGCTGGACGCACGACATTACCAACATCGGTTCTGACGAGATGGTTGTGATGTTGTGGGCAAATGAGGTTTTTGATCGCGCTCGTCCCGACACATTTGCGTGCACCGTTTAGGGAAGCAGTAGCCATTTCTACGATGAAAAAACTCAAAGTCATGACCGTGGTCGGTACCAGGCCCGAGATCATTCGCCTGTCGCGCGTACTGGCCAGACTGGACGAGCATTGCGACCACGTGCTGGTGCATACTGGCCAAAACTACGACTACGAACTCAACCAGGTCTTTTTCGACGATCTGGGCGTGCGTAAGCCCGACCACTTTTTGAACAGCGCGGCCAACGCCACCAGCGCGGCGCACACCATCGGCAATCTCATCATCGTGGTCGACCAAGTGCTGGGCGAGGTGCAGCCCGAGGCGATGCTTGTCCTGGGTGACACCAACAGCTGCCTCTCGGTGATTCCGGCCAAGCGCCGCAAGATTCCGATTTTTCACATGGAAGCGGGCAACCGTTGCTTCGACCAGCGCGTGCCCGAGGAGACCAACCGCCGCATCGTGGACCACACTGCGGACGTCAACCTCACTTACAGCACGATCGCGCGCGACTACCTGTTGCGCGAAGGGCTGCCGCCAGATCTGGTCATCAAGACCGGCAGCCCGATGTTCGAGGTGCTGACGCATTACCGCCCGCGCATCGAGGCGTCCGATGTGCTGGACCGGCTTGGCCTGCAGGCTGAGCAGTACTTCGTGGTCAGTGCCCATCGCGAAGAGAACATCGAATCGCCGCAGTCCTTTGCCAAGCTGGTGGCGGTGCTCAATGCCGTCGCCGAAGACCACGACCTGCCGGTCATCGTCTCGACGCACCCGCGCACGCAAAAGCGCATCGATGCTACGGGCGCTCGCTTTCATCCGCAGGTGCGGCTGTTGAAGCCGCTGGGCTTTCACGACTACGTGAAGCTGCAGCTCTCGGCGCGCACCACGTTGTCCGACAGCGGCACGATCAACGAGGAGTCGTCGATCCTGAATTTTCCGGCGCTCAATCTGCGCGAGGCGCATGAACGGCCCGAAGGGATGGAAGAGGCCGCCGTGATGATGGTGGGCCTCGAGGTGGAGCGTGTGCGCCAGGGGCTGGCGATTCTGGAGAGCCAGCCGCGAGGCGATGCGCGCGGCTTGCGTCAGGTGGCCGACTACAGCATGCCCAATGTGTCGGACAAGGTGCTGCGGATCGTTCACAGCTACACCGACTACGTGAACCGCGTGGTCTGGAAGAAGTACTGACGTCACTATGCGATTGCTCGTCGTCTCTCAGTACTTTTGGCCGGAAAACTTCAGGATCAATGATCTTGTCGCCGAATTCGTGCGGCGTGGTCACCAAGTCACGGTGCTGACCGGCGTGCCCAACTACCCCGACGGCAAAGTCTTCCCCGCGTACCGCGATGACCCCGAGAAGTTTGCGCGCTATGAAGGCGCGGAGGTCGTCCGGGTGCCCATGTCTGTACGTGGAAAGGGAGGCATCCGGTTAATGCTGAACTTTGCAACCTTCGCGATCAGTGCCTCCGTGCTTGGGATGTGGAAGCTGCGAGGGCGCGACTTTGACGCGGTTCTCGCCTATGAGCCATCGCCCATCACGGTCGGCGTGCCCGCAGTTGCATTGCGAGCGGTAAAACGGGCACCGCTGGCTTTCTGGGTTCTTGACCTCTGGCCCGAGACGCTGGAAGCCATTGGCGTGGTTCGTTCGCCTTTCATCCTGCGTTCAGTGGGACGGCTTGTGTCGTTCATCTACAAGCGCTGCGACCTGATCCTGGCGCAGTCGAAAAGCTTTGTGCCTCAAATCAAGAAGTACGCGGGCAACAGCGGCCGAATCGAGTACTTCCCCAGTTGGGCCGAGACGCTGTTCGATGTAGAACAAGCGGTTGCTGCGCCTGAGGTACAGGTCCAACCGGAAAGCTTCAATGTGATGTTCGCTGGAAACATCGGCGATGCTCAAGATTTTCCGGCGATCCTTGCGGCGGCAGAGATGCTCAAGGAACACAGAAACATCCGTTGGTTGATCGTTGGTGATGGCCGAATGGCGCAGTGGGTGGCCGATGAAATCCAGCGGCGCGGATTGCAGGAGTGCGTCCACATGCTGGGACGGCACCCAGTGGAGCGAATGTCCTCTTTCTTCAAGCATGCCGACGCATTGCTGGTCAGCTTGAAGAACGAGCCGATCTTCTCCATGACCATTCCTGGCAAGCTCCAGTCGTATCTGGCAGCAGGCGTTCCCGTATTGGCCATGCTGAACGGCGAAGGTGCTGACGTGGTGAAAAATGCCGCGGCTGGTTTGACTTGCAACGCAGGGGATCGCAAGGAGCTTGCCAAGGCAGTTCTGGATCTCTCGAAAAAATCGGCTGAAGAACGCGAGGCAATGGGCGCGAATGGCCTTGCGTTGAGTGCCAGCGAATTCGAGCGAGGCTCGCTGATCAATCGATTGGAAGGATGGCTTCAGTCGCTGTCCTTTCCCGCCTCGGCCACAAAAAAACAAAGCGAGGCAAGATGATCTTGGTAACGGGAGCGAGGGGCTTTGTAGGTACTGCGCTGATTGCGCGGCTGCTCGCTGATGGCCTGCCTGTACGCGCGGCGATTCGTCGTGAATCCGCGCTCGAGAAGTTCAAGGTCGAAACCGCGATGGTCGGCGACCTCAGCGCGGAAACTGACTGGCAAGAAGCTGTCGCAAATGTTGACGCTGTGATCCACACCGCCGCCCGCGTCCACGTGATGTCGGACGGTGCGAGCGATCCATTGATGGAATATCGGCGCACGAATCTTCATGGAACGTTGCGACTGGCGCGGCAAGCCGCAGAGGCGGGGGTGCGACGCTTTGTCTTCGTGAGCTCCATCAAAGCCAACGGAGAAGCAACGTCGATCGGCAGTGCTTTTTCAGCGGATGGGCCGACAGCGCCGGTGGATCCATACGGCGTTTCCAAACTGGAGGCGGAGCAGGCCTTGCGAGAACTGGCAACGCAAACCGGAATGGAAGTGGTGATCGTTCGTCCGCCTCTCGTGTACGGCCCGGGCGTCAAGGCGAACTTCCGCACGATGATGAGCATCGTCGCGCACCGAACTCCGTTGCCGCTCGGGGGCATCACCGGCAATCGCAGAAGCATGGTGTCGCTCGACAACTTGGTGGATCTGTTGACCTCTTGCGTGCACCACCCCGCAGCGGGCAATCAGACTTTTCTGGTTTCGGACGGTGAAGATCTTTCCACCGCACAACTGCTGAAACGCCTGGGGCAGGCCATGGGGAAGCCTGCGCGGCTGCTTCCTGTTCCGGCGAGTTGGTTGGAGCGAGGCGCTTCGATGCTGGGTCAAGCCCATGTCGCGCAACGACTCTGTGGCTCTTTGCAAGTCGACATTTCAAAGACGAGGGACTTGCTGGGGTGGACGCCCCCCATTTCGGTTGACGAGGGCTTGAAAAGGACTGCAGAAGGATATTGGCGTGAAGCGTCTGTTTGATTTGTTTTTGGCATTGTGCGCGGGGGGCGTGTTGCTGTTGCCCATCATGATCGTGGCGATAGCAGTACGCCTTACCTCTCGCGGGCCTGCTCTCTACTGGTCTGATCGGATCGGCCGCGATAACCGCATTTTCAAGATGCCCAAGTTCCGTAGCATGCGTGTCGGTACGCCGGCAGTAGCTACGCATTTGTTGTCCGACCCCAGGGTGTATCTGACGCCTATCGGCTCTTTTCTGCGCAAAAGCAGTCTCGACGAACTGCCGCAACTCTGGAGCATCTTGGTCGGGGACATGAGTTTTGTGGGGCCCCGACCAGCGCTCTTCAATCAGCAGGATCTGATCGATCTGCGGACGCAGCATGGTGTGGATGTATTGGCGCCGGGCCTGACGGGCTGGGCGCAGGTGAATGGACGCGATGAATTACCTATCCCTGCCAAGGTCCAGCTCGATATCGAATACCTTCAGCGTCGCTCGTTCTGGTTTGATATCCGCATCCTATGGCTTACCTTCGTCAAGGTGCTGAGGCGCGAAGGTGTGACGCACTGAATATGAGGCAGCAGATGAAAAAGCGCTTGCTGATCATTGGCGCGGGTGGTCACGGACGTTCCGTTGCTGAGGCCGCATTGCTCGGGCAGGACTATGCATTGACGGCGTTCCTGGACGACGCGGCCAAGTCACAGCAGCATCATTTGTGGGGCTGCCCGGTCTGGGGCACAACCGCAATGCTGGCCGACTGCCGTGGCCGAATCGATACGGTGATCGTGGCGATCGGCAATAACGCGTTGCGCGAGGCTCTGCATCAGCAAGTAAAGGCGCAGGGATTGACGCTGGCGATGGTGGTTCATCCGGCAGCCATCGTGTCGCCCACAGCCACCATCGGGGAGGGCAGTGCCATCATGGCCGGCGCTATCGTCGGAACCGGGGCTCAGCTGGGCGAGGGCGTTATCGTCAACTGCGGCGCTGTTGTCGATCATGACTGTGTGGTGGAGTCATTTGGTCATCTCGGTGTCAATACGAGCATGGCTGGAGGCAGTGTGCTTGGGCGTTCGGCGTGGATGCGTGTGGGCTCAGCGCTCGCTTATGGAGTCAAGATTCCCGCTGAATGTGTGCTGCGTGCGGGCGAAGTGGTTGAGGCCTGAACTGATGCCTCATGCTGCTCGTGCCCAAAAGAGAGTAACCAGGTGAGATTGAATATTGGTCTGCTATCGGCTTGGGCTTTCTGGGCTTGTGTTTGTGCAATTCTTGCGTTGTCGCTCGCACCTCCCTCGACGTTCATGCCCACCACCGGCTGGGACAAGAGCAATCATGTACTGGCCTTTGCAACATTGGCCTTCCTGGCGCACAAGGCATGGCCGAGGCGATTGAGCTTGGTGCTGTCGAGCCTGTTGGCCTATGGTGCGCTCATCGAGTTGCTGCAGTCTTTCACGCCTGATCGGTACGCTGAGTGGAGCGACCTCTGGGCGGATGGCCTCGGCCTCCTTGTCGGGCAGGTGTTCGCGCGACTGATGAGCTGGGTGGCCCAGCGATAATCAGGTTCCTGATTTCCCCCCTACGTTGTCGGCCCTGCAAATCCCTGGTAACACACACGAATACTGAGTTTCGTTGGTTCGTATAGGTTGCCGATCCGCGAGGATCGTTGGATCCGACGCTGATTCCCGGAAGTGTTGTCAGCGCCCCAGTCAGCCGACATCGCGGATTTTTCCCGCCCGCGCCTGGCCTAGATGATCGATCTGCGCCACCCCTTGGTGATGCTGGCCAGCCGACTCCCTGGGCGCAAATCGAGGCGGCACCAGCATCGCATTTCGCCCGCCTGATGCGTGAGGTTGTGGGGCGTGGTGCAGCCCAATCCGGGCATCCAGATCACCCATCGGGGCAGGGTCAAGGCCTTGGGCGATTGGCAGTGCGCCGTGGGCTTCACCATCCGGTGGCTGCTGCGCGCCGCATCTGCGCATGCGGGCCTCCAGGGCGACCAGCTCGGTCGGGTGAGTTTTACAGGGTCGACTACTTCGGTGCCTGCCTACCCCGTTCTCAACCTCACCGGCTCCGAAGGACCAATTTATTTCGAAAGCGAATGGACCCTCATGAACTTCAAGGTTTGTTGCCACCATTCAGCATTCGGGTCCCATTCTTTATGCGGCTCATGATTCCAGATGACAATGCCGTCGGCATATTTATAGCAAGTCTCTAACTCTAAATTCCAATATTCTGCAGACAAATATTTCCCGGTGAGTTCTCGATCTCCGCCGTGATACTTTGGCCATAAAAAGCAGTAGACAGGCTTGCCAAAAGACTTGCTGATTCGCAAAGCTTCTTCTGCGTAAGTCTTCCATCCTTGCTGATCGCCATAGAGCGTATAGAGCGACGGAAATATGGCATCCACGTGTGGTGCAAAATCCTCAGAGGCTCTCTTGTTTAAATTTTCCCAACTTCTCTTTTCCAATTTTCTCGCCACATCAACCACTGACCAATATCTCATGGTCGGAACGACGTCATAGTACCCAACTTTGATCCCAGGACGCGCGACTCTGATTTTTTCCAAGACATTTAAAAATTTTTCTCTATTTTTCTCTCGGACATTCTCGTTATCCGAATAAATGCTCCAACGCTCAATATCAAGTATCAATGGCAATGGTCCGAGCTTTATTCCATTTATCACTCTCTTCAACTCTTCGCCTTCAAGGATTTGGTCTGATTTCCTAGAAGGAAAGAGCAAGGCCTCGTAGATCATGGGGCTCTTCGGAACTCCGTAAAAAGAAAGATCCACTGCATTCTTGTAGTTCATGGAATGCGTTACGATAAAAGTTTTGCTTGCCGGCTGTGCATGCGATCCACTACTCGCACCAAGAAGTGCCAAGATAAAAACTGCGAGATAAAATCTCATTAGCGCAATTCCCTTCATATTTTAGTTGGGCGGTGAAGCTGGCTGGCCTAAAGCGGATTTAGTGATCAGCCTACAGGAATTCTCTGATTGTGTCCCCTTGTGTTGCAGGCGGAAATGCATCCTTACAGTCGCCTGAATGGCGAGACCGATGAGCACTGGATAAGGCGCTGAAGACCGCGAAGTGGTCTATAGCGGTCAGGAGTCCGCTGAGAGCCTGCACGCGCATATGCCCGCTGAGACAAAAAACTTCGGAGCTGGCCGGCCACGCTGCGAACATGTGGGCTGTCAAGGAAATGGGTGCTGAGCGTCTGGCGATACCATCTTGCGCCCGCCGTGCCGCCCTTCGGGGATGAGCGCCCACCTATTTTTGGCGGACAGCCATGTATCCCAATAGCTCCAATCGCCGAGTCCACAGTGCCGAGTTCAAGGCACGCATTCTGGCCGACTGCCGGCGTGCCCGGCGCGTCGGTCTCGGCCGTGGCCATTGCGCGCGGCCTGAACACCAACGTCGTGCGCAAGTAGTTCGCGGGTCGCGGCCTCAGCGCATGGGCGATGCGGTCCTCTTGACCCTGTCGAGTTGCCGCGGCCTGAGCCTGTGGCCGCTGCCCCAGCACCCCAGCTCGACATCCGCATCGAACTCCAGCGCGGTGGCCTGCACGTGAAGCTCCCGTGTGCTGCGCGCTGTCCGCCGCCCAGTTGCGCGCTCTGGCTGACGCGCTGTGCGCAAGTTCAACGGCCTGGATCCGTGGGCGTACCTGCGCGATTTGCTGGCGCGCATCGCAGCTATCGGCTGGATGAACTGCTGCCACATCGCTGGTGGCCGAGCTGAGGAAGATGAGCGTGATCACGTAAGCCGTAGTGGTCCAGGCGGCCATCGACGTCAACGGCATGGGGCAGGATCAGAAGGCGCGCCCAGCCGACGAGATCTTCGCTCAGCAGCCCAACATACTCGCCTCGATCCTTGTGTTGCCTTGCATGAGCGTCGGCATGGTGGAGCCGGAGGTGCCGCTGCACATCCTGTTCGTGACGTTCCAGGCGATGACGCGCAGCGGCCATGCGTGGCCAGTCGTCTCGGAAGAGGTGCAGGACAAGTGCATGCAGCGCTTGACGGTGCGTGCCCGCTTCAACGAGAAATTGCTGGGCGAGTTGGCGGGCCAACTGGTCCAGCAGTTCTGCGACGAGCACCCCGAGCGCTACCTGCTCGCTTTCGTCTACGGGTGCCTCGGCGACCAAGACTTGCTGCGTGTGCGCAGCGAGGTCGCGAAATACCTGCTGCTGGCCGCCCTCAACCCCGTGGAGTGCGTCGCCTTCGTCGG
This sequence comes from Variovorax sp. GW821-FHT09D04, assembly GCF_059416405.1. Classification (NCBI taxonomy): domain Bacteria; kingdom Pseudomonadati; phylum Pseudomonadota; class Betaproteobacteria; order Burkholderiales; family Comamonadaceae; genus Variovorax; species Variovorax sp. GW821-FHT09D04. The sequence continues at coordinate 113,245 of NZ_JBWKPA010000013.1, forward strand.
ATCCGTGACCGCCTCCTGAGGATCTCGGACTCGGGTCAAGATGGAACGACCGGATGCTCATGTTGGGTGAGGAAGCTCGCGCGGTCTATCGCACATTCTGGCTAGGCTTCGACCGGATGTTCGAGCGCGAGGTGTTCCACGTCATGCCGATGCTCGGCAAGGGGGCGCCAGTGGTGCTCCATCGTGATGGGCCGGCTTGGCGTTCGCCGGCTGGAGGGGCAAACCCGCGCGTCGCTGCTGGGCGAGCCGTTGCAGCCACTGGTTGCGGGGGGGCCTCCGGCTACGCGCTGTCAGCGGTGCGCCGTGCGGCGGACTACAACATCCGCCGGCTGCTGCGCGCCGTCGTGCGCCTCGGGCTCAAGGGCTTCTTGTTGCGTCTGCCTGCCGCCATCGCTCTCGCATCCTGGGTTGAGATTCCCGCACCAGCAAGCTCTGGTGCCCATGGGCGTCACCATCCCTCTGCGCCAGCGAAGTGGACGAGGAGATGAATTTCGCAGGGCCGAGTATTACTCAGCGGCTACCCCAGCTTCTTTGTACTTGTACTCAGTGTATCGGTAGCCGCCGTACTTGTAGCCGTAGCTACCATAGTGCCTGCGGGAAAGGTCCATGCCATTGAAGACTACGCCGTTGACCTGTTGGCCGGCATGTGCGAGCCGCTTGACGCTCTCGTTCAACTCGCCTAACTGGGTCAGGTTGTCGCGAGCCACCAGCAGCACAGCACCGGCATGCGCAGCAACTGCAGCGGCATCGGCGGCCACTAGCACCGGTGGGCTGTCGATCACCACCAGGTCGTAGCTTTCCGAAAAGGCGTCCAACAATTCGCCCAGTGCTGACGACAGCATCATATTGGCAGGATTAAACGGGTAGGCGCCCGTGGTCAGGACGTCCAGATTCGGGACCACTTGAGCATGAATCGCTTGCTCGGGCGTCATCTCGCCCGACAGCACGTCTGCCAGGCCGCCCTTTCGTGGCAAGCCGAAAGCTTTCTGAAGATGACCCTTACGTAGGTCGGCATCGATCAACAGAACACGCTTACCGGCCTGCGCCATGATGACGGCAAAATTGCCGGAGACGAAGCTCTTGCCCACGCCAGGCGTAGCGCCCGTGATAAGCACGCGGTTGTTCCCCGTCTCCATCAAAGTCAGTTGCAGGGAAACACGCAGATTACGCAGACTCTCGATGGCAAGGCTCTCGGGGGAGGTTACGGCCAGCAATTGCACACCCTTCGCGCCGCCTGCAATATGCTCCAGAATCGTTTCCTGTTCGAGCGCCAATGGCACCACGGAATAGACGTTTAGGCCGAGACGCTCCTCGATTTCTTGCGGGTTCTGGATGCCGCTTGAAAGCTTGCTTCGGACAATGGCAAAGGCCACGCCAGCCAACAATCCGAGCACCAGGGAAAGCGCGACGACCAAGGGCTTCTGCGGTTTGACGGCCTTCTTCGGTTCGACAGCGGTATCGAGCAGTCGCACGTTGCCGATCTTGCCTTCCTTCACAAGGCGGAGTTGCAGTGAGCTATTGAGCAGTGACTTGTAGAGCTCGCCATTGACGCGTACATCGCGCTCAAGCCGTAGGGCGTCGCGTTGAACGGCTGGCATGGCGCTGACACGAGTCTCAAGGCCTTCGATCTCATGGCGAATGGCCGCGATCTGGCCGTCGATCATCTGGACCTTGGGGTTGCTCTCGGTGAAGCGCGAAAGCAGCTCGCGGCGCAGTTGCTGGGATTCCAGCAGTTTGGTCTGCAATTGCACCGACATGGTCAGTGCTGCTTTCGCCTCTTCATCAAAGGCGACGGTGCCATTCTGATTGCGAAAGCGTGCGTAAGCATCCTCTGAGTCTTCAAGTTGCTGCTTGAACTCGGGAAGCTGTCGATCGAGAAATTCAATAGTTTTTTCGGCCTCGGCGGCCTTGCGTTCGACGTTCTGGCGAACGTATTGAGCCCCGATCTCATTGAGTGTGCGCTGGAGGCGATCGCGGTCACTATCTTCGAGCGAAGCACTGATCACATTCGATTGCTTGCCTTGTTCGGCGAGTTGAAGGCGTCTCTGAAGATCTTCGGTAGTGGCGAGCAGTGAAGTACGCGAAACTAGGAACTCGGCACCAGGCCTGCCGTCAAGCCGCGAAACCACCAATGTAATGGTGCCTTCGGGCAACTGCTGAGTAAGTACCTTGCCAACAGTGCCGGTTAGTGGCTCCGCAAGATCGGGATGAGCCAGAGTGTATTGGCCGCCGGCTAGCGCGGTGATCATGAACGGCTTCTGATCTTCGAGTACGGAAGGAGTATCGAACTTGGCAATGCTGATTGCTTCGGTTCCAGAAACGTAGCCTCCTATGCCAAGAAAGCCGGGGTTCGACAGTTCTTTGGCATGTCTCGAGAGCCATTCACCAATGAAGGGGAGATAGCGTGGCTGTGCATCGATGTTCAGCTGCTTCGCCGCTATGGCTCCTCCAATAACCAATCGCGAGCGAATAATCTGAATCTCGCCTGTGGCAGGCGTTTTCACATCGAAGAGGTTTGCCGTGTCGCCAAGAAAGTTCTTGGCATCAGGGGCGGAGTCCTCAACCTGAATCAGTAGGTTTGACTGATATATCGGTGTAGCCAGGAGTGCGTAGGCCGTACCGATGACGAGCGCAACGGCAGTAACGCCTGCCACCAGCCACTTTCGGTCAAGCAAGATATCGAAGTACTCGGACAGATGAATTGCATCGTTGTCATCGTCGCGCGCGAGTGCTGCGGAAGGAGCCGAAGTGGAAGCGGAAGAAGTCATGAGAGTTTGCGAATGCGTTCGGCCCAGGCTTGGGCGCCGTCAGCGATGAGTTGCAGGGCGTGCTCGAAGGCCGGACGGCCCATGCGATATGGGTCGGGAATGTCAACGCGTGCGACTTCGCCCAAGCGAAACAGCTTGCCCCGGGTCAATGGATGGCGCTGCCCGATGTGAATCCGCTGGGCTTCGTCCATCGCAAGGATGAGGTCGGCCTGTTGGCACATTTGCCCTGTAAGTTGGCGTGCACGGTGGGCCTCGATGTCGATGCCGCGTTCGGCCATGAGTTTGCGTGCAATCGGATCTGCTTGGTGACCAACCAGGGCCCCAGTTCCTGCTGACGCGACTTGAACCTGCGGCAACGCTGCAGCAATCAATGCTTCCCCCATCGGGCTACGGCAGATGTTGCCAATGCATACCACCAGAACAGATTTCATGAGACTTGGCTCCCGGCGAAGGCTTGTGCCTCTAGTTATCAGATTCAACGTATTGCGTGCCGCGTGCTCCATGTCCAGCATGAATCACATGTCATACAGAAATGTCCTCACCATTTGTCCTTCGTTGAGCGATTGAATCGCGCTATCTAAACAAGAGAGCCGAAGGGTGGCTGGGCACGCCGTTGGCATTGTAGTCAGGGCGTTGGCGCCCACTGCCTCGCGGATGTGGTCATGCAGCAGGCACTCAGGGCTCGAATCGGTCATTGCTGCCCAAGGGACAGCTGATCGAGTGAGCTAATCAGCCGCCCTATGACCAAAGTCATGTCGATGCAAAAGATACAAAAAATGACATTATGAGTGTCGCGAATCCCCTGAATTGGGGGGGAGGGGTGGGTACCCTTCACGGACAATTGTTGCAGCGCGGCGCACTCCAACCGCCGCAGGAGTTTTCAGTGTGATCAATCGTCTGGCTGCGCCCTTGCTCGCTTTGCCGCGCCCCATGAAGCGCATGCTGGCTCTGGGGGTCGACGCAGCGCTCTGCGTCCTGTGCGTCTGGTTGGCGTTCAGTTTCCGTTTCGAGCAATGGATGACACTGCGTGGCGTTCAGTGGTCGGCCGTTGCGGTGGCTGTCGCATTGGCGCTTCCGCTTTTCGTGGTGTTCGGGCTCTACCGGGCCATCTTCCGATATGCCGGAGCGGCCGCGCTGATGGCGATCGTGCGCGCGAGCGTGCTCTTTGGCCTCTGCTATGCATTGATCTTTTCGGTGGTTGCCGTGCAGGGCGTCCCGCGCACCGTGGGTTTGCTGGTGCCGTTGCTGTTGTTCTTGGCCATTGCTGGCTCGCGCATGTTTGCGCGCTATTGGTTGGGCGGCCTCTATATGAGTGCACTGCAGCGCAAGCAACTGCCTCAGGTCGTGATCTACGGTGCAGGTAGCGCCGGTTTGCAGTTGGCCGCAGCGTTGATGCAAAGCCGAGACATGGTAATCCGCGCCTTCATCGACGATTCTCCGCATCTTCAGGGCAATACGATCAACGGCCTTCGCATCCAGTCCTCAAATTGGCTCAAGGACAACGCGGCCAGTTGGGGCATCACGGATGTCCTGCTTGCAATGCCTTCGGCAAGTCACGGCCGTCGTGTCGAAATTTTGAACCAACTGTTGCCTTTGCATCTGCATGTACGCATGCTTCCGGGTCTGTTGGATCTGGCCAACGGCAAGGTCCAAGTCAATGACTTAGTTGAAGTCGACATCGAAGACCTGTTGGGGCGGGATCCGGTCGAGCCGGTGGCGGATCTGCTGCACAAGCACATCCGCGGCCAAGTGGTGCTTGTCACCGGTGCTGGTGGCTCCATCGGCGGCGAACTGTGCCGGCAGATCGTTCAGTTGTCGCCCTCCACGCTGCTGCTCGTAGAGCTGAGCGAATACGCGCTCTATGGCATCCACCAGGAGCTGGAGCAGTTGGCGCCGAACGTACGTGTCGTCCCACTGCTCGCTTCGGTGTGCGATGCGGCGCGGCTGCGTGAAGTGATGCGCGCCTGGCGCCCCGATACGGTCTATCACGCGGCGGCGTACAAGCATGTGCCGCTCGTCGAGCACAACCCGGCAGAGGGTGTGCGAAACAACGCGATGGGCACGCTCACGACGGCGCGGATTGCCATGGAGTGCAAGGTTCCTAACTTTGTCCTGATCAGCACCGACAAGGCCGTGCGGCCGACGAACATCATGGGGGCCAGCAAGCGCGTCGCTGAAATGGCGTTGCAGGGGCTGGCACAGCAGAGTTCGTACACCTGCTTCTCGATGGTCCGCTTCGGCAATGTACTCGGCTCCAGTGGCTCGGTGGTGCCGCTGTTTCGAAAGCAGATCGAGGCGGGCGGCCCGATCACGTTGACGCATGCAGACATCACGCGCTATTTCATGACCATTCCCGAGGCCGCCCAGTTGGTGATTCAGGCGGGTGCGATGGCGCAGGGCGGCGATGTCTTCGTGCTTGATATGGGCGAACCGGTGAGGATCATCGACCTCGCCCGCCGGCTGGTGGAGCTTTCGGGGCGCACGGTCCGTGACGAGCATTCGCCGGATGGCGATATCGAGCTACAGGTGACTGGGCTGCGACCCGGCGAGAAGCTCTATGAAGAGCTCCTGATTGGTGACAGCGCGATGCCTACGGCGCATCCGCGTGTCATGAAGGCGCACGATCCCTGCCTGCCATGGAATGAACTCTGGCGTCAGTTCGAGACGCTGAATGCGGCACTCGAAAGCAGCGATGTGCCGATGCTGAAGCAGACGCTGACGCAGATGCTGCCCGGCTATCGGCCTCACGCGGAGGTGGTGGATTGGGTGCATATGGAGCGTCACCGTGTGCGTGACTGCGCTCAGCCGCTCGTAGCGGCAGTCGGCGCTGCGCAGATGGGCGAGGCCAACCAGCCATCCGCGCCGAACCAGATTCCCGTGGCGATCTGATTCGATAGAGCTGCTTCATTTTTTCCGCCCCGACTCGCCGGGGGTGATATTGAGACCAAGAGCCCCGGATCGGGGCTTTTTTGTTTTCAGCCGGCGGCGCCTATTGCGCCCGCTTGAAGTCGAGGATGTTGTCCCCCGCCTTGGGTGCTTTGTCGTCGGGCGGCGAGAAGCTGAAAGCCTTCGGATCCCGTATCGACGTCATCTCGAACAGCGGGTTGATCCGTCCCAGCTTGGCGCCGCCATCCCGTATCAGCGGAGCCCAGGCAAAGTTCGCAGTGAACTTGCTCGAGCGCGGCAGCAACGCGTCGAAGGGGATGGAAACGTAGATGCCCTTGTCGAAGCTGCCTTCGCCGAACTGTGCGGCGGACACGTTGGTCTTGGTGGCCCAGGCGCCGATCGTCACGCCGTTGTCGAAGCGGCGGCTGATGTCGAGGGTGACGCCGCGATCGCCTGCAAGGTACTGGCCCGCGCTGATCCTAGCCTGCACCCCGTTCCAGCCCGTGTCCCAGTAGAGCGTGGCGTGGCCGGTGTTGACCTTGTAGTCGCGCAGGCCGAGGTCCTGCGCGAAGTCGCGCTGGCGCACATGGTTGATGTCGATGCCGAAGGCGAACTTGCTGCGCCACGGGCGGTAGAGCCATTCGGCGCCCACGCCGGCGAACATCGACTCGAGGGCGCCGCCGTAGACGCTGTAGTACTGGTCTTCGTTCAGGCGGCCCACGTGGGTCAGCTGAAACACCGGCATCGTCAACCGCTTGGTCGTCGCGTATTCGCGTTGGTAGGTCCGCACGCGGGGAAGGTTGCTAGGCGCCGTGTAGGTGAACTTGTCGAAGTTGTCGAGCAGGCGCCAGTTCAGCGCGGCGTTCACCCAGGTGCTCGGCGTGAAGCGGTACTCCGCAGTGGCAGAGACGCCGAGCTGATAGAGCAGGAAGGCATCAGGGCCACCGAGGATCTGCGAGAAGCTCGGAGTCAGGCCGAAGGTGAGTCTTTCCGTGCGCCGCTCCCATGGCGCCATGGCCGGCGTCTCGCCGGACGATGCGGTGGCGGTTGTATCAGTGGGTGTGCGCTGCGGCGATGCCGGTACGTAGAGCCCGTCTTCGGTCCGGCCGCGCGGCGGGGCGTAGTCGCGCTGGTCCGTGGCGCGCAGTTCTGCGGGCGTCTGTGCCTGGTAGTGCGCCGTCACCCACTCGCTGCGATCGACTACTTGAGTGTGCAGTGCCAGTCCGCGCTCGTTGTAGTGAAGGATGAAGTGCTTGATCGACGCCGGCGCATCGCGATGCATGACGGCAATGACCTGCTGCACGCGGGCCTCGCGGTACACCGTGTGGCTCTCGGTGATCCAGACGTGCGCGCTGTCGCCTTGCGGCGCGATGCGCTGCACGGTCCATTCGGTGCGTGCCTGGATCTCCGCAGCGGTGGAGGCCCATCCGGGTGGATTGGCTGGAGCCTCCGGCGTGAAGCGGGGCGGCGGCGGATCTGCGGGCTTGCTGGCTCGCATGCTCGCCATGTTGGTGGACAGGGTCAGGCCCACCATCACTTTGTTGCCGCGCTCCAGGCCGGCGGTGAAGGCGACGCCGGGTGAGTAGCGATATTCCAGTCCGATGTTGAAAGGTGAGCGCTGAACCTGGTTGTTCTGCTGAGGCTCGTTCTTGTAGTTGTTGCCTTCGTACTCGAGCTTGACGGTCAGGGGATCCCAGGGCGTGCGCCATTCGACGCCGCCGAACAAGGAAGCTGGCCCTCGAAAGAAGGCCTTGAAATTTGCTTCGCCGCCCGTTGCTGAGCTCACCGTGCGCGTTCTGAAACGATTGCTCAGGGCCAGCAAGGGGTTTCGGATGTTTCCGCTGTTGCCCAGGTACCCCCAGCCGATGCCGAGGCTGAAGTCGAGATCGCCGTAGCGCTTGTTGGCGACCAGGTATTCGGCCGAAAAGAGGCCGGTACCGCCAAGGTCGCGAAAGCCCAGCGCAACCTGAGGCACATACGCGGATTCGCGCAGCAGCCGCAGCTTCACGTCGATGCTCTTGTCCTTGTTGCTCTGGCCAGTGGTGCTGGCGGCATACGCGCGGTTGCTGATGGAGGTGTAGCGAAAGCCCGCCTCCATCCAGTCCAGTGGCTGGAACATCACGTTCAGTCGCGTATAGGGCGACACGTGGCTGATCGACGTACGGAAATCACCGGCCTCGCCCATGCGTGCCGTCGGCGTCTGGAGCAGGCCGGTTTCGCCCCAGTCGTTGCTGCTTGTGCGAGGCGCCTTGTATTGCGGGGCCGATGCGTCGGGGCGCACTGAGATGACGCTTTCCGGCGGAGCTGACGGCGGGATGGACGTAGTGATTGCTGCGGCCGGCTTGGCTGTTGCAAGTGCGGCGGTGGTGGTGCCCAGCGCCGCTGTCTGAGGCGAAGGGTCCTGGGTCGCCAGGAACTTGATAATGCCTTCCGACGCGTCGACCAGTTCGGTCATGCCGCGCGGCGCTGCCCAGATCCATGCACCTGGTGCCGGCTCATCGGAGGGGTGGCCGTTCCAGGGGGCGATGCCCACGCGCGATGTTCGGCCGTCGGGTTGTGCAACCCATGCCCAATCGTGGGTGCTGTCAGGTGCGCAGGCGATGACGTAGTCCCAGGCGGTCCGGCCGGCCTCGTGCGCCACGTGGCACAACTCGCCATTGGGGCGGACAACCGCGATGGTTTTCAATTGCGGGGAGGGCGCAACGAGCTGCTGGCCGGCCGACAGCACGGGGTCTTGATCCGGGTGCGCCTGCAGCCAGCGGGGGTCCACGATGCCCAGTGCCACGCGGCCGGTGACCGGCAGGTTTTGCAGCCACGTGATGAGCTTCAGTCGATCGAGTTGCTCGGAGCGCGGTGCACGCCTGCTGGCCGCCTCGAGGCGCACGAGCAGGGTGTTCTTCAGGAACTGCTGGGCCAGTCGCTCCTGCGGCACGCGCCATGCCAGCCCGGGTGCGGCCGAGCCCTCGGGTTGGCGCAGCAGCCAGGTGCTCAGTCGTTCGCCGGGTCGCACTTCGGCATCGCTTGCGGGTTCAACGGTCGCTGCGTTCTGCGACGGCTCCGCCGCGGCGCCAAGACTTGCCATCAACGCGCAGGCAAGGGCCGTTCGACGGGGCCAATGCGGGGGGCTGATGGCTCGCAGGAAGAGGGGGCTCATGTACCAGCGCGCGCCGCGGTGCCGGCTGCTGGTGCGGGGGGTGTCCACTGTTCGAAGCTCATGCAGAGGTCGCGGGAAATACATTGCTCCGAATACACGACCTGAGGGGCGCCAGAAGCAAATGAAACGCCGAAGCGGGCGGGAGGAACGGAGGCTGCCGCAGGGCGGGAGACGCTGCGCTCTTCATACCAACGCAAGGAGCTTGCGGGCGCGCCGGCGAGCGCGCTGTCGGTGGGCGGCGCGATCGATGTGCGCGCGATATCGTCGCGAATGCCGAAGCGATAGCCGGGCATCAGGTCGCGTTCGCGCGCGTAGGTCTGCGTGGTGTTGGCAGTGTGAGCTCGCCAGGCGGGTGGGTTGGCAAGTCGAACGTCGCGCCAGTCGATGGACAGCCCGGTCGTGCCGACCAGTTGACCATTCAGAAGTCGGACGACTTCACCCGTGCCGCTGTACCAAACCTCGACGGGCCCTTCGGCGCGCTGATCGATATAGCCGAGCACCATGTACAGGACGCGCCCATCGACGGTGGCCCGCAGGTACCGATAGCTGGGATTGAAATTGGGCTGGGTTGCTGCAGACTCGCCGCGATACAGCAGTCGAGCTGAATCCAGCATGGCTGAAGTTCCGGAGGAGCAACCGCCAACGCCCAAGAAAAACGTTGCCAAAAGGCAACGTTCTAAGAGTCGCGTGGCGGAAGCAACGCGCGGACTTTTCAGCGAATGCCCTCCTTTCAGGAGGGCAACCAGCATTAACGCGTGCCGGTGGTGCCCGTGCCGGTGGTGCCGGTGCCGGGGACGAAGAAGCCGCCGCCGCCGTTGCCGTTGTTGCTGCTGCCGAGGGTCAGCATCAGTGCGCCGGTGCCTGCAACAGCGCCCCATTGAACGGGGGTCAGGCCGCCAAGGCCAGCAGCGGTTGCGCTCGGAGCGCCAGCAGGGCCCGGCGTAAATGCGCGATTGTTGCTTGCGGGCGCAGGGGTAACCTGCGTTTGGGCAAAAGCCGACGAGATTGCCAGGGTGGCAAGGGCGACGGTAGCAACCAGTTTGTTCGTCTTCACAGTGATCCTCTCAAAGGGTTTTTATGCTCTTGACTTGAGGTTAGCAGCATCAGAAGTGTGCCGCAACTAATTTGGTCTGGAGGATGAGGCGTTTGCCACGGCATCCTTGTAACTGCGTATTGCCCCGATTCTTGCGGGTGAGTGTGACGGGCACATGTGTATCTCAATGCTACGTAACGTTCCGCCCAGGATGACCGTAACGACGGCGACTGGCGCGCAGCTCCATCGGCGGGGTCCCGGGCGTTACCGTCGCATTTCTTCAATGAAATCAACGCACTCATCGAGCCATCGTTGCAATGGGCCGCATGGCCGACTCCCAGGCATTGTTCCTGCAGTACCCCGAAACGAAAGTTGACATTCAAGGTAGGCCGCGGGGCACAACAAGGGGATATGCGTGGTTCGATTATCTGAAGGTGGGGTGGCGAAGGGTGTGCGAGTGTGCGGGCGCGCGGCCGATGGCGTGATCGGAGGCGTCTGCTCATGATGAATCACCTGTCCGCCAGCAGCGCACAGTCGGCGCCGGCACTCGCTGGCCGGTACGCCGCCTTGGGTTGCGCCTTCTTCGGTGCGCTGATCGTCGAGGGCGACTTGGCCCTGGCCGACCGCATGCGACGCCTTCTTTGTGATCTGGCCCCGGGTCGCCGCGTCGTGATCGCCTCCACGCACGCGGAAGCGATCCGTCTGCTGGCCGCGCTGCCCTATGACCTGGTGCTGGTCGACATGCACTTGGCTGATGACGGCGGCGTCGCGCTCCTGTCGCACCTGCGGCGTGCCTACCCGCAGATCGACGCCATCGCCATGTCGAAGGACGACGACCGCCTGCTGGTCGAGGCTGCGATCTCGTCAGGAGCCTCCGGCTACCTGCTGACGAGCACCGACGATGCCGAACTCTCTTTCTTGCTGCGCTCGATCGAGCGCGGCGGTTCGCCGATGGACGCACGCGTCGCGCGTCGCGTCCTCGGCCTGATTGCGGCGTCCGCGAAACCGGAGGGTGTCGAGTCCGCGCTGCGCGACGGCGACACGGTCTCGCCCCCGATGCCTGCTCCCGGGCTGCTGTCACCTCGGGAGCTCAATGTGCTGCGCCTGATCGCGCAAGGCTGGAGCAATCGGCAGATTGCTGAAGCGGTCTGCCTCTCGATCAACACGGTCGAGTTCCACGCCAAGCGGATCTACCGCAAGCTGGCCGTCAAGTCGCGCACCCAAGCCGTTCGGCAGGCGACCCAGTACGGGCTGCTGAGCTGAGCGCCGAGGGCCGTCGCGTGCTGTCGCGCACGTGCTGCGGCGCCGTGCGCACGCGCGGCAATCATTGAAAAACCCTTTTGCGCCCCGCTACAATCTCGGGTTGACCTTGCTGTGGCAAAGGTCAGCCCCTGCTCCAGCGAAGAAGACTTAGAGGATCCCCATGAGTGACATGACCTCCGGCTCGCCCCGGATCGACACAAGCAAGCGGACGTGGTTGATCGCATCCAGCTGTGCCGGCGTAGCGGGCGGCGTGGCCACCGCAATCCCTTTTGTGAGCACATTCCAGCCGTCCGAAAAGGCCAAGGCCGCGGGCGCCGCGGTCGAAGTGGACATCTCGGCCCTCAAGGTCGGCGAAAAGATCACCGTCGAATGGCGCGGCAAGCCGGTCTGGATCCTCAAGCGCAGCCCTGACCAGGTCGCCGAACTCGCCAAGCTCGATGGCCAGCTCGCCGATCCGCTTTCCAAGCGTCACCCCGACGAATTCACGCCCAAGTACGCACAGAACGGCCATCGTTCGATCAAGCCCGATGTGCTGGTTGTGGTCGGCATCTGCACCCACCTCGGCTGCTCGCCGGTCGACCGCCTGCAGGCCGGCCCGCAACCCTCGCTGCCGAACGACTGGGAAGGCGGCTTCCTCTGCCCTTGCCACGGTTCCACGTTCGACCTCGCCGGCCGCGTCTTCAAGAACAAGCCCGCTCCTGACAACCTCCCTGTGCCTCCGCACATGTACCTGTCCGACACGCGCCTGCTCATCGGCGACGACAGCAAGAAGGCCTGAGGGAGACCACGAACATGGCTGAATTTCACGAAGTTTCCCCCAACGCTCCCGCCGGCGAGAAGCTGCTCAACTGGGTCGACAACCGCTTCCCGCTGACCAAGCTCTGGAACGACCAGTGGGGCAAGTACTACGCACCGAAGAATTTCAACTTCTGGTACATCTTCGGCTCGCTCGCGATGCTGGTCCTCGTGATCCAGATCGTGACCGGCATCTTCCTCGTCATGCACTACAAGCCCGACGCGAACCAGGCGTTCGCATCGGTCGAGTACATCATGCGCGACGTGCCCTGGGGCTGGCTGATCCGCTACATCCACTCGACGGGCGCCTCGGCGTTCTTCATCGTGGTGTACCTGCACATGTTCCGCGGCCTCATGTACGGCAGCTACCGCAAGCCGCGCGAGCTGATCTGGGTCTTCGGCTGCGCGATCTTCCTGTGCCTGATGGCCGAAGCCTTCATGGGCTACCTGCTGCCGTGGGGCCAGATGTCCTACTGGGGCGCCCAGGTCATCGTGAACCTGTTCGCTGCCATCCCGTTCATCGGTCCTGACCTGGCCCTGCTGATCCGCGGCGACTACGTCGTGAGCGACGCCACGCTGAACCGCTTCTTCAGCTTCCACGTCATCGCCGTGCCGCTGGTGCTGCTCGGCCTCGTGGTGGCCCACCTGATCGCGCTGCACGAAGTGGGTTCGAACAACCCCGACGGCATCGAGATCAAGGCCAAGCGCGGTCCCGACGGCCATCCGCTCGACGGCATCCCGTCGCACCCGTACTACACGGTGCACGACATCTTCGGCGTGGTGGTGTTCCTCACGATCTTCTCGGCAGTGATCTTCTTCGCGCCTGAAGCCGGTGGGTACTTCCTGGAGTACAACAACTTCATCCCGGCCGACTCGCTGAAGACGCCGAACCACATCGCTCCGGTCTGGTACTTCACGCCGTTCTATTCGATGCTGCGCGCCACCACCGACGACATGGTCAACGTGTTCGCGCTGATCATCGCGGCCGCCGCCGTCTGGAACTTCATCAAGGGCAAGTCGGGCATGGGCCTCAAGGTTGCCGCGGTGGTCGTGGCCGCCGTCGTGATCTTCCTGCTCAAGACCTTCGACGCCAAGTTCTGGGGCGTGGTCATCATGGGCGGCTCGGTCATCATCCTGTTCTTCCTGCCGTGGCTCGACCACAGCGAAGTCAAGTCGATCCGCTACCGTCCGAGCTGGCACAAATATGTCTACGGCGTGTTCGTGTTCCTGTTCCTGATCCTGGGTTACCTCGGCATCCAGGCGCCCGGCGTCTGGGGCAACCTGGTCATCGGCTCGTTCGCCCTGGACATCGCCCAGACCATCTCGCAGATCGGCACGCTCTTCTACTTCGGCTTCTTCCTGCTGATGCCGTGGTGGAGCCGCAAGGGCGAATTCAAGACCGTGCCCGAGCGCGTGGTCTTCGCCGCCCATTGATGCGCGCGCAAGTGCAAGAGAGCTTGAGAGAAACACGATGAAGAAAAGAATTTCCGGCTGGCTCGCTGTCATGGGTTTGGCACTGGGCCTGACCTTCTCCGCGGCCGCATCCGCCGAATCGGGCGGTCTGGCGTGGGACAAGTCGCCCAACAAGACCACCGACGTGGCGGCCCTGCAGAACGGCGCCAAGCTGTTCGTCAACTACTGCCTCAACTGCCACTCGGCCGCCTTCATGCGCTACAACCGCCTGCAGGACATCGGCATCAGCGAGCAGCAGATCAAGGACAACCTTCTGTTCACGACCGACAAGGTCGGCGAAACCATGAAGGCCAACATCGACGCGCGCCAGGCCAAGGAATGGTTCGGCACCACGCCGCCCGACCTGACGCTGGTCGCACGTTCGCGCGCCGGCCACGGCGGCACGGGCCCCGACTACCTGTACACCTTCCTGCGCAGCTTCTACCGCGACGACACCAAGGCCACCGGCTGGAACAACCTGCTGTTCCCGAGCGTCGCCATGCCGAACCCGCTGTGGGAACTGCAGGGCGAGCGCCTGCCGGTGCACGCCAAGGTCGAGCAGCACGGTCATGCCACCGACGTGTTCACGGGCAAGTGGGAGCAAGTGACCCCCGGCACGCTGACCCCGGTGCAGTTCGACAGCGCAGTGGGCGACCTCGTCGGCTACCTGCAGTGGATGGCCGAGCCGGCACAGAACACCCGTGTGCGCATCGGCGTCTGGGTGCTGCTGTTCCTGGCCATGTCGGTGGTTTTCGTATGGCGACTGAACGCCTCGTACTGGAAAGACGTCAAGTAATTCCGTTCACGCCGACCGGGCGCCTCGTGCGTCCGGTCCCACAGAGTGGGTTGCCCAGGCGACCCACTCTTTTTGATTTTTAGGAGTCTCTCGCCATGATGGTCTTGTATTCAGGAACGACCTGCCCCTTCTCTCACCGCTGCCGCTTCGTGTTGTTCGAAAAGGGCATGGACTTCGAGATCCGCGACGTCGATCTCTACAACAAGCCCGAAGACATCAGCGTGATGAACCCGTACGGCCAGGTGCCGATCCTGGTCGAGCGCGACCTGATCCTGTACGAGTCGAACATCATCAACGAGTACATCGACGAGCGCTTCCCGCATCCGCAACTGATGCCCGGCGACCCGGTCGACCGCGCCCGCGTGCGCCTGTTCCTGCTCAACTTCGAGAAGGAACTGTTCGTGCACGTCGCCACGCTTGAGAACCGCACCGCCAAGGGCAACGAGAAGGCGCTCGAAAAGGCCCGCTCGCACATCCGCGACCGCCTCACGCAGCTCGCGCCCGTGTTCCTCAAGAACAAGTACATGCTGGGCGACAACTTCTCGATGCTCGACGTGGCCATCGCACCGCTGCTCTGGCGCCTCGACTACTACGGCATCGACCTGAGCAAGAACGCGGCGCCGCTGCTGAAGTACGCCGAGCGCATCTTCTCGCGCCCGGCCTACATCGAAGCACTGACGCCTTCCGAAAAGGTCATGCGAAAGTAAGTAAGCTGCGTGCTTGCTTCCTTCGTTTTTCGCCGCCTTTCATGATCAACGCGCTCGAGTCCTCTTCCACCCGCCCGTACCTCATCCGGGCGCTGTACGAGTGGTGCACCGACAACGGGTTCACGCCCTATGTCGCGGTGCTGGTCGACGACACCGTCCAGGTGCCGCGCGAGTACGTGAAGAACGGCGAGATCGTGCTGAACATCAGCTTCGACGCGACCAGCTCGCTGAAGCTGGGCAACGACTTCATCGAGTTCAAGGCCCGCTTCGCCGGCACGGCGCGCGAGATCAGCGTGCCGGTCGGCCGCGTGATCGCGATCTACGCCCGTGAGAACGGACAGGGCATGGCGTTCCCGGCACCCGTGCCGGCCGCCACCACGTCCGACGATGGCGATGACGCCGCCTCGGCTGCGGCCTCGCCGTCCGGCGCGCCGCGCATGCCGCTGCGCGATGCCTCGCGCGGCACCGAAGGCGACGCCAGCAAGGTGTTCCACCTGGTGACGGGCGAAGAAGGCGACGAGACGGTCGACGCCGGCTCGGCGCCTTCCGACCCGACCGACGAGCCGCCGCGCCCGCCGGCCGGTGGCGGCACCCGGCCGTCGCTCAAGCGCGTCAAGTGACGACGCGGTCGGCCCCAAAGCCGGCCGCTTAGAATCGTTGCCAGCACTGCTTTCTTTCAGCCGCTTTAGCTCAATTGGTAGAGCACCCGCCTTGTAAGCGGAAGGTCGTCAGTTCGATTCCGACAAGCGGCACCAATCAAAAAAGCCCGACAACGTCCTGCGTTGCCGGGCTTTTTCTTTGTCTCCCTCGACCTGTCCGGCGGTCCGGACCGGCCGCAGAAGCCGACGGAACGCCGCGGGTCAGCCCACCTCCACCGTTACCCGCAGGAACGTCGCGGCGATCAGGCAGGTGTTGGGGTACTGGCTCTGGTTCTGGCTCTGGAACAGCGTCACCAGCTCCGTGCGCAGTTCGTCGGTGCGCCCCGCCTGGGCTGCCGCATCGAAGGCGTTCATGGTCGGGCCGTAGAACTGCCGGAAGGTGTCGACGAATTCCGCCGCCGAGCCTTTGAAGTCGAAGATGTAGCTGTCGCGTTCCCAGCTGATGGCCTCCGAGGCAACGCCCGCCGCGCCGAAGCGCTCGATGATGTTCGGGGTCGAGCCCCAGCCCATCGGGCTCACGAAACCCTCGGGCGGCGGGGGCGCATACGACGAGCTGATCTTCAGGATCTGCGCCACCAGCGTGGGGTCGTTCGGGATCCAGTTGCCCATGAGGATGCGGCCGCCCGGGCGCGTGACACGCACCATCTCCCGTGCCACGTCGAAGGGCTTGGGCGCGAACATGGCGCCGAACATGCTGATGACGAGGTCGAAGGACTTGTTCTCCAGCCGCAGCTCGCAGGCGTCCCCTTCCTCGAACCGGCAGCTGGCCGACAGGCCGGCCTGGGCCGCCCGCCGGTTGCCCGCGGCGACCAGGTTGGCGGCGATGTCGACGCCCAACACCTGCGCGCCGAGCTTGGCGGCCGGGATGGCGGTGTTGCCGTCGCCGCAGCCGAGGTCCAGCACCTTCATGCCGGGCGTGATGCGGGCGTGCCGCACGATGTCTTCACCGCTCTCGCGCATGCTCTCGGCGATGCGGGTGAAGTCGCCTTTTTCCCAGAGGGCCTTGTTCGGGTTCATGACTTCACCTTCTCGATCATGTGGTCGATCACGTGCGTGTGTTCGTGTTGCGGGCTGAACATCACGATCTCCGCGTCGGCGTCGACCTTGACGTTGTGGCCGGGCGGCCAATAGAACAGGTCGTTGGCCTGGACGGTCTCCTGCTCCCCGGCGTCGTCGGTGGTGGTGATCTGGCCCTTGAGCACGAACCCCCAGTGCGGGCACTGGCAGGAGTTGTGGTTGTTCAGGCCCTGGAAGAGCGGCGTCGTGTCGACGCCCGCTGACAGCGTGAAGTACTCGCCGCTGATCTTGCTGTAGCCGGTCGCGTCGCCGAAATTCAAACGCTGCCGGATCAGGGCACCGGGAATTTCCATCTTCACGTCGACGGCGTCTTTTGCGATATGCATGAGGTACTCCTTGAGGGTCCGCGGGCGCGAGGGTGATGCGTCTATTCGTTGCACCCGCCAGATTCGATAGACGGCATACTGATGCTCCACGCTTGGCGTTCCTGAAACGTTCCCGGCCCGTGCCGGGGGAAAGGAATCGCGATGTCGCCCCCACCGACTCCGTCGTCCGAAGCCGTGTCCATCCGGCTGCTGGGCCCGTTCCACCTGAGCGTGGCCGGCGATGACCCGCAGATTCCACCAGTGCCGCTGACCCGGCGCGCCGCCGAGCTGCTGCAGCTGCTGGCATTGCAGCCCGGACGCAGCCTGGCGAACGAGCAGGTGGTGGACGCCCTGTGGCCGCACTTGGACCCCGACGCCGGCAGCGCCAACCTGCGCAAGGCCGCGCACCACGCGCGCCAGTTCATCGGCCAGCCCGACGCCGTGGTGCTGCGAGGCGGCCGGGTTTTCCTGTTGCCCGACCACGATGCGGTGGCGTGCGACGCCGAGCAGTTCGAGCGCGCAGCGGACGAGGCCCTGCGCAGCGGCGATCCGCAGACCTGCAAGGCGGCCGCACAGCTCTACGGTGGCGACCTCCTGCCGGACGCCCGCTACGAAGCCTGGACCGAGGCGCCGCGCCAGCGGCTGCGCGACAAGTTCCTGCGGCTGCTGCGCCAGACCGGCGACCTGGAACGGCTGGTGCGCGAAGACCCCACCGACGAGGCGGCCCATGTCCAGCTGATGCGCGAGGAACTGGCGGCCGGGCGACGCTCTTCGGCGCTGCGCTGGTACGGCCACCTGCGCGACCATCTGCAGCAGACCCTGGACATGCGCCCCGGCCCGTCGGCCGAAGCGCTGTACCGCGAATGCGTGGCGGGCCTGGAGGGCGCCGCGCCGCGTTTTGTCGGCCGTGCCATGGAGCTGGTGCGTGTCCTGGGGTGGCTGCGCGCCAGCCTCGCGGGCCGTCCGGGGGGCGCGGTGGTGCGCGCACCGGCAGGCATGGGCAAGACCGCGTTCTGCCGCCGCGTCGCCGAGGAAGCGCGGGGCCTGGGCTGGCAGGTGCGCTCGTTGCAGGCCGGCGACTGGACACGGCCCTACGGCATCGCGGCCGACCTGGTGGAGCCCTTGCTCGGCGAACTGCCCGATGCGGCACAGGCCATCGGTGCGCACGCCCAGGCTGTGCTGGCGCAGATGACCGCCTCAGGCGACGTGAAGCCGCTGGCCCTGCCGCTCGGGCGCCACCAGATGGTGGGCGCCGTGCGCCGGCTGCTGCTGGCCACCGCCGCGCAAAAGCCGGTGCTGCTCATCGTCGATGATGCGCACGCGGCGGACGACGCGAGCGCCCAGGCGCTGACGCAACTGGCGGCAAGCGGCCCCCCGGTGTTCGTGCTGCTCGCGTGCCGGCACGCGCTGCCGCCGCTGCTGGACCGGAACACTTCGCGCTTGCAGCGCGCCGGCCAGCTGGAGGCCCTTGAACTGGGGCCACTGTCCGAGGAGGAAGCGGCATTGCTCGCGGCCCGCTCAGCCGACGCACCGATGACGGCCGAGGCCGCCACCGCCATCGCGCGCCGTGCCGAGGGCCTGCCGTTTGCCGTGGTCGAGCTCGCGCGCGGTGCGGCCACCTCAGACGGCGCCACGGCGGTGATGTCCCGCAACCTGTCGTCGGCCCTGGCCGAACGCCTGTGCGACCTGGACCCCGGCACGACGGAGGCCCTGCGCCGGTTGGCGCTGTCGGCCGAAGATTTCGACGTGGCCACGGCCGTGGCGCTGGCCGCAGACGAGGGCCACGACGCGTTGGCGCGGCTCGACCAGGCGCTCGCCGCGGGCGTGCTGGTGGTGGCCGATGGCCGCTACCGCTTCCGCCACGCACTCGTGCGGGACGCGCTGGCCGAAGGCATCCCGCCGCACCGGCGTGTGCTGCTGCATCGCGACGTGGCGGCCCGGCTCGCGCAAGGCGGTGCGGCACCGGGCCTGGTGGGCCATCACTGGCTCGCCGCGGGCGACGCCGAGCAGGCGATGCCGTGTGCGCTGGCGGCTGCGCGCCAGGCCTTTCGCCTCGGCGCCTACGAGGACGTGTTGCGCCACGTCGAGCCGCTGCTCGTGCACCGGGCGGCGCAGCCGGAAGCATTGGCGCTGCGTGCCGAGTCCCTGGACGCGCTGGGCCGGCCAGGCACGTTGGCCGCCTACGATGCGGCCGCCGCCGTCGCGCCAGACGCGCTGTCCCACGAACTGCGCGCCAAGCGGGCCTTGGCCCAAGTGAAGATGAGCGACCCGCCCGGTGCCCTGCAGTACCTGAAGGATGTGCACCCCACCACGGTGGCGGGGCGCCTCGCCGAAGCGCTGGCTTACAGCGGCGCGGCCGCCCTGGGCTTCGGGGACCCCGCCGAAGGCACGCGCCGGTCGGCCGAAGTGCGCCGGATCGCCCTGGAGACAGGCGACGAAGGCACGCTCGTGATCGCCTCCTGGTCGCAAGCCGCGGCGGCGCACGCGCGCGGCGACCTGCACGGCAGCGTGTGGGCCGACCTCAAGGAGACGAGCCACCTGCCGCAGCTGGCGGTGCGTGTGTTCGACGGCCACCTGTGCATCACGCAGCGCTTCCTCTACGGCTCGCGGCCCTATGCAGAGGTCATCGCGTTCGCCGATGCGCTGGCCACGGAAGCGCAGCGGCTGGGCGCGGCGCGCGGGCATGCGTTCGCGGTCACGCTGCGCGGCGAGGCCTGGCTGCTCAGCGGGCAGCTCGACGCCGCCGAGCAGGACCTGGTGGCCGGCGGGCGCATGCACCGCGCGATCGGCGGCGCGACCGGCGAAGCGCTGTCGCTGCAGCGCCGCTCCGAACTGGCGATCTACCGTGGGCAGATGGACCGGGCGCGCGGCCTGCTCGACGAAGCGCTCGATGTCGCGCGCCAGTCCGACGTCGGCTTCCACCTGCTGGACCGCATCTACGGCACCCGCATCGCGATGGCCACGCAGCCCGATGCCGCGCTGGGCGTGCTGGAGGAGGCCGAGGCCAACGTGCGCGGCCCGCTGGAAAGCTGCCCCGGCTGCCGCATCACCTTCGCCATCCCGGCCACCATCGCGGCCGCGAGGGCGCACGAACTGGACCTGGCGGCCAGCCACCAGCAGCAGTCCGAATACCTGGCCAACGTGGTGATGAAGTTGCCGGCCTGGTACGCGTCGTTGCACGAGGCGCAGGCCCACATCGAACGGGCCACCGGCCGTGTCGCTGCCGCGCGCGAAGGCTTCGCCGCGGCGGCGCGGGAGTTCCACGCCTGCGGCCATGCGCTGGACGCCGCGCGCTG
Organism: Variovorax sp. GW821-FHT09D04; assembly: GCF_059416405.1. NCBI lineage: Bacteria > Pseudomonadati > Pseudomonadota > Betaproteobacteria > Burkholderiales > Comamonadaceae > Variovorax > Variovorax sp. GW821-FHT09D04. The sequence continues at coordinate 133,436 of NZ_JBWKPA010000013.1, forward strand.
CCGGGAGTTGGCCAGCTAGGAAGTCCGCGCGGCACCGGCGTGACGAGCGGACAGCGAGACGCTGCGCCGCCTGCGCCAGGCCGGTCTCACGCCTTGCGCACGAATTCCGACTTCAGCTTCATCGCGCCAATGCCATCGATCTTGCAGTCGATGTCGTGATCGCCATCGATCAGGCGGATGTTCTTCGCCTTGGTGCCGACCTTCACGACCAGCGACGAGCCCTTGACCTTGAGGTCCTTGATGACGGTGACGGTGTCGCCGTCGTTCAGGACGTTGCCGACCGAATCCTTGATGACCCGCCCCTCATCGGCCGCGCTTTCGGCGGCAGCGCCCGAGGCGGACCATTCGTGAGCGCATTCGGGGCAGACAAGGTTGAGGCCGTCTTCGTAGGTAAATTCCGAATGGCATTGGGGGCAAGGGGGCAGGGTGCTCACGGCGGTAGGTAGGGTCCGTATCGGTTGAAGGACGTGGATACTAGCCTGCCCTCATGGACGCAGGTCCTGTTCCTGTTGGCCGCAGCGGCTCAATCCAAGGTGTCGAAGAGCCGGAAGATCCACGACAGCTGGTAAGCCAGCGTGCCCGCGACGAAGGCCGTGTGAAAGCGCGGGTTGGCCGACCGGGCTGCCGCGATGCACAGGCCCACGAGGATGGGCGTGCGGATGAGGTACTCCATCGCAAAGCGGGCGAAGTGCGCCTCGCCCTTGATCAGCGTGTCGACCACGTCGAGCAGGTAGGTGGCGGCCAGCAAGCCGAAGAACCATGCGCGGCGGGCGTAGAAGTAGTCGCGGTAGCTCGCGTAGTCCTGCATGCTGTCCGGAAAGAGCAGCGCGCACAGCAGGAACAGCAGGATCGCGTAGCTGACGATGAAGGCGTAGGTGCCGAAGGTCCAGCTGTCGATCTGGTACAGGCCGAACTCCCACCACCAGAAATGCACCAGCGCCAGCAGCACCGAGGCGACCCAGGCCAGGTGCACGGCATAGAGCCGGTACTGCGTGGGGTGCTGCACGATGCGTGCGACGCCCGACAGCAGCCGGGTCACGCCCAGGCCGATGACCATGCCCATCACGACACGGATGTGCGGAAAGATGTCGTGGGCCGAGATGGCTTCTTGCTGCATTCGAGAGTGCCCGTTCGAATGGATGGGCCTCCAGTCTAGGCCGCCCGCGTCACACCTCCGCGCCTTCGACCAGAAAGCGCAGCCGGCGCACCCCTTGCCACTCGTCCGCGTCGAGCCTGAAGGCCAGCTTCACGCGCGGCGGCAGCGGCTCGGTGTGGCTGAACCAGATCGCGTCAATGGGCTGGCCCTGGTGCTTGAGCTTGAGCGCCAGGTGCTTCTCGCCCACCAGCCGCTGCGAGACCACCTCGACCTCTTCGCTGAAGGTGGGCGGCGCGAAGCCCTGGCCCCAGACCTCGCGGTGCAGCGTGTCGACGAGGTCGATGCGCATGTACTCGCGCGCGATGGGCCCGTCGGTTTCGATCTGGCGCGTGAGCGCCGCCTCGGCCAGCCATTCGCCGGCCACCTGGGCCAGCGCGCGCTCGAAGACGGGAAAGTGCTCGCGCGCCACGGTGCAGCCCGCGGCCATCGCGTGGCCGCCGAAGCGCAGCAGCACGCCGGGGTGGCGCTTGGCCACGAGGTCGAGCGCGTCGCGCAGGTGAAAGCCCGGGATCGATCGGCCCGAGCCCTTCAGCTCCTGCTCCTTGCCCGGCGCCGCGCTGGCCGCGAAGACGAAGGTCGGGCGATGGAAGCGGTCCTTGATGCGCGAGGCCACGATGCCCACCACGCCTTCATGGAAGTCCGCGCCGAACACGCTGATGGCCGGCGGCGGCGCTTCCACGCCTTCGCCATCGGCCGCGAACAGCGACTCGGCCAGCAGCAGCGCCTGGTCGCGCATGCCGCCCTCGATGTCGCGCCGCTCGCGGTTGATGCCGTCGAGCATGCGCGCGAGTTCGTCGGCACGGCCCGCGTCGTCGGTCAGCAGGCATTCGATGCCCAGCGTCATGTCGGCCAGCCGGCCGGCCGCGTTGATGCGCGGGCCGAGGGCAAAGCCGAAATCGAAGGTGGTCGCGGCCGAGGCGGTGCGCCCCGCGGCCTTGAACAGCGCCGCCACGCCGGCCGGCATCGCGCCCGCACGGATGCGGCGCAGGCCCTGTGCCACGAGGCGGCGGTTGTTGGCGTCGAGCTTCACCACGTCGGCCACGGTGCCCAGCGCCACCAGCGGCAGCAGCGCATCGAGCTTGGGCTGCGTGGCGGTGTCGAACACGCCGCGCGTGCGCAGTTCGGAGCGCAGCGCGAGCAGCACGTAGAACATCACGCCGACGCCGGCGATGCTCTTGCTTTCGAACTCGCAGCCGGGCTGGTTCGGGTTCACCATCACGTCGGCCAGGGGCAGCTCGGGGCCGGGCAGGTGGTGGTCGGTCACCAGCACCTGCAGGCCGCGCGCCTTGGCGGCGGCCACGCCCTCGACGCTGGCGATGCCGTTGTCGACGGTGATCAGCATGTCGGCGCCGGCGTTGGCCACGCGCTCGGCAATCGGCGGCGTCAGGCCGTAGCCGTCCACCACGCGGTCGGGCACGAGGTAGCTCACGTGCTTGCCGCCCAGCAGGCGCAGGCCGCGCACGCCGACCGCGCAGGCGGTGGCGCCGTCGCAGTCGTAGTCGGCCACGATGCACAGGCGCTTGTCCTGTGCGATGGCGTCGGCCAGCAGCACGGCGGCTTCGCGCGTGCCGCGCAGCGTGTCCGGCGGCAGCAGGCGTGCGAGGCCGTCGTCGAGCTCGTCCTTGCCGCGCACGCCGCGCGCGGCAAAGAGGCGCGCCAGCAGCGGGTGCACGCCGGCCTGTTCCAGCGCCCAGACGGTGCGCGGCGGGATGTCCCGGGCAATGATCTTCATAGGGACTCCAGCACCTGCGTGGCGCGGTTGCGGTCGAACAGGCCCTTGGCCCAACGGGCGAGGCCGCGCGGCTGCACGGTGAAAAGCTGCGCGCCGCGGTCGCCGCACAGCGAGAGCGCCACGTCGGCGCCGCGCGTCAGCTCAGCGAGCAGGCCGGCGACGGCGCCGGCATCCAAGGCCTGCCAGGCAGCAGCCCAGGCCAGGCCGTCGTCGCGCAGCGCGGCGTCGCGCAGCGCGAGGTCGACGACCGGCGTGCGCGACAGGGGCGGCGAGGGCAGGTCGCCGTCCTTCAGGACGCCGGTGCCGCTGAGCCAGAACGAATTGATCGGCGGCACGCCGCGCGCGGTGCGTTCGTCGTTCACGCGCTGCGTGTACAGCAGCATCTGCATCTCGTTCTGCAGCCGGCGCAGCGGCCGCGACGCGTCGCCCAGCGGCGACCACTGCGAAATGGGGTACCCCACCGCGCGGTCGATGGAGGCCGTGGCCAGCCCGTCGAAGATGGGCGCGCGCGCGAGCCAGCGGCCCGGCGTGTCGGAGGGGTACAGCGCGATGCCGTCTTCCTCGAAGAACGGCTGCGCCACGGCCAGCAGGGCCATCGATTCGGCCGCGTCGATCTCGATGGCCGACGGATCGCCCAGCGCCACGTCGTCGATGCCGACCTGCCAGTTGCACAGCGTCACCAGGCCCCAGGCCTCGTGATCGCCGGGCGCGGCCAGGCCGGTCTTGCGGGCTTCGAGCGCGGCCCAGGGAATGCAGCCGTCGTCGGCGGGGGGCAGGCCCAGCGCGCGGGCCAGGGCGCGTTCGTGCGGCGGGGAGCGGGTGCTGTCGTCCTGCGTGTCGGTGTCGGCGAGCGTCAGGCGCAGCAGCAGGGTTTCGAGGTTCGGCAGCCGCAGGGTCGCGAGCGCCGCGCGGCAAGCCGGGGAACCGCGGCCGGCAAAGGGAATCAACAGATGACGTGGGAGAGGTTCGGCCATTTCCCTATTGTCCGGGATGCCACAATTCCACCGTATGACCTACCCCCTCGCTCCTCACCCCGAGTATTTGCCGCCCCCCGCGGGTGCGCCCATGCCCCTTGAGGCCACGGGGCGGGGCTTCTGATGCGATTCCCCTACGAACTGCAGCTCGGCTGGCGCTACACGCGCGCGGGCCGGGCCACGCGACGCAACGGCTTCATCTCCTTCATCTCCGGCGTGTCGATGCTCGGCATCGCCCTGGGCGTGGCGGCGCTGATCATCGTGCTCAGCGTGATGAACGGCTTCCAGAAGGAAGTACGCGACCGCATGCTCAGCGTGGTCTCGCACATCGAGATCTTCTCGCGCGACGGCCAGGCCCTGCAGGACATCGACGCCATCATGGCCGACGCCCGCAAGAACCCCGAGGTGATCGGTGCAGCGCCTTTCATCAACACGCAGGCACTCATCGCGCGCGGCGAAGACATGAAGGGCGCCATCGTGCGCGGCATCGACCCCGCGCTCGAGCCCGAGGTCACCGACACCGGCGGCATCGCCAAGGGCGGCACCTTCGACAAGCTGGTGCCGGGCGAGTTCGGCATCGTGCTGGGCATCGAGCTGGCGCGCTCCATGTTCGTGCAGCCCGGCGACCAGGTCACGCTGGTGGCGCCGGGTGGACAGGTCACGCCGGCCGGCGTGGTGCCGCGCCTGAAGCAATTCACCGTGGTCGGCGTGTTCGACTCGGGCCACTACGAGTACGACTCGGCGCTGGCGATGGTGCACGAGAAAGACGCCGCCAAGGTGTTCCGCCTCGAAGGCCCGACCGGCATCCGCCTCAAGCTGAAAGACCTGCACGAGGCGCGCGAGGTGGCCGACCAGCTCGCCGTCACGCTCCCGGGCCAGTTCCTCATCCGCGACTGGACGCGCCAGAACAAGACCTGGTTCGCGGCCGTGCAGGTCGAGAAACGCATGATGTTCATCATCCTCACGCTGATCGTCGCGGTGGCGGCCTTCAACCTCGTCTCGACGCTGGTGATGACCGTGACCGACAAGCGCGCCGACATCGCCATCCTGCGCACGCTGGGCAGCTCGCCGCGCAGCATCATGGCCATCTTCGTGGTGCAGGGCGCCATGGTGGGCGTGATCGGCACCGTGGGCGGCCTGCTGCTGGGCCTGGGCATCGCCTACAACATCGACGTGATCGTGCCCTTCCTGGAGCAGCTCTTCCACGCCAGCTTCCTGCCCAAGGACATCTACCTGATCAGCAAGATGCCGAGCGATCCGCAGCAAAGCGACATCATGCCGATCGCGGTCATTTCCCTCATCCTGGCCTTCCTGGCCACGCTGTATCCGAGCTGGCGCGCCAGCCGTGTGAACCCCGCCGAGGCCCTGCGTTATGAGTGATGTTGTTCTCAAGGCCCGCGGCCTCACCAAGCGCTTCCACGAAGGCCGCATCGACCTCACCGTGCTGCACGGTGTCGACCTCGACGTGCACGCCGGCGAAACGCTGGCCATCGTCGGCGCGTCCGGCTCCGGCAAGAGCACGCTGCTGCACCTCATGGGCGGCCTCGACGCACCCACCGCGGGCAAGGTCGAACTGCTCGGCAAGGACATCGCGCATGCCGACCCCGCCGAGCAGGGCCGGCTGCGCAACCATCACCTGGGCTTCGTCTACCAGTTCCATCACCTGCTGCCCGAGTTCAGCGCGCTCGACAACGTCGCGATGCCGCTGAAGATCCGCCGCGTCGAGGCCGGCGAAGCGTCGCAGGCCGCGGCCAAGATCCTCGCCAGCGTGGGCCTGGGCGAGCGCCTGCATCATCGGCCGGCCGAGCTGTCGGGCGGCGAGCGCCAGCGCGTGGCCATTGCGCGCGCGCTGGTCACGAAGCCCGCCTGCGTGCTGGCCGACGAGCCCACCGGCAACCTCGACCGCAGCACCGCCGACGCCGTGTTCGCGCTGATGCTCGACCTCGCGCACCGGCACCGCACGGCCTTCGTGATGGTCACGCACGACCAGGACCTGGCCAAGCGCTGCGACCGCGTGCTGCAGCTGGTGGCGGGGCGGCTGGCGGGCTGAGGCTCAGCGGTCGGCGCGCGTCCACGACCGCAGGTCGAGGCGCAGCGCGTCGCCGGCCAGCCGCTGATCGATGGCCTGCGCGACCGCTTCGGGCGTGCGCGCCATCGTCGCGATGCGGTGGCCGTCGAGCCCGGGCGCGGGTTGCTGGAACGCGGCGTGCATCGTGCGCACCATCGTGTCCATCTCCGGCCCCGAACGCTGACGCACGCGCGCCAGCGCTTCCTCGAGATCGACCTCGAGCAGCACGTACGCCACCTGCGTGCCCGCCGCCTCGAATTCGCGCGCGACCAGCGGCAGAAACCACGGGCCGAACACGCCGTCGAGGCACACCCGGTAGCCGTCCGCCGCGAACGATGCGGTCGCGCGGCACACGGCCCGGATCACGGCCGTGTTCTGCGCGTCGGCGCCAGCGCGGTAGGGCGGCACGGGGTGCGCCGGAAAGTCGTAGAACAGGTCGGACGGCAGGTGCAGGCCGCGCGGATCGGCCTTGGCCAGCAGCGCCGACACCGAGGTCTTCCCCGAGCCCGGTGGCCCGGAGACGATGACGACCCGGCTCACTGCGCGACCTCTTCGGGCTGCGCCGCCTCCAGGGGCAGCACGCACAGCACCTTGCCACCCAGCGTGAGCACGAGGCCGAGCTGGCCACCGAGGTGCACGAGTTGGCAGACGGTGCGCGGCGTCGATGCCGGGGTTGCCGAAGCTGATGCAGAGAACGCACGCGTCGGTGGCGTGCGCAGCAGGGCGCGCAGCGGCGCGGCATCGCACTGCAGGAGCGCCTGCCGGTACGCCTGGAAATGCGCGGCCGATGCGGCGCGCTCGCGCTCGTCGTCGGCCGGCCTGTCCTGCCGCAGCCGCAACAGCGCGCGATGCACCTGCTGCCGGCAGGCCGCCTCGGTCTTGCCGCTGGCCTGTGCGATCTCCTTGAAGCTGGCCTCGAAGACCTCATGCAGCAGCAGCGCCGCACCGTCGGCGGGCGATAGCGTCGAAGCCAGCAGCCGCAGCGCACGTTCGACCGACTCGGCCTGCGCCGCATCGGCTTCCGCCGACGGCGCTTCGGGCGCGTGCACGTCGCCCGCATCGCGCAGCCAGCGCCGCATCCAGTCCTCGCGCCGCAGCCGGTCGATGGCCAGGTGGCGCATCACCGTGGTCAGCCACGCCTGGGTCGATGCGGGAGGCGCGGCATCGCTGGCTTCGAGCGCGCGCAGGTAGGTGTCCTGCACCACGTCCTCGGCCTCGGCGTGCGTACCCAGCAGCCGCGCCGCGGTGCGAACCAGCCGGCTTCGCAGCGCAGGCAATTGCGAGAGATAGCGTTCGTCGAGCATCGGCGCAGCTTGCCACAGCACACGCAATGTCACGAAACTGTGGGCTTGTTCGTCAAGACAGTTCAACCACAGGAGCTTTCTTCATGCAGCCCATGTTTTCAACACTGGAAACCGACGACGACACCCCGCCCGCGGCGACGGCCGAGCCGCGCAATTCCTACCTCGAGGAAAAGGCGTTCAAGTCGCGCACGCTGCTGATCTTCGGCAGCATCACCGACAGCGTGGCCGCCGACGTCACGCGCCGGCTCATCGCGCTCGATGCCGACAGCGGCGAGAAACCCATCGACATCCTTGTGAGCTCGCCCGGCGGGCACCTGGAGTCGGGCGACGCCATCCATGACGTGGTGCGCTTCATCAGCGCGCCGGTGCACATGATCGGCACCGGCTGGGTGGGCAGCGCGGCCACGCACCTGTTTTTGGCGGCGCCGCGCGAGCGGCGCGTGTGCCTGCCCAACACGCGCTTTTTGATCCACCAGCCCAGCGGCGGCGCAGGCGGGCAGGCGACCGACATCGCGATCCAGGCGCAGGAGATCATCAAGGCGCGCCAGCGCATCGCGCACGAGATCGCGCGCGAAACCGGTAAGCCCATCGACGTGGTGCTGGCCGACATCGAGCGCGACCGCTGGCTGTCGGCCACGGAGGCCGTCGAGTACGGACTGGTCTCGCGCATCATTCAGCGCAAGACCGAGTTGCGACCGGCCTGATCAGGCCTTGGGCTTGTAGGCGACGACGTCGATCTCGACCTTCGCATCGACCATGAGGCGCGCCTCGGTGGTCGAGCGCGCCGGCTTGTTTTCACCGAAGTAGCTCATGTAGACGCGGTTGAAGGCACCAAAGTCGCGCGCGTCGTGCAGCCAGACGGTGCTCTTGCACACGTCGTCGAGCGTGGCGCCGGCCAGCGCGAGCACGGTCTTGAGGTTCTCCATCACCTGGCGCGTCTGCACCTCGATGCCGCCCGCCACGATCTCGCCCTGCGCGTTGGCGGGCACCTGGCCCGACACGTAGACGAAATCGCCCGCGCGCACGGCGGGGGAGAAGGGGCGGGCCTGGCGGTCGGAAGCGATGGGCGGGGCGCCGAGGTATTCGAGGGGCATGGGAACTCCTGGGAGTGAGAGGGTTGAGTGGGGCGGGTGAGGGCCGCAGTATCCGCCTGATTTGAAAGACTTTTTCAGAATAACCCCTCAACAAGGGTTAACACGGATGATTTGGCATGAAGTCTGCTTCAGAGTTCGGCCTAGAAAGAAAATTTCTTTCATAAATCAGTCCGCCCCATGAAGGAGTTCTCCATGTCTCACGCCGGTCTTGTCCAGCGCCTGCCCCGCCTGTCGAAGCGCAGCCTGCTGGGAGCTTCCCTGCTCGCGATGCTGTGTGCCGCACTGCCTCACCCCAGCGCCCACGCGCAGGGCCCGCGCAACTTCGCCACGCTGGCGATGGTGGCCGAGCCGCAGACGCTCGACCCGATGGCCTCCACGGCCGACCTGGTCGGAACCATCATGCAGCACGTGTACGAGACGCTCTACACCTTCGACGCCAAGTGGAACGTGGTGCCGATGCTGGCCGAGGGCATGCCGAAAATTTCGGCCGACGGCAAGACCTACGCCATCACGCTGCGCAAGGGCGTGGCGCTGCACAACGGGCGCGATCTCACGGCCGACGACGTGGTGGCCAGCCTGCAGCGCTGGATGGACCAGTCGCCGCGCGGCAAGGCCGTGGGCAAGGAAATCGAGAGCCTCAAGGCCAAGGGTCCGCTGGGCGTGGAGATCGTGCTGAAGGCGCCGTACGCGCCGCTGCTGTCGCAGCTGGCGCTGCCCAGCGGCATGGCGGCCATCATGGCGAAAGACTCCATCGCTTCGCCGCTGAAGGATTTCGTCGGCACCGGCCCCTACAAGTTCAAGGAGCGTCGCCCCGACCAGTTCGTGCTGCTCACGCGCTTCGACAAGTACGCCGCGCGCAAGGAGCCCGCGAGCGGCTACGGCGGCAAGCGCGAAGCGGCCATCGAAGAGCTGCGCTTCGTGCCCGTGCCCAACGCCAGCACCCGCGTCGAGGGCGCGCTGGCCGGCCAGTACGACTTTGCCGACCTGCTGCCGGTGGAAGCGCTGCCGCGCCTGGAGAAGGCCGGCGGCAAGACGCTGCCGATCATGACGCCGTCCTTCGGCTTCCCCTACCTCGTGCTCAACACCAAGGAAGGCGTGGCTGCCAACCCGGCGGTGCGCCAGGCCGTGCAGACCGCGCTGGGCCAGGGCGAGATGCTCGCGGCCGGCTTCGGCGACACGCGCTTCTTCGTGGCCGAGGCCAACCACTTCCCCAAGGGCTCGCCGTTCTACTCGGCGGCCGGCGCCGACCACTACAACCAGCGCAACGCCACCAAGGCGAAGGACGCCGCGGCCAAGGCCGGCTACAAGGGTGAGCCGATCCGCGTGCTCACCAGCCGCCAGTACGACTTTCACTACAACATGTCGCTCCTGATGGCCGAGCAGCTCAAGCGCGCCGGCTTCAAGGTCGACCTCAACGTGGTCGACTGGGCCACGCTGGTGCAACGGCGCAACGACCCGAAGCTGTGGGACATCTACGTGACCCACTCGGGCCAGTTCCCCGAGCCCATGCTCTCGCCGCCGCAACTGGGCGACGGCGCACCCGGCTGGTGGGATTCGCCCGCCAAGAAGGCCGCACTCAGCGCCTTCAACACCGAGAGCGACCCGGCCAAGCGCGGTGCGCTGTGGGGCAAGGTGCAGCAGGTGGTGTACGACGAGGTGCCCTACATCAACGTCGGCAAGTTCAACGGCCTCTCGGCCAAGAGCCCGGCGCTGGACAACTACCAGCCCGCGACCTGGCCGTTCTTCTGGAACGCGAAGATCAAGTAAGGCCGCAAGCACCGCCATGCCGTCGCGTCGTCAACTTCTGCAAGTCAGCGCACTGGCCTCCGGCCTCGGCGCCCTCGGACTCAAACCATCCATGGCCACTACCGCTCAAGCCACCACTTCGGGCCCCGTGTACGCCTACGTCGGCACCTACAGCGACGGCGGCAAGCCATGGCGCGGCGGGCGCGGCCTGGGCGTGCACCAGTTCTTGGTGGACGGCGCGACCGGCGCGCTCAAGCCCATCCCCGGTGCACCGCCCGCCGTGGCCAGCGCGGGCAGCGATGCGAAGCTGCGCAACCCCGCCTCGCTCGCACGCCACCCGACGCTGCCGATGCTGTACGCCGCCAACGAGTTCGAAGCCGGCTCCGTCTCGGCCTTCCGCATCGGCGCGAACGGCGCGCTGTCGTTCGTGGCCGAGATGCCCTGCGGCGGCAAGGACCCGGCGCACCTGAGCGTGCATCCCGACGGCCGCTACGTGTTCACCGCCAACTACGCCAGTGGCGACGTCAGCGTGATCGCGCTGCGCACCGACGGCAGCTTCGACACCGACCGCGCCGCCGTCGTCTACAAGGACGTCGCTGCCTGCGGCGCCGCCACGCCCTGCAAGCCCGGCGCCGACGTGGTGCCGTTGGCCGCGCGTTCGCACGAAGGCTTTGCCACCAGCGACCACGACGGCCCGCACGCCCACATGGTGCAGGCCGACCCGGCCGGCAACTTCGTACTCGTGGCCGACCTGGGGCTCGACCGCGTCATCTCGTACCGCTTCGATCGCGCCACCGGCGTGCTGAGCCAGCCGAGCACGGTGGCCGTGTCCGAAAGCTCGGGCGCGCGCCACTTTGCCTTCCACCCCAATGGCAAGTGGGTCTACCTCGTCAACGAAGAGGCCTCGACCATCGCCTTCCTGCGCTACGACGGTGCCACGGGCGTGCTCACGCTGGTGAGCGAAACCTCGGCGCTGCCGGCCGGCTTCAAGGGCACCAGCTACGCCTCGGGCATCCGCATGCTGCCGGGCGGCACGCACTTCGTGTCGCTCAACCGGCTGCACGATTCGATCTCGATCTTCAAGGTCGATGCGCGCACCGGCGCGCCCACGCTCGTGCGCGAGGAGTGGACGCGCGGCAACTACCCGCGCAGCTGTACGCTCGATCCGAGCGGGCGCTTTCTCTACGTGTGCCACAACAAGCAGGGCGACAACGTGACCATCTTCCGCGTGAAGAAGAACGGCGACGTGCAGTTCACCGGCCAGTACGTGGCCGTCGGCAGCGCCGCCGCCATCGAGTTCTCGTCATGATCAAGAGCGCATCGCTTCGCTACATCGCCTCGCGCGCGGGCGGCATGCTCATCGTGCTGTCCCTCGTGGCCGTGCTGGTCTTCGTGCTCACGCGCGCCGCCTCGGGCGACCCCATCT
>NZ_JBWKPA010000014.1:0-136991 GCF_059416405.1 Variovorax sp. GW821-FHT09D04
GCGGATCAGGGCTCGCAGCTGTTTGAGCGAAGCGAGTTCTGCGAGACCCCGCGAAACGCGAGCACCGCAGGTTGCCCCGTAGCGAAGCGCAGGGGTCGCAGACAGTGGGGTCGCCTTTTCTTTGCTTACTTTCTTTTGGCGAAGCAAAAGAAAGTAAGTCCGCCGCCGGGCGGAACTCCCGGCCTCGGGAAGGAAAAGGAAGCACCGCCCTCATTCCCCACCCCCAAGAAACAAAGCCTCAAACTGCAAATCCCGAGGAAGCCCAGTAGCCAACATCCGAACCCCGCCTTCCAAACCAGGCGTCTCCATCCAAAGCGAGGTTCCAGCCAAAGGCAGCTCGAGCGATCGGCCCTCAACAGCGGCCTCATCGGCAGCAGAAGTCACAAACAACTGACTCAGCACCGCATCAAACCGCAGCGCATCCAAATCACCCTCAAGCCCTTCAAGCACAGCCTGCGTCCCCAACGCCCACCACCGAAGCGCAGCAACAAGCGCCTCTCCATGCAGCGCACCAGGTACGCCTTCATCCAATTCAACGGCGAGCGTGAACGGAAAGTACCGCCCCACCCCATCCACCGAAGGCATCAACACCCCCATCCACCCCCGCTCCCCCACCACCTGCGCCCCCAGCGCAAAGCACCACACAGGCGCCTCCAGGTAGTGCGAAGTCCAATCCGCATGCCGATCCCGCAGCCGTGCCAGCCCGCGTTGCAACCACGGGTCCCACACCGAGCGAAACGACTCCGGCAACCGCCGATGCGCAAAGTCCCCCATCCCCGGCAGCTTGCCAAACCACCCCGGCAACTCAGAGGAAACGAAGAGAGAAGAAGAGGCCAGACTCACAACCCCTCCGGACAAGAAAACTCCCGCAACTCCTTCAACCGAATCGGATGCTGCACGCTGTTCGTCGTCACCTCGAACCGCGTCTTCCGCGCCCCCACCTGGAACGTGATGAAGAACTTCTCCGGCGCATCCCCCGCTTCGAGTTGCCCGTCATCCAGAGTACGGAACAAAGCCCAAGGCCCATCCATCGCCGACCCCGAACTCCCCGTCGTCGACGGCGGACTCACCTGAACGCGCACCTGGTTGCTCCCCTTCGGCCCCGGCCACTGCACCGCCATCGGCACCACCGGCCCGTGCGCGTACTTCACGAGTTGCCCGTCCACGTCGAGGATGAACTGCGTGATGCCCGCGTCCATCTCCACCGGCTTGAAGTCCAGCCGCATCGACGGCCCACGCCCGCCGCCGCGGAAGAAGATGTCCTTGATGCGCGCCGCGCGCTCGAACTGCGCCAGCGCCTGCGTGGTGATCGCGCCGCGCTCGGCCACGGGCTTGTAGCGCCACGGCCGGGTGCTGGTGTCGACCAGCGCGGCCAGGCGCTTCTGGAAGAAGTCGTCCATCAGGCCGCCGGCACCGAACATCTGGCCGAAGTCTTCGGGCAGCACGTCGCGCTTGCTGCTTTGCACGAACGGGTAGCGACCCGCGATGGCGCGGTTGCAGAACTCGGTCACGGGGCGCAGGTCCTGGCTCAGGTTGCCGCGCTCGGCCACCTGCGCCTGCGCGGCGCCGGTCTGGCTCAGGTTCTCGATCATGCTGCGCACCGGCTCGGGCAGGCGGCCCGCATCCGACTTGAGCTTGCCGGCCACGTCGCCGGGCGGCGGCGAGGTGCGGCCCTTCACGGCCGTGTCGACGGCGTTGAGGTACACGTACACCTCGTTGAAGAGCTTGAGCGCGTCGTCGATCGGCGCCGGCTGGTTCGGGCCGCCCGCGGTGACCAGACGGCGTAACGATTCAAAGCGGTCGTCCACGATGCTCTCGATGCGCTTGCCCGGCGCCACCTGCTTGCCGGGGTCGCTGCCGAACAGGTCTTCCAGGCCCTTGCGCGTGTTGCGCACGGTCTCGGTGGCCTTGCTCACGACGTCCTTGTTGGCATCGGCCGCGGGAATCAGCGTGGTCTGCTTGACCACCGCACGCAGGAAGTTCGCGAGCGGCGAATCGACGCCCGAGAGAATGCGCGCGGTCTCGATGTTCTTCTCCAGGCCGCTGGCGCGGATCAGCCGCACGTCGGCCAGCAGCGCCTCCCACTGCTTGACGTATTCCTCGAGGTACAGGCGGCGCACGCGGTCGGTGAGCGCGCCGAGCGCCGCGGCGTCGCGCAGGCGCTCGCTGGCGTTGCGGTCCTGCCCCAGCACCCACGGGTCTTCGGCGGCGAGCAGGCCGGTGAGCACCACGACCTCGTTCTGGAAGCGCTTGTGGTACCCGTCGTAAGTGAACATGCCCGGCACGCCCTCGCTCAGCGGCTTGCCGCTGATGCGCTCGAACACGAGCGGGCCCGAGGGGCCGGTGGCCTGCGCCACGCTGAAGCCCGGGATGTCCTTGGTGGCGCGCTGGCGCTTGAGGCGGCTGAACACGCGCTGCTCCAGCGGGTAGCTCGCGAGCACGGCGCGCACGCTGCGCACGAGGTTCTCGTCCATCTTCAGCGGCGAGCGCGGCGGGCCTTGGGCGATGAGCACGTCGAGCTGGTCTTCGAGCGCCTTGCGCTGGTCTTCGGGAATGCCGCGGTCGAGGTTGCGCGCCCAGTCGAGCGTGATCCAGGCCTTCAGCGCCTCGGGGTCGAAGCGCTCGGGCTGGTAGAGCATCAGATAGCTCTTGAGGGCTTCATAAGTGAACTCGAGGTTGTCCTTCTGCGCGGTGCGCAGCTGGTCCTCGATGCGCTTGGCGATCTGCGGCAGGAAGGCGTCGTTGAGCGCGCGCTGGTGCGTGAGCATGGCGGCGGCGTCGAGCTTGTCGCCCTGGTACAGGCCCAGCGTCATCGACAGCGGCTCGTCGCCCTGGCGGTTGTCGGGCGTCTTCCAGATGTCGCGCAGGCCCTGCAGCACGGGCGCGACCTCGACCAGGTTCTGCACGCGCGTCGGCAGTGCGGCCAGGGTCTTCTGCGCGGGCTCGACGCGCGCCTCGACCGACTTCAGGTAGTTGTTGTTCTGCCAGGTGCTGTAGCCCCAGGCCGCGAGCAGGCCGACGGTGAGCAGCGTCATCGCGGCCACGCCCGCCAGGCGCAGCGTGTTGCGGCGGCGCTCCAGCTTCACGTCGGCGCCGGCCAGGCGCTGCTCGGGGAACACCACTTCGCGCAGCAGCGCGGTGAGGAAGTAGCTGCGTCCGCTCGACTTCTGCGGCGCGAGCATGGCGCGCTCGATGCCGAAGCTGCGCGCCAGGCTGCCCATCACGCGGTCGATGGGGCTGCCCTCCTGCGTGCCGCTGGTGAAGTACACGCCGCGCACCCACGGCGGCTGCGCAAAGCGCGAGCCGGTGAACACCTGTTCGAGCAGATCGGAGAGCAGCGGGCCGACCGAGCCGAACTGCGCCGGAAAACCGAAGATCGCCGCGCGGCGCGTGCCGTCGGTCTCGCGCTGCATGCGCGCGATGAGGCCGTCGTTGACGCGGTTGTGCAGCAGGCCGAACTCGCGGTTGAAGGCGGCCGACAGGCCCTTCTCTTCACCCTGCACG
The DNA here is from genome assembly GCF_059416405.1 of Variovorax sp. GW821-FHT09D04. Lineage (NCBI taxonomy): Bacteria > Pseudomonadati > Pseudomonadota > Betaproteobacteria > Burkholderiales > Comamonadaceae > Variovorax > Variovorax sp. GW821-FHT09D04. The sequence goes on from NZ_JBWKPA010000014.1 coordinate 3,505, forward strand.
TTCTCGTCCGCCGGCAGCGTGAAGCCGAAGACCTGCGCGCGCTGTTCCTTGCCGAGGTCGTCGAAGTAATCGGTGAAGCCGTAGAGCAGGTCGCTCTTGGTGACGAGCACGTACACCGGCAGGCGCGTGGTGAGCTTGCTGTCGAGCTCGAGCAGCCGCGCACGGATCGACGCCGCGAGCTGCGTGCGCGCCTCGGGGCCCTGGCTCAGCAGGTCGCCCACGCTCACGGTGAGGAACACGCCGTTCAGCGGTCGGCGCGGACGCGCCTTCTTCAGCAGGCCGAGGAAGCCTTCCCAGGCGCTCTTGTCTTCCGACTGGTGGCTGTCCTGCGTGGTGTAGCGCCCGGCGGTGTCGATGAGCACAGCTTCGTCGGTGAACCACCAGTCGCAGTTGCGCGTGCCGCCCACGCCACGGATCGCGCCGGGGCCGAACTTCTCGGCCAGCGGGAACGAGAGGCCCGAGTTGACGAGCGCCGTGGTCTTGCCCGCGCCCGGTGCGCCAATGAAGACGTACCACGGCAGGTCGTACAGGTAGCTGCCGCCCGAGATCGACAGCCAGTCGCGCCAGCCCGGCTTCTTGCCGGCGGCATGCAGGCGCATCTGCTTGAGCGTGGCGACGGCTTCGCTGAAGCGCGTGTCGAGGATCTTCTGTTCGCCGTCGACCGGTGCACCGGTCTTGGCGGCCGGCGCCTTCATGAGGCCGTCGGTCAGGTGCTGGCTCGCACGGCGCGCACGCCAGCGGCGGTACAGCGCGCGCAGCACCACGACGAGCACGATGACGCCGATGACGATGGCGCGCGTCATCTCGCCTTCGAGCGGCGCGAGCGAACCGATCTTCACCAGCGGGCCGATCCACCAGATCAGCAGCGCGACGACGATCAGCGCGAGCAGCGTCAGCAGCAGCGGGCTGAACAGGAAGCCGAAGATTTTCTTGATCATTTCGTCGCTCCTGGAACGGGAGCAGCCGGTGCAGCAGCGAGGCGCTCGGGTTCGGTCAGCAGCACGATGTCGACGCGGCGGTTGCGCGCGCGGTTGGCCGGCGTGTCGTTGGCCACCACGGGCTCGGCGTCGGCCTTGCCGTCGGAGCGCATGCGCGCGGGCTCGACCAGCGTGGAGAGCGCGCCCTTCACCGCGTCGGCGCGCGCGGCCGACAGGTGCCAGTTCGACGGATAGCGCAGCGAGCGGATCGGCTGGTTGTCGGAGTGGCCGGTGATGAGCACCTCGCCCTTCACCTCGGACAGCGCCTGGCCGATGCGGCGCAGCACCGGCAGCGAGGCCGCCATCGGCTCGGCGCTGCCCGAACCGAAGAACGAATCGCCGCGCAGCCGCACCACGCTGCGGTCGGCCTCGTCGGTCACGGTGACCAGGCCCTGCTTGATCTCGGGCTCAAGAAAACGCGCGAGCCGCGGCGACTTGGCCGGCGCGGCGGGCGGTGCGATCTGGATGTTGGGCACGCGCAGGCTCGACACGGCCGCGTAGGTGGTGTCGGAGCGGTGGTTGAGCGTGAGCCGCAGGCCGAACCACGCCAGCGCCAGCAGCAGCGCGAAGCCGGCCGCGAAGACCCACAGCGGCAGCGACTCGCGCAGCCGCACCGTGCCCGCGCCCTGCCCGCGCCAGTGCGGCGACAGCTCGGGCTCGACGGCCGGGCGGTCTTTGGCGATCAGGTCGGCCAGGCGCTGGCGCACCGAGTCGAGCTGTGCGCGGCCGTTGTCGACCACGCGGTAGCGGCCCTCGAAGCCGAGCGCGAGCACGCTGTAGATCAGCTCGAGCAGCTGGCGGTGCGTGGGCACGTCCTGCGCGAGCTTGGCCAGCAGCTGGAACACCTTTTCGCCGCCCCAGGTCTCGTTGTGGAACTGCACCAGCAGGCTCTGCTTGTTCCAGCCAGCCTGCACGCCCCAGGGCGTATTGGCCACCGCCTCGTCGAGCGCGGTGCACAGCACATAGCGCGCGGCCAGCACCGACTCGTTGCCCACGCCCGCGCGCCGCGCCGCGGCGTCGAACTGGTTCACCGCATCGGCGGTGGACGCGCGCAGCGCCGGCACGTTGGGCGGCTGCGCGAGGTTGCGCAGCTTGCCGATCAGCACCAGCAGCTTGCCCGCGGCCGACACCAGCGGATTGAGCAGGCCGATCTCGCCCACCTCGGCCACGGGCGTCGGATCGGTGCCGCCGAAGAACGGCGCAGGCGCAGCGGCCGGCGGTGTGCCGCCCGGCGTGCGCGGCTTGGGCTTGATGACCGTGCGCTCGGACTCGAAGGCGGCAAAGGGGTCGGGAGGGGTGCTCATGAGAACTCCACGCGGGTGACGTCCCTTCGGGAGACACCGCGGAACCGGCTTTGCCGGGCCGCTGGTGTCGCCCCCGGTGAGGGGGTTGGCGAAGCGACACGAAGTGCGCGAAGCCTGGGGGTGGTCATGATCTGATGGCCCAGAACGCGAGGTCGAGGCCGGGGAAATCGCCCGCGATGTGCATCGCGATGCCGCCCGATTGCTCGAGCTGGCGCCACAGGTCGCTGTTGCGCGTTTCGAGTTCGAAGTAGTTGGCGCCCGTGTGGAAAGGAATCTGACGCGGCGCCACCGGCATCGGCGTCAGCGTGACGCCCGGCAGCGCGAGGTTCACGAGGTCGCGGATGCGCTCGACCGGTCCGATCTTCACCTGCGTGGGGAAGCGCGCGCGCAGCGCCTCGCTCGGCATGTTCGCGTTCACCGCGAGCACGAAGGTCGCCTTGCGCTGCAGTTCGACGTCGGTCACCACCGCCACGCGCACGCCGTGCTTGCGGTCGTGCAGGTCGATGCGGATCGCCGACTGCTCGAACACCATCGACAAGCTGCGGCGCAGGTCGTCCATCACCGGACGGAAGCTCAGCGCGAGGTCGTCATGGATGTAGGGCCCGAAGCGCGTCACGCGGCGCGTGTCGCGGAAGCTCGCGAGATCACCGGCCAGCCCGAGCGCGTGTTCGAAGAAATGCTGCGGGTGCAGCATCGCGCTCTTGGCCAGGTGCGCAAAGATGGCTTCGTTGCGGTTCACCGCCTGCAGCAGCATGAAGTCGGCGATCTCGGCCACGCCGCCGGTGCCCCCTTGCGTCATGCGCCCTGCCAGCGCCTCGCCGCGCTGGCGCAGCAGGCCCAGCAGCTCGTCGAGCCAGGCGCGGATCACCGCATGGCCGGCCACGTCGAGCAGCGGCGGCAGCATCGCGCGGTCGAGCTGCACCTGGTTGTCGACCCGGCGCTCGACCACGCGGGCCACACCCAGGGTCGCCCAGGCATCGGTGGCTTCGCTGGCGCGCATCAGGCGCGTGTGCAGCTGACCCAGTTGAAGCATCGCGGTGCGCTCGCCGGCCGTGTTGGAGTCGGGCACGTCCGACTCCAGCACGCGGTGGCGCACCAGCTCTTCGTATTCTTCAGCGTCGGCCTCGCGCGCTCCGGCGCGGCGCAACGGCAGCGCCAGCACCACGGCCTCGTCGCGCATGGACACAGGAATGTCGATGGGCTCGGGCAGCGGATCGACCGCCGGCATGTCGAACACCGTGCCGTCGCCGAAGATGCCCACCGCCCGCACCAGCGCCAGCTTGCCCAGCGTGAGCGCCGCCGCGTCGATCTCGACTTCGGCGAAACCCCAGGCGTAGGGCGTGGTGGTGCGCAACAACACATGCCGCGCATGATCGGCATGGCGCTCGCTCTGCTGCAGGTGCTGAGGCTGCAACAGCATCCCCTCGCTCCAGACCACTTTGGTTCGCCAACTCATCCGCACTCCGTCAACGGCAAGGGTGCCGGGAAGAAAGAAACACGAAGTTTCCGGCGCGGGGGGCGGGAGGCAAATCCGCCTTAAGGCCTAGCTAATGGCCTAGGTGGCGGGTGCGAGGTACGGCGAAGGGAGTAGATGGAAATTCGGCGAAAGCCAACCGGTTGGCCTTTCCCGCAGTCTGGTCAGCCGCGAAGCTCGCGGGCCAAAGGCATTCCGGCTCCGAGACCGCGCTCGTGGATCGACAGCGCAATCTCCGCATTCGAGGCCGCAACGGTATCGACGCATGCGTATCCCTCGCTGGCCTGCCGGTCCGCGCGCAGCAGATTGCCGACGCAACCGAGGGTGACGGCGTTCAGTACCCCGAAGAGGACGATCAACCCGCCCCCTGCGCTGTCTCCCATCCCACGTGCCACGATGCCGGCCAGAACGCCAGCCACGAGAACCCCGAGCGCCAACGACCACAGGCCATGACGCAACGCCCATATCCAGCCCAGGAAGAAGGCTGGCCAACTCCAGCCTTTCTTGATCACTCGCATGTCGCCGCTAGGGTGCTTGAATATCTTGTAGTTCTTCATTCTTTTCCAAGCGATGAGGTTCTACGCTGACGCTCACCATGCGTGGGATTTGTCATGCTGCAAGCCGGTTCTCAGCGCATCCCGGGCTTCGTTGCCGCGGCCGCATGCCCCTGAATCAACGCCATCTCCACGTTGGCGGCTTGCACCACCGCAATCTCCTCATAGCCCCTGCGAATCTGTTGTCCCACGCGCAAGGCGTTCCCGCCGATGCCGAACCCCACCGAGACGATGACAGAAAGCACGTTGAGCAATCCATCCGCGGCCGCCGTTCCGATGGCGTCTTCTCCAGCGACGATGAGCGCCGCCAAGCCCAGAAGACCCAGCCCCACCCACCACATGCGATGGAAAAGGGCCCAGAACGCCCCGAAGAAAAACCCCGGCCAGCTCCAGCCGTCCTTGATGGCCTGCACACTGCCGAGGGGGTCCTTGAATATCTTGTAGGTCTTCATTGCGTGACTGCCTTCCCGATAGAGATCGTTGTTGTCGGATGCGGGCTCTCGCCCCGTCCTCTCTCCGACGCGCAACGCACACCGCACAAAGCCGTTCGCAAGAACGCCTTCGACGACAACAGCCTTCACCCGGAAAGAGGTCGCGCAGTGTGGAAGCCACCACGCGTTTGCAATGACAACAATGGTCGCCCGCCGCGACGTGTCTTCAGATACCCGCGCAAAGCGAGTGATTTGTCATGGGCGCGGCCTGCGCGGGCCGTGCCTCAGCGGGAAGCGCTCGACGCCTTCAGCGCCTCCACCTGCGCCGCATACGCCTTCTCGATCCGCTGCAGCCGCTGCTCCCGCGCCGCATCGTTGACCCACGCCGCCGACAACGCGCGCTGGCGCCCCAGCTGGTATTCCAGCTTCGCTTCCGGCAGCAGCGCGCTGTCGTCCGCCGCGACGTAGCCGTACGCCGCGCGCAGGTTCTTCAGCACCTCGCGCTCGGCGTCGGCGCGTGGACCCTTGCCCTTGCCGTAGCCGACGAGGAAGGCCTGCAGCTTCGCCTGGAACTCGGGTGGGTAGTCGCGGCGCACCACCATCGGCGCGCCGGGCGGTGGTTCGGACTCCCAGATCACCTGCAGCCGCGCGGCCTCGACCGGGAACTGCTGGCGGAAGCGCTCGAAGTCGGTGGTGTTGTTGGTGGCCACGTCGGCGTCGCCGTTGGCCACGGCCAGCGCGGTGGCCTGGTGGGTGCCGACGAACTCGCTGCGAAAGCGGGTTTCCATCTCGATCTGGTTGGGCAGAAAGAGCTGGCTCTGCGGCACGATGAAGCCGGTGACCGAGCGGCTGTCGCCGCGCGCGAGCCGCCAGCGTTCGGGCTGGGCCAGCAGGCCTTCGAGCGTGTTGAGCGGCCCGGTCTTGCGCGCCAGCAGCACGGCGCGGTGCTCGGGCATGCCGTCGCGCCGTGCGATCTGGGCCACCACCTTCATGCGCCGTTGCATGACGGCGTCGAGCGCCATCTTGGCCGAGAGAAAGGCCATGTCGATCTCGTCGCGGCCGATGGCGCGGTCGAGCTCTTCGTACGACGGCACCGAGTACGCGCTGACGGGCAGGCCCAGCGCACGGCTCATGTCGGCCATGAGCGGCGTCCACAACGCACGCGACTCGACGGTGCCGCCCAGTGGCAGCACGCCGAAGCGCACCTCCTTGATCACCAGCGGGCCTTTGGCGGAGGGCACTGGCGCAGGCTGCGCGCCCGCCGGCCATGTCGCCATCAGCGACGACGACAGGGCCAGCGCAAGCAGGGTCCGGCGGTTCAAGGGCTCACGTCCTTCAACACGGCAAGCTGCTCGGCGTAGCCGCTCTCCAGGCGCTGCAGCCGCGCCTGGCGCGCCGCGTCGTTGACCCACTGCGCGGTCTTCGCGTTCTGCATGGCAAGCTGGTAGGCCAGCTTGGCGGCGGGCAGCAGCGAGCTGTTGTCGGCCGCCACGAAGCCCGCCAAGTCGTGCAGCGACTTGAGCACCACGCGCTCGGCGTCGCCGCGCGCTCCCTTGCCGCGGCCGTAGGCGACCAGGAAGGCCTGCACGCGCAGGCGCAGCTCGGGCGGGTACTCGCGGCGCACGACGATCTGCGCGTGCGGGATCAGCTCCGACTCCCACAGCACCTGCAGCCGCTGCGCCTCGGCCGGAAAGCGCAGCTTGAAGCGCTCGAAGTCGGCCGAGTTGTTGGTCGCCACGTCGGCCTCGTTGTTGGCCACGGCCAGCGCATTGGCCTGGTGCGTGCCGACCACCTCGCTCAGGAAACGCGTCTCCATGACGATGTGGTTCGGTAAAAAAAACTGCAGCTGCGGCACGATGAAGCCCGACACCGACTGCCGCTCGCCGCGCGCCAGTCGCCAGCGCTCGGGCTGGTCGACGAGGTCTTTCAGCGTGTTGAAGGGCGGCGCCTTGCGCGTGAGCAGCAGCCCGCGGTAGCCAGGCAGGCCGTCGTGCCGCACGACCTGGGCCACGACCTTCATGCGCTTCTGGCTCACGGCGTCGAGCGCCATCTTTCCCGACAGGAACGCCATGTCGACTTCGCCGCGCTGGATGGCCTGCTCCAGCGCCTCGTACGAATTGACCGAGAGCACGCTCACCGGCCGCTGGATGGCGCGGCTGAGTTCGGCCAGCAGCGGGTCCCAGTCGCTGCGCGATTCGAAGGCCCCGCCCAGCGGCAGGATGCCGAAGCGCACCGGCGCGTCCGCGGCGGGCGCCGCAGCCTGCGCCGCCGCCAGCAGCGGCAGCAGGAGCCCCATGGCCAGCGCCAGGGCCGCACGGCGGCCGGTGCCGGGAAAACTGCCGAAACGACGCAAGAAGGCGTGCATGGAAGGAGCGGAAGACACGGGGCCCGCGGCGAGCCGGCGGGGTCTAACATGGGCGACGCGGACGCCATTACATCCCAAATGCGAGTCTTTCTCGTGATGTTTTTCCGGTCTTCCCTGTTCGGGGCCGTGGCCCTAAGCTCGCGCCCCATGCGTTCAAGGCCCTCATGAACTGGAACTTCCGCCTCCTGCGCGGGCTGGCCCGCCTCACCTTCGCCCAGCAGCTGATCCTGCTGGCGCTGGTGCCGGCCACGGCGGCCACGCTGGTGGCCATCGCGGTGCTCACGCGCCAGCACCTGGGCAACCTCACCGAGCTGATGCGCGCCAACGCGCAGACGGTGGCGCTGCAGGTGGCCACGGTGGCGCAGGCGCCGCTGGCACGCATGGACCGGCGCGCGCTGGCGCGCACCGCGCAGACCGGCACCTACCAGCCGCACGTGCAGCAGGTGCAGATCTGGACCGAGGACGGCGAGATCGTCGCCAACTCCGAGACCGTCGACCGCCGCCGCGGCGAGGGCCTGCAGGTGGTGGTGCCGATCGTCAGCGACGACGGCCGCCACAACGGCAAGGTGATGGTCGAGATCGGGCTGGACGCGGTGCAGAGCGCGCGCCGCTCGGTCTGGCTCAACGTGGCGCTGGTGCTGGCCATGAGCCTGCTGGGCGTGGGGCTGGCGGGCTGGTGGGCGGCGCGCCGCATCAGCGAGCCGATCCGTGCGCTGGGCGAGGCGGTCGACCGGCTCGGCGCGGGCGAAGCCGCCAGCGTGGCGATCGAAGGCACCTCGGAGGTGCGCCACCTGCAGCACGGCTTCAACCAGGCAGCGCGCGCGCTCGCCGAAAGCCACCGGCTGCTGCAAAGCCGCATCAACGAGGCCACGGCCGAGCTGGCGCGCAAGAACCAGCTGCTCGAAGTGGCCAGCCAGGCCAAGACGCGGCTGCTGGCCGCCGCCAGCCACGACCTGCGCCAGCCGCTGCATGCGCTCACGCTGTTCTCCGACGGGCTGGCCAATGGCGAGACCGACCCGGTGAAGCTGCAACGCATCGGCCACATCCGCGAGTGCGTGGATTCGCTCGACCGGCTGTTCTCGGAACTGCTGAACCTGTCGCAGCTCGACGCCGGCGTGCTGCAGCCGCAGTGGGCCGACTTTCCGCTCGACCGGCTGTTCGACGAGATCAGTCGCAACTTCCGCCCCGTGGCCGAGCAGCAGGGCCTGCGGCTGGTGGTGCGCAAGACCGAGCTGTGGGTGCGCTGCGACTACGTGATGCTCTCGCGCATCCTCAACAACCTGGTGTCGAACTCGCTGCGCCACACGGTCGAGGGCGGCGTGCTGATCGGCGCGCGCGCGCGCGGCAAGGGCGTGCGCATCGACGTGGTCGACACCGGCGTGGGCATTGCTGCGCACCACCAGGCGCGGGTGTTCGAGGAGTTCTACCAGGTCGAGCCGGCCAGCCGCAGCAACGCGCCCGGCGGGGCGCGCGGCATGGGCCTGGGGCTGGCCACGGTGCAGCGGCTGGCCGAGCTGCTGAACACGCGCGTCGAGCTCAGCTCGCGCCTGAACAAGGGCACCTGCGTGCGCGTGCAGGTGCGCGCCGCGCCCGCCGCGCTGCCGGCACCGGTGGCACCGGCACCCGCGGCGGCCAGCGCCGACGACGAGAGCAACGGCGACAGCCTGGCCGAGCTGCGCATCCTCGTCATCGACGACGAACGCACGATCCTCGAAGGCCTGAGCGTGGTGCTGTCCAACTGGGGCGCCACGGTGCTGGCCGCGCAGACGCGCGCCGAGGCGCTGGCGCTGGCCGATGGCTGGGACACGCCGCCCGACGTGGTGGTGAGCGACCTGCTGCTGCAGGGCGGCGACAACGGCCTGGATGTGATCGCCGCGCTCGAGCGCCACCCCAACGGCATCGGCGCCGGCACCGCGCGCCTGCTGGTCACCGGCGAGACCAAGCCCGACCGTCTGCGCGAGGTGGCCGCCGCCGGCATCGCCGTGCTCTACAAGCCGGTGTCGCCGCGCGTGCTGCGCCAGGCGATCCAGGCGCAGCGCGCGGCCGCGCTGATGGTGGCCGCGGGCCTCTGACACGGTACCTTCCCTGTAGGCGCCGGGTAGTCCGTCGGACATAGACCAAGCAGCCGCCGCGGTGTGATCTTCCTCACACGCGCAGGCCCTCGCGCATGCGGGCATAAGCCCTCCGCCTTATCGCGGGAAACAGGGCGCGTCCTTACATTGGACCATTGCCTCTCGCTGCACAAAGCAGTCCATGTCCGTCGCTGTGACCCTCCCCATTCCGCTTTTCTCCGGAAGAGTGCACCGTGCTGTCCACGCGCTGCTGGCCTTCGGCCTCGTGCTGTGCCTGGCCGCCGCGCCGCGCGTGGCATCGGCGGCCACGCTGACGGTGCTCGTCGGCGACGACCAGGCCGCATCAACCGAGTTCGTGCAGCAGCTGCGCACGGGCCAACCGGCCTCCGGCAAGTTCGAACTCGTGCGCATCGGACCGGGCGCCCCGGCCGCGGAGCCGGCCAGCGCCGACACCGAGCCCGCTGCCAACACCGGCGTACGCACGCGCAGCCTGCGCACCGCGAGCGATGCGGGCCTCACCGTGGCCGTCGGCACCACCGCCGCGCGCGCCGCCCTCGAACGCCCCGGCGCGGAGCCGCTGGTGCTCGCGATGCTGAGCCGGCTCGACTACGAGACCCTCAAGGCTGCCAGCCCCGCCGCCCTGCGGCGCGGCGACCGGCGCGTGGGCGTGCTGCTGCGCGACCCGGCCATGGCCGACCAGCTCGCGCTGGTGAACGCCGTGCTGCCGCAGAAGCGCCGCCTGGGCGTCATCGCCACGCCCGAATCCGAACCGCTGGTGCGCGAACTGCAGCGCGCCGCGCAGAACGCCAACCCGGCCTGGGACCTGCAGGTCGAGATCGCGCCCGACGCGCGCTCGCTCGCCACCGCGCTGCGCGCCCTGGTGCCACGCAGCGACGCCCTCATGGTGCTGCCCGACCTCATCGGCGACAGCCAGGCCGCCACGCTCTCGGTGCTGCATGCCGGCGCCGGCGCGGGCCTGCCGGTGTTCGGCGCCAGCGAGGGGCTGGTGCGCTCGGGCGGCCTGGCGGCGGCGGTCTCCACGCCCGGCCAGCTCGCGCAACAGGCGCGCCAGCTCGGACAGAAAGTGGCCAGCGCAGGCAGCACCGGCAACAACAGCCCGCTGGTGGAGGCGGCCACGCCGGCCACCGTGCGGATCAACGCGACCGTGGCACGCGGGCTCGGCCTGCGTCCGCCGGAGGAACGGGAGCTCACCGAACGACTCGCAGCCCCGCGATGAGCACCACGCCGGTCCCCCCAGGCCCGCTGTCCCGCCCGACGGCGGCGGGAGCGGCCACGGCGACCGAATCGCCACCGCCCCCTCCACCACCGGCCGCCACTTCGCTGGTGGTGCGCGGCAACCTGCAGCGCGACCTGTTCCGTCTGGGCGTCGTGCCCTGCGCGGCGGTGGCGCTGGCGCTCACCGGCTGGTTCACCCACAACCGGCTGCAGACGCTGGAAGCCGCCTTCGACGCCGAAGGCCAGGCCGTCGCCAAGCAGGTGGCGGCCATGTCCGACCTGAGCCTGTACGCGGGCGACCTGCCGGCGCTGCAGAACGTGGCCTCGGCGGCGTTGCGCGGCGGACAGGTGACGCGCGTGGAGATCAGCAACAGCGCGGGCGTGTACGTCACGGCCGGGCCCAAGAACGAATCGCTCGCGCAGCTGCGCATGTTCAGCGCGCCAGTCACGCTGCGCGAAGCCTCGCGCGCCAGCGCCTTCGCGCCGGCTGGCTCCACCGCGGCGGGCGACACGCCCATCGGGCTGGTGCAGACCTTCCGCGACACCACCGCCTACACGCACGAGCGCAGCCGCTCGCTCATCGCCGGCATCGGCATCGCGCTGGTCGCGCTGCTCGCGGCATGGGCCTCGGTGCGCCACATGGCGCGCACGGTGGCGCGGCCGCTGCGGCGCGTGTCGCGCACCGTGGCGGCGCTGGAGGCCGGCCACTTCGAGGTGCGCTGCGACGTGGTCGAAGGCGGCACGCGCGGCACGCACGAGCTGGCCGTGCTCGCGCACGACATCGACCGCCTCGCCGAGCGCCTGCAATACAACCGCCAGGTGAGCGAGGAGCGCGTGCGCGAGGCCACCGCCGTCGCGCTGCAGCGCATGGCCGAGGCCGAGCAGGCCGCGCTGTCGCGCGCGCGCTTCCTGGCCGCTGCGAGCCACGACCTGCGCCAGCCGCTGCACGCCATGGGCCTGTTCATCGACGGCCTGCTGCCCAGCGCCACCGAGGCGCAGCGCCCGGCCGTGCTGCGGCTGCAGGAGAGCACCGGCTTCATGGGCGTGCTGCTGGACGACCTGCTGGAAATCTCGCGCCTGGACGCGCAGGTGCTCACGCCCGCCATCACGCGCGTCTCGCTGGCCGCGCTGTTCGACCAGCTCGACGCGCAGCACGCCCCCGCCGCCAGCGCGGCGCAGGTGCGACTGCATTGGCGCGACCGCGGCCTGGCGGTGCGCAGCGACGCGGCGATGGTGCAGCGCATCGTCGGCAACCTGGTGGCCAACGCGCTGCGCCACGCACCCGAGGGCGGCACCGTGCTGGTGGCCGCGCGGCGCAGCCGGGCCGGCGTGCGCATCGAGGTGCGCGACAACGGCGTGGGCATCGCGCCCATCCACCAGGGCCGCATCTTCGAAGAGTTCTACCAGGTGGCCAACACCGAGCGCGACCGCCGCCGCGGCTTCGGCCTGGGGCTGGCGATCTGCGCGCGCATCGCCACCCTGCTGGGCACCCGCATCACCGTGCGCTCGGCGCTGCAGGCCGGCAGCACCTTCGCCTTCACGCTGCCGCCCGCGCGCAAGGCCGACGTCGCGCCGCCCGAGCCCGCACCGGTGGCACCGGCGCCGCTGGCGGGCCTGCGCTGCCTCGTGGTGGACGACGACCCCGCCATCCTCGACGGCACGCACGCGCTGCTCACGCAGTGGGGCTGCGAGGTCGAATGCGTCACCACCGGCGCCGAGGCGCTGGCGCGGCTGGGCACCGGCGACATCGTCTACGACGCCGTGCTGTGCGACCTGCAACTGGCCGGCGACGCCGACGGCGTGGAAGTGATCGATGCCGCCCGCCGCCTGCAGCCCGGCGCGCTCGCCGTGCTGGTGTCGGGCGCCACCGGACCCGAGGTGCTGCAGCGGCTGCGCCACGGCGGCGTGACGCTGTTGACCAAACCGGTGGCGCCGGCCAAGCTGCGCGCATTGCTCACCACGCGGCGCCACGCGCCCGGCGCCTGACCCCGCATGCCCACCGCCATCGACCTGAAAGACGTCCGCCCCTTCGTCGCCACGCCCTGCCACGGCGGCGCGGTCGGCACCGAGTGCGCGCGCAGCCTGCTCGGCCTGGTCAACCTCGCGTGGACCCACGGCTTCGCGATGCAGACGCGCTTTCTCGACGGCGACAGCCTCGTCACGCGCGCGCGCAACCGGCTGGCCGCCGAGTTCCTGGCCGACACGCGCTGGACGCACCTGTTCTGGATCGACGCCGACATCGGCTTCGAGCCCGAGGCCGCGCTGCGGCTGCTGGGCGCGGGCCGCGACGTGGTGGCCGGCGTGTACCCGCACAAGAGCGACGGCTGGCCCGAAGGCGGCCTGCGCGCGCCGCTGCCGGCCGGCACCACGCGCGCCGACTTCGAGGCGCTGCATGCGGCGTTCCCGGTCAACGTGAACGACGCGAGGGCGCGCGTGGGCGCCGACGGTTTTCTCGAAGTGCTGGACGCACCCACCGGCTTCATGCTGATCGCGCGCCGCGTGCTCGAGCAGATGGCGCAGGCGCTGCCCGAGCTGCGCTACACGCCCGACCGCATGGACGACCCGATCGCCGCGGCGCGGCCGCACTACCGCTTCTTCGACGTGTTCGCCGAACCGAACAACGGGCGCTACCTCAGCGAGGACTACGGCTTCTGCCGCCGCTGGCAATCGATCGGCGGGCGCGTGCACGTCGACACGCGCTCGCGGCTGTCGCACCAGGGCCTGCGCACCTACCGCGGCGACTTCGCGAGGACGCTGGGGCTGAGCGACTGAACCGCTTGCAGGTCGGGCGGCAAGGTGCGGCGGTCGTAGTCGCGGTCGGGCTCGATGCGCCTCAGTTGCAGCCCCGGACCTTCTTGCGCGAGGTAGTCGTAGCCGATGGCCTGGAACTGCCGCGCCGGATCGAGCCGCGTGTACAGGTCGCGCCGCGCCACGCGGTCCGCGTGACGGATGCTCTTCAGGTGATAGAGCCGGTAGCGGCTGTAGAACATCAGGCCGTGGCGCTGCGCATCGTCGGGCAGCCACGGGCCGTGCAGGTCGGCGCTCAGTTCGAACGAGATCTGCTGCGGCAAACGGAACAGCCGCGCGCGCGACTTGCGCCCCCACGGGCCGTCGCTGCGCCAGGCGTCGGGCGAGTTCCAAAGCTCGCAGGACACGAGCGACAGGCTGGCGAGTTGGTTGTCCGGCAGCGAATCGACGGTGGCGTGCAGGTGGCGCAGGAACAGCGCTTCGTAGCGCTCGTCGGCATCGCACACCAGCACCCAACCCGCACCGTGGCGGCGCGCGGCTTCGAGCAGGCGGCGCTTGTTCTCGTTCTCGCGCCACACGTGCGCGCCGTCATCGCGCGGCGGGTTCGACAGCAGCTCCAGCAGCATCGGTTCGCGCCGCAGGATCTCGGCGGTGCCGTCGGTCGAGCCGTCGTCGAGCGCGACGATGCCGTCCACATGGCCGCGCAGGTGGTCGAGGCAGCCCGGCAGACAGCGCACCTCGTTGCGCAGCTGCAGCACGCAGACGATGCGCAGTCGCGACGTGAGACGCGGTGCGATCGGCGGGTGCGCGCACCGCGGGCAATGAAAGGCGCTGGGCTCGTGGTGCAGCAGGCGCGCGCAGACCTCGCACTGGCGGCGCGAGCCCATCGGCACCACGGGTGCGGCGATCAGCCAGGCCGGTGCTTCGGCGGGCCATGCGCTCGCGCTGTCGTTGCGTGCGATGCGCTTGAAATCTCGGCCCCATCCGGCATCGCCCGCGCGCGCCTCGTGCGGCGTGCATTTGATCCAGTCGACGTCGCGGTCGAACTGCTCGCCGCCCGTGCGCGTTTCGGCCGACAGGTGCAGCAAGTGCGCGTCCGGACAGGCCAGCAGCTGCCAGCCCGCCATCTCCAGGCGCACGCGCAGGTTGTCGTCGTCGCCGCCCCATTCTTCGAACGATTCGTCGTAGCCATGCACGGCATCGAAGGCCTCGCGCGCGCAGCACAGCGAGCCGTAGAAGGTCTGCAGCAGCAGCTCGGGCGGCACCTGGCGCGCGAAGACGGCGTCGAGGGTGTCCGTGAGCTCGTCGAAGCGCGCGAAGCCGACGCGACCGACCGCCACGCCGCGCGCGTGTCCCATCGCCGCCTGCAGCAGCAGCGCCGGCGCATCGCCGGCGTAGGCGGACTCGGGCGAATGGACCAGCACGAAGCGCCCCGCGCTGCCGCGCACGCCGGCGTTGATGGCCTTGCAGGGCGGGCGCCATGCATGTGCGACGTCGTTGACGAGCACCTTCCAGCGGATCTGCGGAAAGCGCGCGACCAGCGCCAGCACGCCGGCTTCCTCGCCGGGCTCGTCGAGCGCGATCACCACCTCGATGCCGGGCCGCGCCCAATACCCCGCATTCATCGGCAGCACGCGCTCGAACTCGGCCAGCTTGCGGTAGAAAGGCAGCACGACGCTGAGCCACGGACGGTTCGTGTCAGCCTCTCGACCTTCCGACGTCATGATGTTCACTGCATCGCTCCTTCAGCGATGACGCACTGGAGATGCCCATGCAAGGCTGCTACATCAACCTCGAGCGAAGCACCGAGCGCCGCGGCGCGATGGACGCGCAGTTGCAGCGGCTCGGGCTGACGGATGTGCGGCGACACGCAGCCATCGATGCGCAAACGCTTGCGCCCGGCAACACGGCGATCACGACCGGCGAGCGCGCCTGTTTTCTCTCGCACACCGAAGCCCTCACCCGCGCGAACCCCGGCGAGGCACTGCTGGTGCTCGAAGACGACGCACAGCTCAGCGAGGCCCTGCCGGCTGCGCTGCGCAGCGGCGCGCTCGCGCAACTGGAAGCGGAAGGCTGCGACATCGCGTTCCTCGAATGCCAGCCCGTGACCTCGACACAGCACCTGCTCGCGCTCTGGCACAGCCTGCAACGGCGCCTGCCGCCGCAAGGCAGTGGCGCGCCGCGTCACGCGCTGTCGGGCATCGACTTCCTCGACGCACGCACGCTCTACAACTGGGGCGCGGTCGCCTACGTCGTCACGCCGAAGGGCCTGCGCGTGCTGCCCGCGCTGCTGCAGGAAGCGATCACGCACGGGCCATTGCAACCCTACGACCTGACGCTGGGCAGCTTCCTGCGCGACGGCCGCCTGCAAGGCGTGGTGCTCTCGCCCTTCCTCGCCACGCCGGCATGGGGCAGCCATGCCGACAGCACCCTCGGCAGCCCGACGGAATCGGCGGCGCACGACGTGCTCGGCGGTGCGTTGCGGCGCCTGTTCTTCGCCGGACCGCTCGACGGCCTCGAAGCCCACGTTGCACCGTGGCGCCACGCGCCGCTCACCGACGACCCGCAACTGCGCCTGCTCGCGGACCTGATGGCGCAGCTCTTCGTGCTCACGGCCCGCGATCACGCGCCGCGTTGACACCTGCTCAAAAGTCCGAACAGCCGTTGCGCCGCTCGGTGTTCACGCAGCTCAGCAGGTTGGGCCGCGAGCGCACGCGCGACCATTCGCGCGCCAGCACGTCGGCGCCCTGCTGCGCGCGGTCGCCGTCCAGCGGCCCGGTGGCCAGGCAGATCGGCGCCTGGCCGATGTTCCGGTCGTACAGGTACGAGGTCAGCGGCTCGCGCACCACGTCCACCGAGGGCAGCAACGGCAGGCCGCTCACGCGCAGCTGGCCCGGCACCACGCGCACCGCGTAGCCCTCGGCCGAGGTGAAGCTGCCGTTGATCGGGTACAGGCCCGTCGGGCTGCCCGGCAGCGCCGGCGAGAACATCGAGCCGCTGAAGCCCGCCCCGGTGTCGCCCAGGATCAGCCCCGTGATGCTGTAGATGAAGAAGGGGTTGGGCGCGCCCACGGTGCGCGACGCGTCGGCGATCACGATGGTCGCGGTCGGTTGCTGCGCGTAGATGAAGTGGTTGTCGCCCGGCGTCACGGTCACGGTGCACAGGCCCAGGTAGGCGCAGTGATAGAAGTTGGGCAGCGGGCCCGAACCGGCCAGGCCGCCGCGCGTTTCGCCAACCCAGGTGTCGGCCCACACACGCCACAGCGCGCCCGAGATGCCGTAACCGCCCGGGTTCTGGAAGCGCGCCGCCGCCACGAGGTCGGTGCCGCTGGTGCTGCTGACCGGTGCGCCGAGCGTGAGGTCGCCACTCAGCGTGCGCACGAACACGGTGTTGGCGGCCATCGAATCGGCCGACGTGACCTGCGGCAGGTTGCCCGCCGCATCGAAGCCCGTGACCGACACCGGCCCGATGGTGACCGCGTTCGCGTCCACGTAGGCAAAGCCGCCGGCCGCGCCGCCGCCGACCGTGGCCACGTCGTTGCCCGGATTGCGCAGATCGACGCTGCCGTTGCGCGAGCGTGCGAGCAGCGTGCCCGCCGTGATCGTGCCCGCGACCGACTGGCTCACGTTGCCGCCCGACAGCAGCCCCAGCGTCGCGGCCGAGACCGGCGCGTTGAGCGCGATGCCGCCCCCACCGCCTTCGTTCTGCAGGGTGAGCGCGCCCGAGGTCGTGAGCGCGCCCGCCACCGTGATGGCGCCTGCGTGCGTGGTGCTGCCCGCGACGATGGTCGGCGCCGACAGCTGCGCGAACTCCGCGCCCGACACCGAGAAGCCGTTGACCGTCGGGCCGCCCAGCACGATGGGCGTGGCCGTGTCGTCCGATGCGACCATGTTGACGTCGACCCCGCCCGGGCGCAGGTCGATGGTGCCGGCCGCGACCACCGGCGCCTCGATCACGATCGAATCGCCGCTGCCGTCGTTGCTGGCGCGCAGCAGCACATTGCCGCTGCTGCGGATGCCCGGCAGCGCACCCGGCGCGGTCGGCGCACCGCCGGCCTGCAGCACGACGCCGCGCCCGCCGTTCTGCGAACGGCCCGTGACCTCGATGTTGCCGCCGCCCGTGGTGACGAGCTGCGCGCCGTTCTCCAGCCGCACGCCGCTGTCTTCGGTCACGCCCGGCGCCGAGGGGTCGTTGTTGAAGTTGTAGCCGCGCACCGCGATGTTGCCGCTGCCGGTGGTGATGGAGCTGCCGCCGTTGATGAGCACGCCGTGCGCCGCCGCGAAAGTGGACGAGGCCTGGCGCCGCGCCACGCCCTGCACCGTGACGTTGCCGCTGGTGGTGCTGATGGTGCTCGGGCCGAGCTGGCCGCTGGTGATGACCACGCCGCTGTCCCAGGTGGTCGAGGTGCCGCGGATGTCCACGTTGCCGGTGGCGCTGGCGATGCGCGCGCCCTGCAGCAGCACGTCGCCGCCTTCGATGCGCACGTTGCCGCCCGCGCCCGCGTCGCTCTGGCCGACACGCGTGTCGACCTGCACGTCCTGAGTGAGGATCACGGTGCCGGTGGGCGCGCCGGGCTGGCCGCTGAGCAGCGACACGTTGCCGCCGTCGGTGACGACCTGCCCGCCGTTCAGGCGGATGAAGCCGCTGCCGGGCGTGCCCGTGCCCACCGCGTTCATCGTCACGCTGCCGCCCTGCGTGAGGATGTTGCCCCCGAAGTCGATGAAGCCGCTGTTGCCCGAGGGCGTGCCGTCGGGGTTGACGCCCGCGTTCATCACCACGTTCAGGTCGTCGCCGCCGGTCGCGCGGATGGTGGTGCCGGGCGTGCGCGTCTGGATGCCGCTGGCGGCGTCCAGCTGCAGCGTGAGCGGGCCCTTGGAGCCGGTGTAGTTGATGTCGACGTCGGCATCGAGCGTGATGACGCCGCCACCGCCCGTGCCGGTGCCCGTCGTGATCTTCACGCTGGTGCCGCCGTTGAGCGCGGTGTTGATGTCGCCGTCCTGGATGGTCGAGTTGGCGACCGCGTCATAGGGGTTGGTCGGCAGCGTGCCCGCGGCCGTGCCGTGGGCGATGGTGAGGTCGAAGGGGTCGATGAACCACTGCCCCGCCGCGCCCACCGGTGCCGACGCGTCGACGCGCGCGCCGCGCAGGTCGAAGCGCCCGGCCGAGGTCTCGATGCGCCCGCCGTCGCCGCCGGCCGCGCCGCCGCGCGCCGAGAGCTGGCCGTGCGCGCGCAGCGACTCGGTCGCCACCACCTTGATGCTGCCGCCGTTGCCCGCGCCCGTGCCCGCGTTGGCTTCCAGGCGCGTGTTGCCGCCGACGGCGATGGCGTTGGTGGCCGCGATGTCGATGCTGCCGCCGCCGGTCGCGCCGCTGGCGTCCAGGCGCGCCACCGCGGGCGAGCCGTCGGAATTCGTGGCGCCGTCGATGAGCACGTTGCGCCCTTGCACCGAGATGCTGCCGCCCTTGCCGCTGTCGCTGGCCACCGAGGCCAGCGTGCCGACGCTGGTGCCCACGCCGGAGATGAAGGTGACCATGCGCATCGAGATGTCGGTGCCCTGGGCGTCGATGGCGATGGTGCCGCCGTCGGTGCGCAGCGCCGTCGGATGGTCGGCGTCGGCCGTGACGGCCACGCCGTAGGTGGGCGTGGTGGACGGTGTGATGATGATGTCGGGGCTGCCGAGCGTGGCGCTGAAGCCTTCGCTGCCCGCGTGGCCGATCACGTCGATGCGCCGCCCCGCGCCGGCCGAGACCGCGCCCCGGATGGCGACGCCGTTGCCGCCGCCGGCCGACATGTTCCCCGCCGCAAAGCCCGTGTCGGTGCGCAGGCCGTCGAGGTTCGCGCCCTGGCCTTCGATGCGCACGTCGCGCTCGCCGGCGACGGTGGCGTCGTCGATGACGACCGCCGTGCTGGCGCCCACCGCGGCCCCGCCGATGTTGGACGTCCAGGTCGGGCCCTGGCCCTTGATGCCGATGTCGCCCACCGACTTCAGCACCGCGCCGCTGCTGATGGCGACGCCGCTGCGCCCGTAGCCCGCGAGGCCGTCGAGCTGCAGGCCGCCGGCGCCGGCCTCGACCGTGCCGCCCGTGATCGACACGCCGTTGCTGCCGCGGAAGATGAAGTCGCTGTTGTTCTGGTCGTCGATCCAGGTGCGGCCCTGGCCGCGCATCGCGATGCGGCCTTCGCCGCTGGTGGTGACCTGGCTGCCGGCCAGCGTCACGCCGTCGCGCCACACGAAGTCGCCGGTGTCGCCGCCGAGCGGGACGATGCCGCCGATGGCGCGGCCGTTCTGCGCATCGCCCTGGCCGAAGAAGCGCACGTCGCCGCCGTTGGCCGCGATGGTCGCGCCGGTCAGCACGATGGCGCCGGCATAGTCGGTCTCCGCAGAAGGGTTGCCGCTGCTGTTGTTGATGTTCTTCGCGTTGGTGGCGACGCGCCCGGTCGCGTCGGCGTTGAAGTCGACGTGCAGCGCGCCTTGCTGAGATGTGATGGCCGAGCCCTCGTTCATCACGATGCTGCCGGCCGAATCGACGCGCAGCCGCGCCGTGCCGCCTTCGCTCTTGACGACCTGCACGCCGGGCGCGAAGGTCACGCCCGCGCCGAGGCCGGTGCGCCCGCTCGCCAGCGTCACGTCGGTGCCGCGGCCCAGCGTGTCGCCGACACTGCCGGCGCTCACCGAGCCGCCGGTGAAGGCCGGCAGTTTGCTGTCATACGCCGGCACGTTGCCGGCCTCGACGATGCCCAGGTCCGACTGCTTCGCGCTCACGCGCCAGCTGCCGTTGGCGCCGCCTTGCGCGCCACCGCCCGCATCGACGCGCACGGCCTGCACGCGCACTGAATCGGCCTCGTTCGAGATCGCACCGCCCTTGCCGGCGCCCGCGCCGCGCGCGGTCATCTCGCCGTAGGCCTGCAGCCGCGACTCGCGCTCGGGCGCCGGATCGGCCTCGCCCACCAGGGCCTGGCCCTGGGCACTGGCCGTGGTGACGGTGCCGCCGGCGCCGCCCGTGGTGGCGTCCGCGCGCAGCACCGAGGTGGACGACAGCGCCACGTCGTAGCCATGCACCGACACGCTGCCGCCGCCGGCCTGGCCGCTGGCGTCGATCACCGCGCGCTGGTCGCCACCGCCGGTGCCTTCGATACGCACCTGCCCCGCCGCGATGCGGATGGTGCCGCCGTGCTGCCCCGCGCCCATGCCGGTGGCGTCGAGCGTGCCGCCGTTCATCTCGATGCGGTTGTTGCTGCCGGCGCCAAGCACGATCTCGCCGTTGACGTTCTCCAGCGTGCGCGCGCGCACCGTGCCCGACTGGTTCACCACCAGTTCGCCCGCCGTGGTGGAACTGCCGATGAGCATCACGCGCCCGCCATCGGCCTGCAAGGTGGCGCCTGCGGCGTTGACCACCTTGGCGCTGGTGGCCATGGCGTCGGCTGCGACCACGAGGTTGGTGAGCCCGTCGTTGCCCAGGTCGAAGCTGATCCTGCGGCCCGAGGCCAGTGCGACGGTGCCGCGGTTGGCGGTGATGCTGCCGGTGTTGGTCACCTCGGCGCCCATCAGCACCACGGGGCCACCGGTGGCGGTGAGCACGCCGGCGTTGCTCACCACCTTGGCGTTGGCGTCGTCGCGCAGGAAATCGAGCTTGGTGCTGGCAGCAGTGAGGAAGTCGTTGTCGGTGGTGTTCAGTGCCAGCGTGGAGGCCACGAGACCGCCCACGTTGACCGTCGCGCCCTGGCTGAACACCACGCCGCTCGGGTTGATGAGGAACACGCGCCCGTTGGCCGTGAGCTGGCCGGCGATGGTCGAGAGCTCGCCGCCCGTCACGCGGTTGAGCAGGATGCTGGACGCGCCCATCGACTGACTGATGTTGACCGCGTCCTTGGCACCGATGGAGAAGCTGTTCCAGTTGATGATCGCGCGCAGCGACGACTGCGAGATGCCCAGCGCCTGTCCGCCCACACTGGTGGCCGACGTGGTGGTGCCCACGGTCACGCCGCCCTGCGTGGTGTAGCCGTTCGGGCCGAAGCTCGGCAGGATGGTTTGTGCCAGCGCCGGGGCCAGGCCCATGCAGGCGATCGAAAGCGCCAGCGGACGCAGCGGATGCCGGGGTTGGAAGTTGCGTGGCTTCATGGTCAGAACGCCTTCTGCAGCTGCACGTACAGCCGCGGGTTGCGCCCGCCGCCGTCGGTCTGCGCGGGCGGTGTGCCGGCGCGCCAGGCGAGCGTGGCGTTGATCGAGAAGTTGCCCGGGCGCGACCAGCTCAGGCCGATGCCGTAGCCGCGCAGGCTGTGGGTGTTCTCGCCGTCGAAGGGCGAGGGATGGCGCGCGATCTTTCCGCGTGCCGCGTCGTAGAACAGGTAGGGCGTGATCTCGTCGGTGGCGGCCCAGCGGTATTCGAAGGTGCCGATCAGGCCCTGGTCCACCAGCAGTTCGCCCGAGGGGTAGGCGCGCACAGCGCGCGCACCGCCGAGCGCGAGCTTTTCGGAGGCGTCGAGGTTCTTGCTGGCCCACTGCCCACCGACCGAGAAGTACAGCGAGTGGCGCGGCACGATGGCCTGCAGCCGCGACACCTGGAAGCTCAGCTTGGTGAAGCCGCCTTCGGTGTGGCGCCCGCCGAACTGCTGGTCGGACTGGAAGCTCTGCGCGTCGCGGATCGACAGGTCGCCGTGGTACAGCGTGCCCGAGCTGGCCCAGTAGCCGCCGCCCAGCACCTCGTCGCGCCGCTCCCAGGCCCAGCCGATGCCGAAGCCCTGCACGCGCTTCTTCGCGGTGAAGTCGACGCCGCGCAGCTCGTCGGTGAGGTCCTTCACGTCGGCCGTGAGGCGCAGGAACAGGTTCTGCTGGCGCTGGCGGATCAGCGGGTAGTTGAGCGACACGTCGAGCACGTCGGCGCGCCCGCGCGCGTCGAGGTCGACGAACTTTCCGCCCAGGTCGTAGCTCACGCGCGAGATGCCGATGCCCGCGCGCAGGCCGCTGGTGCCCAGCGGCGCCTCGTAGGCCACGCGGCCGTACTGCAGCGCGTTGCTATTGGACAGCAGCAGGCGCGCATCGAGGTTGTCGCCGATGCCGAAGGGGCTGAGCCAGCGCGCCGTGCCGCCCACGCGGTAGCGCCCCGCCTCCTTGGTGCCGTGGTTGTCGGCCTCGGCCGAGAAGGCCCAGCGCGCGCCGGCCTCGACCTCCACCGACAGGTCGGTGGTGCCCGCCTGCGCGCCTTCCTGCAGGCTGGACGACACCTTGAGGCCAGGCTGGTCCGACAGCAGCAGCATCGCGCGCTCGTAGGCCGGCGCGTTCACCGCCTCGCCCGGCTGCAGCGCCGACAGGAAGCCGCGCACGCGCGCCTCGCTGATCGGCGCCTCGGGCGCGACCAGCACCTCGACCTTGCCGAGCCGGCCTTCGATGATGCTGATCTCGACGATGCCGTCGCGCACGGTCTGCACCGGCACCACGGCCTGCGCAAGAAAGTAGCCGCGTTCCTTGTAGCGCGTGGTGATGGCCTGCGCGAGGCCTTCGAGGTCGCCGAGCGTGACGTCGCGGCCGATGTACGGCGCGGTGATCGTCTGCAGCTCTTCGTTGCTCAGCGCCTTCACGCCGTTCAGGCGCAGGTCGGTGAGCTTGAAGCTGCCCGAACCCGCCGCGGGCCGGGGCGGCGCGGGCAGGGTTTGCGGCGCGACGGCGCCGGTGGCCTGCGCCACGGGGCGGTCGCAGCTGCCGCACGGGTCCTTGGTGGGCAACAACGTGGTGGCTTCCTGCGCATGGGCGCGGGGCATGGCGACCCACAGCGTGGCGCCGACGAGCGCAGTCGCCGCAATGGCGATCGGCGTCGGCCGTGGACGAAGGCGGATCGCAGGGGCCATGGCAGTGCTTCTTTGCAGGAGGGAGCGTGGCGAAGACATGGTCAGCTCCCCACCGTGAGGCGCCAGTTGCCGATCAGGTTGAACGGCGCCCAGAAGAAGGGGTGGGACATCTTGGGGTCCTTCAGCACGGCCAGCTGGCCGGCCTGCATGGCCTTCTGGATGTCGCGCCCTTTGGCGAGCTCGCCGTAGAGCGTGCCCATGAGCACGGCGGTGGCGTCGTCCGACACGGGCCACAGCGAGGCGATGAGGCTGGAGCTGCCGGCCGAGAGGAACGAGCGCGTGAAGCCCAGCACCTCGTCGCCCTGCGCGATGCGCCCCAGGCCCGACTCGCAGGCCGACAGCGTGACCAGCGCCGTGCCGTCCATCGGCAGCGCGAGGATCTCGTGCGCCTCGAGAAAATTCTGCTTGCCGCCTTCGTTGGCCAGCAGGATGCGCGAATACAGCGGATCGACCTCGTCGGCCTCGGCGTGCGCCGCCACGTGCATCAGCGGCGAGCGCGAGGCCACGTCGCGGAACTGCGTCTTGGTGGCCGCGGCGCCCATGTACACCGTGTTGCGCGGGAACAGCTGCGCGAGCTGCTTCACCTCGGTCTCGGCGCCGGGCAGGTCGTACTTGTCCTCGATGCGTGGATTGCCGAAGGCCGTGAGCGACGCGTTCACGCGCGGCGTGCGCTGCGCCAGCTGCACCGCGATGCTGATCGACGGCGCCACCGACACCGGGTGCGTCTCGATGAGGTAGCGCCCGTCCAGGCGCAGCGCCTGGAACGGCAGGTAGTGCAGCGGCCCGTGCGGCACCACCACCACGCGCTGGCCCGGCGCCAGGCCCAGCGGGCCGAGCAGCGCGGCGCCGAGCTTGTCGGCGTTGGTGATGGCCGCGCGGCGGCCGCGCACGATCGAGTTGCGGAAGGTCTCGACGAGTTCAGTGAGCTCCTCGCGCTTCACCGCGATGCGCTTTTCGACAATGCTGTCCGGCCCCACGACCCAGACCATCAGGCGGTCGGGCAGCGCGTGGTACTGCACCACGCGCTCGTCGGCCGCCAGCGTGCGCTGCAGCGCGGCCACGCCGACCGTGCCGGCCGACGATTCGCTGAGCTTGGCGCGCCCGCGCACCGCGTCGAGCAGCGCACGCGAGCGGCTGTGCTCGCTCACCTCGAAGGCGCGCTGCGGATCGCCCGCTTCGCTGTACACCGCCACGCCGCGTTCGAACACCGACTGCAGGTCGGAGAACAGGCCCATCTTCACTTCTTCGCTGCGAAAGCGCGCGCGCACCTGGTCGACGTCGGCGAGCGCACGGCCCGCGGCCTCGGCGGCGGCCTGCTTCTGGCCCAGCGCGAGTTCGCTGCGCGCCACGCCGTCCCAGGCCCAGAGCCGGTAGTAGGCGGTGTCGGTGCCGACCTGGCGCGTGGTGAGCGCGCGGTACTTGTCGCGTGCCTCGGCCGGTTTGTTCTCGGCCAGCAGCAGGCGGGCGCGCGTGCGTTCGAGCTGTGCGGCCAGCGGCGCCTCGCGCGGCTCGGCCATGTCGCCGAGCACCTGGCGTGCGCGCACCGCGTCACCCGATTCGATGAGCGCGTTCACCAGCGAGGCCTGCACCAGCGGCGCATAGCGCGGCGAACTGTTGGCCAGTGCCTCGTCGTAGCTGAGCACCGCGCCGGCGAAGTCGCCGCGCCGCGTGCGCACGTCGCCGATCACCTTCTGCACCGGGCCGACCACCAGCTTGGGGTCGCGCGCGGTGTGGCGCAGCGCTTCGCGCGCGAACTCCTCGGCCTTCTCGAGCTGGCCCGAGTAGCTGTAGACGATCGCCAGGTCGCGGTTGGCCACGGCACGCAGGTTCGGGTCGCTGGTGGCGTTGGCCAGGTGCAGCGCCTTGCTCGCGGCGCGCACGCTCTGGCGGAACTCGCCCGCCTCGGCCAATGCGACCGCCTGGCTGCAGTATTGATAGCCCGAGAGCTTGACCGCGTCCTGCCCGTAGAGCACCGCGCCTTCGCTGGTCAGGGCCAGCAGCGTGTCGGTGTCGGCCAGCCGCGCCTGCGCCATCCGGTCGGCCGCGGCCTCGGCATTCGGGCCGCCCGCCGCAGCGGCGGGAGTTGCAGGTGGTGGCGCGGGACGTTGTGCCTGCGCCGAAGGACCGCCGGGGCCCAGAAGCAGCACACCCACCAGGCCGACCGCACCGGCAAGACCGGCACGGCGACGCGCCGGATGCGCACATCCCCATCTCGAAAACCACGCCATTGAACCCCCTCGACCCATGCACTCGCTGCCGCGAACGCTCGACGCCGCGGGAGTGCGCGCCGTTCAGGCCTCGTGGGAAAGTCTAGGAGCGGGTGTTCACCTCGCCTATTCGCAATACGGTCTAGCGCAAATGGCGTAGAGCCTGCTCACGCTACGCGGGCACGCTGTCGATGTTGAGTCGATCCCAATGCCGGTGCTTCGCAATCGCCGCAATGAAGTCGTGCGCAATCTGCGTCGCCGCCGTGGCGTCGCCCAGGTTCGTGACAGGCGTTTCGGCCACCACCACACCGGCCGGTGCCTCGCCCTCGGGCGTGACGCCCAGCGTGGCCAGCAGTTGCACGCCCTCGCCCACCGCGCAGATCGCCTTGCAATGCTTGTACGCCTCGAGCACGAAATGCACGGCATCGCCCTGCGCCGCGAGCGCGGCGGCGCCCTCGGCACCGGCGGGCACGAGCACGGCGTCGAACAACACCGAGGCGGTGTTGGTGAAGGTCATGTCGACGTCGATCTGGCGCTTCGACGCGCTGGCCACGGTGCCGAGCTTCGGGCCCACCACCTTGCACAACACGCCCACCTGTTCGAGCGCGTCGCGGATCGGCTTGAGCGACGCCGAGTCGACGCCGTCGGCCACGAGGATCGCGACCTTGCGCGTGCGCACCACGCCGTCGGCGCTGCCGTCGCTCATGCGCAGCGCAGGCGATTCGTCGATGGGCAGTTCGATGCGATGCTCGCGAAAGCCTGAGTACCCTGCGGCCGCTTTCGCGTCGGGCTCGCCGATGCCCAGCGGCTCGGCCACGCGACGTGCGAGTTTCTCGTCCACGTGCGCGAGGTTGTCGACCATGCGCTGGCGGATCGCGGGCACTTCGAGCTTCGAGAGTTCGAAGCGGAAGGCCGCGACGATGTGCTCCTTCTCGGCCATGCTCTGGCTGTTGAAGAACAGGCGCGCCTGCGTGAAGTGGTCGTCGAACGAGGGGCTGCGGCGCCGTACCTTCGGCGACTCGACCTCTTCGGGGAACGACTGGAAGCCGTGGCTGCCGCCGTCCACGCGGAACTCGGTGCCGCTGCCCAGCGTGTTGGGCTCGTAGGCGACCTGGCCACGCGCGATGGTCTGGCGGTGCATGCCGTCGCGCTGCATGTTGTGGAACGGGCACACGGCCTTGTTGATCGGCAGCTCGTGGAAGTTGGCGCCGCCCAGCCGCGAGATCTGCGTGTCGGTGTAGCTGAACAGGCGCCCCTGCAGCAGCGGGTCGTTGCTGAAGTCGATGCCCGGCACGACGTGGCCCGGGTGGAAGGCCACCTGCTCGGTCTCGGCAAAGAAGTTGTCGGGGTTGCGGTTGAGCACCAGCTTGCCGATGCGCTGCACGGGCACCATCTCTTCGGGGATCAGCTTGGTCGGGTCGAGCAGGTCGAAGCCCAGCGACTCGGCCTTGTCGGGCGCAATGAGCTGCACGCCGAGTTCCCACTCGGGGAAGTGGCCCTGCTCGATGGCCTCCCAGAGGTCGCGGCGGTGGAAGTCGGGGTCCTTGCCGGCGATCTTCTGTGCCTCGTCCCACACGAGGCCGTGCACGCCGAGCTTGGGCTTCCAGTGGAACTTCACGAAGTGGCTCTCGCCGCGCGCATTGACGAAGCGGAAGGTGTGGACGCCAAAACCTTCCATCATGCGAAGGCTGCGCGGAATGGCGCGGTCGCTCATGGCCCACATCAGCATGTGGGTGCTCTCGGGCATGAGCGAGGCGAAGTCCCAGAAGGTGTCGTGCGCGCTCGCGGCCTGCGGCATCTCGTGGTGCGGCTCGGGCTTGACGGCGTGGATGAGGTCGGGGAACTTCATCGCGTCCTGGATGAAGAACACGGGGATGTTGTTGCCCACGAGGTCGTAGTTGCCCTCGCGCGTGTAGAACTTGACGGCGAAGCCGCGCACGTCGCGCACGGTGTCGGCCGAGCCGCGCGAGCCGGCCACGGTGGAAAAGCGCACGAACACGGGCGTCTTGGCGTCGGGGTCCTGCAGGAAATCGGCGCAGGTGTACTGCGACATCGACTGGTAGACCTGGAAGTAGCCATGCGCCGCCGAGCCGCGCGCGTGCACGGCGCGCTCGGGAATGCGCTCGTGGTCGAAGTGCGTGATCTTCTCGCGCAGGATGAAGTCTTCGAGCAGCGTCGGTCCGCGCACGCCCGCCTTGAGCGAGTTGTGGTTGTCGGGAACCTGCAGGCCCTGGTTGGTCGTCAGGTGCGTGGGGTGCTCGGTGGTGAAACCCTCGAGCTGCAACTGCTTGGCGTTGGCGCCGTCACCGGTCTTGGCGGTGCTGGCGCGGCGGCCTGCGGCGGCCTTGTTCTGGGGGGACATCGGGGTTCTGGGCATCGATGCGGGTCGGCTCAGCCGGCCTCGTTGCTGTTGCCGCTGCCGATGAAGATGTCGAGCACGTTCACCACGGCGATCAGACCGATGCAGGCGGTCACGGCAGCCACCGCCCAGATCAGGATGTCGTCGCCCCAGGTGCCCATGAGCGAATCGAACAGTGCCGAGATTTCCATGATGTTTTTCCCTCCGAGAGAAGCGGGGCCGCAAGCCGGCAAATCCGCAAAGAGGAAGCTTAGGTGGGGCCCGGTGCGCGGGCCGTAGTGGCCGCCCCTCCCCGTCTGTGGGAGAAGGTGGGCGTCACCGGTAGGAGGGCGCCGACAGGCGCGAGCCTCAGGCGCCCGGGTCGAGCACGCGCTCGCTGGGCCGCGCGAAGTAGAACCACTCGGCGCCCGGCAGCGCCATCGCGTTCGGGAACACGATGAAGCCGTCGTCGGGCGCGCTGACCAGCGTGCCGTCGTGCCGCATGCCGACGGGCTCGCCGCGCTGCACGGGGTCGAAGGTGGCCCAGTCGCGCACGAAGCTGTCGTCTTCGTGCAGGCGGTCGGTCACGCTCGCCAGGCGCAGCAGTTGGGGCGGCTGCGGGGGCGCGGCCGACAGGCCCGGCGGCAGCGCCGCCATGCCCAGCAGCGCGAGCGTGCGGCGGATGGCCGCCCACGCCACCTGCGGCGCCTGCGGGTCCTGGTGCTGGCCGCATTCGAGCGTGACGCCGTAGCCGCCGCAGCTGCGGATGTATTCGTTGGTGCCGCGGCCGAAGTCGATGGCGGCCTCGTCGACGGCGGCGCCTCGCTGCGCGAGGCCGGCGGCGTAGATGTCGAGCCAGCCCTCGACCACGATGGGCGTGCCGATGTGCAGTGCGAGCCGGCCTTCTTCCTGCGCGCGCGCAAAGGGTTCGAGGCTGCCGCTGTTGTCGCGCGGGCCGATCATGGCGAAGGCCTCGCCCTCGCTCTGGAAGGAATGCAGGTCGAGCAGCACGTCGTGGCGCGCGATGACGGGGGCCAGCCGGTTGGTGATGCGGGCCTCGTAGTCGGCCGGCGTCTCGCTCGGCCGGAACAGGCGGTTGAGGTTGCGCTGGCCCTCGCGCTGCAGGCGCCGCCGTGCGAGCGGGTTGGCCACGGGCACGAGCGTGAGTTCGCCGCGCAGCAGGCGCAAGTCGCCGGCATCGAACTCGGCCAGCACGCGCTGGATGCCCTCGGTGCCGCAGGTCTCGTCGCCATGCACCCCGCCGATCACGAGCAGGCGCGGGCCGGGGTTCAGCGACGCGAATGCGTGCAGGCGCAGGCTGTCGGTGGCGGTCGCGGCGTCGTCGAAAAGCGGGGTGGACATGCGAGCGATTATGCGGAGGCGACTGTGGCCACGCAAAAGGCAAGACCCTGTGGCATGGCGGGCGCGCAGCGCAAACCTACAGCCGCGCCCCCGCCTGTCCTACCACCCTGTGGCGGGGCGCCGCGCAAGCTGGCGCCAGACCCGCACTTTGAAGGAGCACACGATGGCCCAGCAGCCGCGCAAGGACAAGAAGGACACCACCCGCGTCGCACAGGACGGCGAATCGGCGCCGCGCCTGCCGCACGAGCGCGACCAGTCGTCGGACAGCCAGGTGATGCAGGACGGCCAGCCGCCCGAGAAGGGCCGGCGCGGCTACGAAGACGTGGAACGCGGCGTGGTCGACACCGACCGCGGGCTCACGCCCGAGCGCACGCCCGACGGCAAGGTCAGGCCTTGACGGTGGCCAGCTGCTGGCGCATGTCGCCGATCACCGCGCCGTAGTCCTTGGCGTTGAAGATCGCGCTGCCCGCCACGAAGGTGTCGGCGCCGGCCGAGGCCACGCGGGCGATGTTGTCGGCCTTGATGCCGCCGTCCACCTCGAGGCGGATGTCGCGCCCGCTCTGCTCGATGCGCTTGCGCGCCTGCTCGATCTTGCGCAGCGCCGAGTCGATGAAGCTCTGGCCGCCGAAGCCGGGGTTGACGCTCATGATGAGGATGAGGTCGATGTCGTCGATGGCCCAGTCCAGCGCCTCGAGGCCGGCGCCGGGGTTGAACACCAGGCCGGGCTTGCAGCCGGCGGCCTTGATGGCCTGGATGCTGCGGTGCACATGGGTCGAGGCGTCGGGGTGGAAGCTGATGTAGTCAGCGCCCGCTTGCGCAAAAGATGCGGCCAGCGCGTCGACCGGCTGGATCATCAGGTGCACGTCGATGGGCACGGGCGTGCCGTCGGCGGTCTTGGCGTAGGGCTTGAGGGCCTGGCAGATCATGGGGCCGAAGGTCAGGTTCGGCACGTAATGGTTGTCCATCACGTCGAAGTGGATCCAGTCGGCGCCGGCCGCGATCACGTCGGTCAGTTCCTGGCCGAGGTGCGCGAAGTCGGCGGAAAGAATGGAGGGCGCAATGCGGAACGGGGTGCTGCTCATAACCCCGGATTCTCGCAGCCGCCGGAAGTCCGAGGAAAGGCCTCCGTTACCATGCGCCCCATGTCACACAGCCCCTTCAGCGTACAGGTCGAACCGCGTTACCTGGCCGACCAGTCCTCGCCCAAGGACAACGTCTACACCTTCTCCTACACGATCACCGTCACCAACGTGGGCACGGTGGGCGCGCAATTGATCGCGCGCCACTGGCTCATCAACGACGCCTCGGGCCATGCGCAGGAGGTCAAGGGCCTCGGCGTGATCGGCCAGCAGCCGCTGCTGGCGCCCGGCGAATCGTTCCGCTACACCAGCGGCTGCCGCCTGCAGGCGGCCAGCGGCACCATGCACGGCAGCTTCTTCGTGGTGACCGAAGAAGGCGAGCGTTTCGACGTGCCGGTTCCCATGTTCGTGCTCGAAGCCGACATAGGCGGCGCCCCCGTCTCGCGCGTGCTTCACTAGGTACTCCCCCAGGCTTCGCGCACTTCGTGTCGCTTCTCCTTCCCCCTCGCCGGGGGCAACACCAGCGGCCCGGCTGAGCCGGTTCCGCGGTGTTCCCGGCACTGATCCGTTACGAATTCATCATGGCTGCTGCATCTCGCGACTTGCAGGGGCTGCTTGCCGGCCTCGACCCCACGGCCGATGTGGCGCAGCGCCACATCTGGCTCATCAACCTCTTCGACTGGCTGCGCGGCGACCGCGCCTCGCCGCAGGCCGCCATCGGCCGCGTGCAACTGCTGCTCGACGCCGTCGAGGCACGCCCCGAGCTGTGCGAGCGGCTGCGCGCCTGGTGGCGCGCGTTCACGCAGTCGGTCGACCTCACGGCGCTGCTGGCCGACTACGGCTTTGCGCCGCGCACCGCCTTCCTGAGCGAGTTCGGCGAACGCATGCGCCGCAAGATATTGCCCGGCACGCCCGAGACCACCGACGCCTCGGACCTGTTCCGGCTGGTGCTGCCCGGCGTGTTCGACGCCGGCTGGATCGCGCTGCTTGACGACACCCAGCTCGCGCGCATCGGCGCGCTGCTGGCCGACGCCGCGCCCATGCCCGACGGCTCGGCGCGCTGGCGCCACACGGTGATGGACGCCGTCACCTACTGCTGCAGCCAGGTGGTGGCGACGGGCTTTTCGCCCGAGCTGCGGCTGCGCATCAGCCCCGAAGCGGGCGAGGCGCGCCCTTTCCACGCCCTCATGGCCGACCTGGACGCGCTGCGCGAGCAGATGTTCGCCCTGCCGCGCGACGAGGAATCCCTGCAGGCCGCCTTCGTGGCCTTCCGCGACCGGCTCGACGCCTGCCGCTCGAGCGCCTCGTCGGTCTACACGCACCTGGAAGACAACGGCATCTCGGTCGGCCTGGTGTTCCGGCTGCGCCAGCTGCGCGAGCGCGTGCTGCGCATCCGCGAGCTGCTCGACTGCCTGATGTCGCCTGTGCCGGGGCCCAGCATGGCGCGGCTGGTCGGCAAGCTGGTGCTGGCGGGCGGTGAGCGCAACAGCATCCGCGCGCTGATCGCCTCCAACTCGTCGATGCTCGCGGCCAAGGTGACCGAGCGCAGCGCCGAGACCGGCGAGCACTACATCACCCGCGACCGCCGCAGCTACCTGCAGATGGTGAAGAAGGCCGCCGGCGGCGGCGCCTTCACGGCGCTGACGGTGCTGGCCAAGTTCGGCATCTACGCGCTGGCCCTGTCGGCCTTCTGGAGCGGGCTGGCCGCGGGCCTCATGTACGCGGCCAGCTTCGTGGCGATCCAGCTGCTGCACCTCACGCTGGCCACCAAGCAGCCGGCCATGACCGCGCCCGCCATGGCGGCGCGGCTGCGCGACATCAAGTCGGACGACGCCGTGGACCAGTTCGTCGACGAGGTGGCCAACCTCGTGCGCTCGCAGGTGGCGGCCGTGCTGGGCAACGTGCTGCTGGTGGTGCCGGCGGTGGGCCTGCTGGTGCTGGGCTGGCAGGCCGCGCTGGGCCGGCCGCTGCTGGACGCGGCGCATGCGGCCTCCACGCTGCATTCGCTGTCGCTGCTCGGACCGACCGTGCTTTTCGCGGCAATCACCGGCATCCTGCTGTTTTCGTCCAGCATCATCGCCGGATGGACAGAAAACGCCTTTGTCCTGCATCGCCTGGACTCCGCCATGCGTTACAACCCTCGCATCGGCGCCTTTCTCGGTGCCGCCCGGGCCCGTCGCTGGGCCGCCTTCATGCGCACACACATCTCAGGCTTCGCCTCCAACATCTCGCTGGGACTCATGCTCGGACTGCTGCCCGCGTTCGCGGGCTTCTTCGGGCTCGGGCTGGATGTGCGCCATGTCACGCTGTCGGCCGGCCAGATCGCGGCCGCGGCGGCATCCATCGGGCTGCCGGCACTGCACCAGCCGGCCCTGTGGTGGGCGGTTGCGGCGATCCCGGTGATCGGCGCGCTCAATGTGAGCGTGAGTTTCTATTTCGCTTTCCGGCTGGCGCTGCGCGCGCACAGCGTGAGCCTCGGTGACCGCGCCCGCATCCGCAGCGCGATCTGGGCCCGCTGGCGCAGCCGGCCGGTGAGCTTCTTCCTGCCTACATGAACCTGACCGCACTCCTCGCCGAACTCCAGGGCTTCTGGGCCGAATGGGCGCGCCCCTCGGCCGGCCTGCCCACCGTGCTCTGGGCCCTGCTGGTGGCCGCCGCCGCGGCCTCCGGTCACCTGGTGCAGCGCTACCTGGGGATGCCGAAGGTCATCGGCTATTCGGTGGTGGGCGCGGTGGTGGGCTTTGCGGGCTTCGAGGGCGCGATCTGGCCGCTGCGCGGCATCAGCCTCTTCCTGCTGGAGCTGGGTGCGGCCGTGGTGCTGTTCGAGGCGGGCGGGCGGCTGCCGCTGCGCTGGTTCCGCCACAACCCGATGGTGCTGGTGCAGAGCCTGCTGGAGGCGGGGCTGACCTACTTCGGCGTGTACTGGATATTGATCCTTCTGGGCCTGCCCGAGCCGGTGGCCAACCCCATCGCGCTGATGGCGATCGTCGCCTCGCCCGCCGTGCTCAGCCGCGTGATCATGGACACCCGCGCCGCCGGCCCCGTGACCGAGCGCGCCATGACGCTGGCCACGCTCAACACCTTCTACGCCCTCACGCTGGGCTACGCGCAGGCCGGCCTGATCGAGCGCGCGCCGCAGTCGCTGATGCTCAAGCTCTACCCGGTGGCGGTGGTGCTGGGCATGTCGTTCGTGGTCGGCGCGATCATGGCGCTGGCGCTGCGCTCGGCGCTGCGCGTGATGAGCCCGAACAGCGAGAACACCTCGATCCTGCTGCTGGCGATCATCGCGGCGGGCGCGGCGCTCACGGCCCACATCGGCGGCTCGGCGCCGCTGGCGGCGCTGATCGGCGGTGTGCTGCTCAAGACGCTCAACCCCAAGCCCTGGGCCTGGCAGCGCCAGCTCGGCACCGCCTCGTCGCTGCTGACCATGCTGATGTTCGTGCTGGTGTCGATGGTGGCGGCGCAGGCCGACTGGACCCTGCCCGTGGCCAGCGTGGTGCTGGCCGTGATCGGCGTGCGCCTGGTCACCAAGATCTCGGGCGTGGCCATTGCCAACCCGGGCAGCGGCGCCAGCTGGAAGCAGGCCTTCTGGGTCGGCTGCGCGATGACGCCGCTGTCGTCGATCGCCCTGCTGATCGCCTCCAATTTCGCCTCGGCCTCGCCGCTTCTGGGCACCATGATCACGCAGGTCGCCCTGCCCTCGATTTTGCTGATGGAAGTGATGGGCGCCGTGCTCGCCACCGTGGCGATCCACGCCGTGGGCGAGAGTTCGGTCCCCTGGACGCCACAGGCCTTCAGCACCACGGAAGACACGCAGCGATGAGCAGCAACAGCAACCCCACCTCCGTCCTCCCGATCGACCCGGACAGCGACGACGTCCGCTCCGCACCGCTGCCCGCCGATCCGGCGAGCCGCGCCGTCAAGCTCGAGCCCTTCAACAAGTCGGAGGCGCTGTCGCTGGGCGTGGAGCTCGAGCTGCAGCTCGTGAACACGCACGACTACGACCTCGCGCCGTATGCCGAAGACATGCTGCGCCTGATGGCGCAGACGCCGCTGCCCGGCAGCGTGGTGCCCGAGATGACCTCGAGCATGATCGAGATCTCGACCGACATCTGCCACTCGGCGCAGGACGTGATCACGCAGCTGTCGCCGATCCGCGAAGCGCTCATCAAGAACGCCGACAAGCTCAACATCGCCGTGGTCGGCGGCGGCACGCATGCCTTCCAGCAGTGGCACGAACGGCGCATCTACGACAAGCCGCGCTTTCGCGAGCTGTCGGAGCTGTACGGCTACCTGAGCAAGCAGTTCACCATCTTCGGCCAGCACGTGCACATCGGCTGCCCCGACGCCGACTCGGCGCTGCTGATGCTGCACCGCATGTCGCGCTATATCCCGCACTTCATCGCGCTGTCGGCCTCGTCGCCGTTCGTGCAGGGGCAGGACACGCAGTTCGACTCGGCACGCCTGAACTCGGTGTTCGCGTTCCCGCTCTCGGGCCGCGCGCCCTTCACCACGAGCTGGAAGGAATTCGAGGCCTACTTCGAGCGCATGACCCGCACCGGCGTCGTGCGCAGCATGAAAGACTTTTATTGGGACATCCGTCCCAAGCCCGAGTTCGGCACCATCGAGATCCGCGTGTTCGACACGCCGCTCACCATCGAGCGCGCCGCCGCGCTCGCGGGCTACGTTCAGTCGCTGGCCGCATGGTTCCTGCAGGAGCAGCCCTTCGAGCCGTGCGAGGACGACTACCTCGTCTACACCTACAACCGCTTCCAGGCCTGCCGCTTCGGCCTGGACGCCGTGTACGTCGACCCGGCCACCGGCCAGCACATGCCGCTGCGCGACCACATCCTGATGACCATGACCCAGCTCGAATGGCACAGCGAGGCGCTCAACGCCACGCAGGCGCTGGGCGAGCTGCGCACCAGCGTCGAGGCCAACCGCAACGACGCGCGCTGGCTGCGCGAGAAGCAGGGCAAGGAACGGCTGCTGGCGGAAGTGGTGCGCCAGGCCTCGCTGCGCTTTCGCGGCGCGGCCTGAGTTCGCAGGTCAGCCCGCCACGGCCTCCTGCGAGAACTGCCGGCGGTACACCGTCGGCGACACCTTGAACGCCGTGGCGAAGTGCTTGCGCAGCAGCACCGCCGAGCCGAAGCCCGCATCGGCCGCCACGCGCTCCACGGAGCGGTCGGTCGTTTCGAGCAGCCGCTGCGCCAACGCCAGGCGCTGGTTCTGCAGCCACTGGCCGACCGTCGTGCCCGTCGATTCGCGAAAGCGCCGCGTGAAGGTGCGCCGGCTCATGAGCGCGCGCCGCGCGAGTTCGTCGAGTTCATGCGGCACCTGCAGATGCCGCCCCAGCCATTCGAGCAGCGGCGTGAGCCGGTCGCGTTCGGCCGCCGCCGGCACGGGCTGCTGGATGTACTGCGCCTGACCGCCCTGCCGGTGCGGCGCGACGACCATGCGCCGCGCGGCGCGGTTCGCGGTGTCGGCGCCGTAGCGCACGCGCAGCAGGTGCAGGCAGCAGTCGATGCCGGCGGCCGTGCCCGCCGAGGTGAGCACATCACCGTCGTCCACGTACAGCACCTCGGGCTGCAGCACGACCTGCGGGTACTGCCTGGCAAAGGCCGCAGCCAGGTGCCAGTGCGTGGTGGCGGGCCGACCGTCGAGCAGGCCGGCCTCGGCCAGAACGAAAGCACCCAGGCACAGCCCGACCACGGTGGCGCCGCGCCGGTGCGCCGCCTGCAGTGCGCGGATGAGCGCGGGCGGCGCGGGCCGGCCGTCGTCGCGCCAGGACGGCACCACCACGATCTGCGCGCGGCGGATCGCCTCCAGCCCGTGCGGCACCACGAGCGTGAAGCCCGCGTTGGTGGCCAGCGGCCCGGGCTCGGGCGCGCAGACCTGCACGCGAAAGCGCGGCGCGCCGGTGTCGGTGCGGTCTTCGCCGAACACCATGCAGGGCACGGAAAGGTGGAAGGGGCTGATGCCGTCGAAGGCCACGACGGCAATGGTTTCAACGGCAGAGGGGCGCATGGCCCGATCTTATCGATGAATGGCTTTCGGGCCACTGTCGCAAAACCCACGGTGCGCGAAGAATCGAGCCATTCCACACACACAACCACCGAAGGAGATACCCATGAGCCAAACCGCACCGCGCCGCGCCCTCGTCGTCATCGACGTGCAGAACGAATACTTCGAAGGCGGCGGCCTGCCCATCGAATACCCGCCGGTCGAGCGCTCGCTGCCGAAGATCGCGCAGGCCATGGACGCGGCCCGCGCAGCCGGCGTGCCGGTGGTCGTGGTGCAGCACCACGCGCCGAAGGGCGCACCGGTCTTCCAGGCCGACAACTTCCACGGCCAGCTGCACCCCGAGATCGCGAAGCGCCCGCGCGACCACTTGGTCACCAAGGCCTTCCCGAGCGTCTTCACCGGCACCGACTTCGCCGACTGGCTCGCGCGCCACGAGATCGACACGCTGAGCGTGACCGGCTACATGACGCAGAACTGCGACGCCTCCACCGTGTTCGAAGCCATGCACCGCGGACTGAACGTGGAGTTCCTGTCGGACGCCACCGGCGCGCTGCCTTATGAAAACGCGGCCGGCCGCGTGAGCGCCGAGGAAATCCACCGCGTCTTCAGCGTCGTGTTCCACAGCAACTTCGCCGCCGTGGCGACGACCGACGTGTGGATTGCTGCGCTGAAGAGCGGCGCGGCGATCGAGAAGGACAACGTGGTCATGTCCAACCGCCGCGCGCGCGGCGTCTGAACTTCACAAGAGTTCAGGCCAGGTTCAGCGGCTGCAGCACGGGCTGCCAGCGCTGAACCGCGATCTTCTTGAAGCCGCGGCCGTTGGGATGCAGCTCGTTGGCCCAGTCGGTCGGGCCCAGCGTGCCCCGGCTGTCCACCACGTGCAGGTGCTGCGGGTCGCCCTTGGCGATGTTCTGCAGCATGCCGTGGAAGCCGTCGATGAGGTGGTCGACGCAGGGCTTGAACAGCTCGGGCGCCACGCCCGCGTCGACCAGCGCCGGGCGCAGCCAGCCTTCGCGCCCGAACAGCGCCTTGCCCGTGGGCGGCGCGTAGTCGTAGCTGTGCATGACGATGTGGCAGTCCACGCTGGTGCGGGTGTAGATGAGGCCGATGAGCGCGCGGT
Source organism: Variovorax sp. GW821-FHT09D04 (assembly GCF_059416405.1). Classification (NCBI taxonomy): domain Bacteria; kingdom Pseudomonadati; phylum Pseudomonadota; class Betaproteobacteria; order Burkholderiales; family Comamonadaceae; genus Variovorax; species Variovorax sp. GW821-FHT09D04. Next base: position 40,640 of record NZ_JBWKPA010000014.1, read on the forward strand.
ACTGCTCGTCCATGTCGACGAGGAACTGGTCGAAGCCGCCCTTGCCGTTGCGAAAGCACTGCGCGGCCTGGGTCTCACCCGTGCAATCGGACTTGAGCAACGGGCGCAGGTCGTTGAAGCCCGCGAAGTCGTTGCCGCCGCCGCTGATGAACACCGCCGACAGCGTCGGCCCGTACAGGCGCAACGACTCGCGCACGGCGTTGCGGTACTTGCCTTCGACGTAGTCCTGGGCTTCCGCGCCGTTCATGCCCTTGGCCAGGATCACGTGGCCGCGCGCGCCGACCACGTCGCCCAGGAAGTTCAGCAGGCTGCCGCCCGGCAGCGGGTACCAGAACCACGAATCGCCGAAGGCAAGGATGGTCGCGGTGCCGTGCGGGCCCATCTGCATCTTGGTCTCGTCCCAGTAGACAGCCATGGCGAACTCCTCGTGTAGAGGGCGCCATGGTTCTCGCAACCGCCGCGCGGCGCCATCCCCCGTTCGCAGTAGAACCTGCTCGCCTGCTCAGTCCCGCAGCGACTGCACCAGCAGCACCAGCTCCGCCTGCCGGTGGCAGTCGGTCTTGCGCATCACGTTGCGCAGGTGGCTGCGTGCCGTGTGTTCGGAGCAGTGCTGCGCGGCGGCGAAGTCCTTCACGGTCTTGCCGCTTGCGAGGAGCAGCGCGAGCCGCGCTTCGGTCGGGCTCAGGCCGAGCAGGCTTTCCAGCTGCCGCGGCTCCACGGGCGCCGCCTCGGCCGGATGGGCGAAGACCACGAGCGCGCGGTGGCGCTGGCGCAGCACGGCCAGCGGGTGCGAGGGTTTGAGCGGCAGCACCGTGATGCGGACCACGCTGCCGGCCACGGGCAGGTGCAGCACGCCGGCCCGCGCGCCGCCGGCCGGGGCGCAGGCCTCGCGCACCCGCTGCTCGAAGGCCGACTGCAGCGCGGACGACGCGAGCCGCAATCGCCCCTGTGCGCTGTCGAACAGGCCACCGCGGCCCGCGCACGCCGCCGCGCGCGCGTTCAGGTGGTCGATGCGACAGGCCTCGTCGACCACGGCGATGCCCTGCGGCAGCGCGTCGAGCGCCGACAGCCCGGTGGCCGCGTGCTCGCCCAGCTGCATCATGCGGGCGCGCAGTTCGCTGGCGCGCACCAGGTGCGGCGACAGGCGCCGGCAGAAGGCCTCGCTCTCAGGACCGTAGGGCGCTTCGGCCCGGGGGCGGATGAAGCCGAGCACTTCGCGCGTGTCGTCGTCGGCGCGCAGCCCCATGGCCAGCGTGTGGCGCAGGCCGAGCGGTGCCAGCCAGTCGACATAGATCGGGCTGTGCGAGAGCGTGCGCGCGCCGAAGTAGGCGTGGTCGGCCACCGGCGTGCCCAGCGGGGCGTTCACCGGCATCTGCATGCGGATGTCGTCGCGCGCCAGGTGCTGCTCGTACTCGCGCACCTTGTCGGGCGGGCTCTCCAGGTTGGCGAGCCCCGCGCCCACCACCGAGCAGTCGGTGCGGCGCACCGTGAGCGTGTGAAAGCAGGCGGCGCCGAGCACCTCGCGCATGGCATCGAGCGCGTCGTACCAGTCGCCGGGACAGGTGATCCCGTCGTACAGCAAGGCAACGATCCGGTCGGTGTCGGCCTCGGCGGACACGCCTCCCTGCACGATGGCTGTCATGGCGGCCTCCTCCTGTTCGGACTTTCGGTGTATCCGCGTGCATGACGGTATTACAAAATGCTTCCATTGTCAGCCCCCTTTCCCGTGGGCGCCGCGGCGGGCGGCCCCGCGCCAGGTCGTTATGCTCTCGCACCCATGGGTGAATTCGACCTGATCACACGCTATTTCAAACGTCCCGCCACGCGCTCGCCGCTGGGCGTGGGCGACGACTGCGCCTTGCTCGCGCCGGCCGCGGGCATGCAGCTCGCCGTGTCCTCCGACATGCTGGTGGAGGGGCGGCACTTTCTCTCGACCGTGGAGCCGGCCCGGCTCGGCCACAAGGCGCTGGCCGTGAACCTCAGCGACCTGGCCGCCTGCGGCGCGAAGCCGCTGGCCTTCACGCTGGCGCTGGCATTGCCCGGCGTGGACGAGCCCTGGCTCGAAGGTTTTTCGCGCGGCCTGTTCGCGCTGGCCGACGCCCACGGCTGCGAGCTGGTGGGCGGCGACACCACGCGCGGCCCGCTCAATATCTGCATCACCGTGTTCGGCGAAGTGCCGGCCGGCGCCGCGCTGCTGCGCTCGGGCGCGCGCGCGGGCGACGACCTGTGGGTGAGCGGATCGCTCGGCGATGCGCGGCTGGCGCTCGAGGTGTTCCGCGGCACGCTGAGCCTGCCCGCCGAGGCCTTCGCGCAGGCCCGCGCGCGCATGGAACAACCCACGCCGCGCGTGGCGCTGGGCCAGGCGCTGCGCGGCATCGCCACCTCGGCGGTGGACGTGAGCGACGGCCTGATCGGCGACCTGGGCCACATCCTCGCGGCCAGCGGCGTGGGCGCCACGCTCGATGCCGATGCCACCACCGCACTGATCGCGGTCGACACGGCCGGCCTGCCCTCCGAGGCGCTGCGCACCTGCGCGCTCTCGGGCGGCGACGACTACGAGCTGGTGTTCACCGCGCCGGCCTCGGCGCGCGATGCGGTGGCGCAGGCCGGACAGGCGAGCGCCACGCGCGTGACGCGCATCGGCCGCATCGAAGCGGACGCGGGGCTGCGCATCGTCGATGGGGGCGGCGCGCCGGTGTCACAGCGCTTCGGCTCGTTCGACCACTTCGTCTAGGGCCTGTTCAAGAGCCGCGCAGCATCGTGCGCATCTTGTCCTGCGCGGTGTTGATGGCGGCCGACTGGCGGCCCAGCTGCTGCACCATCTTGTCGAGCTCGGCCCTCACCGCGGGGTCGGTCACGGTGAGCGAAGCGCCGGAGACCTGCAGCTTCGACTTGTTCTTCTCCATGAAATCGCCGATGGCCAGCGCACCGTCGAACACGGCGTCGAGCGCGGGGAACACCTCCTTGAACGTGGCGGCGGGCGTCGTCACCGTCTTCTCGTAGGCCTTGCCATAGACCTGCTTCAGGTCGTCGGGCTGCTTGAGTTGCGCGCGTGCCGCATCGGCCTTGGCCAACTGCTGATCGAGCGCGGTGCGAAGGCCGCCCAGGCCCTCCTTGGCGGCCTTGAGATCGTCGCGGCGCGCCGGCAGGTCGGCCAGCGAGCGCAGCGCGCCCTTGGCCATGACCTGCGTCATAGGCTGGCTCACCGACTTGTTCATGCCTTCGTTGAAATCGGTGATCACCGCGTAGTGCTGCGCGTAGTCGCCGAACGATGCTTTTTCTTCGGCGGTGGGCGTGGGCACGCGCAAGCCGGGCTTGTCGAGCACGCGGGTCTGCAGGTAGGCGATGAAGGCGCTGCGCTGCTCGGCCTCCTTGTTGCCGCAGGCCACGAGCAGCATCGACAGCATCAGGACGAAGGCCAGGACCAGCCATGCGGAAGAGAAACGGGACCGTGTGGTTGTTGTCATGGGGCACCTGCTTTCGCGCAAAGAAAAAAGACCGGCCAGCATACGACCGCCCCGCCGCCACGGCTACTGCAGGCTCTGCTTCAACGCCTCGATGAACGCCCGCGCCGCCGCCGACAGCGAATGGCCGCGCTTGGTGACGATCGAGATGTCGCGCACCACGCGCGGTGCGCTGAGCACCTTCACCACGAGCACCGGGTTCTTCTCGGCGCGCGCGAAGGCCGACGGCATGATCGACGCGCCCATGCCGGCCGCCGTCATCCACAGCGCGGTGGACAGGAAGGACACCTCGTTCACCACGTCGAGCGTCACGCCCGCCTCCGCCGCCGTGCCGTCGATCAGCGGGCGCACGCCGTAGCCGGGGCGCACGGTGATGACCGGGTGGCGGCCCAGGTCCGACCAGCGCACCACGCGTGCCTTGGCCAGCGGGTGGTCGGTGCGGCACACCACGGCGAGGTGGTCGCGCATGAGGCGCTGCACCTCGACCTCGGGACCGGGCCGCTCGGGCGTGCCGATGCCGAAGTCGACGTGCTCGCCGAGGATGCGCGACAGGAACTGGTCGGGCGCGCAGTCGTTCACCAGCACGCGAACTTTCGGGTGCTGCTCGCCGAAGGCGCGCAGCGCATCGGGCAATAAAAACCCGGCCAGCGTGGGCGTGATCGCCAGCGTCACGCGACCGCGTTCCAGCGTGGCGAGTTCGCGGAAATCGGCCGAGAGCGAATCGACGTCGCGCAGCACGCGCTCGACGGTGGAAATCATCTGTTCGGCTGCGGCCGTGGGCTTGAGCGCGCGCGTGGTGCGGTCGAACAGGCGCGTGCCCAGGCCCTCCTCAAGCTGGCGGATCAGCATGCTCACGGCCGACTGCGTGACGAACAGCCGCGTGGCCGCGGCGCCCAGCTTGCGCAGCTGGTAGACCGCGAGGAACGCACGCAGCTGGCGGATCGTAGGACTGAAGTTCGTATTCATCAGAAAATTTGAAAAATCATTCGGAATTTCTTGATTTACGAATGAATGCTGCCATCGTTCAATCTCCGATCAAAGCACCGAATTCAAGGAGAGGCCCGAATGACAGCACCTATCGCCCGCGGCATGCACGCATTTCGTGGGCGACGCAGGCAACTGCTGTGGGCCGTGGCCGGCGCGCTGGTGGCCGGCACCGCCCTGGCGCAAGCCCCGGCGGGCGATTTCCCCACCAAGCCGATCCGCATGGTCGTGACCTTCCCGCCCGGCGGCAGCGCCGATGGCGTGGTGCGCATGCTGGTGCCGCGCCTGAACGAGAAGCTGGGCCAGCAGGTGGTGGTCGACAACCGCCCCGGCGCGGGCGGCAACGTGGGGCTGACGCTGGTGGCCAAGGCGCCGGGCGACGGCTACACGCTGGGTGTGGGCGCGGCGGGCGCGCTGGCGGCCAACGTGAGCCTGTACCCGCAGATGCCCTTCGATCCGCAGAAAGACCTCAAGCCCGTGGGCATGCTGGCGGCCATTCCCTTCGTGCTGGTGGGCCACCCCTCGGTGGCCGCGAAGACGCAGCGCGAACTCATCGCGCTGGCCAAGGCGAAGCCGGGCACGCTGTCGATCGGCCATGGCGGCAACGGCACAGCCATGCACCTGTCGGCGGCGCTGTTCAACCAGATGGCGGGCACGCGGCTGGTCGAGGTGCCCTACCGCGGCTCGGGCCCGGCGGCGCTCGACGTGCTGGGCGGGCAGATTCCGCTGGCGGTGGTCGACCTGCCCTCGTCGCTGCAGCAGATCCGCGCCGGCAAGCTGATCGCCTTCGCCGTGACCAGCCCGCAGCGCCTGCCGATGCTGCCCGAGGTGCCGACGGTGGCCGAGGCCGGCCTGCCGGGCTACGACTCGACCGGCTGGTTCGGCGTGGTCGCGCCGGCCGGCACGCCGGCGCCGGTGGTGGCGCGGCTCAATGCCGAGCTCAACGCCGCGCTCGGCGACGAGCAGGTGAAGACCGCCATGCGCGCGCTCGGCGTGGAGCCGGCGCCGGGCTCGGTCGAATCCTTCGACAGCTACATCCGAGCCGAGACGAAGAAGTGGGCCCAGGTGATCCAGGACGCCCACATCAAGCTCGATTGAACGACAAGCCGATAGAGACATGACGAAGACCGCCGACACCTCGATGCAAGCCGACGTGCTGATCGTCGGCGCCGGCCCCGTGGGCCTCACGCTGGCGATGGACCTGGCCTCGCGCGGCGTCTCGGTGATCCTGTGCGAGACGCGCCGCTTCGCCGAGCCGCCGAACGTGAAGTGCAACCACGTGGCCTCGCGCACCATGGAGCAGTTCCGCCGCCTGGGCGTGGCGCAGCAGCTGCGCGATGCCGGGCTGCCGGCCGACCACCCGAACGACGTGGTGTTTCGCACCACGGTGACGGGCACCGAGCTCACGCGCATTCCCATTCCGTGCCGGCGCGACCGCTACACCGAGACCGAGGGCCCCGACGCATGGTGGCCCACGCCGGAGCCGCCGCACCGCATCAACCAGATCTACCTCGAGCCGATTCTGCTGAAGCACACGGCCGCATTGCCGGGCGTGACGCTGCTCAACCGCACACGCTTCGAGCGCTTCACGCAGGATGCCGACGGCGTGAGCGCCGTTGCCACCGACATGGACAGCGGCGCCACGCGCAGCATCCGCTGCCGCTACATGGTCGGCTGCGACGGCGGCAGCTCGCCGGTGCGCAAGCAGATCGGCGCCAAGCTCGAAGGCACGGCCGTCATCCAGCGCGTGCAGTCGACCTTCATCCGCGCGCCGCAGCTGCGCGACATGATTCCTGGCAAGCCCGCGTGGTCGTACTACGCGATGAACCCGCGCCGCTGCGGCACGATGTTCGCCATCGACGGCCACGAGACCTGGCTGGTGCACAACCACCTGAACGCCGAAGAGCCCGAGTTCGACTCGGTCGACCGCGACACCTCGATCCGAGAGATCCTGGGCGTGGGGCCCGACTTCCACTACGACATCATCAGCAAGGAAGACTGGATCGGCCGGCGCCTCGTGGCCACGCGCTTTCGCGACGGCCGCGTGTTCCTCGCGGGCGACGCCGCGCACCTGTGGGTGCCCTACGCGGGCTACGGCATGAACGCCGGCATCGCCGACGCGCTCAACCTCTCGTGGCTGCTGGGCGCCTGCGTGCAGGGCTGGGCCGACGAGGCCATCCTCGACGCCTACGAGGCCGAGCGGCTGCCGATCACCGAGCAGGTGTCGCAGTTCGCGATGGACCATGCGCAGAAGATGATCCGCGCGCGCCGCGCCGTGCCGCCCGACATCGAGGCGCCCGGCCCCGCGGGCGAGGCCCAGCGCGCCGAGATCGGCCGCGAGGCTTACGCGCTCAACGTGCAGCAGTTCTGCTGTGGCGGGCTCAACTTCGGCTACTTCTACACCGGCTCACCGATCATCGTGCCCGACGGCGAGCACCGCGCGCCGCCGTACTCGATGGGCGAGTTCACGCCCTCCACCGTGCCCGGCTGCCGCGCACCGCACTTCTGGCTGGCCGACGGGCGCTCGCTGTACGACGCCTTCGGCCCGGGCTACACGCTGCTGCGCTTCGACCGCAGCGTGGACGTGCGGCCGCTGGAGCGCGCGGCCGCCGCCTACCGCATGCCGCTCACCGTGCTCGACATCGAGACCGCGAGCCTGCCCAAGGCCTATGCGCACCGCCTCGTGATGTGCCGCGCCGACCAGCACATCGCGTGGCGCGGCGCGCACCTGCCGGCCGATGTGTATGACCTCGTCGCCACCTTGCGCGGCGAAACGCGGCGCGAACGTGGACGCCGGCGCGCGCTGGCCTGGGAAGGCGTGCTCGCTTAACGCTGGCGCCGCGCCACCGCGCGCCACGCCAGCCAGGCGGCGATGGCAGGCGCCAGCGCGAAGACCGTGAACAGCCAGATCGCGGCCGAACGCGCACCGTCCACGCCGCCGGGCACCGTGAGCCCCGCCGCATTCGCCACCAGCCCGGCCACGGCCGCGCCGACGGCCATGCCGTAGAGCTGCACGGTCGTGATCGAGGCGGACGCCAAGCCTTCTTCGCCGCGCGGCGCGAGCGCCATCACGCGCGTCAGCAGGTGCGGCCAGCCGATGCCCACGCCGAAGCCGACGGCAGCCAGCGCCACGGCCACGAGCGAGGTCTCGACAGGGGCCCCGAGCGCCCCCGGCGTCGGCAACAGCCACGCGAGCGCCAGCAGGCCTGCGGTGCAGACCACCGGCCCGGCGCGCAGCATGCGGTCGGCGCCTGCGCCAGTGCGGCCCGACGAGGTCAGCGAGCCGATGCTCCAGCCGCCCGCCATCGCCGCCGTGAGGTAGCCCGCCGCGAGCGGCGAGTGGCCGTGCAGCAACTGCAGGAAGTAGGGCACGAAGATCTCGGTGGTGGTGCCGATCAGCAGCAGCGCCACGCTCGCATAGATCGCGCCCAGCGGCGTGCCGAGGGCATAGGCGCCGGTCGGCAGCAGGCGCACGGCGCCGGCGCGGCGGTCGATGCGGGTGGCGGCGAAGCCGATGGCCAGTCCCAGCGCCACGCCCACGGCCTGCCCCGCGAGGCCGGGCCAGAAACCGCTGGCGGCAATCACCAGCACCGACAGCGCCAGCAGCGCGATCTGCGGCGCCGGCACGCGCGGCATCTGCGCCGGGCGGTCATGCCGGATGCCGGCCGCGGGCCGCAACTGCACCGCGACCAGCAGGGCCTGCGCCGCCGCCACCGGCAGCAGCGCCCAGAAGGCCCAGCGCCAGTGGCCGGCCTGCGCGAACAGCCCGCCCACGGCCGGCCCGCACAGCGTGGCCACGCCCCACATGCCCGACACCAGCGCCACCGCGCGCGGCCACAGCCGGGGTTCGAACACGCGCTGGATCAGCCCGTAGCTCAACGCCGCCAGCAACCCACCGCCCAGGCCCTGCACCGTGCGCCCCGTGAGCAGCCACGGCATGGCCGGCGCCAGCGCGCAGCCCACCGAGCCGGCCGTGAACACGGCCAGCGCCGTGAGGCAGGCGCCGCGCGGCCCGCGCGCGGCCAGCAGCCGCACCGACAGCGTGGCACCGAGGATCGAGCCGACCACGAACAGGGTCGTGCTCCAGGCGTACCAGTCGAGCCCGCCGATCTCGCGCACCACCGAGGGCAGCACGGTGGTCACGATGTGGACGTTGACCGCGTGCAGCGCGACGCCGCCGGTCAGCGCCAGCGCGCGCCAGCCGTTGCGCCCGCTGAACAGCTCGCGCCAGGCGGCGGTGGGCGGCGGCGCGCCAACGGCGGCGGCATCGAGGGAAGAGGAGGAGGACGACATGAGAACGAAGGGGAACACCAAAGGAGCCTGGATACTAGGCGGCGCCCCTCAATTAAACAAGCTATTGCTTTGATAAATAGAAACTTCGGCGCGCAGCCGTCGCACAGGATGCGCGACACTTCGAAACCGATGCACGCCGTTTCTTCTTCCCCTTCTTCCTCGATGGATTCTTCTTCCGCCACCACCGGCGCCCTGCCCCGTCCCCCGATGCGTCGCCCCACCCTGCGTTTTCTGCTCTCGCACCCCGCGCACTTCATCGCGCTGGGCTTCGGCTCGGGGCTGTCGCCCTTCGCGCCGGGCACCGTGGGCACGCTGTGGGCCTGGGCCGCGTTCGTGGTGATGCAACTGTGGTTCACGCCCGCGACCATCGGCTGGATCATTCTGGCCGGCCTGCCGATCGGCTGGTGGGCCTGCACGGTGGCCGCGCGCAACATGAACGTGTCCGACCCCGGCGCCATCGTGTGGGACGAGGTGGTCGCCTTCTGGCTCGTGCTCTGGCTGGTGACGCCGGCCGGCCTGTGGGCGCAGGTCGTGGCCTTTGCGCTGTTCCGTTACTTCGACGCCGCCAAGCCCGGCCCGGTGGGCTGGGCCGACGCCGCCTTCAAGCCGCACGACCCCGCGCGGGTGCAGTGGTGGCGCGCCGGCTTCGGCATTCTTCTGGACGACCTGGTGGCGGCCTTCTGCACGCTGCTGGTCATTGCGCTGTGGCGCGCATGGTGAACCCGATGGAACCTTCTGCTTCCCCCGCCTTGGCCGAACAGGACGTCCCCGCGCTCGTCGCCACGCTGGCCGAGAGGCTGCAGGCCCGGGGCTGGATGATGGCCACCGCCGAAAGCTGCACCGGCGGCCTGATCGCCGGCGCCTGCACCGACCTGGCGGGCTCCAGCGTGTGGTTCGAGCGCGGCTTCGTCACCTACTCGAACGCCGCCAAGACCGAGATGCTGGGCGTGGACGCCGCGCTCATCGAGGCCCACGGCGCCGTGAGCGAGCCCGTGGCGCGCGCGATGGCCGAAGGCGCCATTGCACGCGGCGCACCGGCGCGCGCCGCCGTGGCCGTGACCGGCGTGGCCGGGCCGGCGGGCGGCTCGCCCGACAAGCCGGTGGGCACGGTGTGGTTCGGCTGGTCGGTCGACGGGCAGGTGCGCACCGAGCGCCGCCGCTTCGACGGCGACCGCGCCACGGTGCGCGCGGCGACGGTGCACTACGCGCTGCAGACACTGATCCAGCTGCTGCCGCGCTGATCGCACGCGGGCTGTTCAGGCCTGCATGAAATCGCCGACCGGCCGGCGCGGCGCGGGCGGCACCGGCGCCGTCGGAAAGCCCAGGCGGCACATCATCTGCACGGTCGGGCTGCGCGCATGGCGCGACGGCGCGGCGCCGATCAGCATGTCGTGCGCCGCCGCGTGGTGCGGCGCCATCTCCGGAAATTCCTCAAGCGGCTGGCTCATCGGCTGCATGCCCAGGCCCAGGTCGGTGGCGCGCAGCTGCTGGCGCACGTAGGCGCGGCCCGCGGCGATCTGCTCGCTGCGGCTGTTGCCGCCGGTGCTGATCCAGACGAAGCCCATCGCCGTGTGGGCCTGGTCCTCGAACATCCGCAGCGTCTGCCGGAAAGAGAGGCTGTCTTCGGCGGCCGGCACCTCGCGGTCGAAGCGGCCCAGCGCGACCGCCATGCGCAGCGCCGGGTCGTTGAGCGAGAAGCCGTCGCGATGCGCCAGGATTTCCTGCGGCCCGATGCGCAGCAGGCGCAGGTTCTCGCGCGCGGTGTGGGGCGTGACCAGCTCCACGCGCGCCGCCGCCGCGCACAGCTTGCGCAGCGGCAGCACGCGGGCCATGTCGACCGTGCCGGCCGATTGCACGCCCCCGCCCGCCCCCGAGGCCACGGCCGCGGTGAGCCCCTGCAGCATGTCGGCCGACACCCTGCGTCCGGTGTCGAAGCGCTGCTTGGGCGTGCGCCGCCGCAGCACCTGCGCGAACAGCGGATCGGGCGTGCCGCCGCGCGACAGCGTGAGGCGCGCCACCGGCAGGTCGGGCCACTGCTGCGGCGCATCGCCCACCAGCTCGCCTTGCGGCCACAGCTGCACGCGCGCCTGCACGCCCTGCTGGGCCAGCGCCATCACCAGCAGCTCGATGAACGCGCCGTGGCCGATCATGAGCTGGCGGCCGAAGGGGTCGGTGGCGGGCTGCACGCGGGCGCGGTCGGCGTGCAGCACGATGGCGTCGGGCTCGCGCAGGTCGACCCGCCACGGCTGGCCGTTGTAGGCCGTGGGCGCGGTGACGGCATAGGCGACGGCACGCTTGCGCACATCGGGCTCGTCGCCCGGGCCGTTCCAGATCTCGAAGGCGGCGGCCGGCACGTCGGCGTGCAGCCACCAGGTGGCCAGGGCCGTGGCGCCCGCCGCCACCGCGAGGCCGCCGCCCAGCAGGCGCACGAAATTTCTGCGTTCTCTCATGGGCTCGATCGGTTGAAGCATCGGGCGCGTGACACACGGCCTGCCCGTGGCCGATTGCAGCACCGAGCCGCACGGCGCCACGCAGCCCCCTGTCGTTTCCGACAGGGGTAGGTGGGCCGGCTCAGGGCGTGAGCAGGCCCAGCGCCAGGGCCCGCGCGCAGGTGGCGGTGCGGCCCTGCGTGTCGAGCTTGCGGGCGGCGCCCACGAGGTGGAAGTACACGGTGCGCTCGCTGATGTGCAGGATCTCGGAGATTTCCCAGGTCGACTTGCCCACGGCCACCCAGTGCAGCACCTCGCGCTGGCGCGCACTCAGCACCGGCACCTTCGCGTCGCCCTGCAACCGGCGCACGGTCGAATGCAGGCAGGAGGCGAAGTAGTTCATCGGCGCCAACGTCGCACGCAGTTCGCGCAGGTCGGCGGTGGCGTCGGTGGTCAGGGTCATGAAGGCCCAGTCGATGCCGGGCGTCCACAGCGGCACGGTCAGCCCCGCCTTCAGCCCGTGCTCGCCGGCGCTGCGCAGCAGGCCGCGGGCGCGCTGCCCGATGTCCGCGCGCGTGTGGCTCACCTGACCGAGCCAGCTCCACGCGGTGGCCGGCATGCCGGCGCGCACATGCTGCACGCGGGCGTCGGCCTGCTCGCCGGCGTTGCTGCGCAGCGACTCGTAGCGGGTGCGGGCCCACGCCGGGGGCAGGTCGTGGAAGAACACCAGCGCGTCCTGCGCGGGCGCGTCGGCACGGGGCGTGGGCACCGGGCGCTTGAGCACGTAGGCGCCGTGGTTGAAGCCCATCGCCCGCATCGCGCGGCGGTTGACCTGCGCGACCTCCTCGAGCGTGCGGGCGGCCATGACGGCCTCGACGAACTGCCAGTCGTTGATCACCTCGGCCATGGATGCGTCCCCTCGGGTTGTGTGCGGCGGGCGCAGCGACTGTGGTTCTGGTTTTTCTGCGCCACCGCCAGGGCGCCGGCCCTGCGAGGACCGGCATCGGGGCGCATATTAATGCCGGGCACCCGGAATCACCCATGCGCTTCCTTGCGCGCCGCATCCCGGCGATGATCCGACACCACCACCGCGAGGCCCCATGACCGCAGCCACCCACGCCCCGACCATCGAGCGCTTCTACAGCGCGTTCTCGCAACTCGACGCCGCCACCATGGCGGCCTGCTACGCGCCCGACGCGGTGTTCGACGACGAGGCCTTTTCGCTGCGCGGCTGGCGCGAGATCGGCGGCATGTGGCGCATGCTGTGCGAAGCCACGAAGGCCAAGGGCGCCGACGTGTGGCGCCTGAGCTGGCGCGACGTTCAGGCCGATGGCCGCACCGGCAGCGCGCACTGGGACGCGCACTACCGCTTCAGCGCCACCGGCCGCCTGGTCGACAACAGCATCGACGCGCGCTTCACCTTCACGCCCGAGGGCCTGATCGCCACGCACCGCGACAGCTTTCCGTTCTGGACCTGGTCGCGCCAGGCGCTGGGCACGCCGGGCCTGCTGCTGGGCTGGACGCCGATGCTGCGCAACAAGGTGCGCGCCACCGCCGCCGCCAACCTCGCCACTTTTCTTGCACGCCAACCCTCATGACCACTTCTTCCTCGACCGCCCTCACCTTCACGAACAACGAGGCGCAGCACCGCTACGAAGCCTCGCTCGACGGCAAGCTCGCGGCCTACGCCGAGTACAACCTGCTGACCGACGCGATCATGTTCACGCACACCGAGGTGCTGCCCGAGCATGAGGGCAAGGGCGTGGGCTCGGGCATTGCGAGGCACGTGCTTGACGAGGCGCGCGCCAACGGGCGGCATGTGATTCCGGTGTGCCAGTTCATCGCGGGCTACATCCGCAAGCACCGCGAGTACGCCGACCTGGTCCGGCCGGACATTCAACGCGCCTTCAAGATCTAGAACCAGGCTCGCCCCCAGGCTGCGCGCACTTCGTGTCGCTTCGCCAACCCCCTACCGGGGGCAACACCTGAGGCCCGGCAAAGCCGGTTCCTCGGTGTTCCACGATCAGGCAGCGGTAGATTTGGGAGCGGGCAGCCACGCGAAGGCCGCGATGCCGATCACCAGCAGCGCGGCAATGACCGCCAGCACGGCGGTCAGCGGATCGCCGCCGTGCGCCGCGGCCACCGAGGCCGCCACGCCCGTGCCCCACTGCATGAACGCGACGCCCAGGAACATCGCCATGGTGAAGACGGCCATCGCGCGGCCCGTGAGCGCGGCCGGGTAGGCCACGCGCACGTCGGCGTACTGCCAGACGATGAAGCCCGAGAGCACGCCGATGAGCACCATGCCCGCGATGTCCAGCCAGGCGGAATGCACCACGGCGATGAGCGCGAACAAGCCGGCGTAGAAGAGGCCGCAGGCCACGATCCAGCGGCGGCGCGCGGCGCCGTCGCGGTCGAAGCGGCCGAACAGCGGCGAGCCGAACAGCGCGATCACCGACACCACGAGCGCGACGTTGCCGCTTTGCACCAGCGAGTAGCCGTGGCGCTCCATCATCAGCGGGCCCAGCCACAGCCCGCGCAGCGAGATGAAGGCCGCGTACGTCACCGCACCCAGCACCATGATGCCCAGCGTGTGCGGCATGGCGAACAGCGCGCCGAACTGGCGCACGGCTTCGGGAATCGACTCTTTCTTCTGCGGCACAGCCGACGCGGGCTCGTGCACCCAGCGCCAGATCGCGAGCCAGGCCAATGCGGAAGCCAAGGCGAGCACCAGGAAGCCCGCGCGCCACGAATACGCCTCCACCAGCCACGCGAGCGGCGTGCCGGTGGCCAGCATGCCCAGGCCGCCGATGGCCAGCACCATGCCCGACACGGTCGCGAAACGCGCGGCCGGAAAGTGCCGCGCGATGAACACGGTGCACACGAGGAAGGCCGGCGCGCAGCCGACGCCGATCAGCGCCTGCCCGGCCACCAGCACGAGGTAGTTCGGCGACACGGCCGACAGCAGCGCGCCCGCGATCGCGACCGGGAAGGCCACGAGCACGGTGCGGCGCACGCCGTGCAGGTCGATGCCGATGCCCATGAAGAGCTGCATCGCGCCGAACGCAAAGTGAAAAGCCCCCGAGAAGATCCCGAGGGCTTGGGCCGAAAGGTGGAAGTCCGCTTGCAGCGGGCTCGCCATGATGGCGCCAACGGTGCGAAACGCCTGACTGAGCGCGACCCCGGCGCAGAGCGCGAGGACCATGACCCATGCCGCCTGCGGCGTCAGGGGTTGCGCGGCAGGGCGCTGCGTCGGCGCGACGGCACTCATGCCCCGTGGCACTTCTTGTACTTTTTTCCACTGCCGCAAGGGCACGGATCGTTGCGGCCGGGTTCGGCTTCCTTGCGGATCGTCTCGACCTTCGGGCCCAGGCTCTTCCAGAGCTGGCGCAGGTCGTACACCGCCCAGATCGCGGCGCCGAAGTCGTCCAGGCGCTGCTGGCTCACGCTGGGCGGGCCGTTCTCGTCGTACATCGACAGCGTGGGCTTGGCGGTGTCGTCCTCGGTCAGCGCGACGATGTTGTCGAGCGCGTCGTCGAGCATCTGCGCGGCTTCCTTGTCGCGCGGCGCGGCCCAGTCTTCGGGCCAGTTCTCGACCGCGTACATGAAGCCCAGCGCCCAGACCTGGGCGAACGAAGGGATCTCTTCGGCGGCCATCTCGGCGCGCTCTTCCTCGGGCAGCGAGGCGATGGCGCCGCGGGTGTCGAGCACCTCGGGTTGCCAGCTGCGCTCGTCCTCGAGCGATTCGACGGGCGCGTCGAGGCCTTCCTCGATCTCGCGCCAGCGGCGCTTCCAGTTCCAGACGAACTCCATGTGCTGGGCCGGCACGAAGTGGTCGCCCAGCAGCACGGGCCAGTATTCGGTGGGGTCGATGGGGCGGCGCGTGCAGATCAGCGCGGCCATGAAGCCTTCGCAGAACTCCCACTGGGGAATTTCCTCGTCGTGCTCGCGCATGGCGTCGAGCGCGCTGTCGAGGGCGTCAAAATCGTCGGGGCCCAGGGCTTGCGAGGAGGCGGCCAGGGCGGTGTCAGGGGTATCGGGGGTGTCGGGTGTGGTCGTCATGGCAGCAGTCATGGCAGGTTGGGGGCAGCCCTCTATGATGCAGCAGGCTCCAGCCGACATCTGATGACTATGCCCACGATTATTCCGTTTCCCGCACGCTACAGCGCGTTCGTCCTGTGTGTGCTGGGTCTGGTCGCCTGCCTGGCGCTGGTTCTGGCCTCGCCGCACCTGTGGCTCGCGTGGATCGGCGTGGCCGCTTTCGCGGTGCTCACCGGCACCGGCGTGCACGACCTGCGCCAGGCGCGCCACGCCATCCTGCGCAACTACCCGGTCATCGGGCACCTGCGCTTTCTGCTCGAATTCATCCGCCCCGAGATCCGCCAGTACTTCATCGAGAGCGACGCCGAGGCCGCGCCGTTCTCGCGCGCCCAGCGCTCGCTGGTGTACCAGCGCGCCAAGGGCGAACCCGACAACCGGCCCTTCGGCACGCAGCTGAACGTGTCGGCCGCGGGCTACGAGTGGATCAACCACTCGATGCAGCCCACGAAGCTGGCCGGGCACGATTTCCGCATCGTGATCGGCGGCACGCCGCAGCCGGCCGATGCGAACCTGGCGCAGGTCTGCACGCAGCCCTACAGCGCGAGCGTGTTCAACATCTCGGCGATGAGCTTCGGCGCGCTGTCGGCCAACGCCATCCTCGCGCTCAACCAGGGCGCCCAGATGGGCGGCTTTGCGCACGACACCGGCGAGGGCTCGATCTCGCAGCACCACCGCGTGCACGGCGGCGACCTGATCTGGGAAATCGGCTCGGGCTACTTCGGCTGCCGCAACGACGACGGCACCTTCAATGCCGAGCGCTTCACCGCCAACGCGCGCGACCCGCAGGTGAAGATGATCGAGATCAAGCTCAGCCAGGGCGCCAAGCCCGGCCACGGCGGCGTGCTGCCGGCGGCCAAGGTCACGCCCGAGATCGCGGCGGCGCGCGGCGTGCCGGTGGGCGTGGACTGCGTCTCGCCCTCGTCGCACAGCGCGTTCTCCACGCCGACCGAGATGATGCATTTCGTCGCGAAGCTGCGCGAGCTGTCGGGCGGCAAGCCGACCGGCTTCAAGTTCTGCCTGGGCCACCCGTGGGAATGGTTCGGCATCGTCAAGGCGATGCAGGCCACGGGCATCACGCCCGACTTCATCGTGGTCGACGGCGCCGAAGGCGGCACCGGCGCGGCGCCGGTCGAGTTCAGCGACCACGTCGGCGCGCCGCTGCAGGAGGGCCTGCTGCTGGTGCACAACACGCTGATCGGCGTGAACCTGCGCCACCGCATCAAGATCGGCTGCGCGGCCAAGGTGATCACCGCCTTCGACGTGGCGCGCATGATGGCGCTGGGCGCCGACTGGTGCAACGCGGCGCGCGGTTTCATGATGGCGCTGGGCTGCATCCAGGCCCAGAGCTGCCACACCGGCCACTGCCCCACCGGCGTGACCACGCAGGACCCGGTGCGCCAGCAGGCGCTGGTGGTGCCGACCAAGGCCGACCGCGTGCGCAACTTCCACCGCAGCACGCTGCATGCGCTGCAGGAGCTGGTGCAGGCCGCGGGCCTCGATCACCCGCAGCAGATCACCGCGCACCACATCGTGCGCCGCATCTCCGACACCGAGGTGCGCCTGCTGAGCAACCTGGTGATGCAGGTGCAGCCCGGCGCGCTGCTCGGGCCGCTGGACAACCAGCACACCGTTTTCCGCACCTACTGGCCGCTGGCCAGTGCACAGAGTTTCCAGCCCCTGACGCAGGGCCCGCACGGGCTGCTGGCGCCGGGCTTCGCCATGGCCGCATGAATCCACTGAGACGAGGAGGCGCCGCGACGCGCCTGTACAGCCAACGGGGCGCCGCGTCGGCGCCCGCGCCGCTCGACGACGCCCCGGGCTCGGCGCCCGGCGACTACGCCGAGTTCCTGCGCGTCACGCTGCCCAGGCAGGCCAAGAACGTGGCCAGCCACCGCTTCGGCAGCGAACGCGTCTGGCTCAAGAAGGCCGGCCCGCGCCACGGCAAGTGGGGCTACCGCGTGATGGCGCTGGCCGCGCGGCTGGCCGGCCTCGACGTGATCAAGCCCGTGCCCAACCCGGGCGGCGAGGCCGCCATCGCCACCGAGGCACGGCGCCTCAAGCAACTGGCCGCCGCGGGCCTGCGCGTGCCGATCGTGCTGGCGCAGCAGGCCGACGGCCTGCTGATTTCCGACCTCGGCGAAAGCGGCCGTGCCACCGTGGTGCTGCAGGAGCGCATCGACCAGGCCGCCGCCGCCGGCCCGGCCGCCCTGCTCGCCGTGTGGCGCGAAGGCCTGGCCGCCATCGCCGCCGTGCACCTGTGCGGCCAGCACCTGAGCCAGGCCTTCGACCGCAACCTCGTGCAGTGCCCCGATGGCGTGATCGGCTACATCGATTTCGAGGACGACCCCTCCGAGGTCATGACCCTGGCCGAATGCCAGGCCCGCGACTGGCTGAGCTACCTGCACTCCACGGCCATGATGCTCGAGGCCGCCGCGCCGCAGGCCGCGGGGCAGCACTGGCACGCGGCGCTGGCGGAGGTGGACGAGGAAGTGCGCGAGCGCATCGCGAACGCGGCGCGGCGCATGAAGTGGGCGCAGAAGCTGCCGGCCAGCCGGCGCTGGGGGCGGGACACGCAGCGCGTGCGGGCCGTCGCGCGCTTGCTGGGGCAGTGGTACGAGCTGAACAAGGCCTGAGACGGACCGGCGTGGCCTACGCCAGCGCCGACCGCACCGCCACCCCGCGCAGCGCCAGCCGCTTCTTCATCGACAGCACCGCCTTGTCCTTGCTGAACAGCTGCGCCCCGTGCGCCACGGACAGGTCGATGAACACCTGGTCGTCCGGATCGCTGCACACGCAGGGCGCGCGCGCCGGCACCTCGGTCACCAGCTGCACGCGCGCATCGAAATCCGCGAGCACCACCGGAATCGTCAGTTCGCGCTGCGCCATGCGCCGGGCGATCAACGGGTAGCCCAGCACGCGTTCCAGTTCGCTGCGCATCGCGGGCGTGGCCAGCCAGCGCAGCGCGCCGCGCGCGAGGTCGTCGACCAGCGGCGCCCAGGCCGGGTCTTCGAAGACCAGCAGGTCGAGGGCGATATTGGTGTCGATGACGACGAGGTCGGGGGCTGGCAAGGTCATGGGTCGCGTGAAATCTGTCTATCGCCGATGTTGCACCATGCGGCGCCCGGGCTTCTAGCGCCCTGACGGCATCGCCAGCACCTTCGCGTCGGCGACGAGCCGTGCGTAGGCGAAGTCGGTGAAGGCCTTGATCCGCGCCACCTCCTTCAGGTCGGGATGCGTCAGCACCCAGACCTGCGTGTCGAGCGCCTCCCTCGGCGGCTCGACCTGCACCAGCTCGTCTTCCGCGTCGGCCAGCATGCACAGGAGCATGCCCAGGCCCAGGCCACGCTTCACGAACTGCGTCATGCCGACGAGGCTGTCGACGCGCGCCGCGATCCGCGCCGGCGGCACCTGCTCGCGCAGCCACTTGGCCTGCAGGAGGTGCGACAGGCCTTCGTCGGGCGCAACCCAGTCGTGCGCAGCCAGCGGGGTCGTCGCCGGGTGCTTCGCGAGGTAGGCCTTCGACGCGTACACCGCCGTCTGCAGGCGCCCCGCCCGGCGCCCGACCAGGTGGTCCGGCGGGGCGTTGGTCGGGCGGATCGCCACGTCGGCCTCGCGCTTGGTCAGGCTCAGGAAGAGGTTGTTCATCACCACCTGCAGCTCGATGCCCGGGTGCAGCGCCCGGAAGTCCGCCAGGATCGGCCCGAGCAGCCCGGCCATGAAGGTGTCGGTGCTGGTGATGCGGATGACGCCGGTCAGCCGCAGGTCGAGCCCCATGAGGTGGCGCTGCGCGGCGTCGATCTGCTCGCCCACGCCCTGCAGGCGCTCGCGCAGCGCCTCGCCGGCCAGCGTCATCGCGTAGCCGGCGGGCAGGCGGTCGAACAGGCGCACCGCCATGCGCGCCTCGAGCGCGCCCAGGCGCCGCAGCACGGTGGAGTGGTTCACGCCCAGCTGGCGCGCGGCACCGGAGAGCGAGCCGGCCTGGCCGACGGCCAGGAACACGCGAAAGTCGTCCCAGTCTGTGTCCTGCATTTATGCATATCCCGGATGCGATTTTTTCGAATGGCCTTGCAAACGTGCCGATCCTACAGTCGTCCGCAAGGGGGCGCGATTCGCCCGCCCCGCATCCACACCACACGGAGGTCGAACCACCATGGACGCGTTTTTCATTCCCGCCTCGCTCGTCGCCGGGGGCCTGCTCGCGGTGCAGGCCGGCGCCAACGCACAGCTCTCCAAGGCCACGGGCAGCCCTTTCACCGCCACGACCTTGCAGCTGTCGGTCGGCACGCTGGCCCTGCTGGCGGTGGCGCTCGCCACGGGCACGCTGACGGCGCTGGCCGACCTGCCGGGCGTGCCGTGGTGGCACGTGATCGGCGGCACGGCCAGCGCCTTCTACGTGGTCTCGACCATCCTGCTGTTTCCGCGCCTGGGCGCGGTGGTGGCGATCGGCCTGTTCATCGCGGGGCAGATGCTGGCCTCGTTCGCGCTCGACACCTTCGGCCTGCTCGGCGTGGCCCCCAAGGCGCTGACACCGGCCATGGCCGGCGGCACGCTGGCGGTGCTGCTCGGGGCCGGGGCCATCGTCGCCGGGCAGGCCGGCAGCCTGCGCCAGGCGCTCGCGGGCAAGGCCGGCTGGATCGTGCTGGCGCTGCTGGCCGGCGCAGTGCTGCCGGTGCAGGGCGTGGTCAACGGCCTGTTGCGGCAGGACCTGGGCGCGCCCTTCGCGGTGGGGGCGGTGAGCTTCTTCGTGGCGACGCTGGCGATGGCCCTGGCGCTGCTGCTGGTCACGCTGTTCCGGCGTGCGCCCTCGGCCACGGCACCGCAAGGCACCGCGTTGCGCGGCATGCCGTGGTGGGGCTGGCTCGGCGGTTTTGCGGGCGCGGCCTATGTGACGACGGTGTTCACGGCGATCCCGGCCATCGGCGCCGCGGCCGCGGTCGGGCTGACGGTGGCGGGGCAGCAGGTGGCGTCGGTGTTCGTGGACCGCTACGGCTGGTTCCGGCTGCCGCAGCGCCCGGTGTCGGGCCTGCGCATGGCGGGCGTGGCCGTGCTGCTGCTCGGCGTGGCCATCATCAAGCTGCTGTGAAGGGAGCGAACGCCATGGCCTGGTTTCTTCTGCTTGCCGCCGGACTGGTGGAGATCGTGATGGCCCTCGCGCTGAAGGCCGCGGCGGGCTGGGAGCGCCCCGGCGCCGGCGCGCTGGGCCTGGGCGCCGCGCTGGCGAGCATCGTGCTGCTCACCGCCGCAATGAAGACGCTGCCGGTCGGGACGGCCTACGCGATCTGGACCGGCATCGGCGCCATCGGCGTCACGCTGATCGGCATCTTCTTTTTCCAGGAGAGCGCCGCGCCGCTGCGGCTGGTGTGCATCGCGCTGATCTTCCTGGGCATTGCAGGCCTGAAGCTGCAGTCCTAGGCGTCTGGCGGCGCCGCCCGGTTCGAGCCCCGCACCATGTCGAAACGGAACAGCCGGCATTCGATGGGGCCGTTCCACATCGGCACGCGGCGCGACTCCTTCAGGCGCATCTGCTTGGGCAGCTTCAGGTCGGGCGTGAGCACCCAGGCGGTCCAGCCCGCGTAGTTCTTCTTCCAGTGGGTGGCGAGCTGCGGAAAGAAGTCGCCGCCGTCGCCGCCTTCGCCATCGCCCGGGGTCTGGGCGGCCTCGCGGGCACCGAAGCGCGCCACGCCACCGACCTCGATGCGCTCGCCGTACGGCGGGTTGAGCATGATCACGCCGCCCTCGGCCGGCGGCATGCGCTGCAGGGCGTCGCCGCCGCGGAACTCGATGGCGCCGGCCACGCCCGCGCGTTCGGCGTTGCGCTCGGCAAAGTCGACCATGCGGTGCGACACGTCGGAGCCGAAGACGGCGATGGCACTCGCATGCTGCGCGTTGGCCGCTTCATTCTTGATGGCGGCCCAGACGTGCGCCTGGAACGGCAGCAGCTTCTCGAAGCCGAAGCGCCGCAGCGAGCCCGCCGCGATGCCGCTGGCGATCTGCGCGGCCTCGATGGCGATGGTGCCGCTGCCGCAGCAGGGGTCGTACAGCGGAGCCTTGGCGACCTCGCCGGTCTCGGGGTTCCACCAGCCGCTGGCGGCCAGCATGGCGGCGGCCAGGGTTTCCTTCAGCGGGGCGTCGCCCTTGTCCTGGCGCCAGCCGCGCTTGAACAGCGGCTCGCCCGAGGTGTCGATGTACAGCGTGCAGCTGTCGGTGGTCAGGTGCGCAAAGATGCGGCAGTCGGGCCACTGGGTCTCGATGCTCGGGCGCACGCCGTTGGCCTTGGCGCGGAAGCGGTCGGCCACGGCGTCCTTGATGCGCAGGGTGGCGAAGTTCAGGCTCTGCAGCGGGCTGTGCTGGGCCGTGGTCTCGATCTTGAAGGTCTGCTTGGGCGTGAACCAGATCTCCCAGGCCACGCCGTTGGCGATGGCGTACAGGTCGTTCTCGTTGCGGTAGGGCCCGTGGGCCAGTTCGACCAGCACGCGCTGCGCGAGCCGGCTGTGCAGGTTGAGCTTGAGGCCGTCGCGCCAGTCGGCGCGCACGCGCACGCCACCGCGCAGGGTGAGCAGGTCCTGCCCGGCACGGCCGGTCAGGGCATGCACCTCCTGGGCAAGGAATTCCTCGACGCCGGCGGCGCAAGGCAGGAAAAATGAGAGATCGTTCACGGAAAGTCGGCCATCGGGAAGCCCGCTAAGGGCCCCCATTGTCGCCGGGGCTGGGGCCTTCTCTATATAGTCGATTTGCCCATGACGCCCACCCCCGCCTCCGCGGCCCCCCCGGCAGACGCCCGCGACGGCGACCACCGCTTCGCGATCCAGTGCGAAGTGCTGCGGTTGTCGATCCGCCCGCTCGGGCCGGTGCTGCTGGTGCAGTACCTGCTCAACTGCGGCGTGGCGGCGCTCTTCGCCTGGCAGTTCTCGCCGGCGCGCGCGCTGGTGTGGCTGGCGCTGGTCACCGGCGTCACGGTGATGCGCGGCTTCTTTGCGCAGCGCCTGCCCGAGCCCTTCACGCCCGCCACCCTGCGCGCCGCGCAGCGCCAGCACACGCTGCGCACGGCCATCTGGGAGCTGGCGCACGGCCTGGCGGGCGTGCTGCTGTTCAACCCCGAGCGGCCCGACCTGCAACTGCTGCTAGGCCTCATCCTCATGGGCATGACGCTGTCGTCGGCGTTCTCGGTGTCGTTCTACACGCCGGCCACGCAGCTTGCCATCACGCTGCTGCTGGCGCCGGTGATCGTCACGGGCCTGTGGCTCGGGGCGCCGGTGATGATGGCGGTCGCGGTGATCGGCATCGGCCTGACCGCGATGATGTGGAAGCTGGTGGCCGACCATTCGCGCCAGCTCGAGGAGAACATCGGCCTGCGCCTGAACGAGCGCACGCTGCGCGAACAGGCGCTGGCCGGCCTGCGCGCCTCCGAGCAGGCCCAGGCCGAGCGGCTGCGTTTCTTCTCGGCGGCCAACCACGACCTGCGCCAGCCGGTGATGGCCATCGGGCTGCAGGCCGAGGTGCTGCGCCAGCAGCTGCAGCACGGCACCGACAGCGCGGCGGTGCAGCACACGGTGGCCTCGCTCTCGCGCGCGCAGCAGGCGCTCGAGGGCCTGACCAACCAGCTGCTCGAGATCGGCCGCATCGAGGCCGCGGTCGATCCGCTGCGCCCGGCGGCGGTGGCGCTGGCGCCGCTGCTGAACGAGCTGGCGCGCCAGGCCGGCGAAGGCCGCGTCGCGGTGCGCTGCCCGGCCGAGGCGGTGGCCTGGACCGACACCGTGGCGCTGCGCCGCGTGCTCTCCAACCTGCTGGACAACGCGCTCAAGTTCACGCCGCGCGGGCGCGTGCTGCTGGCCGTGCGGGCGCGCCGCCGGCCCGGCACCGACACCGGACGCGCATGGCGCGTCGAGGTGCGCGACAGCGGCATCGGCATCGCGGCCGAATCGCAGACGCGCGTGTTCGACGACTTCGAACAGGTCGGCAACGTGGAGCGCAACCTGCAGCACGGCCACGGCCTGGGGCTGGCGATCGTGCGACGGCTGGCGGGGCAGCTGGGCATCGAGGTCGCGCTGCGCTCGGCACCGGGCAAGGGCTCGGTCTTCAGCTTCGAGCTGCCGGCGGCCCGCCCCGGTGCCGCGGCCGTGCCGGCGCCCGCGCCCTCCGTGGCGCTGGACGAGCCCGACGCCGACGCCGAGCTGCGCCCCGGCCTCGCCGTGCTGGTGGTCGAGGACAACATCGTGGTGGCCGACAGCCTCTCGGCGCTGCTGCGGCACTGGCACGTGGCGCCGCGCATCTACGCCAGCGCCGCCGAGGCGCTCGCGCTGGCCGACCTGGACGCGCTCGACGCGGCGCTGTGCGACATCCGCCTGCCCGGCGCGTTCAACGGCATCGCGCTGGCCGAGCGGCTGGCGCAGCGCAAGCCCGCGCTGACGATCGCACTGATCTCGGCCGACATCACCGAAGCCACGCAGCAGCTGGCCGCCGCGCGCGGCTGGCACGCGCTGCGCAAGCCGGTGCAGCCGGACGCGCTGCGGCGCGTGCTGCTGCGGGCCCAGCAGCAACAGCAACAACCGCCGTCATCGCCGTAGCGCGCGGTGCTTCCCGGCGGGGGCCGGCCCCGCTGCGGTGTCATCGCTTCCGAGCTATGCTCCGCGCACAGGCCGCCGCCGCCCCTGCCCCGATGCCCGTCGAACCACTTCCCGCCCCTGCCGTTGGCGCCGCCGCCCTGCGCGAGCCCCGCTACGGGCGGGTCGCAATGGCCTTGCACTGGCTGCTCGCGGCGATGATCGTCGGCTCGCTCGGCGTCGGGCTCTACATGACGGGCCTGCCCTTCTCGCCGCAGCGCCTGAAGCTCTACAGCTGGCACAAGTGGGCCGGCATCACCATCCTCCTGCTGTCGGCGCTGCGGCTGCTGTGGCGCCTCACGCACCGCCCGCCGCCGCTGTCGGCGCGGGTGCTGGCGGCCATGCCGGCCTGGCAGCGGGCCGCGCACCGCACCAGCCATGCGCTGATGTACCTGCTGTTCTTCGCGGTCCCGCTGTTCGGCTGGGCCTACAGCTCGGGCATGGGCGTGCCGGTCGTGTGGTTCGGCCTGCTGCCGCTGCCCGACCTGGTGGCGGTCGACAAGGACTTCGCCGAGGCCGTGCTCAAGCCGCTGCACCAACGCAGCGCCTTCCTGCTGGCCGGCGTCACGCTGCTGCACGTGGCGGCGGCGCTCAAGCACCACTGGATCGACCACGACGGTCTGTTGCAACGCATGTGGCCCGCGCCACGCAAGGAATCCGCCGGATGACGACCCGTCTTTCGTGGGGCACCGCCGCCCTCCTCGGCCTCACGCTGCACGCCGCGGCCGAGCCCCTGCCGGCCACCACCGCGAAGCTGGTGCCCGAGAAGAGCCAGATCGCCTTCGTCAGCAAGCAGATGGGCGTGCCGGTGGAAGGCAGCTTCAAGCGCTTCGACGCGCAGGTCGCCTTCGATCCGAAGAAGCCCGAGGGCGGCTCGGTCGTGCTGCAGATCGACACCGCCAGCGCCGGCTTCGGCGTGCCCATGAGCGATGCCGAGCTGCCCAAGCCGACCTGGTTCGACACCGCGCATTTCCCGCAGGCCAGCTTCCGCTCGAGCGCCATCAAGGCGCTGGGCGAGGGCCGCTTCGAGATGGCCGGCAAGCTCACCATCAAGGGCGTCAGCAAGTACGTGACGGTGCCCGTGAGCATCGTGTCGTCGGGCGGCGCGTATTCGGTCGCCACGGGCACCCTCACGATCCAGCGGCTCGACTACAAGGTGGGCGACGGCGAATGGACCGACACCTCGGTGGTCGGCAACGAGGTGCAGGTGCGCTTCAAGCTGACGCTCGCGGGCCTCGGGCCGCTGTGACGACGATTTCATTTCCCATGCATCCTTTTCTTCCTTTGCCATGAACAAGCTCTTCTTCGCCGCGGCCCTTTGCGCGGGCGTGGCCCTGCCCCTGGCCACCACGGCCCAGGAATACACCGCGCCGCCGCTGGCCGCCAAGCCCGCGGGCGGGCCGGTCAAGAACGCCAGCTACGTGATCGACCCGACCCACACCTTCGTCATGTACGAGATGGGCCACTACGGCACCACCACCAACCGCGGCCGCTTCAGCACCAAGGACGGCTCGGTGAAGATCGACGGCACCGGCGCCAGCGGCAAGGTCGACATCACGATGGACATCAGCTCCATCAACACCGGCGTCGACCTGCTCAACCGCCACGTGCAGAGCAAGGACTTCTTCAACGTGGCCGAATTCCCCACCGGCCGCTTCGTGGCCGAGCGCATCGACTTCAGCGGCGACAAGGTGACCGACGTGCCCGGCACGCTCACGCTCATGGGCCAGACCAAGCCGGTGACGCTGAAGGCGGTGCGCTTCAACTGCTACCTGAACCCGCTGATCAACCGCCAGGTCTGCGGCGGCGACTTCGAGGCCACCGTGCAGCGCAGCGACTGGGGCATCACCTGGGGCCTGAACTTCGGCTTCGAGAACAAGGTGAAGCTGCTGGTGCAGGTCGAAGCCGTGAACGTGCAATGAACCCATCCCCCACCGGAGCCCACTCATGACCGACGCCCACCTCCTGTCCCTGCTCGGCATTGCCGGCGCCATGGCCGTGGGCGCGATGAGCCCCGGCCCGAGCTTCGTGATGGTGGCGCGCACCGCCGTGGCCTCGCGCAGCGACGGGCTCGCTGCCGCCCTGGGCATGGGCGCCGGCGGGCTGGCGTTCTCGATCGCGGCGCTGGCCGGGCTGCAGGCGGCGTTCCTCGCGGTGCCGGGGCTGTACCTGGCGATCAAGGCCTTCGGCGGCGCCTATTTGATCTACCTGGGCTTTCGCATCTGGCGCGGCGCGCGCCAGCCGCTCGCGATCACGCCCGACACGGACGCCTCGCCCCGCAGCCAGGGCCGCAGCGGACGCACCTTCCTGCTCGGCCTGGCCACGCAGATCAGCAACCCGAAGACGGCGGTGGTGTACGCGAGCATCTTCGCGGCCTTCCTGCCGCGCGAGGTGCCGCTGGTGCTGGCGCTCGCGGTGCCGGCCGTGATCTTCTGCATCGAGACGGGCTGGTACGCGATCGTCGCGCTGGCGCTGTCCTCGGCCGCGCCGCGCGCGGCCTACCTGCGCTACAAGACCTGGATCGACCGCGCGGCCGGCGGTGTGATGGGACTGCTGGGCCTGCGGCTGGTGTGGTCGGCGGTGCGCGGCACCTGAGCCGCTACAACAGGCTCTCGGGCGTGAGCGGCGACAGCAGCTCGAGCATGGTGCGGTCCCAGAAGCCCGAGTCGGGCTCTTCGTGCAGCACGGTGGTCTTGCCGCCTTCCTCGCTGACCCATTCGATGCGCCGCGAGCCGACTGCGCCCGCATCGGCGCCTTCAGCAAAGCGCAGCCGGTAGGCGCCCTGCTGCTTGAGCACGTCGAGCAGCTTCAGGGTCTGCTGCGCCATCTCGGGGCTGCGGATGAACAGGCCGATTTCGGTGTTGTGGATTTCGGAGCGCGGATCGAAATTCATCGAACCGACGAAGAGGATGCGCTGGTCGATCACCGCCGACTTGGCGTGCAGTCGCCCCACGGACGTGCCGAACAAGCCGAGGCGCACGCTGCGCCGCGTGCGCGCGGAACTCAGCTCGTGCAGCTCGGCGCCCAGCGCCAGCATGTCGGCGCGGTAGCGGCGGTAGGCGGTGTGGACCAGCGGCTCGTCGGTGGCGGCGAGCGAGTTGGTGACCACGCTGATCTTCACGTTGCGCCCGCGGATCTCGCGCATCACCTCCAGCCCCGACGCGCCCGGGATCAGGTAGGGCGAGACCAGCGTCACCTCGCTGCGCGCGCGGCGCATCTGCTCGACCACGTTGTAGCGCACGCTGTCCACGTCGAGCAGCGGCACGCCGCCGTACGACGCGGTCTTGCCGATCACGCGGTCGGGCGAATCGGCATACGCCTCGGCGGTGCTCCAGATCAGGCCCAGCTTGCCGGCGTCGAGGTCGTCGGCCACCGGGCTGTAGCCGAGCAGGTCGTTGGGCGCAGGTTTGGGCGGCGGCGGCGTGGTGTCGGGGCCGGTGGCGGCGTCGAAGCGGCGCTGCAGCTCTTCGCGCGGCAGGTCGGTGTGCACGACCGCGCCGATCGGGCGCACATGCGGGCTGTTCCAGTACTGGTCGAACAGCACGCCCAGTCGCGGGATCAGCGCGCCCGTGACGAAGGTGTCGAGGTCGATGAAGTTCGGGCCGGTGGTGCGGCGGAAGTACTGGTTGCCGATGTTGCGCCCGCCCGCCACCGCCATCGCACCGTCGGCGATGAAGAGCTTGTTGTGCATGCGCCGATTGACGCGGCTGAAGTCGAACAGCGACGCGGTGAAGCGCTTGAGCAGGCTGCCGCGCCCGGCCGGGAACGGGTTGAACAGGCGCAGCTCCACGTTCGGCGTGGCGGCCAGGCCGAGCAGCAGCTCGTCTTCGCCGGACGTGTACAGGTCGTCCATCAAGAGACGCACGCGCACGCCGCGCTGGGCCGCATCGCGCAGGGTGCGCAGCAGGTAGCGACCGGTCTCGTCGTTCTCGATCTGGTAGTACTGCACGTCGAGCGTGCGCTGGGCGCGGCGCGCCAGCTGCAGCCGCGTGTCGAAGGCGAAGTCGCCGCCGGGCATCAGGCGAAAGCCGCTGAGGTCGGGGTCGGGCTGCGAGGCCAGCGCGATCTTGCCGAGCGCGGTGTCGGCCGAGACGGCGATGGCCTTGGTGGGCGGGCGCGGTGCCTCGTCGGGCAAGGTGGCACAGCCGGCGAACAGCGATGCAGCCACGAGGGCGAAGACCCAATGCCCCCAGCGCGACAGCAGGCGACGGGTCATCGTGGGCTTTCTACAGAGCCTTGCGCAGGTTGGCCGGTGCGATGCGCAAGGCTTCGCGGTACTTGGCGACGGTGCGGCGCGCGCACTCGATGCCCTGCTCTTTCAGCATCTCGGAAATCTGGCTGTCGGACAGCGGCTTCTTGATGCTCTCGGAACTCACGAACTGCTTGATCAGCGCGCGCACTGCCGTGCTCGACGCGTTGCCGCCGGTCTCGGTGCCCAGCGCCGAGCCGAAGAAGTACTTGAGCTCGACCGTGCCGAAGGGCGTTGCCATGTACTTGGCGGTGGTCACGCGCGAGATGGTCGACTCGTGCAGGCCCAGTTCGTCGGCGATCTCGCGCAGCACCAGCGGGCGCATGGCCAGCTCGCCGTGCACGAAGTAGCTCTTCTGCCGCTCGACGATGGCGTTGCTCACGCGCAGGATGGTGTCGAAGCGCTGCTGGATGTTCTTGATGAACCAGCGCGCCTCCTGCAGCCGCTGCGACAGCGCCTGGCTGCCCTCGCCCTTGTGCGACTTGAGCGCACCGGCGTAGATGTCGTGCACGCGCAGGCGCGGCATGACTTCGGGGTTGAGCATGACGCGGAACTTCACGTTCGTGCCGCGCCCGGTCTTGGTGACGATCACGTCGGGGATGACGATGTTGCGTTCGACGTCGACGAAGCGGCGCCCCGGCTTGGGTTCGAGCCGCGCAATGATCTGCAGCGCCGAGCGCACCAGCTCTTCGTTGGTGCGCGTGAGCGTGGCCAGGCGCTTGAAGTCGCGCCGCGCGAGCAGCTCCATCGGCTGCTTGCAGATCGCGATGGCGGTCTTGCGGATGAGCGCTTCGGCCTCGGTCTCGTCTTCGCTGGCGAGCGCCTTCAGCTGGATGCTCAGGCATTCGCCGAGGTCGCGCGCACCGACGCCGACCGGCTCCAGGCTCTGCAGCAGGCCCAGCGCCACCTGGAAGTGGTGCACGAGGTCGTCGAACTGGTCGTTGTCGTCGCCCGCCAGGCCCGAGGCCAGCGCGGGCAGCGAGTCTTCGAGGTAGCCGTCGTCGTTGAGCGACTCGATCAAAAAGCGCAGCGCGGCGCAGTCGTTTTCATTGAGCCGCAGGCTCAGCGCCTGGCGGTGCAGGAACGACTGCAGCGACTCCTGGCTGCGCGCGAGTTCGGTGGCGTCGGCACGCTCGTCGTCGCCCAGGTTGTTCTGGCGCGCGGGCGCGTCGCTGCCCCACTCGCTGTCGTCGGGCGCCATGTCGACGGTGCCGTCGCCTTCCCAGTCGGGCTCGCGCTCGGCGATCTCGGCGGCGGGGCCGTCGGTGTCGGGGGTCGAGGTGGTGGTGTCGCTGGAGGTGGAGGACGTGCTGGCGGCGGACGGCGTGAACTCGGCCTCACCCTCGCCCGCGTCGTCGCGCGGCACCGGCGCGTCGGCCGTGTCCAGCCCGAACTCCTCGCGCGCCGCTTCTTCCGCGGTGCGCTCGAGGAACGGGTTCTCGTCCAGCATCTGCTCCACCTCCTGGCTCAGTTCGAGCGTGGAGAGCTGGAGCAGGCGAATGGACTGCTGCAGCTGTGGCGTCAAGGCCAGATGCTGCGAGACGCGAAGGGACAGCCCTTGCTTCATGAGGAAATGGCTCCCCCCCAGGCTGCGCGCTTCGCGCTACGCCAACCCCCTACCGGGGGCGGGCCGGCCGCTTCGGGCGGCCGTGCGCGGCGGCCCCCGCGAGGAAGCTCCGCGCGGACGGCGGCCACGATGATCCTTGACCCTCGCCGCACGGTCACATCCGGAAGTGCTCGCCCAGGTACACCCTGCGTACCTCGGCGTTGTCGACGATCTCCGAGGGTGTGCCTTGTGCCAGCACGTGCCCGTCGCTGATGATGAACGCGTGATCGCAGATGCCCAGCGTCTCACGCACGTTGTGGTCGGTGATGAGCACGCCGATGCCGCGCTCTTTCAGGAAACTGATGATCCGCTGGATCTCGATCACGGCGATCGGGTCGATGCCGGCGAAGGGCTCGTCCAGCAGGATGAAGCGCGGCTGCGTGGCCAGCGCGCGCGCGATCTCGACGCGGCGGCGCTCGCCGCCCGACAGCGCGAGCGCGGGCGAATCGCGCAGGTGGTCTACGCGCAGGTCGGCCAGCAGGTCGGCCAGGCGCTCTTCGGTGTGCTGCTTGGTCAGCGGCATCATGCGGCCGTTGGCGTCGGGTTCGCGCTGCAGCTCGAGCACGGCGCGCACGTTTTCCTCGACCGTGAGCTTGCGGAAGATCGAGGCCTCCTGCGGCAGGTAGCTCAGGCCCATGCGCGCGCGGCGGTGGATGGGCATGTGGGCGATGGGCTCGCCGTCGATGGTGATCTCGCCGGCGTCGGCGCGCACCAGCCCGACGATCATGTAGAACGAGGTGGTCTTGCCCGCGCCGTTGGGGCCGAGCAGTCCGACGACCTCGCCCTTTTGCACATCGAGCGAGACGTCTTTCACGACCGTGCGGCTGCCGTAGCTCTTCTTGAGGCCGCGCGCCACGAGGCGGCTGCCCGGAATGCCGTCGGCGGCCTGGGTTCCTGCGGTTTCGATCACTTGCGCCCTTCCCCTTCGGTGCCGCCCAGCGTGGTGCTCGGGCGCAGCCCGGCGCCGGGCGCGGGGGTGGGCGCCGGAGCCGCGGGCTTCTTGCCGCCGGCCGCGGGTGCGGAGCCGGGCGCCGCCGGGGCCGGCGTGGCCTTCGGCGTGAGGATGGCCTTGACGCGACCGCCGCCGCCCGCCGAGACGCCGGCGTTCGGCGGCACGAGGGAACCGTTGACGGTGTAGGTGTCGTTGCTCTGGTCGTAGACGATCAGCGCGCCGCTGCTTTCGTCGTTGGCCGTGGCGCCGATCAGCCGGCGCATGACGGCACGGCGGATGAACTTGACGTTGTCGGCGCGGCTGTCGTACTCGATGACTTCCGACTCGCCCTCGATCCACTCGTCGCCGGCGTTGCGCTTCTGCTTGTAATAGGCCAGCTTGCCGGGCGCCGCCGTGACCACGCCGTACTGGTAGCCCTCGGCGTCCTGGCGCACGTCCAGCCGCGCGCCGCGGATGATGATCGTGCCCTTCGTGACCAGCACGTTGCCGGTGAACACGCTGGTCTGTTTCAGGTCGTCGTAGCGCATCGAGTCGGACTCGATGTTCATCGGCTTGGTGCGGTCGGCGGTTTCAGCCAGGGCGCCGGAGGCGGCTCCGGCCAGCAACAGCGCGCCGAAGGCCAGGCGGCCGAGGCGACGAAGGGTGGGGAATGTGGGGATGGAGGGCAATGTCATAAAGGCACGAAACTTGCTCTGAAACATTGTATGCGTGGGATGGCAATTGCCCACCGCCGCCAATGAAAAAGCCCGCCGAAGCGGGCCTTGCATTCGACCAAGAAAGCAGGTCGCCGGGTCGGTCAGCCCTTCTTGGCTTCGCCGATGAGGAAGGTCGCGACCTGCAGCACCTTGGACATGCTGCCGGCGGTTTCGCCGTCGACATACCAGCGGCCCGCCACGGCCAGGGCCGGCACGCCGGCGACCTTGTAGGCCTCGGTCTGCTGCGCCGCGCGGCGGGCCTTGCTGGCCACGCCGAAGGACGCAAAGGTTTCCTTGAACTTGGCGCCGTCGAGGCCGGCACGCTCGGCCCAGGCCTGGATGTTGGCATCGCCGTTCAGGTTCTGGCGCTGCGCGTGGATGGCGGCGAACACCTTCGGGTGGTATTCCTCCAGCTTGCCCATGGCTTCGAGCGTGAAGTACAGGCGCTGCTTGGCCTCGACGTCGTTGCCCACGAAGGGCACCGGGATGCGGCGGAAGGCCACTTCCTTCGGGGCTGCCTTGACCCAGGCTTCGAGCGAGGGCTCGAAGTCGTTGCAATGCGGGCAGTTGTACGAGAAGAACTCGACCACCTCAACCTTGCCGGCGGGTGCATCGACGGGCACGCGCTTGTCGAGCACGAGGAAATCGGTGCCGGCCTTGGGGGCGCGCTGGGCGTGTGCCGGAACGGCAGCCAGCGAAAGCAGCCCGATCGAAGTGGCGGCCAGCGAAAAGTCACGACGTTTCATGGAAAAGGTTCTCCTGTGGGTACCGCAGTACAGAGCCGGCGCGCCGCCGGGAGTTCCCCGTGGACGGCGCGACCGAGGCGCTGGAATTGACAAACGAGTGCGGCAGATGCCGCGCGGGCGAGAGCTTAAAGGCTGTTCAAGAAAGGCGCTGACGGGTCAGCGTTGCACGCGCACCAGCGCCGATTCGAGACCGCCGCCGTCGAGCCGTTCCTTGAGCCGGTCGGCGTCGTCCTTCTTGTTGAACGGACCCGCGCGCACGCGGTAGACCGTGCGACCGGCCTGCTCGCGCTCGGTGACCTTGGCCTCGACGCCCATGAGCGACAGCTTGGCGCGCTGCGCCTCGGCGTCGTCGGTGGTGCGGAAGGCGCCAGCCTGCACGAAGTACATGAAGGGATCGGCACCCGACGACGACGGTGCGGCGGCCGTGTGGCTCGGCGCGGCGGACGCGGTGGTCGTGCTGCCGCCTGCGCGGGCCCGGGCGAGGTCGCCCAGCGGATCGTTCGACGGCGGCAGGGCGTTGGCTTCGGCCGGCACCGGCGCGGGACGCGCCGGCTTGGGCGCCACCACCACGGGGGCCGGGGCGGTGACCGGCGCGGTGGCGACGGGCGGCGTGCCGGGGGCCACGGTGGCGGGCGCGCCGGTGATCGGGTTCACCGGGCCGGTGGCCGTGGCGGCCGGGGGCGTGGCGGCGGGCTTGGGCGCGCCGGCCTTGCCGGCCAGCGGCGCGTTCGGGTCCCAGTCGCGGTTCTTGCGGGCTTCGGCTTCGTCCTGCTCGGCACCGCCGCGTTGCGTCTTGTTGACGAACGGGATCGGCACCTTGGTGACGTAGACCGCGATGCCCAGGGCGACGCCCAGACCGAGCACCAGGCCGATGATCAGCCCGATGACGATGTTGCCGCGTTGTCTGCTTGTCTTCTTCATGTTCAGAGGGTGATTCACATCTTGCTCGGCGCACTGACGCCGAGGATCGCGAGGCCATTGTGCAGCACCTGCGCGGCCGCTGCGACGAGTGCGAGACGCGCCAGCTTGACCGGCTCGTCGTCCACCAGGATGCGCTCGGCATCGTAGTAGCTGTGGTAGCTGGCCGCGAGTTCGCGCAGGTAGAAAGTCACGTCGTGCGGCGCGAAATCCTTCGCCGCGGCCGTCAGCATGGCCGGGTACTTGGCCAGCAGCAGCATCAGCGCCTGGGCCGCCGGGCTGTCCAGCGGCGACAGGTCGACCGCCTTGAGCGCGGCCACGTCGCCGCCCCAGGCCGCGAGCACCGAGCAGATGCGCGCGTGGGCGTACTGCACGTAGTACACGGGGTTGTCGTTGTTCTTGGTGACCGCTAGGTCGACGTCGAAGGTGTATTCGGTGTCGGGCTTGCGGCTGAGCAGGAAGAAGCGCACGGCATCGGTGCTGGTCCACTCGATCAGGTCGCGCAGCGTGACGTAGCTGCCGGCGCGCTTGCTGATCTTGACCTCTTCGCCGCCCTTCATGACGCGCACCATGGTGTGCAGCACGTAGTCGGGGTAGCCCTCGGGAATGCCTTCGCCCGCGGCCTGCAGGCCGGCGCGCACGCGCGCGATGGTGCCGTGGTGGTCGGTGCCCTGGATGTTCACGACCTTGTGAAAGCCCCGTTCCCACTTGGCGATGTGATACGCGACGTCGGGCACGAAGTAGGTGTACGTGCCGTCCTGCTTCTTCATCACGCGGTCTTTGTCGTCGCCGTAGTCGGTCGACTTCAGCCACAGCGCGCCATCTTGTTCGTAGGTCTTGCCGGCGGCCACGAGCTTGGCCACGGCCGCCTCGACGCGGCCGCTGGTGTAGAGGCTGGACTCGAGGTAGTAGTTGTCGAAGCGCACGCGGAAGGCCTGCAGATCGAGGTCCTGCTCGCGGCGCAGGTAGGCCACGGCGAATTCGCGGATGCTGTCCAGGTCGTCGATGTCGCCGCTGGCGGTGTACTCGCGGTCGTCGGACTTGACGGTCTTCTTCGCCTTGAAGTCCTCGGCGATGTCGGCGATGTAGTCGCCGTTGTAGGCCGGTGCCTTTTCACCGCTGGGCCACTCGGGGTCGCCGGGCTTGAAGCCTTTGGCGCGCAGCTGCGTGCTGTTGGCCAGCGTCTGGATCTGCACGCCGGCGTCGTTGTAATAGAACTCGCGCCACACGCTCTGGCCCTGCGAGGCCTGCAGATTGCAGATGGCGTCGCCCAGCGCGGCCTGGCGGCCGTGGCCGACGTGCAGCGGACCGGTCGGGTTGGCCGAGACGAACTCGACCAGCACCTTTTCGCCGGTGGCGGGCTGCTGGCCGAAGGCTTCGCCGGCGGCCAGCACCTCGCGCACGATCTGCTGCTTGGCGGCAGCCTTCAGGCGGATGTTGAGGAAGCCGGGGCCGGCGATCTCGATGGCCTCGACCCATTGGCTGAAAGCGGGGGTGGCGAGCAGCGCAGCGCTCAGTTCCTCGGCCAGTTCGCGGGGCTTGCGCCCCAGCGGCTTGGCGAGCTGCATGGCAGCGGTGCTGGCGAAATCGCCGTGCGCCGCCACCTTGGGCGACTCGAACGCGGCTTTGGCACCGGCGCCGGGAGAGAGGGTTTCGAGCGTGTTCGCGAGCGCCGCGAGCAGCTCCTGTTTGACCAATAGCATCTGTGAATTTTACCGGGGGCAAACCCGGACCCAGTTAACGATCGTCATCCGATGGGCGATGTCGCCCGTTAGGATGGTCGGCCCCGAGGCGGGGCGTCTGTCACAACCCAACCTTGCAAGGACATATCCACCATGAAGAAGCTCCTTTCCCTGGTCGCCTCCACCGTCGCGCTCGGCGCCTGCCTGTCGTTCAGCGCCTACGCGCAGGACAAGGCACCCGCCCCGGTCGTGGCCCCCGCTGCCGCCGCCGCACCTGCGGCAGCCCCTGCCGCCGCGGCCGCACCCGCCGGTGGCGCCAGCTGCGATGCCAAGGCCATCGACAAGAACGGCAAGCCCCTGGCCGGCGCTGCCAAGAACAGCTTCATGAAGAAGTGCACCAAGGCCGCCGCCGGACCCGCCTGCGCCGCCAAGGCGGTCGACAAGAACGGCAAGGCCCTGGCCGGTGCCGCCAAGAACAGCTTCATGAAGAAGTGCGAAGCCGACGCGGCCAAGGCCTGATCCGGCGCGGCGCCGTGTGGCGCTGACATTTGTTACTCCCGAAGGGCCCGCTCATGCGGGCCTTTTCTTTTGTCTTTTGTGTTGATTACTTGCCGAAGCCGCGCGCCAGGAACACCGCCACCAGCGGGATCAGCGCGATCAGGTGCGCCTGGATCATCACCAGCTTGCGCGTCTTCAGGATGTCGGCCTCCGCGGGCAGCTTGCCCGTGGCGCGCAGCGTCTTGCGCCAGCGGAAGTAGGTCAGCGTCGGGAAGATCGACAGCACGCCCACGATGATGAACAGCGTGAGCTTCACGTGCAGCAGCGGGTTGGTCCAGTACCAGGCCGTGCCCTTCACGCCCCACCAGGTGCGCGCGATGCCGGTGGCCAGCACCGCGATGGCGGCGATGCCGTAGACCATGTCGACCTTGGCCAGCCGCTCGACCACGGCGGCATTGAGCCATTGCACGCGGCACAGCGCGGCTTCACTGGAGATGAACACGACCATCGTCAGGATGGCCAACAGATGCAGGTAGGCGAGGATGGCTTCGAGGGTCATCGGAAACTTTCTTCATCGGGGGTTGCAAGCAAATGCAAAAAGCATTGTGCCGCCCGGTCACGATTTCAGGACCGCCCGCCCCAGAATTCCGGCTGCCCGTACTGCGCTTTGAGGAAATCAAGCCACAGTCGCACGCGCAGCGGCAGGTGCTTGGTGCCTGTGAACACCGCATAGATGCCGTTGGGCGGCGCGGCGAAGTCGTCGAGCAGGGGCACGAGCAGGCCCGCATCGATCTCGGCCTCGACCTCCCAGGTGCTGCGCCAGGCGATGCCGTGGCCCGCCAGGCACCAGTCGTGCAGCACCTGGCCGTCGGAACAATCGAGCGGACCGCTGGGGCGCAGGTGAATGAGCTCCTGCACGCCCTCCTCACTGGTAATGCGAAAGGCCCAGCCGCGCGTCTGCGAGGCATCGCTCGACAGCGTGAGGCAGGCAAAGCGCGACAGTTCGCTCGGGTGTTTGGGCGCGCCGTGGCGGCGCAGAAACTCGGGCGTGGCGACGCAGCGGCGGCGGTTGTCGGCCAGGCGCACGCTCACGAGCGACGAGTCGGGCAGGTCGCCCACGCGCACGGCGCAGTCGAAGCTCTCGCCCGTGACGTCGACCACGCGGTCGCTGAGGTTCAGCGAGATCGTCACCTCGGGGTGCAGCGCATGAAAGCGCGGCACCAGCGGCGCGACGTGGCGGCGGCCGAAGCCGGCCGGCGCGGTCACGCGCAGGTGGCCGCTGGCCTTCACGCCGCCGGCGCTCACGCTGGCCTCGGCGTTCGCGAACTCGGTCAACAGGCGCTGGCAGTCTTCGAGAAAGGCGCTGCCTTCGTGCGTGAGTGCGATGCGCCGCGTGGTGCGCACCAGCAGCTTGACGCCCAGGCGTTCTTCGAGCGCGTCGATGCGACGGCCCATGATCGCGGGCGCCACGCCTTCCGCCTTGGCCGCCGCGGTGAGGCTGCCGCGGGTCGCGACCGAGACAAAGGATTCGAGCTGCTTGAGGCGGTCCATGGCGCGGGAACTATATCGCCCGCCGCGCATGGAGCAGGGACTCAGTCGCCGGCCGTGACGCCCTGCGCCCGCAGCGCGGCGATGTCGCCGTCGCTGTAGCCCACTTCCTTCAGCAGCGCCGCGCTGTGCTCGCCGATGTGCGGCGGCTGCAGGCGGATGCCGGGGCGCTCGCCGCCCAGCGTGAACGGCGCGAGCGGCACCTTGGCCATGTGGCCGTCGTTCATGCGCACCGGCGCGAGGCCGCCGGTGGCGTTGAGGTGCGGGTCGTCGAACAGCTCCTGCGGCTTGGTGATGGGCGCGAAGGGCAGCTCGTTCTGCTCGAACACCGCACTGAGTTCGGCCGCGCTGTGGTTGGCGAGGTGCGAGCGCAGGATCGGCATCATCCAGTCGCGTGCGCGCACGCGGTCGTTGTTGGTCTTCAGGCGCGGGTCGGCCAGCATCTCCTCGAGGCCGAAGGCCTTGCAGAAGATGGCCCACTGCTTGTCGCTCACGGCCGCCAGGAAGATCTGCTCGCCGTCCTTCACCGTGAACACGTCGTACACGGCCCAGGCCGAGATGCGGCTGGGCATCGGGTCGGCGGCCTTGCCCGTGGCGGCGAACTGCATCATGTGCTGCGCGACGAGGAACACGTTGTTCTCGAACAGCGCCGACTGCACCTCGCAGCCCTTGCCCGTGAGCTCGCGCTGGCGCAGCGCGGCCATCGCGCCGATGGCGCCGAACATGCCGCCCATGATGTCGTTCACGCTGGTGCCCGCGCGCAGCGGATCGCCGGCGCGGCCGGTCATGTAGGCCAGGCCGCCCATCATCTGCACCACCTCGTCGAGGGCGGTGCGGTGGTCGTACGGGCCGGGCAGGAAGCCCTTGTGGCTCACGTAGATGAGGCGCGGGTTGAGCTTGGCGAGCGTGTCGTAGTCGAGCCCCAGCTTCTTCATCGTGCCGGGCTTGAAGTTCTCGCTCACGATGTCGGCGGTGGCGATGAGGCGCAGCGCCGCTTCCACGCCCTCGGGCTTCTTCAGGTCGAGCGCGATGCTCTTCTTGTTGCGGTTGAAGGTCGGGAAGAAGCCCGCGCCCGAGCCCAGCAGGCGGCGCGTGTTGTCGCCCTCGATGGGCTCGACCTTGATGACCTCGGCGCCCAGGTCGGCCAGCAGCAGGCCGCAGGTCGGGCCCATGACCATGTGGGTGAACTCGACGACGCGCACGCCCGCGTAGGGCAAGGGATTGGCTTCAGACATGAGAGAGGGTTTCCTGGACAAAGCCCTTGGGCAGGCCGGCTTCGGGCGTCATGCCGTAAACCGGCTCGCCGGGCAGGCCGGCCTTGAGCGGCGCACGCGCCGCGATGAGTTTGTCGATGTCGATGCCGGTGCGCAC
Source organism: Variovorax sp. GW821-FHT09D04 (assembly GCF_059416405.1). Taxonomy (NCBI): domain Bacteria; kingdom Pseudomonadati; phylum Pseudomonadota; class Betaproteobacteria; order Burkholderiales; family Comamonadaceae; genus Variovorax; species Variovorax sp. GW821-FHT09D04. Next base: position 78,776 of record NZ_JBWKPA010000014.1, read on the forward strand.
GCCCATGGCCTCGAACATGAAGACGAGGTCTTCGGTGACCGCATTGCCCGACGCGCCCGGCGCATACGGGCAGCCGCCGAGGCCGCCGAGCGAGGCGTCGAAGGTGCGCACGCCCTCGTCCCACGCGGCCAGGCAGTTGGCGATGCCCAGGCCGCGCGTGTTGTGCATGTGGGCCGCGCCCGCGTGCACGCCGAGTTCGGCGCGCAGCCGCTTGAAGAGGCGGCGCACCTGCGCGGGGTTGGCGTAGCCCACGGTGTCCGACAGGCCGACCTCTTGCGCGCCGGCCTCGACGCACTGCACCGCCAGGCGGATCACGTCGTCTTCCGGCACCAGCCCCTGCAGCGTGCAGCCGAAGGCGGTGGAGATGCCGGCTTCGAGCTTCACCTGCGGCGCGAGGGCGCCGCGCAGTTCGGCGATGGCGCGCACCTCCTCGACCATCTCCGTGGGCGTCTTGCGCACGTTGGCCAGTGAATGCGCGACGCTGGCCGACACCGGCATCGTGAGCTTGTGCACGCCGGCCTCGAGCGCGGCCTGCGCGCCCTTGCGGTTGGGCACCAGCGCCATCACCACGAGGCCGGGCAGCGTGACGGCATGGCGCACCACCTCGGCGGCATCGGCCATCTGCGGCAGCAGCTTCGCGGGCACGAACGAGGCGACCTCGATCTCGCGCAGGCCGGCGGCATGCAGCGCATCGATCCAGCGCAGCTTGTCGGCCGTGGGCATGGTGGCCTTCACGGACTGCAGGCCGTCGCGCGGACCGACCTCGCTGATGAGAACGTCGGGGGAGGTCATCGGGTGTTTTCTTGACTGTTCTATCTTGCAGAACTATATTCTGTTAAACAGAATTAAATCGGCAAGCTCGCCGACTGTCAAGCCACGCCATGCCCCGCAAAGCCCAGACCGAATCGGTGTCCGACCTCAACGCCGCCCCCGGCGGCGCCGCCGCGGTCGACCGCGCGCTGAGCCTGCTGTCGGCCTTCCGGCCCGGCGACGAGGCGCTGTCGCTCGCGCAGTTCGCCGAGCGCACGCAGCTCTACAAGAGCACGGTGCTGCGCCTGCTGGCCTCGCTCGAACACGCGCGGCTCATCCGCCGGCAGGACGACGGGCGCTATGCGCTGGGGCTGGAGATCGCGCGGCTGCACGGGCTGTACGCCGCGTCGCAGTCGCTCGACCGCCTCGTGCTGCCGGTGCTTCGCACGCTCGCCGCCGCCACCGGCGAGAGCGCGGCGTACCACGTGCGGCAGGACCAGGGCGACAGCTGGGTGCGGCTGTGCCAGTTCCGCGTCGATTCCTCGCATGTGGTGCGCGACCACGTGCGCGCGGGCGACCTGCTGCCCAATGACCGGGGCGCGGGCGCGCGCGTGCTGATCGCTTTCGGGCCCGAGGCCGAACGGCCGCGCGGGGCGAAGGAGCGCAAGCTGTACGACGCGATCCGCGCGCAAGGCTATTGCGCGCTGGTGGGCGACCGCACGGCCGAACTGGCGGGCATCTCGGCGCCGGTGTTCCATGCGGATGGCGGCCTGGCCGCGGCGGTCACGCTGACGATGCCGACGCACCGCTATGACGAGGGCTATCTCGAGCCCGTGCGCGCGGCGGCGAAGGCGCTCAGCGGGCAGGTCTGAGCATCAGGATTCAGCCTTGAAGCCCGAATTCTTGATCGGCAGTTCCCACCGCTTCAGGTGCGTCGCCTGGATCGTCGCCAGCTCCGCCGGCCCCGCATGCGCCGGCACGAGGCCCAGCGCGTAGATCTTTTCCTGCACATCGGGCATGCGCAGCGCGTCGGCCACGGCCTTGTCGATGCGCGCGACCAGCTCGGGCGACATGCCAGGCGGGCCATACAGCCCGAAGAAGGCATCGGCCGTCACGTTGATGCCCGCTTCTTTCAGCGTCGGCACGTCGGGCAGCGCGCGGCTGCGCTTTTCGCCCGTCACCGCGAGGATGCGGACCTTGCCCGCGCGGTGGTGCTCGATGGTTTCCGAGGCGGTGTCGACCATCAGCGGCACCTGTCCGCCGATGAGGTCCTGCGCGGCCGGCGCGCCGCCGCGGTAGGCGACGTGCGTCATCGGCACGCCCGAGGCCTGCGCCAGCAGCTGGCCCGCGAAGTGCGGCACCGTGCCGGCGCCCGAGGTCGCGTAGTTGGCCTTGCCCGGGTTGGCCTTCATCCAGGCCAGCACCGCCTTCAGGTCGCCCGCCGGCGCGCCCGGCCCGGCCGTCACGGCGAAGTCGAAGGTGCTGCCGAGCGAGATCGGCGTGAAGTCCTTCACCGTGTCGTAACCGAGGTTCGAATACAGCCACGGGTGGATCACCATCGCGCCGCTGGGCGAGAAGATGAGCACGCTGCCGTCCGGCGGCGAGCGCTTGAGCTCGGCCAGCGCCAGCCGGCCGGCCGCGCCGGGCTTGTTGTCGACGATGACGTTCTGTCCGAGCGACACGCGCATCTTGTCGGCCAGGATCCGCGCGACCACGTCCGCCGACCCGCCCGGCGGAAAGCCGATCAGGATGCGCACCGTGCGCTCCTGCGCGAACGCCATCGGCGCGAAGGCCGTGGCGGTGATGACGGCAGCGGCCTGCGCTGCGAACTGGCGGCGTTGCATGGGGCGGTCTCCTCGGGGTGGTTGTTCTTCGGTGTGCTCTGTGCGTGTAGCCGTCAGCGCAGCGCGGCCAGCAGCGCCTCGTTCTGCGCCGGCAGGCCGACGCTCACGCGCAGCCATTGCGGCAGGCCGTAGGGGCCGAGCAGCGAGACCTCGATGCCGGCGGCCAGCAGGCGCGCGTGCACGGCCGGCGCATCGCCGACCTGCACCATCAGGAAGTTGCCCGACGACGGGACGTACGGCAGGCCCAGCGCGGTGAAGCCCGCGGCGAGCTGTTCGCGCCCGGCGGTGTTGAGCTCGTAGGTGCGCGCCAGGAAGTCGGTGTCGCCCAGCGCCGCCACGGCCGCGGCCTGGGCCGGCGTCGTCACGTTGAAGCGCGGGCGGTGCGCGTTCATGCGCGCCGTGAGCGCCGGCTGCGACACGCCGTAGCCGATGCGCAGCCCCGCCAGGCCGAAGGCCTTGGAGAAGGTGCGCGCCACGATCAGGTTGGGCAGGCGGCGCACCCATTCGATGCTGTCGTAGCGCTGCGCGGGCGACAGGTACTCGGTGTAGGCCTCGTCGAGCAGCACCGTCACGTGCGCGGGCACCGATTGCAGAAACTCGCGCAGCGGCGCAGCATCGATGAAGGTGCCGGTCGGGTTGTTCGGGTTGGCGACGAAGACCAGCTTCGTGTCGTCGCCGATGGCGGCGCGCATCGCGTCGAGGTCGTGGCCGAAGTCGCGCGAGGGCACGACGGTGGCGCGCGCGTGGGCGTGCGCCGTGGCCGCCGCATAGACGATGAAGCCGTACTGCGAATAGACGACGTTCTCGCCCGGCTTGAGGCTGACCTGCGCCGCGAGCTCGAGGATTTCGCTCGACCCGCTGCCCAGCGTGAGCCACTCGGGCGGCACGTCGAGCCGCGCGGCCAGCGCCTGCTTGAGCGCGGTGCCGTTGCTGTCGGGGTAGTTGCCCGCACCTTCGAGGGCGGCAGCGGCGGCGCGGCGGGCCGACTCGGGCATGCCGAGCGGGTTTTCGTTGGAAGCCAGGAGGATCATTGCGGCGGGAGCTGATTATTTAAGAAGTTAAATATATACAGCTGCCACCGGCCCGGCCTCAGGGCCTACCCTTTGAAGTGGGGCCTGGGTCCTGGTCGATTACCTTCATTTTTGTCACAGATAAATCTCACTTTCGGCTCTTACTCGCCCGCAAAGTATCGAATACAGTTCTCCCATGGCTTCACCTGGGGCAAGTGCGCCCCACTGCTGCGCCGCCCCCCGATTTCCTGTTTTTTGCATTGCGTTCCCCAAGGAGAAACACATGACCGACCGCACCACCGCCCACCGACTCCAGGTCGCGACCGAACTGCACCGCTTCGTCGAAGAGAAGGTCCTGCCCGCCAGCGGCGTGGCCAGCGACGTGTTCTGGAAGGGCTTCGATGCCATCGTCCATGACCTGGCGCCCAAGAACGTCGCCCTGCTCGCCGAGCGCGACCGCCTGCAGAGCGAACTCGACGCCTGGCACAAGAAGAACCCCGGCCCGATCGCCGACATGCCGGCCTACCGCGCCTTCCTGGAAAAGATCGGCTACCTGCTGCCGCAACCCAAGGGCGTGAAGGCCACCACGGCCAACGTCGACTCCGAACTCGCGCTGCAGGCCGGCCCGCAGCTGGTGGTGCCGATCCTGAACGCGCGCTACGCCCTGAACGCCGCCAACGCGCGCTGGGGTTCGCTGTACGACGCGCTGTACGGCACCGACGCCATTCCCGAAACCGGCGGCGCCGAAAAGGGCAAGGGCTACAACCCCGTGCGCGGCGCCAAGGTCATCGAGTTCGCGCGCAACGTGCTCGACCAGGCCGCCCCGCTGGCCAACGGCTCGCACAAGAACGCCACCGGCTACAGCGTGAAGGACGGCCAGCTGGTCGTCGCGCTGCAAGGCAGCACCACCGGCCTGGCCGATGCGTCGCAGTTCGTCGGCTACCAGGGCGATGCCGCCGCGCCGTCGTCGGTGCTGCTCAAGCACAACGGCATCCACCTGGACATCCGCATCGATCGCAGCACCGCCATCGGCAAGAGCGATGCGGCCGGCGTGAGCGACCTGGTGCTCGAAGCCGCGCTCTCGACCATCCTCGACCTGGAAGACTCGGTGGCCGTGGTCGACGCGGCCGACAAGGTCGTCGCGTACGCCAACTGGCTGGGCATCGTGCAGGGCACGCTCACCGAAGAAGTCGCCAAGGGCGGCAAGACCTTCACGCGCGGCCTGAATGCCGACCGCGAGTACACCGGCGCCAACGGCCAGCCGCTGAAGCTGCACGGCCGCTCGCTCATGTTCCTGCGCAACGTGGGCCACCTGATGACCAACCCGGCCATCCTGTATGAAGGCGGCAAGGAAATCCCCGAAGGCATCCTGGACGCCGTGGTCACCACCACCATCGCGATGATCGACGTCAAGCGCAAGGGCAACTCGCGCACCGGCAGCATCTACATCGTCAAGCCCAAGATGCACGGCCCGGCCGAAGTCGCTTTTGCCAGCGAGCTGTTCGGCCGCGTCGAGCAGCTGCTCGGCCTGCCCGCCAACACCGTCAAGCTCGGCATCATGGACGAGGAGCGCCGCACCAGCGTGAACCTGCAGGCCTGCATCGCCGAAGCTGCCGCGCGCGTGGCCTTCATCAACACCGGCTTCCTGGACCGCACTGGTGACGAGATGCACACCGCCATGCAGGGCGGCCCGATGATCCGCAAGGGCGACATGAAGTCCAGCGCCTGGATCGGCGCCTACGAAAAGAACAACGTGCTCGTCGGCCTGAACTGCGGCCTGCGCGGCAAGGCGCAGATCGGCAAGGGCATGTGGGCCATGCCCGACCTGATGGCTGCCATGCTCGAGCAGAAGATCGCCCACCCCAAGGCCGGCGCCAACACCGCCTGGGTGCCCTCGCCCACCGCCGCCACGCTGCACGCGCTGCACTACCACCAGGTCAGCGTGACCGCCGTGCAGCAGGAACTGGAAAAGATCGACGCCGACGGCGAGCGCGAGAACATCCTGAACGCACTCCTGCAGGTGCCGATCGCTGCGCAGGCGAAGTGGACCGACGCCGAGAAGCAGCAGGAAATCGACAACAACGTGCAAGGCATCCTGGGCTACGTGGTGCGCTGGGTCGACCAGGGCGTGGGCTGCTCGAAGGTGCCCGACATCCACAACGTCGGCCTCATGGAAGACCGCGCCACGCTGCGCATCTCCAGCCAGCACATCGCCAACTGGCTGCTGCACGGCGTGGTCACGAAGGCGCAGGTCGACGAGGCCTCCCAGCGCATGGCCAAGGTGGTCGACGAGCAGAACGCCGGCGACGCGCTGTACCAGCCGATGGCCGGCCACTTCGACACCTCGGCCGCCTACAAGGCCGCGCAAGACCTCGTGTTCAAGGGCATCGAGCAGCCCAGCGGCTACACCGAGCCGCTGCTGCACGCCTGGCGCCTGAAGGTCAAGGCCGCGGCCTGACGCGCGCCTTGTGCAGTGCCGGCCACCGCCGGCACTGACGCCTCGGAGACACGCAACGAACGGCGCCCTCGGGCGCCGTTCTGCATGGGGCGCGACATGCCGGTAGCATCGACGCCGCCCTCTTCTCCCTCTCTCCGGTCTCCGTCTCTTTCGATGAACAAGCACGCGGCTTCGCCGCCCCCGACCCGCGGGTCGACCTCGGCCGCTGCCATGCTGGTCGCACTGGCCACCGCCTTCGCGCTGAGCCAGGCCTTTCGCACCGTCGGCGCCATGATGGCCACGCCGCTCACGCAGCACTTCGGCCTCACGCCACAGGCGCTGGGCACCTGGGCCGGCACCTTCCATTTCACCTTCGGCATCATGCAGCTCGCGATGGGCGTGTCGATCGACCACTTCGGCGTGCGCCGCACCGTGCTCACCGCCTTTCCGCTCGCCATCGCGGGCGCCGCGCTGTGCACCGTGGCGCCGGGCTTCGGCGCGCTGCTGCTGGGGCAGGCGCTGATCGGCGTGGGCTGCGCGCCGGCCTTCCTGGCCTGCACCGTGTTCATCGCGCGGCACTTCGACGCCGCGCGCTTCACCGCCATGTCGGGGCTGGTGATGAGCCTCGCGGGCATGGGCATCCTGTTCACCGGCACGCCGCTGGCACTGCTGATCGAGGCCGCCTCGTGGCGCGCCGGCTATGCCGCGCTGACCGCCTTCGCCGTGCTCTCGTGGATCGTCATCTTCTGGCGCGTGCACGAGCCCGCACGCACGACGACAACAACGATCGCATCGGACGACCCCGCGCCCGAACGCCAGTCGCTGCGCCAGGCCGTGCGCGACCTGCTGCCGCTGTTCGCCATGCCGCACACACTCGGCCTTCTGTGCTTCGCCTGCGTGTCGTATGCGGCCTTCATCACGCTGCGCGGCCTGTGGCTGGGCCCCGTGCTGCACGACCGCCACGGCCTCTCGCTCGTGGCCAGCGGCAACGTGGCGCTGGTGATGACCGTCGCCGGCATGGCCAGCCCCATGCTGTTCGGCCGCCTCGACCCCGGCGGCGCACGCCGCACGCGCTGGATGATGCGCTGCGCCTTCGCCGGCGCGGCGATGTTCGCGGCCATGGCCCTCACGCAATCGCGCGCCATCGACATCGGCCTGCCGATCGTCTACGGCATGCTGTCGGGCTACAGCGTGCTGCTGTACGCGTACACCAAGAACGCCTACCCGGCGGCCGTGACGGGCCGCGCGATGGCGCTGCTCAACATGGCGATGTTCCTCGGCGTCTCGCTGATGCAATGGACCACCGGCGTGGCCGCCTCCTGGGCCGTGGCCCAGGGCAGCGAGCCGTTCCGCGCGGTGTTCCTCACGGTGAGCGGGATGCTGGCGGCGGGGACGCTGGCGTTTTGGCTGCTGCCGCGGGCGAAGGTGCCAGTGCGTCCCACGCCCTGATCACCGACACGCCGCCTCACGCCGCATCCCCCAACCGCGCCCGCACCTCGCGCCGGCTCAGCTGTCGCTTGGCGACGGCATAGACATCGTGACGCCCATACATGTCGAAGTGCGTGGGCAGGCCCGGCGCGGAACGTCGCGCCGCACCGCAGCGCGTGACCATGCAGCGGCGCAGCACGTCGTAGCACCTGGGCTCCGGCTGCGCCGTACCTGCGCGCTCGGGAAACTTCGCGAGCATGACCTCGAACCAGCAGCCGTCGACGCAGTGCCACTGCGTGGTCTCGTCGATCACGTGGTAGACCGCGTACGGCGTGTCGCCGCGCCGCGCGGCCCGGTCCACACGGCGCGCCGCGCGCGCCTCGCGCAGGCGCCGGTTCGGCAGCAGGATGCCGGTGACCGGGTGCACGAACAGCTCGACGCCCGGCGCTTCGTGCAGCGGCACGCCGTCGCGGGTTCCCCAGCGGTGGGGCCGCACCCGCACCTCGCCGTCGCACAGCACCGCGTCGCGCGCCACGAAGTCGTCGACGTGCAGAAAGATGTGCGCCTGCACCGTGCTGCGGCGATCGATGCCGCTGCACAGTTCGGCGTACACCTTGTCCCACGGCCGGTGCACCTGCTTGTGCAGCCAGCGCCTGAGCGGCTGGAGGTTTTCGCTCAGCCACTTCGGATGCTGCAGGCCGCGCTTCATGCCCAGGTGCGAACCGCGCTCGGGGCTGTTGCGCCACGGGCGGCCATCGCCCTGCACGCGCCAGCCGCCGCGCGGACGCTCGACGATCACCTTGTCCATGTCGTCACGCATCATCGGCCCTCCGCCCGAAGTCGCGCGCGGCTTTCTGCAGCGCCACCTTCTGCGCGCGCCGCTCGGCGCGGTGGGTGCGCAGGTGGCGGCCCGCGCCCTGGCTGGATTCGCGGCGCGCCATCGCGGCCACCACGGGATTGCGCGGTGCCGACGCGGGCACCGCAAAGTAGAACCGGCCCAGACGCTTGTCGTCGTCACGGGCCTTTCGTTGAGCACTCATGTGCACACACTCCGAAAGAAACAAAAAGGCCCCGGCGAATGCAGTTGCGCGCGGGGCCCTTGTCGATTCGGCCGCGGCGGATGCGAAGGTGCACATCCGGCCGGGGCGGTCGGTGTGCGTCAGGTGTTCAGTGAACGGTTCATTGAATGGTGTTCTCGCCCGGGAGGTTGATCGTCGCCGTGCGCGGTGTCTGGAAAAACGGTCGCTGAAAAAGGAAGGGCGGATTCTGGCGAGGGCCTTCGCCGTGCGCAAGCCCGGCGCGGCGCGCTGTGGCGCAAAGCTGACAGGGCACATCGGTTGAATCCGCTTCACGCATCGCGCCGTATGGCATCTCAAGCGCATCGCGCCCCCGAGCTGTTGGCGGTTTCCACAGAGCCTTTCCTTCCAGGAGACATCCATGAAAAAACTCGTGATCGCCCTCGGCGTGTCGGTCCTGCTCGGCGCGTGCGCCGGCAGTGGCATGAGCAACGCCAGCAGCAGTGCCGCCACCCCCATGGTCGGCGGCGCGCCGATGTACCCGACGAAGGACATCGTCGACAACGCGGTGAATTCGAAGGACCACACGACGCTGGTCGCCGCGGTGAAGGCGGCCGACCTGGTGGCCACGCTCAAGAGCCCGGGCCCGTTCACGGTGTTCGCGCCCACCAACGCCTCGTTCGCGGCGCTGCCGGCCGGCACGGTCGACACGCTGCTCAAGCCCGAGAACAAGGCCACGCTCACCAAGGTGCTGACCTACCACGTGGTGCCCGGTCGCATGGACAGCGCGGCGCTGACGAGCGCGATCAACGCAGGCGGCGGCAAGGCGATGCTCAAGACCGCCAGCGGCGGCACGCTCACAGCGACGATGAGCGGCGGCACGGTGTGGGTGACCGACGCCAAGGGCGGCACGGCGGCGGTGACGATCGCCAATGTCTACCAGTCGAACGGCGTGATCCACGTCGTCAACAAGGTGCTGCTGCCAGGTTGAGTCAGCTCCGCTGCGCGGCCTCCGCTTCGACGCGCAGCCATTGCGCGAAGTCCTGCGCGTCGCGGTTGCCCGCGGCGCGCCGCGACATCTCGATGAAGTAGCCGCGGTGCGATGCCACGCCCTGGCCGAGCGGCGCCACGAGCCGGCCGTCGCGCACCAGTTCGCGCAGCAGCGGCAGGCGCCCGATCACCACGCCCTGCCCCGCCACCGCGGCGGCCACCGCATCGGCGTACTGCGAGAAGCGCAGCGTGCTCTTCATGCGCAGGTCTTCCAGCACCATCACCTTGAGCCACGGCTCCCAGTCGGCGGTCGGGGCTTCGCTGTGGTCCGGGTACTCGATGGTCAGCAGCGTGAGCTTGGAAAAATCGGACAGCTCGCGCAGCGACGCGGCCACCTGCGGCGCGCACAGCGGGATCACCGACTCCTCGAACAGCGCCGGGCCCACGCCGCGGCCGATGGGAACGAAGCGCACCGCAAGGTCCAGCCGGCTCACGTCCAGGTCGAGCACGTCGAGCGTGGCCGACACACGCACGTCGACCTGCGGATGCGTGCTGGTGAAGCGCGCCAGTTTCGGAATGAGCCACAGCGACGCGAAGCCCGGTGTGGTGGTGATCGACACCTGCCGCGGCGCGGCGCTGGCGCGCACGCGCGCGGTGGCGTCGCGCAGGCGCTCCAGGCTGTCGGTGACGGCGCGCTGCAGCACGCCGCCGGCCTCGGTGAGCGCGAGCGCACGGTGGCGGCGCTCGAACAGCAGCACGCCCAGGCTGGCTTCGAGCTGCTGGATCTGCCGGCTCACGGCCGACTGCGTGAGGTGCAGCTCGCCCGCCGCCAGCGTGAAGCTGAGCCGGCGCGCGGCGGCCTCGAAGCTGCGCAGCAGCTCGAGCGGCGGGAGCTCGCCGGCAGGGGTTTTCACATTCTCTGGAGGCATGCAACGAGTTCCGAATGACCGCGTGTAAGAGAGGGCTCGGCTCACTATATTCATTCGTATCACGAATGCAATGGAGGTTCCCATGAGCACCACCGACCGGTCCCCTTCCACCTTTTTCTCCTCGTCGAGCTCGCGCTTCCACGTGAGCTTGCCCAGCCGCGCCGTCTTCGCCGTGCCCGACGGCGCGGGCGTGGGCATCGAATGCCGCAGCGGCGCCGTGTGGATCACGCTCGACCGCGACCCGCGCGACATCGTGCTCGGGCCGGGCGAGCGCTTCGAGAGCAGCGAGCACCGGCGCGTGCTGGTGTCGGCGCTGGAGTCGTCGTGCATCTCGGTGTCGGACGCGCAGCCCGCCGCGCTGCCGAACCCGGCCTCGCGCGCACAGGCTCGCGTGCGGTCGCCTTGGCGACTGGCGCTGCACGGGTTGTCCCCGGCTTGACCGCGGGCGCCGTGGCATCGAACCTCGATGCCATGGACCGCCCCGCAGGGAGCAGCACCGCACGCCGCCGTGACGACAGGCGGCTTTTTGCTTTGGGCGTCCGTTTTCCTTCTTGGCCTTGAAAGGGACACGCCCATGACCACCACTTCTGGCGCAGCGCTCGCATGACCGCGCCGCAACCCACACCTCAACCCTGCGTGCTGTGCGAGCAGGCCGACGGCATCGCCACGCTCACGCTGAACCTGCCGCACAAGCTGAACCCGATCGCGAAAGACCTGCAGGTCGAGTTGCGCGACGCGCTCGAGCGCATCCGCGACGACCGCACGGTGCGCGCCGTGATCCTCACCGGCGCCGGCAAGGCTTTCTGCGTGGGCGCCGACCTGAGCGCGATGGCGCCGCCCGGCGAGTCCGGCCAGACGCTCGGCGACCAGACCGCCGAGTGGATGCAGAAGCTCAGCAACCCGCTCATCGAGACACTGCGCACGCTGCCGGTGCCGGTGGTGGCCGCCGTCAACGGCCCGGCGGCCGGTGCGGGCGTGGGCCTGGCGCTCGCGGCCGACGTGACCATCGCGGCGCGCAGCGCCTACTTCTACCTGCCCTTCCTGCCCAAGCTCGGCATCGTGCCGGACCTGGGCTGCACCTGGGCCATTCCGCGCCGCGCCGGCCGTGCGCGCGCGATGGGCATGGCGCTGCTCGACGAGCGCCTGAGCGCCGGGCGCGCCGTGCAGTGGGGCCTGATCTGGGCCTGCGCCGACGACGAGCAACTGATGGACGAGGCCCGCGCCATCGCGCAGCGCCTGGCGCGCCTGCCGGCGCACGCGGTGCTCGAAGCGCGCGAGGCCTTCGAGGCCTCGGAGCACCACACGCTGAAGGAACAACTCCACTACGAGAGCGAGCGCCAGCGCGCGCTCATCGACCGCCCCAGCTTCCGTGAAGGCGTGAGCGCCTTCCTGCAGAAGCGCCCCCCTGTCTTCGAAACCCGCTGACGTCCCCATGACCATCGAACGCACCCTCTTCACCGCCGACCACGAGGCCTTCCGCGACAGCTTCCGCCGCTTCATGGACAAGGAGATCGCGCCCTTCCACGACGCATGGGAAGAGCAGGGCTATGTGGACCGCGCCGTCTGGTCCAAGGCCGGCGAGAACGGCTTCCTGTGCATGGCGCTGCCCGACACCTACGGCGGCGCGGGCGCCGACCTGCTGTATTCGGTGATCCAGTTCGAGGAGCTGTGGGCGCGCGGCTTCACGGGCATCGGGTTCGGCCTGCACAACGAGATCGTGGCGCCGTACATCCTGCGCTACGGCACCGAGGCGCAGAAGCTGCATTACCTGCCGAAGCTCGCGAGCGGCGAGATGGTCGGCGCCATCGCCATGAGCGAGCCCGGCGCGGGCAGCGACCTGCAGGCCGTGAAGACCAGCGCCATCCGCCAGGCCGACGGCAGCTACCTGCTCAACGGCAGCAAGACCTTCATCACCAACGGCTGGCATGCCGACCTGGTGATCGTGGTCGCCAAGACCGACCCGGCCGCGGGCGCGAAGGGCACGAGCCTGTTCCTCGTCGAGCGCGGCATGCCGGGCTTCGAGAAGGGCAAGCGCCTGAAGAAGCTGGGCCTGAAGGCGCAGGACACGTCCGAGCTGTTCTTCAACGACGTGCGCCTGCCCGCCGAGGCGCTGCTGGGCGAGGTCAACCGCGGCTTCGTCTGCCTGATGGAGCAGCTGCCTTGGGAGCGGCTGCAGATCGCGATCAGCGCGGTGGCCGCGTCGCAGGCGGCCATCGACCACACCGTGGCCTACGTGAAAGAGCGCAAGGTGTTCGGCCAGCCCGTGGGCAACTACCAGAACACACGCTACACGCTGGCCGAGCTGCAGACCGAGGTGCAGGTGGCGCAGGTGTTCGTCGACAAGTGCATCGAGCTGCTCATGGCCGAGAAGCTCGACACCGCCACCGCGAGCATGGCCAAGTACTGGACCAGCGACCTGCAGTGCAAGGTGATGGACGAGTGCGTGCAGCTGCACGGCGGCTACGGCTTCATGTGGGAGTACCCGATCACCCGCGCGTACGCCGACGCGCGCGTGCAGCGCATCTACGGCGGCACCAACGAGATCATGAAAGAGGTGATCACGCGCTCGATGGGCCTCGGCGGGCGCTGAAGCGCTCCGCATTTGGCACCACTGGCGCCATGGAAAGGGCTGCGGGAGAATGCCGCGCATGCCCCTCCTCAACGCCTTCTACGCCCAGTCGGGCGGCGTCACCTCGGTCATCAACGCCTCGGCCTGCGGCGTGATCGAGACGGCGCGCCAGCACCCGGACCGCATCGGCACGCTCTATGCCGGACGCAACGGCATCCTCGGCGCGCTCACCGAGGACCTGATCGACACCAGTGCCGAGCCGGCCGAAGCGATTGCGGCGCTGCGCAGCACGCCCTCGGGCGCGTTCGGCTCGTGCCGCTACAAGCTCAAGTCGCTCGAAAAGAACCGCCGTGAGTACGAGCGCCTGATCGAGGTGTTCAAGGCGCACGGCATCGGCTACTTCTTCTACAACGGCGGCGGCGACTCGGCCGACACCTGCTTCAAGGTGAGCCAGCTGTCGCAGTCGATGGGCTACCCGCTGCAGGCCATCCACGTGCCCAAGACCATCGACAACGACCTGCCGCTGACCGACTGCTGCCCGGGCTTCGGCTCGGTGGCGAAGTACGTGGCGGTGTCCACGCTCGAAGCCTCGTTCGACGTGCGCTCGATGGCCGCCACCTCCACCAAGGTGTTCGTGCTCGAGGTGATGGGCCGCCACGCAGGCTGGATCGCCGCAGCCGGCGGGCTGGTGGCCGACCATGGCATTCCGGTGGTGGTGCTGTTCCCCGAGATCGAGTTCGATGCGGCCCGCTTCCTGGCGCGCGTCGATGCCATGGTGCAGCAGCACGGCTACTGCTCGGTGGTGGTGTCCGAGGGCTGCCACCACCCCGACGGCACCTTCCTGGCCGAACAGGGCGCGCGCGATGCCTTCGGCCATGCGCAGCTCGGCGGCGCGGCGCCGGTGGTGGCGCAGATGGTGAAGGAGGCGCTGGGCCACAAGTTCCACTGGGCGGTGGCCGACTACCTGCAGCGCGCGGCACGCCACATCGCCTCGGCCACCGACGTGAAGCAGGCCTACGAGCTGGGCCAGCGCGCGGTCGAGCTGGCGCTCGAAGGCCGCAACGCGGTGATGCCGACCATCGAGCGCACGAGCGACGTGCCCTATGCCTACACGCTGGGCGCGGCGCCGCTCGAATCGGTGGCCAATGTCGAGAAGCCGATGCCGCGCGATTTCATTTCGGACGACGGCTACGGCATCACCGAGAAGTGCCGCCGCTACCTGCTGCCGCTGATCGCCGGCGAGGACTACCCCGCCTACCGCGACGGCCTGCCGGTGTACGCGACGCTGCGCAACGTGGCAGTGCCGAAGAAGCTGCCGGCCTTCGCGCTCGCATGACGGTGGTCATCGACACCGCGCGCTGTCCGCTGTGCGGCGAGGCGAACCGCTGCGCGATGGAGGTCGAGCGCGAGACCGGGCAGGCGCAGCCGCCCTGCTGGTGCATGGCCGCCGATTTTTCGCTGGCGCCGCTCGACGCGCTGCCGCCCGCGCTGCGCGGCCAGGCCTGCATCTGTGCGCGCTGCGCCGCAGGAAAGCCGCCGCCTCAGGACTGAGCGACGTCGCCCTGCGACGGCGATTGGGACTGGGACTGCGACTGCCCCTGTGCAGGCTCGGCAGCTTCCGTCGCGGCTTCCGCCACATCCCCCGCCGTCACCATCGTCGGCGCCGTGCCGCTGCGCTGCGCGGTGACCACGCCGTGGATGAACTGCAGCTTGCCCACCGCCGCGCGCGGCAGCACGAAGGGGTAGTAGTCGGGCTGGCCCATGCTGCGCGACAGCTCGTTGAGCATGCTGGTCAGCAGCACCCAGCCGTTGATGAAGTCGAGGAATTTCGCGGCGTCGGGATGCTCGGGCTGCCACAGGTCGGCGGCGGTGAACAAATCGCTCTGCAGCTCCACATTGCTCGCATCGATGCCGAAGCTCATCGCCGTGTCGGCCGTGTCCGCCATGTGCAGGTAGTGGGCCCAAGTCTCGGCCCAGTCTTCCCACGGGTGCATGCTCGCGTAGCTGCTGACGAAGCGCTGCGCCCAGTCGGGCGGCGGGCCCTGCTCGTAGTGCTGCTGCAGCGCGGCGCCGTAGTCGGCGCGCTCGTCGCCGAAGAGCACGCGGTAGTCGTCGATCCAGCGCGTGGGCAGCACCAGCAGGTCCCAGTAGTAGTGGCCGATCTCATGGCGGAAGTGGCCCAGCAGCGTGCGGTAGGGCTCGTGCATCTCGGCGCGGATGCGCTCGCGCACGGCGTCTTCGGCCTCCTCGGCGTTGAGGGTGATCAGGCCGTGCTCGTGGCCCGTCATCACGTGCGGGGCGCCCGGCATGTTGCTGAGGAAATCGAAGGCCAGTCCGTGCACCGGGTCGGCATGGCGACTCACCACCGGCAGGCCGAGCGCGAGCAGCTGCGAGATCAGGCGGCGCTTGGGCATCTCGAGCTTGCGCCAGAGTTCGCCGTTGGCCTCCACCGACAGGTCGGGGATGGTGCGCGTGACGCTGCAGGCCAGGCAGTAGCCGGGCGCCAGGCCCTGCGTGTCGGCGGGAATCGTCTCGCCCTCGCGCGGCTGCGCCACCATCCAGTTGCAGGCGGCCGGCGTCATGAGGTTGGCGCAGCGACGGTAGGTGGCGCCGTGCGGATCGCCGAAGACGGTGAAGGTGTCGGGCAGCGCGCCCTCGCCTTCGGCCGGCGCCAGCGGCACCACGCCGAGCCGGTCGATCACGTAGCCCAGCGGCGTGTGGCAGGCCAGGCACTCGCTGTTGCGCAGGAACACGGGGCGCCCGCACTGGCAGCGGTAGGCGCGGCTGACGGTGGGCGCGGCGAGTTCGGCCGCGAGCGTGGGTGTGGCGTCGGGCACGGCGGGATCGGCCGGTTCATTGACGGGTTCTTGGATCGACGGGTTCATGGCTTGTTTGTTCTTTTGATGACGACTTGACGCACAGGGGACAGCCGCCGCATTGTGCGACCGGCCCGCGCACGGTCGACGCCGCAAACACCGATATGCTTGTAGGACGACGGACCCGCGACCGTCCCTGCGCCGCCCCATGACCTCCCCCCCAACACCCGACACGCCGCCCTCCATGGGCGCCCTGCGCGCCCGCTACGGCGAGCGCTACCGCTGGTACCTGCTGCTGTCGGTCATGGTGGGGACGATGGCGTCCATCATGTCCTCGACCATCGTCAACGTAGCGATCCCCGACATGAGCCACCACTTCGCGCTGGGCCAGGAGCGCGCGCAGTGGGTGAGCTCGGGCTTCATGGTGGCGATGACGGTGTCGATGCTCACCACGCCCTGGCTGCTGTCGCGCTACGGCTACCGCCGCACCTACGTCGGCACCATGCTCCTGCTGCTGGCCGGCGGCATCGTCGGCGGGCTGGCCAACCACTACCCGCTGGTGCTGCTGGCGCGCGTGGCCGAGGGGCTGGCGGCGGGCGTGGTGCAGCCCATTCCGGCCATCATCATCCTGCGCGCCTTCGAGCCGCACGAGCAGGGGCGCGCCAGCGGCATCTTCGGCATGGGCGTGGTGCTGGCGCCGGCCATCGGCCCGAGCATCGGCGGCGTGCTGGTCGACCTGTTCGGCTGGCGCTCGATCTTCTTCATGGTGGTGCCCTTCTGCCTGGCCTCGATCTGGCTGGCCTACAAGTTCGTGCCCAAGACCGCGCCCGGCGGCGTGGCCGCGACGCGCGGCAGCGGGCTCGATGCGCGCGGCCTGGCGCTGGGCACCGTGGGCACGCTGTGCCTGCTGAACGGGCTGGTCGAGCTGCGCGGCGATTCGCCGCTGCAGGCCGCGCTGCTGCTGGCCGGCGCGCTCGTCGCCTTTGCCGCCTTCGTGTGGTGGCAGCACCGGCTCATGGCCTCGGGCGGCGCGCCGCTCATGAACCTCGCGCTCTTTCGCTACCGCCAGTTCGCCATGGGCAGCCTGGTCGCCTTCATCTACGGCACCGCGCTGTTCGGCTCGACCTACCTGCTGCCCGTGTACATGCAGGTGGGGCTACACCTGTCGGCCTCGCACGTGGGCACCACCCTGCTGCCGGCCGGCATCGTGCTGGCCTTCACCATCGCGGGCGTGGGCCGGCTGGCCGACAAGCAACCGACCTGGCTCCTGGTGAGCATCGGCCTGGCGCTGCTGGCGGTGTCGTTCGCGCTCATGGCCGTGCTGCGGCTGGACAGCCCGCTGTGGCTGCTGGTGGTGTTCGCGATCGTCGGGCGCATCGGGCTGGGCTTCATCCTGCCCTCGCTCAACCTCGGGTCGATGCGCCCGCTGGCCAAGCCGCTCATTCCGCAAGGCGCCAGCGCGATCAGCTTCGTGCGCATGCTCGGCGGCGCCGTGGGCGTGAGCCTGTGCGCCATCATTCTCGAATGGCGCCTGGCGGCGCACGGCGACTCGCTCGCCAACCCGGTGAGCACCGCGGCACGGCTGGCCGCCTTCGACGAGGTGTTCCTGATGCTGGCCGGCCTGTGCGCGCTGGCCGTCTGCGCGGCCTGGCAGCTGCGCGAGCCGCCCGGCGAGGACACGGCGCAACACAGGGGGTAAACCCCGGCGGCGCGGGGACTCGCTTTCGCTTTCAATTGTTATCAGTTGTATCTAAAAGCGGAATCGGTTCCATGCATCGCAGACGTTTTCTCGCCGCCTCGGCCGCGGCGACGGCCGGACTCGGCCCCCTCCTTTCCTTGCCTTCCACCGCCCTGGCCGCCGAGAACGGCGTCAGCGACGGCGAGATCGTCCTCGGCCACACCGGCATCCTGAGCGGGCCGCTGGGCGTGCCGATCAAGGTCGTGATGGCCGGCGCCGGGCTGGCCTTCGACGCAGTCAATGCGCAGGGCGGGCTCGCGGGCCGCAAGCTCAAGCTGGTCTCGCTCGACGACGAGCTCAAGCCCGAGAAGGCCGTCGCCAACTACGAGAAGCTGCTCGCCGAGCACCGCGCCTTCGCCTTCTTCGGCTGCGTGGGCTCGGGCACCACGGCCGCCGCGGCCAAGGTGCTGGGGCAGAGCGGCGCGCCGATGGTGGGCGGCTACGCGGTGTCGGACTCGGCGCGCGAGAAGGTCGCCGGCGCAGGCTACTTCGTGCGCGCCACCTTCGCGCGCGAGGCGCAGGCGCTGGTGCAGCACCTGACGACCATCGGCGTCTCGCGCATTGCCGTGGCCTACCTGGACAACCCCGGCGGCGCCGAAGTGGCGCGGCTGGTCGAGGCGGCGCTCGACACGCTCAAGCTCAAGCCCGTGGCCGCGGTGCCCGTGAAGGGCGACGGCACGACCAACGAGGCCGCAGGCAAGGCGCTGGCCGACAGCCAGGCCCAGGCCGTGCTCATGTACCTGGGCGGCGGCATCGGCGGCGAGGTCATGAAGAGCGCCTGGACTGCCGGCGGGCGCCAGATGTTCTACGGCATGTCGATCGTGCCGGGCGACGTCACCGCCAAGCTCGTCGGCGACAAGACCAGCGGCCTGGCCATCTCGCAGATCGTGCCCTACCCCTGGAGCGAGGTCGACGCCACCGCGCGCGAGTTCCGCCAGCTGGCCGAGCGTGCGAAGGTCGACATCGGCTACCTCAGCTACGAAGGCTATGTGAACGCGCTCGTGATGATCGAGGCCCTGCGCCGCACCGGCCGCGACCTCACGCGCGCAAAGCTGCACGCCACGCTGAAGGCGATGAAGCTGCGCATCGGCAACATGGAGATCGACTTCACCGGCGCCAGCAACACGGGCTCGCGCTTCATCGAGATGGTGCGGGTGACGAAGGAAGGGCGGTTCCTGCGTTAGAGACAGAGGCCGGGTCTGCTCACAGCCCCAGCTGCGTGAGCGCCCAGGCCACCGTGCCCAGCTGCATCACGTTGAGCACCATGCCCGCGATGTGGAGCTTGCGGAACTGCACGATCGACGTGTCCGTGGCCGGGATCGTGTGGCGCAGCAGGTCCATGCGCGGAATGATGAGCCAGCGGCGCAGCGCGAAGGCCAGTCCGGCAATGAAGGCCATGCCGACCGCGAAGAAGGGCTTGCCGCACCACGCGTAGCTGAGCGCCGCCGCGCTCGCGGTCAGCACCACGGCCACGTAGTAGACGTTGAACAGGCCGCGGATGAAGCGCGAATCCAGCGGGGTGTCGTGCGAGAGCACGAGCAAGGGCAGCGAGCCCATCATGAAGAACCCCATCCAGACCAGCAGGATGACGGTCGCCATGAGCGCAACGACGATGGGAAGCATCTTTGAAAACCCTCCGCGGCGCGCAAGCATACGCCCGGGCGGGCGACGCGTCTCCTACACCGCGCGTGCGGCCGCAGGCACCCGCGCCCCGCCATCGGCCACCAGCGCCACGCCGGTCACGAACGAGGCCTCGTCGCTGGCCAGGAACAGGCAGGCGGCGGCCATTTCCTCGGGCGTGGCCATGCGGCCCAGCGCGATGCGCGCCACCGTCTGCGCGCGCGCGGCGTCCTCGTCGATACCGCGTTCGGCGGCCAGGTCGCGCATCTCCTGGCGGCTCATGGGCGTGTCGACCCAGCCGGGGCACAGGGCGTTCACGCGCACGCCGTGCGAGCCGTAGGCCTGCGCGGCCGAGCGCGTGAGCGCGACCACGCCAGCCTTGCTGGACGCATAGCTGGCCATGCCCGCGCCGGCGTTGAAGGCCGCGACCGAGGCGATGTTGACAATGGCGCCACCGCCCCGCGCAACCATGCCGGGCAGCACCGCGCGCTGGCAGCGCATGGTGCCGCCGAGGTTGACCTCGTGCAGCCGCTGCCAGTCGCCGTCGTCGATGTCGGCCGCGTCGTCATTGCGCACGATGCCGGCGCAGTTCACCAGCACGTCGATGCGCCCGAACGCGGCCTGCACCGCGGCCACGGTGGCGCGCACCGCCGCGTCGTCGGTCACGTCGCACTCGAAGGCCGGGCCCTCGCCCACGGGCTGCGGACGCGGCCAGCCGGCCACCGCGACGCGCGCGCCCTCGGCCGCGAAACGCGCGGCCACGGCGGCGCCGATGCCGGTCGCTGCACCGACGACGAGGCAGGCCTTGCCGTGCAGGCGCGCGGTCATTCCGATGCCTCCGCGAAGAACGGACTCTCAGGCAGCGTCGAGCCGCCATCGACCACGATCGTCTGCCCCGTGATGTAGCGCGCCGCCGGGCTCGCCAGGAAGCGCATCGCGTAGGCGATGTCCTCGGGCCGCCCCAGTTCGCCGGCCGGGATGTGGCGCGCGATGCGCGCGGCCTTGGCCGGGTCGGACAGCAGTGAGCCGCCCTGCTTGGCGATGTAGCCCGGCTCCACGCCGTTCACGGTGATGCCCTCGCGCGCGTACTCCAGCGCCGCGGTGCGGATGAAGCCGTTCACGCCGGCCTTGCTGGCCGCGTAGTGCGCGCTGCCCGGCATGGCCACGCGCGGCCCGGTCACCGACGAGGTGACGAGCAGCCGCCCGCCGCCGCGCGCACGCAGGTGCGGCACAGCGGCCTGCGTGAGCCAGAAGCAGGCCTTGAGGTTGACGGCCAGCGTGTGCTCGAGCTGCTCGTCGGTCATCGCGTCGATGGCGGCCCAGGGATTCACGGCCGCGTTGTGGACCACGATGTCGAGCGCGCCGAACACGCGCACCGCCTCGGCCACCGCGCGCTCGGCCTCGTCGCGCCGGCCGATGTCGCAGGCCATCGCCTGCGCCGCGAAGCCGCGCGCGCGCAGCTCCGCCGCCACGGCCTCGCCCGCACTGCCGGTGCGGTTGGCGATGAGCACCGAGGCCCCGGCTTCGGCGAACACCTGCGCGATGGCCGCGCCGATGCCGCGCCCGCCGCCGGTGACCAGCGCCACCTTGCCCTGCAGGCCGAAGAGGTCGGCCGTGCTCATCCCTTGCACTCCCGCACGAACTCGGCGAAGGCCGCGTTGTGCTCGTCGACCTCGCGCTCGGTGGTGCCGGGGCAGCACAGCATCATGTTGTGGAAGGGCGTGATGAGCACGCCGCGGTTCATCATGTACAGGTGCAGCAGCGCTTCGAGCTCGCCGTCGCGCGTGCGGCGCACGTCGCTCGCGTTGCGCGGTGCGTCGGCACAGAACAGCGTCTCCACGCGCGCGCCGACCTGCGTCGCATGCCACGGCAATCCCGCAGCCGCGATGCTGGCGTTGACACCTTCGGCCAGGCGCTGCGCGAGCACCAGCATGCGATCGAAGGCTTCGGGCGTGAGCACCTGCGAGAGCACCGCGCGCATCACGGCCACGGTGAGCGCGTTGCCCGCCAGCGTGCCGCCGAAGCCGGCGTGCGCCGACTGGCGCTTCGTCGGGTGCAGCTTGGGCAGCACCTGCCAGACGCGCTCGGCGGTTTCGGCGCTGAGCCCGAAGGCGGCGGCGGGAATGCCGCCGGCGATGGCCTTGCCGATCACGAACATGTCGGGGTCGAGCCCGTGCTGGCGCGTGTAGCCACCGGGGCCGCTGGAGATGGTGTGCGTCTCGTCGATGACGAGCAACGTGCCGGTCTCGCGCGTGAGGCGGCGCAGCGCGTCGTGGAAGCCGGGCGCGGGCGCGATCATTCCGTAGTTGGTCATGGCCGGCTCGGCCAGCACGCAGGCCACGTCGCCGGCGCGCAGCGCGCGCTCCAGCGCGGGCACGTCGTTGAACTCGACCACGGCCGACAGCTGCTCGTGCGGAAAGCCGTTGGGGTGGATGTCGTTGCGCATCGCGACGGCGCCGTCGCGCAGCTCCACGTGCGCCTCTTCCACCGAGCCGTGGTAGCAGCCCGAGAACACCAGCACGCGCGGCCGGCCCGTGACCATGCGCGCCAGCCGGATACAGGCGCGGTTGGCGTCCGAGGCCGATGTCGTGAGGTTCCAGTACGGCAGGCCGAAGCGGCGCGACAGCTCTTCGCCGACCCAGGCCGCGTCGTCGGTGGGCAGCATCAGCGAGCTGCCCACGCGCGCCTGCCGTGTCAGCGCCTCGACCACCGCCGGGTGGCCGTGGCCGCACATGCCGCCGGTGTCGCCGAGGCAGAAGTCGGCGTAGCCGTTGCCGTCCACGTCGACAAAGCGCGCGCCGTAGGGCAGCTGTGCGTCCTGCACGTACAGGGGCCAGCCGCCGATCCAGCGGCGCATCCAGTGCGAGGGCGCGCCGTAGAGCCAGGCCTGTTGGCCCTGCGCAAAGCGTTCGCCGCTGCGCGCGTGGGTGCGCGCATAGCGGTCTTGTTCGGCCTGCATCAGGGCCTGCACGCGCTCGCGCGGCACGGTGGGTTCGAAGGTCGGGGTCATCGCAAACTCGGTCAAAGGGAAGAAGAAGGAGAAACGCCCAGCATCGAGAGGGCCTGCGCGTAGCTCGCGCCCGGATGCATCACGTCGAAGTGCACGGTGCGCAGGCCCACGCGCTGCGCGCCGGCGATGTTGCGCAGCTGGTCGTCGACGAACACGCAGGCGTCGGCGGGCAGGCCGAGCTGGTCCAGGCACTGCTGGTAGGCGCGCGCATCGGGCTTGAGGATGCCGGTGTGCGTGGCATCGACCACCACGTCGAAGGCGCTCATGAAGGGCAGGCATTGGCGGAAGCCCGCGCCGTAGAACAGGTCGAGCTCGTTCGACAAAATCGCGAGCCGACAACCGGCGCGCCGCGCCGCCTCGATGGCCGCGAGCGCCTCGGGGCGGATCGCGGCCTCGGGGTCGGCGCCGCGTGCGCGCTGCACGAAGGTCTCCATGCGGTCCCAGCGTTCGCCGACCAGCGCGCCCACTTCGCGCGTGCGCGCCATCCAGTAGTCGCGCTCCGAAAGCTTGTCGGCCTGCATGTCGCGCCACAGCGGATCGCTCGCGAGGTCGAAGGGGCCGCGCCAGGTCAGCGCGCCGCGCGGCAGCGACAGCGCCTCTTCGGTGAGGGCGTGGGTCTCGAACAGCGTGCGGCTGATGACGCCGCCGAAGTCGAGCACGAGGGCTTGCGCGGCGGGGCTCATGCGCGGCTCCCTGCGGGCACGGTGCCGTCGGCCACCCAGGCATCGAACACCTGCAATGCGGCGTCGCAGAAGGCGCTGTCGTTGATGTGCGCATCGAGTTCGACGAGCCGCGCCGGGTCGACGCTGCCACGCAGCGCTTCGGTGAAGGCCGCGAGGCCTTCGGGGTCGTGCAACGGCTCGCCGGGGCGGTCCCAGCCTTCGATGCCCTGCAGCGGCATCAGCAGGCAGGTGGCGCCCTCGGCGCGCGCGAGGCGGCGCGCGATCTCGCTCGCCACATCGCGGCGGAACGCGGGCACGCTGAGCGCCGAGGCCAGCAGCCGGTTGTGGATGTGCGTGGGCCGCCCTTCCAGGCCTTCGGGCGTGGACTGCCAGGCCGGGTAGTCGAGCATGTCGATGGCGCCGGGCGCGACGATCTGCGGCGTGCCCGCGCGGCCGGCGCCGAGCAGGCGGTCGGGCCCGGCCGTCACGCACGAGCCGCCGAGCTGGTTGGCCAGCTCCTGCAGGCTGAAATCCATCACCGCGCAGAAGCGGCCCTCGGCGGCCAGCGCCTCGAAGGCGCGCCCGCCCATGCCGGTGGTGTGGAACACGGCGACCTCGTAGCCGCGCGCTTCGAGCGCGGGCTTGAGCGTCTTCATGTAGGTGAGCGCGCTGGAGCCCAGCGAGGTCATGCCCACCAGCGGCTTCTCGAAGGCCGGCACGCAGGCCTGGCGGCAGGCGCCGAGCACCGCGCCTGCGGCCTGGCTCAGGGCCGAGCGGCACAGGCTGTTGAGGCCGTAGAGCCCGCCGGCCCACAGCACCATGATGAGGTCGGGCGGGATGCGCTCGGGCGGCAGCAGGTGCGAGTAGGCGATGGTCGACACCAGCACCTTCGGCACGCCCAGCGGCAGCGCCTGCGCCACGTCGAGCGCGAGGTCGGTGCCCATGGTGCCGCCCAGCGCGAGCAGGCCGTCGATGCGGCCCTCGGCCTGCCAGCGCGCGGCGAGCTTCGCGGCACCGCGCGCCATCAATGTCATGGCGCTGTTCTCGTCGCCGCTTTGCGCCACCTCGGCGACGGTCTTGCCGGCAGCGGCGGCCACCTCGGTGTTGGGAATGTCCGGCGTGAAGGGCGCGCCGTCGAGCACGCCCACGTCCATCACGACGACGCGGCCGCCGCCGGCCTCGATGCACTCGCGCATGAACAGCAGCTCGGCGCTCTTGGTGTCGGCGGTGCCGATCAGCAGGATCGTGGGCGATGCACTCACAGCGTCGCTTCCACGTCGGCCTGTACGTCGGAAAATGCGCCTTCGAGCGCATCGACCATGAAGTCCACCTCCTCGCGCGTGATGACCAGCGGCGGCGAGAGGATGAGGTTCGGCCCCGAGATGCGCACCATCAACCCGCGCTGGTAGGCCGCCTGCGCCACCTTCGCGGCGATCGGGTTGCCGCGCGGCAGCGTGGTGCGCGTGGCCTTGTCGGCCACCATCTCGATGCCCAGCATGAGGCCCATGCCGCGCACGTCGCCGACGAAGCTGAACTTGTCGACGAAGGGCCGCACGCGCGCCTGGAAATGCGCGCCCACGCGCGCCGCGTTGCCGGGCACGTCGAGTGCCTCGATCTGGTCCAGCGTGGCGAGTGCGGCGGCTGCCGCCACAGGGTGCGCGCTGTAGGTGTAGCCGTGGCCCACCGCGGCCTGGCCCGTGGGGTCGTTGAGGAAGACCTCGGCCACCTTGTTGCCGATGGCGGTGGCGCCCAGCGGCACGTAGCCCGACGAGATGCCCTTGGCCAGGCACCACAGGTCGGCCTTCACGTTCCACAGCCGCGTGCCGAACATGGCGCCGCCACGGCCGAAGCCGGTGACGACCTCGTCGGCGATGAGCAGCACGCCGTACTTGTCGCAGATCTCGCGCACGCGCGGCCAGTAGTTGGACGGCGGCACGATCACGCCGCCCGCGCCCTGGATCGGCTCGGCAATGAAGGCGGCCACGGTGTCGGGGCCCTGGAACTGGATCTCGCGTTCCAACTGCGTGGCGCAGATCTCGCCGAGTTCTTCCGGGTCCTGCGTGTAGGGGTTGCGGTAGAGCCAGGGCGTGTCGACATGGAAGCAGCCGGGCAGCAGCGGCTCGTAGGCGCGGCGGAAGTTCAGGTTGCCGTTCACGCTCATGCCGCCGAAGTGCACGCCGTGGTAGCCCTGGCGCAGCGCGATGAACTTGAAACGGTCGGCCTGGCCCTTGAGCTTCCAGTACTGGCGCGCGAGCTTGAGCGCGCCCTCCACTGCATCGGAGCCGCCGTTGCTGAAGAACACGGCGGCCACGCCGTCGGGCTCCATGGTCTTGACCAGGCGCGCCGACAGCTCGATGGCGCGCGGGTGCGTGGTGCCGCGGAACACGTTGTAGAAGGGCAGCTCGTCCAGCTGCGCCACGATGGCGTCGCGCACGGGCTTGTTGCTGTGGCCCAGGTTCGCGGCCCACAGTCCGCCGACGCCGTCGAGCATCTTGTGGCCATCGACGTCCCAGATCCAGCAGCCCTGGCCGCGCGCAATGATGTCGGGCTTGGTCTTCTGCATCGCCTGCGGATGCGCCATGGGGTGCCACAGGTACTGGGCGTTGTCTTGCTTGAGCGCCGCCACGGCGGCGGCTTCGGTCGTTGTCATGCAGGTCTCCGGAAGTATGGGGTGTGTGCTCAGGACGGCACGCCGACGGTGAGGGTCTTGACCTCGGTGTAGTGCAGCAGGCCTTCGGCGCCCATCTCCTGGCCGATGCCGCTTTCCTTCCAGCCGCCGAAGGGCATCTCGGGCTGCGAGACGCCGAAGTGGTTGATGCCGACCATGCCGGCCTCGAGCGCGTCGCCCAGGCGGTGCGCGGTGTGCAGGTCGCGCGTGAAGGCGTAGGCGCCCAGGCCGTAGGGCAAGGCGTTGGCCTGCGCGATGGCTTCGTCGAGCGTGTCGTAGGGCTGCAGCACGGCGATGGGGCCGAAGGGCTCCTGGCGCATCACGCGGCTGTCGGCCGGTGCGTTCGCGATCACGGTGGGCTCGAAGAAGAAGCCGGGGCGCTGCACGCGGTGGCCGCCGCACAGCAGCTGCGCGCCGCGCTCCACGGCGTCGTCGACGAAGCGCTGCATGTCCTCGATGCGGCGCGCGTGCGCGAGCGGGCCCATCTGCGTGGCGGGGTCGGTGCCCTCGCCCAGGCGCAGCGCGCGCGCGGCCTGCACGAAGGCGTCGCTCCATTCGCCGAAGCGGGCGCGCGGCACGTAGAAGCGGATCGGCGACGCGCACACCTGGCCCGCGTTGCGGAACTTGGCGGCCAGCGACTGCTTGAGCGCGAACGGAAAGTCGGCGTCGTCGCAGACGATCACCGGCGCGTGGCCGCCCAGTTCGCCGGTGAAGCGCTTCACATGCCGCGCCGCCTGCTCGCCCAGCAGCTTGCCCACGGCCACCGAACCGGTGAACGACACCTTGGCGATGGCCGGATGGTCGATGAGGAAGGACGACACCTCGGCCGGGTCGCCGCACACCATGTTCAGTGCGTCGGGCGGCACGCCCGCGTCGAGAAAGGCGCGCACCAGCAGCATGCAGGTGCCCGGCGTTTCTTCCGCCGGCTTGATGACCACGCTGCAGCCCGCGGCCAGTGCGCTCGCGAGCTTGCGCGCCGGCAGGTTGGCCGGAAAGTTCCACGGCGTGAAGGCCGCCACCGGCCCCACCGGCTGGCGCATCACCGACTGCGAGAGGATGCCCTCGACGCGCGGTGGCACGAGGCGCCCGTACAGGCGCTTGGCCTCCTCGGCCTGGAAGTCGATGATGTCGGCCGAGAGCGTGACCTCGCGCAGCGACTCGGCCAGCGGCTTGCCTTGCTCGAGCGTGAGCACGTGCGCAATCGTCTTCGCCTGTTCGCGGATGTTCTGCGCGGCGGCGCGCATGATGTTGCAGCGTTCGAGGGCGCTCTTGCCGCGCCACTGCACGAAGCCGCGGCGCGCGGACGCGGCTGCTTCGGCGAGTTCGTCGCGGCCAGCCAGCGGCAGCTGCGCGATGACTTCTTCAGTGGCAGGGTTGACGACCGCGCGGCGGCCGCCGGCGGTCTGCGTGCGCCATTGGCCGGCGATGTGCAGTGCGAGTTCAGGGTAGTCCATGCCCTGCACGATAGGGAGCGAGCCCCTTGCCGCGTTATCGAAAACTGGCAAACCTCGCGCGGCCTCGTGCGTGATGCGCAAAGGCCTTCCTATACTGTCCGCGCCGATCTTCTTTCACGACGCCTCCACGCCACGACCTCACCGTGCCCCGTTCACGCACCCCTTCCCGACCGAGCGCCAAGGCCCTTCCCAAGGCACGCAGCAATGCCGCGAGCGCCCCGGCCTTCGACCTCGAGACCTTCCTGCCCTTTCAACTCTCGGTGGTCGCCAACCGCGTGAGCCAGACGGTGGGCCAGTCGATCGCCAGCCGCTTCTCGCTGCAGATTCCGGAGTGGCGCATCGTCGTGGTGCTGGGCAAGTACGGTGCGCTGTCGGCGCTCGAAATTGCACAGAAGACGAGCATGGACAAGGCCCGCGTGAGCCGCGCGCAGCACCGGCTGGTGGACCTGGGGCTGGCCAACATGCACCCCTCGGCCGACGACCGCCGCAAGGTCATCGTGTCGCTCGAGGAAGAAGGCCTGGCGCTGTACCGCGACATGGTGCCGCTGGCGCACGACACGGCGCAGCGCCTGTTCTCGCAGCTCACGGCCGACGAGCGCCAGGTGCTGCAGACCATCGTGCAGAAGCTGTTCGACAGCACCACCGGCTTCGAGCCCAGCGGCGAGCTCGAATAGGCCACGGTCGGGTGGCTTAGGGGTTTGCCCTGTCACTTTAAGATCGTTGTCAACGAAACAATCTGGTCTGGAGATTGCTTCCGGCACGGGTCTTCGCACCCCTGCCACCGCTTCGCCGGACCGCCATGACCAGCCAGACCGCCTCCGTTCTTCCTGCCCCCGCCCCCACCGTCGCGACGCGCTGGACCCTGTCCACGCACGACATCGACGCCTACGCCAGCGGCCAGAACGGCTGGCACCTGGCGTGCGACATGCTCTCGGGCGGCAGCTTCGCCGGCTTTCTCGACCACGTGCAACTGCCCGGCCTGCGGCTGGTGCGCGAGACCACCAACCGCGCGCTGCGCCAGCATGGCGAGATGAACCCCGACTGCTGCGGCTTCGCCCTCACCTGCCGGCAGGACGGCGAGGCGCGCTTCTCGGGCCAGCGGCTGGACACCGAGTCGGTGATGGTCGGGCGCTGCGACGAGCTCGACCTGTGCAGCCCGCCGGGCTTCGAGCTGACGGGCATCGTGGTCGACAACGCGCTGCTGCAGTCGCTCACCGAACGCCTGAACGACCGCGCGCCGCCGGCCTGGCTCGAGCGGCGCGTGGTGCTGCACTTCGACGACCCCACCATGCAGTCGCTGCGCGGCACCTTGCGCGGCGCCTTCTCTGCGCTCGACGCGATGCCCGGCCTGCTCGACGACCCCGTCGCCACGGTGCAGCTGCGCGACGACGTGCTGCTGGCCTGGCTCAACGCCTTGCCCGAAGACGTCGACCTGCGCGAGCTGCGTTCCACCGAGGCGCACCGCCGCGTGGTGCGCCGCGCCTGCGAGCTGATGATGTCGCGGCCCGACGAACCGCTGTCGATGCTGCAGGTGTGCAGCCGCATCGGCGCGAGCCAGCGCAAGCTGAACTACTGCTTCCAGGAAACGCTGGGCCTGAGCCCCGCGCGCTACCTGCGGGCACTGCGCCTGAACGGCGTGCGCCGCGCACTGAAGCGGCCCGAGTCGCGCTCGGTGCAGGACATCGCGGCGCATTGGGGCTTCTGGCACCTGAGCCAGTTCGCGACGGACTACCGGCGCCAGTTCGGCGAGCTGCCCTCGCAGACGCTGCGCGGCGCGGCGCTCACGAGGCACTGATCCGGTGCACGGGCCGAGGGGAATCCCTCGGTTTTCGGAGCGCCAGTTTTGCCGTTTTTTGATACCTGCTTGCGGAGGCGGTCGCTATCGTTGACCGCCATATGTCCGCCACGCTGCCACCCCTTCCCAGCGCCCGTTCGCTCGCCGCCGCCCTGCAACGCCGTGAGCTCTCGTGCCGCGAACTGATGCAGACCTGCCTCGCGCGCATCGAGCGCCTCAACCCGCAGGTCAACGCACTGGTGTCGCTGCAACCGCCCGAGGAGATGCTGCGCCAGGCCGATGCCTGCGATGCGCAGTTGGCGCGCGGCGACGCGGTGGGCCGGCTGCACGGCTTCCCGATGGCGCCGAAGGATTTCGTCGCCACCGCCGGCCTGCCGACCACCATGGGCAGCCCGGTGTTCGCCAGGCAGGTCACGCCGCACGACGCGATCATGGTCGAGCGCCTGCGCCGCGCCGGCGCGCTCTTCGTGGGCCGCAGCAACACACCCGAGTTCGGCCTGGGATCGAACACCTACAACACGGTATTCGGCACCACGCGCAACGCATGGAACCTCGACCACGCAGCCGGCGGCAGCAGCGGCGGCGCCGCGGTGGCGCTCGCGCTGCACATGCTGCCGGTGGCCGACGGCAGCGACATGATGGGCTCGCTGCGCAACCCCGCGGCCTGGAACCACGTCTACGGCCTGCGTCCCTCGCTGGGCCGCGTGCCCACCGGGCCGGGACCGGAGCTGTTCTTCCAGCAGCTGGGCTGCGAAGGGCCGATGGGCCGCACGCCCGAGGACGTGGCCTGGCTGCTGTCGGTGCAGGCCGGCTACGACGCGCGCTCGCCGCTGAGCCTGGCGGGCGACGGCGAGGCCTTCGCGCAACCGCTCGATGCGGAACTGCGCGGCCAGCGCATCGCGTGGCTCGGCGACCTCGGCGGCCACCTGCCGATGGACCCGGGCGTGATGGCGCTGTGCGAATCGGCGCTGCGGCATTTCGACACGCTGGGCTGCAGCGTCGCACCCGCCGTGCCCGCCTTCGACTTCAACGCCCTGTGGACCGCCTGGCTGCGTCTGCGCGGCTTCATCGTGGCTGGCGCGCTGCGCGGGCTGCATGCCGACCCGGCCACGCGCGCGCAGCTCAAGCCCGAGGCCTGCTGGGAGATCGAGCAGGGCGAGCGTCTGAGCGCCGCCGCGCTGCATGAGGCCGCGGTCACGCGCACGCAGTGGCATGCCGCGCTGCTGCAGCTCTTCGAACGTTTCGACTTCCTGGTGCTGCCGGCCGCGCAGGTGTTCCCGCTGCCGGCCGACGTGCACTGGCCGCGCGAGGTCGGCAGTCGCGCCATGGACACCTACCACCGCTGGATGGAAGTGACCATCGGCCCCTCGCTCGCCGGCCTGCCCGCGATGGCGATCCCGGCCGGCTTCTCGCAGGCCGAGGGCACGCGCGGCCTGCCGATGGGCCTGCAGCTCATCGGCCGCCCCGGCGCCGACCTCGACGTGCTGCGCATGGCGCACGGCTGGCACCAGGCCGTGCCCTTCGCGAACGTGCAGCCGCCGCTGCTGCAGCCGTAGCGGCAACAACAAGCCCCCCGTTTTCCGTACTCCGACACATCTCACACAACCCGAGGAGAGAACCCATGCGCAGACGTTCGCTGATTGCTGCCGGCCTGGCCGCCGGCCTGTCCCCCTTCGCCCTGCCCGCCCTGGCGCAGGGCCTGGGGGGCAAGACCCTGAACCTGATCGTGCCCTACCCCGCGGGCGGCGGCTCCGACATCAACGCGCGCCTGGCCGCGCCCGAGCTGTCGCGGCTGCTGGGCCAGCCGGCGATCGTCGACAACGTGCCCGGCGCCAGCGGCTCGCTCGGCGTGCTGAAGGCGGCCAACGCACCGGCCGACGGCACGGCACTGCTGCTGGGTTCGCCGATGGAGCTGATGCTCACGCCGCTCACGCTCAGCAGCGCGCGCTACAAGGCCGAAGACTTCCGCCCCATCGGCGTGATGGCCGTCACCTCGATGGTGCTGCTGGCGCGCAAGGACCTGGGCGCGGGCAGCGTCGACGAACTCATCGCGCTCTTGCGCCGCCCCGACACGAAAGAGCTGAGCTACGGCAGCATCGGCCCCGGCTCGCTCTACCACCTGCTGGGCGAGCGCTTCATGCAGCAGACGGGCACCAAGATGCTGCACGTGCCCTACAAGGGCTTCGCGCCGCTGGTGAACGACCTGCTGGGCGGGCAGATCGACCTGGTGTTTGCGCCGCTGGCCGGCAACGTGCCCGACCTGCTGGACGCCGGCAAGGTCAAGGCGCTGGGCATCGCGGCCTCGGCGCCGCACGAGCGCTTCACCGCCATTCCGCTGATCCGCAACAGCAAGGGGCTGGACGACTTCGTCTACAGCCTGTGGGCGGGCATCCAGGTGTCGCACCGTGTGCCCGAGGAAGCGCAGCAGCGGCTGCACACGGCCTTCAACCAGATGATGCTCAAGCCCGAACTGCGCCGCGCGCTGGAACTCGGCGGCAGCAAGGTGGCGCCCGAACAGACGCTGGCCGAGCTGCGCCGCGGCTACCAGGCCGACATGGAGCGCTACCGCGCCATCGCCAAGTCGGTCAACCTGCGGCCTGAATGACATCCGCGGGCACGGGCCCGCGTTTTGCCAGTTTTCGATAACGCCGCGGCGGCGCGCAGAGAGAGGATGCGGACCTGTCCATCCTTCATCCGCCAAGGAGAACCTCCATGTCCGCCGACCTTTTCCCCGCAGCCTCCGGCGCCCTCACGCGCCGCCAACTCGTCATCGGCGGCGGCGCGGCCGCGCTGGCCGGCGTGCCTGCGCTGGCGCATGCGCAATCGAAGACCATCAAGATCGGCTACCTCACCACGCTGTCGGGCGTTCGCGCCAACTTCGGCGAGGCCGACCCGTGGAGCCTGGAGCGCGTGCGCGCCACGCTGAAAGACGGCCTGACCATCGGCGGCACGACCTACAAGGTGGAGATCGTGGTGCGCGACACGCAGTCCGACGCCAACCGCGGCGCCACCATGTCCAGCGAACTGCTGCTGCGCGAGAAGGTCGACCTGCTGCTGGTGCAGGACAGCGACGCCGCGCTGGCCGCCGGCCAGCTGTGCGACGTCAACGGCGTGCCGATGGTGTCGACCATGGGGCCGTGGCAGGCCATCACCTTCGGGCGCGGCTCCACGCCGCAAAAAGGTTTTCCGTTCTCCTTCCATTTCTTCTGGGGCGCCGACGACGTGCTGAAGAACTTCTTCGGCATGTGGGAGCCGCTGAAGGTGGAGCGCACGCTGGGCACGCTGTACATCGACAACGGCCCGGGCCACGCCTTCGCCGATCCGGCCACGGGCATCCCGGGCGGCGCGAAACAGCGCGGCTACAAGGAGACCAACGGCGGCTTCTTCAAGATCGCGACCGACGACTTCAGCAACCAGGTGTCCAGCTTCAAGGCGGCGCGCGCGAACATCGTCTCGGGCTTTGCCTACGCCAACCACTTCGCCACCTTCTGGAAGCAGGCGCAGCAGGCGGGCTACCGGCCCGAGGTGGTGACGATGGCCGCGTCGTTCCTGTTCCCGAGCGCGGTGGAGTCGCTGGGCGCGGCGGGCAACGGCATGTCGACCGAGGTCTGGTGGACGCCCAACTTCCCGTTCAAATCGTCGCTCACGGGCCAGAGCGCCAAGGCGCTCGCGGCCGACTGGGAGGCCACCACCGGCAAGCAATGGACGCAGCCCATCGGCTACGGCCA
Organism: Variovorax sp. GW821-FHT09D04; assembly: GCF_059416405.1. Classification (NCBI taxonomy): domain Bacteria; kingdom Pseudomonadati; phylum Pseudomonadota; class Betaproteobacteria; order Burkholderiales; family Comamonadaceae; genus Variovorax; species Variovorax sp. GW821-FHT09D04. The sequence continues at coordinate 111,240 of NZ_JBWKPA010000014.1, forward strand.
CGCGCTGTTCGAGGTCGGCATCGCCGCGCTGAAGAACGCCACCAACCCGAAGGACAAGAAGGCCGTGCGCGACGCGCTGGCCAACCTGCAGCTCGATTCGGTGGTGGGGCGCATCGACTTCAAGGGCAGCCCGATCAAGAGCGTGGCCGTCACGCCGATGGTGGCGGGCCAGTGGCGCAAGACCAAGGCGGGCAGCAAGTTTCCGTACGAGCTGGTCATCACGCACAACAGCACGGCCAAGCAGATTCCGGTGGAAGACGAGCTCAAGCTGCTGTCGCAGCTCAAGGCTGCATGAGCGATTGCCTCGTCATCGACGGCCTGTGCAAGCGCTACGGCGAGATCGTCGTGGCCGACCAGGTGGCGCTCTCGCTCGCGCGCGGCGAGTGCCTGGGCGTGGTCGGGCCGAACGGCGCGGGCAAGAGCTCGCTGTTCAACCTGATCACCGGCGTGGCCGTGCCCGATGCCGGCAGCATCCGCCTCGAAGGCCGCGAGCTGGTCGGTCTGCGCGCCGATGCGCGGGCGCGGCTGGGCGTGGCGCGCGCCTTCCAGATCCCGCAGCCCTTCGCACACCTGAGTGCCTACGAGAACGCACTGGCCGCCGCCACATTCGCCGCGCGGCTGCCGCGCGCGCAGGCCGCGCGCCAGGCCTGGGCCGTGCTGGAACGCACCGGGCTGGCCGACCGCGCCGACGTGCCGGCCGGCCGCCTGCCGCTGCTGGACCGCAAGCGGCTCGAACTGGCCAAGGGCCTGGCGGCGCGGCCGCACCTGCTGCTGCTCGACGAGATCGCCGGCGGCCTCACCGAGGCCGAAGTGCAGGTGCTGGTGGCGCTGGTGCTCGAGCTGAAGCAGGACGTGGCGATGATCTGGATCGAACACATCGCGCAGGCCTTGATGGCCGTGGCCGATCGCATCATGGTGCTGAACTTCGGCCGCAAGCTGCTGGAAGACACACCCGCCGCCGCCATGGCCAGCCGCGAGGTGCGCGAGGTCTACATGGGCGTGGGCGATGAAGACGCACAAGAGGAGCACACCCATGCCGCTGCTTGAAGTGCGTGACCTGTGCAGCCACTACGGCGACCTGCAGGCGCTGTTCGACCTCTCGCTCGACGTGGCGGAAGGTGAAGCGACCGCGCTCATCGGCGCCAACGGCGCGGGCAAGTCGACGCTGATCCGCGCCATTGCCGGGCTGGGCTCGCGCAGCCGTGGCGCCATCCGATTCGACGGCCAGGCCATCGAGGCCGAGCCGGCCGAGCGCATCGCGCGCCGCGGCATCGCGCTGGTGCCCGAGGGGCGGATGCTGTTCCCCTCGCTCACCGTGGAAGAAAACCTGCGCATGGGCGCGCTGTGCGGCCGGACCGGCCACTGGACGCTGCCCACGGTGTACGCGCTGTTCCCCATCCTGCAGGAGTTTCGCCACCGGCCGGCCACGCAGCTGTCGGGCGGGCAGCAGCAGATGGTGAGCATCGGCCGCGCGCTCATGGCCAACCCGCGCCTGATGCTGTGCGACGAGATCTCGTTGGGCCTGGCGCCGGTGGTCATCGAGCAGATCTACCGCGCCTTCGGCGACATCCGCGCGCAGGGCACGGCGCTGCTGGTGGTGGAGCAGGACGTGACGCGCGCCTGCCGCATCGCGCAGCGCGTGTACTGCCTGCTCAAGGGCCGCGTCACGCTGGCGGGCCGCGCGAGCGACTTCAGCGCCGCGCAGATCGCCAACGCCTACTTCGGACACTGAACACCTCCCCACCATGGCCTGGCTCGAAACCCTCATCAACGGCGTGCTGCTCGGCGGCCTCTATGCGCTCTTCGGCCTCGGGCTGGCGCTGGTCTTCGGCGTGATGCGCATGGTCAACCTCGCGCACGGCGAGTTCGTGGTGCTGGCGGCGTACTTCGCGGTCTTTTTGGCCACGCAGTTCCCCGGCGTGTCGCCGCTCTTCTTCATCGCGCCGGTGGCGTTGGCGGCCTTCGGCATGGGCTACCTGCTGCAGCGGCTGCTGCTGAACCGCGCGGTGGCCACCGACGATCCGCTCACGCCGGTGCTGGTCACCTTCGGCATCGCGGTGGTGCTGCGCAACCTGATGGTCGAGCTGTTCGGCGCCGACCCGCGCGCGCTGGACGGCGGCGCGCTGGCCACGGCGGGCTTCGAGATCGGCGGGCTGCGCATCGGCTGGTACCCGGTGCTGGTGCTGGTGCTCGCGGTGCTGGCCTTCGGCGCGCTGCAGTGGCTGCTGCAGCACTCGCGCTTCGGGCTGGTGGTGCGCGCCACCTCGGACCACCGCGAGATCGTGCGCACGATGGGCGTGCGCCCGCGCCATGTGTATGCGGTGGTGATGGGGCTGTCGCTGGCCTTCGCGTCGGTGGCGGGGCTGCTGCTGGCGCTGCGCACCTCGTTCACGCCCTTCTCGGGCGTGGAGCGGCTCTTGGGCGCATTCGAGGTCGTGATCATCGGCGGCATGGGCTCGTTTCGCTGGGCGCTGGTCGGCGGCATCGCGCTGGGCGTGGCGCAGCTCGTGGGCCAGCGGCTCGACTCCAACGCGGGCGCGCTGTACGCCCACCTGCTGTTCTTCGCGGTCCTGATGGTGCGCCCCAACGGCATCGCTGGCGCACGTACCTGAGATGACTTCGATGCGTCCTCCGTCCCTCGCCCCCTGGGTCGGCTTCACCGCCGCGGCCCTTGCCATCGCCTTCGCGCCCACCGTGGCCGACGGCGGCCTGCTGCGCCTGCTCAGCGAGGTGCTGATCACGCTGGCCATGGCCCAGATGTGGAACCTGCTGGCCGGCTACACCGGGCTGGTGTCGATGGGCCACCAGGCCTTTGCCGGCATCGGCGCCTACGTGCTGTTCGTGGCCTCCGACCGGCTGGGCATCTCGCCCTACTGGATGGTGCCCGTGGCAGGCCTGGGCGGCGCGCTGCTGGCCGCCGTGGTGGCGCCGCTGATGTTCCGCCTGCGCGACGCCTACTTCTCGATCGGCATGTGGGTGCTGGCCGAGATCGTGCGGCTGCTGGTCGCCAAGTTCCCGCTGTTCGGCGGCGAGTCGGGCGTGCCGCTGCAGGCGGTGCGGCTGGTGGAGGCCGAGAGCTTCCAGCAGAACGCGTTCTGGATCTCGGGCGCCATCGGCCTGGCGGCAGTGGCCGGCGTGTACCTGCTGATGCGCTCGCCCTTCGGCTTGGGGCTGATGGCGGTGCGCGACAACGAACTGGCCGCCACGAGCATCGGCGTGAACGTGTGGCGCAACCGTTTCATCGCCTTCGTGCTGTCGGGGCTGGGCTTCGGGCTGGCCGGCGGGGCGCACTTCATGGGCACGATGTTCGTCTCGCCCGACTCGGCCTTCGACATCAACTGGGTGGTGACGGCGATGTTCATCGTGATCATCGGCGGCATCGGCACCATCGAGGGGCCGCTGATCGGCACCGTCATCTACTTCGGGCTGCGCGAGCTGTTCAACACCTGGTTCGCGATGTCGGGCGGCTGGTACCTGATCGCGATGGGCTGCATCGCCATCGCTGTCATGCTGCTGGCACCGCGCGGCCTGTGGGGGCTGGCGCGCGAACGCTGGGGCTGGCGCGGCCTGAGCGTGCAGCGCCATCCACCACCGCGCGACGAAGCCTCGCTTTCCGCACCTCTTCCTCCCTCCACGCAACAAGGACGCACCGCATGAAGACCACCGCCTTCTTTCACGACGAACGCACCTTCTGGCACGTGCCCGGCGGGCTGCATGCCCTGTTCCTGCCGGTGGGCGGCTGGGTGCAGCCCATGGCCGGCAGCGGCATGGCCGAGTCGCCCGATTCCAAGCGGCGCATCAAGTCGCTGATGGACGTGTCGGGCCTGAGCGCGCAGCTCGACGTGCTGAGCGCGCCGATGGCCAGCGAAGAAGACCTGCAGCGCGTGCACCCCGCGGGTTACCTGCAGAAGTTCAAGGCCGCCAGCGACGCCGGCGGCGGCGACCTGGGCGAGGTGGCGCCCTTCGGCCCGGGCAGCTACGAGATCGCGAAGCTCTCGACTGGCCTGGCCATTGCCGCGATGGACAGCGTGCTGCAGGGCCGCCACCGCAACGCTTTTGCGCTCACGCGCCCGCCGGGCCACCACTGCCTGCGCGAGCACAGCATGGGTTTCTGCCTGTTCAACAACATCGCGGTGGCCATCGAGACCATGAAGGCGCACCACGGCCTGGGCCGCGTGGCCGTGATCGACTGGGACGTGCACCACGGCAACGGCACGCAGGAGATCTTCTACGACCGCCCCGACGTGCTCACGCTGTCGCTGCACCAGGAGAACTGCTTCCCGCCCGGCTACAGCGGCGCCGAAGACCGCGGCACGGGCGCGGGGCTGGGCTTCAACGTCAACATCCCGCTGCAGCCCGGCGGCGGTCACGCGGCCTACATGCACGCCTTCGAGCGCATCGTGACGCCGGTGATCGACCGCTACCGACCCGAGCTGATCGTGGTCGCGAGCGGGCTGGACGCCAACGGCGTCGATCCGCTGGCGCGCATGCAGCTGCACCCCGAGTCGTTCCGCCAGATGATGCGGCGGGTCAACGCGCTGGCCGCGAAGCATTGCGACGGGCGCGTGGTGGTGGTGCACGAAGGCGGCTACTCGGAAGCCTGCGTGCCCTTCTGCGGACTGGCGGTGGTGGAAGAACTGTCGGGCCACCGCACCGAGGTGGAAGACCCGTTCAGCGACTTCTTCGGGCTGCAGCAGCCCTCGGCGCGCTTCGATGCGTTCCAGCGTGAATTGATTGGCGAGATGGCGGCGTTGCACGGGCTCTGAGGCTAAGCGGGTCTTTGCATGGACTAAGCTCGTCGCTGCCGGCCCGTGGCCGCGCGTCCTGCTTCACCGTCCATGCCCCGTTTCATCACTCGCCGCACCGTCGTCGTTCTCTCTGCCCTCGTCCTCGTCGCCCTGCTCGGCCTGTGGGCCGCGAGCCGCTTCAACGTCAACCCGACGCACGCACCCGGCGAGGTGATCGACCAGTTCGAGGGCGTGCCGGTGTACTACAACGGCGCCATCAACCACATCGACGGGCGCAGCGTGGCGCCCGACGGCTACAACATCGGCCTGCGCTGGCAGTGCGTGGAGTTCGTCAAGCGCTACTACTACGAGCGGCACCAGCACCGCATGCCCGAGGCGCGCGGGCACGCCAAGGCCTTCTTCGACGCGGCCGTGGCGGACGGCGCGTTGAACGCCGCACGCAACCTGGTGCAGCACCGCAACGGCGGCGCGAGTGCGCCGGCCGTGGGCGACATCGTCGTGTTCGCGCCGTGGCTCTTCAATCCCTACGGCCACGTGGCGATCGTGTCGCGCGTGGACGCCGACGCGGTCGAGATCGTGCAGCAGAACCCGGGGCCCTTCGGCACCTCGCGCGAGCGCCTGCCGCTGGCGCTCGCTGAAGGCCGCACGCACCTGGGCACCGAGCGCGTGCTCGGGTGGCTGCGGCTGCCCGCCCCCTCCTCCAAATCCTGAATCGCGGTCTAATCACAGCCATGTGCCAATTGCTAGGGATGAACTGCAACACGCCGACCGACGTGACCTTCAGCTTCACGGGGTTCGCGCAGCGCGGTGGCCGCACCGACCACCATGCCGACGGCTGGGGCATCGCGTTCTTCGAGGACCGCGGGCTGCGCCACTTCGTCGACCACCAGCCGGCCTGCGAGTCGCCGGTGGCCGAGCTGATCCGGCGCTACCCGATTCAAAGCCGCAACGTCATCGCGCACATCCGCAAGGCGACGCAGGGCGAGGTCAACCTGCAGAACTGCCACCCCTTCGTGCGCGAGCTGTGGGGCCGCTACTGGGTGTTCGCCCACAACGGCGACCTGAAGGACTTCCGCCCGCGCCTGCACGGCAACTTCCATCCGGTGGGCAACACCGACAGCGAGCACGCCTTCTGCTGGATCATGCAGGAGCTGGCCAAGTCGCACGCGGGCGTGCCCAGCGTCGAGGAGCTCACGCTCACGCTGCGCGAACTGGCGCCGCAGCTGGCGGCGCACGGCACCTTCAACTTCATGCTGTCGAACGGGCAGGCGCTGTGGGCGCATGCCTCCACCAACCTCTGGTACGTGGAGCGCCGCCACCCCTTCGTGACGGCGCAGCTCTCGGACGAAGACCTGGAGATCGACTTCGCCCAGCACACCACGCCCACCGACCGCGTGGCCGTGGTGGTGACGGCGCCGCTCACCACCAACGAGACCTGGACGCCCTTCGCCTCGGGCGAGTTGCATGTGTTCGTGGACGGCCAACGGATGCCACGCTGAGGCCTGACATTCAGTCTTTTGGCTGACACTTTTTTGCAACAGCGCAAGAAAGTATCAATGAGTGAGTGCAAACAATGAACAATAACTGTTCTCATTTGCATCCGGTCGACCTTTCATGCCCGCTCCTCGCTTCTTCCTCCGCCCGACCGTGGCCGCCTCGCTGCTGGCCCTTCACGCCCTGACGGCCCTGGCGCAGACGCCGCCCGCCGAGCCGGCGGCCCCCGCCAGCGGCACGCTGAGCACCGTCACCGTCGAAGCCAGCGCCGACGCCTCGGCCGAAGGCCTGACCAAGCCCTTCGCGGGCGGGCAGGTGGCGCGCGGCGGGCGCGTGGGCATCCTGGGCAACCAGGACATGATGGATTCGCCCTTCTCCAGCACCAGCTACACGCACGAGCTGATCCAGAACCAGCAGGCCAAGAGCGTGGCCGACGTGCTGCAGAACGACCCCTCGGTGCGCGTGGCGCGCGGCTTCGGCAACTTCCAGGAGTCGTACTTCATCCGCGGCTTCGTGGTGAATTCGGACGACATCGCCTACAACGGCCTGTACGGCCTGCTACCGCGCCAGTACATCTCGTCGGAACTGTTCGAGCGCGTCGAAGTGCTGCGCGGCGCGAGCGCCTTCCTGAACGGCGCCACGCCCACGGGCGGCGGCATCGGCGGCAACATCAACCTGCTGCCCAAGCGCGCGCCGAACGACCCGCTGACGCAGGTCACGCTGGGCACGGCCAGCGGCTCGCAGAGCTACGTGTCGACCGACATCGCGCGCCGCTTCGGGCCCGACCAGAGCCTGGGCGTACGCCTGAACGCGGCCCACCGCGACGGCGGCACCGGCGTGAACGCCGAGCAGGTCAAGCTCGACGTGGCCTCGGTCGGCTTCGACTGGCGCAGCCGCAACGCGCGCATCTCGGCGGACATCGGCCACCAGGAGCACCGGCTCACGCGCACGCGCCCGAACGTGACGCTCGGCGCCGGCGTGACGCGCGTGCCGTCCGCGCCCGACAACCAGCTGAACTACGCGCAGCCCTGGACCTACTCCAACGAGCGCGACACCTTCGGCTCGCTGCGCGGCGAGTACGACCTCACCGACAACGTCACGGCCTGGATCGCCGGCGGCGCGCGCAAGAGCCACGAGGGCAATGCGCTGGCCGGCCTCACGCTCACGAACAACCTCGGCATGGGCAACATGTCGCGCTTCGAGAACCAGCGCCAGGACAACACCCGCACGGCCGAAGCCGGCGTGCGCGGCAAGTTCGCGACCGGCCCGGTGAACCACACGGTGGTGGCCTCGTACTCGTACTACCAGCTCAAGGAGAAGAACGCCTACAAGTGGGACTTCTTCAACCCCCTGAAGACCCACCTGTCCGCACCCGTCGGCTACCCGATCCCGGCCTACACGGCGAGCGCGTTCCGTGGCAACGACATGGACAACCCCGCGCTGCTGACGCAGACGCGCCTGAGCAGCCTGGCGATCGGCGACACGCTGTCCTTCCTGGACGACCGCGCGCAGCTCACGCTCGGCGTGCGCCGTCAGAAGCTGGAAAGCACCGACTTCGCCTACGACACCGGCAAGCCCACCGCGTACGAGAAGAGCCGCACCAGCCCGATGGCCGGCTTCGTGTTCAAGCTGCAGCCGCAGGTGTCGCTGTACGCGAACTACATCGAGGGCCTGAGCAAGGGCGACACCGCGCCCACGGTGTCGACCGGCGGCGCCGTGCGCAACGCGGGCACGCAGCTGTCGCCCTATGTGTCCAAGCAGAAAGAGATCGGCATCAAGTTCGACGGCGGCCGCATCGGCGGCGGCCTGGCCTTCTTCACCACCGACAAGCCACGCGCCCTCGTCAACAGCGCCGGCTACTACGTGGCCGAAGGCCGCGACCGCCACCAGGGCCTGGAGCTGACCGCGTTCGGCGAAGCGGCCAAGGGCGTGCGCCTGATGGGCGGCATCACCTTCCTGGACGCCAAGCAGCGCGCCACGGGCGACGCCACGACCGACGGCCGCCGCGTCATCGGCATCGCGAAGACACAGGGCACCTTGGGTGTGGAATGGGACGTGCCGGGCGTGCGCGGCCTGTCGCTGGACGGCCGCGTGGTGTCCACGGGCCCGAGCTACGCGGACGCCGCCAACACGCTGCGCGTGCCCGGCTGGACGCGCTTCGATGTCGGCGCGCGCTACCTGACCGAAGTGGCCGGCAAGCTGGTGACGCTGCGCGCGCGCATCGACAACCTGACCAACCGCAACTACTGGGCCTCGGTGGGCGGCTACCCGAACAACGGCTACCTGGTGCTCGGCGCGCCGCGCACCTTCACGCTGTCGGCGTCGGTCGACTTCTGATCAGGCCGAAGCCAGGTGTGCCTCGAGCGCATCGATGAACATCTTCGGCACATCGAAGCCGGTCTGCTCGGTGATCTCCTGAAAGCAGGTCGGGCTGGTCACGTTGATCTCGGTGACCGAGTCGCCGATCACGTCGAGCCCGATCAGCAGCAGCCCGCGCGGCGCCAGCACCTTGCCGATGGCTTCGGCGATCTCGCGGTTGCGCGCCGTGAGCGGCTGGGCCACGCCCTTGCCGCCGGCCGCGAGGTTGCCGCGCACCTCGGTGCCCTGCGGAATGCGCGCCAGCACGAAGGGCGCCGGCTCGCCCGCGATGATCAGGATGCGCTTGTCGCCCTGCGTCACCTCGGGCACGAAGCGCTGCACCATGATGGTTTCGGCGCCGTCCTTGTTGAGCGTCTCGACGATGGAGCCGAGGTTCAGCGCATCCTGCTTCACGCGGAAGATGCCCATGCCGCCCATGCCGTCGAGCGGCTTGAGGATGATGTCGCCGTGCTCGGCATGGAAGTCGCGCACGGCCTGCGCGCTGCGCGTGACCAGCGTGGGCGTGACGAACTGCGGAAACTCCATGATCGCGAGCTTCTCGGGGTGGTCGCGCAGCGCGCGCGGCGAGTTGACCACCTTCGCGCCCTCGCGCTCGGCCTGCTGCAGCAGGTGCGTCGAGTAGATGTACTCGGCGTCGAAGGGTGGGTCCTTGCGCATGAGCACGGCATCGAAGTCTTTCAGCGCCTTCGATTCGAGGATGTCAACGTGGTACCAGTCCTTCGGGTCGCCGGTGAGCGTGATCTGCTGCACCACGGCCGAGACGCGCCCGCCGGATTTCCACTGGATGTCCTGCGGCAGGCAGGCCGCGATGCGGTGGCCGCGGCGCTGGGCCTCGCGCATCATCGAGAAGGTCGTGTCCTTGTAGATCTTGAAGTGATCGAGCGGGTCGGCGACGAAGAGGATGTTTTTCATCAGGCGTTCTTTCCGGCGCCGGGAGCGGCGGCTGTGGAGGGGGTTTCTGGCGGCATGTTGCCGGAAGCGGCGATGTCCTTGCCGGCGGGGGCTTTTTCAACGGGCACCTGCACCCGTGCGCGGCCGACCTGCTGCACCGCCAGCGCCACCGCGCCGGCCACCACGCCCCAGAAGGCGGAGCCGATGCCGGCCAGCGTCACGCCCGAGAGCGTGACCAGGAAGGTGATGAGCGCGGCCTCGCGGTGCGCCTCGTCGCGCACCGCCGCCGCCAGCCCGCCGCCGATGGTGCCCAGCAGCGCCAGCCCGGCGATGGCCGCGACCAGCTCCTTCGGAAAGGCCGTGAGCAGCCCCGTGACCGCCGCGCCGAACAGGCCGATCACCACGTAGATGGCGCCGCAGCTCACGGCCGCCGTGTAGCGCCGCGCCGGGTCTTCGTGCGCCTCGCGGCCCATGCACATGGCGGCCGTGATGGCGCTCAGGTTGAGCGCGAAGGCACCGAAAGGCGCGAGCACCAGCGTCGCGAGGCCGCTGATCGTGATGAGCTTGCTGACCGGCAGGTCGCTGTAGCCGCTGGCGCGGATCGCCGCCACGCCGGGCAGGTTCTGCGAGGCCATGGTCACGACGAACAGCGGCAGCGCCAGGCTCACGATGGCCTGCCAGGTGAACACCGGCACCGTGAACACCGGCCAGGTGAGCGAGAAGTGCACGGAGGACCATGCCAGCTCGCCGCGCGCGGCCGTGAAAGCGATGGCCACCAGCAGCGTGAGCGGCACCGCGTAGCGCGGCAGCAGGCGCTTGCCCACGAGGTAGGTGGCGAGCATCAGCAGCACCAGCGGCAGCGCGGTCTGCGCCGCCGTGAAGGCCGAAATGCCGAAGCGCGCGAGCACGCCGGCCAGCAGCGCCGAGGCGATGGCCATCGGGATCTTGTTCATCACGCGCTCGAACCAGCCCGTGGCGCCCGCGAGCACGATCAGCACCGCGCAGACGATGAAGGCGCCCACCGCCTCGCCCATGCCGTAGCCCGCGCCGGCCACGGCCAGCACGGCCGCGCCGGGCGTGCTCCAGGCAATCATGACGGGCTTGCGCCACCACAGCGAGGGCAGCGCCGAGGCCAGCCCCATGCCGATGCCCAGCGCCCACATCCACGAGGCCACCATCTCGGGCGTGGCGCCGAAGGCCTGGGCGGCCTGGAACACGATGGCCACCGAACTCGTGAAACCCACGAGCACGGCGACGAAGCCCGCGGTGAAGGCCGAAAGGCTCAGGTCCTTGAAGAATCGCATGCCGCGATTCTGCCCGCGACATCTCTTCGCCAGAAACACCGCGGAACCGGCTTTGCCGGGCCGCAGGTGTTGCCCCCGGTAGGGGGTTGGCGAAGCGACACGAAGTGCGCGTAGCCTGGGGGCGAGCCTAAATCTCGATCTTGGAACCGAGCTCGACCACGGCGTTGTTGGGCAGGCCCAGGAAGGCCGCCGCGCCGCTCGCGTTGTGGTGCATCTGCGCGAACAGCTTCTCGCGCCAGGGCGCCATGCCGCTGCCCAGCGTGGGGATCACGACGTCGCGCGAGAGGAAGTAGCTGGTCGTCATCGGCTCGAGCTGGCAGCCGCGCATGCGTGCGTTGTCGAGCGCGCGCGGCAGGTCGATGTCGTTCTTGAAACCGTAGTGCACGATCACCTGCCAGCAGTGGTTGCCCAGCGCCTCGATCTCGATGCGCTTGTCCATCGGAATCCAGGGCACCTCGTGGTTGCGCACGGTGACGAACATGTTCTGCTCGTGCAGCACCTTGTTGTGCTTGAGGTTGTGCAGCAGCGCGTTGGGCACCACGCCCGGTTCGGCCGTGAGGAACACGGCCGTGCCGTCCACGCGCGCGGGCGGGCTCATGAACACCGAGCCGAGGAAGGACTTGAGGTCGATCGCGTCCGCGTGCTGCGCCTCGCCCATGAGGCGGCGGCCTTCCTTCCAGGTGACCATCAGCGTGAACACGGCGCCGCCGATCAAGAGCGGGAACCAGCCGCCTTCGAACAGCTTGAGCAGGTTCGAGGCGAAGAACAGGAAGTCGACCACGAAGAAGATCGCGGTCGAGGCGATGCACAGCGCCAGCGGCAGCTTCCACGCGTAGCGGATCACGAAGAAGGTCAGGATCGTGGTGATCAGCATGTCGGTGGTCACGGCGATGCCGTAGGCCGCCGCCAGGCTGCTCGAGGTGCGGAACATCACGACCGCCATCACGATGGCGACGAACAGGCCCCAGTTGACCAGCGGGATGTAGATCTGCCCCGCCGTGCGCACGCTGGTGTGCTCGATGTTCAGGCGCGGCAGGTAGCCCAGCTGGATCACCTGGCGCGTGACGCTGAAGGCACCGGTGATGAGCGCCTGCGAGGCGATCACCGTCGAGAGCGTGGCCAGCAGCACCAGCGGAATGAGGGCCCATTCAGGCGCCATCATGAAGAACGGGTTCTTCACGGCCTCGGGGTTCTCCAACAGCAGCGCGCCCTGGCCCAGGTAGTTGAGCGTGAGCGCCGGCATGACGACCGAGAACCACGCGATGCGGATCGGCTTCTTGCCGAAGTGGCCCAGGTCGGCGTACAGCGCCTCGGCGCCGGTCACGCACAGCACCATGGCGCCCAGCAGGATGAAGCTGGTGCCCGGGTTGTCCCAGATGAACTTCAGCGCGTACCAGGGGTTCAGCGCCTTGATGATCTCGGGGTGGTGCCCGATCTGCCACACGCCCAGCACGGCAATGGCCGCGAACCACGCCAGCGTGACCGGGCCGAAGAACTTGCCGATGCCCGCCGTGCCGCGCTTTTGCACCGCGAACAGGCAGAACAGCACGACCAGCGTGATCGGGATCACGTAGTGCTTGAAGTGCGGCGACACCACCTCCAGGCCTTCGACCGCCGACAGCACCGAGATGGCCGGGGTGATGACACCGTCGCCATAGAAGAGCGAGGTGCCGAAGATGCCGACGATCAGGAGCAGCTGGCGCAGCCTCGGCTTGTCGGCCACCGCCTGTGAGGCCAGCGCGAGCATCGCGACCAGGCCGCCCTCGCCTTCGTTGTCGGCGCGCAGCACGAGCACGACGTACTTGATGGAGACGATGACCGTGAGGGTCCAGAAGAACATCGACAGGATGCCGTAGACGTTCTCCACGGTGAACGGCACATGGCCGTGACCGAAGACTTCCTTGACCGCATAGAGAACGCTGGTGCCGATGTCGCCGTAGACGACGCCGATGGCGCCGACGATGAGGCCGGCAGAGATGTTTTTGGGGGCTGACACGGGGGTCGATGGGAAAAGGTTGGCTCGCAATGATCGACGCGTCAGTCACGCCGGGGTGCCGCGGCCGCGCCGCGCATCCCTCCGCCCTTTTGGTTCCGTTGCTGTGGGGCCGCTATTTTGCCGTTGCCCGCTGACGCCGCAACCCGCCCCCGTCGCTCATTCGTAGATTTCGGCGTCCGGATCGGTCGCTTCCATCTCGTAACTGGCCGCGACCATGGCCAGACGGCCCACCACGCCATACATGTAAAAACGGTTGGGGGCGCTGGCGCCGGGCTTGGCGCCCGGCTGCGGCAGCTGCGCGCTTTCCGAGAAGGCCAGCGGCACGTAGCTGGCGCCCGGCTGCTTGAGGTTCTCGTCGGCGGCGCGCTCGGCGTGCACGCGGTAGAAGCCGCCCACCACGTAGCGGTCCATCATGTAGACCACCGGCTCGGCCACGCCGTTGTGCACGCGCTCGTTGGTGAGCACGCCTTCCTGGACGATCAGCTCGGTGGGCTCGCGCAGGTCGCGCCCGGCGCTGGTCTTGGCGGGCGACGAGGTGGCGGTGCGCGACTTGCCGATCAGCGCCTCGACCTCCTTGGCGTCGCGCACGGTCACGACGCCCGGGCTGCCGCTGCCGCTGTGGCCGCCCTTGACGACCACGAAGGGCTTCTCGTTGATGCCGTATTCCTTGTACTTGCGGCGCACCTTGGTGAGCACCGCGTCGACATGGCTGGTGAGCACGTCGATGCCGCGTCCCTCGGCCACGTCGACGCCTTCGGCGCGCGCGTAGATCGGGTTGATCAGCCAGGGGTCGATGCCCAGCAGCTTGCCGAAGCGCTTGCACAGCTCTTCGTAGCTGTGCAGGTGGTTGCTCTTGCGGCGCACCGACCAGCCCGCGTGCAACGGCGGCAGCAGGTACTGCTCGTGCAGGTCTTCGAGGATGCCGGGCGTTCCTGCAGAAAGCTCGTTGTTGAGCAAAATTGTGCAGGGATCGAAGTTCTTCAGGCCCAGGCGACGCTTGGAACGCACCACCGGCTCGAGCGTCACGGTCTCGCCGTTGGGCAGCTCGATCTTCTTGGGCGACTTGATGGCCGGATCGATCGAGCCGATGCGCACATTGAGGCCCGCCATGTGGAAGATACGCACCAGTTGCGCGACGTTGGCGAGATAAAAGGTGTTTTTCGAGTGGTTTTCAGGAATGACGAGCAGGTTGCGCGCCTCCGGACAGATCTTCTCGATGGCCGCCTGCGCGGCCTGCACCGCCAGCGGCAGCATTTCCTTGGTGAGGTTGTTCCAGCCACCCGGGAACAGGTTGGTGTCGACCGGAGCCAGCTTGAAGCCCGCGTTGCGGATGTCGACGGCGCTGTAGAACGGCGGCGTGTGCTCCATCCACTCGAGGCGGAACCAGCGCTCGATGGCGGGCATCGAGTCGAGCACCCGCTGCTCCAGTTCGTTGATCGGGCCGGTCAGGGCAGTGACGAGATGCGGAACCATGCAGCGGCCTTGTTGGTTTTGTGCTTAAAGGTGGAGTGGAATTGTAGGATTTGGGGATGGCGCGCTCGATGACAAGCAGCCAAAGAGAACAAAGCACCCCAATCCACAACACACGTTGCAAGAACACCGCGGCACGGGCCTCGCCGCGCCGCCGGCCCGATGGCCCCGGCCTTTCGGACCCCGATTAACCGCGGACTTCGCCCTGCCCCAGCACCACGTACTTGAGCGAGGTCAGGCCTTCGATGCCGACCGGGCCGCGCGCGTGGAACTTGTCGGTGCTGATGCCGATTTCGGCGCCCAGCCCGTACTCGAAACCGTCCGCGAAGCGCGTGCTCGCATTCACCATCACGCTGGCCGAATCGACCTCGCGCAGGAAGCGCTGGGCGTTGATGTGGTCGCGCGTGACGATGGCGTCGGTGTGGTGGCTCGAGTAGCGGTTGATGTGCGCAATGGCCTCGTCCAGCCCCGCCACCACCTTGATGCTGATGACGGCGGCCAGGTACTCCTCGGACCAGTCGGACTCGACCGCATCGATCACCTTGGCCTGCGGATGGTGCGCCTCGCTGGCGCGCAGGATCGCGGCGGCGGCCGGGTCGCAGCGCATCTCGACGCCCTTGGCGGCGAAGATGGCGGCGATCTCGGGCAGGAAGTGGTCGGCCACCGAAGCCGCCACCAGCAGGCCTTCGGCGGCGTTGCAGGGGCTGTATTTCTGGGTCTTGGCGTTGTCGACGATGCGCAGCGCCATGTCGAACTCGGCCGTGTCGTCCACGTAGACGTGGCAGTTGCCGTCCAGGTGCTTGATGACCGGCACCTTGGCGTCGCGGCTGATGCGTTCGATCAGGCCCTTGCCACCGCGCGGAATGATCACGTCGACGAACTCGGGCATGGCGATGAGCTGGCCCACGGCCTCGCGGTCGGTGGTCTGCACCAGTTGCACCGCATCGACCGGCAGGCCGGCTTCGGCCAGCGCCTCGGACACCAACAGTGCCAGCGCCTTGTTCGAATCGATGGCTTCCGAGCCGCCGCGCAGGATGGCGGCGTTGCCGCTCTTGATCGCCAGGCTCGCGGCCTCGATGGTCACGTTGGGACGGCTCTCGTAGATCATGCCGAAGACGCCGATCGGCACGCGCATCTGGCCCACGCGGATGCCGCTGGGCTGCTGCTTCATGCCGATGATCTCGCCGATCACGTCGGCCATGCCGGCCAGCTGCTCGCAGCCCTCGGCCACGGTCTCCAGGACCTTGGGCGTGAGCTTGAGCCGGTCGACCATCGGGGCCGACAGGCCGGCGGCCGTGGCGCGGGCCAGGTCCTTTTGATTGGCGACGGCCAGCGCGGGGCCGGCTTCGCGCAGGCGTCGGGCCAGCGCCTTCAGTGCTCTGTTTTTGGTAGCTGCATCCGCACGGGCCATGAGGAATGCAGCGGCTTTGGCTTGCAGACCGAGGGTCTGCATGTGCTCGCTGACGTTGAACGCGTTCATGGCGCGCATTTTCCCACGCGGACCTTCGGCCCGGCTGACGCGGGCCTTTTGATGGCGATCGACGGCGGGGATGTCAGGCCCGGCGCGTCGCCGCGGCCGTGCTGCAGGCGCGGCACAGCATCAGCGCCAGCCGCTGCAGCGCCTGCCAGCCGCTGGCGGGCCAGTCGGGCTGCTTCAGGCCCTTGCAGATGCCGTCGACCAGGTGGGCCGCGCGCAGCAGCCGGGTCAGCATGCGGTCGTCCAGGCGCGGCAGCACGCGTTCGAAGGCGCGCTCGCGCGGGCCCCAGATGCGGTTCTCGCGCAGCGCCATCGGCAGCGGGCGGCCGGCGGCCATGGCGTCCTTCACGCGCTTGAGGGCGCGGATGTCCTCGGCGATCGTGTAGTGCACCAGCACCTCGGCCTCGCCCTCGGCCTGCAGGCCGTCGAGCATGCGCGCCACGCGCTGCGGGTTGCCGGCCAGCACGGCCTCGGACAGCTTGAACACGTCGTAGCGCGCCACGTTGTTGACGGCGCCCTCGACCTGCTCCCAGCTCAGCTCACCGGCCGGGTGCAGCAGCGCGAGCTTCTGGATTTCCTGGTGCGCGGCGAGCAGGTTGCCTTCGACACGGTCGGCAAAGAACTGCAGCGTGCGCTGGCCTTCGTCGCCGGGCATCACGCGCTGGTTCTGCAGCCCCAGGCGCTGCGCGATCCATTGCGGCAGCGCGGCGCGCTCGATCGGGTCGACCTGGATGCTCACGCCGTTGTTCTCCAGCGCCGAGAACCACGCGCCGGTGCGCGTGGCCTTGTCCAGGCGCGGCAGCATCACCAGCGTGAGCGTGCTGTCGTTGCCGGGCGCACCCTCGGCCAGCTGCTGCAGGGCGACGCTGCCGTCCTTGCCGGGCTTGCCCGAAGGAATGCGGATCTCGACGATCTGCTTGTCGGCGAACAGCGAGAGCGAGCCCCCGGCTGCCAGCACCGCGCTCCAGTCGAAGTGCGCGCCGGCCACGGTGTACGAGCTGCGCTCGGTGTGGCCCTGGGCGCGCGCGGCGGCGCGGATGGCGTCGGCCGCCTCCTGCGCGAGCAGCGGCTCGTCGCCGTGGATCGTGTAAAGCGGCTTCAGGCCCTTTTGCAGGTGGGCGCCGAGCTGGGCACTGGCAAGTTGCATTGAAAAAAGAACGGAAGCGACGCTTACAGGGACTGCACCGCCGCCAGCCGGCGCATCAGCTGCTGCGCGATGTCGGCCTGCATGTCGCGGAACAGCAGGTCGGCCTCGCCTTCCTTGGCCAGCGCGTTGGTCTCGTTGAAGCTCAGGTCGCGCGTCTGCGAGACCTCGGACGCGGGCAGCAATTCCTTGCCGCCCGGCGTGCGCAGGCTGAAGCGCACGCGCAGGCGCAGCTGCAATTCGCGCAGCAGGCCGGCGGAGTTGGTCGAGATCACGAAGCGGTCGCGGTCCTCGCCCAGCACGACCAGCACGGCGTCGGCGGTGCTGGCCTCTTCCTTGGGCACCAGCGTCACGTTGCCGGCCGCGCGCAGCTCGCGCCGCAGCTGGTTGATGAGCGCCGTATTGCCTTCGAGCGACAGCGTCTTGAACGCGAAGTTCGGCGCCTTGCGCAGCGCGAAGCCGCAGCCGGACAGGGCCAGCGAAGCGCCCGCCACGCCGAGGCCCAGGAGAAAGCCGCGGCGCGGCTGCGAGGCATTGCGAATGTTCATGCGTCTGTCGTTTCCGTCGTTCTGCAGTGTCGGGTTCAGATGACCACGTTGACCAGGCGCCCGGGCACCACGATCACGCGCTTGGCCGGCGCGCCTTCGGCGAAGTTGACGAAGTCGTCGCAGGCGAGCGCCAGCCGCTCGATCTCGTCCTTCGAAGCACCGGCGGGCACCAGCAGCTTGCCGCGCAGCTTGCCGTTGACCTGCAGCATGAGCTCGACCTCATCCTGCGCCAGCGCGGCCACGTCGACCACGGGCCAGGGCGCGTCGAGCAGGTCGCCCGAGGCCTTGTCGTAGCCGAGCTGCTGCCACAGCTGGTGCGCGATGTGCGGCGTGGCCGGGTACAGGCAACGCAGCAGGATGCCGAAGCCCTCGCGCGCGGCGGCCGCGTCGCCCGCGCTGCCGTCGGGCTTGAAGCCTTCGAGCGCGTTGAGCAGCTTCATCGCGCCCGACACCACCGTGTTGTATTGCATGCGCTGGTAGTCGTAGTCGATCTGGCGCAGCACGGTGTGCACCTCGCGGCGCAGGGCCTGAGCGGGCTTGCCGAAGCTCTGGCCGGCGAGCGCCACGGGCGCCACGTCGGCCTGGGCCACGCCGTAGTTCCACACGCGGCGCAGGAAGCGGTAGCTGCCCTCGACGGCCGCATCGTTCCACTCGAGCGTGGCTTCGGGTGGCGCGGTGAACATGGTGTACAGGCGCGCGGTGTCGGCGCCGTACTTCTCGATCAGGTCCTGCGGGTCGACGCCGTTGCGTTCGCTCTTGCCCATCTTGCCCACGCCGCCGTACTCGACCTTGGTGCCGTCGGCCAGCGTGCCGCCGGTGATGCGACCCTGCGCGTCGAGCACCGCCGTGACTTCGAGCGGCGGGAAGTAGTCCTTGCCGCCCTTCTCGTTGCGCTTGTAGAAGATGTGGTTGAGCACCATGCCCTGCGTGAGCAGCTTGGCGAAGGGCTCGTCGGCCTTCACCAGGCCCAGGTCGCGCATGACCTTGGTCCAGAAGCGCGCGTACAGCAAATGCAGGATCGCGTGCTCGATGCCGCCGATGTACTGGTCCATCGGCATCCAGTAGTCGGCGCCCTCGGCGACCATGGCCTTGTCGTTGGTCGGGTCGCAGTAGCGCATGAAGTACCACGACGAATCGACGAAGGTGTCCATCGTGTCGGTCTCGCGCCGCGCGGCCTTGCCGCACACCGGGCACACCACGCCGGCGTGGAAGCCTTCGTGCTTGGCCAGCGGGTTGCCCGAGCCGTCGGGCACGCAGTCGGTCGGCAGCACCACGGGCAGGTCCTTTTCGGGTACCGGCACCGCGCCGTGTTCTTCGCAATGGATGATCGGGATCGGCGTGCCCCAGTAGCGCTGGCGGCTCACGCCCCAGTCGCGCAGGCGCCACGTGGTCTGCAGCTCGCCCAGGTCCTTCTGGCCCAGCGCATGCGCCACGGCGGCCACGGCCTCCTTGTAGGTCATGCCGCTGAAGTTGTCGGAGTTGATGGTCACGCCGCGCTGCTTGTCGCCGTACCAGTCCTGCCACTTGTGATAGTCGAAGTGCGGCTCGTCGTCGACCAGCACGACCTGGATGATCTCGATGCCGTACTTGTTGGCGAAGGCGAAGTCGCGCTCGTCGTGCGCGGGCACGCCCATCACGGCGCCGTCGCCGTAGCCGATGAGCACGTAATTGCCCACCCAGACCGGCACCTGCTCCTCGGTGATCGGGTGCTTGACGGTCAGGCCCGTGGGCACGCCCTTCTTCTCTTGCGTGGCCAACTCGGCTTCGGTCGTGCCGCCGCCCTTGCATTCCTCAATGAAGGCCGCGACCTTCGGGTCGAGCGTGGCGGCGTGCGCGGCGAGCGGGTGCTCGGGCGCGACGGCGCAGAAGGTGACACCCATGATGGTGTCGGCACGCGTGGTGAACACGTACATGCGGCCGTCCTGGATGAGCTTGCCGCCCGCGTCCCGGATGTCATGCGTGAAGGCGAAGCGCAGGCCTTCGCTCTTGCCGATCCAGTTTTCCTGCATCAGCTTGACGCGCTCGGGCCAGCCCGGCAGCTTGTGTTGCGTGTGCTCGAGCAGTTCTTCGGCGTAATCGCTGATCTTCAGGTAGTAGCCCGGAATCTCGCGGCGCTCGACGGTGGCGCCGGTGCGCCAGCCCTTGCCGTCGATCACCTGCTCGTTGGCCAGCACGGTCTGGTCGACCGGGTCCCAGTTGACGACCTGGGTCTTGCGGTAGGCGATGCCCTTTTCGAGCATCTTCAGGAACAGCCACTGGTTCCACTTGTAGTAGCTCGGATCGCAGGTGGCGATCTCGCGGCTCCAGTCGATCGCCAGGCCCATGGCCTGGAGCTGGCCCTTCATGTAGGCGATGTTCTCGTAGGTCCACTTGGCCGGTGGCACGCCGTTCTTCAGCGCCGCGTTCTCGGCCGGCAGGCCGAAGGCGTCCCAGCCCATGGGCATCAGCACGTTGTAGCCGCTCATGCGCAGGTAGCGCGTGAGCATGTCGTTGATCGTGTAGTTGCGCACGTGGCCCATGTGCAGCTTGCCGCTCGGGTACGGCAGCATCGAGCAGGCGTAGTACTTCTTGCGGCTCGCGTCCTCGGTGACACGGTAGACATCGGCGGCGCGCCATTGCGCCTGGGCAGCGGACTCGACGTCGCTGGGTTTGTAGCTGGGGTTCATGACATCTCGGCAGGGCCCGGCTCGACGGCGGCCGGGAAGGCGGATTATCGCGCCGTGCGTGATCGTCCCCCGGGCCCCATGCCGGAATCAGGCCCTTTCCTGCGGCGGCGGGGCGGGCGTCCACTCGTCGCCGAACAGTTCCGGCTCGCTGTAGGCCTGCAGATTCGCCCAGTGGTGGGCCGCGTCTTCCCGGTAGAACAGGCTGGCCAGCCCCGCCGCCAGGCGCCGCGCGCCGTCGCTGATGGCGGGAATGTCGCCCGACACCGTGCCGTGCGACAGCGCCGCCGGGTAGCAGAAGCAGTGGATGCGCGCGAGGCCCGGGCAGGCGCCGGGCGCGTTTTCCTGGAATTCGAAGGCCGGCCCGAGGTCGGGCGAATCGGCCAGTTCGCGGTCTTCGTCGCCGGGCGCGGGCGTGAAACGGTCTTTCCAGGTACGAATGTGAGCGGAAATGCCTGCGAATTCGGGGCGGGCGGCCCAGTCGACCTGGAAACCGGTCGACACGATCAAAAAGTCGAATTCGAAATCGCCCTTGGGCGTGGCCACGCGCAGCGCCTCGCCCTGCGGCGCCACCGCAAGGATCGGGCAGCCGAAGTTGAAGAAGGCGTTGGCGTGCCCCGACACCCGCAGCGTGCTGCCGTGCGGCGGCGGCACGTTCAGCACGTTGATGTAGTGGCGGATGCGCCACTTCAGCGCGTCGGGCAGGTCGTAGTGCCCCTGCGTGAGCCCCGGCACGCCGGCGCCCTTGCCCTTGTTGACGCGCGGCAGGTCGGGCCGGCGGATCAGCAGCTCGACGCTGTGCGCGCCGGCTTCGAGCGCGGTGGCGGCGCTGTCCATGGCCGAGGAGCCCGCGCCGATCACGCCCACGCGCAGGCCTTTCAGGCGCGCGTAGTCCATCTCGTCGGAGGAATGAGCCCATGCCGCGCGCGGCAGGCCGTCCACGAACGCCGGCACGGCCGGGCCGCCCAGGCCGTCGCGGCCGGTGGCCAGCACGACGCGGCGCGCCAGCACGCGGCGTTCGCCGTCCGGCGTGCGCAGGTCCAGGCGCACGGCGCTGGCGTCGGGCAGCGGTTGCAAGCCAGTAACAGCGGTGTCGTTGCGCACATCCACGCCCATCACGCGGCGGTACCAGACCAGGTAGTCCATCCATTGCAGGCGCGGGATCTTGTCCATCGCGGCCCAGGCCTCGGTGCCGAACTGGGCCTCGAACCAGGCGCGGAAGGTCAGCGAAGGCAGCCCCAGCGCCGGGCCCGTGAGCTCCTTGGGCGAGCGCAGGGTTTCCATGCGCGCCGTGGTGGCCCAGGGGCCTTCGCGCCCGGCCGGCGCGCGGTCGAAGACCACCGCGCGGATGCCCTGCTGCGCCAGCGCGCCCGCCGCGGCCAGCCCGGCCTGGCCGCCGCCGATGATGGCCACGTCGAGCACGGGTTCGCCATCGATCTGGCGCGGCGGCACCCAGGCGCGGGCGGGCCAGCCGAGGTAGTCGAGGTCCTGGGCAAGCCGGCGTTCGAGCGCGGCGAGGCCGATGGGTGGTGCGGAGGGGGAGAAAGCGGTGTCGTCGGTGGTCATCGGTCGGGGGTCGGGGCGGCAGCGCCCCGCCCTGCTGAATTTACCCACTTCCGCGCGGCGCCCGCCTGCCACAGCGTACCGCTGGCCCGGATTTCGCATGCCACAATGAATTTCGACCACAGGGGCAGGCATGAGCGGCAGCAACGGCGAATGGTGGCGGGGCGCGGTGATCTACCAGATCTACCCGCGCAGCTTCATGGACAGCAACGGCGACGGCGTCGGCGACCTGCCCGGCATCACGTCGAAGCTCGACCACGTCGCCCGCCTGGGCGTCGACGCGGTCTGGGTTTCGCCCTTCTTCCGCTCCCCTATGAAGGACTTCGGCTACGACGTGGCCGACTACCGCGCGGTCGATCCGCTGTTCGGCACGCTGGCCGACTTCGACGCGATGCGCGCACGCATGCATGCGCTGGGCCTGAAGCTCATCATCGACCAGGTGCTCTCCCACACCTCCGACCAGCACGCCTGGTTCGCCGAAAGCCGCAGCTCGCGCGACAACCCGAAGGCCGACTGGTACGTCTGGGCCGACCCCAAGCCCGACGGCACGCCGCCCACCAACTGGCTCTCGGTCTTCGGCGGCTCGGCCTGGCAGTGGGACTCGCGCCGGCGGCAGTACTACCTGCACAGCTTCCTGGCCGAGCAGCCCGATCTCAACTTCCATTGCGCCGAAGTCCAGGACGCCCTGCTCGGCGAGGTGCGCTTCTGGTGCGAGCGCGGCGTGGACGGCTTCCGCTTCGATGCCTGCAACCACCAGTTCCACGACGCGCTGCTGCGCGACAACCCGCCCGCCACGGTCGAATCGATGGGCGAGGTCAGCACCGTGCGCGCCGACAACCCGTATGCGATGCAGGTCCACCTGTACGACAAGAGCCAGCCCGAGAACCTGGTGTTCCTCGAGCGCCTGCGCCGATTGCTCGACGGCTACGGCGCGGTCGCGCTGGGCGAGGTCGGCGACGAGAACGCGCCGCCGGTCATGGCGCAGTACACCGAACTCGGCAAGCGCCTGCACCTGGCCTACAGCTTCAGCCTGCTCACGGCCGACCACAGCCCCAAGCACCTGCGCCACCAGGTCGAGACGCTCGACGCCGCGCTGGCGCCCACGGGCGGCTGGGGCTGCTGGGCGGTGTCGAACCACGACGTGCCGCGCGTCGCCACGCGCTGGAGCGACGGCACCGCGCCCGACACCCGCCGCGACCGGCTCTGGCTCGCGCTGCTGCTCGCGCTGCGCGGCAGCGCCAGCCTCTACCAGGGCGAAGAGCTGGGCCTGCCCGAGGCCGACGTGCCCTTCGAATTGCTGCAGGACCCCTACGGCCGTGCCTTCTGGCCCGAGTTCAAGGGCCGCGACGGCTGCCGCACGCCGATGCCCTGGACCGCCGACGCGCCCAACGCCGGCTTCAGCACCGGCACGCCCTGGCTGCCGGTGGACGGCGCCCACCTGCCGCTGGCCGTCGACCAGCAGGAGGCAGACCCCGGCTCGATGCTCGCCTTCAGCCGCGCGCTGCTGCACTGGCGGCGCACGCAGCCGCTGCTGCGCACGGGCGCGCTGGCGTTCGTCGATGCGCCCGCACCGCTGCTGCACATCGTGCGAAGCGACGGGGACGCGGTGCTGCATGCGATCTTCAATACAGGGAGCGAACCGGTGTCGATTCCGTTGCCCGAGCCGCTGGTGCCGCTGGCCGGCCACCCGCTCGCGCCGACCGCGAACCTCACCGCCGATCCAAAGCCCCTGCTGACATTGGCGCCTTATGGCGTGTGCTTCGGCACGACGGCCGAAGCAGGAGGACGCTGAACCCCATGCCCCCTTCTCCTTTCCTCCAAGCTGCCGACATCCAGGCGCTGATGCGCGCCGAGCATGGCGACCCGTTCGCCGTGCTCGGCCCTCACGAGACCGCCGACGGCCTCGAGGTGCGCGCGCTGATGCCCGGCGCGCGGCAGGTGGCCGTGGTGCATTCGCGCACCGGCTGGCCGCTGTCGATCCTTGCACGGCACGAAGGCTCCGACCTGTTCAGCGGCCTCGTGCCCGCGGCCGAGGCGCGCATGGGCTACTCGTTCCAGGTCGACTGGGAGACCGGGCACGCCTCGCGGCTCGAAGACCCGTACCGCTTTCCGTTCGTGCTCGGCGAGACCGACGTGTGGCTGCTGGCCGAGGGCACGCACCTGCGGCCGTGGGAGCGGCTGGGCGCGCACCTGCGCGAGATCGACGGCGTGAAGGGCGTGGCCTTTGCCGTGTGGGCGCCGAATGCGCGGCGCGTGTCGGTGGTCGGCGACTTCAACAACTGGGACGGCCGGCGCCACATGATGCGGCTGCGCCGCGAGTGCGGCGTGTGGGAGATCTTCGCGCCGCACGTGGCGACCGGCGACAGCTACGAATTCGAGATCCTGTCCTCGCGCGGCGAGGTGCTGCGCAAGGCCGACCCCTTCGCGTTCTCGTCGCAGCTGCGCCCCGGCACCGCCTGCGTCGTGGCGCCGCTGCCCGCGCCCGTGCCGATGCCCGCCGGGCGCGCCGAGGCCAACGCGCATCAGGCGCCGATCAGCATCTATGAAGTGCACCTGGGTTCATGGCGCCGCAAGCACCACGGCCAGGAATGGCTGGACTACCGCGAGCTGGCCGACACGCTCGTGCCCTATGTGCGCGACATGGGCTTCACGCACATCGAGCTGCTGCCCATCACCGAGCACCCCTTCGACGGCTCGTGGGGCTACCAGCCCATCGGCCTGTATGCGCCGACCTCGCGCTTCGGCACGCCCGGCGACTTCCGCCATTTCGTCGAAGCCGCGCATGCCGCGGGGCTGGGCGTGATCCTCGACTGGGTGCCCGCGCACTTTCCGACCGACGCGCACGGTTTGGGCAACTTCGATGGCACCGCGCTGTACGAGTACGCCGATCCGCGCGAGGGTTTCCACAACGACTGGCAGACGCTGATCTTCAACTACGCCCGCACGGAGGTGCGCAACTACCTCGTCGGCAATGCGCTGTACTGGCTGGAGCGCTACGGCGTGGACGGCCTGCGCGTGGATGCGGTGGCCTCGATGCTGTACCGCGACTACAGCCGCAAGGCCGGCGAGTGGGTGCCGAATGCGCAGGGCGGGCGCGAGAACCTGGAGGCCATCGATTTCCTTCGCCGCATGAACCGCGTGGTGGGCGTGGAGCGTCCGGGGGCCGTGACCATCGCGGAAGAGTCGACGAGCTTTCCGGGTGTGACGCGACCGCCGGAAGACGGCGGGCTGGGCTTTCACTACAAGTGGAACATGGGGTGGATGAACGACACGCTGGCGTATGCCGGGACCGATCCGGTCTATCGCAAGCACCATCACCAGCAGATCACCTTCGGGCTGATGTACGCGCACAGCGAGAACTTCGTGTTGCCGCTGTCGCATGACGAAGTGGTGCACGGCAAGGGGTCGATGATCGGGCGCATGCCTGGGGATGAATGGCAGAAGTTCGCGGGGTTGCGCAACCTGTATGGGTACCTCTGGGCTTATCCGGGGAAGAAACTGCTGTTCATGGGGGGGGAGTTTGCGCAGTACGCGGAGTGGAATGCGGATCGCGGGCTGGACTGGCACTTGCTTGAGCATGCGGGGCATCAGGGGGTGCGGCGGTTGGTGCGCGATCTGAACAATGTGTATCGGCACTTTCCTGCTTTGCATGAGCTGGACCACGAGGGTTCGGGGTTCGAGTGGTTGGTGCATGACGATGTGGCGCAGTCGGTGTTTGCGTTTGTTCGTCGGGCTCGGGATGGGACGTTTGTGGTGGTGGCTTGCAACTTCACGCCGTTGCCTCGGCATGCGTATCGGCTTGGCGTTCCTGTCGCGGGGGCTTATCGCGAAATCATCAACACCGATGGTTCGGTGTATGGCGGCAGCGGCGTGGGAAACGGGATTGTCGAGAGCGCTCCCACCGCCTGGCATGGGAAAGCGGATTCGATTTCGGTCAGCGTGCCGCCGCTCGCTACCGTGATGTGGGTGTTGGCTTGATAGGCCTGGAATCGTCTTTTTTCCCGAGGCCGGGTCTCGCCCCGGCAGGCGACCTACTTTTCTTTGCTTCGCCAAAGAAACGTAGGCAAAAGAAAGG
>NZ_JBWKPA010000015.1:0-98266 GCF_059416405.1 Variovorax sp. GW821-FHT09D04
TGAAGCCGTCAGGCTCACAAAGCGGGTGGGTCAGTATTGAATGGAAATCTAGGGTCAGAGGTCGGCGGAATCCAACAAACTGACCGGTAGTTCTGGAATCGCTCGCCCGCGGTCGTCTTCCACACGGCAACAAGGTCTTCCGTCGTCGGCAGCCCCGGAAAACCCGGCGCCGCCAGCCCCTTGAACTGAACAGACCTGTTGCTCTTTGCCGTCGGGCACTTGGTGAAGACAAAGAACGGGGGCACCTCTGCCCTCTTCGCGGCGTCTCCATGCGCGTTCTCGAAGGCCGCCTTCAGAAGGAGATTGCCGCGCCGCCTCGTGTCGTGCAGGTCGTGGCCCGGCGTGCGGTTGTCCCCGTAGTAGACGAATTGGCCTGTATTCAGGTCTAAGCGATCGGGCCAGTCGCCTTCTTCACCGCTCGAGTAGAGAACGACGAACTTCCTTTTCAAGCCGAGGCCTGAGGCTCGAAAACCACCCTGGTTGCCGGCGCCAGGGAGCAGCTTGGCAATGGGATCGCTGCTTGTATTGCCAGCACTACCGCCCTCATAGATCGCATCCACAACAAGGTCGGCAGTCGGTAAATCCTCGAAGCTGAATATGCGAGTCATGGGCAAGAAAGGTTGAGGCGAGCGCGGCAGAAAAACGCGCGGCCGATATGCGCGGGCGCATTGAATTTAACAATCTTGAACCGACACGCCTATCCCGCAGGCCTCGCTTCCTAGGGAAACACGTCGTTCCCGATCCGCGCTGGATACACTTGTTTCATGAAGCCCCCTCTGATGTTGGCGATCAGCTTGGCTCGAAGCAGTCAGCGCCATGACCTTGAAGCACTTGCTTGTTTGCTCGCGCAAGGAGAAAGCGAGTGAGCGAGAAGCAAGGCGCTGGGCCAGTCGCCCCTCTCATCGATGTCTCACGGCTGGCAGCGCAACTCGAGCACTTCGCCACCGAGCGCGACTGGGCCCAGTTCCACTCCCCCAAGAACTTGGTGATGGCCCTGACCGGAGAGGTCGGCGAGCTGAACGAGATCTTTCAGTGGATGTCCGAGCCAGCCTCCACAGAAGCCGGCCGAAACCCACAGACAGCCCAGGCCGTTCAGGACGAGCTCGCGGATGTCCTGCTCTATCTCGTGCGCCTGTCTTCCGTCTTGGGCGTGGACCTCAACGCTGCGGTCCAGCAGAAGCTGAAGGCCAACGCCCTGCGCTACCCGGCAGACAAGGTGCGCGGCAGCAGCAAGAAGCACAGCTCGCAGGAAGCGGGCGAATCTGGGAAGGACTGACGTGATCGTCTACGAGGCCGACAAGAAGCAATTTCTCAGCGACAACAACGACAGGGACATCGAAGACGTCATCCTGGCCAAGTACTTCAGCGCCACTGGCCGCAAGGTCCCGGCAGCAGAAATGAGGTCGTGGAGAGATTCGCTGGGGTACATGTCGAAGGTCCTCAGCGACTCCGAAATTCCGAATGACGTCGGCGTGGCCGTTGAACTTCATATCCCGCAAAGTTCCAAGCGCATCGACATCAGCCTGACTGGCCGAGGCCACGACGACTCGAAGAACATCGTGATCGTCGAGCTGAAGCAGTGGGACAAGGTGAAGTCGTCGACCAAAGACGCACTGGTCAACACCTACCTTGGCGGCGGACACCGCGAGGTCGTTCACCCGTCGTACCAAGCGTGGTCATACGCCTCCTTGATGGAAGGCTTCAACGAAGCCGTCTACTCTGGGGGCATCTCCGTTCAGGCCTGCGCCTACCTGCACAACTACGAGCGCGACGGCGTGATCGATTCGGCCCACTACGCCGACTACATCGCCAAGGCGCCGCTGTTCCTGCGCGGTGAGGCCGAGCGAGGCTTGCTGCGCAACTTCATCAAGCAGCACATCAAGTTCGGCGACCCGAGCGTGCTCTATGAGCTGACCAATGGCCGTATCAGGCCATCGAAGGCGCTCAGCGACAGCCTTGCGGGCCTACTGAAGGGGAATCCCGAGTTCGTCTTGATCGATGACCAGAAAGAGGTCTACGAGAACATCCTGGCTGCAGGCCGATCTGCATCGAGCACGAACCCCAAGGTGGTGATCGTCGAAGGTGGCCCGGGGACTGGCAAGACGGTGCTCGCTATCAACGCACTGGTCACCTTGATGGGTGCCGGCCTGAACTGCAAATACGTTTCGAAGAACGCCGCACCTCGGCGCGTCTACGAAACCAAGCTCGCGGGCAGCATGACGCGCACGCGCTACTCCAACCTCTTCACGGGCTCCGGTGGTTTCATCGAAACACCCGCAGACCAGTTCGACGTGCTGATCGTGGACGAGGCGCACCGCCTGAACGAGAAGAGCGGCCTGTACGGCAACCTGGGCGAGAACCAAGTCAAAGAACTGATCGCCGCCGCCAAGTGCACGGTGTTCTTCATCGACGAGGATCAGCGGGTCGCGTTGAGCGACATCGGCACGAAGCAAACCATTCGCACATTCGGCACAGAGAAGGGTGCAGAGGTCTCTGAGCACGAACTCGCATCGCAGTTCAGATGCAGCGGCTCCGACGGCTACATCGCGTGGCTCGACGACGCCCTCGCCGTTCGAGAGACCGCGAACAAGACGCTCACGCCAGCCGAGTTCGACTTTCAGGTCTTCAGCGATCCGGCGGACCTGCATACGGCGATTGCACAGAAGAACAGCACAGGCACCGCCCGTGTCGTCGCCGGTTACTGCTGGCCCTGGACCAGCAAGAAAGACCCGAAGGCTTTCGACATCGTCATTGGCGACTACCGCAAGCGATGGAACCTCGACGTCGATGGCAGCCTCTGGATCATTGCGCCGAACTCGATCAACGAGGTCGGCTGCATCCACACCTGCCAAGGGCTGGAGGTGGACTACATCGGCGTGATCATCGGCTCCGACCTCATCGTGCGTGACGGCCGGGTCGTGACGGAGCCATCGGCACGCGATCGGCATGACAAGACCTTGCGCGGCTACAAAGCGCGGCTCAAGGCAGATCCGAAGAACGCCACGGCAGAGGCGGACCTGATCATCAAGAACACCTACCGCACGCTGATGACGCGAGGCATGAAGGGGTGCTACGTCTACTGCAGCGACGAGGAGACCGCGAGCTACTTCCGCGCGCGGTTGTCGTCCCCTGCTGCGCTCACGTAGGCGCCGACGCGTCCGCTGCGTTGATCCGTCTCAGCAGTTGCTGCGCAAGCTCTGCGACTTCGCCAGCCAGGTCTGACGCGATCCACATCACGTGGTCTCGGTGGACGGCACCGATCGCATCGAACCATTCACTGCAGTCCCCGTAGCAACAACTCAGCAGCGATTGCAGCTGGGACGACTTCTTCTCTAGAAGGTCGGCCGTATCGGGGCAGGTTGCCCTGAGGGAATCGGGCGTGGTTTGCCCGGCGATAATTTGATCAGCCATTTGGTGTGCGCTCCTCGAAGTTGTTGCACGTCACTTGGTCAGACGGTCAGGGTGTTAGCGCACCCTGGCCGTCGCCTTTTGTGCCTCACATCGACATCGCTGCGGTGTGCATCGATGTCCCGCCGTGAGGCGCGGCGGTCGTTCAAATGTAGGGAGAGAAGCGCGTCAGCGGAAGCCTCTCACGGTGAACAAATGAGGACTCGCGTCGACTTGTAGTCACGCACGCGAAGACGATCGCCGTGCGAATCGCGCACCGGCCTCAACCAGCCCCCGCAGCCCACGCCTCCACCCGCCGCACCAACGCATCCCGCCGCGCCACCACCTCCGCCAGCAGGTACTGCCGCGCCTGCTCTTGCGCCACGTCGCTCGACAGAAACCACTGCTCGCGCTCGGCGCTGCCTTGCGGTGGCGGGGTGCCCCACCCTGCTTCACCGTTGGCGCCTCTGAACGCTTCGGTCATGGGCAGGCGGCCGTCGGTCTTGCCGATGCCCGACAGCGCATCGGGCGGCCCGTCGAGCGCGATGCGCACGTGCACGACGCTCTCGCCTTCGGTGTGGATCGATGCGCCCAGGCCGCCCTCGCGGTGCACGCGCCACAGCTCGGCCGCGGAGGCGTTGCGGACCCAGCTCTCCAGGGCGCGGACCAGGCTCTCGAGAATGATTTGTTGGTTCATGAGGAATATTTCACACGTTTCTGTCTGGTGTCGGCAAGCGGCCACGGTGCGATGGGGCCAAAAAGCCGTTGTAACTTCTTGCCTTGGCGCCTGCGCTATATTTCTTGGCATGGAAAAGGCATCCGACATAGGCAAACCCACGGTTCCGATCGATCTGATCGGGCCGGAGCATTGGGTCCGTTCACGGCGCGGCCCTCGCCGTACGACGAAGGTGCTCTTCATCTTGCTCGGCGGGCTCGCAGCAGCCACAGCAGTGGCCTACAGCTTCTTCGGCGCTGGGCGCTGAACACAAACAAGCAAGCCGCCCGCGCCTTCACTGATTCACTCACTCGCGCACCGCGAGCCGCACAAGGCAAAGCCCGCTGTCCGTTGATCCAACGGGCAGCGGGCTTTTCTCTTTGTGCGCGCGGCGCTACTGCAGCCGCGAACCGCGCGGCAGGCGCTTGGCCAGCCACTCGTGCACGTCCGCGCGGATGTTGCGGCCTTCGAGCAGGAAGTTCTCGAAGCGGCTCGGCACGTACGGCAGGTAGACCAGCGGCATGCCGGCCTCTTCGGGCGTGCGCGCGGCCTTGCGGTTGTTGCAGACGGCGCAGGCGCTGACGAGGTTGGTCCAGCTCCACGGGCCGCCGCGCGACTCGGGCATGACGTGTTCGCACTGCAGGTCGCGGTCGGCGAACACCTGCGCGCAGTAGGCGCAGGTGTGGCGGTCGCGGCGCAGCAGCTTGGCCTTGGTCACGCCGGGCACGACGTCGAAGAGGTTGATCTTCGACGCGCCGCGCAGCGCGATGATGGGCGCGACGTCGATGCGCGACTGCACACCGCGCGCCACGTTGAAGCCGCCGCGCAGCGTGGCCAGCGGCAGCGCGCCGTCTTCCCAGGCCACGTTGCCGGTGGCGTAGTGCAACACCGCCTGCTCCAGCGAGATCCAGGCTTGCGGCGTGCCCTGAATATCGAGTTGCAGGACGTGTGAATGCATGACGAATCGCCTCCCTTCGCGGCGATGGCTTGTGGTGAACGGATGGGGTGCACGAACGGAATCGAACCGTTGTCAGCGGGACCACAACCCGCGGCTCTGCCATTGAGCTACACGCACCATTGAAGAAACAGAAGACGAGCAGTGCTGAGCTGCTACCACTCGCCCGACGCGCGCACGCGCTGGTCGAGGTCGAGGCTGTCGAGTGGCGCCTCGCTGCCGCCCGGCAATGCCGACGCGCGATCCGCCACGTAGCGCGGCCCGAGCCCCACGCCGAAGCGCTGGGCCAGCGACCACACCATGTGCCTGCGCGGCAGCGGTGCCGGGTGCACGGCGATCATCCGGATCGGTGAGTTGCGCTTGCGCATGAGGGCCTCCTTGGTGGGTGACGAAAAAAGAAAGTAATGACTTGAAAAATGTCCGGTGACGGGTTCCGGCGCCGCCCAATCTTTGCGGCCGGTTTCCGCGGGGCGGGCCACGCGTTGGCATGGCCCGGTCCCGCTCGGGTGTGGTCCGTGTGGCAGGAGTTGAACCTGCGACCCTCTGGTCCCAAACCAGATGCGCTACCAGGCTGCGCCACACACGGAAGAAAAACTAAAAAGCCTGCCCGCGCTTTCCATTTCGGTTGTGTCCTCACGCGACGGGCCGCGCGCTGGGCGCGGCCCCGTCGAACGTCGCTGCACAGGAGTGATCAACTCATGCACATCCCGCCAGACCGTCGACGCGGCAATTTCTGGCGGTGGGGTGAAGGCACACCCGAAATGGAAAGCGGCAAAACAAAAAGGCCCGGAACCTTGCGGTGTCCGGGCCTCTTTGCGAGAGAGCTTGAGAGATGCGCGCCTACGCGCGACCTCCACCCGGGGGCACCTGATGAGCCTCGAACTGACCACCCACGCGCAGACGGGCTGCGGCTTTGGCGGCGTACGCGGTGTTCAGGTGCGAAGACAACGACAGGGGCGACGGCATGTCGAAACCATGGCAGAACCCGACGCGCACGAGCGGTCGGCCCGAGGCGGGTCGAATGCTGGTGAGGGTCAGTGCGGTGTTCACGATGGTTCCTGGTCAAAAACTGCCGCTGTCGGCTGTAAGGGGTTGGAAAAA
This sequence comes from Variovorax sp. GW821-FHT09D04, assembly GCF_059416405.1. Taxonomy (NCBI): domain Bacteria; kingdom Pseudomonadati; phylum Pseudomonadota; class Betaproteobacteria; order Burkholderiales; family Comamonadaceae; genus Variovorax; species Variovorax sp. GW821-FHT09D04. Next base: position 6,159 of record NZ_JBWKPA010000015.1, read on the forward strand.
AGGGACGGCTTGTGCCGTGAATTGGAGGCAACTGTAAAGAGTGTTTACGGCGACGTCAACAACCGGGACAATCTTTTCTTGTCTTGTTGTTGTTTTTGAACAGTGCCCCATACCACCGTCGCGCGCCGCCGCAATGCGCTTGTGCTGCATCGCCGCTTTCTCGAGGACGCCGTCGCGGCGGGCCTGCCCGCCAAGGGGCTGGACCAGGCGTTCGCACGCAAGCTCGAAATCTCTCCGAGCATGTGGAGCCAGATCAAGAGTGCGCGGCCCATCGGCGACAAGCTCGCGCGGCAGATCGAGCGGCATTGCGACGTGGCCGCAGGCTGGCTCGACGAAGACAACACTGCGCCTTCGGAAGCACCGCCCGATGCGGCGGAAGAACGCTTCGTGGCCGCCGCGCGTGAGGCGTGGCGCCAGGCCAATGCGAAGGGGAAGCGCGAACTCAGCGGTTGGCTGAAGAAGCACGCACAGGAGAAGAAGGCGCTCGAGCCTGCCGACGGCCCTGCGCCGGCGCCCTAGCCTTGCTCAGGCCTTCAGGCCTTGCCAGCGGGCTCGGCAGCAGCCAACGCCGGCGCATCGCGCAGGATGGCCGCGCGCATGTCGTCGGGCACGGCGATGGCGCGGTGGGTGTCGAGCGAGGTCGTTACCAGCACCTGCCGCACCTGCATGCGCAGCTCGCCCGTGGTGGGCTCGAAGCAGCGCAGCGCGAGCGTGATCGAGCGCGAGCCCAATTGCGCGACAGAGAGGCCGAGCGTCACGCGGTCGCCCATGCGGCTCACGGCGCGAAAGTCGGCGTCGAGCTTCACGGTCGGCAGGCCGACGCGGCGCTCGCCGATCAGTGCGTGGTAGCCCACGCCGAGCCCGTCGTTCACCCAGTCTTCGACCAGGCCGTTGAGCATCACGAAGTACTGCGGATAGAAGACGATGCCCGCCGGGTCGCAGTCGGAAAAGCGGATCAGGCGCGGGCGCTGGAACTCCACACCACCGCCCTCGCCGCTCATGCGCGGTCCTCGACCGCGCCGTCGCCGCGCATCACGTGCACGCGCAGCAGCCCGAGCTGGTTGTGCATCTGCTTGACGGTCTTCATGTCCAGGCCCGAGAACATCTCGAGGATCCACTGCTCGTGCTCGGTGGCCATGGCTTCGAAGGCGTTGCGGCCTTCGGGCGTGAGGCTCACGATCCAGGCGCGACGGTCGTCGGGGCTGGGCGCGCGTGCCACCATGCCTTCGCGCTCGAGTTCGTCGGTCAGGCCGGTGACGTTGCCGCCGGTCACCATCAGGTAGCGCGAGAGCACGCGCATCTTCAGGCCGTCTTCGTAGCGGTACAGCTGCGCCATGTAGTCGAAGCGCGCCAGCGAGATGCCGAAGCGCTCACGCAGCCGGCGCCGGATCTCGGCCTCGATCTGCGTGGTGCTCGCGAGCATGCGCAGCCACAGCTTGAGCATGGCGTGGTCTTCATGGCCGGCGCGGGCTTCGTGGCCGAGTTCTTCGGCGTCGCTCAGCACGGCGTGGGAGGCATCGTTGCGACTCATGTGACTTCTCCTCCGGAAACGGAGATCGACTGGCCCGTGACCGACGCGGCGCCTTCGCCGCACAGCCAGCGCACGGCGTCGGCCACTTCGGCCGGCTGCACGATGCGCTTTTGCGGGTTCACGCTGGAGAACTCGGCCAGCGCATCGGCTTCGCTGCGGCCGGTCTTGCCGACCACGTTGGCGACGCTGTTGCGCAGGATGTCGGTGTCGGTGTAGCCCGGGCACACGGCGTTCACGGTGATGCCCTTGCGCGCCACCTCGAGTGCCAGCGCGCGCGTGAGGCCGATCACGCCGTGCTTGGCCGCGGTGTAGGCCGACACGTAGGCGTAGCCCTTCTGCCCGGCCGTGCTGGCGATGTTGACGATGCGGCCCCAGCCGGCGTCGAGCATGTCGGGCAGCGCGGCCTGCGCGCACAGGAAGCTGCCGGTGAGGTTGACCGACAGCATGCGCTGCCACAGCTCGACCGAGGTCTTCAGGAACGGCGCGCTCTCGGCGGCGCCCGCGTTGTTGACCAGCACGGTCACCGCCCCGCGTTCGGCCCGCGCCTGCGCAAAGGCCGACTGCACGGCCTGCGGGTCGGCCACGTCGGCCGCCACCACGCCGTGGCCGCTACCGGCCAGGGTCTCGGCCACGCGCTGCAGGGCCTGCGCATCGCGGCCCAGCAAGGTCAGCACTGCCCCCTGGGCAGCAAGGGTGCGGGCGATCTCTGCGCCGATGCCGCGAGCGGCGCCGGTGACGAGGGCATGACGGCCAGTGAGCGAATTTGTGTGCATACCTGAATGGTTTAGTTCTGAATCATTTTAGCCATTTGCGCCCCGGCGTGGTGCTACCGCATGAAACGGCCGCCGTTGAGGTCCAGCGTCGCCCCCGTCATGAAGGCCGCGGCCGGCGAGGCCAGGTAGACGACGGCGGCGGCCACCTCGTCGGCCAGGCCGAAGCGGCCCAGCGGGATGCCGGCTTTCAGCGCCTGCTGCCGCTCGGGTGCCAACGCAGCGAGCGCGGGGCTGTCGATGGCGGCGGGGGCCAGCGCGTTCACGGTCACGCCGTGCGGCGCCAGTTCGTGCGCAAACGCACGCGTCAGCGCCAGCAGGCCGGCCTTGCTGGCCGCGTAGTGCACGCCGGTGGCGCTGCTGACCTGCTGCCCCGCCAGCGAGGCCAGGTTGACGATGCGGCCCGCGCCGCGCTCGCGCATGTGCCTTCCGGCGATGCGGCAGCCGAAGAAGCTGCCGCGCAGGTTGATGGCGAGCACGTCGTCCCACTCGGCGGGCGTGATGTCCCACAGCGAGGTGGTCGGCGTGCGCGCCGCGTTGTTGACCAGGATGTCGACCGCGCCGAAGTGCGCCACGGCCTGCGCGAAGCGGTCGCCGAAGGCCTGCTCGTCGCGCACGTCGAGCGGCAGCGCGAGGCCGTTCACCTCGGTGGCCACGGCCTGGGCGTTGGCCCCGTCGATGTCGGCCACCGCCACGCGCGCACCGGCCTGCGCCAGGGCGCGCGCGATGGCCGCACCCAGCCCCTGCCCCGCGCCGGTCACGAAGGCCACGCGGCCTGCCAGCGGAAGCGCAGTGGCGTGCGTCATCCGGCTTTGGCGGGCCGACCGTCCCAGGTCTGCGGCCCCACGCCGCGCTCGCGCAGCTTGAACTTCTGCACCTTGCCGTTCTCGGTGCGCGGCAGGTCGGGCAAGAGGTCGATGTAGCGCGGCACCGCGAAGTACGGCAGGCGGCCTTCGCAGAAGCGCGCCAGCTCGGCCGGGTCGATGACGATGCCTTCGCGCGCCACCAGCGCGGCCATCACCTCGTCTTCGGCCAGCTCGGAGCGCACGGGGTACACCGCGCACGAAGCCACGCCGGGATGGCTCAGCAGCACCTGCTCGACCTCGAAGGACGAGATGTTCTCGCCGCGCCGGCGGATCGCGTCCTTGATGCGGTCGACAAAGCGGAACGCGCCGTCGGCATCGCGCACCACGCGGTCGCCCGTGTGGAACCACAGGTTGCGCCAGGCCTCGACGGTCTTCTCGGGCATGTGGAAGTAGCCGCTGGCAAAGGCATAGGGCTCGTCCGCGCGCAGCAGCAGTTCGCCGGCCTCGCCGGGCGGCAGCGGTACGTCGTCTTCGTCGGCCACGCAGGCCTGGAAGCCGGGGCGCAGCCAGCCCATGACACCGCCGCGCGGCGAATCGGGCGCGGTGGCGATCGCGAAGTTGGTTTCGGTCGAGCCATAGCCTTCGAGCAGCGCCACGCCCGTGCGCGCCTGGAAGGCCTGCCCCGCCGCCGCAGGCACGCCGGGCCCGAGGCCGGTGCGCACGCGGTGCTCGCGCTCGCCCTCGCCTTCGGGCTGGGCCAGCAGGATCGGCACCATCGCGCCAAGCAGGTAGACCACGGTCGCGCCGTTGGCGCGCATCGCCGGCCAGAAGCCCGAGGCAGAGAAGCGCGACTCGAACACCACCTCGGCCCCGGTGAGCGCGGCCTGCGCGAAGGTGTTGAGCGCGTTGATGTGGAACAGCGGCAGCGTGGTGCACAGCACGTCGTCGCGGCCCACGCCGAGCACCTCGGCGCTGTTCACGCCCCACCAGAAGTACTGCGCCTGCGGGCAGATGACGCCCTTGGCCGGGCCCGTGGTGCCCGAGGTGTAGAGGATGGCGAGCGGGTCGCCCGGCTGCACCGGCGCGGGCGGCAGCGCCTGCGCGCCCGGCGGGTAGGCCGACACGCGCACGCCGGCGGGCGGCGTCCACGGCGTTTCGGCCTCGCCCACCACCCACACCTCGCGCAGCGCCGTGCGAGACAGGTCGGCCGTCGCCAGCCGATCGAGAAAGCCGGCCTCGATCACCAGCAGCTTCGCCTCGCTGTTCGCGAGGAAGTACTCGATCTGCGGCCCCATCGACGCGGTGTTGACCGGCACGACCGACGCACCGAGCCAGCCCGCGCCGAGGAAGGTGTCGAGGAACTCGATGCGGTTGCCGCACATCACGGCGATGCGGTCGCCGCGCGCCACGCCGTGCTGCGCGAGCGCACCGGCGCGCGTGGCCGCCGCGTCGGCCGCATCGGCGTGCGTCCATTGCCGGCCCGCGATGCGCAGCAGCGGGCGGCTGCCGAACAGCGCCGCCTGCCGCTGCAGCATGGCGGGCAGCGTGCGCTGCGCCGGCGGCACCGCGCGCGGGTCACTCGTCATCGTGCGTGCCTCCGCCGAGGTAGGTGGCCTGCACGCGCGGGTCGCTCGCGAGGTCACCGGAAGCACCGGACAGCGCGATCTCGCCGGTCTCCAGCACATAGCCTTCGTCCGAGCTTTCGAGCGCGGCGCGCGCGTTCTGCTCCACCAGCAGGATCGACACGCCGTCGTCGCGCAGCTTGCGCACGATGGTGAGGATGTCGCGCACGATCAGCGGCGCCAGGCCCAGGCTGGGCTCGTCGAGCATCAGCAGGCGCGGCGCCGACATGAGCGCGCGGCCCACGGCCAGCATCTGCCGCTCGCCGCCCGAGAGCGTGTCGGCGCGTTGGGCGCGGCGCTCGGCCAGCCGCGGGAAGCGGTCGTACACCGACTGCAGCTGCCGCTTCATTGCATCGCCGCGCAGCCGCTTGGCGTAGGCGCCGAGCTGCAGGTTGTCGAGCACGGTGAGTTCGCCGAACAGTTCACGCCGCTCGGGCACGAGGCACAGCCCGCGCTCTACGCGCGACTCCACGTCGAGCCCCTGCAGGTCTTCACCTTCGAAGCGCAGCGTGCCCTTGCACGGCAGCAGGCCCATGGCCGCGGCCAGCAGCGTGGTCTTGCCCGCGCCGTTGGGGCCGATCACCGAGATGATCTGGCCCCGCTGCACGTCGAGCGACACGCCGCGCACGGCCTCCACTTGCCCATAGGACACGTGCAAATCACCGATCTCCAGCATCGCGGTCATACAACGCTCCCGAGGTATGCGGCCTGCACACGCTCGTCGGCGCGCACCGCCGACGGCACGCCCTCCACGAGCTTGGAGCCGAAGTTCATCACCACCAAACGGTCCACCAGTTTCATCACGAAGTCCATGTCGTGTTCGACGATCAGGATGGTCACGCCCTCCTCGCGCAGCTTGCGCAGCAGGTCGCCCAAGGCCATCTTTTCCTTGCGGCGCAGGCCGGCCGCGGGCTCGTCGAGCACCAGCAGCACGGGGTCGGCGGCCAGCGCGCGCGCTATCTCCAGGATGCGCTGCGTGCCCAGCGGCAGGCTGCCCGCGAGCTCGTGCGCGCGGTCGCCCAGGCCGATGCGGTCGAGCTGGCGCTGCGCCTCCTGCAGGATCTGGCTTTCTTCCGTGCGGTCCAGCCGCAGGCCCGCCTTCAGGATGCCCGAGCGCGTGCGCGAGTGCGCGCCCAGCGCCACGTTGTCCAGCAGGCTCATGTGCGGGCGCAGCTTCACGTGCTGGAAGGTGCGCGCCAGCCCGAGCCGCGCCACCGCGCGCTGCGGCATGCCGGCGATGTCGTTCTCGAGAAAGCGCACCTGGCCCGCGCTCATCGGCAGCGTGCAGGTCAGCAGGTTGAACATGGTCGACTTGCCCGCGCCGTTGGGCCCGATGAGGCCGATGATCTCGCCCGCCTTGACGTCGAAGCTCACGTCGTTCACCGCCACCAGCCCGCCGAAGCGCTTCACGGCGCCGTTGACCGACAGCACCTGCGTGCCGCGCGCCGGCAGCTGCCGGTGCGGCAGCGGCTCGACCGGCGCGCCGGTGTAGCGCGAGGCGCCTTGCGGCGCGGCGCGCCGGCGCGTCCAGCGGCGCAGCAGGCCCATCACGCCGCCGCGCGCAAAGTGCAGCAGCAGGATGAACAGCGCCGCGAAGGCCACGGCCTCCAGCTGGCCGGCGCGCTGCGTGAGCATCGGCAGCACGTCCTGCAGGCCGTTCTTCAGCACCAGCACCAGCGCCGCGCCTACCAGCGCGCCCGCCAGCTGCCCGAGCCCGCCGGCCACGGCCATCAGCAGGTACTCGATGCTGGCGCGCACGTCGAAGGGCGACGGGCTCACGAAGCGGTTCATGTGCGCATAAAGCCAGCCCGCCAGCCCCGCGAACAGCGCCGCCGTGACGAACAGCGACAGCCGCACGCGGTACGCATCCGCGCCCACGCTGGCCAGCAGCGTGGCGCCGCCGCGCAGCCCGCGAATCGCGCGGCCGGGGCGCGACTGCAGCAAGTTGTGGCTGAACAGGCAGGCCAGCCCGACCACCACCCAGATCAGGTAGTACATCGCGCGCGGATCGGCCAGCGACCAGCCGCCGATCTGCAGCGGCGGGATGTTCGACAGGCCCGTGTGGCGCCCGAGCGCATCGACGTTGCCGAACAGCATCGCAATCGACAGCCCCCAGGCGATGGTGCTCAGCGGCAGGAAGTGCCCGCCCAGGCGCAAGGTGAGCATGCCGATGGCCAGCGCCGACAGGCCCGTGAGCAGCAGCGCGAACAGGAGCCCCAGCCACGGCGACAGGCCCTGCGCAGTCGTGAGCCACGCCGTGGCGTAGGCCGCAATGCCAACGAAGGCCGCCTGCCCGAACGAGGTGGCGCCGCCCACGCCGGTGAGCAGCACGAGGCCCAGCGCCACCAGCGCGCCGATGCCGATGTCGTTGAGCAGCGAGACCGTGAAGCTGCCCGCCACGGCCGGCACCAAGGCCAGCACGACGATCACGCCCGCGATCCACGCCATGCGTTTCGTGTTGCCGTTCATTGGTCCACCTCGTCTTCTTCCTCTTCCGAATGGGCCGCCATGAAGGAGCGCAGCATGAGCACCGGGATCAGCAGGCTGAACACGATCACGTCTTTCAGCGCGCCGCTCCAGAACGACGCGAAGCTCTCGACCACGCCGACCGCCAGCGCGCCGATGGCCGTCATCGGGTAGCTCACGAGCCCGCCGATGATCGCGGCCACGAAGGCCTTCAGGCCGATGATGAAACCCGAGTCGTAGTACATGGTGGTCACCGGCGCGATCAGCACGCCGATGAGCCCCGCCAGCAGCGAGGCGCAGCCGTAGGCCAGCAGCGCCGTGCGCACCGGCCGGATGCCGACCAGCCGCGCACCCACGCGGTTCACAGCCGTGGCGCGCAGGGCCTTGCCGGCCACCGTGCGCTCGAACACCAGGAAGAACAGCCCGCTCAGCACCACGGCCGCCCCCACCATCAGCACCACCTGGCCGCTGACCGTGAAGCCATCGCCCAGCGTGAACACCGCGCTCGTGAGCGGTGTGGTGCGCGAGCCCTCGGGCCCGAAGAACAGCAGGCCCAGGCCCGAGAGCAGGAAGTGCAGCGCCAGCGACACGATCAGCAGCACCAGCACCGAGGCATCGGCGATCGGCTGGAACACCACGCGCGCCAGCAGCGGCGCGATGGGCACCACCAGCAGCACGGCCACCGCGATGTGCACGGCCACGGGCACGCCGGGCCGCGCCGCCAGCCAGGCGAGCACGCACGGAATGGCGGGCAGCACGCCCCACATCAGCACCGCCTTCGGTATGCGTGCGGCCTCGCCGCGCCGCAGCAGGCTGCCGATTTCGGTGGCCAGCGCCAGCGCGGCCAGCACCGCGACCATGCCGATGGTCGGCGGCACGCGGCCGGTCTCGAAGGCCGCCAGCGACAGGGCGGCAAAGGCCGCGATGTCGCCGAACGGCACGAACACCACCCGCGTGACCGAGAAGATCAGCACCAGCCCGAGCCCGGCCAGCAGATAGACGGCACCGTTGGCCAGGCCGTCGGTGACGAGGATCAATGCCACGTCCCAGTTCATAGAAAAACCTCTGTCGGAGTCATCGTTGTCGTTGTCGTGAAGGGAAACAGGAGATTCAAGGGGCGAGCTTCCATTGGCCGTTGTCGAGCTTGACGATCACGCGGGCGCGCTCGTCCACGCCGTACAGGCTGCCGGGCTTGAAGGTGTAGACGCCGTGCGTGCCCACCACTTCCTTGGTGCTGAAGATGGCGTCGCGCAGCGCCACGCGGAACTCGGGCGTGCCCGGCTCGGCCTTCTTCATGGCGCGCGAGGCGGCGTCGGCGAACACCAGCCAGCCGTCGAACGAGTAGGCCGAGAAGGCGTCGCTGGTGGGTGCGTTGTTGACCTTCTGGAACACGGCGCGGAAGTCGGTCGCGATCTTCTTGGTCGGGTAGTCGGCCGGCAGCTGCTCGGCGACGATCACCGGGCCCGTGGGCATGAGCGCGTTCTGGCCGGCCGCGCCGACCACGCGCACGAAGTCGGGGTTGATCAGGCCGTGCTGGCCGTACACGCCGCCCTTGAAGCCGCGCTCCTGCAGCGCCAGGAACGGCAGCGCGCCCGGCGTGCCGGCGCCGCCGGTCATCACCGCGTCGGGGCGCAGCGCCACGATCTTCAGCACCTGGCCGGTCACCGAGGCGTCGGCGCGCGCGTAGCGCTCGTTGCTCACCACCTTGATGCCGGCGGCGGGCGCGGCCTTGTTCAGGGCCTCGTACACCAGGTCGCCCCAGGCGTCGGAGAAACCGATGTAGCCCACCGTCTTGACGTTGTTGCGCTTCATGCGCTCGACCACCGCGTCGATCATCAGTTGCGTGGGCTGCGCCACCGTCATCACCCACGGGTTCTCGTTGGGGTCGAGCAGGATGGGCGTGAGGCCGATCATGGGCGTCTTCGCCTCCTTGCCCACCTGCGCCATCGCGATGGCCGACGGCACGCCCGAGGTGCCCATGAGCACGTCGACCTTTTCGTCCTCGATGAGCTTGCGCGCGTTGCGCCCGGCCGTGGTCGGGTCGGAGCCGTCGTCGAGCACCACGAGCTGGATCTTGCGGCCGTTGACCTCGCCCTTGTAGGCCAGCGCAGCCTGCATGCCCTTGGCGTACGGCACGCCCAGCGAGGAGTTGGGCCCCGACAGCGACACGCTGAGTCCGACCTTGAGGTCGGCCGCCAGTGCGCTCGCCACACCACAGGCGGTCAGCGCCGCGGCGAGGGCACCGCGCGTCAAGGTCTGCATCAGGTTCTTCATGTCGTAGCTCCAGTGAGGAAGGATGGAAGGAACAGAAACTCAGATGAACAACTGGATCGCGGGCAAGGCGCGCGTGGCATTGAGCAGGTCGATGCGCTTCTCGCGGATGGACCAGCCCGTGGGGGTGCGAATGAGGTGGTGGCGGGCGGTGCCGCTCAGCAGGATCTGGTCGTCGCCGCGCGCCTCGATGTAGAGGAACGGCGTGCGCAGGCGCACGTCGTCGGTGCCCTCTTCCTCGATGCGCGAGGGCTGCAGCACATGCTGGCTGTGGCTGGCCGGATGCTGCGAATGCGCGCGCGGGTTCTTCAGCCGCTCCACGCGCAGCTGCAGCAGCAGCCGGTCTTCGTAGGCCAGCGAGTTGTGCGAGAACGGATCGGCCTGCGCCGCGCCGAGCAACGGCACCCAGTAGTGGCCGTCGTCGGCGAACAGGGCCAGCCAGTCGTCGAAGCGGCGCGCGTCGAGCAGGGCCGCCTCGTGGGCGATGAAGTCGCGCGGGTCGTTCATGCCGCCACCTCCGGCGTCATGGCCCGGGCCCAGGCGCGGAACTGGTTGCGCATGAGCAGCTCGTTGGTGCCGTTGGTGGTCACCGTGGCCTGCTGCGTCTCGGCCGGGTCGTGGTTGCGGTGCAGGCTGATCCATTCGTTGCCGCCGGCACGCAGGCCCTTCTGGATGCTCTCGAACAGGTGCACGTCGTCGTGCGCCACCACCGACATGGGCGAGAACACGAGCCGGTTGTAGCTCATGGCGCGCTCGAACAACAGCGCGGGCGCACCGGCCGCGCGGAAGCTCCAGGCCTCGATGAGCGTGCGGTCGGCCGCGAGCGGGCGGATCACGCGGATGGCCTGCGGCGAGCCCTTGACCGACAGGCTCGGGTACAGCACCGAGTTCTGCGGCGAGCGCTGCAGGATGTCGGCGGCGCGCTCCACGCCGTGCGCGGCCTGCATCGCGGCCTCGTACTCGGGCAGCTGCGCGTAGTTGGAATGGATGCTGAAGTTCACGCCCAGCACGCTGTGGCCGTTGGCGAACACGCGTCCGCCCATCTGGTCGAAGAACTCGTAGCCCGAGCCGAAGGGCAGGATCTGCTCCATCGCCATCGGCTTGGGATCGGTGGACGCGTGCCCTTCCCACAGCGCTTCGGCGGCCTTGGTGGCCGACTCGTGCGTCGACATCGGGTGCACCGTGTCGTTGATGTTCTCCAGGTACATCTTCCAGTTGCAATGGACGATGTTGCGCAGCACGCCACCGCCCACGGTGAGCTTGCCCTCGGGCGAGCGGTCGACCATGTTGTCGAGCGCGCCGAGCACGTCGCCGAAGTAGTCCTCGAACGAGGGGCCGGTGTCGGACAAGCGCACGAACACGAAGTCGCGGTACACCTTCACGTGCCTGACCACCGACAGCCCCTGCCCCGACTCGCAGGCCTTGAGCTGCGTGCCCTCGTAGCCGTTCTTCAGCGGCAGGCCCAGCGGCGCGCCGTCCAGCTTGTAGGTCCACGCGTGGTACGGACAGCGGAAGAAGCGACCGGTGTTGCCGCTCTCGTCCGTCACGAGCTGGGTGCCCTTGTGGGCGCAGCGGTTGTACATGACGTGCACCGCGCCGTCGGGCTGGCGCACCATGAGCAGCGGGCGGCCCGCGATCTCCTGCGTGACGAAATCGCCCGCCGCCGGCACCTGGCTGGCATGGCCCAGGAAGACCCAGGTGCGGGCGAACAGGCGCTCCTGTTCCAGCGCGAACAGCTCGTCGCTGAGGTACAGGTCGCGATGCACCCGGTCGTCGCGGACCAGCGCCGCGACGAGATCGGGGCGGTTGCGGTAGGCGGTCATGGCGGTGGGCTTCGGTTAAACCGAGGTCAGGGGACCAGCTTCCACTGGCCCTTGTTCATCTGCACGATCACGACGCCGCGCTGGTCCGAGCCGTAGCGGTCGTCGGGCTTGAAGGTGTAGATGCCGTGCGTGCCCACCAGCTCCTTCGTGCCCACGATGGCATCGCGCAGCGCCGTGCGGTACTGCGGCGTGCCGGGCTCGCCCTTGGTGCGCGAGGCCGCGTCGGCCAGCAGCAGGTAGGCGTCGTAGGTGTACGACGAGAAGGCATCGGTGGGCACCGCGCCGTTCGCCTTCTGGTACGCAGCGCGAAAGCCCATCGCGACCTTCTTGATGGGGTTGCTGTCGGGCAGCTGGTCGGCCACCAGCACCGGGCCGCTGGGCACCTGCAGGCCGTCGATGGCCGTGCCGCCCACGCGCACGAAGTCGGCGTTGATGAGGCCGTGCGTGCCATAGATCTTGCCCTTGTAGCCGCGCTCGGCCAGTGCCAGATAGGGCAGCGCGCCCGGCGTGCCGGAGTTGCCGGCGAACACCGCGTCGGGCCGCGCCGCGACGATCTTCAGGATCTGCCCCGCCACCGACGAATCGCTGCGCGCATAGCGCTCGTTGGCCACCACCTTGATGCCAGCGGTGGCGGCGCTCTTCATGAGCGAGTCGTAGGCCAGGTCGCCCAGCGCGTCGGAGAAGCCGATGAAGGCCACCGTCTTCACGCCCGACTTCTGCATGCGCTCGACCACGCCCGCCACCATGAGCGGGAACGGCTGCGACACGGTGACGGTCCATGCGCCGTCCGCGCCCGGAATGGTCACGGGCGTGGGCGAGATGAGCGGCGTGTTGAGCTCGCGCGCCACCGAGGCGATGGCCATCGCGCCCGGCACGCCCGAGGTGCCGATGAGCACGTCGACCTTGTCTTCGGTCACCAGCTTGCGCGCGTTGCGCCCGGCGGTGGTCGGGTCGGACGCGTCGTCGAGCACGATGAGCTGCACCTTGCGCCCGCCGATCTCGGGCCGCTCGGCGATGGCCGCGCGGATGCCCTTCTCGTAGGGAACGCCCAGCGCCGCGACCGGCCCCGAGAGCGAGCTGATGAAGCCGATCTTGAGGTCTGCCGCCGCCGCACCGACGGCGGTGAAGGCGGCCAGCAGCGCGAGGCCAAGGCGGGAGATTTTCTTCATGGGAGCTTCCTCTTCGGGGGTTGGAATGGGGACGAGGGACGGGTCAGTAGCGCAGGGTGCGGCGCGATTCGAGGTCGGCATCGACCTGCGCGGGCGTGAGCCGCTCCGGCTTGCATTCGAAGCGCTCGAACAGCGCGAGCTGGTCCGCGTAATGGCGATCGCGCACGCCGGCGGGGCTCACGAAGCCGCTCTGCCCCGGCGCGGCGACCGAGCACATGTCGAGCGCACCCGGGCGCAGCACGACGCGGTAGTTGAGCGTGCCGCGGTTCATGTAGGGGCTGACCTCGGGCTCGTCGCCCGCGCCGGCCCACGGCACGCCGATGGCGTTGATGCGCGAGAACCGATGCCGCACCACGGGCGTGGTCCACGCGGCCATGTCGGGCCCGAGGCGGGTGCGCAGCTCGCCCACCGCATCGGTCAGCGCGGCGCGCACCATCGTGCGCGGGTCCTGCCCGTTGAAGAAGTCGTGGCGCTGCGGCACGCCCGAGGCCGGGCCGCTCAGCGCGTTCCACAGCAGCTTGGCCACGGCCGCGGGCTGGGCGCTGCCCGGCGAGCCGCGCGGCGTGAGCGTGGGGTAGCCGAGGTTGGCGTAGGTGGCGAACACGGCCGGCGGCAGGTCGTCGGCCAGCAGGCGCCGCGACATCGCACCCAGCCACGCGCGCAGCACGGTGGTGGCGCGGTTGTCGTACACCTCGCCACCCGGGGCGACGCGGTTCTTCAGGTCCCAGTTGGCGAGCAGGTCGGCCGCGCGGCGCGCGGGGTCGCCGGCCGGCAGGCCCTTGGCCGCGTCGACGATGAGGGGCACGAAGTAGCGCGCGTTCAGGTCGGCCAGCGCCGCGCCCTGGCTCACGCGCCAGACCTCGTCGGCGCCCAGCTTCGCCGTGCCCTGCAGCTGTGCATGGATTTCGGCCACGCGGTCGACGTGCGAGAAGTTCGCGCCGTCCGCGCGCAGGCCTTCGGCGATCTGGTTGTTCCAGCTCACGAGGTAGCCCTGCGCGGGGTTGTAGGCGCGCGGGTTGGCGCTGAACGGCAGGCTGCCCTGCCACTCCATGCTGCCGTCGCCGCGCGCGGGAAAGCGGATGTCCTGCGTGGCCGGGCGGCGCGGCATGCGGCCCAGGCCGACGGCGCCGATGTTGCCCGCCACGTCGGCATAGAACCAGGTGATGGACGCGGCCACGCGCTCGCCCTGCGCAAGAAAGCCCGACCAGTCGCGCGCCCGTGCGGCACGCGCCCAGCCCAGCATGGTCTCGACCTCGCGGCCCTGCCAGGTGCTGCGCGCGGTGTAGGCGCGGGCGTTGTCCACGTCCCAGCTCTGCACGAAGCCGTGCACCGTGGCGTAGATGTCCACGCTCTGCGGTGCGGCGCCCTTCACGCGGATGACGTCGGTGCGCCGCGTCATCGGGCGGTAGACGCCGTCGTACTTGTATTCGTGGCGGTTGGCCGGGTTCAGTTCTTCCTGGTAGATGTCGTTGGTGTCGAGCGACCCCACCGTCGAGCCCCAGGCGATGGTGCCGTTGGTGCCGAACAGCACCGGCAGCAGGCCGATGGGCGTGAGGCCCGTGAGGTCGTAGCCCGCGCCGTGCAGGCCGATACCGTGCACGAACGACGGGTTGTTGAAGCCCTGCTGCGGACCGTTGTACAGGACGGCCACGCCTTCCTTGGTGCGCGAGGGGCCGAGCACCCAGGCGTTGCTGGCGGTCGGCATGCCTTCGGTGGCGGCCAGGCCCATGCGGGCGACCTGCGTGGCGCGGAAGTCGGCGGCGGCCTGCGCGGAGACCGGCGCGAGCGCGGCGTCGCCGGGCTCGGCGCTCACCAGCCGGTTCGCGTTGCCGCGCGGCACGATGGTCGGCGCGGTCGGGTCTTCGAGCCAGCGCAGCTGCTCGTACAGCTGCAGGCCGGCCACGTCGCCGCGCGCGGCCTTGAGCTGGTTGAGCAGCGAGAGGTTCGCGACCTCGGCCGTGCCCGCGAAGAAGCGGTTGAGGATGAGGCCGATCCAGACCATGGCCACGTCGTCCGCGGTCCAGGGCGCGGGCTCGAAGCCGTTGTCGATGAACTCGCGCGGCATGAGCTTGGCGCGGTCGGCCAGCACGTCGCGGATGCGCGCGTTGACGCCCGCGGCGTAGCCTTCGAACATGGCGCGGTCGTCTGCGTTCAGCGCATCGATCTGGCGGCGGATCGACACCGGATCGATGTTGGCGCGCGTGGCCTTGTCGGTCGCGACGAACTCGGCCCCCAGCACCTCGGCCACGCTGCCGTTGCCCGAGCGCCGCGCCATCTCCAGCTGGTAGAGGCGGTCTTCGGCGACGGCATAGCCGAAGCCGTGGAACAGGCCGCGCGTGTCGCTGGCATAGACGTGCGGCACGCCGTAGCGGTCGCGCTTGATGGTGACTTCTCCGCTGCCGCCGGGTGCGGTCGCGGCGCAGCCGGCCAGCAGCGCGGCGGCGAACAGCACGGTGCCGGTCGCGCGCCGGCGGCGCAGGGAACGAAGCAGCGGGTGCATGGGGTGGGCGGCGTTCATCGGATCGACGCGAGGGCGTTCAGGGCACCAGCTTCCACTGGCCCTTCTCGAGCTTCACGACGACGCGCGAACGGTCGTCCGAGCCGTAGCGCTCGGTCGGCTTGAAGTTGTAGACCGAGTGCGTGCCCACCAGCTCCTTGGTGCTCACGATGGCATCGCGCAGCGCCAGGCGGAACTGCGGCGTGCCGGGCTCGGCCTTGGTGGCCAGCGCGCGCTGGGCGGCGTCCAGGTACACCAGCCAGGCATCGAAGGTGTAGGCCGAGAAGGCGTCGGTCGGCGGTGCGCCGTTGGCCTTCTGGTAGGCCGCGCGGAAGTCCATCGACACCTTGCGGATCGGGTTGTCGCTCGGCAGCTGCTCGGCCACGATCACCGGGCCCGTGGGGGCCAGCAGGCCTTCGACCGAGGCACCGCCCACGCGCACGAAGTCGGGGTTGATGAGCGCGTGCATGCCGTAGATCTGGCCCTTGTAGCCGCGCTCCGAAAGCGCGAGGTACGGCAGCGCACCGGGCGTGCCCGAGGTGCCGGTGATCACCGCGTCGGGGCGCAGCGCCACGATCTTGAGCACCTGCCCGGTCACCGAGGCGTCGCCGCGCGCATAGCGCTCGTTCGACACGATCTTGATGCCGGCCGGCTCGGCACTCTTTTGCAGCGCGCCGTACACCAGGTCGCCCCAGGCGTCGGAGAAACCGATGTAACCCACCGTCTTCACGCCCGACTTCTTCATGCGCTCGACCACCGCGCTCACCATGAGCGGCGCGGGCTGCGGCAGCGTGACCATCCACGCGCCCTCCTCGCCCGGCAGGTTGGCGTTGGCGATGGAGATCAGCGGCGTCTTGGTTTCGCGCGCCACGCCGGCAATGGCCAGCGCGCCGGGCGAACCGGCCGTGCCGATGATGACGTCGACCTTGTCCTCGTCGATCATCTTGCGTGCGTTGCGCGCGGCCGTGGTGGGGTCGGACGCGTCGTCGAGCTGCACCAGCTGGATCTTGCGGCCGCCCACGTCGGCCTTGTAGGCGAGCGCGGCCTTCATGCCCTTTTCGTACGGAATGCCCAGCGACGACACCGGCCCCGACAGCGAGGTGATGAAGCCGACCTTGAGATCGGCGGCCCACGCGCTGGCGGCGCTCAGCGCGCCGAGGCCCGCGGCGACGGCCGCGAGGGTGCGAATTCGGTTCAGGACTTTCATGGCGATGCTCCAGAGGTGATGTTTTTGAACGGAACGAAACGGACGCTGAAAAGAAAACTAGAGGGCGAGGCTGCCGACGCTGGTGCCGCCGCAGACATACAAGACCTGGCCGGTGACGAAGCTGTTCTCGGGCGCGGCGAAGAAACGCACGGCGCGTGCCACGTCGGCCGATTCGCCCAGGCGCTTGACGGGCACCGAAGCCGCGAGCGCGCGCTCCTTCTCGCTGCCGGCCTCGACCACGTCGTAGAACATGTCGGTGCGGATCGGGCCCGGCGCCACCACGTTCACCGTGATGCCGTCGGCCGCGAGCTCCAGCGCCCAGGTGCGCGCCATGCCCAGCATGCCGGCCTTGGTGGCCGAGTAGCTCGTGCGCGTGGCCAGGCCCAGCGCGGCGCGCGACGACAGCAGCACCACGCGGCCGAAGCGCTGCGCACGCATCGCGGGCAGCGCGCCCTGCACGAGCTGGATGGCACAGCCCAGGTGCAGGTCGACCAGCGCATCGAGGTCGTCGAGCTTCACGTCGGGCAGCAGCGCGGCGCGGATGACGCCGGCGTTGTGGACGATCGTGGTCGGTGCGAAGCGCTCGACGAGTTCGCGCACGGCCTGGCCGGTGGCGGCGCGGTCGGCCAGGTCGACCTCGAGGCTGTGCATCTTCGAGTGGTCGATCTCAGCCTTGCGGCGCGCGAGCGAGACCACCTCGTAGCCTTGCGCGAGCAGGTCTTCGCAGATGGCCTTGCCGATGCCGGCGCTGCCGCCGGTGACGGCCGCGACCTTGGGTGCGGCGGCGCTCATGCCGTGGCTCCCACCAGGGCCAGCACACGCAGCGGGCTGCCGCTGCCCTTCTCGATCTTCAGCGGCGGGCAGATCAGCACCGCACCCGATGCCGGCAGCAGGTCGAGGTTGCTCAGGCACTGCAGGCCGTAGCGGCCCGCGCCGTGCATGTAGTAGTGGCAGGGGTAGGGCGGGCGCAGGTGGTAGCCCTGCCCCGCGTCGGTGCCGATGGCTTCGGAGCCGAAGCCCAGCACGTCGCGCTGCTCGACCAGGAAGCGCACGGCCTCGGTGCTCGGGCCGGGCGTGTGCTGGCCGGTCTCGTCGAAGTTCTGGTACGCCTCGGGGTCGGTGCGCTTGGACCAATCGGTGCGCATGAGCACCCACGCGCCCTTGGGGATGCGGCCGTGCGCGGCTTCGTAAGCCTCGATGTCTTCGAGGGTCAGCAGGTAGTCGGGGTCGTCCTTCACCTGCGGCGAGCAGTCGATCACGCAGGCCGGGGCCACGAAGTGCTGCACGGGAATGGTGTCGACCGAGTTGTTCGGCAGGTCGCGGCCCGAGATCCAGTGGATCGGCGCGTCGAAGTGCGTGCCCGTGTGCTCGCCGCAGGAAAAGTTGTTCCAGTACCAGCCCGGGCCGCGCTCGTCGTACTTCGACACCTCCTCGATGCGGAAGGGCCAGCACTGGCCCATCTCGGGCGGCAGCGCGATCTGCGGAAACTCGGGCGTGAGCGTCTGCGTGAGGTCGATCACGCGGATGCGGCCGCTGGCCATGGCGGTCACGAGGCTGCCGAGGACTTCGGCGGCGGACATCAGTTCGGTTGTCGTGGTCATTCGTGTGGCTCCTGTTCTCAGCCGCCGGCGGCCAGTTCGCGTTCGAGCACCTTGGGGTTGTCGCGCCAGCGCTCCAGCCACTCCTGCGCCACGTCGCCCGGGTACACGTCTTCCACGCCGTCGCGCAGCGCCTTCACGATGGCGTTGGCCAGCGCGGTGGGTGCCAGCTTGGGCGGCGGCGTGTGCTGGTTCCACTCGTCGTCGATGGGGCCGGGGAACACGTTGATCACGCGGATGCCGGCGGGCCGCATCTCGGCGCGCAGGCACTGCGCGAGCGAATGCGCCGCGGCCTTCGAGGCGCTGAAGGTGCCGTGCGGCGGGAAGTTGCTCAGCGCGTAGATCGACAGCAGGTTGACCCACGCCGTCGCGCCCGTGGCGCCGTCGGCCGAGCGGCCCTTGAGCGCGGGGCCGAACTCCTGCGCCAGGCGCAGCAGGCCGAAGTAGTTGATGTCCATCTCGGCCTTGGCCACGTCGGTGCCACGGCGCGCACCGATGCCGAAGGTGCGGTGCACCTCGGCGTTGTTGATCACGATGTCGACCTTGCCGCCGATGGAGCCGGCCAGCTCGGTCACCTGGCGGCCGTTGGTGAGGTCCAGCGGCACGAGCGTGACCTGCGGCAGCGCCGAGATGTCATCGAGCCCGTCGCCCATCTTCTTCCAGGGTTCGGCATGGCCGACCCAGACGATGTCGGCGCCAGCCTTCACCAGCGCACGCACGAGGGCCTGGCCCGTCTCGGTCTTGCCGTCGGTCACCAGCACCTTGCGGAACTTCGGGTCGCTGGTCATTTCGCGCAGCATCTTGTCGTCGGCCATGTGGGGACTCCCTTCAGTCGGAAAAGCAATGAGGACGGCCTGGCCGGCGCGGTCGAGCCGGGCGCCGACACGCACGCGCGTGGGCGCATCGCCGACCTCGCCGTGCAGGTGGACCATGAGCGTGGGGCCGGCATCCAGGTGCACCAGGCCCAGCCGCCAGGGCAGCCGCTCGCGAAAGAACAGGTCGTTGCTGTGGTGCAGCGTGGTGCTGCCGAGCAGCGCGCCCTCGCCGCTCTGCTGGCGCCAGCGCAGCGCCGCCGACAGGCACTTGTGGCAGACCTCGCGCGGCGGGTACTGCACCGTGCCGCAGTCCTCGCAGGTCTGCAGCTCGAAGCGGCCTTCGGCGGCAGCGGCCGTGAGGCCGAGCGCGACGCGGCCGCGTGCGCCGGGCGGCAGGTTCATCTGCCGGGTGCGCAGCACCGGGTTCTTGCGCGGGGGGCGCATCATCGGCATCGTCATGCGGGTCTCCCGAGAATGACGGCGCCCGTACAGAGGCAGCGGTCGTAGGTCACCATGCCGAAGCCGGCGACGAGGCCCAGCTGGGCGTTGGGCACGGCGCGGGCGCCGGCCTGGTCGGTCAGTTGTCGGATCGCCTCGACCATGCCGAGGAAGCCACCCGCCGCACCGGCCTGCCCGGCCGAGAGCTGGCCGCCGCTGGTGTTGTTCGGAAAGCTGCCGTCGAAGGTCATGGTGTTCGCCTGCACGAAGGCCGAGCCTTCGCCCTTCTCGCAGAAGCCCAGGTCCTCGAACTGCATCATCACGATGACGGGGTAGTCGTCGTAGGTCTGCACGAAGTCGAGCGCGGCGGGCTGCACGCCGGCCTGTGCGTAGAGGTCGTCGCGGTCCTTGCGCCAGCCGCCCTGCACCATCACCGGGTCTTCGGCGTAGGCGTTGTGGCGCTCGATGGCGCCGCGGATCACGACGTGCGCCAGGCCCAGGTCGCGCGCGCGCTCCTCGCTCATCACGAGGAAGGCGTCGGCGCCGGCGCAGGGCATCACGCAATCGAACAGGTGGATCGGGTCGGAGATGGGCCGCGCGGCCATGTACTCGTCGAGCGTGAGGCCCTTCTTGAACATGGCGTTGGGGTTGCCCAGCGCGTTGGTGCGCTGGTCCACGCAGATGCGGCCGAAGTCCTCGCGCGTGGCGCCGTAGGTGCGCATGTAGTTGGCGGTGATGAACGCGAAGATCGAGTTCGGGCCGCCCGAGCCGTAGGGGTAGCTGGCGTCGCGCGCGAAGTTGCTGAAGCTGCCCAGCGTCTGGCGGAAGGAGTCGACGTGGTTGGTGTCGGCGCCCACGCAGGCGACGATGTCGGCATCGCCCGCCTGCACGGCGCGCGCCGCGCGGCGCAGGCACATCACGCCCGAGGCGCCGCCGGTGGGCATGTGGTCGAGCCAGCGCGGCGACAGGCCCAGGTGCTGCGTGACGCCCACGGCCGTGTCGGGCGAGAGCGAGAAGCTGCTCAGGCACAGGCCGTCGATCTGCTCCTTGGCCACGCCGCTGGCCTGCACCAGCGCGTCGATGGCCTGGCCGACGAACCAGTGCGCGGTGCGCGTGGAGTAGCGCACGTAGGGCACGGTGACGGGCACCGCGACCGCGACGCCTTCATAAGAGAGCCGTCGCTTGGTCATGCCTGCCTCTTTTTCATGGAGCGCGTGTCGATGCAATGGCTCTGGCCCGGCAGCGACTGCGCCATCTCGCGCAGCTGGCCGCGCTGGATCTTCTGCGAAGGCGTGAGCGGCAACGCGTCGACGAAGGCCACGTAGCCGGGCGCCTTGTAGTACGCCAGCTGCGCCAGCGCGTGCTGGACGATGCTGGCCGCGACCGCCTCGCGCTGCGACGCATCACTGCCGTCGCGCAGCACGATGCAGGCGAGCACCTCATCGCCGCGCACCGCGTCGGGCGTGGCGGCCACGGCCGAGGTCTTCACGGCCGGGTGCTGGTTGAGCACGCTCTCGACCTCGACGGCCGAGATGTTCTCGCCGCTGCGGCGGATCACGTTCTTCTTGCGGTCGACGAAGAAGAAGTTGCCGTCGGCATCGCGGCGCACGAGGTCGCCGGTGTGAAACCAGCCGTCGGCCCAGGCCTCGCGCGTGGCCTCTTCGTCCTTCAGATAGCCGGAGAAGAAATAGCGGCGCGGGTCGGCGCCGGCCGAGCGCACCAGCAGTTCGCCGGGCATGTCGGTGCCCACGTCGCTGCCGTCCTCGCCCATGAGGCGGATCTCGACGAAGTCTTCCTGCCGGCCGAAGCAGCTGGTGCCCACGAGGCGCGGCTCGCGGTTGGCCATGATGCAGGCGGCGGCGCCGGTCTCGGTCATGGCCCAGGCCTCGACCAGCGGGAAACCGAAGCGCTCCTCGAAGGGTGCGTGGTTCTTGCGGTCCACGCCGGCGCCGAAGCCCCAGCGAATCGCGTGGTCGCGGTCGGCCGCCGACGCGGGGGCCGACAGCAGCATCGCAGGCATCACGCCCAGGTAGTGGACGATGGTCGCGCCGCTCTCCTTCGCGCTGGCCAGCCAGCTCTTCGGATGGAAACGGTCGAGCTGCACGAGGCAACCGCCGGCCACGAGCACCACCATGGTCGAGAACGCCATCGCGTTCATGTGGTTGAGCGGCAACGGCGTGATCACGCGCTCGGCATCGGGGCGGATGCTGCACACGCCGTCGAGCGCGGCATACCACTCGCCCGCGCGCAGGAAGTACGCATTGCTCAGGATGCAGCCCTTGGGCCGGCCGGTAGTGCCCGAGGTGTAGAGCAGGCCGCATTCGGTGTCGGTGCCGATGGGCTCGCCGGCGCGCGGCGCGGCGGTCTTCGCGGGCGGCACGGCGTCGTCGGGGCCCATGGTCTCGAAGGCCACGCCGGCTTGCGCGGCGGCGGCCTGCAGGTCGGCGGCGCGCTCGGGCAGCGTGACGGCCAGGCCGATCTCGCTGTGGCCGATCAGATAGACCAGCTCGGCCGAGCGCATCTCGGCGTTGATCGGCACCACGCTCGCGCCCAGTGCGTTCAGCGCCAGCCAATGGAAGATGAAGGCGGGCCGGTTCTCCAGCAGCAGGCCGACGCGGTGGCCGTGGCCGTAGCCGGCCTGCGCGTAGGCGGTGCGCAGCCGTTCGATCTGCTCGGCGGCTTCGCCCCAGCGGATGGCGCCGGCGGCGATGCCGTAGGCGGCGGCGGTCACCGATTCGGTGAAGAGGAATTCGGCCTGCGGGGTGCGCGCGGCCGTGGCGGCGAACACCTGGTGGACGGTGGCGTGGGTCATCGCGTCCTCAGATGAAGAGCTGCACGGCCGGAAGCGCCGCGTCGCAGTTGAGCAGGTCGACGCGCTTGAGCGTCATGCGCAGCGCGCCGTCCTGCACCGTGAGGTGGTGGAAGAAGGTGCCGACGTAGAACTGCAGCTCGTCGCCCTGCGACTCGGTGTAGTGGAACTCGGTGCGCACCACGAAGCGCTGGGCCTCGGTGTCGAAGGTCTCGACCACGGGCACCTGCAGCAGGTGGTGGCAGCGGCTTTGCGGCTGCTGCGAGAACGCGCGCGGGCTCTTCAGGCGCTCGATGCGCAGCTCGCGCAGCAGCTTGTCCTCGTACAGGTGCGAGGTGTGGTTCAGGCCGTCTTCCTGGTCGGGCACGAGCGGAATCCAGTAGAACGCGTCGTCGGTGAAGAGCGCGTTCCACTCCTCGTAGCGGCGGGTGTCGAGCAGGCGCGCTTCGTTGACGACGAAGTCGACGAGGTCCTGGCGGGTGATATCGACAGCGGCCATTACATCGTCTCCGTCATGCGCTGCACCCAGCTTCGATATTGGTTGCGCATGGGCAGCTCGTTGGTGCCGCCCGTGGTGATCTCGCCGCCCTTCAACTCCGATTCGTCGTAGTCGCGGTGCAGGCTCACCCACTCGTTGCCGCTGGCGTGCAGGCCGGCCTGCATGCCGCGGTAGGCCTGCAGGTCGTCGTGGCCCACCACCGAGAACGGCGAGTTGATGAGGCGGTTGTACATGGTGGTGCGCTGCAGCAGCTCGGGCGGCGCGCCCTTGAGGCGGAAGGTCCAGCTCTCGATGAGGGTCTTGTCGGCCGAGATGGGCTTGACCACGCGAATGGCCTGGATCGCGCCCTTGATCGTGAGGTTCGGGTAATACACGGTGTTGTGCCGCGCCATGCCCAGGATCTGCGCCGTCTTCTCTTCGCCGTAGCGCGCCTTCATGGCGTCGTCGTATTCGGGGATCGCCTTGTACTTGCTGTGGATGCTGAAGTGCACGCCCGTGAAGCTGTGGCCGTGGTCGTACGTGCGGATGCCCATGTCCTCGAAGAACTTGTAGTCGGACATGAAAGGCACGAACTGCTCCACGGCCATGGGCTTGGGCTCGTCCTCGGGCTTGTCGGCCCACATGCGCTTGGCGGTGCCGGCCGACGATTCGTGCGCCACCATGGGGTGCATGGTGTCGTTGAGGTTCTCGACGAACATCTTCCAGTTGCACTGGTGCATGAAGCGCAGGCAGCCGCCGGCGATCTCGAGCTCACCCTCGGGCGAACGGTCGGCCATGTTGTCGATGGAGCTGAGCGAATCGCCGAAGTACTCGTCGAAGTCGGGGCCCGCGTCGTTGATCTTCACGAAGATGAAGCCGCGGTGGCTGCGCACGTGTTTCACCGGCGTGAGGCCCTTGCCCGACTCGCACTCGTGCAGCTGCGTGTGCTCGTAGCCGGTCTTCAGCGGAATGGCCAGCGGCGCGCCGTCGGTCTTGAAG
The DNA here is from genome assembly GCF_059416405.1 of Variovorax sp. GW821-FHT09D04. Lineage (NCBI taxonomy): Bacteria > Pseudomonadati > Pseudomonadota > Betaproteobacteria > Burkholderiales > Comamonadaceae > Variovorax > Variovorax sp. GW821-FHT09D04. Next base: position 29,458 of record NZ_JBWKPA010000015.1, read on the forward strand.
GTCCAGGCGTGGTACGGGCAGCGAAAGAACTTGCCGGTGTTGCCGCAGGGCCCGTTCACCAGGCGCGAGCCCTTGTGGGCGCAGCGGTTCATCATGACGCGCACGCTGCCGTCGCTGTGGCGCACGACGATCAGCGGGCGGCCCGCGATCTCGTTGGTGATCCAGTCGCCCGACTTGGGCAGCTGGCTCTCGTGGCCGACGTAGTTCCAGGTGTTGGCGAAGAAGTGTTCCTGCTCCAGCGCGAAAAGGTCCTGGCTGATGTACAGGTCGCGGTGCACGCGGTCGTTCTGCACGAGCGCGCGAACGGCATCGGGGTTGTCTCGGTACGAAGGCATGGTTCTCCTGGCTCCTTCCTGGCTTTTTTCTTCAGAGGTCGAGCACCAGGCGCGCACCCTTGGCGCGCGAGATGCAGATCTGCATGACGGTGCCTTCCGCCTTCTCGCGGGCGGTGAGCACGTAGTCGCGGTGGTCGATCTCGCCCTCGATCACGGGCACGGCGCACACGCCGCATTCGCCGCGCTTGCAATCGAACATCGGATCGCAGCCGTGTTCGATGAGGCAGTCGAGGATGCTCTGGCCGACCGGCACGGTGAAGCGCTGGCCCGACTGGGCAAGCTCCACCTCGAAGGGCTGGTCGCCCTCCTCCACGACGGGTTCGGTGAAGAGCTCGAAGTGCACGCGGTCGTGCTCCCAGCCGCGGGCCTGGGTGCGGGCGAGCACGGCGTCGAGCATGACCTTGGGGCCGCAGACGTAGAGGCGGTCGCCGGCGGGCACGCCGTCGAGCAGCGCGTCGATGTCCAGCGGTGCGCCGGCCTCGGCGTCGGCATGCACGCGCAGGTCGTCGCCCAGCAGCGCCTGCAGCTCGGGCAGGAAGGCCATGAGATCGCGGCTGCGGCCGGCGTAGTGCATGCGCACGGCGGCGCCTTCGGCGCGGCGGCGCGCGGCCATCGACGCGAGCGGTGTCACGCCGATGCCGCCGGCCACCAGCACCGTGCCGCCGGGGCCGGTGTGCAGCGGAAAGTCGTTCTTCGGCGGCTCGATGGTGAGCACGCTGCCCTCGGCCAGCCCTTCGTGCATGAAGCGCGAACCGCCGCGGCCTTCGGCCTCCTTGCGCACGGCGATCAAGTAGTCGGTCGGGGCGTTGGTGGCGTTGCGCTCGGTGGCGAAGTTGATGAGCGAGTAGTGGCGCCAGTCGGGGGTGCCGTCGGCCAGCGTCACCTGCACGCGGATGTGCGCGCCGGCGGCGAAGCCGGGCAGCGCGCGGCCGTCTTCGGCGCGCAGGCGCAGCAGGCGGATCAGCGGGTTGAGGGCGCGCGCTTCGGCGACGCGAAGCTGGAGCGTGGGAGCGGTCATGGTTCGGGTCCCTTCAGGCCAAGGCGTGCTGCACCAGCGCGGCCTGCAGCTTGTGGCCGTGTTCGTCGGCCAGCGCCGCGTCACGCAGTTCGCGCAGGGTGGCGGGCGCCAGCGCGGCACCCGCGCGCTCGAACGCGCGCATCACGGTGTCGTAGTTGCGCAGGCCGCGCTCATGCGTGTCGCTGTAGCCCTTGACCAGGCGCTGGCACTGGGCAAGCTCGACGGCGAGCGCGGGGTTGCGTGGCGCGGTGGCGGCGATGCGTTGCAGCCATTCTTCGATGCGGCGGTTTTCGTCGGCGTAGCGCATCGTCGAGCGGCGCCAGCCCTTGCAGGCCGCGACCATGCGCAGCATCAGGTAGCCGCGCAGCGAGCTGGTGCGGATCACGCGGCCGTGCTGCGTGAAGCGCTCGACGATCTTCTTCGGCACCGTGGAGTGCATGAGCCAGCGGCCGAGGCCGCCGGGCAGCGTCTCGCAGATTTCCTGCAGGCGCGGGTGCATGTACTCGTGGATGGCGAGCAGCTGGCCCGGCTGCACGCCGGCCTCGCCGTGCACGCGCTCGAAGCGGGTGGCGCGGGTCTTCAGGGCGGCGACGCGCGCCGTGTCTTCGTAGGACATCCACAGCGCGAGGTGGCGCGCGGTTTCGCGCAGCAGGCGGTGGGCGTCGTCGGGCAGTTTCGCCACAGCGTCCATGCGGTCGAGGTACAGGCCGGCGTAGGCCAGGTCCTGGTAGTCGATGAGGCGGCGCACGCCTTCGAGCAGGAAGTCGTGCGCGGGCAGCGGAAAGTCGCGCTGCACGCGCTCGACCAGCGCGCGCACGGCCGGGTGGCGCGGCTGCGGTGCGGGCGTGGCAGCCGGTGCGGCCTTGGCGGGTTCGCCGTCGTCACCGTCCTGTGCGCGGTCGAATGCCGCACCGAAGGCCTTGAGGCTGGGCTTCACGCCCACGCCGCCGCGCTCGATGGTGGCCTCGAACTGCGCGCGGCCGAAGGGCAGCACGCCCGAGCCCGCGAGCGTGCCGAACAGCACAGCGCTGATCACGCTGCCCGACGCTTCGGCGGCCTGCGCCATGTCGAAGCGGATGAAGCGCTTGGCGGCGCGCGCGGTGTGGGCGAGCAGCTGCTCGCTGTCGACACGGCCGTCGCCCATGGCGCTCTTTTCGGCGATGGAGAAGACGCGGTGCGTGGAGGCGATGAGCGTGGTGCGGTCGCGCGTGACCAGCCCGCGCTGCACCGCGCGGCCGGCTTCCATGAGCTCGGAGGCGAGCACCACATCGACATCGCCCGGCAGCGGCATCAGCGCGAGCACCGGGCGTCCGCCGTCGGCGTGCGCCTGCGCATCGGGGTACAGCTCGACGTAGTAGATGGTCGCGCCGGTGCGCTGGGCCACGCCGGGCACCGAGGTGGTCTGGGCGACGTAGCCGTTGGCCTCGCCCATGTCGACGATCCAGTCGGCAAGCACGCCGCCGCCCTCCCCGCCCATGGCAAGGATGGCAATCTTGATGGGTTGAACCTTGTTCGTCATGGCGTCAGAAGGCATAGGCGTCACGGCGGCGCGCGTCGCCGCGCTGCAGCCAGCCGATGACGGCAGTGCGCACGCGCTGGCGGAAGCGGTCCCAGGCGGTCGGGTTGCTCACGACCTGCGCCTTGTAGAACGAGGGGCACAGCACGGCGGCGTGCGAGACGTCGCCGCAGTTGCCGCAGCCCACGCAGCTGTCGAGCACGGTGGCGACGGGGTCGATGCGCAGCGGATCGGGGTTGGGCTTGATCGAGAGCGACGGGCAGCCCGACAGGCGGATGCACGAGTGGTCGCCGGTGCAGGTGTCGGCATCGACGCCGAACTTGTCGCGCACCACGCGCTTGCCGTCGGCGATGGCCTTGCGCACCAGCGGTTTCTCGCGCCGCTGCTTGTTGAGCATGCACTCCGATTGCGCGATGAGGACCTTGGGGCCCTTCTTCGTGGTGGTGAGTGCGTCTTTGAGCGCGTCGCGCATGCCGGCGACGTCGTAGGTGCGGCGCATCGTCTTCACCCATTCGACGCCCACGCCGCGCACGGCGCGCTCGATCTCGTGGCCGGTGCTGCGCGTCTTGTTGACGGCGGTCGACGAGAGGATGTCCTGCCCGCCCGTGGCCGAGGTGTAGTTGTTGTCGACGATGATGGTGAGGTTGTCGCTCTTGTTGAAGACCGCGTTGGCCACGCCGCTCGTCAGGCCGTTGTGCCAGAAGCCGCCGTCGCCCATCATCGAGATCGCGCGCTTGCCCGCCGGTGCGTTGAGTGCCGAAGCGCCCGCACCGCCGAGGCCGTAGCCCATCGTCGTGTTGCCGATGTTGAAAGGCGGCAGGATCGAGAACAGGTGGCAGCCGATGTCGGCGCTCACGTGGTGCGCACCGAGTTCGCGTTCGACCAGCTTCATGGCGCTGAAGATCGGGCGCTCCGGGCAGCCGGTGCAAAAGCCCGGCGGGCGCGCATGCACCACATCGCCGAGCGCGCTCGACGGCTGCGCGGGCTCGGGCGCGGCATCGACGCCGATGGCCGCCACTTCCTTCAGCGGGATCACCTTGCGCACCGGTGCGGGCACGGGCAGCGGCGCGAGGCGTTCGTAGCGCTCGCAGAAGGTGCGCGTGCCCTTGAGCAGTTCGAGCGTCGTGTACTCGCCGGCCACGGGCAGCATGTCCTTGCCATGCAACGCGGTGGTGGAGCCGGCCTGGCGCAGGATGGTCGCGAGGTTCTGCTCGACGAAGTTGGGCTGGCCTTCTTCCACGATGAGCACGGCGCGCTTGCCTTCGCAGAAGCGGATGACTTCGCTCTCGATGACGGGGTAGGCCACGTTCATCACGTACAGCGGCACGCGGGTCTCGCCGTACACGTCGGCCAGGCCCAGGCGTTCGAGCGCACGCAGCAGCGTGTTGTAGCTGCCGCCCTGCACGATGATGCCGATGTCGTCGGCCTCTTCGGAGAAGAACTCGTTGAGCTGGCGCTCCTCGATGAAGCGCACGGCGGCGGGCCAGCGGTCTTTCACCTTCTCTTGTTCATGCACGAAGCTCGCGGGCGGCAGCACGATGCGGCTGACGTCGCGCTGCGGGTTCTCCAGCGCCTCTTTCAGCGTGAACTTGGCGCGCTTGTTGTCGCCGGCGATGAAGTGGCCGTGCACGTGGCAGGCGCGGATGCGCAACTGCAGCATCACGGGCGTGTTGCTGGCCTCGGAGAGGTCGAAGCCGGTCTTCACCGCATCGACGATGCTCGGCAGGTTGGGCCGCGGATCGAGCAGCCAGATCTGCGACTTCATGGCGAACGCATGGCTGCGCTCCTGCATGATCGACGAGCCTTCGCCGTAGTCCTCGCCCACGATGATGAGCGCGCCACCGGTGACACCGCCCGAGGCCAGGTTGGCCAGCGCATCGGACGCCACGTTGGTGCCGACGGTCGCCTTGAAGGTGACGGCGCCGCGCAGCGGGTAGTTGACGGAGGCGGCGAGCGTGGCGGCGGCGGTGGCTTCGCTGGCGCTGTTTTCGAAGCGGATGCCGTGGTCGGCCAGGATGTCTTGCGCGTCGGCCAGCACGTCCATCAGGTGCGAGATGGGCGCGCCCTGGTAGCCCGCCACATACGACACCCCCGACTCCAGCAGGGCCTTGGTGACGGCCAGAATGCCTTCGCCGCGGAACACTTCTCCACCAGTAAGTCTCAGCTTCTTGACTTCTTCGACGAACGAACGCTCAGCCATGGATGTCCTTCTTCTTTCTCGTGGGAGGATGCGGCCCCGGGGTCACATCACGGTTCCTATAATGTTTAGAAATGAATGTATCCACAATCATGAATTACCCTAGCCATGCAATCCGCATGCCTGCGGCAAACAGGAGGCGCCTTCATGTCTGAACCATCCAAGGAAACGCATCGCTTCGTCGATGACTACCTGCCCGCGCTGCTTGCGCAGGCCAGCCAGCTGATCTCTTCGGAGTTCCACGAGGTGGCGCGGCAGCAGGGTTTTTCGGTGTCGGAGTGGCGCGTGATGGCGTCGCTGGCAGGCAGCGACGCGGTCAGCATCGGCCAGCTCGCACAGGTCACGGTGACCAAGCAGCCGACCGTGACGCGGCTGCTCGACCGCATGGAAGCGCGCGGCCAGGTCGAGCGCCTGCCCCATGAAAGTGATCGCCGCATCACGCTGGTGCGCATCACGCCCGCGGGGCTGAAGGCTGTAGAGCACCTGATGGAACTGGCGCGCGAGCACGAGCGCCGCGTGCTCGAACCCTTCGGCCTGCGACGCGCCGAAGAGCTCAAGCAGACGCTGCGGCAGATGATCGACCTGCATGTGCATGTGCCGGTCGAGGTGCCGGACGAAGACTGAAGCGCGTGGCCTGAGGCCTGACTAGGGCACGAGCACCGCGCGGCCGCGATGGCCGCCATGACCGCGTCTGGCGATCCAGTCGAGTGCGAGGGCTGCATCGGCGAGCGCGAAGGGCTGCACGTCGAGATGCAGGCGGCCGTCGGCCAGCCTCGCAAGCAACTCTGGAGCGGCTGCGCGGCCTGCGGCTTCGCGCCGGAACATGTTGAGCGGCAGCAGCGCCACGTCGCGCTGCAGGAAGTGCGCGATGTCCAGGTGCAGCGTTGGGCCAGCCGTGTAGCCGATCAGCACGGCGCGACCGCCGGGGCGCACGGCAGGCAAGGCGGCAGCGAGCACTTCGCCGCCGACGGTGTCGATGAGCAAGTCGACGCTGGATTTTTCGGGCGAGCCTGCCTTCGGATCGACAGGCGTTGCGATGCAGCCTGCATCGCGTGCCAACTGCATCACCAACGAACCCACCGCGCCGCTTGCGCCCGTCACCAACACTTGCTCTCCAGGCTTCAATCGGGCGACCTCATGCAAGGCGACCCAGGCCGACGTGGTGGGCGAGAAGAACGCTGCGCCGAGCGCCATCGGCACCGCATCGGGCAACACGCCGAGTGCGTCGTCAGGTGCATCGATCAGCTCGCACCAGGTGCCATCGAACAGCGTGCCCAATCCGCTGCCACGCAACCACACGCGCTGCCCTTCTGCATACCGCTCGCTCGCGACGACAACGCCCGCAGCCTCCACACCCGGCGTGTACGGCAGCGGCGGATGCCGCAGGAAGCGGCCCTGCCACACGGTGCGGTCGATGTGACCGACAGTGGCGGCCTGCATGCGCACGAGGGTGCGGCCGGGTCGCGCCACGGGGTCGGCCAGATCTTCGAGCACCGGCGCGGCATCGAAGCCATGGATGCGAACGGCCTTCATGGCCGTGTCGCCAGGAAGTCGAGCACCGTGCGCGCGAAGGCTTCGGGCATCTGGTCGGGCAAGGGCACCATGCCGCCGTCGATGTCGACGATGCGCGCCTGCGGCAGGTGGTGCTGCAGCTCCGCCGCATGCGGCGCGGCGAAAGGGTCGAGCGTGGCGCGCACGATGAGCGTCGGCTGCGTCACGCGGCCGATGCGCTCTTCCATGCGGTACGAGGCCACGGCGCGGTGCCCTTCCTCCACGCGGTGGCAGACCTTCATCGCATCGCGCACGAAGGCCTCGAGCAGGTCGGGGCGCCCCGGCGGATAGAAGGCCTGCCGCTTCTGCCACAGCGCGGCGAGGTGGCTGCCGTCGTCGCTGGGCGCCACTTCGTCGATGGGTGGACGCTGCGCACGGGCGCGGCGAAACACCTCGTCGGTGTACGGCGTGGACGACAGCACGAGGCTGCGCACGCGCTCAGGAAACGCAGCGGCCAGCTCGATCGCGATCACGCCACCGGTGTGATGCCCCACCACGTCGGCCTGCGCGATGCCGAGCGCATCGAGCAGCTCGCAGGCGACGCGCGCCCACTGCGCAATGCTCGCGGGCACGCCGCCGTCGGCCGAATCGCCGAAGCCCGCCGTGTCCATGGCGATGACGCGGTAGCCCGCGCCGGCGATCAGCGGCAGCACCTCGCGGTACTCGGCCCAGCTGCGCGGCGACTGGTGCAGCAGCAGCACGGCCGGCGCCTGCGCGTCGCCGCACACGGCGTGGTGCACCTGCCCCACCGACAGGTCGGCGAAGGCGCGGCGGATCGTCATGACAGCGTCTCGTCGGCCGGCGCGCGCCACAGGCCCGCGTGCTTGAGTTCGCCGAGCGTGCGCGAGAGCACGTCGCGGCGGTAGGCGGCGGTGTCGCGGCCCGCGTAGTCGTAGAAGCCGCTGCCGCTCTTCAGGCCCAGCCGCCCTTCCTCGACCATGCGTCCGACGATGGCCGGCGCCGTGTAGCGCCCCGCATCGAGCGAGGCCGACATCTCGCGGCTCGCGTGGTGCAGGATGTCGCAGCCGCCGAAGTCGATGAACTCGACCACGCCGAGCGCCGCGAAGCGCAGGCCCAGTCCGTAGCGCGTGGCCTTGTCGATTTCTTCCGCTGTGGCAGCGCCTTCTTCGATCATGCGGGCCGCCTCGTTCATCACGAGCGCCTGCAGGCGCGGCACGATGTAGCCGGGCGACGCGCCGCAGACCACGGGCAGCTTGCCGATGGCCTCCATCAATGCCTTGGTGCGTGCGAGCACGCCGGCGTCGGTGCCGGGGTGGCAGCTCAGCTCGACCACGGGAATCACGTAGGCCGGGTTGAGCCAGTGCATGTTCAGGAAGCGCTCGGGCCGGCGCACCAGCGCGGCCAGCTGCGTCACGAGGATGCTGCTGGTGGTCGAGGTGAGGATCGCGTCGTCGCGGCAATGGCGGTTGAGGTGCTCGAAGGCCTCGCGCTTGGCGTCCATGGTTTCGGGCACGCCTTCGAACACCAGCTCGGCGGCGGCCAATGCGCGTGGTGCTCCTTCTGCATTCACGAAGTCCACGCGCGCGGCGATGCGTTCGACCTGCGAGGCATCGATCACGCCGAGCTGCGCAAGGCCCGAAAGGCTCGCCACGATTTCCGCCTGCGCCTCGTCGCGCAAGCGCTGCCAGGCCTCGGGCGCGCGCGGGCGCAGGTCGATCAGCGAGATGCGATGGCCCGCATAGGCGAACGCGATGGCGATGCCGCGCCCCATGCGGCCGGCGCCCACGGCGGCGAAGCGCGGCGGCGCGGGCTCATTCGCCATCGTGCAGCCTCTGCTTGAGCTGGGTCGCGCTCAGGCTGGCCAGGCCCAGGCTCTCGAAGGTGCGCGGGCCCTGGCGCAGGTCGCGCCCGAGGAAGCCGCCGACGATGGCCAGCAGGCCGTGCGCGATGGGCGCGTCCACGCCCGCATGGCGCGCGGCCGAGGCCAGGAAGGCCAGGCCGAGTTCGGTGTCCTCGGTGATGTAGCGGTGCGTGTGCAGGTCGATGTTCTCGCGCCAGTCGCCCGACTTGACGAGCTGCTTGTGCGCATCGCCGTACATCCACTGGTCGTTGTTGTAGTGGTCGGCCAGCGGATAGTGCGGCGCGCCCTGCCCGAAGGCCTCGCGCACGGCCATGCGCTCCTGGTCGAGGCGGTCGGTCACGTCGCGCACGGCGCGTTGGGTGCCTTCGTTGTGGATGTCCCAGCGCTCGAAGTGCTGCAAGGGGGCGGCGTTCATCACCATCAGCGGCGGATGGATGACGGGGCCGGCGTTCATCAGCGCGCCCGAGAGCGCGTCGCCGCAGCCGTGCACGGCCGGGTAGGCGCGGCGGATCACCTCGATCGCCTGCGCCTCCTTGCGCGCCGGGTAGACGCCTGTGGGCAGGCGGATCGCGCGGATGGTGACGTTGACCTCGCGCTCGCCGTGCTTGCGCGCGAGGTACGGCAAGGTGCCGGTCTCGGCCCAGGCCACGTCGGCACGGTTGCCGGCGACCTTCACCGCCTGCGCCATCACGTAGCTGCCGAAGGTGCCCGGCGGCAGGAACACGACCTGGCCGTCGACCAGATGCGGCGCCATGGCCAGCGCGATGTCGTGCTGGGCGATGGCGGGCGTGGGAATGACGATGAGCTCGGCGCCCTTCAGCGCAGCGCCGATGTCGGCAGTCGCGAGCGCGATGGGCACCTCGCGCGCACCGGCGGCGTCTTTCAGCGTGATCGCGCCGGCCTGCACGACGGGTTCGAGCGCGGCGGCATCGCGGCGCCACAGGCGCACTTCATGGCCGGTTTCAGACAGGTCCGCGGCGGCCGCATAGGCGCCGTGGCCACCCCCAAGAATCGCAATTTTCATGATCGAAAGTCGAGAACAGGTGTCGATGAACCGGCAGCCGCGAACGGACCGGGGAGAAGCAATGCGCCATTACATTACTTTTCATCGATTCAGGTGTCAACCAACTTCATGGGCACCGGAGTGCTCGGAAACCCGACAACGAAAAAGCCCGCGTTCGTGAGAAGCGCGGGCTTTTGAGGGGGAAGCGGCCTTTTTCAAGGCCGCTTGCAGGGGCGATCAGCGGCTGGGCTTGAACGCGCGCTTTTGCGCGTCGCGGGGCACGAACACCTTGCCCGGGCCGCCGTGACCGGCGCCGTTGCCGCGCGGTGCGAAACCTTCGCGGGGCGCAAAGCCTTCACGGGGTGCGAAACCGCCGTCGCCGCGACCGCCGCCATGGCCGTGGCCGCCGCGCGGGGCGCTGTCGCCCCAGCCCGGCTTGCGACCGTAGCCGCCGCCATTGCCGCCTTCGTCACGGCCGCCGCCGAAGCCGGAGTTCTGGCCGCCCTGGAAGCCGCGCGGGCCTTGGCCCTGGGCCGGGCCGCGCGAATTGCGGTCGTTGAAGCCGCTGGCGCCGGCATAGCCGCCGCCGTTGTTGTTGCCGCGGTAGCCACCGCCGCCGCCCGCGCCGCCGTTGCCGAACTTGCGATCGCGCGAGAAGTTGTCGCCGCGGCCGCCGCGGTACTCGCCCATCGGGGGACGCGATTGCGGCATGCGCTGTTGCGGCTCGAGGCCGGCCACCACTTCCGCCTTGAACTGCTGGCGGCTGTAGTGCTCGATGTCCATGATCTTGCGGCGATCGCGGAACTCGGCGAACGTGATGGCCAGGCCATCGCGGCCGGCACGGCCGGTGCGGCCGATGCGGTGGGTGTAGTCCTCGGCCTTCATCGGCAGGCCGAAGTTGAAGACGTGGGTGATGGTCGGCACGTCGATGCCGCGGGCGGCAACGTCGGTGGCCACCAGGATCTGCACCTGGCCCTGGCGCAGTGCCATCAGGCGGCGATTGCGCAGGCCCTGGCTCAGGGCGCCGTGCAGCGCGACGGCGCTGAAGCCTTCTTGCTGCAGGTCGTTGGCGAGGCCGTCGCACTCGACTTGCGTGCTGGCGAACACGATCGCCTGGTTGATGCTGGTGTCGCGCAGCCAGTGGTCGAGCAGCTTGCGCTTGTGCTGGCTGTTGTCGGCCCAGTACAGCGACTGCTTGATGTTGGCGTGCTTTTCTTGCGGGCTGTCGATGGTGATGCGCTGCGGCTCGCGCATGACGCGCTGCGCCAGCTGCTGGATGCGCGGCGCGAAGGTGGCGCTGAACATCATGGTCTGCTGGCGCTCGATGGTGAGCTGGTTGACTTCAGCCAGGTCGTCGGCAAAGCCGAGGTCGAGCATGCGGTCGGCTTCGTCGACCACCAGGAACTTGACTTGGTCGAGCTTGAGCTGCTGCGAGCGCTGCAGGTCGAGCAGACGGCCCGGCGTGGCGACCACGAGGTCGGCGTTCTGCAGCTTGGCGATCTGCAGCTGGTAAGGCATGCCGCCCACCACGTTGGCAACGCGCAGGCCGCGGCAATGACGCACCAGTTCGATGGCGTCGTGTGCAACCTGCTGCGCGAGTTCGCGCGTCGGGCACAGGATCAGGGCGCCGGGGGTGGCGGCCTTGAAATGACGGGCGTTGGTCGGGTCCTTGCGCTTGGGCTTCTTGAGCGGCGCTTCGCCACGGGCAGCGGCTTCAGCGGCCAGGCGCTGGAACTCGGCCTTGGCTTCGGCTTCGGCCTCGGCCTGGCGCTTGATCAGCGTGTGCAGCACGGGCAGCAGGAAGGCGGCGGTCTTGCCCGAGCCGGTCTGGCTCGACACCATCAGGTCGACGAAACGGGCCGAACCGGCTTCGCCCATGGCGATCGGCACGACCTTTTCCTGCACGGTGGTCGGCTGGGTGAAACCCATGTCAGCCACGGCGGCGATCAGTTCGGGGGCGAGGCCCAGCTTGATGAAACCGTTGGGCGCGGCGGGCGCTTCGGCTTCGGCGGCCTCGGGGGCTGCGGCGTCCAGTGCGTCGAGGATCGGGGCCTCGGACACGGTTTCCGCGACAGCGGTGAATTCGTTATGGGTAGCGGATTGCACAGGCGCGAGTTCGCCCTGCGCTTCAAAAGCGTCGGTCATGAATATCAATCTCAAACGCGAGCGCTGCCGTAGGCGGCGCCCCGTTGGTGGTTAAAAACATCAACCATCCAACGACATTCAACTTCCGGCTTTCGTCGGAGGCTGCGGCCCTTTTTGATCAGCGGATGCGATCGGGCGCGGTGTGCAAGATAGGGAGATGCGAGAGACGCTGATCTGTGTCCAAAGACGCGTTCAAATCAGCGAAGCCTGCGATTATGGCACGGCTTCGGGTTTTTACCTAATTGTTGTCAATCCACCAAGCGCAGGAAGGTTTCCCGGTAGTGCGCCAGCTCCTCGATGGACTCGTGCACGTCGGCCAGCGCGGTGTGCGCCTGCTGCTTCTTGAAGGCGGTGTAGGCCGCAGGCTTCCAGCGCTTGGCCAGCTCCTTGAGGGTGCTGACGTCGAGGTTGCGGTAGTGGAAGTACGCCTCGAGCTTGGGCATGAACTTGACCAGGAAGCGCCGGTCCTGCCCGATGGTGTTGCCGCACATCGGCGAGCCGCTCCTGGGGATGTACTTGGCGATGAATTCGAGCAGCTGCTGCTCGGCCGCGGCTTCGTCCAGCGTGGAGGCCTTGACCTTGTCGATCAGGCCGCTGCGGCCGTGGGTGCCCTTGTTCCAGGCGTCCATGGCGTCGAGCACGGCGTCGCTCTGGTGGATGACGAGCACGGGGCCGTCGATGCGGGGCGTGAGGTCGGGGCCGGTGACGACCACGGCGATCTCGAGCAGGCGCTCTTTCTCGGGGTCGAGGCCGCTCATTTCGCAGTCGAGCCAGACCAGGTTCTGGTCGCTTTTCTTCAGGGTGGGGACGGTTGCGGGGGGCGTCGGGTCAAGGGATTCGGGCATCGCAGGATTGTCGTCGAAGGCCTGCACCCCGATATACCGGGGACTAAACTCGCCGCTTCATGATGTCTTATTCGCTCATCTTCACCCTTGCCTTCGCGGCGGCGCTCGTGGCGGGCCTGCTCGTGAAGTTCTGGCTGGCCACCCGCCAGGTGCGCCACGTGGCGCGCCACCGCGGCGCCGTGCCGGCCGCCTTCGCCAGCACGATCACGCTGGCCGCCCACCAGAAGGCCGCCGACTACACGATCGCCAAGGCGCGCTTCGGGCTCGTCGAAATGGCCTGGGGCGCCGCCCTGCTGCTGGGCTGGACGCTGCTCGGCGGGCTCGACCTGCTGAACAAGCTGTTGCTGGTGTGGCTGGGCGGCGGCATGGTGCAGCAACTGGCGCTGCTGGCGGCCTTTGCCGTGATCGGCGGCCTGCTGGAGCTGCCGTTCACGCTGTGGCAGACCTTCCGGCTCGAGGAGCGCTTCGGCTTCAACAAGATGACCTGGAAGCTCTGGCTCACCGACGCCGTCAAGTCGACGCTGCTCGGCGCGCTGATCGGGCTGCCGATCGCGGCGCTCATCCTGTGGCTCATGGGTGCAGCCGGCACGCTCTGGTGGCTCTGGGCCTGGGGTGCGTGGATGGGCTTCAACCTGCTGCTGATGCTGATCTATCCGACCTTCATCGCCCCGCTGTTCAACAAGTTCAAGCCGCTGGACGACCCCACGCTCAAGGCGCGCGTCACGGCGCTCATGAAGCGCTGCGGCTTCGCGGCCAAGGGCCTGTTCGTGATGGACGGCAGCACGCGCAGCGCGCACGCCAATGCCTACTTCACCGGCTTCGGCGCCAGCAAGCGCGTGGTGTTCTACGACACGCTGCTGCGCCAGCTCAACGCCGGCGAAGTCGAGGCCGTGCTCGCGCACGAGCTCGGCCACTTCAAGCACCGCCACATCGTGAAGCGGCTGGTCGCGATGTTCGCGCTGAGCCTGGCCGGTTTCGCGCTCCTGGGCTGGGTCTCGACGCAGGTCTGGTTCTACGCCGGCCTGGGCGTGCAGCCCAACCTGTCGCCGGCCGCGCCCAACAACGCGCTGGCGCTGCTGCTGTTCATGCTGGCCGTGCCGGTGTTCAGCTTCTTCGTCGCCCCGCTGCCGGCGCGCCTGTCGCGCAAGCACGAGTTCGAGGCCGATGCCTACGCCGTGGCGCAGACCAGCGGCGCCGACCTGTCGGCCGCCCTGCTCAAGCTCTACCAGGACAACGCTTCGACGCTCACGCCCGACCCGGTGTTCGTCAAGTTCTACTACTCCCACCCGCCCGCCTCCGAGCGCCTTGCGCGCATGGCCGCGGCGTGACCCTCGACCCACCTTTTCAGCGAAGCCCCTCATGAGCAGCATGTTCAAACCCAAGGACTGGAAAAACCTCCCGCCCCGCAAGGCCCTGAGCGCCACCGAGATCGTCTCGGGCCTGGCCCAGCTCGACGGCTGGAAGCTCACCGGCGACGGCGCCGATGTCGCCATCGAGAAGACCTTCACCTTCGCGAACTACTTCGAGACCATCGCCTTCGTGAATGCGCTGGCGATGGTGGCCCACACGCAGGACCACCACCCCGACCTGTCGGTGCACTACAACCGGTGCGTGGTGCGCTTCAATACGCACGACGTGAACGGCCTCTCGATCACCGATTTCGATTGCGCTCGGCAGGCCGACGCGCTGGTTGCGAGCCCCGCCGCATGAGGACACGCGCCTGTGGCTAAGCCGGGCCGCGCCGCCTTCACCCCCGCTGCGCACAACACGGGGAAGGCGCACCACGACGGCCTCGTCGTCGCCAGCCACGGGCGTCACTGCCTCGTCGAAACGCCCACCGGCGAGCGGCTGATCTGCCACCCGCGCGGCAAGAAGAGCCAGGCCGTGGTCGGCGACCGCGTGCGCTGGCAGGCCACCGAAGACGAAGGCACCATCGAAGAGGTGCTGCCGCGGCGCAACCTCTTCTACCGACAGGACGAGATCCGCACCAAGTCGTTCGCGGCCAACCTCGACCATGTGCTGATCCTGATCGCGGCCGAGCCGGAGTTTTCCGAACACCAGCTGGCGCGCGCACTGATCGCGGCCGAGGCCGAGCGCATCACGCCCATCATCGCGCTCAACAAGAGCGACCTCGTCGAGCCCTTTGCGCGCGCCTGGGCCAAGCTGGCGCCCTACCGCCGCATGCACCACGGCGTGCTGCCGCTGTCGCTCAAGGCCTCGGGCGAGACCGACTACGCGTCGTTGATGAAACTGCTGGCGGGCAAGTCGACGCTGGTGCTCGGCCCGTCCGGCTCGGGCAAGAGCACGCTCACCAACCTGCTGGTGCCCGGCGCGAGCGTGCTGACGCAAGAGATTTCGCAGGCCCTCAATTCGGGCAAGCACACGACCACCAGCACCACCTGGTACTGGATCGACGAGGCCCGCACCACCGGCCTCATCGACTCGCCGGGCTTCCAGGAATTCGGCCTGAACCACATCGAGCCGATGCAGCTCGCCGGCCTCATGCCCGACATCGCCGAGCACACGGGCGATTGCAAGTTCTACAACTGCACCCACCTGCACGAGCCCGGCTGCGGCGTGATCTCGAACGTCGAAACGGCGACGCAACCCGGACCGATCAGCGCCTCGCGCTACAAGATCTACGGCGAGCTGTTCGCCGAACTGAGCCAGACGCGCTACTGATGCAGCACCGAGGGGCTGGTCGCGCTCAGGCCAGCCAGGTGCGGTACGACTTCCAGGTCGGATCGAAGGCAAGGTCCAGCGCCACCGGCAACTCCAGCGCTTCCTGAACCGATTGCGCATGCGCGATGGCCGCCTGCGGATCGGCCACATGGAAGTGCACGGTGCGAACACCCTCTTCCAGCACGATGTGCGTGCAGCAGCCTTCACCGTGCGTCTGCAGCAGCGCGGTCAGCCGGTCTTCGTAAGCACGGGCCTCGTCCAGTTCCTCGCCCGATTCGACGGGGATGGCAGCCGAGAGCCGATGGCCCAGGTCGGCACGCCCGAGCAGTGCGTTCGCGGCGTCGTTTCGCATCACGACCGCCTCGACCTCGCTGCCGTCCTCGGCGGTGCGCGTGGCCGTCAGGCCGGACCAGCCGTGCTCGCCCGCGGGAAACACGCCGGTGTGGCCCAGGTCCTCGCGCCAGCATGCGTCGAACAGAGGCACGAAGTCATCGAGCGGCACGCCATCGAAATCCGCTTGCGCATCGGCCTCGACATGATCGACCGGCCCGACCTTCACCGCGAAGTCGTACTCGCCCAGGATGTGGTCGAGCATGATCAGGCTCATGTGACGCGCGTGATCCTGCATGTCCATCGGAATGGGCTTGGCAAAGCCGATCTCCAGCGCCACCCGCCCCCTGTAGGGCTCGTGCTTCACGAGAACGTCCGCGCAGGCCAGTTCGAAGTCGTTCATGCGCATGCTGAAACCTTCGCGCATGCGCTGCCGGAAGGCCTGCACCTCGACCTGGGGCAACGCGGGCGCGCTGCGCACCAGCGCCATGAGGTCCTCAAAATCGTCTTCGGCGCCGTGCGCTGTCAGCACGAGCGTGAAAGCCGGCGGGTCGCCCAGCACTTCGGCGGCCAGGTTCGGAAAGAAGGGCTGCAGCAGCGCGTTCAGCGCCTCCACCAGCGCGGGGCCCGACAAGGCATGCAGGCCCTCGAGCTTGTCGCTCAAGGCTTGCCAGAACGATGCGCAGGCAACGGCGCGCGGATCGGCGTGAAGGGTCGACATGGACTTGCCTCGGGATGTCAGGCCAGGATGTCCTGCAGGCACTGCACGAGCACGCTGCACTGGTCCCGCGTGCCGATGCTGATGCGCAGGTACTGCGCGATGCGTGGCTGCCTGAAATGCCGCACCAGCACCGCACGCTCGCGCAGCAAGGCGGCCAGCTCGGCCGCATCGCGCTGCGGGTGGCGCGCGAACACGAAGTTGGCCTGCGACGGCAGCACCTCGAAGCCCAGGTCCTCGAGCTGCAGAGTCAGGCCTTCGCGCGTGTCGACGACCTGGTCGCGTGTCTTGCGGAACCACGCCTCGTCGTCGAGCGAGGCCACGGCACCGGCCGAGGCCAGCCGGTCGATCGGGTACGAATTGAAGCTGTCCTTGACCCGCACCAGCGCGTCGATGAGGTGCGCCTGCCCGCAGGCGAAACCGACACGCAGGCCGGCCAGCGAGCGCGACTTGGACAGCGTCTGCACCACGAGCAGGTTCGGATACCGACTGATCAGCGGCAGCGCACTCTCGCCGCCGAAATCGACATACGCCTCGTCGACCAGCACGACGCGATCGGGGCATGCCGCAAGCAGCTGCTCGATGCGCGCCAGCGGCTGGCCGATGCCGGTCGGCGCGTTCGGGTTGGCGATGACGATGCCGCCGCAGCCCTGACGGGCACGCGCCGCGAACGCATCGATGTCGATGCGCAGGCCCTCATCGACCGGCAGCTGCTCGCAGGCGATGCCATAGAGCTGGGCATAGACCTTGTAGAAGCTGTAGCTCACATCGGGCATCAGCAGCGGCTGCGCCTGCTGGAAGAAGGCGAAGAACGCGTGCGCGAGCACCTCGTCCGAGCCGTTGCCCGCGAACACTTCGCCGACCTGCAGGCCGTGGCGGCGTGCCACGGCTTCACGCAGCACGAGCGACGTGGGGTCGGGGTAGCGTTCCAGCCCGTCGGCCGCCGCGCGCTGGATCGCCGCGATGGCGTCCGGCGACGGCGGGTACGGGTTCTCGTTGGTGTTGAGCTTGACGAGGTTGGCGATGCGCGGCTGCTCGCCGGGCACGTAGGGCTCGAGCGCGCCGATGCGCGGGCTCCAGAAGGCCGGTGCGGACGGGGTGGTCATGGGGTCAGCCGAGCAAGCGCGCGAGCGTGAGCAAGGCCAGCAGCACCATCCACATCACGACCGATCGCCAGACCAGGCCGACCACGCTGCGAAGGTGGCCGGGCTCGGGCTCGCGACCCGGCGTGCTGCCGCTGTCCAGGCGCCGGCCGACGCTTGGCGACTCGCCGGCCTGCGCGCGCGGCAGCGGATCGGCCACCGGGATCGGGCTCAGCGAGCCGCCGCCCAGGCGCACGTTCACCGCGCCGGACGTGGCCGCGAGGATCACGCCGTCGTTCTCGTTGGGGAAGCGCCGCGCGTCGTTGCGCCAGCAGTCGATGGCCTCCTCGAAGCTGCCGACCACGGCGAAGCCGAGCGCCGTGATGCGCGCGGGCAGCCAGTCGACGGCATGCCAGGCGCGCTCGGCGGCGTCCTGCACCGCCACGCTCGAAGGCTGCACGGGCGCGCCGTTCTTGTGGGCCCAGTAGCGCGCGACGAACTCGCTCATGCGATAGAACACCGCGCCCGCCGGCCCCAGGCCGAGGGCGGCAAGCACCGAGAACCAGGCCAGCACGCCGAACACGTGCCGGTGCGCCGCAATGACCGAATGCTCGATCACATGGCGCACGATTTCGCTGCGCGGCAGCTCGGCGGCATCGACGCCCTGCCAGTGCGCCAGCAGCGAGCGCGCGAGCGGCTCGTCGCCCTCGTCGAGCGCATCGCGGATGTCGGTGAAATGGTGGCTGAACTGGCGAAAGCCCAGCGTCATGTAGAGCACCGCGACGCTCCACAGCACGGCGAACGGCAGGCCCAGCGTGAGCACCAGCAGCCAGTGCACGCCCAGCGACAGCAGCGTGGGCACGAACACCGCGAGCCCCCAGGCGATCCATCCGTGGTGCGGCTTGCCCGCATCGAAGTTGCGGCTGGTCCAGCGCGTCCACGCCAGGACGCCGCCGTACACGGGGTTGTGCGGGCCCAGCGGCCGCACCTGCTCGATCAGCAACGCGCACAGGATGGCAAAGAAGCTCATCCTTCGATGATAGCGAGAGCACCTGAAGGTTTTCGTCCCAGGTGGCGCCCGATCAGGCTCAGGCGGCGAGGAAGCGGTAGAGGTTGCGCAGCATGCCTGCGGTGGCGCCCCAGACGAAGCGCTCGTGCAGCCCGTCGACGTACGGCATCGAGTACCACTCGCGCCGGACCCCATCGGTGGCGCTGACCGCGTGGCGGCGGTGGTTGGCCGGGTCCATCAGCCAGGCCAGCGGCACCTCGAAGGCCTCGGCCACCTCGAACGGATTGATGTCGAGCACGAAGTCGGGCTGCACCAGCGCGACCACCGGGGTCACGACGAACGAGGTGACCGTCGTGTAGGTCGGCAAGGTGCCGAGCACCTCGATGAACTGCGCCGACAGGCCCACCTCTTCCCAGGCTTCGCGCAGGGCGGCGGCCTGGATGTTGGCGTCCTCGGGGTCGACGCGCCCGCCGGGAAAGGCCACCTGCCCCGAATGGGTCGACAGGTGCGTGGTGCGCTCGGTGAGCAGCACCGTCGCGCCTTGCGGTCGCTGCACGATCGGTACCAGCACGGCGGCCTGGGCCGGCACGCGGTCGGTCATGCGGGGCTCGCGGCGAAGCTCGGGCGTCCAGACCGGCGGCGAGGCAAAGCGCGCACGCAGGGCCATTGCCGTCAGCTGCGTCGGCGCCACCGCCGGCAGACCATCGCTTCCGTCCACGAAGGGCGCCTGGCGCGGGTCGATCTGCAGCAACGCGGGCGGCACCACGGCATTGACGGGTTCGACGACGGCGGAGGACGTGGGGGCGGAAGTGGAGGAGGTCAAGAGAGGATGCGGCCTGTGGCGGAATGAAAGGAGTAGAGCGTAAAAATGGAAAACTGTCTTGAAGCGCGGCGCCAACGCAAAAAGCCGCCAGAGCGGCGGCTTTTTGAGCAGAAAGGACGGCGGCTGATTAAGCGGCCGACGCAGCCTTCTGCGACTTGCCCGGCAGCTTTTCCTTGATGCGTGCCGAACGACCGCTGCGCTCGCGCAGGTAGTACAGCTTGGCACGGCGCACGTCGCCGCGGCGCTTGACTTCGATGCCGGCGATTAGCGGGCTGTAGGTCTGGAACGTACGTTCCACGCCTTCGCCGCTGGAGATCTTGCGCACGGTGAAGCCGCTGTTGAGGCCACGGTTGCGCTTGGCGATCACGACGCCTTCGTAGGCCTGCACGCGCTTGCGGCTGCCTTCGACGACGTTCACGCTGACGATGACCGTGTCACCGGGCATGAAATCGGGGATGGTCTTGCCGAGACGGGAAATTTCTTCCTGCTCGAGGGTCTGGATGAGGTTCATGATTTCCTGGATATCGATCGTTTCGGGCTGCACTAAAGGCGCCGTGGGCTTTGGCGGAAGAACCACCAACAAACCGGGCGCGGCCGGACAGAGGATCGGGGAACCGCGGATTATAGCTTTTTTTTCAGCGCGGCCTCATCGGCCTTGTTGAGCTTGCCTGCCGCCCGTGCGGCATCGATCAGCTCGGGGCGCCGCGCGGCCGTGATGGCCAGGCGCTGGTCGCGCCGCCAGCGCTCGATCTGCGCATGGTGGCCCGAGAGCAGCGGCGCCGGAACGCCCTGCCCGTTCCACTGCTCGGGCCGTGTGTAGTGCGGGCAGTCGAGCAGGCCGTCGAGCGCCGGGTTGAAGCTGTCCTGCACATGGCTGGCCTCGTCGCCCAGCACGCCGGGCTGCAGGCGGGCCACGGCGTCGAGCAGCGCCATGGCCGCGATCTCGCCGCCCGACAGCACGAAGTCGCCGAGGCTGACCTGGTGGGTGACACGCGCATCGATGAAGCGCTGGTCGATGCCTTCGTAGCGTCCGCAGACCAGCACCGCACCTTCGCTCGCCGACCAGCGCTCGACGGCCTCGTGGCGCAGCGCCTCGCCGATGGGCGAGAACAGCACCACCGGTGCCGGTGCGCCGCGGGCCGCCAGCGCGGCATCGAGGCAGGCCGCCAGGGGCTCGGCCATCATCACCATGCCGGGTCCGCCGCCGAACGGCCGGTCGTCCACGCGCTTGTAGTTGCCCTGGGCGAAATCGCGCGGATTCCACAGCACGACCTCGACCTGCTTCGATTCGTAGGCGCGACGCGTCACGCCGCTGGCCATGAAGGGCGCGAACAGTTCGGGAAAAAGCGTGAGGACGTCGAAGCGCATGCGCGCGCGGCCCGGGTCAGAAATCGGGTTGCCAGTCGACCGTGATGAGGCGGCCGGGCAGGTCGACCTTGTCGACGAAGACCGAGACGAACGGCACCATGCGCTCGATGGTCTTGCCGTCTTCTTCGGCCGTCAGCACCAGCGTGGTCTGCGGGCCGGTGGCGAGCAGTTCGCGCACCGTGCCGAGCACGACGCCTTCGCGGTTGACGACCGACAGGCCGATCAGGTCGACCCAGTAGTACTCGTCGTCGCCGGCGGTCGGGAAGCTCGAGCGCGGCACGAACACGCGCGCGCCGCGCAGCGCCTCGGCCGCATTGCGGTCAGGCACGTCCTCGGACGAGGCGACGATGCAGTCGGAATGTTCTTTGGCTTCGCGGACCGCGAGCCGGAAAGCGGCGGGCGTGGAGGCTCCGGGAGCCTGCAGGAACCAGCGCTTGGAAGAAAAAAGCGCCTCGGGCTGGGCGCTGTGGGGCAGGACCTTGAACCAGCCCTTGATACCCCAGGCATCGGCGATGCGTCCGACCTCGATCGCATCCGCCGGCAGTTCGGCGGCTTCGAGTGTGGGCAGCATCGCCGTGCGGGCGGCTTAGGCGGCCGCCTTGGGGGCCGCGGCAGCGGCTTGCTTGATCAGGCGCAGCACCGTGGGCGAAGCCTGGGCACCGACGCTCTTCCAGTACGCGAGGCGGTCCTGGGCGATGCGGATGCTTTCTTCGTTTTCCTTGGCGGTCGGGTTGTAGAAACCCAGGCGCTCGATGAAGCGGCCATCGCGGCGAACGCGCTTGTCCGACACGACGATGTTGAAGAACGGACGGCCTTTGGAGCCGCCGCGGGAGAGTCGAATGACGACCATGATTTATCCTTGGGTGGTCAGCGAGCCAGTTCAAATAGAAAGAGGCCCGCTCACGATGTTCTTCCAGCGTCGAGACACGCGACATGGCCACCCGGCCAGCGCACGCTGAAAAGCCCACGATTATAGCCCGACCCGGGTTTTTCTCCGAATTCCGGCCCCGCGCCGCCTGCCCCACCCGCATGACCCTCACCCTCCGCCCCAGCCGCGACGAAGACATCGCAGCCATCACGGCCATCTATGCCCACCACGTGCTGCACGGCACCGGTACCTTCGAAACCGAGCCCCCGTCCGAGGCCGACATGGCCGCCCGGCGCGCCGACGTGCTGGACAAGAACCTGCCCTACCTCGTCGCCGAAGAAAACGGCGAAGTGTTGGGTTTTGCCTACTGCAACTGGTTCAAGCCTCGCCCGGCCTACCGGTTTTCGGCCGAAGACTCGATCTACATGTCCGAGGCCGCGCGCGGCAAGGGCGTGGGCGCACAGCTGCTGGCGGCGCTTTCGCAGGCGGCCGAAGCGGTCGGCGTGCGCAAGCTGATCGCGGTGATCGGCGACTCGGCCAACGCCGGCTCGGTCGGCGTGCACCGCAGCCAGGGCTTCACGCACGTGGGCGTGCTGAAAGACTGCGGCTGGAAGTTCGACGCCTGGCGCGACGTGGTCCTGATGGAAAAAATACTCGGCGAAGGCAGCCGCACCAAACCCGAATGATGAAAAAGATGAAAAGCAAGACCGTGGCCGCCTGGCTCTCCTTCCTCGGGGGCCCGCTGGGCCTGCACCGCTTCTACCTGCGCGGCATGGGCGACTGGCTCGGCTGGCTGCTGCCCATTCCCACGGCGCTGGGCATCTACGGCATCGAGCGCCTGCGCATGTACGGCGTGGACGACGGCGTGAGCTGGGCGCTGATCCCGCTGCTCGGCTTCACGATCGCGGGCTGCGCATTGATGGCGATCATCTACGGCCTGATGACGCCCGAGAAATGGAATGCCCGCTTCAACGCCGGCGCAGCGCCCGACGCCGCGCCGGGCCAGACCAACTGGCTCACGATCGGCGCCGTGGTCGCGTCTTTGTTCTTCGGCAGCTCGATCCTGATGGCGAGCATCGTGTACAGCTTCCAGCACTACTTCGAGCACCAGATCGAAGAAGGCCGAAAAATCTCACAGTAGCCGGATCAGGCGCGGCGACCTCTGCGAACGAGGCGTCGACGCTTCAGCGCTTCAGAAGATCTGCCAGCTGAACCAGTAAGCCATCGCCGCAACGAAAGCCGAGGCGGGAATGGTCAGGACCCAGGCCCAGACGATGTTCCCCGCCACGCCCCAGCGCACCGCGCTGGCGCGCTGCGTGGCACCGACGCCGACGATGGCGCCCGTGATGGTGTGAGTGGTCGACACCGGAATGCCCAGCGCGGTGGCCAGGAACAGGGTCAGCGCCCCGCCGGTCTCGGCGCAGAAGCCGCCCACGGGCTTGAGCTTGGTGATCTTCTGGCCCATGGTCTTCACGATGCGCCAGCCGCCGAACATGGTGCCCAGCGCAATGGCGGCGTAGCAGCTCACGATGACCCAGGTCGGCGGCACCGCGTCGCTGGCCGAGGCGTAGCCGGTGGCGATCAGCAGCATCCAGATGATGCCGATGGTCTTCTGCGCGTCGTTGCCGCCGTGGCCCAGGCTGTAGGCACCGGCCGAGACCAGCTGCAATCGCCGGAACCACCGGTCCACCCGAGAGGGCGTGGCACGTCGGAAGCCCCAGGCCACCACGATCATCATCAGCGAGCCCAGCAGGAAGCCCAGCAGCGGCGACACGAAGATGAAGGCCACGGTCTTCCAGATGCCGGAGGCCACGAGGCCGCTGGTGCCGGTCTTGGCGATCACGGCGCCCACGATGCCGCCGATCAGCGCGTGCGACGAGCTGCTCGGGATGCCGTAGTACCAGGTGACGAGGTTCCAGCTGATGGCGCCGATGAGCGCCCCGAACACCACGTGCACGTCGACCACGCCGGGCTGGGCGATGCCCTTGCCCACGGTCGCCGCCACGCTCAGGTGGAAGACGAAGATCGCGATCAGGTTGAAGAAAGCCGCGAACACCACGGCCTGCCCCGGCTTGAGCACGCCGGTGGACACCACCGTCGCGATCGAATTGGCGGCATCGTGGAAGCCGTTCATGAAGTCGAACAGGATCGCGAGCGCGACCAGCACCACCACCACCCAGAGGGCGACCTGCACCGTTGTCATCGGTTGCTACCCGTTTTCAGGAATTCTCGAGGACGATGCCCTCGATCACGTTGGCCACGTCCTCGCACTTGTCGGTGATCGTCTCGAGCAGCTCGTAGATCGCCTTGAGCTTGATGACCTCGCGCACGTCCGGCTCCTCGCGGAACAGCTTGCTCATGGCGCTGCGCATCACGCGGTCGGCGTCGGATTCGAGGCGGTCGATTTCCTCGCAGGTCTTGAGCGTGGCCTCGGCCACGGCCGGGTCGGCGATCTTGCCGAGGTACTTCACGGCGTCCTTGAGGCGGTCGCAGCACTTCACGCTCAGGGCCGTGAGGCGCACGATCTCGTCGGTCATGTGGCGCACGTCGTACAGCGCCATGGTCTCAGCCGAATCCTGGATCAGGTCGGCCACGTCGTCCATCGTGTTGATGAGCTTGTGGATCTGCTCGCGGTCGATGGGCGTGATGAAGGTCTTGTGGATCAGGCGGTTGACGTCGTGCGTCACGCGGTCCGCGGCGCGCTCGGCGTTGTCGACGTCGCGGTTGTACTGTTCGCGCAGGTGCACGTCCGCATAGTGGGTGACGAGCTGCTCGAACGCACGCGCCGCCTCCACGATGCGCTCGGCATGCTGGTTGAACATTTCAAAAAAATTGCCCTCTCGGGGCAGCAGCTTGCCGAACATGGAAAAAACTCCTGGGACGCGCCAATCACAATTTCATGACGCCTTCGTGAAAACTTCCCGAGTTTAACGGGCGCGACCGGAACGACCGGTCGGGCCGACCTTCGGGCTCCGGCGCGACAGGCTCGCTCAGGCCGACAGCCGCAGTGCCACGACCAGCCGCACGCACGCGGCAACGCCGGCGAGATCGGGCAGGGACAGCCGCATGCCGGCAGCCCCGAGAGTCAGCGGATTTTCTGGATGACCTGGCCGGTCACGCGTGCCAGCGCGGCGCGCGGCACCTTGTCGGGTGCGATCTCGGCCAGCGGCTTGAGCACGAAGGCGCGCTCGCGCATGCGCGGGTGCGGCAAGGTCAGCGTGGGGCTTTCGATCACCGAATTGCCGTGCATCAGCAGGTCGAGATCGAGCGTGCGCGGCGCATTGGGAAAGGGCCGCTCGCGGCCGGCCAGCGTCTCCAGGCGCTGCAGCGCGATGAGCAGCTGCTCCGCGTCGAGCCCGGTGCGCACGGCCACCACGGCATTGATGAAGTCGGGGCCTTCGGCATCGACCGGTGCACTGCGGTACAGCGACGAGCGGGCCGTGACCTGGGTGCGCTGCAGCGCGCCGATGGCGGCCATGGCCTCCTTCACAGTCGCCTCGGCATCGCCCAGGTTGGCGCCAATGGCGACGAAGGCCTGCACGGTCGGGTAGTCCTCGCGCGGACCGCGTGGACGCGAAGGCGCGCGGCGTGCGGGCGGGCCGCTCTTGCTGCCGGCCGATGGCGGCTTGCCTGCGGCGCGCGGCGCGGGCTTGCCCCCCTTGGCTGCCTTGGCAGCCGGGGCGCTCTTCTTGCCGTCCTTCGGCCGGTCGGGCGCGCTCATTCGCCTGCGGCGCTCCCGCCGCCCTCGCTGCCGCCACCACCGCTACCGCCGCCCACGGGGCGTGGCTTGCGCCGGCGCTTGCGCTTGCGCGGCGCGGCGGCTTCGCCGTCCGGCGGCACGGCATCGGCCTCGATGTCGGGGCCGTCTGCGTCGTCCGACCCGGCGGCGGCCTGCTTCTGGCGCGCCGGCTGCTCGCTGCGCGGCTTGGGCGCAGCGGCTGGATCGCGCAGGCGCACGCGCTGGCGCACCTTCTGTTCTTCGCGCACCTGTTCGAGCAAGTCCTGGCGACGCAGGTCGTCGGCAGTGCTGAACTCCTGCCACCACTCGGCGATGGCCTCGCCGACTTCGCCCACGTCGGCGCGCAGGCGCATGAAGTCGAAGGCGGCGCGGAAGCGCGCCTGCTCGACCAGGCTGTACGGCGTGGAGCCGGTGCGCTTGTCGAAGCGCGGCTGCATCATCCAGATCTCGCGCATGTCGGCGGCCAGCTTGCCGCGGCCCGACACGTCGCCGATGCGCGAATTGAACACGTCGTCGATGGCGTCCTGCAGCGCCGGGAACGGCGGCTGCGGGCGCTGGCCGTGGCGGCCTTCCTGGCGCTGGGCCCAGCCATCGCGCACGTCGGCCCACAGCACGCAGGCCAGGAGGAAGCTGGGCGCCACGGGCTTGCCTTCGCCGACGCGGCGGTCGGTGTCCTGCAGGGCGGCCTTCACGAAGGGCTGGTCGGCGCGCTCCACCACCACGTCGAGCAACGGGTAGATGCCGGTGGCGAGCCCCAGCTTGCGCAGCTGCTCCACCGTCGCGATGGCGTGGCCGGTCTGCAGCAGCTTGAGCATCTCGTCGAACATGCGGCTTTGCGGCACGTCGGCCAGCAGCTTGCTCGACTCGATGAGCGGCGCGGCGGTCTTGGCTTCCATCTTGAAACCGAGCGCTGCGAGCTTGGCCGAGAAGCGGATCGCGCGAATGATGCGCACCGGGTCTTCGCGGTAGCGCGTGACCGGGTCGCCGATCATGCGCAGCGTGAGCTTCTGGGCGTCCTTGATGCCGTTGTGATAGTCGACCACGACCTGGTTGGCCGGGTCGTAGTACATGGCGTTGACGGTGAAGTCGCGGCGCGCCGCGTCTTCTTCCTGCGGGCCCCAGACGTTGTCGCGCAGCACCCGGCCGCTGGCGTCCACGGCGTGCTTCATGCTCGCCAGTTCGCCCTTGCTGGTGCGCTCGTTGCCGGCCACCTGCTCGGCGGCGGCGCTGTCCATGTAGGCGCGGAAGGTCGAGACCTCGATCACCTCGTGCTCGCGGCCCCGGCCGTACACCACGTGCACGATGCGAAAACGCCGACCGATGATGAAGGCGCGGCGGAACAGCGACTTGACCTGCTCGGGCGTGGCGTTGGTGGCCACGTCGAAATCTTTCGGCCGCAGGCCCAGCAGCAGGTCGCGCACCGCGCCGCCCACCACATAGGCCTCGTAGCCGGCCTGCTGGAGCGTGGTGACCACGTTCTTCGCGCGTTCGTCGACCAGGGCGGGATCGATCTTGTGAACCTCTGCCGGCACCTCCTGGCGCTTGCCGAAGCGGCTCTTGCCCTGCGTGCCGCCGGCGGACTTGCCGAGCAGCTTGTCGATGAATTTCTTGATCATTGGTTGTTTTTCGAGGAGGAGCAGGCGCTTCTTCTTATCTGTCTATTCGTTTTCGAGCATGGAGCGGATCAGCGGAATGGTGATCGCGCGTTGGGTCTGCAGGGCGTAGCCGTCGAGCTGCGACAGCAGCTCCATCAGGCTGCCCAGGTCGCGGCTGAAGCGGTGCAGCATGAAGTCGAGCACGTCGTCGGACAGCATCACGCCGCGCGCGTCGGCCGCCTGGCGCAGCACCGCGCGGCGTTCGCTTTCGCTCAGCACCTGCAGGTGGAACACATGGCCCCAGCCGAGGCGGGTGCGCAGGTCTTCGCGCAGCGGCAGGTCGGCCGGCGGCAAGGCGCCGGCGGCGACCACGCCGCGCTGCAGGGTCTGGGCATTGACGAACCAGTTGAAGGCCGCGTGCTGCTGCACCGCGGTGTAGAGGTGGACGTCGTCGAGCAGGACGGCGCCCCAGCGCTCGTCGAACTCGGGCGGCTCCAGCAGGCCGGCGTGCAGCCAGCCCACGCTGGCGCCCTGCTCGGCCAGTGCGACACGCACGGATTCGAGCAGGTGGGTCTTGCCACTGCCGCTGTCGCCCCAGAGGTAGGTCGGCACCGGCGAGTGCAGCGCGGGGCTGCCATCGGCGCCGCCGACCCACACTTGCAGGTGTCGCAGCGCCGCCTCGTTGGGGCCGGCAAAAAAAGCGTCGAAGCTGGGGCCCGTCGCAATGCCGATATCGAGCGCGAGCTGTTTCATCCCGGGAAGGTTCATGGAGGGGGCCCGGAGGGCCCTTAAAATCGTGAGGAATTCTATCGGCCCGGCCGCCTCGGTCGCCGGCGCCTCCCCTGCCCGCCCTTCCTCGCTGCTTCGCGAACCTTTTCGCTCCTTCATCTCGACACCGCCCGCCATGACCTCCTCCACGCCCACCCCGCTCAGCTACAAGGACGCCGGTGTCGATATCGACGCAGGCGACGCCCTGGTCGACCGCATCAAGCCGCTGGCGAAGAAAACCATGCGCGAAGGCGTGCTGGCCGGCATCGGCGGCTTCGGCGCGCTGTTCGAAGTGCCCAAGCGCTACAAGGAACCCGTGCTGGTGAGCGGCACCGACGGCGTGGGCACCAAGCTCAAGCTGGCCTTCGAATGGAACATGCACGACACGGTCGGCATCGACCTCGTGGCCATGAGCGTCAACGACGTGCTGGTGCAGGGCGCCGAACCCCTGTTCTTCCTGGATTACTTCGCCTGCGGCAAGCTCGACGTGGACACGGCCGCGGCCGTCGTCGGCGGCATCGCCCGCGGCTGCGAACTCTCGGGTTGCGCCCTCATCGGCGGCGAAACCGCCGAAATGCCCGGCATGTACCCGGCCGGCGAATACGACCTGGCCGGCTTTGCGGTCGGCGCGGTCGAAAAGTCGAAGATCCTCACGGGCCAGAACGTCAAGTCCGGCGACGTGGTGCTGGGCCTGGCCTCGGCCGGCGTGCACTCCAACGGTTTCAGCCTCGTGCGCAAGGTGATCGAGCGCGCCGGCGCCGACCTGCCCGCCACCCTCGACGGCAAGCCCTTCCGCGAGGCCGTGATGGAGCCCACCCACCTGTACGTCAAGCCCGTGCTCGAGGCGCTGGGCAAGCACCCGATCAAGGCGCTGGCCCACATCACCGGTGGCGGCCTGCTCGAGAACATCCCGCGCGTGCTGCCCGAAGGCACCGCCGCTCACCTGAAGAAGGGCAGCTGGCCGCAGACCGAGCTGTTCGCCTGGCTGCAGAAGGTGGCCGGCATCGACGACATCGAGATGAACCGCACCTTCAACAACGGCATCGGCATGGTCGTGGTGATCGATGCGGCCGAAGCCGCCGCCTGCGCCGCCACGCTGCGCGCCGCCGGTGAATCGGTGCACGAGATCGGCGTGATCGCCGAGCGCGGCGACGGCGCGGCCGTGGTCGTCGCCTGATCGCGCGCCCGTTCTTTTTTCTTTTTCTCACCGCACGCCCCGTTCCCCGGATGGCCACGCCGCTGCCCGACGCCACCCTCGCCGCCCCGCCCCCGGCCGCCGCCTCCCGCCACGTGGTACTGGCCAGCTACCTGCTGATGCTCGCGGGGCTGATGCTCGTGATGTGGCAGCACCTGCTGCCAGGGCTGCTGTGCGTATGCATCGGCTTCCTGGTCGCACGCTGGTTCGCCCGTCTGCTGGGCGGCTGGCTGTCGCGCCTGAAGCCCCTGCGTTCCGCCGCCGGCAGCCTGGCCCGGGTGGTGGCGGTCACGCTGGTGCTGCTGGGCCCGATCGGCCTGGTCACGCTGGGGTTCTCGCAGGCGCGCGAGTACGTGCTCGATGCGCCCGACCAGTACCGCGAACTGCTCGACTACACGGCCCGCACGGTGCTCGAGCTGCGCTCCAAGCTGCCACCCGACATCGCCGTCTACCTGCCCGAGGGCGCGGCCGAGGTGCAGCGCATCGTCGCCAACTACCTGCGCACGCAGGCCGGCTCGCTCGCCATGGCCGGGCGCGCCTGGCTGGGCGGGCTGCTGTTCGCCTACGTGGGCCTGATCATCGGCGCGCTGGCCGCCGTGGCGCCGGCGCCAGCCCAGCGCCGGCCGCTGGCGCAGCAGATGTTCCTGCGCATCACCACCTTCGGCGAGGCCTTCGGCCAGATCGTCGCGGCACAGTTCTGGATCGCCGCCTTCAACACGCTGCTGACCGCGATCTTCCTGCTGTTCCTGATGCCGCTGTGGGGCCTCGAGCTGCCCTACACGCCCGCGCTGATCACGCTGACCTTCGTGGCCGGGCTGGTGCCGATCGTGGGCAACCTGGTCTGCAACTCGGTGATCACGCTGGTGGCGCTGTCGGTGTCGCCAGTCACGGCCGCGGCCTGCCTGGCCTTCCTGATCCTGATCCACAAGGCCGAGTACGTGATCAACGCCAAGGTGGTCGGTGCACGCACGCAGATGCGCGTGTGGGAGCTGCTGTCGGTGATGTTCGTGGCCGAAGCGGTGTTCGGCCCGGCCGGACTGGTGGCGGCGCCGCTGTACTACGCGTACCTGAAAAAAGAACTGCACGCGGGCGGCCTGGTCTAGCGACCGGGCAATGTCCTGATCTGATCGGTTCCGGTCCGCTTCGGCGCGGACGAAGCGCTGGCGGCGTCCAAGAATAGGCGGCATCATCCACTTTGCCTTGCCCGCCACCGCCATGACCACCTGTCTGATTGTGATCGACGCCCAGGAATCGTTCCGCCACCGCCCCTACTGGAACGCCGCCCTGCTCGCGCCCTACCTCAAGGCCCAGAACGCGCTGATCGCCGGTGCCGTGGCGGCCGGACTGCCGGTGGTGCGCGTCTTCCACGTCGATGCGCCGCCATCGCCGGCCAACCCCTTCGCGCTCGAATCGGGCCATGTGCGCCCGATCGAGGGCCTTGCGCCCTTCGAGGCGGCCGCCACCTTCACCAAGCACCGCCACAGCGCGCTGGTCAACAGCGGGCTCGATGTGTGGCTCACGCAGCACGGCATCCGCCGCCTGATCGTGAGCGGCATCCGCACCGAGCAGTGCTGCGAAACCACCACGCGCCACGCCTCGGACCTGGGCTGGGAGGTCGACTACGTGACCGACGCCACCCTCACCTTCGACATGGTGCAGCCTGACGGCCGGCCGCTGTCGGCCGCCGACATCAAGGCGCGCACGGCGACCGTGCTGGACGGGCGTTTCGCCACGGTCTGCAGCGTGGCGCAGGCACTTGAGCGCGCCACGAAAGGCGCAGCCGCATGAGCGCCGCGCCGGGCCGCCCCAAGCAAGCTCGCACCGAAGTGCGAAGCACGGTGGTATTTCAATGACCCCGCTGCGCGTGCGCATCCTGGCCTACGACGGCGTCGAGGCGCTCGATTTCGCCGGCCCCTTCGAGGTCTTCACCACCGCCGGCCGCGTCCACCAGCGCCTGCAGCCGGGTGCGTCCGCGCCGTTCGAGGTCGCCTCGGTCGCCCACACCCGCGCCGGGGAACCGGTGCAGGCGCGGGCCGGCCTGCGGCTGCTCGCCGACCACACGCTGGCCGATGCCGCCACCGCCGACGTGCTGGTCGTCCCCGGCGGCGTGGTCGATGCGCCGATGGCGAGCCCTGACACCCTGCGCTGGATCGCCCGGTGCGCGGCTGGCGCGCAGCTCGTCGCCTCGGTCTGCACCGGCGTCTTCCTGCTCGCGCAAAGCGGCGTCGTGACGCGCGAAGCGGTCACCACGCACTGGGAAGACCTCGCCGACCTGCGCGCCCAATTCCCGCAACTCGACGTGCGCGACGGCGTGCGCTGGGTCGACACCGGCCGCATCGTCAGCTCGGCCGGCATCAGCGCGGGCATCGACATGAGCCTGCACCTGGTCGAGCGCCTGGCCGGGCGCGACCTGGCCGAGCGCACCGCGCGCCAGATGGACTACGCATGGACCCGCAACGAGCCCCTGTCCGCGTAGTCTTCGTGCTCCTGCCCGACAGCCTGGTGCTCGACTGGGCCGGGCCGGCCGAGGCGCTGCGCATCGCCAACCAGCGGCTGCGCGCGGCGGGCCAGCCCGAGCGCTTCGTCATCGAATTCGCGGGGCCGCGGCCGACCGTTATGGGCTCGGTCGGCGTCGCGCTGTCGGGGCTGTCGCCATTGCCGACGCAGTGGGACGGCCCGGGCTGGGTGGTGCTGGTCGGCCTGCCGGGCGACACCATCGCGACCGACACACCCGAGGCGCAGGACCTGCTGCACTGGCTGCGCGGCCAGCGCTTCACGCGCGGCGGCGTCGAGCTGGTCACGGTCTGCGCGGGCGCCCTGCTCGCGGCGCACGCGGGCGCGCTCGCGGGCCGGCGCGTCACCACGCACCACCATCACCTGGACGAGCTGCGCTCCGTGGAGCCGCGCTGCGAGGTGGTGAGCAACCGGGTGTTCGTGATCGACCCGCCGGTCTACAGCAGCGCGGGCGTCACGACGGGCATCGACCTGATGCTGCACCGCATCGCCGACACCTGCGGCGAGGCGCTGGCGGCCCAGGTCGCGCAGACGATGGTGGTCGCGCTGCGGCGCGGCCCGCACGACCCGGAGCTGTCGCCCTTTCTCGCCTACCGCAACCACCTGCACGCGGCGCTGCACCGGGTGCAGGACGCGGTCAGCGAACAACCGCAGGCCGACTGGAGCGTGCCGCGCATGGCCGAGGTCGCCCACACCTCGGCGCGGCACCTGACGCGGCTGTTCGTCGAGCATGCGGGCGTGGCGCCGCTGGCCTATCTGCGCCGGCTGCGGCTGGCGGCCGCGCAACTGGCGCTGGCCTCGGGCGCCAGCGTGACGCGGGCGGCCGAGCTGTCGGGCTTCGGCTCGGACACGCAGCTGCGCCGCGCGTGGCACCAGTTCGGGTTGCCGGGCTCGCCCTCCGCGGGCACGTCCGCGCCCGCCCGCTAAGGCTTGTCGCCACAGGCCTCGGCGCGCGCCCGCAGCAGCGCCTGCTCGCGCGTGTTGCGCGTGAGCGAGGCGGCGCGCTGGAACTCCCGGCGCGCCTCGTCGTGGCGGCCCAGCTTGAAGAGCAGGTCGCCGCGCACGGTCGGCAGCAGGTGGTAGCCCTTCAGCGCGGGCTCGTCCTGCAGCGCATCGACCACCTCCAGCCCGGCCGCCGGCCCGAAGGCCATCGACAGCGCGACCGCACGGTTCAGCTCGACGATGGGCGACGGCGACAGCGCGGCCAGCGCGTCGTACAGCGCCGCGATGCGGGCCCAGTCGGTCTCGCCCGCGGTGCGCGCACGGCCGTGGCAGGCGGCGATGGCGGCCTGCAGCGCGTAGGGGCCGAGCGCGCCGCCCAGCGCTTCGGCGCGCGCCAGCGCCGCCAGGCCGCGGCGGATCAGCATCGGGTCCCAACGTGCGCGGTTCTGGTCGAGCAGCAGCACCGGCTCGCCCGAGGCCCCCACGCGCGCGGCGGTGCGCGAGGCCTGGATTTCCATCAGCGCGACCAGCCCGTGCACCTCGGCTTCGCCGGGCACCAGCTCGGCCACGATGCGGCCCAGGCGCAGGGCCTCGTCGCACAGCGCGGGGCGCATCCAGTCGTCGCCGGCGGTGGCCGAGTAGCCTTCGTTGAAGATCAGGTAGAGCACCTCGAGCACCGAGGCCAGCCGGGCTTCGAGTTCGTGGCGGCGCGGCACCTCGAAGGGCACGCGCGCCTCGGCCAGCGTGCGCTTGGCACGCACGATGCGCTGCGCCACGGTGGCCTCGGGCACGAGAAAGGCCCGCGCGATCTCGTCGGTCGTGAGGCCGCCCATCAGCCGCAGCGTGAGCGCCACGCGCGCCTCGGTCGAGAGCACCGGATGGCAGGCGGTGAACACCAGGCGCAGCAGGTCGTCGCCGATGTCGTCGTCGAGCGCCGCATCCACCGCCTGCGCGAAATCGGCCTGCGCCATGGCGTGGAGCGCGTCGAGCTCGCGGCCGATCTCGGGCGCCTTGCGCTCGGCCAGCTGCACGTGGCGCAGGCGGTCGAGGGCGCGGTGCTTGGCCACCTGCGTGAGCCAGGCGGCGGGGTTGTCGGGCACGCCGTCGACGGGCCACTGCTCGAGCGCGGCCACCAGCGCGTCCTGCGCCAGCTCTTCGGCCAGGCCCACGTCGCGCACCTTGCGCGCGAGCGCGGCGATGATCTTCGCGGACTCGATGCGCCAGACCGCCTCGATGGCGCGGTGGATGGCGGCGGTGTCTGGTCCGCTGCTCATGCGGCCTCGCTGCGGCGCGGCGGTCCGGATAGCATGCGGCCATGACACCACGCCTCGTCTTGTGGAGCCTGGGTTTCGCGTTCGGCCTCGCCTGCGGCGGCGTGCGGGCGGACGACCTTGCCGTGGAACGCAACAGCCTGGGCATGGCCTTCGTGCGATTGCCGGCCGGCGAATTCCTCATGGGCAGCGACGAGCCGCCCGAGACGCTGGCACGCGACTACCCCCAGCTGCCCAAGGAACGCTTCACCCAGCTGGCCGACGAAGGGCCGGTGCACAAGGTGCGCATCACGCGGGCGTTCTGGATGGGGCAGCACGAGGTGACGGTGGGCCAGTTCCGGCGCTTTCTCGAGGCCTCGGGCCATGTGCCCGAATCGGTGGCCGACGGCACCGGCGGCTACGGCTGGCGCGCCGACTACGACCCCGCCACCACGCGGCGTGGCGACGCCTTCGAAGGCCGCGACCCGCGCTACTCGTGGCGCAACCCGGGCTTCGCCCAGGGCGACGACCACCCGGTCGTCAACGTGAGCTGGAACGACGCGCAGGCGCTGGCCGCCTGGCTGAGCAAGACGGAGGGCCGGCGCTACCGCCTGCCGACCGAGGCCGAGTGGGAGTACGCCTGCCGCGCCGGCACGCGCACGCGCTACAGCACGGGGAACGATCCGGCCACGCTGCTGCGCGGCGCCAATGTGTTCGACACGCGCAGCGCCGCCCATTGGCCGCGCTGGCGCGCGATGGCGCTCGCGGGCGACGACGGTTTTGCCTTCACCGCCCCGGTCGGCAGCTTCGCGCCGAACGCCTGGGGCCTCTACGACATGCACGGCAATGCGTGGGAGTGGGTGGCCGACTGGCATGGCGACGAATACTACGCGCGCTCACCGGTCGACGACCCCCAAGGCCCCGCCACGGGCACCGTGCGCGTGCGCCGCGGCGGCTCCTGGCACACCTGGGCTTTCTATGCCCGCTCGTCGTACCGCAACTGGAATGCGCCGGACACGCGCTACACGCTGGTGGGCATCCGGCTGGTGCGGGACGACTAGGGTCGGCTTACTTCTTCAGGGTCTGCTGCATCGACGTGAACTCGCTCGCCACGTCCTGCACCTCGGGCGAGAAGTCCTCCATCTCCTGTACCTGGCGGATCTCGATGACCTCGTCTTCGCTGCCCGGGCAGCGGCTCGCCCATTCGATGGCCTCGGCGCGCGAAGCAACATCGATCAGCCAGTAGCCGCCCAGCACTTCCTTGGCCTCGGCGAAGGGACCGTCGACCACCTTCGGCTTGCCGCCCGGAAAGCTCACGCGCGCGCCCATCGACGGCGGGTGCAGGCCCTCGCAGCCGATCAGCACGCCGGCCTTCTGCAGGGACTCGTTGAAGGCCATCATCGACCCCACGCGTTCGACGTCGTCTGGCACGGTGCCGGGCGCCGCGCTTTCGTAGCCGTGGGGAATCATCAGCAGCATGAATCGCATGATCGTTTCTCCTTCGAGGAATGGATGAAGTTCAGCGGCCGGCCTTGGCAGCCGACTCGGCGCGCAGGCGGTCTTCCTGGGCCAGCAGCTCGGGCGTCATGGCCTCGCCGAAATCGGTGGCCTCGAAGACCTGGCGGATCTCGATCTCGCCTTCCTGGAACGGGCTGCGCTTGATCCACTCGATGGCTTCTTCCTTCGACTTGACCTGCAGCAGCCAGAAGCCCGCCAGCAGTTCCTTGGTCTCGGTGAAGGGGCCGTCGATGACGGTGCGCTTCTTGCCTTCGCAGCGCACGCGCGCGCCCTTGGAGCTGGGGTGCAGCCCTTCGCCCGCCAGCAGCACGCCGGCCTTGACCAATTCCTCGTTGAACCGGCCCATCTCGGTGAGGAGCTCGGTGCTCGGCATCACGCCGGCTTCGGAATCCTTGCTCGCTTTGACCAGAACCATGAATCGCATGTCGTTTCTCCTGAAAGTGGGTGGGGATCGGGAGACGCCGGAATCTGCGTGCTCCTGTTCACACGTCGCGCGAGCGGGCCACGGATCGACACGGCCGCATCGATCTGTTTGTAATTTTGTGTTTCAGAGATAGCCGCAGAACCGCAGCACGTGGCCATCGGGTTCGCGGATCGCGAATTCGCGCAGGCCCCAGGGCTGGGACGTGGGCGGCTCGATGATGGTCACGCCGCGCTTCACGTAGGCCGCGTGCAGGCCGTCGATGTCCTTGCCGACGTGGATCACGATTTCGCCGCGCCAGGGCCGGGCCTCGCGGCTGCCGCACTGCCACAGGCGCAGGTACACGGGGTCGCCATAGCTGCGGTCACCCTTCATCACGCGGGCGTAGCTGGGCGGCTCGCCGGCGATGAAGTCGATCTCGAAACCCAGCACCTCGGAAAACCAGCGCGCGGCGCGCGAGACGTCGGACACCGGCAACACCGGCTGCACGCCGTGGAATTCGTGCAGCGTGCCCAGGTCGGGCGCCGCGCTCACGCCGGTGCGGGTGTCGGTCATGGCGTTGGGGCGGTCAGTTGGCCAGGCGCCGCAGCAGCGCCACGCGCTCGGCGATCGCGTCGATGTCGAGCGCGTCTTCGGCGTTGGCGAGGTAGGTTTCGAGGTCGCGCACGGCCAGCGCCGCATGGCCCTGCTCGGCATGCGCAACGCCGCGGTCGCGGTGCTCGCCCCAGGCGGTGGGCAAGAGGGCAATGAGGCGGTTCTGCACCGCGATGTAGCGCGGCCAGTCTTCCTGCGCGTGGTGCACTTCCTTCAGGTTGCGCAGCATGCGCGCGATGATCTCGCGCGGGCTCGCGGGCTGCAGGTACAGGCCCAGCGGCACGTCGAATTCGCCGACCAGTCCGTTGCCGCGCTTGTAGGGTTCGAGCCGCTCGCCCAGCTCTTCGCGCGAGAGCGACTTGCCGGTGAACGGATCGATCACGACCTGCCCCTTGGGCAGCGTGACCTTGACCATGAAATGCCCCGGGAAGCTGATGCCGCGCGTCTGCAGGCCCAGGCCCTGGGCCAGCTCCATCCACAGCACGGCCAGCGAGATCGGAATGCCGCGGCGGGTGCGCAGCACGGCGTTCAGGTAGCTGTTGTCGGGGTCGTAGTAGTCGTTGACGTTGCCGCCGAAGTTCAGGTCGCTGAAGAAGAACTGGTTCAGCGCGCGCAGCCGGGCCAGCGGCGCGGCGTCGGCCGGCAGGCGGCGCTTAAGGCGCGCGAGCAACTGGTCGACGTCGCCCAGCACCTGCTGCACGTCGAGTTCGGGGTATTCGTCCTGCGCGATGCTGGCGGCCGCTTCGAGCAGCGGAAAGTGGTCATCGCTGCCGACCAGCGACTCGAAATATTCCAGTGCCGTGGGAACCTGGTAGCTGAACGTCATATGGCTTTGTAGAGGAGCCCGCGGGGAGCGTCAAGGCAGTGTTTTCCGGCTCGCCAACGGCGCTTCAGCGGCGCATGAAACTGCGCAGGCGCACGCCTGCGGCGGTGAGCACGGCGAAATAGAGCAGCGCGGCGCCGGCGACGAGCGCGGCCAGCAGGCCGATGCGGTGCAGGCGCTGCGCGCGCAGGCCGACCCAGTCGAAATAATGCGCGCCCCAGGCCAGCAGGGCCGCCAGCACCACGGTGCCCAGCAGCACCTGCAGTGCGAACTTGCCCCAGCCGGGCTCGGGGGTGTAGCTACCGCGCCGGACCAGGCCGATGAGCAGCCACAGCGCGTTGACCAGCGCGCCGATGCCGATGGTCAGCGTCAGCGCCGCGTGCTGCAGCAGCGGCACCAGGAAGAAGTTGAGCACCTGCGTGAGCACCAGCACGGTGACGGCGATCAGCATGGGCGTGCGCGTGTCGTGTTTGGCGTAGTAGCCGGGCGCGAGCACCTTCACCGCCACGAGGCCGACCAGCCCCACGCCGTAGCCCATGAGCGCCACGGTGGTGCGGCCCACGTCCTCGCCGGTGTAGGCACCGTTGTGGAACAGCACGGCCACCAGCGGCTTGGCGAACAGCAGCAGCGCCACCGCGCACGGCGCCGCCAGCAGCACCACGAGGCGCAGGCCCCAGTCGAGCAGCGACGAATAGCGCGCGTCGTCCTTGGCGGCGCGGGCGCCCGCGAGTTGCGGCATCAGCACCACGCCCAGCGCCACGCCGAGCATGGCGGTGGGGAATTCCATCAGCCGGTCGGCGTTGGTGACCCAGGTCACGCTGCCGGTGGCCAGGTGCGAGGCGATCTGCGTGTTGATGAGCAGCGAGATCTGCGCCACGCTCACGCCCAGCAGCGCCGGCAGCATGAGCTTCATGACCTTGCGGGTGGTCGGGTCGGTCCACGCGGCGCGCAGCGCCTTGAAGCTGGCGCCGATTCGCGGCATGAGCCCCAGCGCGCGCAGCGCCGGGATCTGCAGGGCCAGCTGCAGCACGCCGCCGACCATCACGCCCACGCACTGGGCGTAGATCGGCTCGATGCCATAGCGGCGAAACAGCGGCGCGCCGATGGAGATCGACAGGATCAGCGCGATGTTGAGCAGCACCGGCGACGCCGCCGGCACGGCGAACTTGCGCCAGGTGTTGAGGATGCCGCCCGCCAGCGCCACCAGCGACATGAAGCCGAT
The DNA here is from genome assembly GCF_059416405.1 of Variovorax sp. GW821-FHT09D04. Taxonomy (NCBI): domain Bacteria; kingdom Pseudomonadati; phylum Pseudomonadota; class Betaproteobacteria; order Burkholderiales; family Comamonadaceae; genus Variovorax; species Variovorax sp. GW821-FHT09D04. The sequence continues at coordinate 67,351 of NZ_JBWKPA010000015.1, forward strand.
GTAGGGGAACATCCAGCGCGTCATGACCACCGCGGCGTCGAAGCCCTGCAGGCCGCTGGCCATGGCCCAGACCAGCAGCGGCGCGCCGGCCACGCCCGCCACGCACAGCACCACCAGCGCCCAGGTCAGCAGCGTGGCGACGTGGTCGACCAGTTCCCGGGCGCCCTCCTGCCCCGCCTCGGTCTTGCGCGCGGCCAGCACCGGCACGAAGGCCTGGCTGAAGGCGCCCTCGCCGAACACCCGGCGAAACAGGTTGGGGATGCGAAAGGCGACGTTGAAGGCGTCGGTGAGCGCGCTGACGCCGAACACCGAGGCAAACAGCACGTCGCGCACGAGGCCCGTGATCCGCGAAGCGAGGGTCAGCAGGGAGACGGTGGAGGCGGATTTGAACAGGGACACGGGGGCGAGTGTAGGGCTGCGAAAGGTGGCAAAAGCAGGCGATTCGGCAAAAACCGGAACCCGGCCTATAATGGAGGGCTTTGCTGCATCATCCTCAGACACCTAAGGAACACTAAATATGGCATCCGCCAAGCCCAAGAAGAAGAACCCGCGCCTCGCGTCGGGCCGCAAGCGCGTCCGCCAGGACGTCAAGCTCAACGCTGCGAACACCTCGCTGCGCTCCAAATACCGTACCGCTGTCAAGAACGTCGAAAAGGCTGTTCTGGCTGGCGACAAGACCAAGGCAAGCGAACTGTTCGCGAAGGCCCAGAGCATCGTCGACACCGTCGCCGACAAGGGCATCTTCCACAAGAACAAGGCCGCCCGCGACAAGAGCCGCCTGTCGGCCAAGGTCAAGGCCCTCGCCCTGGCGCCTGAAAAGGCCGCCGCCTGACACCTGTCAGGCAAGCCCGGACCGGAATTCTCCGGTCCGCCGTTTGATCGGGGTGCGCTGCAGCAAGCAAAAGTGAAAAACCGCCTTCGGGCGGTTTTTTCATGGGCGCTCGAAAAGCATCCAGGCGCGAGCAACCCGCGCAGCCCAAAAAAAAGACCTGGAAGTCAGGTCTTTTTGGGAGGGGGCGGCGTGTCCGCCGGGTCGGGCACCAGGCAGGCCTCGGCCACCTGGAGGTTGTTGTCTTTCGCGAAGTTCACGCAGAAGTCCCAGGCCATGGGCTCGGCGTCGCGCAGGGCGCGGTTCACCACCACGCATTTCACGCCGTTGATGGTCGTGGGAATGCACCAGGGCGAATAGCTCAGGTGGCTGCCCGGGTAGGCGCCGCCGGGGCGGAAGGAGCACATGACGCCGGCGAGGCGTTCGGCCCAGTCGCTGGGGCGAAAAGTGCGGCCATCGTGGGTGATGCCCTGGATGAAGATTTCTTTGGCGTTGGGGGAAATCATCGTGAAGTGAGGCGACCGGAACAGGTGCTGCGGTGCAGCAAGCGATTGTATCCGGGGCCCTTTTTGCATCCTGAATGGGGGGCATTGCTGTGATGCGGAATCCTCAACGAAGCCGTCAAATCGCACGCCTAGAATTCGTGTTCCCTATCTGGAGAACCGAATGAGCGCCACCGCCCAGCAACCCACCTCGCCCCACGTCATGAACACCTACGGTCGCCTGCCGATCGCGCTGTCGCACGGCCAGGGCTGCCGAGTCTGGGACACCACGGGCAAGGCCTACCTCGACGGCCTGGGCGGCATCGCCGTCAACACGCTCGGCCACAACCACCCCGAGCTGGTGCCTGCCCTGCAGGACCAGCTGACCAAGCTGATCCACAGCTCCAACTACTACCACGTGACCGGCCAGGAACAGCTGGCCACCAAGCTCACCGAGCTGTCGGGCCTGACCAACGCCTTCTTCTGTTGCACCGGCCTGGAAGCCAACGAAGCGGCCCTGAAGCTGGCCCGCAAGTACGGCCACGACAAGGGCATCGAGCGCCCCGAGATCGTCGTCTACGAAGCCGCCTTCCACGGCCGCAGCATCGCCACGCTGTCGGCCACCGGCAACCCCAAGGTGCAGGCCGGCTTCGGCCCGCTGGTCGAAGGCTTCATCCGCGTGCCGCTGAACGACATCGAGGCGCTGAAGAAGGCCACCGAAGGCAACCCGAACGTGGTCGCCGTGTTCTTCGAAACCATCCAGGGCGAAGGCGGCATCAACCCGATGCGCGTCGACTACCTCAAGCAGGTGCGCCAGCTGTGCGACGAGCGCGACTGGCTCATGATGATCGACGAAGTGCAATGCGGCATGGGCCGCACCGGCAAGTGGTTCGCCCACCAGTGGGCGGGCATCAAGCCCGATGTGATGCCGCTGGCCAAGGGCCTGGGCTCGGGCGTGCCGATCGGTGCCGTCGTGGCCGGCCCCAAGGCCGCCAACATCTTCGGCCCGGGCAACCACGGCACCACCTTCGGCGGCAACCCGCTGGCCATGCGCGCCGGTGTGGAAACCATCCGCATCATGGAAGAGCACAAGCTGCTCGAGAACGCCGCCACCGTCGGCGCCCACCTGAAGGCCGCGCTGGAGCGCGAAATCGGCAGCCTGCCGGGCGTGAAGGAAATCCGCGGCCAGGGCCTGATGCTGGGCATCGAGCTCGACCGCCCCTGCGGCGCGATCCTGAACCGCGCCTGCGACGCCGGCCTGCTGTTGAGCGTGACGGCCGACAAGGTGATCCGCCTCGTGCCGCCGCTCATCCTGAGCATTGCCGAAGCCGACGAGATCGTTGCGATCCTCGCGCCGATCGTCAAAACCTTCCTCTCGGAGCCCGTTGCGCAATGACGACCGCCGCCGCACCGAACGCCCTGCGCCACTACCTGCAGTTCTCGGACCTCACGGCCGACGAGTACGTCTACCTCTTCGATCGCATGGCGATCATCAAGAAGAAGTTCAAGACGTATGAAAAGCACCAGCCGCTGGTGGACCGCACGCTGGCCATGATCTTCGAGAAGGCCAGCACGCGCACCCGCGTGAGCTTCGAGGCCGGCATGTACCAGCTCGGCGGCAGCGTGGTGCACCTGACCACGGGCGACAGCCAGCTGGGCCGCGCCGAGCCCATCGAGGACAGCGCCAAGGTCATCAGCCGCATGGTCGACCTGGTGATGATCCGCACCTACGAGCAGACCAAGATCGACGCCTTCGCCGCGCACTCGCGCGTGCCCGTCATCAACGGCCTGACCAACGAGTTCCACCCCTGCCAGATCCTGGCGGACATCTTCACCTACATCGAGCACCGCGGCTCCATCCAGGGCAAGACGGTGGCGTGGGTCGGCGACGGCAACAACATGGCCAACACCTGGCTGCAGGCCGCCGAGATCCTCGGCTTCACCGTGCACGTGAGCACGCCCAGCGGCTACGAGGTCGACCAGTCGATCGCGGGCATCCGTTCGGGCGACAGCTACAAGGTCTTCCAGGACCCGATGGAAGCCTGCCGCGGCGCCGACCTCGTCACCACCGACGTGTGGACCAGCATGGGCTACGAGGCCGAGAACGAGGCGCGCCGCAAGGCCTTCGCCGACTGGTGCGTCGACGAGGACATGATGCGCATCGCCCAGACCGACGCCCTCTTCATGCACTGCCTGCCCGCGCACCGCGGCGAGGAAGTGCAGGCCGAGGTCATCGACGGCCCGCAGTCGGTCGTGTGGGACGAGGCCGAGAACCGCCTGCACGCACAGAAGGCGCTGATGGAGTTCCTGCTGCTCGGCAGGCTCTGACAGACACCGAACCGCTGAACCACCCGGGCGCCGCATGGAGCTGATGAACCGCTACCTGCCGCGCTACCAGTTCGCGGAGACGCACAGCCTCCACGTGCCCGCGCCGCCCGGGCGCGTGCTCGACGTGGCGGCCCGCCCCGAGATCACCGACGACCCCGTGGCGCGCAGCCTGATCGCGCTGCGCGAACTGCCGAACCAGCTGGCCAGCCGGCTCGGGCTCGCCGCGCCCACGCTGCGCCAGCGCGAGGCCTTCGGTTTTGCCGACTTCACGCCGCTGGGACGCGACGGCGAGCGCGAACTGGCCTTCGGCCTGGCCGGCCGCTTCTGGCGCTTCGACTACGGCCTGGTCCCGCTGGCCGACGGCCCGGCCTTCGCCGCGCTCGACGCCACGGGCCTGGCCAAGCTGGTGCTTCACTTCACGGCCGAGCCCGAAGGCACAGGCACGCGGCTCACCACGCGCACCCGGGTCTGGTGTGGCGATGCCGCCGCGCAGCGCCGCTTCACCGCCTACTGGCTGCTGATCCGTCCCGCGAGCGGGCTGATCCGTCGCCGCATGCTGCAGCGCGTGCGTGACGCCGCGCTGCTCGCCCCATGAATCCCTGCCAGACCTGCGGCGCCTGCTGCGCCAGCTACCGCGTCGACTTCAGCGTGCACGAGCTCGACGACCATGGCGGCCGCGTGCCCTCGGGCCTGGCGGTCGACGTGAACGACGCCCTGTGCCGCATGCGCGGCACCGACCACACGCCGCCGCGTTGCGCCGCGCTCACCGGCAAGATCGGCCAATCGGTGGCTTGCGGCATCTACGAATGGCGGCCCAACCCCTGCCACGAGCTGCAGGCCGGCAGCGACGCCTGCCAGCGCGCGCGCCTGCGGCATGGGCTGCCGATGCTGTCCGACGAGCTGCACTGACGACAGGCCGGCTCAGGCCACGGGCACCGGTAACCCGCCGAGCTGCCCCTTGAACTCCTGCAGCGAGAAATGCGTCTGCACATGGCGCACGCCCGGCAGCCGGTGCAGCTTGCGCTGCAGCAGGTCGGAATACGCATCGAGGTCCTTCGCGACCACCACGAGGATGAAATCCGCCGGCCCCGAGATGCCGTGGAACATCACCACCTCGGGAATCGCGCACACCGCGTCCTCGAAGGCGCGCGACGAGATCTCGGTCTGATGGTCGATGCCGACCATCACGAAGGCCAGCACGCCGAAACCCAGCGCGCGCCGGTTCAGGCCCGCGTGGTAGCCGCCGATCACGCCGTCGTCCTCCAGCTTCTTCACCCGGCGCCAGCACGGCGACTGCGACAGGTGCGCCATCTGCGCCAGCTCGCCCGAGGTCAGGCGGGCGTTGTCCTGCAGCGCGCGCAGCAGCTGGAGGTCGGTTCGATCGAGGTCGGCTTGCATGATTTGTTCTCCATTTCCTGTCGATTGAATAGATTATTCAATCTTTCGATGATTGATGGATAACTTCTCGACTAAAGACAGTCACTGCGCATAGCATTCGATACCCGCCGGCCCCTTGTGGAGCGACTCCAACCGGCCCACACTGCCCTTTTTCTTCCTTCGCCCTGCCGCCCGCCATGACCGCCCCGCTCCGACTCTGGGACATCTCCGCCCCCGTGCACGCCGGCAGCCCGGTGTTCCCGGGCGACACGCCGTATTCGCAGCAGTGGTGCGCCACCATCGGCCCCGGCTGCCCGGTCAACGTGAGCGCGATCACGCTGTCGCCGCACGTGGGCACCCATGCCGACGCGCCGCTGCACTACGCCCCCGAGGGCCAGACCATCGGCCAGGTCGACCTCACGCCCTTCCTCGGCCCGTGCCGCGTGATCCATGCGATCGGCCGCGGTCCGCTGGTCACCTGGGAGCACATCGCCCATGCCGTGAACGACACGCTGCCCCCGCGCGTGCTCGTGCGCACCTACCCGGCCATGCCCGTCGACCGCTGGGACCCGCAGCTCGCGGCCTATGCACCCGCCACCGTCGAGCGCCTGGCGGCCATGGGCGTGAAGCTCATCGGCATCGACACCGCCAGCATCGACCCGGCCGACAGCAAGACGCTCGACAGCCACCAGCGCATCCGCCACCTCGACCTGCGCGTGCTCGAGAACCTCGTGCTCGACGACGTGCCCGAGGGCGACTACGAACTCATCGCGCTGCCGCTCAAGCTGACGAGCGCCGATGCCTCCCCCGTGCGCGCCGTGCTGCGCGAACTTCCCCGCTGAAACCCTCCCTTCCATGACGACGACCCTCGCCGACTGCCGCGCCCTCGACGCGCAAGACCCGCTGCGCGCCCTGCGCGACCAATTCACCCTCCCCAAGGGCGTGCTCTACCTCGACGGCAACTCGCTCGGCGTGCTGCCCAAGGCCGCGCCCGCGCGCATCGCCGACGTGGTGGCCAAGGAATGGGGCGAAGGCCTGATCCGCTCGTGGAACACCGCGAGCTGGTTCGACCTGCCGCAGCGCCTGGGCGACAAGGTGGCCCGCCTGATCGGCGCCGCGCCGGGCGAAGTGGTGTGCACCGACAGCACCTCCGTCAATCTCTACAAGGTGCTGTTCGCCGCGCTCTCGCAGCAGAAGGCAAGCGGCCGCAAGCTGGTGATCAGCGAGCGCAGCAACTTCCCTACTGACTTGTACATCGCCGAATCGCTGTGCAGAGAACGCGGCTTCACGCTGAAGCTCATCGATGCGAGCGAACTGGCCACCGCACTGACCGACGAGGTCGCCGTGCTGATGCTCACGCACGTCAACTACCGCACCGGCGCCATGCACGACATGAAGGCCGTCACCGCCGCCGCGCACGCCGCGGGCGCGCTCACCGTGTGGGACCTGGCACACAGCGCGGGCGCCGTGCCCGTCGCGCTCAACGACAGCAACGCCGACTACGCCATCGGCTGCGGCTACAAGTACCTCAACGGCGGCCCCGGCGCGCCGGCCTTCGTCTGGGTGAACACAAAGCACGCAGGCCAGTTCGAGCAACCGCTGTCCGGCTGGTGGGGCCACGCGGCGCCCTTCGAGTTCACGCCGCACTACCGCCCTGCCCCAGGCGTCGGCCGCTACCTGTGCGGCACGCAACCGGTCATCGCCTTGGCCGGCCTCGAATGCGGGCTCGACACCGTGCTCGCCGCCGAAGCCTTCAACGGCACCGGCGGTGCGATGGCCGCGCTGCGCACCAAGTCGCTCGCGCTCACCGACCTGTTCATCCGCCTGGTCGAAGAACGCTGCGCCGGCCAGGGCCTGTCACTCGTCACGCCGCGCGACCACGCACTGCGCGGCTCGCAGGTGTGCCTCAGCCGCGAGGAAGGCGCCTACGCCATCGTGCAGGCGCTGATCGCGCGCGGCGTGATCGGCGACTACCGCGCCGGCGATTCTCAGATGCCCGACATCCTGCGCTTCGGCTTCACGCCGCTGTATGTCGGCTTCGAGGACGTGTGGCACTCGGTCGAACACCTCGTGCAGGTGCTCGAGACCGGCGAGTGGCGACGCGCCGAATTCAACCGCAAGAACGCAGTGACATGAGCACCGACAACGACAGCAACAAGACCCCCGAGTCCATCGTCCACGAAGAGAAGGCGCAGCTGGACTTCAGCAAGTCCATGAGCTACGGCGACTACCTGCACCTCGACGAGATCCTGAACGCGCAGCATCCGCTGTCGCCCGCGCACGACGAGATGCTGTTCATCGTGCAGCACCAGACCAGCGAACTCTGGATGAAGCTCATGCTGCACGAGCTGCACGCCGCCGTGCAGTGCATCGCGCAAGAGCGCCTGCCTGACGCCTTCAAGATGCTCGCGCGCGTGAGCCGCATCATGGAACAGCTGGTGAGCGCCTGGACCGTGCTCTCGACCATGACGCCGCCCGAGTACACGGCGATGCGCCCCTACCTCGCCAACTCCAGCGGCTTCCAGAGCGCGCAGTACCGCTGCATCGAGTTCCTGCTCGGCAACAAGAACGCCGCCATGCTCAAGCCCCACGCCCACCGCGCCGACCTGCTCGCGCAGGTGGACGCGGCCTACCGCGCGCCCTCGCTGTACGACGAGTCGCTGCGCCTGCTCGCACGCCACGGCCTGCCCGTGCCCGCCGACCGCCTGGAGCGAGACTGGACCCAGCCCTACGAATCGAGCGACGGCGTCGAAGCCGCCTGGCTCACGGTGTATCGCAACCCGCACGACCACTGGGACCTGTACCAGCTCGGCGAAAAACTCACCGACCTCGAAGACGCCTTCCGCCTCTGGCGCTTCCGCCACGTGACCACGGTCGAACGCGTGATCGGCTTCAAGCGCGGCACCGGCGGCACGGGGGGCGTGAGCTACTTGCGCAAGATGCTCGACGTGGTGTTGTTTCCCGAGATCTGGAAGCTGCGCACCGATCTGTAGTGCGTCATGCAGGGGCTTGCAGCAGCCCCGGGCGAACGAGGGTTGCTCCATCGGCGCAAAGCGCTACATTTTGGAGAACACGGAGGCTGCTGCCATGAACAACAACACCTCGTTCTCTGTTGAAGAGCTCTCCACCTTGCGCGAACACGGCGTCGTGCTGTTCGCCGACCGCGTGATCTTCGACGCGCAACCGCCGATGCCGCAGCAGCAGATCGATGCGGTGCAGGCCTTGTGCGCCGGCCCGCTGCCCGAGGCGTTGGTCGCGCTGTGGCAGCACACGGCGGGCGGGCGCCTCGACTACGACCTGGCGCTGCCGATGAACGGCAACGTGGAGAGCGTCAGCTGGTCGGAGCTGTTCTGGGACGGCAGCGACGGCTACCGCGACCTGCAGGGCTGGATCGAACATGAGCAGGAGCTCGCCGAGGAAGGGGCCGAAGACAGCGGCACGCCCTGGAGCGGCAAGCTCACGCACCTGCCCTTCGGCGGCTTCGAGTACTGCGACCGCGTCTACGCGGTGGTCGAGCCCGGCGCCACGCACGGTCAGGTCATTGCGTGGAAGCAGGGCCTGCCGCCAGCCTGGACCCACGCGCTGCACGAAGACGGCCTGAGCCCCGTCGCGGCCGACCTGTATGGCGCCTTCGCGGCGCTGCATCTCGACGAAGACCCGCTGGCGCCGACGGGCGACTACTTCTCGGGGCAGGCGCTGCTCGCCTACCTCGACGATCGCCATGAAGGCTACGGGCTGGACCTCGATCTGATGGACAAGCTGGTCACCTTCTATTGCCGCGCCATCGTCGACTGGCGCACCCCGCTTGCAGACGGCACGCTGCGCCATCACCCGGCGCTCGCACGCGCGGCACTGCGCCACGCGATTGCCACCGACGACGCTGCGCTGGTCGCCGAACTTGCCGCCGCAGGCCTGAACTTCGAAGGGCCGCATGAAGGCAGTGCACTCGCCACCGACGTGGCCGTGGGACACAGCGCCTTCGCCGCCGCGGCAGCGCTGGTGCGCGCAGGCGCGCCGGTGGCATCCGACGTGCTGCGCAACATCGACGGTCAGATCTCGCCCGAACTCACGCGCGCCCTGCTGGACAACGGCGCCGAGCCGACCGTGGCGGCCATCGTGAAATGCGCGGCCTGCGGTGCGCCCGCCAGCGCGCATCTGATCGCCGACGCCTGCGCGCAGATCGGCATCGACGTGCCGCCGGCCTTCGTGGCGGATCGCGATGCGATGTTGATCGAACTGGAAACCACGCTCGCGCAGATGCGCGATGGGACGCAGGGGCATTACCTGGGGCAGGAAGGCTTGGCCGAGCGCATCGAGCATCTGCAAACGTTCCGGCTCTGATTTTTCAGGGCGACGCTCACGCCGACGGGGCACCTTGCTCCGCGAATGTCCCCCGGGCTTCGCCCTCCTCCTTAATTTCGCTGCGCAAGGCACCCCATCGGCGTAAGCGTGGGGCAGCGCGGTCGTTGATCGGCTGCACGCCAGCGCTGTGTCCCGTGCCCAGGACACTGGGTGCTTCCCGCAGCGAAATTAAGGAGGAGGGGCGAAGCCCCGGGGGACATTCGCGGAGGGAAGTACCCGGTGGCCTGGGCACGCGCCCTGGATCAGCCGCCGTACAGCCAGGGCTGATCGAGCAGCCGGGAGCCCAGTAAGCGCATCGCCATGTCGCGCCCGAAGCGCACCGCACCGGTGGCATGAAAGATCTCGCCATTGCGACGCGCCCGCGCCTGCACCTGCGCATTGCGTTCCCAACGCGCCTCGGCATAGCGTGCAAACGCAGCTGGCACACCCAACGCCGAGGCATCGCCCAAAGCATCCGCCAACGCGACCGCATCCTCGATCGCCATGCCCGCCCCTTGCGCAAGGTACGGCACCATTGGATGCGCGGCATCGCCCACCAACGCGACACGCTCATGCGCCATGTCGCCAGGACCAGCCACGGGCGCGCGATCGCTCAACGTCCACGCGCGCCAGCTCGGCATCGCATCGAGCAGCGCCTGCAGACTCGCACAGCTGCGCCCCATCGCCTGCTTCAGCGCCACAAGGCTGCTGGCCTGGTCCCAATCGCGCGCATCGCCCGCAGGTGCAGATTCGGCAATCACGACAACGTTGAGCGCATCCCCCGCGCGCACCGGGTACGCGACCGCATGCAAACGCGGTCCGAGCCACACATCCACACGCGAACGACGCAGCGCCGCAGGCAGGTCGGCCTGACGAACCAACGCACGCCAGGCCGTGTGCCCGGTCACGCGCGGCGGCGCTTCGGCGGATGCGGATTCAAGCTGTGCCCGCACCAGGCTCCACAGGCCGTCGGCCCCCACCAGCGCCTCGCCCTCCCACGCACGCGCGTCGGTGCTCGAGACGCAGACGAGGTCGTCGCTGGTCTCGACCTGGCGGATGCGCGCGGCCGTGACCAGCGAGCCCGTGCCCTGCGCGCGCACGGCATCGAGCAGCAGCGTGTGCAGGTCGGCGCGGTGCACGCAGCAGTACGGCGCGCCGTAGCGCTGCTGCATGGCATCGCCCAGCGGCATGCGGGCCAGTTCGGCGCCGCTGCCGGCGCTGTGGACCACCAGCGCCTCGGGGCACGCCGCGATGGCTGCGAGGCCGCGACCGAGGTCGAGTTGTTGAAGGCGGCGGGTGGCGTTGGGGCCGAGCTGCACGCCGGCGCCGATTTCGCCGAAGTCGGCGGCCTGTTCGAAGACGTCGGCGCGGTGGTGGGCGCGGGACAGCGCCAGCGCCGTGGCCAGCCCCCCGATCCCGCCCCCGGCGACGAGGATGTGCGCGGGCATCGGACTCAGCGTCCGGTGCTGGGCGTGGTGGAAGTCAGCGCGGGGCTGCTGTGGCTGTCGGCCGGATCGGCGCCAGCGGGTTTCTTGGGGGCACAGCTGCCGCAGCTGTCGCACGAGCCGCAGCCCGAGGTCTTGGCCAGCGAAGCGGCGAGCTGATCGGCGCGGGCTTGGTCGATGAGGCCCGCGCGCTGCGTGCCGGCCGCGAACTTGCGCGCGGCGCCACGGCGCCAGCCGGCAGGCATCCAGCGCCAGACCGCGTAGAGCGCGGCGGCCGCGACGATCAATCCGACGATCAGTTGCTGTGTCATGTCTTCTTCAACCCTTTCCCTGTGGTTTTACCCCGCGCCGAAAGCGAGTGCAATGCGATAGGTCAAGAAGCATGCCACGTATGCCAGGGCGAATAAGTAGCCCGCCATGATCCACACGTATTTCCACGAGCCGGTTTCGCGCTTGACGGCTGCCAGCGTCGAGATGCACTGCGGCGCGAACACGTACCAGACCAGGAGCGACAGCGCGGTCGCCAGCGACCAGCTGCCGGCGATGAGCGGCTCCAGCGCACTGGCCACGTCGTCGCCGGTGGCCGAGAGCGCGTACACCGTGCCCAGCGCGCCCACCGCGACCTCGCGTGCGGCCATGCCCGGCACCAGCGCGATGGAGATCTGCCAGTTGAAGCCGATGGGCGCGAAGATGTGCTCCAGCCCGCGGCCGATCATGCCGGCCAGGCTGTACTGGATGGCGGGGCCGGTCGCGCCTTCGGGCGGCGACGGGAAGGTCGACAGGAACCACAGCAGGATCGTGAGCGTGAGGATGATCGTGCCCACGCGCTGGATGAAGATCCACGCCCGCTCGTACAGCCCCAGCGCCAGGTTGCGCAGGTTCGGCCAGCGGTAGGCCGGCAGCTCCATCAAGAGCGGCGAGTGCCGCGTGCTGTCGCGAAAGCGCTTCATCACCCAGGCCACGGCCATCGCCGAGACGATGCCGAACACATACAGCGCGAACAGCACCACGCCCTGCAGGTTGAAGATGCCGCCCACCTCGCGCGCCGGAATGAAGGCAGCGATCAGCAGCGCATACACCGGCAGCCGCGCCGAGCAGGTCATGAGCGGCGCGATCATGATGGTCGTGATGCGGTCGCGCCAGTTGCTGATGGTGCGCGTGGCCATCACGCCCGGAATGGCGCAGGCAAAGCTCGACAGCAGCGGAATGAACGAGCGGCCCGACAGGCCCACGGTGCCCATCAGGCGGTCGAGCAGGAAGGCCGCGCGCGGCAGGTAGCCGGAGTCTTCGAGCGCGAGGATGAACAGGAACAGGATCAGGATCTGCGGCAGGAACACGATCACGCCGCCCACGCCCGCGATCACGCCGTCGACCAGCAGGCTCTGCAGCATGCCTTCGGGCATGTGCGTCTTGATGAGGTTGCCCAGCCCCTCGGTGCCGGCCTTGATGGCGTCCATCGGCACGTTGGCCCAGCTGAACACGGCCTGGAACATCAGGAACATGGTGACCGCCAGCACCAGCATGCCCCACACGGGGTGCATCACGACGCGGTCGATGCGGTCGCTGGTGTCCAGGCTGCCCACGGGCTCCTTCACGGCCAGGCCGAGGATGCGGCGCACCTCGCGCTGCGTCGCGAGCACGTCGTCCAGCCCAGGCGCCTTCCAGGGCTGGGGCGCCGCGGCGGCGACCGGTGCGTCGAGCGCCTCGAGCAGGTTCTTCGCGCCGCCGGTGTGGACACCCACGGTCTCGATCACCGGCACGCCGAGTTCGCGCGAGAGCACGGCGGTGTCGACCGCGATGCCCTGCTTCCTGGCCATGTCGGTCATGTTGAGCGCCACCACCATCGGCAGGCCGAGCTGGCGCGCTTCGAGCACCAGCCGCAGGTTCAGGCGCAGGTTGGTGGCGTCGGTCACGCACACGAGCAGGTCGGGCAGCGCTTCCTGCGCCTGGCCGGTGACGATGTCGCGCGTGACGGCTTCGTCGGCGCTCAGGGCGTTCAGGCTGTAGGCGCCCGGCAGGTCGAGCACGAACACGCGGCGGCCGGTCGGCGTGCGCAGCGTGCCTTCCTTGCGCTCGACGGTCACGCCGGCGTAGTTGGCGACCTTCTGGCGGCTGCCGGTCAGCAGGTTGAAGAGCGCGGTCTTGCCGCAGTTGGGGTTGCCCAGCAGCGCGATGCGCGCGGGCTGCGCGGTGGCACCGAGACGGCCCGGCCCCTGGATGACGGCTTCAACCATGGTTCGCGGCCCCCGGCGTGACGTGGATCAGCGCGGCCTCGTGGCGGCGCAGCGCGAAGGTGGTGTGGCCCAGGCGCACGGCCAGCGGCTCGCGGCCCGGGGTGCCGGTGGCGACGATGCGCACGGCCTCGCCCGGCACGAAGCCGATTTCGGTCAGGCGCAGCACCAGCTCGCGGTCGTCCGCGCTGTCGGGGCGGGCCACGTCGAGCACGGTGGCCCACTGATGGGACGGAAGCTGGTCGAGGCTCAGCGCGGTGGTGGTCGGCGCTGCGCCGAGGTCGTTGTTTCGCACGGTGGAGGTGCGCCCCCCGGAAACCCCGGGGCACGCCAGTAAGCAAAAGCCAGATGCTAGCAATTCTCACTCGCGAAAACCTGACCAACCCCAAAAAGTCCCGGGTCAGCCGGAAATGAGCGGGTCCCCCGGGGCCGGACTCAGTTCAGTCCGAGCATCCCGCGCAGCTTCGACAGGTCTTCGGCCAGCGTATTCACCCGCCCGGCCAGCATCTTGCGGTCGCGCTCGGTGAGCTTCGAATAGGTCTCGAAGCCGCCGTCGGCCGTGCGGTACTTGGCCAGCGTGTCGAACACCACCTTGAAGTTGGCGTCGGCCTTCTCGGCAAACGGCTTGTCCTGCTTCACGACCAGCGGGCGCAGCAGCTCGACGATCTTGTAGGCGCCCTCGAAGTTCGACTGGAAGTCCCACAGGTCGGTGTGGCTGTAGCGGTTTTCCTCGCCGGAGATCTTGGTAGCGGCCACCTCTTCCATCAGCACGGCGGCGCCGCCCACGACCTTCTCGGGCGGGAAGGTCAGCGCGCCCAGGCGCTTTTGCAGCTCGAGCACGTCGGCCAGCAGCTTGTCGGCCACGGGGTTCAGGTCCTTGGTGCTCTTGAGCGTCCACAGGCTGTACTCGATGCGGTGGAAGCCGATGAAGGCCGGGTCTTTCTCGGCCTTCTCGTGGTCGTCCGCGCGCGAGTCGATCGACTGGTCGAGGTCGGTGAACAGCTCGGCCACGGGCTCCACGCGCTCGTAGCTGGTGCGCGTGGGCGCGTAGAGCTTCTTGGCCTTCTCGATGTCGCCGGCCTTCACGGCGGCGGTGAACACGCGCACGTCGGCGGCCAGCTTGCGCACGTTCTGCGTCACGTAGATCTTGTAGTCCGAGATCGGACCGACCAGCTCGAGTGGCGACACGGCGGCCTGCGCGCCGACGGCGTAGAGCCCGGCAAAGCCTGCGACGAAAGCGGCAAGGAAGCGGCGGCGGAACTGCACGGTCATGGATCTCCTTGGATGCGGTGCGGTGGTGATGAAAGAAAAAGGGAGCGATCAGGCGGCCAGCAGGCTGCGCCCGAGCCAGTCGTCGGCGCCCTGCACGCCGGGCAGCGTGAAGAAGAAGCCGCCGCCGATGGGCTTGATGTATTCCTCGAGCGGCTCGCCGTCGAGGCGCGTCTGCACGGCGACAAAGCCCTTCTCGAGGTCGGCCTGGTAGCAGATGAACAGCAGGCCCATCTCGAGCTGGCCCGACTTGGTGACGCCGTTCGAATAGTTGAAGGGCCGGCGCAGCATCAGGTTGGCGTCCGAGGCCTTGGTGCGCGGGTTCGCGAGGCGGATGTGCGCGTCCATCGGCGTCGCCTTGCCTTCGGGGTCCTTCGTGTAGTCGGGCACGTCGTGCTCGGTCTTGCCGCCGTCCAGCGGCGCGCCGCTGGGCTTGAGGCGCCCCATGATGGCCTCCTGTTCCTGCAGCGGCGTGCGGTCCCAGCGCTCGACGAAGTTGCGGATGATGCGCACCGCCTGGTAGCTGCCGCCCACGGCCCAGGCCGGCTCGTCGCCGTTCGGCTGCACCCAGACATGCTTGTTCATGAGCGTGTCGTCCGCCGAGTCGGGGTTGGCCGAGCCGTCGCGAAAACCGAGGAAGTTGCGCGCGCTCTCCGCGGGCTGGCCCGCCACGGCCGGGATCGGCGGCACGGAGCCCTCCTGCTTCCAGTGCAGCACCAGCAGGTCGGGCGTGTTCTTGATGATGTCGCGCAGCGCGTGGATGTTGGTGTCGGGCGTGTTGGCGCAGAACTGGATCGACAGGTCGCCGTGGCACAGCGCGGCATCGAGCGCGTCGTTCGGGTGGCGCTGCATCGGCTTCAGGCGCAGCGGCTTTTTCTTGTCGAGGCCGAAGCGCTCGTCGAACAGCGAGGCGCCGACCGACACCGTCACGGTGAGCCCGTCGGGCTGCACCACCGGGCCGAGGATGCCGGAGCCCGCGGGCGGCAGCTTGGGGTCGGGGTCGGTCTGCGGGCCGCCCTGCGTGAGGAAGGCGATGCGCTCGGTGAGCGTGCGCATCAGCCGCTCCAGGTCGGCGCGGTTCTCGGCCAGCACGTAGAACGAGGCGATCATGCCGGCCGTCGGGCGCGGCGTGACGACGCCTGCCTGGTGCTTGCCGCGGAAGGGCACGCGGTCTTGCGTGTGGGTGCTCTGCGGCGCGTCGGTGACCTGCGCGCCGGTGTCGGGCGGGCCCGGAATGGCCGCGCCGGCGCGCGCGCTGGCGGCGAGCCCGGCAAAGGCCACGCCCGCGGCGCCGAGCATGCGGCGGCGGTGCGGCGAGGCAGGAGCGGTGTCGTTCTTCTTCGTCGATTCCATGGGGTCGTCGTTCTCTCTCAACTCATTCCAGACCGAGCGCGGCGTTCACCTTGCCCAGTTCCTCGGCCAGCGCACGCACCGGCACGGCCAGCGCCTGGCGCTGTGCCTCGTCCAGCGGCGCGGGCTTGAAGCCTTCGCCCTCGCGGTACGGCGCCAATGCGGCGTCGAAGGCGGCAAAGCGCTCGTCCACGGCCTTCTGCTGCGCGGGCGTGGCCTTCACCAGCAGCGGCTGCAGCAGGTCGGCGATCTTCTTCGTGCCTTCGTAGCTGCCCTGCAGGTTCACCAGCTCGGCATGGCCGTAGTGGTCTTCACCGCCGGCCGGCAGGTTGTCGGCCACGCGGCGCAGCAGCTTCGAGGCGGCGCTGGCGAGCCGCTCGGGCGGCACGCTCAGTTCACGCAGGCGCGCCTGCAGCGTCTCGGTGTCGGCCAGCAGTTGGGCGAGGACCGGTGCCAGCGCCTTCGCATCGCCCTGGCCGTACAGCGCGTACTCGATGCGGTGGAAGCCACTGAAGCCCGGGTCGGCCTCGCGCTTCTCGAAATAGTCGGCGCGGGCGTTGATGCGCGCGTCGAGGTCGGCGAACAGCTCGGCCATCGGCTCGATGCGCTTGTAGGCCTGGTGGGCCGGTGCGTAGAGCGCGCGCGCCTGCGCCAGGTCGCCGGCCTTGACGGCATCGGCCAGCGCGCGCACCGCGTCGTCGAGCGTGGCGGCCTCCAGCCGCAGGAACACCTGGTACTCGGCCAGCGCGCCCACGTAGTTGACGAGCGACGGCCGCGCCTCCTCGGCCAGCGAGGCCGCCGACGGCGTGACGTGCAGCTTGCCGCGCGGGTTGCTCAGCAGGCCGCAGGTGATGGCGAAGTCGCCCGGCGAGAGCTTGACCGTCATGGTCTGCGAGAAGCCGGGCGCGATGTTCTCGCGCTCTTCCACCACCATCACGCCGTCGAGAATTTCCCACTCGAGCGCGCGGTTCGACTGGTTCACGATGGTGAAGGTCGTGCGGCCCGCGGGCACGGTGATCTCGTTCGGGTCGCAGGCGTTGCCGCGGATCGTGACGGTGACGGCATGGTCGACCGCCTTGGGCGGCGCCTTGCGCGCCTCGTTCGAGGCGTACCAGAAGGCCGCGAGGCCGGCGACGACCAGCAGCGCCGAGGCGCCCACGGCGACGCGCATGAGCGTCGATGACGAAGAAGAGGAAGAAGGCATGGAGGAAAGAAATCAGCCGGCGGTGGCCGTGCGCGGCGCCGGCGCGGCGGCCGGGCGCAGGAAGAAGAACAGGGCCACGGCCAGGAAGGCCAGGTAGACGATCACCTCGCCCGCCACGGGCGCGGCCTGGTAGCCCAGCAGGCCCGACAGCACGGCGCCCACGGGGCTGTCCATCGGCAGGGTTTCGCTCATGTCGAACACCACGGTCTGCAGCTGGTTCCACACGCCGGCCTCGTGCAGCTTGCGCAGCACGCCCGCCAGCAGCCCGGCCGCGACCAGCAGGATGAACAGGCCCGTGAAGCGGAAGAAGCGGCGCAGGTCGAGCCGCACGCCGCCCGAGTAGATGCCCCAGCCGACCACCACCGACACGGCGATGCCCGCGAGCGCGCCCACGGGCGCTTCCCAACCGGTGCTCTGCTGGAACACCGCCAGCAGGAAGAAGACCGACTCCAGCCCCTCGCGCGCGACCGCCAGGAACACCATGCCGATCAGCGCCCAGCCCTGCCCGTCGGCATGCTGAGCCAGCGCCTTGTCGATCGACGCATGCAACTCGCCCTTGATGGAGCGGGCCGCCTTGCGCATCCAGAACACCATCGTGGTCAGCATGACCACGGCGATGAGCCCCACCACGCCTTCGAACAGCTCCTGCTGCTTCTGCGGAAACTCCGCCGCCAGCAGTTGCAGGCCGGCGCCGGCGAACAGCGACAGCGCGGTGGCCAGCAGCACGCCGACCCACACCGCGGGCATCAGCCGGCCGCGACCGCTTTGTTTCAGGTAACTGGCAACGATGCCGACGATCAGCGCGGCCTCGATGCCTTCGCGCAGCATGATGAGAAAGGGAATGAGCATCTCGGAACAGAAGAACGTTCTTTGAAAATGCCCCGATGTGGTGCATTTTTCAGAGAACGGCCCGAGGATACCCCATCAAATAAGATTTATTCTCAATTAGGGGTATTCGACCCCGCCCCGCTCACAAGGGCAGTTCGACGATGCGCGCGCTGACGGTCTCGCCGTCGACGATCAGTTCGGCCACGGCGATAGGCAGCTTGAATCGGCGCGGACCGGCGCTGCCCGGGTTGACGTAGAGCACGCCGCCGCGTTCTTCGACCTTGGGTTGGTGCGAGTGGCCGGACACGACCACGCGAACGCCCTCGCCTGCCGGATCGCCGCGCAGTCCGGAAAGGTCATGGATTGCCAGCAGCCGCACGCCGCCGAGTTGCAGCACGGCTGTCTCGGGAATGGCCCCGGCCCACGCCTCACGGTCGTTGTTGCCGCGCACCACCGTCAGCGGCGCGATCGCCGCGAGTGCGTCGAGGATGCCGGCGTCGCCGATGTCCCCGCCGTGCACGATGAAGTCGCTGCCCTGCAAGGCCGCCACGGCCTGCGGGCGCAGCAGGCCGTGGGTGTCGGAGATGAGCCCGACGCGGATCAAGCGATCAGGCCGCCAGCAGCTGCCGCAGCACGAACGGCAGGATGCCGCCGTGCTTGTAGTAATCGACCTCGATCGGCGTGTCGATGCGCAGGCGCACCGTCACCTCCTGGTGGCTGCCGTCGGCGCGGTGCACGACCAGCTTCACGTCCATCTGCGGCTTGAGTTCGCCGCCGATCACGACGTCGATCTTTTCCTCGCCCGTGAGGCCCAGCGTCTGCCACGAATCGGCACCGCGGAACTGCAGCGGCAGCACGCCCATGCCGACCAGGTTGGCGCGGTGGATGCGCTCGAAGCTGCGCGCCACCACGGCCTTGATGCCCAACAGCTGCGTGCCCTTGGCGGCCCAGTCGCGCGACGAGCCGGTGCCGTACTCCTCGCCGCCGAACACGATGGTGGGCGTGCCCGCTGCCATGTACTTCATGGCGGCGTCGTAGATGAACATCTTTTCGCCGCCAGGCTGGAACAGCGTGACGCCGCCCTCTTCCTGCGTGCCGTTGGCGTCCGGCGGAATCATCAGGTTCTTGATGCGCACGTTGGCGAAGGTGCCGCGCACCATCACGTCGTGGTTGCCGCGGCGCGAGCCGTAGCTGTTGAAGTCGGCCTTGGGCACGCCGTGCGCCTTGAGCCAGATGCCCGCGGGCGAGCTTTCCTTGATGGAGCCGGCCGGCGAGATGTGGTCGGTGGTGATCGAGTCGCCGAACAGCGCCATGACGCGCGCGCCCTGGATGCCCGCGTCCGACGCGTGCGGCTGCATCTGGAAGCCCTCGAAGAACGGCGGCTCGGCGATGTAGGTCGAGGTGGGCCAGTCGTACACCTGGCCGGTCGTGCCCTTGATGCTCGTCCAGAACTTGCCCGGATCGCTCTTGACCTTCTCGTAGTTCGCGCGGAACGACTTGGCGTTCATCGCGAAGCGCAGGTTGTCATCGATCTCCTTCGGCGTGGGCCAGATGTCGCCCAGGTACACGTCCTTGCCGCCCTTGCCCTTGCCCACGGGCTGGGTCATGAGGTCGGTCATCACGTTGCCCGCGATGGCAAACGCCACCACCAGCGGCGGCGAGGCCAGGAAGTTGGCCTTCAGGTTCGGGTGGATGCGCGCCTCGAAGTTGCGGTTGCCCGAGAGCACGGCCGCGCCGATGAGGTCGTTCTTCGTGATGGCTTCGTTGATCTCGGGCGTGAGGTCGCCGGCATTGCCGATGCAGGTGGTGCAGCCGTAGCCCGCGAGGTAGAAGCCCAGCTTCTCCAGGTACGGCAGCAGGCCCGCCTTCTCCAGGTATTCGGTGACGATGCGCGAGCCCGGGGCCAGCGAGGTCTTGATGTGCGGCTGCACCTTCAGGCCCGCTTCCACCGCTTTCTTGGCCAGGATGCCGGCCGCGAGCATCACGCTCGGGTTGGAGGTGTTGGTGCACGAGGTGATGGCCGCAATGAGCACGTCGCCGTTGCCGATGGTGACGTCGCCCTTGGGCGCCGACGGCGCCGTGGCGCTGGTGTGGGCCGCGGCCTTGGTCGAGCGGTTGGCCACCATCTCGATGACCGGGCGCGGCGAGCCGGGCGGCGGCGGGGGCACTTCGGTGTCGCCGCTCTGGCCTTCGCGCGTCAGCGCGTAGCGCTGCTTGAGCTTGTCGGCCGGCTGGTTGAAGCCGTTGGCGTCGTTCGGCTTGCTGTACAGCTCGGCGAACTTGGTCGACAGGTCGCCCAGGTTGATGCGGTCCTGCGGACGCTTGGGGCCGGCCAGGCTGGGCGAGACGGTGCCCAGGTCGAGCTTGACGACCTTGGTGTAGTCGATGTCGCCCGGCGCGGGCATGCCGAACAGGCC
The DNA here is from genome assembly GCF_059416405.1 of Variovorax sp. GW821-FHT09D04. NCBI lineage: Bacteria > Pseudomonadati > Pseudomonadota > Betaproteobacteria > Burkholderiales > Comamonadaceae > Variovorax > Variovorax sp. GW821-FHT09D04. Next base: position 87,452 of record NZ_JBWKPA010000015.1, read on the forward strand.
CTGCGCCTTGTAGTAGGCGGCGAAGCGCTCCACTTCTTCCTTGGTGCGGCCCGTGCCTTCGAAGTACGCCACGGTCATCTCGTCGACCGGGAAGAAGCCCATGGTGGCGCCGTACTCGGGCGCCATGTTGCCGATGGTGGCGCGGTCGGGCACGGCGATGGACGCGGCACCCGGGCCGAAGAACTCGACGAACTTGCCCACGACCTTTTCGGCGCGCAGGATCGAGGTGACGTACAGCACCAGGTCGGTGGCCGTGACGCCTTCGCGCAGCTTGCCGGTGAGCTCGAAGCCCACCACGTCGGGCGTGAGCATGTAGACAGGCTGGCCCAGCATGGCGGCCTCGGCCTCGATGCCGCCCACGCCCCAGCCGACCACGCCGATGCCGTTGATCATGGTGGTGTGGCTGTCGGTGCCCACCAGCGAGTCGGGGTAGTACACCGGCGTGTCGCTCTTGTCGGCCGGGCTCTTGTAGACGCCGCGCGCAAAGTACTCGAGGTTGACCTGGTGCACGATGCCGAAGCCCGGCGGCACGACGCCGAAGGTGTCGAAGGCCTGCATGCCCCACTTCATGAACTGGTAGCGCTCGTTGTTGCGCTGGAACTCCAGCTTCATGTTCAGGTCCAGCGCCTTGGGCGTGCCGTAGTAGTCGACCATCACCGAGTGGTCGACCACCAGGTCGACGGGCACCAGCGGCTCGATGGTCTTGGGCGACTTGTTCAGCTTGGCAGCCACGCTGCGCATGGCGGCCAGGTCGGCCAGCAGCGGCACGCCGGTGAAGTCCTGCAGCACCACGCGGGTGACGACAAAGGGAATTTCGTCGGTGCGCTCGGCGTTGGGCGCCCAGTGGGCCAGTTCCTCGACGTGCTTGGCCGACACCTTCTGGCCGTCGCAGTTGCGCAGCACCGACTCGAGCACGATGCGGATCGACACCGGCAGGCGCTCCACGGACGGGTACTGCTTGGCCAGTTCCTTCAGCGACCAGTACTTGCCGGACTTGCCCGACGCGGTCTTGAAGGTCTTGAGGGTGGACGCAAACGCGTGCGCCGGGGCTTTGGCCATGAGAGGACTCCTGTGTGTTCGTGGAAGCCTCTCAAGGATAGCGAGGTTCAATGTCAGTCGTTGTAGTCAGTCTTCCTTGTCGGGCTCTCCCGGAACTATCGTTCTCATAGCGAAAACGCCCGCCGCACGGGGTGCGGCGAGCGTGGGGCGGACGGTCAGGCGCTCAGGCCATCGCCATGCCGGCACCGCCCCGGGTGCGGCGCAGCCCGGTCCATTGCAGCTCGGCCAGCACGACCACGCACAGCGCCTGCGCCAGCACCCAGGCCATGCCCAGCGCGGTGACCGCGAACACGCCGCTCACCAGCAGCGCCACGCAGGCCACGGCCCAGGCGAAGTTGCCGACGACCACGAGGCCGATCAGCGTGCGCGGCGGCGTGGCGCGGCTGGCCATGAAGGCGGCGGCGGCCGCATAGGCCAGCAGGAACACGCCGGTGCCCATGAGCAGCCAGGCCGGCAGGCCGGTCAGGCTGGCAAGAACGTCGGTGAACGCCACCTGCAGCGCGCCGGTCGCGGCGCACGAAGCGGCATCGGCCCACATCACGTTCGACAGGAAGCGGGGGGAAGCGAAAACAGACATGTGAATCTCCTGGGTGGGTACGCTGCAGGCCAGTCCTGCTGCGTTGGGGTCGATGATTCCGCCGGGCGTGGATCGCGTCGATGACCTGGGAGGTCATGGCGCGGCGCCGCCGTCGCGCCAGAATGCGGCTCCATGAACACCCCTCGCACCCATTCGTCCAAGGCCGCCGCCGCCGGCCTTCCCGGCGCGCGCGATCCGTTCGGCGCCCATCTGCGGCACTGGCGCACCCACCGCCGCCTGAGCCAGCTCGACCTGGCGCAGGAGGCCGAGGTCTCGACCCGCCACCTGAGCTACGTGGAAACCGGCCGCGCGGCGCCCAGCCGCGAGATGGTGCTGCGCCTGGCCGAGCGGCTCGACGTGCCGCTGCGCGAGCGCAACGCGCTGCTGGTGGCCGCCGGCTTCGCGCCCATGTACCGCCAGCGCTCGCTCGACGACCCGGCGATGGCCTCGGCGCGCCGCGCCATCGACCTGGTGCTGAAGGGCCACGAGCCCTTCCCCGCGCTGGCCGTGGACCGCCACTGGAACCTGGTCGCGCACAACGCGCTGGTGCCGCTGCTCATGGAAGGCTGCTCGGCCGAGTTGCTGAAGCCGCCCATCAACGTGCTGCGGCTGAGCCTGCACCCCGACGGCGTGGCGCCGCGCATCGCGAACCTGGCGCAATGGCGCACGCACCTGCTCGAACGGCTGCAGCAGCAGATCGCCGCCACCGGCGACACCGTGCTGCAGGCGCTGCACGACGAGCTGGAGAGCTACCCGCCGCCGGCCGTGAGCCACGACGCGCCGCTGCTCGACACCGCGCTGTCGGCCGTGGCCGTGCCGTTCCAGGTGGTCATGCCGAGCGGCGTGTTGAGCTTCATCAGCACCATCACGATCTTCGGCACGCCGGTGGACGTCACGTTGCAGGAACTCGCGGTGGAGTCGTTCTTTCCGGCGGACGAGCAGACGGCGGCGGCCCTGACGGCGCTGGCTGCTGCGCAGCAGGCGCGCGGTTGAGATCGGCGGCGGTGCCGTCCGCATTGCGCGCCGGCCCCTCGAAGTCGTCGACCTGGATGACCTTGTCGGCCGCCTGCAGGTAGGCCAGCGCCAACGCGGGGTCGGAGGCCGAGCGCGCCGCCTCGTCGAGCGAGCGCGTGCGGCGCAGCACCTTGTTGAGCGCGGCCGTTTCGTCGCCCAGCCGTGCACCGAGCGCCATCGCCTGCATCAGGTCGCGCAGGCCGCCCGGGCCGGGCTCGGCCAGATCGGGCACGAGGCGCGCGACCACGTCCGGGCGCGTACGCAGCAACTCGGCCAGCGCCATCAGCTGCACGTCGCGCAGCGGCGCCAGATGCGCGGTGCGGCGCAGCACCAGCGCGCCGAGCAGGCGTCGACCCGGCGTCGGCAGGTTGGCGTACAAGTCGCGCAGGATCTTGCCGGCCTCGTCCAGCTGCAGCCGGATCGCGGCCTGCGCAAACGGCAGCAGCTCGGGCGCCGCATCGACGCGGTAGCGCCACACGCAGGCGCTTGCCAGGTACAGGTGGGCCAGCACGTCGCCCAGCCGCGCCGACAGCAGCTCCATGCGCTTGAGCTTGCCGCCGAGCAGCCCCATCGCCAGGTCGGCGGTGAGCGCGTACTTGGCGCTCATGCGCGCGATGAGCCGCGCCTCATGGGCCAGCGCCTCGGGCGGATCGCCGCGCACCGGCGCGCCGAACAGGCTGTGCCACAGGTTGACTGCCACGTGCTTGCCGTGCGCGATGAGCGCCTGGCCCAGTGCCGTTTCGTCTTTGGCCTGCACCGCCGCCATTTCATCGAGCACGTGCGGGTGGCAGCGCACCGCGCCCTGGCCAAACACGATGAGCGCGCGCGTGAGGATGTTCGCGCCCTCCACCGTGATCGCGATCGGCGCCTGCCGGTAGGCCACGCCGAGCAGGTTCGACGGGCCCGAGATGATCCCCTTGCCGCCGAGGATGTCCATGCCATGGTTGACCGCGCGGCGCCCGGCCTCGGTGAGCTGCACCTTGAGGATTGCGCTGGCCACGCTGGGCCGCTCGCCCTTGTCGAGCGCGGCCGCCGTGAAGCGCCGCGCGGCATCGGTCGCGTACAGCTGCGCCGACATCTGCGCGACCAACCCCGCCACCGCGTGGAACTTGCCCACCGGCAGGCCGAACTGCTCGCGGATCTGGCCGTAGGCGTTGCTCACGTACAGCGCCGTCTGCTGCATGGCCGAGCCCAGCGCGGGCAATGAGATGGCGCGCCCCGCGGCCAGGCACTCCATCAGCATGCGCCAGCCCTGCCCCACCTGCGGCTCGCCGCCGATGACCCAGTCCATCGGCACGAACACCTGCCGGCCGCGGATCGGGCCGTTCATGAAGGCGCTGTCCATCGGGCGGTGGCGCCGGCCGATCTCCATGCCGTCGTGCGGCACGGGAATCAGTGCACAGGTGATGCCCAGCTCGCGCTGGCCTTCGGGCCGGCTTTCGTCGATGGCATGGAACGCCAGCCCGACCACGGTGGCGACCGGCGCGAGCGTGATGTAGCGCTTGTCGAAATCGACCAGGAAGCCGCGCGTGCGCCGGCCCTGGAACTCGCGCTCGACGAGCACGCCGCGGTCCGGGATGGCGGCGGCGTCGGAGCCCGCGTAGGGCGAGGTCAGGCCGAAGCACGGCAGCTCGCGGCCGTCGGCCAAGCGCGGCAGGTAGTGGTCTTTCTGCGCGTCGGTGCCGTAGCGCAGCAGCAGCTCGGCCGGCCCGAGCGAGTTGGGCACCATCACCGTGACGGCCGTTGCCACGTTGACGCTCGCGATGCGCGCCACCACCGTCGCATGCGCGTAGTGGCCGAAGCCCAGGCCGCCGAAGGCCTCGGGAATGATCATTCCGAAGAAGCGCTTCTCGCGCAGGAAGCGCCACACCTCGGGCGGCAGGTCGTGCGCCTGGTCGATGGCGTGGTCGTCGAGCATGCGGCACAGCGCGGGCACCTCGTTCGCCAGGAAGGCTTCTTCGCGCGCGCTGAGCTGGTTGGGGCCGGCAGCCGTCAGCGCGTCGAAATCGGGGCGCCCGGCAAAGAGCTGGCCCTCGAACCCGACCGTGCCGGCCTCGAGCGCGGCACGCTCGGTGTCGCCCAGCGGCGGCAGGGCCTTGGAGAAAGGCTGCATCGCCCATCGGCCGATCAGGGTCGCCAGTGGCATGGGGTCTCCTTGCGCCGCACCGGAGCGCGCGGCATGCGTCCATTCTTGGACGGCACCGGCCCGCACCGGGCCGGTCAAGGGCGTTCACGCGTGTCGGAGACGGGCTCGCGCGCCCCGTGGGATCAGCGGCGCTTGGGCGCCTGCCCGGCCGGCGCGGCGGCCGGCACCGGTGCGTTCGGATCGCGCCAGCCGTACTCGACGTAGCGGCGGATCACGAGGCAGCCCGGCGGCGAATCGATCAGCGAGACCGACGAGGTCGGCTCCTTGTCGTCGGTGTAGACCGTGTAGATCGGCAGCAGCGGCGTGCGCTTGTAGTTCTTCAGTTCCTGCTCGGCCACGCTGGCGCAGGTGAAGGGCGCCACCGAGATGCGCTCGGCCGCCACGGTGCAGGCGCCGCTGTCGTCGGGAATGGCGGTGATCGACGCGGCCACGCCCGCGTTCGGGTACTGGATGCCGACCAGCGAGAACACCGGGCCGGCGTCGGGGCGCTTGCGGTCCCAGTCGAGCAGCACGTCGTGCGCGCGGCTGCCCTGCACGGTGAGCGTGGCCAGCCGCGTGATGGCGGGCAGGCAGCGCTGCACGCCCACGCTGGCGGCGGCGCGCGTGAGCGTGTCCTGCGGCGCCGCGGGCGGGGCCAGCACGCCCTGCGCGAGCGCGCTGCCGGCCATCGCGAGCGCCCAGGCTGCGGCGGTGAATCGGGCCAGAGAGGTCATCGGTGTCGTCCTCACGCGTAGAGGCTCTCGATGGCCGCCGAGTAGAGGCGCACGTTCTCCTCGCCTTCCGGGTCGAGCCTGGCAATGAGGGCGCGTGCGCGCTCGCGGTAGGCCGGCAGGTTGGCGTCGTGCTCGGCGAACGCGCGCCGCAGCGCCTGCCCGCCCTCCTCGCAGTCGAAGCCGTGATAGCGGTAGCCGCAGTCGCCGATCAGGTGCGAGTTGTGGATGAGCGGCCAGCCGCCGTACAGCGCCTCGTAGTAGAGGTAGTTCTGCGCGTTCTCCCAGTGGTGCGCAAAGACCGCGTCGATCGCGCCCGGCAGCACCTGGTACAGCGGAAAGCGCCCCTCGAAGGTCGCCAGGCCGTGCCGCACCAGATCGAGGCTCTGGGCGAAAGCGACGAAGTTCGGCTTGTCCTTCAGATGGAAGCTGTTGTAGACCCACATCTTCTCGATGAGGCGCGGCTGCGCGCGGTGCGCAGACTCGCAACCCAGCATCGGGATGAAGCTGGTCTTCACCATGCAGATGTTGGGCTCGAAGATGGCCACGCGCCACTGCTTGCGCCCCGGCTCGTAGGCAAAGCGCTTGCCCTCGGCGCCGCGCGCCATCGCCTTCTCGACCACCATCGGGCTCCACAGGTGCGGCATGAGCTTGGTGGGCGCGCGGAAGGTGCTCGCGAAGTACGGCTTGCAGGAGGTTTCGTACTCGGGCAGCGTCCACACCTCGTCGTACGGCGCGCCGCTGACCAGCATGCCGTGCGGCTTGTTGAAGGTCATGCGTTCGATGTCGATCACGTAGTCGTTGCCCACGCGCATCGAGACGATTTTTCCGCCGCGCTCGCGGAACGCCACCGACCAGTCGCGCCCGAGCTGCGCGCTCATCTCGATCATGAGGTCGAGCTCGTGCGCGGCGGTGGCCATGTCGATGATCGGCACCGGCGAGTCGGCCAGGAAGTTGGTGGCGTCGGCCGGGCCGCCGTCGCCGCCGCCGGCCACCAGCACCGTGCGCTCGACGCAGGGCGAGCGCAGCAGCAGCATCACGAGGAACAGGCAGTTCTGGTAGACGCCGTTCTCCCACAGGCTCTGCTCGCCCTTGCGGATGAAGATGGAGACGCCGACTTTCAGCCGGGTCGGTGAAGCGGCCGCGCGCGGGCCTGCGATGGGGTTCTGCGCCTCGCTCATGCGGCCACCTTCGCGTTGCCGGCACGGAACGCCGGATCGCCGCCCACCAGGTTCAACAGCCGCTGCGCGTAGCCGTCGATGTTGGCGGGGTGCATCGGATCGATCGCGTCGAACACGCGCTGGCTGCGCGCGCGGTAGTCATCGAGTTGCGCGTCGTGGCCGCGCACGGCTGCAGCCAGCTGCTCGGCGCCGACGGCGATGTCGAAGTCGGGGTAGTAGTAGCCGGCGTCGCGCAGCCAGGGCGAGTTGTGCACCAGCGGGTAGTTGCCGTACAGCGCGTCGAGGTAGCTGTAGTTCTGGTCGTTCTGCCACTGGTGCGACACCACCGCGTCGGCGTGCTGCACCATGAAGCCCGCGAAGTCGTGCCGTCCGTGGAAGGTGGCCTTGTGCTGGCGCACGATGTCCAGCGAGTTGGCCAGGTAGAGCATCGTCGGATGGTCTTTCAGGTGCAGCGTGTTGAGCACGTGCATCGCCGCGACGTGCTCCGGGTTGGCGCGGTAGGCCTCGTCGCTGATCAGCATCGGGATGCTGCACGACTTCACGACCGAGATGTTCGGCTCGAAGATCGCCACCCGGAAACCCGGTTGCTGCGCCGTGCGCGGCTGGTAGCCGAAGCGGAAGCCCTGCGCCTGCACCTCGTCCACGCGCTGCGCCAGGAACTGCGGCGACCACAGGTACGGCACCTCGTGCACCGGGCAGCGGTGCAGCGTGCGCATCATCGGCGCAAAGGCCGCGTCCTTGGGCAGCAGCCAGATCTCGTCGCAGCGGTCGGTGGCGCCGAAGTGCCCCTTGTCGGCAAAGACGATCGGCTCGGCCAGCGCCACGAAGGGCTGCCCCACGCCGTGGAAGGCCACGCGCCCGCCGCAGGCGCGGAAGTACGACAGCCACTGCACGTCGAGCGCGCCCGCCATTTCGATGACCACGTCGAGCGCGTCGGTCAGCTCGCGGGCGCGGCCCAGCGTGAGCCCCATGGCCGACAGGTCGACCTGCGGCGGCATCGCCTGCTGGTCGCCCGCGTCGATGAGCGTGACGGACTCGACGAATTCGATGCGTTGCAGCAGCCGGGCCAGGAACAGGACGTTCTGTCCCATTCCGTTTTCCCAGATGTTCTGCCCCGCGTGGGAGAGGACTGAAATACCGATGCGCATGGGCGAAGTGTGTACCAAAAAAACAATGGCTCCCGCGCGCAGGGCGCGGGAGCCACCGGACCGGGGGCGTCGGCCTAGCGGCCTTTTACTTCCACTTCCAGCCGATGCCCGCGTTGACGCCCCACTCCTTGCCGGTGGAGCTCAGGCCCGCGCCCCAGGACATCTTGCCGTCGTCCGACAGGGCCTTGAAGGTCAGCGCCACCGCGCTGTAGCCCTTGTACGAGCCCATGCCGATGCCGATCGTCTTCTCGCCCGGGTACAGCGTGGGCAGGTAGGTGCCCGACATCGCGAAGGCCATCGCCGAGCCCGAGTAGGCGATGCGCGCCACGTCACCCACCTGCTTTTGCACCTGCTGCAGCTGGCCCAGGTTGACCGCGTCGCCCGGCAGCACGCCCGGTGCCACGTTGCTGATGCGCGTGGGACCCGAAGTCTCGGTGCCCAGCGTGATCTGGTTGTAGTTCACCGACCCGTCGGGGTTGGTGGCGTACTGCACGCTGCTGGCCTTCGCAGCCGCCGAGACCGCCTTCAGCTGCGCCACGTTGGTCGCGTCGCTGTCGGCCGAGCCGGCTGCCACGCCCGTGATCTGGCGGAACTGGTTGTTGGCCGCATCGCCCACCGACACCGCCGCCTGCGTGCTGGTCGTGGCCTTGATGGCCGCTTCCTGCTGCGCATTCGCGCTGCCCGGCACGTAGCCAGCCACGCCCGCCGCCCGCGAGGCCACCGAGTTCGCACCCAGTGCCACGCCGCCGGTCTGCTGGACCACCGCGCCGAAGCCGATGGCCGTGCCCTGCGCGATGTTCTGCGCCTTGCTCAGCGGCGTGCCGCCGGCGTCCGCACCGTCACCCAGGGCCACGCCGCCGCCGCCGGCACGGGAGTTCGCGCCGATCGCCTGCGAGCCCGTGGCCAGCGCCCCGGTGCCGATGGCGATCGCGTTGGTGCCCGTGGCCTGCGCCCCGAAGCCCACCGCCACCGCGCCGTCGGCCGTGGCCCGCGCGCCGTTGCCGGCCGCGAAGGAGTTGGCGCCGCTGGCTTCGGAACGCGGCCCGATCGCCACCGCTTCCGCACCGCTGGCCTTGGAGTCGGTGTTGGTCGAGTTGGCGTGGAAGTACTTGGTGCCTCCGTTGTAGATCGAGCTGACCGTCGTGCTCAGGCTGCCGATGCCGCTCATCGCCGTGCTCAGGCCGGTCGACGTCGAGGTCGACAGGCTGGAAAGCCCGCTGGCCGCGCCGCCCACGCTGGTGGACAGGCTGTCCAGGTTGCTGTTGGTGGTGCTCAGGCCAGTCGACAGGCTGTTGACGGTGCTGTTGGTCGTGCTCAAGCCGGTGGACAGGCTGCTCACGTTGCTGTTCGTCGTGCTCAGGCCGGTCGACAGGCTGCCGACGGCGCTGTTGGTCGTGCTCAGGCCGGTCGAGAGGCTGTCGACGCTGCTGCCCACCGTGCTCAGGCCGGTCGACAGGCTGTCGATGCGGCTGGCCGAGGTGCTCAGGCCGGTGGACACCGAGCTCGACAGGCTGTTCACGCTGCTCGTGACCGTGCTCAGGCCGGACGACGTGGAGGTCGAGAGGCTGTTCAGGTTGCTGTTCGTCGTGCTCAGGCCCGACGAGAGGCTGCCGACATTGCTGTTGGTCGTGCTCAGGCCGGTCGAGAGGCTGTTGATGCCGCTGTTGGCGGTGCTCAGGCCGGTGGACAGGCTGCCGATGCCGCTGTTGACGGTGCTCAGGCCGGTCGAGGTCGAGGACGACAGGCTGCCCAGGTTGCTGTTCGTCGTGCTCAGGCCCGTCGACAGGCTGAAGATGCCGCTGTAGGCGGTGCTCAAGCCGGACGAGAACGAGGTGGACAGGCTGCTGACGTTGCTGTTGGTCGTGCTCAGGCCGGTCGACAGGCTGTCGATGCTGCTCGTGGCCGTGCTCAGGCCCGACGAGGTCGAGGTCGAGAGGCTGTCGACGTTGCTGTTCGTCGTGCTCAGGCCGGTGGAGAGGCTGTCGATGTTGCTCGTGGCGGTGCTCAGACCCGAGGACGTGGAGGTCGAGAGGCTGCTGACGTTGCTGTTGGTGGTGCTCAGGCCTGTGGAGAGGCTGGAGATGCCGCTGGTGGCGGAACTCAGGCCGGTCGAGAGGCTGCTCACATTGCTGTTCGTCGTGCTCAGGCCAGTGGACAGGCTGCCCACATTGCTGTTCGTGGTGCTCAGGCCGGTGGACAGGCTCGAGATACCGCTGGTGGCGGTGCTCAGGCCGGTCGACAGGCTGTCGATTCCGCTCGTAGCGGTGCTCAGGCCAGACGACGTCGAGGTCGACAGGCTGCTGACGTTGCTGTTGGTCGTGCTCAAGCCAGTGGACAGGCTGGAGATGCCACTGGTGGCGGTGCTCAGACCGGTCGACAGACTGGAGATGCCGCTCGACGTCGAAGTCGACAAGCTACCCACGGTGCTGTTCGTGGTGCTCAGGCCGGTGGACAGGCTCGAGATACCGCTGGTGGCGGTGCTCAGGCCGGTCGACAGGCTATCGATTCCGCTCGTAGCGGTGCTCAGGCCACTCGACGTGGAGGTCGACAGGCTGCTGACGTTGCTGTTCGTCGTGCTCAAGCCGGTGGACAGGCTAGAGATGCCGCTGGTTGCGGTGCTCAGACCCGTCGACAAGCTATCGATTCCGCTCGTGGCCGTGCTCAGGCCAGACGACGTAGACGTCGAGAGGCTGCTCACGTTGCTGTTCGTCGTGCTCAAGCCGGTGGACAGGCTGGAGATGCCACTGGTCGCCGTGCTCAGACCGGTCGACAGGCTGTCGATTCCGCTCGTGGCCGTGCTCAGGCCGGTCGACAGGCTGTCGATTCCGCTCGTAGCGGTGCTCAGGCCACTCGACGTGGACGTCGAGAGGCTGCTCACGTTGCTGTTCGTCGTGCTCAAGCCAGTGGACAGGCTGGAGATGCCACTGGTCGCCGTGCTCAGACCGGTCGACAGGCTGTCGATTCCGCTCGTGGCCGTGCT
>NZ_JBWKPA010000015.1:98366-102214 GCF_059416405.1 Variovorax sp. GW821-FHT09D04
CAGGCCGCTCGACGTCGAAGTCGACAGGCTGCTGACGTTGCTGTTCGTGGTGCTCAGGCCAGTGGACAGGCTCGAGATGCCACTGGTCGCTGTGCTCAGGCCGGTCGAGAGGCTGTCGATGCCGCTCGTGGCGGTGCTCAGGCCAGACGACGTAGACGTCGAGAGGCTGCTCACGTTGCTGTTCGTCGTGCTCAGTCCGGTGGACAGGCTGGAGATGCCACTGGTCGCCGTGCTCAGTCCGGTGGACAGGCTGGAGATGCCACTGGTCGCCGTGCTCAGGCCGGTCGACAGACTGGAGATGCCGCTCGACGTCGAAGTCGACAAGCTACCGACGTTGCTGTTGGTGGTGCTCAGGCCTGTGGAGAGGCTGGAGATGCCGCTGGTAGCGGTGCTGAGACCGGACGACGTCGACGTCGACAGACTGCTGACATTGCTGTTCGTCGTGCTCAAGCCGGTCGACAGGCTGGAGATGCCACTGGTCACTGTGCTGAGACCCGTCGACAGGCTCGAGATACCGCTGGTCGCCGAGCTCAAGCCGGTCGAGAGACTGTCGATGCCGCTCGTCGCTGTGCTCAGACCAGACGACGTGGAGGTCGAGAGGCTGCTGACGTTGCTGTTCGTTGTGCTCAGACCAGTAGACAGACTCGAGATGCCGCTGGTCGCCGAGCTCAAGCCGGTCGAGAGACTGTCGATGCCGCTCGTGGCCGTGCTCAGTCCCGACGACGTTGAAGTCGACAGGCTGCTGACGTTGCTATTCGTCGTGCTCAAGCCGGTGGACAGGCTGGAGATGCCGCTGGTTGCCGAGCTCAATCCCGTGGAGAGGCTGGAGATACCGCTGGTTGCGGTACTCAGACCCGTCGACAAGCTGTCGATGCCGCTGGTAGCGGTGCTGAGGCCGGACGACGTGGACGTCGACAGGCTGCTCACGTTGCTGTTCGTCGTGCTCAGGCCGGTGGACAGGCTCGAGATACCGCTGGTCGCAGTGCTCAAGCCAGACGAAGTGGAGGTCGACAAGCTGCTCACGTTGCTGTTCGTGGTGCTCAGCCCCGTCGACAAGCTATCGATGTTGCTCGTGGCCGTGCTCAAGCCAGACGACGTCGAGGTCGACAGGCTGCTCACGTTGCTGTTCGTCGTGCTCAAGCCCGTGGACAGGCTGGAGATGCCGCTGGTGGCAGTGCTCAGGCCAGACGACGTCGAGGTCGACAAGCTGCTCACGTTGCTGTTCGTGGTGCTCAGGCCCGTCGACAGGCTCGAGATGCCGCTGGTTGCCGTACTCAAACCCGACGACGTCGAGGTCGAGAGACTGCTGACGTTGCTGTTGGTCGTGCTCAGCCCGGTCGACAGGCTGTCGATGCTGCTCGTCGCAGTACTCAGGCCAGACGACGTGGAGGTCGACAAGCTGCTCACGTTGCTGTTCGTCGTGCTCAAGCCCGTGGACAGGCTGGAGATGCCGCTGGTCGCAGTGCTCAAACCCGACGACGTCGAAGTCGAGAGGCTGCTGACAGTGCTGTTGGTCGTGCTCAAGCCGGTCGACAAGCTATCGATGCCGCTGGCAGCAGTGCTCAGGCCACTCGACGTCGAAGTCGACAGGCTGCTGACGTTGCTGTTCGTGGTGCTCAAACCGGTCGACAAGCTATCGATGCGACTCGTAGCCGTGCTCAACCCCGACGACGTCGAGGTCGAGAGACTGCTGACGTTGCTGTTGGTCGTGCTCAGCCCGGTCGACAGACTGTCGATGCTGCTCGTCGCAGTGCTCAAACCAGACGACGTAGAGGTCGACAAGCTGCTCACGTTGCTGTTCGTGGTGCTCAAGCCGGTCGACAGGCTCGAGATACCACTGGTCGCCGTGCTCAGGCCAGACGACGTAGACGTCGACAGGCTGCTGACGTTGCTGTTCGTGGTGCTCAGGCCGGTCGACAGGCTCGAGATGCCACTGGTCGCAGTGCTCAGGCCGGACGACGTTGAAGTCGACAGGCTGCTCACATTGCTGTTCGTCGTGCTCAGACCCGTCGACAGGCTCGAAATGCCGCTGGTCGCCGTGCTCAAGCCACTCGACGTCGAGGTCGAAAGGCTGTCCAGGTTGCTGTTCGTGGTGCTCAGGCCGCTCGACGTGGAAGTCGACAGGCTGTTGATGCGGCTGTTGGCCGTGCTCAGACCCGACGATGTCGAAGTCGACAGGCTGCCCACGTTGCTGTTCGTCGTGCTCAGGCCCGTGGACAGGCTGGAGATGCCGCTCGTGGCGGTGCTGAGGCCAGACGACGTCGAGGTCGAAAGACTGCTGACATTGCTGTTCGTCGAGCTCAGGCCCGTGGATAGGCTCGAGATGCCGCTGGTCGCCGTGCTCAAACCCGACGACGTCGAGGTCGACAGGCTACTGACGTTGCTGTTCGTGGTGCTCAGACCGGTGGACAGACTGGAGATACCGCTGGTTGCGGTGCTCAAACCGGTCGACAAACTATCGATGCGGCTCGTAGCCGTGCTCAAACCCGAGGACGTCGAGGTCGACAGGCTGCCGACATTGCTGTTCGTCGTGCTCAGGCCAGTGGACAAGCTGGAAATGCCACTGGTCGCCGTGCTGAGCCCCGTCGACAGGCTATCGATGCCACTCGCGGCCGTGCTCAGCCCGCTCGACGTGGACGTCGACAGGCTGCTCACGTTGCTGTTCGTGGTGCTCAGGCCAGTCGACAGACTGGAGATACCGCTGGTTGCGGTGCTCAAGCCGGTCGAGAGGCTATTGATGCTGCTCGTGGCCGTGCTCAGGCCCGACGACGTAGACGTCGACAAGCTGCTCACGTTGCTGTTGGTCGTGCTCAGACCCGTCGAGAGGCTCTCAATGCCGCTCGTGGCCGTGCTCAGCCCACTCGACGTCGAGGTCGAAAGACTGCTGACATTGCTGTTCGTTGTGCTCAGGCCAGTGGACAGGCTCGAGATGCCGCTGGTCGCAGTGCTCAGGCCGCTCGACGTCGAGGTCGACAGGCTGCTGACGTTGCTGTTGGTCGTGCTCAGGCCCGTAGACAGGCTCGAGATACCGCTGGTGGCCGTGCTCAAGCCACTCGACGTGGACGTCGACAGGCTGTCCAGGTTGCTGTTCGTGGAGCTGAGGCCAGTGGACAAGCTGTAGATACCGCTGGTCGCAGTACTCAGACCAGACGACGTCGAGGTCGAAAGGCTGCCAATGCTGCTCGTCGCCGTGCTCAAGCCAGACGACGTCGAAGTCGACAGGCTCGAAATACCACTGGTTGCCGTGCTCAAGCCGCTCGAGGTGGATGTCGACAAGCTGTCCAGGTTGCTATTGGTGGTGCTCAGGCCGGTGGACAGGCTGGCGATGCCGCTGGTCGCCGTGCTCAGCCCTGACGACGTGGACGTCGACAGGCTGCTCACATTGCTGTTGGTCGTGCTCAGACCGGTCGACAGGCTGTTGATGCCACTGGTGGCAGTGCTCAAACCGGACGACGTCGAAGTCGAAAGACTGTCGATGCTGCTCGTGGCCGTGCTCAGACCGGACGAGGTCGAGGTCGACAAGCTGCTGACGTTGCTGTTCGTCGTGCTCAGCCCCGTGGACAGGCTCGAGATACCGCTGGTGGCCGTGCTCAGACCCGACGATGTGGACGTGGAGAGGCTGTCGATGCTGCTCGTCGCGGTGCTCAGGCCAGACGACGTCGAGGTCGACAAGCTGCTGACGTTGCTGTTGGTCGTGCTCAAGCCAGTGGACAGGCTGGAGATGCCGCTGGTGGCAGTGCTCAGACCCGACGAGGTCGAAGTCGACAGACTGTCGATGCTGCTCGTCGCCGTGCTCAAGCCAGACGATGTCGACGTCGACAGGCTGCTGACGTTGCTGTTCGTCGTGC
>NZ_JBWKPA010000015.1:102309-103889 GCF_059416405.1 Variovorax sp. GW821-FHT09D04
ATGCTGCTCGTCGCCGTGCTCAAGCCAGACGATGTCGACGTCGACAGGCTGCTGACGTTGCTGTTCGTCGTGCTCAGGCCGGTAGACAGGCTATCGATGCCACTGGTCGCCGTACTCAAGCCCGACGACGTGGACGTCGACAGGCTGTCGATACGGCTGTTCGTCGTGCTCAAGCCAGACGAAGTCGAGGTCGACAAGCTGCCGACGTTGCTGTTCGTGGTGCTCAGACCCGTGGACAGGCTGGAGATACCGCTGGTGGCCGTGCTCAAGCCGCTCGACGTGGACGTCGACAAGCTGTCCAGGTTGCTGTTGGTGGTGCTCAGGCCGGTGGACAGGCTCGAGAAGCCACTGGTCGCCGTGCTCAAGCCCGTCGACAGGCTGTCGATGCTGCTCGTGGCCGTGCTCAGGCCGGACGATGTAGACGTCGACAAGCTGCTAATGCTGCTGTTCGCCGTGCTCAAACCCGACGACGTGGAGGTCGAGAGGCTGCCGACGTTGCTGTTCGTCGTGCTCAACCCAGTGGACAGGCTGGAGATGCCGCTGGTGGCGGTGCTCAGACCCGACGAGGTCGAGGTCGAGAGGCTGCTGACGTTGCTGTTCGTCGTGCTCAGGCCGGTCGACAGGCTGGAGATACCACTGGTCGCGGTGCTCAAACCAGAGGACGTAGACGTCGAAAGGCTGTCGATGTTGCTCGTCGCCGTGCTCAGACCGGACGACGTCGAGGTCGACAGGCTGCTCACATTGCTGTTTGTCGTGCTCAAGCCAGTCGACAGGCTGGAGATACCGCTGGTGGCAGTGCTCAAACCAGACGACGTGGACGTCGATAGGCTGTCGATGTTGCTCGTCGCCGTGCTCAGGCCGCTCGACGTGGAGGTCGACAGGCTGCTGACGTTGCTGTTGGTCGTGCTCAAGCCAGTGGACAGGCTAGAGATGCCGCTGGTCGCAGTGCTCAGACCCGAGGACGTAGACGTCGAGAGGCTGTCGATACTGCTCGTCGCCGTGCTCAGGCCGCTCGACGTGGATGTCGAAAGGCTATCGATACGGCTGTTGGTCGTGCTCAGGCCCGACGACGTCGAAGTCGACAGGCTCGAAATTCCACTGGTTGCAGTGCTCAGACCGCTCGACGTGGAGGTCGAAAGGCTGTCCAGGTTGCTGTTCGTGGAGCTGAGGCCGGTAGACAGGCTGGAGATGCCACTGGTCGCGGTGCTCAAACCAGAGGACGTCGAGGTCGACAGGCTGCTCACGTTGCTGTTCGTCGTGCTCAGACCCGTGGACAGGCTGGAGATACCGCTGGTGGCAGTGCTCAAACCAGACGACGTCGAAGTCGAAAGGCTGTCGATGCTGCTCGTGGCCGTGCTCAGACCGGACGAGGTCGAGGTCGACAAGCTGCTGACATTGCTGTTCGTGGTACTCAGGCCGGTAGACAGGCTGGAGATCCCGCTGGTCGCCGTGCTCAAACCCGACGATGTGGACGTGGAGAGGCTGTCGATGCTGCTCGTCGCGGTGCTCAAACCAGACGACGTCGAGGTCGACAGGCTGCTCACGTTGCTGTTCGTCGTGCTCAGGCCCGTGGACAGGCT
>NZ_JBWKPA010000016.1:0-102475 GCF_059416405.1 Variovorax sp. GW821-FHT09D04
AGGTCATCGTCAGGCTCTTACAGCCCAGAAAACCCCAGTCAGCAATGACTGGGGTTTTTTGCTTTGCGCAATGCAAAGATCAACTGCATAAAAAGCGCTGACTCGAAAGAAGCAGCGCTTTTTTTATTGCGGCAAACAACTGCTAATCAGGCGTTGTGAACTCCCGAAGCATCGGATTGTGCTGCGCCGACCGCAACCAGCTCTGCCAACAAGTCGTCCGTCAGAGCCTCCAGCGACTCACCGGCAAAGAATCGAGCTCGAATCAGCTCGAAATAGGGCGTTCCGGCCAGCCACGCATCCCACTCCGCATGCGACACCGCGTGCAGTTCGAGAAGCTTGAACTTCATCAGCACCTTCATCGCATGGCGTGCGTGCTTCACTGGGTCGCGCTCCAAGCCAGACAGCCGCCGGCGCGCCGTATGCAAGGCTTGGACGACGCTCTCGCAAACAAAAAAAGCCCGACGAGATGAACTCATCGGGCTTTTCTATTGGGCTTTCAAAGCCCGCACTTCGCAGGCCCATGAGCCTGCGAGAAGCGCTTACTCAGGCAGCCAACCGCTGCTCAATCGCAGCCTTCGTCTCCGGCAATTCCTTCGGCAGATGGTGCGCCAGCTGCTGGAACAACTCTGTGTGCAGCTTCAGCTCGGCCTGCCAAGCCGCCTTGTCGATGCTCGTGACCGTCGCGAACTGCTCGGCGCTGAAATCCAGCCCAGTCCAGTTCAGGTCTTCATAGCGCGGGCTTACCCCGGTGATGTGCTCGACGCCTTCCGTCGCCTTGCCTTCCACGCGGTCGATCATCCACTTCAGCACGCGCATGTTCTCGCCGTAGCCTGGCCAGACGAACTTGCCGTCCGCGCCCTTGCGGAACCAGTTGGTCGTGTAGATCTTCGGCAGCTGGGCGCCCGAGGCTTGCAGCTTCTTGCCCAGGTCGAGCCAGTGCTGGAAGTAGTCGCTCATGTTGTAGCCCATGAACGGCAGCATGGCGAACGGGTCGCGGCGCACCACGCCTTGTTGGCCGGCGGCCGCAGCGGTGGTTTCCGAGCCCATCGTGGCGGCCATGTAGACGCCTTCGACCCAGTTGCGGGCTTCGGTGACCAGCGGCACGGTCGTCGAACGGCGGCCGCCGAAGATGAAGGCGTCGATCTTCACGCCCTTCGGATCGTCCCAGGCTTCGTCGAGCGCGGGGTTGTTGGTGGCGGCGACGGTGAAGCGCGCGTTCGGGTGGGCGGCCTTGGCGCCGGTTTCCTTGGCGATCTGCGGCGTCCACTCCTTGCCTTGCCAGTCGATGCAATGCGCGGGCGCGTCGCCCATGCCTTCCCACCAGACGTCGCCGTCGTCGGTCAGCGCCACGTTCGTGAAGATCACGTCACGGTGCAGGCTGGCCATGCAGTTCGGGTTGGTCAGGTCGTTGGTGCCCGGGGCCACGCCGAAGTAGCCGGCTTCCGGGTTGATGGCGCGCAGCGTGCCGTCGGCTTGCGGCTTGATCCAGGCGATGTCGTCACCGATGGTCGTGACCTTCCAGCCGTCGAAGCCCGCCGGCGGGATCAGCATCGCGAAGTTGGTCTTGCCGCAGGCGCTCGGGAAGGCGGCGGCCACGTGGTGCTTCTTGCCTTCAGGGCTGGTCACGCCGAGGATCAGCATGTGCTCGGCCAGCCAGCCTTCGTCGCGGCCCATGTTCGAGGCGATGCGCAGCGCGAAGCACTTCTTGCCCAGCAGCGCGTTGCCGCCGTAGCCCGAGCCGTAGCTCCAGATCTCGCGCGTCTCGGGGTAGTGAACGATGTACTTGGTGGTGTTGCAGGGCCAGGTCACGTCCTTCTGGCCGGCCTCGAGCGGTGCGCCCACGGTGTGGACGCAGGGCACGAACTCGCCATCGGTGCCCAGCACTTCGTACACGGCCTTGCCCATGCGGGTCATGATGCGCATGTTGACGGCCACGTAGGGGCTGTCGGACAGCTCGATGCCGATGTGTGCAATGGGCGAGCCCAGCGGGCCCATGCTGAAGGGCACCACGTACATGGTGCGGCCCTTCATGCAGCCGTCGAACAAGGGCTGCAGCGTCGCGCGCATCTCGGCCGGGGCCATCCAGTTGTTGGTGGGGCCGGCGTTTTCCTTCTGCGCGGAGCAGATGAAGGTGCGGTCTTCGACGCGTGCCACGTCGCTCGGATCGGACATCGCGAGGAACGAGCCCGGGCGCTTGGCGGGGTTCAGCTTCTTGAAGGTACCGGCGTCGACCAGTTGCTGGCAGAGGCGGTCGTATTCTTCCTTGCTGCCGTCGCACCAGTGGATGGCGTCGGGTTTGCACAGCGCGGCCATCTCGGCCACCCAGGCGATCAGCTTGGCGTTCTTGACGTATGAGGGCGCCTGAATGGGAAGGCCCTTCATCGTGGGTGCGTTCATCGGAAATCTCCTAAGTTGAAAAATCGTCTTTCCGAACGGGGCGCCGCGCCTGACCAGGCACGGAGGTCCGTTTGAGAAAACGTTTCGCTTCGGGAGATTGCGTCAACGCGGGCCGCACAGCCCGCGGACAAAAGCGCGAAAGCCTGTCAGTTCAGGCGAGAAAAACGGCGATCGACGCCAGCAGCAGCATCAGCACGCCGCCAGCCAGCGGGAGCACGAGCGGCATCAGGTGAACGACCGATTCGACGGCGTCATGTTCGGCGGCGGCAGCGTGGCCGTGCTCGGCGGGGGTGGGATGGGACATCGGGAAATACCTCGAATACGCAAATGACAACGCATCAAATGCAGTCAACCGCAAATGACAAAACTCCCGCCATTTTACCGGCGAGGCGCCGTCGGCGGGTCTAGGGGGTTGCGAGGAGCCCTCAGTGCTGCTCCACCGCTTCGAAACCGGCGTCTTTCAGGGCACTCAACACGCTCGCCAGGTGGGCCCGGCCGCGCGTCTGCAGCACCAGCTCGACGTCGACATTCTGCGCCGCCAGCATGGTGAAGGCGCGCTGGTGGTGCACCTCGTCGACGTTAGCGCCCGCTTCGGCTACAGTGGCCGTGATCTGGGCCAGCGAGCCCGGCACGTCGCGCGCGCTGACGCGCACCCGGGCGAGCCGCCCGGCGCGCACCATGCCACGCTCGATGATGGCCGCGAGCAGCAGCGGATCGATGTTGCCGCCCGACAGCACCAGGCCCACGCGCTTGCCGCGAAAGCGTTCCGGGTGCCGGATCAGCGCCGCCAGGCCGGCCGCGCCCGCGCCTTCGACCAGGGTCTTTTCGATCTCGAGCAGCATCAGCACGCCCTGCTCGATGTCGCCTTCGTCCACCAGCAGCAGGTCGTCGACCTTGGCGGCGATGATCTCCCGCGTCAGCACGCCCGGCGTGCCGACCGCGATGCCCTCGGCGATCGTGCTCGTGCCCTGCGCGTGGTGCGTGCCCTTGACGGCATTCACCATTGCCGGAAAACGCTGCGTCTGCACGCCGACGATCTCGATGCCGGGCTTGATCTCGCGCGCCGCCACGGCCATGCCGGCGATGAGCCCGCCGCCGCCGACCGCCACCACCAGCGTGTCGAGATCGGGCACTGCGTCGAGCATCTCGAGCGCGATCGTGCCCTGGCCGGCAATGATGGCTTCGTCGTCATAGGGGTGCACGAAGGTCAGGCCTTCGCGCTCGGCCAGTGCCAGCGCATGGGCGCGCGCCGCGTCGAGCGTGTCGCCGTGCAGCACCACCTCGGCGCCGAAGCCGCGCGTGCGCTCGATCTTCACGCCGGGCGTGAAGCGCGGCATCACGATGAGTGCGCGCAGGCCCAGCCGCTGCGCGTGATAAGCCACACCCTGCGCATGGTTGCCGGCCGACATGGCGATCACGCCGCGCGTGCCGCCTTCGGAAAGATCGACCAGCTTGTTGCACGCCCCGCGTTCCTTGAACGACGACGTGAACTGCAGGTTCTCGAACTTGAGAAACACCTGCGCACCCACGATTTCAGAGAGCGTGCGCGACTCCACGCAGGGCGTGTTGAGCACCTGGCCCTGCAGGCGCGCCGCGGCGCGACGGATAGCTTCGATTCCGACCATGGCGCGCATTGTGGCTGGAATCCAGCGGATCAGGGTTTTTACTCTTTCGGCGTCTTCCCGAAGCCAAAAGTCTGCGTTATGGTCGCTCCAAGTATTTCCTCGCAGGAGGTTGCCTGATGGTCAAGCGTGCGGGTGTCGATGTGGTGGCTGCTGCGGTGCGCGGGCAGGCCTTGCCTTCGCCCGGCCTCAAGGAAGCACCGGTGCTCGAGCTCATGTGCTCGCACTTCGTGCTCACGCTCGCCGCCAAGCAGGGGCCGCGCTTCAACGTGCGGCGCGATATCAACGGATTGCTCTCGCTCACCGGGCGCCACCTCGTGTGGCCCGCCGCGGTGCTGCAGCGATTGCGCGAGTTCCTGGGCCGCCGCTGTGCGGGCAACGAAGCGTGGAAGGGCGTCGAAGATTTCGACGGCCGCACGCTGCTCGAACGCCACGGCGTGTGGCGCGGCCCGTATGAAGAAGGCACGCTGTTCTTCTACCTCGACGAGTACGCGAAAGACCAGCCCAAGGACCTGCTCTCGGTGCTGGCCGTCACGCGCGACTGGCTCACGCACGCGCTGCGCAAGCAGTCGACGCTGGTCGAGAAGAACATCGACGCGCTCGCCGGCCTTTTGCAGCTCAACAAGGCCGAGCGCGCGCTGCTCCTGTACGGCACGCTCGCGCGTTACCAGCGCGACCTGCGCTCGCTGCTGGTCGAGTTCAAGGTCAACAACGCGCCCGAGGCCTACGCTGCCATCGCCGACATCGCGGGCGTCAACGCGAGCGAGGTGGGCGAGGCGCTGCGCGCGGGCTCGCGGCTGGAGCGCATCGGCCTCGTCGAGAACCTCATCTCCGAGCACAACATCACCGACCTCGCCGACCTCATGAAGGTCAGCGAGAAGCTGCCGCCCGTGCTGATGCGCGAGTACCGCGACCACAACGAGCTGATGGCCGTGTTCACGCGGCCCTCGGCCAAGAGCGCGCTCACGCCGCACGATTTTTCCTTCGTGCAGGAAGACGCGCAGATGCTCGTCACGCTGCTGCGCGCGGCCGTCGCGCGCAAGGAGCCCGGCGTCAACGTGCTGCTCTATGGCCCGCCCGGCACCGGCAAGACCGAGCTGGCCAAGGTGGTCGCGCAGGCGGCGGGCCTGGAGCTCTTCGAGGTCGAGTACGCCGACCGCGACGGCAACTCGCTCAGCGGCCGCGACCGCTACCGCTCGCTGCAGATCGCGCAGGTCTTCCTCAAGGGCAGCGCGCAGGCCGCGTTGCTGTTCGACGAGGTCGAGGACGTGTTCCCGCCCATCAGCACCGAGGCCGCGCAGTTCATGGCGCGCGCCGAGCAGATCCCCGCGCCCGCCAGCGGCAGCGTGAGCGGCAAGGCCTGGGTCAACCAGATCCTCGAGGCCAACCCCGTGCCCACGCTGTGGGTTACCAACCGCATCGAGCAGATCGACCCGGCCTTCCGCCGCCGCTTCGCCTACCACCTCGAACTCAAGTCGCCGCCGCCCGGCGCGCGCGAGCAGCTCGTCAAGAAGACGCTCGAAGGCGTCGTCGTGTCCGAGGCCTTCACCGCCAAGCTGGCCGAGCGCAAGGGCCTCACGCCCGCGCAGATCCGCACCGCCGTGCGCTTCGCCGGCCTGGCCAAGACCGACGAGGCCTCGGTCGAAGCCCTCATCGAGCGCCAGCTGCGCAACGCCGACCTCGCGCTGGGCACGCTCGACAAGAGCCCGGCCGAGCGCCGCAGCGTCACCACCTACGACCTGGACATGCTCCACGTCGAAACCCGTTTCGAGATCCCGCGCATCGTCGAGGCGCTGAAGGCGCGCGGCCACGGCACGCTGTGCTTCTACGGCGCGCCCGGCACCGGCAAGACCGCGCTGGCCGAGCACATCGCCAAGGCCGTGGGGCGCCCGCTCATCGTCAAGCAGGCCAGCGACCTCATGAGCAAGTACGTCGGCGAGACCGAGCAGAACATGGCCGCCATGTTCAAGGAGGCCGAGTCCGAGAAGGCCGTGCTGCTGCTGGACGAGGCCGATTCGTTCCTGCAAGACCGGCGCGGCGCGCAGCGCACCTACGAGGTCACCGAGGTCAACGAGATGCTGCAGGGCATGGAGCGCTTTCGCGGCGTGTTCGTGTGCACCACCAACCTGCTCGACCGGCTCGACCAGGCGGCGCTGCGGCGCTTCACCTTCAAGATCAAGTTCATGCCGCTCACCGCGGCGCAGCGCGAACGCATGTTCGTCACCGAGGCGCTCGCGGGCGACGCGGCCCTGCTCACCGGCGAGGTGCGCGCGCGCCTGGCGCTGCTGTCGCAGCTGTGCCCCGGCGACTTCGCGGCCGTGAAGCGGCAGACCGACATCCTCGCGGCCGAGTTCTCGGCGGCGGAGTTTCTCGAACAGCTCGAAGCCGAGCACCGCATCAAGCCCGAGGTGCGCGAATCGCGCGGCATGGGCTTCATCCAGTAGCGGGCGCGCGTCCCGCCCCCGCGCCCCGAACAAAAACCGATCAGCACTGTCCGCCACCGCGGACGCCAGGAGGACCCCGATGGCCTTTCGCAATGCACACGCGTCGCGGCGCTCGCGGGCCCTGGCCGCCGCCACCGGCGCGGTGGCGCTCGCCCTGGCCGGCCTGCTGGCGGGGTGCGGTGGAGGCGGCGGGGGAGGAGGTGGCGGCGGTGGCTTCCCGATCGGCGTGCTGCCGACGCCAGCGCCGGGAGGCGGGGGCAACGGGGGCGAGGGCGGCATCGTCGCGTCCGCGACCGTCGCCGGCCAGTGCGCCGCGCCGCGCCGGGGCATCAACCCCGCGACCGGTCGCGCGTACCCCGACACCGCCGGCACCGTCGACAACGAGAAGAGCTGGGTGCGCGGCTGGATCGACGAAACCTACCTTTGGTACAACGAGGTGCCCACCACGCTCAAGGCCTCGGACTACGCCACGCCGTTGACCTGGTTCAGCGTGCTCAAGACGCAGGCCACCACGCCCTCGGGCCAGCTCAAGGACCGTTTCCACTTCTACCTCGACACCGAGGCGTACCGCCTGGAGTCCGAGGGCGGCGTGTCGGTCGGCTACGGCATGGACACGGCGGCGGTGCGCAGCTCGCCGCCGCGCAACATCCGCCTCGCCTTCGTCGAGCCGGGTTCGCCGGCGGCGGCGGCCGGCCTGGCGCGCGGGGCCAAGCTGGTCGTGGTCGACGGCGTCGACGTGGTGGCCAGCACCGGGCAGGCCAACGTCGACATCATCAACCGCGCGATCTCGCCGCAGAACCTCGGCGAGAAGCACACCTTCACCTTCGAGGTGAGCGGCACGCGCGGCAGCCCGATCGAGCTCACGGCCCAGCGCATCACGAGCACGCCGGTGCTGTACACCCGCACCATCGGGCCGGCCGGCAACCGCGTGGGCTACCTGCTGTTCAACGACCACATCTCGACCGCCGAGGGGCAGCTCGTCACGGCCATGAACACGCTCAAGCAGGACGGCGGCGTCCAGGACCTCGTGATCGACATGCGCTACAACGGCGGCGGCCAGCTGCGCATCGCGAGCCAGCTGGCCTACATGGTGGCCGGGCCGGGCCCGACGAACGGCAAGACCTTCGAGTTGCTGACCTTCAACGACAAGAACCCGTACCGCACCACGCTCGCGGACAACCTCACGCCCTTCTTCACGACCACCCGGGCCGGCCAACCCCTGCCCACGCTGGGCCTGTCGCGCGTCACGCTGCTGACGGGCCGCAGCACCTGCTCGGCCAGCGAGTCGGTCATCAACAGCCTGCGCGGCGTGGGCGTCACGGTCAACCTCGTGGGCGCCACCACCTGCGGCAAGCCCTACGGGTTCGTTCCGCAGGACAACTGCGGCACCACCTACTTCGCGGTCAACTTCAAGGGCGTCAACCAGGCCGGTTTCGGCGACTACGGCGACGGCTTTGCACCCAATGCCAGCTGCGCCGTGGCCGACGACTTCGACCACCTGCTGGGCGACGCCGCCGAAGGCCGGCTGGCCGCGGCGCTGCGGTTGCGCGACACCGGTTCGTGCACGGCGGCATCCGCCAAGGCCGCGGACACCCCGGGCCTGGAGAAGGCCGCCGCGCCGGTGGAAGAAGACCAGCTCTTCCTGCGCCCCCGCTCGCCGCTGCGCGAGAACCGGCTGATCGACCTTGTGCCCAGCCCGGGCTGACAGACGGCCTGACCCCGCGCGCGAGGCCAGCCCCGGCCTCGCGGAAAACCCCTAGCCGTACCCCATTGCCACGCCTGCGGCCTGCCACTTAGAGTTTGGCAAACGTTTGCGCAAAGGTTTGCGCAAACGTTTTCACTCCCTGGCGCTCCTTTAGGAAACCGGGCTGGAAACCAAACACTTAGGAGAAGCAGATGCGCAAATGGACAGTGACGACCTTCTGGCTCGTCGTCATGGCGGTGCTCGTGGGCTGCGGCGGCGGTGGGGGCGGCGGTGGCGGCATCGGCCTGGCGCCCGGCTACGCGGCCGCGCCGGTGGCGCAGAAAGTCATCATCGACAGCGACTACAACACCATGAGCGACGACGGCCAGCTCGGCGTCATGGCCGCGCAGCTGCAGGCCGAGGGCAAGGTGCAGGTGATGGGCATCAGCGTGGTGTCGGGCAACCAGTGGCTCAAGCAGGGCGTGGCCGACGCGCTGATGTCGGTCGAGCGCCTGGGCGTGGGCCAGCGCATCGGCGTCTACGTGGGCGAGAACTACGCGCTGAACCACACCTTCGCGGACATCGAGGCTGAGATGAAGGCCGGCGCAGGCGGCGACGGCTACCTGGGCGCCTGGAGCGGCCCCGAGCCCAAGACCGACGCCAACCTCAAGCCCTCGCCCGACGGCTTCGCCACTCGCACCGTGGTGCAGCGCAAGAGCGCGGTCGACTTCATCATCGACACCGTCAAGGCCAACCCCAACGAGATCACCATCCTGGCCATCGGCCCGCTCACCAACATCGCGCTGGCCGTGAAGAAGAGCCCCGACATCGTGCCGCTGATCAAGAAGATCATCTACATGGGCGGCGCCGTCGACGTGGCCGGCAACACCACCCATTTCGCCGAGTTCAACTGGTGGTTCGACCCCGAGGCCGCCCAGTTCGTGGTGCGCCTGCCGATCCCGCAGGTGGTGGTGCCGCTGGACGTGACCGACACCGTGTTCCTCACCAAACCCGTCTACGACCGCATTGCGCACCCGGCCAAGCCGACCGCGGTGACCGAGGTGTTCCGCAAGCTCAACGGCTACGGCTTCAGCGGCACCAACGGCTTCGAGAACAACCCGAACTACACGCAGAACATCTGGGACACGCTGGTGCTGGCCTACCTCATCGATCCGCGCTACGCCACGCAGACCGTCGAGCGCTATGTCGACGTGGTCGCCAAGCCCGGTGCCGCCGACAACGGGCGCTCCATCGGCTACACCACGCCGCCCGCGGGCGTGCCGCTGCAGAAGATGACGGTGGTGAAGAAGTTCGACAACGCGCGCTTCTTCGAGCTCTACATCGACCTGCACACGCGACCGGTGCCGATCACGCTGCCGGCGAGCGGCTCGTAAACCACCTGCCGTCAGCCGGCGCGCGGGGCCGGAGCGCCGATACTTCGGCCCTCGAACAGGGAACACACGCATGCTGATCGGCATCGATATCGGAACCTCCGCGGTCAAGATCGTCCTGACCGACCTGCAACTGCTGCAGGTCGTGGCCACGGTCGATCGGCCGCTCACTTCGCAGTACCCGCAGCCCCTGTGGTGCGAGCACGACCCCGACCAGTGGTGGGCCGCCGTGTCGGACGGCCTCGACGAACTGGCGCGCACGCACCCGACGGCGATGGCTGGCGTGCAAGGCATCGGCCTGTCGGGCCAGATGCACTCGCTGGTGCTGCTCGACGCGGCCGACCGCCCCGTGCGCCCCGCCATCCTCTGGAACGACGGCCGCGCCGCTGCCGAGGCCGCCGAACTCATGCAGACCGACCTCGCCCTGCGCCGCGCCGTCGGCGTGCAGCCGATGGCGGGCTTCACCGGCCCCAAGCTGCGCTGGCTGCGCACCCACGAGCCCGAGGCCGTGGCGCGTGCCCGCTCGCTGCTGCTGACCAAGGACTACGTGCGCCTGCAGCTGTCGGGCGAGAAGGTGACCGACGTCACCGACGCCGCCGGCACCTGGCTGTTCGACCAGGCGCAGCGCCGCTGGTCGCCGCAGGCGCTCGCCGCCTGCGGGGTCGATCCCGCCTGGCTGCCGCGCGTGGTGGAGTCGTGCGAACCCTGCGCCACCGTGCGCGACGCGCTGGCCGCGCGCTGGGGCCTGCCGCGCGGCGTGCCGATTGCCGGCGGCGCGGGCGATGCCGCGGCGGGCGGTGTCGGCATCGGCGTGGTCGGGCCGGGCGACGGCTTCGTGTCGCTCGGCACCTCGGCGCAGATCCTGGTGGCCGACACCGCGCACCGCCCCGACCCCGAGCGGCTGGTGCATGCCTTCTGCCACGCGCTGCCGCAGCGCTGGTACCGCATGGCGGCGCTGCTCAATGGCGCGAGCCCGCTGGCCGCGCTGGCGTCGTGCACCGGCGGTGCCTCGGTCGGCGAGCTGCTGGCCGAGGTCGAGGCCGCGTACGCCGGGCCCTCGCGCCTGCTCGCGCTGCCTTATCTGTTCGGCGAACGCACGCCGCACAACAACCCGTTCGCGCGCGGCGCGATCGTCGGGCTCTCGGGCGCCACCACGCGCGCCGACCTGATGCAGGCGGTCTGCGAAGGCATCGCCTTCTCTCTCGCCGACGGCCTGGAAGCGCTGAGCGCGCAGACGGCGCGGCCCGAGCGCCTGGCGCTGATCGGCGGCGGCGCGCGCTCCGCCTTCCTGGCGCAGCTGATCGCGTCGGTGCTCGATGTGCCGCTGGTGCTGTACGAATCCGCCGACCGCGGCCCGGCCTTCGGTGCGGCGCGGCTCGCGCGGCTGGCGGTCACGGGCGAAGACCCGGCGGGTGTGGTCGTCGCGCCCGCCGTGCGCCAGGTGCTCGCGCCCGACGCCGCCTTGCACGCGGCCTACCAGCCGCGGCTCGAGGCCTTCCGCACGCTCTACCGCGCGATGGCGCCGGTCTGGGCGTCGGTGGCCTGAAGAGGCGCTCGTCGGCTCAGTCCGGCGTGAGCCCGGCGGTGTCCACCACCTTCTTGTACACGTCGAACTCGGCGGCGATCTGCTGCGTGAATTCCTGCGGCGTGTTGCCGACGACGAAGGAACCGGTGTCCTGGATGCGCCTGCGCACGGCGGGATCTTCGAGCGACTTGCGCGCCGCCGCGTGCACCTTGTCCACCACGTCCTTGGGCAGGCCCTTGGGGCCCACGATGCCGTAGTACGCCATGCGGTTCACCGGCGCGAGGCCGACCTCCTTGAAGGTCGGCACGTCGGGCAAGTCCTTCAGGCGCTCGGACGCCGCCACGACGATCGGGATCAGCCGGCGGTCCTTGATGAAGGGCAGCGCTGACGGCAGGTTGTCGAAGATCATCGCGACCTGGCCCGCGACGGTGTCGTTGAGCGCCGGGCCCGACCCGCGGTAGGGGATGTGCGTGACGGACGCGCCGGCCATGCCCTTATACAGCTCCATCTGCAGGTGCCCGATGCTGCCCGTGCCTGCGGTGGCGTAGGCGTACTTGCCCGGGTTCTTCTTCAGCACCTCGATGAAGCCCTTGTAGTCCCGTGCCGGAAAGCTGGGGTGGACCGCAATGACGTTGGGCGTCGCCGCCAGGTTGATGATCGGCGTGAAGTCGGTCTTCGGGTTGTAGGGCACCTTGGGGTTGATGGCCGGATTCGCCGCCGTCGTCGACACGGTGCCGATGCCCAGCGCGTAGCCGTCGGGCGTGGCGCGCGCGGTCTCGGCGGCCCCGATCGCGCCGCCCGCGCCCGACTTGTTCTCGACGATGACGCTCTGCCCCAGGTGCCTGCCCAGGGGCTCGGAGATGACGCGCGCAATGATGTCCGTCGTGCCGCCCGGCGCGAACGGCACCTGCAGCTTGACGGGCTTGTCGGGGTAGCCCTGCGCGTGAGCGGGCACGGTTGCCGCCAGCAGGCAGGCGAGGGCGAACAGGGTGGGGGTTTTCGGCAAGGTGTCTTCCTCCTCTTGGATTGATGGAATGGGCGGGATGAGTGGGAACAGGTCAGGGGCGCCGCGGAATCAGGCAGCTCGCGTCGAGCTCGCCCGGGTCGTTGACGCCGAGCATGGCCATGTTCCGGTCGACCTCGTCCCGCAGCAGCCGGATCGCGTGCGTGACGCCCGCGTGGCCGCCCACGGCGGCGGCATACATGAACGGCCGGCCGGCGAACACAGCCTTGGCGCCCAGCGCCAGCGCCTTCAGCACGTCGCTGCCGCGGCGCACGCCGCCGTCGACCATCACGGGCAGCTCGCCCGCGGCGTCCAGCACCTGCGGCAGCGCGCGCAGCGCCGGTGCCGCGCCGTCGAGTTGCCGGCCGCCGTGGTTGGAGACGATGAGCCCATCGGCGCCGAGCTGGCGCGCGCGCCGCGCATCGGCCGGATGAAGAATGCCCTTCAGGATCAGCGGCCCGCGCCACTGCTGGCGGATGCGGGCGATGTGGTCCCAGTGGATGTGGTCGCGGCCGGTCGTGTCGCGGATCGCGGTGCTGGAGAAAAGAGGCGCGCCGCGCGTGGCGAACGAGTTCTCGAAATGCGGCATGCCCTGCGTCACGAAGGTCCGCGCGAGCGTGCCGAGCAGCCAGCGGGGCCGCACGAGGCCGTCCCATGCCAGCCGCAGGCTGGGCCGCAGCGGCGTCGTGAAGCCGGCGCGCACGTTGTTTTCGCGGTTCGCCCAGACCGGAATGTCGACCGTGACGACCAGGTGGCGAAAGCCCGCGTTGGCGATGCGCGCCACCAGGCCGTCGATGCGCGCCGCATCGCCCGGCAGGTAGGCCTGGAACCAGGTGCCGGGCGCGGCCTGGGCCACTTCTTCCATCGGAATGAGCGAGGTGCCGCTCATGACCGCGGGAATGCCGGCCGCCTGCGCCGCCTGGGCGAGCACCAGGTCGCCGCGGTAGGCCGACAGCGCGCTGATGCCGACCGGCGCGATCCCGAAGGGCGACGCGTAGCGCTGGCCGAACAGCGTGACCTCCTGCGAGCGCCGGGAGACGTCGACCAGCACGCGGGGCAGGAAGTCGTGCGTGTCGAACGCGGCGCGGTTGGCGTCCAGCGAGCGGTTGTCTTCCGCCGCACCGGCGATGTAGCCGAACAGCGGGCGCGGCAGCCGGCGCTTGGCCGCGTGCTCGAAGTCCTGCAGCGACAGGATGCCGGCGAGGCGCCGCGGCGTCGCGGCAGCAGCAGCAGGGGCTTGCGCCGGCGCGGTGCGCGGGGCATCGAAGGCACGCGAGAAAACAGTCATGTCCGCCATCCAGTCAGTCGTTCGGTCCGCGCGGACTGTAGGGGGCGGAAGGTTTTGAAAAAGCGAATTTATGGTAATTTGCCATTTCGCTTTTTTCGAAATGACCGAGGGAGACGGCGCATGACGCTGAAGCAACTGGAGGCCTTCTACTGGGCCGCGACCTGCGCCAGCTTTGCGCTCGCGGCGCAGCGGCTGCACCTGTCGACCTCGTCGCTGTCCAAGCGCCTGGCCGAGCTGGAGGTGTCGCTCGGCGCGCCCTTGTTCGACCGCGCCGGGCAGCGGGCCACGCTCACGGACGCGGGCGAGCGTTTCCTGCCGCGCGCCGCCGCGCTGCTGCTGGCGGCGGATGAAACGAAGCGGTCGCTCGGCGCGCCCGCCAGCCTGGGTGGGCGCTGCACCTTCGGCATCGGCGAACTGAGCGCGCTGACCTGGCTGCCCCAGCTCGTCGCGCACGTGGGGCGGCACCTGCCCGACCTGCGCCTGGAGCCGCACGTCAACTTCGGCTCGGCGCTGGACGAGCGCCTTCGCAACGGCGAGCTCGACTGCGCGGTGATCGCCGGGCGTTCACCGCACCACGGGCTGATCTCGTCGCACACCGTGGGCCAGGCGCATTTCGTGTGGGTGGCCGCGCCCGCGTTGGCGGGCAAGACCGCGACGATCGGCGCGCCGCTGCTCGCGCAACATCCCATCGTGACGCTGCCGCTCGGCGCGGGCACCAGCCGCCTGCTCGACGAATGGCTCATGGCCGAGAACCTCGAGGCGCCGCATCGCCTCAGCTGCAACAGCTGGGGCGCCGTTGCCGGCCTGCTGATCGAGGGGATCGGTGTCGGGTTCCTGCCGGAAGGCTGGGCGCGCCTGCTGTCGCGCCGCGGCGACCTGCGCATCCTGAAGGCCCGCCAGGCCCTGCCCGCGCTGACCTACACCTTCCAGAAGCGCAGCAACGACGAGCGCCATCTGCTGACGGCCATGCGCGCCGCGGTGCTCGCGTCCATCGATTTCTCGAAGGCCGCCCGCCTGCTCTAGCCGGAGAGGGTCAGAAGGCTTCGCACACGCGAAGCACTTCGGCGCCGTAGGCCTCGAGCTTCTTCGTGCCGATGCCGCTGATGCCCTGCAGGTCTTCGAGCGTCGCGGGTGCGCGCTCGGCAATGGCGGCCAGCGTGGCGTCGTGGAAGATCACGTAGGCCGGCAGGTTGTGTTCCTTCGCCACCTCGGCGCGCCAGGCCTTGAGCGCCTCGAAGCGCTTCTTGCCGGTGTCGTCCAGCGAGGCCGCCGCCGGCGACGGTGCGCCCTTGGCCACCTTCTCGCGCCGGGGCTTGCGCTCGGCCGGTGACGACACCGACTCGCGCAGCGACACCGAGGTCTCGCCCTTGAGCACCGCGCGCGAGCCCTCGGTGAGCTTCAGCGTGTTGAACGCTTCGGCGTCCACCGCCAGCGCGCCGGTGGCGATCAGCTGGCGCAGCACGCCGCGCAGCGCCACCTCGCTGAACTCCGCGCCGATGCCGAAGGTGCTGATGCGCTCGTGCCCGAACTGCTTGACCTTCTCGGTCGCCTTGCCGCGCAGGATATCCATGATGTGGCCCGCGCCGAAGCTGATGCCGCTGAGCTGCTGCACGCGGTAGATGGTGCTCAGCAGCTTGCGCGCGGCATCGGTGCCGTCCCACACCTGCGGCGGGTTCAGGCAGTTGTCGCAGTTGCCGCAGGGCGTGCTCTTCTCGCCGAAGTAGCCCAGGAGGCGCACGCGGCGGCAGTCGCTGGCCTCGGCCAGCGAGAGCAGGGCGTCGAGCTTGCCGCGCATCACCTGCTTGAACTCTTCGCCGGCCGGGCTCTCGTCGATCATGCGGCGCTGGTTCACCACGTCGTTCAGGCCGTAGGCCATCCAAGCGTCGGCGGGGGCGCCGTCGCGGCCCGCGCGGCCGGTTTCCTGGTAGTAGCCCTCGATGTTCTTGGGCATGTCGACGTGGCCGACGAAGCGCACGTCGGGCTTGTCGATGCCCATGCCGAAGGCGATGGTCGCGACCATCACGATGCCTTCCTCGCGCAGGAAGCGGTCCTGGTGCTTCTGGCGCACCGCCGCATCGAGGCCCGCGTGGTACGGCAGCGCGTTGATGCCGGCGCCCTGCAGCGTCGTCGCGAGGTCTTCCACGCGCTTGCGCGACTGGCAATAGACCACGCCCGCATCGCCCTCGTGCTCGCGCTCGATGAAGCGCAGCAGCTGCGTGGTGGCGTCCTTCTTCTCGACGATGGTGTAGCGGATGTTCGGGCGGTCGAAGCTGGAGACGAACTGGCGCGCCTCCTCGAGCTGCAGTCGCTCGACGATGTCGGCGCGCGTGAGGTCGTCGGCCGTGGCCGTGAGCGCGATGCGCGGCACGCCCGGGTAGCGCTCGTGCAGCACGGTGAGCGCGCGGTACTCGGGGCGGAAGTCGTGGCCCCACTGGCTCACGCAATGCGCCTCGTCGATGGCGAACAGCGAGAGCTTGCCGCGTTCGTTCAGCGAATCGAGCTGCGACAGGAAGCGCGGCGTGTTCACCCGCTCGGGCGCTGCGTACAGCAGCGTGATCTCGCCGCGCAGCATGCGGCGCTCCACGTCCTGCGTCTGCTCCCAGTCGAGCGTGGAATTGAGGAACGCCGCGCTCACCCCCGCCTCGTGCAGCGCGCCCACCTGGTCGTGCATCAGCGCGATCAGCGGCGACACCACCACCGACACGCCGCGCCCCGCGCGCTGCCGCGCGATGGCCGGAATCTGATAACAGAGCGACTTGCCGCCGCCCGTGGGCATGAGCACCAGCGCGTCGCCGCCGCCCACCACGTGCTCCACGATGTCCTGCTGGGCTCCGCGAAAGCGCGCGTAGCCGAACACGTCGTGAAGGATGTCGGCGGGGGCCGCGCTGCCGGGGCTGCTGCCGTCGCTGGTGGCGTCGAAGGGGCGGGGAGCGAGGGAAGACACAGGCGGGGGTGCGAAGGGCGGGAGAGGGGGAGAAAAGGGCCGGAGCCGGGGCGGACGCCGATTGTCCCCCAGCGGCTCCGATATGACTGTGGCACGGCGTTTGCAATGGTGAACCCCGTCCCGGCACCCCTCTTGTCTAGACAGCAAACTGGGGCATTTCTCTCTGAGATGCACCAAAAAAGGACTTTCGGGTTATCCTGTATAGACAAGTTGGGGCGCCTGGCAACAATGCGAGGCGTGCTGCCCACATCCCCCGGGCATGTATCGCCGAGTCACCTCTCTCAAAAAATGGAACCAGGAGTCCCCATGGTCAAGGTAGTTGTGAAAGTCGCTTCGCTGCTGGCAGCAGGTGCATGTGCAGCGGGCATGGCCGGAACGGCCGCCGCCCAGGACACGAAGATTTCGCTCGGCATGTCCGGCTGGACCGGCTTTGCGCCGCTGTCGCTGGCCGACAAGGCCGGCATCTTCAAGAAGAACGGGCTGGACGTCGAACTCAAGATGATCCCGCAGAAGGACCGCCACCTGGCGCTGGCCTCCGGCGCGATCCAGTGCGCGGCCACCACGGTGGAGACGCACGTGGCCTGGAACGCCAACGGCGTGCCGATCGTGCAGATCTTCCAGATGGACAAGTCCTACGGCGCCGACGGCCTGGCCGTGCGCAACGACGTGAAGAGCTTTTCCGACCTCAAGGGCAAGAGCATCGGCGTGAGCGCCCCGGGCACCGCGCCGTACTTCGGCCTGGCCTGGATGCTCAGCAAGAACGGCATGAGCCTGAAGGACGTGAAGGTGGTGTCGCTCGAGCCGCAGCCCGCCGCGCAGGCTTTCGTGGCCGGCCAGAACGACGCCGCCATGACCTACGAGCCCTACCTGTCGACCGTGCGCGCCAACCCGGCCGCCGGCAAGATCCTGGCCACCACGCTCGACTACCCGATGGTGATGGACACCGTCGGCTGCGCCCCCACCTGGCTCAAGGCCAACGGCAAGGCCGCCGCCGCGCTCACCAAGTCGTACTTCGACGCGCTGGACATGATCAAGGCCGACCCGGCCAAGGCCAACGAGCTCATGGGCTCGGCCGTCAAGCAAAGCGGCGAGCAGTTCGCCAAGTCGTCGGCGTACCTGCGCTGGCAGGACAAGGCCGCCAACCAGAAGTTCTTCGCGGGCGAGCTCACCAGCTTCATGAAGGAAGCCGCGGCCATCCTGCTGGAGGCCGGCGTGATCCGCAAGGCGCCGGAAGACTATGCCGCCACCTTCGACGCCAGCTATGTCAAGTAAGGCCTTGCCGCAGATGCAACCGATGACCGCCGCCCCGGCGCGCGCCGTGACGCCGCCGCCCGCGCCTCCCGTGCGGCGTCGCGTGTTCGCGCCGCTCGAACCCATCAGCGCGTCCGCGCGCACGATGCTGGGGCTGGGCTTCTTCGTGCTCTTCGTGGTGGTGTGGGGCATCGCCACGCTGGGCGGCTTCGTGTCGCCCACCTTCCTGGCGAGCCCGATCACGATGGTCAAGGAGGGCTGGCTGCTCTTCACCGAGTACGGCTTCATCGGCGACATCGGCATGACCGTGTGGCGCGTGTTCGGCGGCTTCCTGCTGGCGGCCATCATCGCGGTGCCGCTGGGCGTGGCCATGGGCACCTGGAAGACCGTCGAAGCCTTCTTCGAGCCCTTCGTGTCGTTCTGCCGCTACCTGCCGGCCTCGGCTTTCATTCCGCTGCTCATCCTGTGGGCGGGCCTGGGCGAAATGCAGAAGCTGCTGGTGATCTTCATCGGCTCGTTCTTCCAGATCGTGCTGATGGTGGCCGTCACCGTGGGCGGCGCGCGGCGCGACCTCGTGGAGGCGGCCTACACGCTGGGCGCCAACAGCCGCGGCATCGTGGCGCGCGTGCTCATTCCGGGCGCCGCGCCGGGCATTGCCGAAACGCTGCGCCTCGTGCTGGGCTGGGCCTGGACTTACGTCATCGTCGCGGAACTCATCGGCTCCTCGTCGGGCATCGGCCACATGATCACCGACAGCCAGGCGCTGTTGAACACCGGGCAGATCATCTTCGGGATCATCGTGATCGGCGTCATCGGCCTGTTGTCCGACTTCGCTTTCAAGGCGATGAATCGCCGTCTGTTTGCATGGGCTGCACTGTGAAGAACCAACTCTCCATTCAAGGCGTCTCGCGCGTCTTCACCGGCACCAAGGGCCAGCGCACGCAGGCGCTGCAGCCGATCGACTTCGAGGTGAAGGAGAACGACTTCGTCACCATCCTCGGCCCCTCGGGCTGCGGCAAGTCGACGCTGCTGCGCATCGTGGCGGGGCTCGACTTCCCGACCACTGGCCAGGTGATGCTCGACGGCGAGCGCATCGAAGGCCCCGGCGCCGACCGCGGCGTGGTGTTCCAGAGCTACACGCTGTTCCCGTGGCTCACGGTGGCGCAGAACATCCGCTTCGGCCTGCGCGAGCGCGGCATGAGCGAAGCCGACCAGAAGGAACGCAGCGAGTTCTTCATCGCCAAGGTCGGCCTGCGCGGTTTCGAGCACCACTTTCCCAAGCAGCTCTCGGGCGGCATGCAGCAGCGCACGGCCATTGCGCGCGCGCTGGCCAACGACCCCAAGATGCTGCTGCTCGACGAGCCCTTCGGCGCACTCGACAACCAGACCCGCGTGCTCATGCAGGAGCTGCTGCTGGGCATCTGGGAGTCGGCGCAGAAGACGGTGCTGTTCGTCACGCACGACATCGACGAGGCGATCTTCATGGCCAACCGCGTGGCGGTGTTCAGCGCGCGGCCGGGCCGCATCAAGACCGAGATCGCGGTCGACTTCCCGCACCCGCGCAGCTACACCATCAAGACCTCGCCCGAGTTCATGGACATCAAGGCGCGCCTGACCGAAGAAATCCGCGCCGAGTCGATGGCCGCCGCGGAACATTGAAAGCACGATGAAACGCGACCTGCCGTCCCTCGCGCTCTATGCGCAAGTCAAGGATCACATCTCCCGCAAGATCCAGGACGGCACGTGGCCGCCCGGCCACCGCCTGCCTTCCGAGAACGAGCTGGTCGCGCAGTTCGGCATGGCGCGCATGACCGTGAACCGCGCCCTGCGCGAACTCATGGAGCAGGGGCGCATCGTGCGCGTGGCCGGCGTCGGCAGCTTCGTGGCCGAGAACAAGCCGCAGTCGACGCTGCTGCAGATCGCCAACATCGCCAGCGAAATCCGCCAGCGCGGCCACGACTACCGCTGCGAGATGCTCGCGGTCGAGCGCCTCGCGGCCTCGCCCGACGTGGCGGCCTGGCTCGACCTGCGCGCGGGCGACTCGGTGTTCCACAGCGCCTGCCTGCACCTGGACAACGACACGCCCGTGCAGCTCGAGGAGCGCTACGTCAACCCGCAGGTCGTGCCCGACTTTCTCGAGCAGGACTTCACGGCCGTGCCGCCCAGCGAGTACCTGGTGCGCAATGTGCCCTTCGACCAGATCGAACACGTCGTCGATGCCGTGCTGCCCAGCGCCGAACAGGCCGAGCGGCTCGCGATGGCGCCCACCGACCCCTGCCTGCTGCTGACGCGCCGCACCTGGATCCGCAACACGCCCGTGACCTGGGTGCGCTGCCTGCATCCGGCCTCGCGCTACAGCCTGGGCAGCCGCTTTAAATCCGACGGCAACCCGACCTTCGGCTAGACAGACCGTTTTTTTTCGACCCTCAGAGGCCCACGTTTTCTCTCGCAACCACTTGTATAGACAGGTTCACATGCCAAGCAATCACACCGCCACTCCCCACGCCACATTGACCCTCACGCCCGGCAAGGTCGACCTTGCGATGCTGCGACGCATCCAGGCCGGCGGCGTGCACCTTGCGCTCGACCCGTCGGTGCAGGACGGCATGGCCAAGGCCGAGGCCGCGGTGCGCCACATCGTCGAGAACGACGAGGTGGTCTACGGCATCAACACCGGTTTCGGCAAGCTCGCCAGCACGCGCATCGGCAACGACCACCTGGCCGAGCTGCAGCGCAACCTCGTGCTCTCGCACAGCGTGGGCACGGGCGAGCCGCTGGCCGCGCCGGTGGTGCGCATGATCCTCGCGACCAAGGCCGTGAGCCTGGCGCGCGGCCACTCGGGCGTGCGGCCCGCGCTGGTCGATGCGCTGCTGGCGCTGTTCAACGCCGGCGTCACGCCCAGCATCCCGTGCAAGGGCTCGGTCGGCGCCTCGGGCGACCTGGCGCCGTTGGCCCACATGGCCTGCGTGCTCATCGGCGAAGGCGAAGCCACGCTGGCCGACGGCCAGAAGGTGAGCGGCGCCGAAGCCATGCGCAGCATCGGCCTCGA
The DNA here is from genome assembly GCF_059416405.1 of Variovorax sp. GW821-FHT09D04. NCBI lineage: Bacteria > Pseudomonadati > Pseudomonadota > Betaproteobacteria > Burkholderiales > Comamonadaceae > Variovorax > Variovorax sp. GW821-FHT09D04. Next base: position 20,599 of record NZ_JBWKPA010000016.1, read on the forward strand.
ACCCTTCGTGCTCGGCCCCAAGGAAGGCCTGGCGCTGCTCAACGGCACGCAGGTGTCGACCGCGCTGGCGCTGGCCGGCCTGTTCGGCGCCGAAGACGTGTTTGCCGCCGCGCTGATGTCGGGCGCGCTGTCGCTCGAAGCCATCCAGGGTTCGATCAAGCCCTTCGACGCACGCATCCACGCCGCGCGCGGCCAGCCCGGCCAGATCGCCGTGGCCGGCGCCGTGCGCACGCTGCTCGACGGCAGCGAGATCGTGCCCTCGCACGCCGACTGCGGCCGCGTGCAGGACCCGTACTCGGTGCGTTGCATCCCGCAGGTGATGGGCGCCTGCCTCGACAACCTCGCGCATGCATCGCGCGTGCTGGTCATCGAAGCCAATGCCGCATCGGACAACCCGCTCGTGTTCTGCGACACCGGCGAGGTGATCTCGGGCGGCAACTTCCACGCCGAGCCCGTCGCCTTCGCGGCCGACATCATTGCGCTGGCCGTGAGCGAAGTCGGCGCCATCGCCGAGCGCCGCCTCGCGCTGCTGCTCGACAGCGGCCTGTCGGGCCTGCCGCCCTTCCTGGTGCGCGACGGCGGCCTGAACTCCGGCTTCATGATCGCGCAGGTCACGGCCGCCGCGCTCGCCTCGGAAAACAAGTCGCACGCGCACCCCGCCAGCGTCGACAGCCTGCCGACCTCGGCCAACCAGGAAGACCACGTGTCGATGGCCACCTTCGCCGCGCGCCGCCTGGGCGACATGGTCAACAACACCGCCGTGGTGGTGGGCATCGAAGCGATGGCCGCCGCCCAAGGCATCGAACTCAAGCGCAAGCTGAAGAGTTCGCCGCTGGTCGAAGCGGAATTCGCCCGCATCCGCCAGAAGGTCGCGTTCCTCGAGACCGACCGCTACCTCGCACCCGACATCGAAGCCATGCGCCTGTGGGCGCTCGCGGCCGACCTGCCGGCCGCGCTGCTCGACATCCTGCCCAGCCACTCGAAGTGATCCGTACCGACCGCCACCCGACAAGGAGAACCACGCCATGAACGCACCCGACAAATTCGCCCTGAACACCACCACCGGCGCCGATCCGCGCCATGACCCGACCCGCGTGATCCGCGCCCCGCGCGGCACCGAGCTCAACTGCAAGAGCTGGCTCACCGAAGCGCCGTACCGCATGCTGCAGAACAACCTCGACGCCGAGGTGGCCGAGCGCCCGCAAGACCTCGTGGTGTACGGCGGCATCGGCCGCGCCGCGCGCGACTGGGCCTGCTACGACCAGATCCTCGCCTCGCTGAAGGAACTGGAAGACGACGAGACGCTGCTCATCCAGTCGGGCAAGCCGGTCGGCGTGTTCAAGACGCATGCCGATGCACCGCGCGTGCTGCTCGCCAATTCGAACCTCGTGCCGAAGTGGGCCAACTGGGAGCACTTCAACGAGCTCGATCGCCAGGGCCTCTTCATGTACGGCCAGATGACCGCCGGCAGCTGGATCTACATCGGCAGCCAGGGCATCGTGCAAGGCACCTTCGAGACCTTCGTCGAAGCCGGTCGCCAGCACTACAACAACAGCCTCGCGGGCAAGTGGATCCTCACGGCCGGCCTGGGCGGCATGGGCGGCGCGCAGCCGCTCGCGGCCACGCTGGCCGGCGCCGTGTCGCTGAACATCGAGTGCCAGCAGTCGAGCATCGACTTCCGCCTGCGCACGCGCTACGTCGACAAGCAGGCACGCGACATCGACCACGCCTTCGAGCTCATCAAGCAGCACTGCGACGCCAAGGAAGCCGTGTCGATCGCGCTGCTGGGCAACGCGGCCGACATCCTGCCCGAGCTGGTCACGCGCGCGAAGGCCGGCGGCCTCAAGCCCGACCTCGTGACCGACCAGACCTCCGCGCACGACCTGATCAACGGCTACCTGCCCTCGGGCTGGACCGTGCCGCAGTGGCAGGCCGCCATGAAGGACGCGTCGCAACACGACGCCCTGAAGAAGGCCGCCGCCCAATCGTGCGCCGTGCACGTGCAGGCCATGCTCGACTTCCAGGCCATGGGCATCCCCACGGTCGACTACGGCAACAACATCCGCCAGGTCGCGTTCGACGAAGGCGTGAAGAACGCCTTCGACTTCCCGGGCTTCGTGCCGGCCTACATCCGTCCGCTGTTCTGCGAAGGCAAGGGCCCGTTCCGCTGGGTGGCGCTCTCGGGCGATCCGGAAGACATCTACAAGACCGACGCCAAGATCAAGGAGCTGTTCCCCGAGAACACCCACACCCACCGCTGGCTCGACATGGCGCGCGAGCGCATCGCCTTCCAGGGCCTGCCCGCGCGCATCTGCTGGCTCGGCCTGGGCGAGCGTCACATCGCCGGCCTGGCCTTCAACGAGATGGTGAAGAACGGCGAACTCAAGGGCCCGATCGTCATCGGCCGCGACCACCTGGACACCGGCTCGGTCGCCAGCCCGAACCGCGAGACCGAAGCCATGAAGGACGGCACCGATGCCGTCTCCGACTGGCCGCTGCTCAACGCCCTGCTCAACACGGCCGGCGGCGCGACCTGGGTCAGCCTGCACCACGGCGGCGGCGTGGGCATGGGCTACTCGCAGCACTCGGGCGTGGTGATCGTGTGCGACGGCACCGACGCGGCGGCCAAGCGCATCGGGCGCGTGCTCTTCAACGACCCGGCCACGGGCGTCATGCGCCATGCCGACGCGGGCTACGACATCGCCGTGGCCACGGCGAAGAAGCAGGGCCTGAAGCTGCCGATGATCAAGTAAGGCCGGCAGGCGCCGCAGGTGAAGTAAAAAAGCGGGTCACCCGACACCCGACACCCGAAGGAGACCCGACGATGACCCTCGATGCTTGCGACCTGCAGCGCCGCGTGCGCGAACGCGTGGACGACGCGCTGGTGGCGCAGTTCCAGCGCGATGGCGCGGTCTGCATCCGCCAGCTGCTCACGGCCGACGAACTCGCGCTGCTGCGTGACGGCATCGAGGCGAATCTGGCGGCGCCCAGCCCGCGCGCCAAGGTCGCGAGCCGGCCCGACGACCCGGGCCGCTTCTTCGAGGACTTCTGCAACTGGCAGGAGATCGACGCCTTCGGCCGCTTCATCCGGCAGGCGCCGCTGGCGCCCCTCGCGCAGCGGCTCATGGGCTCGGACACCGTGCGGCTGTACCACGACCACCTGCTCGTGAAGGAACCCGGTACGCGCCAGCGCACGCCGTGGCACCAGGACCAGCCCTACTACAACATCGAGGGCATGCAGAACGTCAGCATGTGGATTCCGGTCGATCCGGTGTCGCGTGCGGCCACGCTCGAGTTCGTGGCCGGCTCCCACAAGGGGCCGTGGCTCATGCCGCGCACCTTCATGGACAACCACGCCAAGTGGTTCCCCGAAGGCAGCCTCGACGACCTGCCCGACATCGAGGGCGCGCGCGAGCGCTTTCCCATCGTCGGCTGGGACATCGAGCCCGGCGACTTCGTCTGCTTCCACATGCTCACCCTGCATGCGGCGGCCGGCGTCGAGGGGCCGAACCGGCGCCGCGTGTTCTCGGTGCGTTTCCTGGGCGACGACATCCGCCACGCGCCGCGCAGCTGGAAGACCTCGCCCGATTTCCCGGGCCTGGCCGAGCGCCTGCCGGCCGGCGCGCCGATGGACGATCCGCTCTTTCCGCTGCTGGTGCGCTGAGCCCCGGTAAGACGAAGGTAGAAAGAAAAAACGCGCTCATTCCCATCGCGTGGGAATTCGGGCTTGGTCGTGAGAACGGCGAGCAAGATACTGCACGCCGCATCCACTTTCGACCGCCCAGCGATTGCCCCCGATGACGACCCCCCTTGACGCTCCCGCCCACAACGACCGCGCGCTGTTCGTGCTGTCGGTGCTGGCGCAAAGCAAGGCGGCGATGACGGCGGCCGAGCTGGTGCAGGCCACCGGCCTGTCGCAGAGCACGCTGTACCGCCAGGTCGCCACCTTGCGCCGCTGGGGCTTCGTGATGGAGTCCGAGGGCCGCTACTCGCCGGGACCGGTGAGCGTGCAGTTGGCCAGCGGCTTCGACGGCAACTCCGACCTCGTGATGGCCGCGCGCGCCGACATGCGCGTGCTGGCGCAGCAAAGCCACGAGAGCGTGGCGCTCGTCACCCTGGTGAACGAGCGCGTCGTGTGCCTGGAGATGATCGACAGCGAACAGTCGCTGCGCTGCTCCTTCGATCGCGGGCGCAGCGTGCCCGCGCGCGACGGCGCCAGCGCCAAGTGCCTGCTGGCCCACGCGCCCGACGACGCGCGCGACCTGCTGCTCGACGGCCTCGACGAAGGCCCCGAACGCCGCGCCGAGCGCGCCGCCGAACTCGACACCATCCGCGCCGCCGGCCATGCCGTGACACACGGCGAGGTCGATGCCGGCGTGTGGGGCGCGAGCGCGCCGGTGCTGGCCGCGGGCCGGCGCCTGCGCGGGGCGATCACGCTCATGGCGCCGCTCACGCGCGTCGAAGGCATGGAAGCTGCATTGGTCCACATGACCGTCGTCACGGCGGCCCGCATCTCGCGCGCACTGCAGTAGTCGCCGCTTTTCTTTTTCTTTCTCCCTCCCTCACCTCCACGAAAGCCCTCCCATGAACACCCGTCGCACCCTCGTCGCCGCCGCCCTGTCCGGCCTCGCCTTCTTCGGTTTCGCTGGCGCCGCGCAAGCCCAGGGCGAGCCGCTGCGCGTGGCCACCGACGCCACCTTCCCGCCGATGGAGTTCGTGGAAAACGGCAAGCGCACCGGCTTCGACGTGGAGCTGGTGGAAGCCATCGGCAAGACGCTGGGCCGCAAGATCGAGTGGATCGACATCGACTTCAAGGGCCTCGTTCCGGGCCTCATCTCCAAGCGCTTCGACATGGCCGTGTCGGGCATCTACATCACCGACGAGCGCAAGAAGGTCGTCGACTTCACCGTGCCGTACTACGCCGGCGGCCTCGTGGTCATGGTGAAGGACAACAACACGACCATCAAGAAGCCGGCCGACATCAACGGCAAGAAGGTCAGCGTGCAGGTGGGCACCAAGTCCGTGTCGTACACGAAGGAGAAATTCCCGCAGGTGCAGCTGATGGAAGTCGAGAAGAACCAGGAGATGTTCAACCTCGTGGACATCGGCCGCGCCGACGCTGCCGTCACCGGCAAGCCCGCCGCCTTCCAGTACGTGCGCACGCGCGGCGGCCTGAAGGTGCTCGACGAACAGATCACCACCGAGGAATACGGCATGGCCATCCGCAAGGACACGCCGGAGCTCACCAAGGCCGTGAACGGCGCGATCGAGAAGCTCAAGGCCGACGGCACCTACGCCGCCATCGTGAAGAAGTGGTTCAGCGCCACCGCCAAGTGATGTTGGCCCCCCGGCTTTTCACGCGCTACGCGCATGTAACTCCACCCCCCGAGGGGGAGGCGCGGCCGGCTTGGGGCGGCCCGGCGCTCGGCCGCCGAAAGGATTGAATATGGACTTCGATTTCTCGCCCGTCTGGCAGGGCTGGCCCGACCTGCTGCGCGGCGCGCTGGTCACGGTGGAGATCACCGCCTGCGCGCTGGCCCTGGGTTGCGTGCTGGGCCTGCTGGTCGGCATCGGCCGGCTGAACCCGAAGCGGCGCTGGATCTACGGCGTGTGCACCGCCTACGTGGCGGCGATTCGCGGCACGCCGCTGCTGGTGCAGCTGTTCATCCTGTTCTTCGGCCTGCCGCACTTCGGCATCCTGCTGCCGGCCTTCGTGTGCGGCGTGCTGGGGCTCGGCGTGTACTCGGGCGCCTATGTGTCCGAGATCGTGCGCGGCGCGATCCAGTCGATCGACAAGGGCCAGACCATGGCCGCGCAGTCGCTGGGCATGACGCCCGGCGTGGCGATGCGCCAGATCGTGTTGCCGCAGGCCGTGGTGCGCATGATTCCGCCGCTGGGCAACGAGTTCATCGCGCTCATCAAGAACTCGGCGCTGGTGTCGCTTCTGACCATTCATGACGTGATGCACGAAGGCCAGAAGATCATCAGCGTGTCGTACCGCTCGCTCGAGGTGTACCTGGCCATCGCGCTCGTGTACTTCATGCTCACGGGCACGATGACCCTGATCCTGCGGCATTTCGAACAGAAGCTGCGCCAGGGCGGGTTGATGCGATGAGCGTGCAGCGTTTTTCGCGCGCGACCCTGCGCGCCACGCCCTGGAAGAACGGCGGCGGCACCACGCAGGAAATCGCCAGCTGGCCACAAGGTGCCGGGCTCGACAGCTTCGGCTGGCGCGTGAGCATCGCCACCATCGCGTCGCCCGGCCCGTTCTCGGTGTTCCCGGGCATCGACCGCCAGATCATGCTGCTCGAAGGCGACGGCGTGCGCCTCTTCACGCACGACGGCCGCGTGTCGCACCGGCTCGACGTGCCGCACCAGCCCTTCGCCTTCTCGGGCGACGACCCGATCGACTGCACGCTGCTCGGCGGCGCCTCGAACGACTTCAACGTGATGGCGCGCGGCGGCCAGTGGCGCGCCGACGTGCAGGTGCTGGAACGCGCCGCCGACATCGCGCCCGCGCCGCACGGCGTGCTGCTGGCCTTGCGCGGTGAGTGGCGCTTGAATGACGGCGAGGCCCTGGGTGACGGCGACGGCCTGTGCTGGACCGACGCCGCGCAAGCATGGCAGGCCGCACCGGCGAGCGACGGCGCGCGGCTGGTGGCCGTGCGCTTCGTGCCGGCCTGAGCGGCCCAAGCAAAGAACAGGAGATGACGATGACACCCCCCAGCGAATTCCCCTCGGCCGACGGCCTGTGGACCGGCCTGCGCCTGGCGCCCGGTGCGGCGCCCGGCGTCACCTTGGCGCCCGACGCCGAAGCCGCCCTCGTGGTCGCGCAGGGCACGGTCCGCTGGGTCGGTGCGCGCGCCGACCTGCCCGCCGAATTCGCGGGGCTCGCGCCGCACGACGGCGGCGGTGCGCTCGTCACGCCTGGCCTCGTCGATTGCCACACGCACCTGGTCTACGGCGGTCAGCGCGCCAACGAGTTCGCGATGCGGCTGGCGGGTGCCACGTACGAAGAAGTGGCGAAGGCCGGCGGCGGCATCGTCTCGTCGGTGCGCGCCACGCGCGAGGCCGACGAGGACACGCTGTTCGCCCAGGCCGCCGCGCGCCTCGAGCAGCTGCTGGCCGACGGCGTCTGCGCCATCGAGATCAAGTCGGGCTACGGCCTGGCGCTCGAACACGAGCGCAAGCAGCTGCGCGTGGCGCGGCGACTGGGCCAGGCCTATGGCGTCACCGTGCGCACCACCTTCCTCGGCGCGCACGCGCTGCCGCCCGAATACGCCGGCCGCAGCGGCGACTACATCGACCTTGTCTGCAAGGAGATGCTGCCCGCGCTCGCCGCCGAAGGGCTGGTCGATGCGGTCGACGTGTTCTGCGAACGCATCGCCTTCTCGCTCGCGGAAACCGAGCAGGTCTTCCAAGCCGCCAAGGCGCTGGGCCTGCCGGTGAAGCTGCATGCCGAGCAGCTCTCGGACATGGGCGGCGCGGCGCTGGCCGCGCGCTACGGCGCGCTGTCGTGCGACCACATCGAGCACCTGTCGGCCGACGGCATCGCGGCCATGCGCCAGTCGGGCACCGTGGCCGTGCTGCTGCCCGGCGCCTACTACACGCTGCGCGACACGCACCTGCCGCCCATCGACGCGCTGCGCGCCGCGGGCGTGCCGATGGCCGTCTCGACCGACCACAACCCCGGCACCTCGCCGACGCTGAGCCTGCTGCTGATGGTCAACATGGCCTGCACGCTGTTCCGCCTCACCGTGCCCGAGGCGCTGGCCGGCGTCACCGTGCACGCCGCGCGCGCGCTGGGCCTGCAGGACACGCACGGCGCCATCGCGCCCGGCATGCCCGCCAACTTCGTGCTCTGGAACCTGCACGACGCCGCCGAGCTGGCCTACTGGTTCGGCCAGCAGCCGGTGCGCGCCGTGGTGCGCCAGGGACGCATCGCCATCGGAGCCACCGAATGACACACACGCTTTTCGCAGCCGATGCGCTGCTGCCCGCGGGCTGGACGAAGAACGTCCTGCTGACGTGGAACGATGCCGGCCAGCTCACGCAGGTGCAAGCTGGCGCGCAACCGCCAGCGGGCGCGCAGGTGGCGACCGGCCCGGTGATCCCCGGCATGCCCAACCTGCATTCGCACGCCTTCCAGCGCGCCTTCGCTGGCCTCACCGAGCACCGCGCCGAACAGCAGGACAGCTTCTGGAGCTGGCGCACGCTGATGTACCGCTTTGCCGCGCGCCTCGGCCCGCAGCACATGGAAGCGATCGCGACCTGGCTCTACGCCGAGATGCTCGAGGCGGGCTACACCAGCGTGTGCGAGTTCCAGTACGTGCACCACGACACCGACGGCCGCCCCTACGCCGACGACGCGGCACTGAGCCGCGCGCTGCTGCGCGCTGCGCAGAACACCGGCATCGGCTTCACGCTGCTGCCCGTGCTCTACCAGACCAGCGGCTTCGGCGACCAGCCACCCACCGAGGGGCAGCGCCGCTTCATCCGCTCGACCGAATCGATGCTGCGCCTGCTCGACACGCTCAAGCCCGACTGCGACGCGCAGGGCGCGCGCTTGGGCCTGGCGCCGCACTCGCTGCGCGCCGTGCCGCCCGAGGCGCTGCGCGAGGCGCTCGCCGGCCTGGACGCCATCGACCGCACCGCGCCGGTCCACATCCACATCGCCGAGCAGACGAAGGAAGTGGACGACTGCGTGGAGTGGAGCGGCCTGCGCCCGGTCGAATGGCTGCTCGACCACGCGAGCGTCGATGCGCGCTGGTGCCTCGTGCACGCCACGCACATGAACGACGCCGAATACGAATACGCGGCCCAGAGCGGCGCGGTCGCGGGCCTGTGCCCGACCACCGAGGCCAACCTGGGCGACGGCATCTTCGACTTCGCGCGCTGGCGCAGCCACGGCGGCGCCTGGGGCGTGGGCTCCGACAGCCACGCCAGCGTCAACGCGGCCGAGGAGCTGCTGATGCTCGAGTACAGCCAGCGCCTGGGCCGGCGCCAGCGCAACGTCGGCGCCAGCGCGGCGCAGCCGCACGTGGCCACCGCGCTCACGCTCGAAGCGGTGCAGGGCGGGGCGCAGGCGGCGGGCCGCGCGGTCGGCGGGTTGGCCGCGGGGCAGCAGGCCGACTTCGTCGTGCTCGATGCCCATCACCTCGCGCTGCAGGGCCTGTCGGCGCCTGACATGCTCTCGGCCCATGTGTTCGCGAGCCACCGCACCTCGGCCGTCGACGCGGTCTGGGTGGCGGGCCGCCCGCGCGTCACGGCCGGCCGCCACGCGCTGCATGGCGATGCCGCAGCCGCCTTCGTTGCCGCGCGCACCCAACTCCTCAAGGACTGAATTCCCATGGCCTTCACCACCACCGAACCGGCGTTCCGCTTCCGCCAGGGCACGCGCCCGCTGCTGATCTCGATGCCGCACGTCGGCACGCACGTGCCGCCCGCGCTGGCCGCCCGCTTCACCGACGAGGCGCGCCGCGTGCCCGACACCGACTGGCACCTCGAACAGCTCTACGACTTCGCCGACGCGCTCGGCGCCTCGGTGCTCGTGGCCACGCACTCGCGCTACGTGGTCGACCTGAACCGTCCGCCGGACGGCGCCAGCCTCTACCCGGGCCAGAGCGTCACCGGCCTGTGCCCGGTCGACACCTTCGACGACACGCCGGTCTATGCGAAGCCCGAAGACCACCCGTCCGACGAAGAAGTTGCCGAACGCCGCGAGGCCGTCTGGCGCCCCTACCACCAGCAGCTGCAGGCCGAGCTCGATCGCCTGACGGCCGCGCACGGCACCGTCGCGCTGTGGGACGCGCACTCGATCCGCTCGGTGCTGCCGCGCTTCTTCGAAGGCAAGCTGCCCGACCTGAACCTGGGCACCGCCGACGGCAAGAGCTGCGACCCCGCGCTGGCCGCCACGCTGCGCGGCATCGCCGAATCGGCACCGGGCTACACCGGCGTGCTCAACGGCCGCTTCAAGGGCGGCCACATCACGCGCCAGTACGGCAACCCGGCCGGCGGCGTGCACGCGGTGCAGCTGGAGATGACCCAGTCGAGCTACATGCAGGAAGCGCTGCCCTTCGACTACCTGCCCGACGTGGCCGCGGGCGTGAAGCCGCACGTGCGCCGCATGCTGGAAGCGGTGCTGGCCTTCGTCGAAGGCGGCGCCCGGTGAGCGCCGCCATCCACGCGTTCGCGCGCCCCGAGGTGCCGCCGCTGCCGCCCTACAACGCGGGGCTGTCCTCGGAGGCCGTGCGCGCGCGCTACGGCGTCAGCGAGATCGCGCGGCTGGCGAGCAATGAGAACCCGTACGGCCCCAGCCCCGCGGTGGCGCGGGCGCTGGTCGATCTGGCGGCGCGCGCGGGCACCTACCCCGACGCCAACTCCACGGCGCTGCGTGCCGCCATCGCGCAGCGCACCGGTGCGCAGCCCGGCGAGGTGGTGATCGGCAACGGCTCCGAGGACATCCTGCAGATGCTGTGCCAGGCACTGCTGTCGCCGGGCGACCGGGTGCTCACGCAGCGCCCGGCCTTCGGCCTGCACGAGATCTACCCGCGCATGATGGGCGCGCAGGTCGAGCTGCTGACGCTCACGCCGGAACTCGGCTTCGACGTCGACGCCTGGTGCGCGGCGCTCGCGCGCGGGCCCAAGGTGGTGATGCTGGCCAACCCCTCGAACCCGGTCGGCTGCATGTTCGATGCGGACGACTTCGCGCGCCTGCTCGCGGCGGTGCCCGCGGGCACGCTGCTGGTGGTGGACGAGGCCTACTACGAATATGCGCGGCTGGCGCCCGGCTACCCCGACGTGCTCGCCCTGCTGCGCGCATGGCAGGCGGCCGGCGAAGGTCGCTCCCCGTGGATCGTGCTGCGCACCTTCTCCAAGGCCTGGGGCCTGGCCGGCCTGCGCGTGGGCTACGGCATTGCGTCCGACGCGGCGCTGGTGCAGCTGCTCGACCGCGTGCGCACGCCCTTCAACGTGAACCTGGCGGCGCAGGCCGCGGCGCTGGCGGCCTGGGGCGACGAGGCCTTCATGGCGCAGGCGGTGGCGCGCACCGTGCAACAGCGCGAGGCGCTGGCGGCGCAGCTTCGCGCCCTGGCCGGGTCGGCCTGGCCGGGCCTGCGCATCGCGCCTTCGGCGGCCAACTTCCTGTTCGTCGACCTCGGGCGGCCCAACGCGCCGGTCAACGAGGCGTTGCTGGCGCGCGGGATCATCGTCAAGCCCTGGAAAGAGCCGGGCTTCGAAACCTTCATCCGCGTGTCGGTGGGCACCGACGCGGACAACGCGCGCTTCGTGCAGGCGCTGGCGGAGATCGCGGGCGGGCAAGGCTGACGCCGGCAAGACCCGCCAGCGCGCCGGGCCAGACCGGGGTTTTTACAATCGCGGACATGACCAAGCCCCTCATCTATACCCGCGGCCAGGCGCTGCCGGGCATCCTCGCCAACCGCATTGCCATCCTCGACGGCGCGATGGGCACGATGATCCAGCGCTTCAAGCTCACCGAAGCGCAGTACCGCGGCGAGCGCTTCAAGGACTTCGAGCGCGACGTGAAGGGCAACAACGAGCTGCTGTCGCTCACGCGCCCCGACGTCATCACCGACATCCACGAGGCCTACCTCGCGGCCGGCGCCGACCTCATCGAGACCAACACCTTCGGCGCCACCACCATCGCGCAGGAGGACTACAAGATGGCCCACCTGGCGCGCGAGATGAACCTCGAATCGGCCAAGCTGGCGCGCGCGGCCTGCGACAAGTACAGCACGCCCGACAAGCCGCGCTTCGTGGCCGGCGCCCTCGGCCCGACGCCCAAGACGGCGAGCATCAGCCCCGACGTGAACGACCCGGGCGCGCGCAACGTCGATTTCGAATCGCTGCGCGCGGCGTACTACGAGCAGACCGAGGCGCTGGTCGAAGGCGGCGCCGACGTGATCCTGGTCGAGACCATCTTCGACACGCTCAACGCCAAGGCCGCGCTGTTCGCGGTGGACGAATATTTCGACAACAGCGGCCAGCGCCTGCCGCTGATCATCAGCGGCACGGTGACCGACGCCTCGGGCCGCATCCTCAGCGGCCAGACCGTCACCGCCTTCTGGCACAGCGTGCGCCATGCACAGCCGCTGGCCATCGGCCTGAACTGCGCGCTGGGCGCGACGCTGATGCGCCCCTACATCCAGGAGCTGGCGCGCGTGGCGGGCGACACCTACATCAGCTGCTACCCGAACGCCGGCCTGCCCAACCCGATGAGCGACACCGGCTTCGACGAGACGCCCGACGTCACCTCGCGCCTGCTGCACGAGTTCGCGGCCGAGGGGCTGGTGAACATCGTGGGCGGCTGCTGCGGCACCACGCCGGACCACATCGCGGCGATCGGTGCAGCGGTGGCGCCCGCGAAGGGCCGCCTGCTGAACAGCAACGGCTTCTACAAAGAAGCCGCCTGAAGCCGGGCGCCGCGCGCGCCCTCGGCTGATTGACGGCTCCCCGCCCCACGCCTACGCTGGGGCGCACAGGAGCCTCCCATGAACGCCACATCCTTCTTGCGCCGCGCTGCCTTGGGCGCGCTCGTCCTGCTGCTGCCGCTTGCGGCGGCGGCGCAGCAGGCCTTCACGCGCGGCGCGGTCAACCTGCGCGCCGGGCCCTCGGGCGACTATCCGCTGGTGGCACGGCTCGGGCCGGGGCAACCGGTCGACGTGGTCGGTTGCACCAGCGGCTACGGCTGGTGCGACGTGGTGCTGCCCGACGGCGGGCGCGGCTGGGTCTGGGCAAGGAACCTCGACTACGCCTACCAGCAGCAGCGCGTGCCGCTGGCCACCTACGGCGCGGTCATCGGCGTGCCGATCGTGAGCTTCGTGATCGGCAGCTACTGGGCCGACTACTACCGCGACCGCCCCTGGTACGGCGACCGGCGCTGGTGGGGCCACCGGCCCCCGCCGCCGCCGATCGCGGGCTGGCGCCCGCCGCCGCCCGTGCACCCGGGCTGGCAGCCGCGGCCCTGGCCGGGGCCTGGCGTGCGTCCGCCCCACGGACCCGGGGTCCGTCCACCTCATGGACCTGGGGTCCGTCCCCCGCACGGGCCGGGCATCCGGCCGCCCGTCGACCCCGGGTTCCGCCCGCCGCGACCGCAGCCGGGCTTCCGGCCCGGGCCGCCGCCGGGCGTGTCGCATCCGCATCCGGGCGGAGGCCGGCCCGGTGGGGGCGGCGGTGGTGGAGGAGGGCGTCCGCACGGCGGGGGCGGTGGGCACGGCGGTGGAGGCGGGCACGGCCACGGCCACGGAAAGAATTGACCCGGCTCACACGGCCGGCGTCCCGATGCCGGCCGCCGCCTGACGGTCGCGTGCGATCAGCGCCACGAAGCGCTGCGCGCCCAGGCCCAGCGGCCGTTCGCGCGACCACACCACGTCCACCCACAGGTCCAGCCCGTTGCTGAGGTTCTCGAACGGGATCTCGACCAGCGCGCCCGCCGCCACGTGCGGCCGCGCGAAGTTGCGCGGCAGCCAGCCCCAGCCCAGCCCGGCGGTGATCAGGCTCAGCGCGGCCAGCGCGTTGTCGGTGCGCCAGACATGCCGCGCGAACACGAAGCGCGGGTCGCTGGTGGCCAGGTCGCGCCCCGCGACCACGATCTGGCGCGTGTTGGTCAGGTGCTCCTCGCGCAGGCGCCCGCCGGCCGCCGCACGCAGCACGGGGTGCTCGGGCGCCATCACGGCCACCATGGTGTCGCTGCCCACCTCCTGGAAGCCCTCGCGGCCGTCGAGGCTGGGGCGCTCGAACACCAGCGCCAGCTGCGCCCGGCCGCTGTGCAGCAGCGCCAGCGCGTCGGCCTGCGGCGCGGCCAGCACCTCGACCTGCAGCAGCGGGTAGTCGTCGGCCAGCGCGGCCAGCGGCCCGCTCCAGGGCGCGGCCAGCAATTCGGGCGCGATGGCCAGCGTGAGCCGGTCTTCCAACCCCTGTGTGAGCGCCAGCGCCTGCACCTGCAACTGCCGCAGCTGGGCCGCGAGCAGCCGCGCCTGCGGCTCGAGCGAGCGCGCGGCCGACGTGGGCTGGGGCTCGCGGCCGCTGCGGTCGAACAGCGGCAGCGCCAGCTCGGCCTCGAGGTTGGCGATGGCCATGCTCACGGCCGACGGCACCTTGCGCAGCGCCCGCGCGGCGGCCGAGAACGAGCCGTGGTCGATCACGGCCAGGAAGACCTCGACGTTGTCGCTGGAGAAAGCCATGGCGCCCCGATCTATCAATAAAATTGAAATAAGTTAACTTTTTATATCAACTAAAAGCAAATAAAGTCCCTCCATCGCAGTCAAACACACAGAGAAACAGTCATGCAGGGCCTTCAGCGTCGGATCGTTTACATCTCCCTCTACGAGGGCATCGCCATCGTGGCGGCCAGCGCCGGCCTGGCCCTGATGTCGGACGCGGGGCTCGGCCACTCGGGCCTGCTGGCCGTGGGCGCCTCGGTGATCGCGGTGATCTGGAACCTGACCTTCAACGCCCTGTTCGAGCGCTGGGAGTCGCGCCAGGCGGTGCGCGGGCGCAGCCTGAAGCGCCGCATCGCCCACGCCATCGGCTTCGAGGGCGGCCTGATCGCCTTCCTGGTGCCGATGCTGGCCTGGGGCCTGGGCGTGTCGCTGTGGCAGGCGCTGGTGATGGACCTGGGCCTGGTGGTGTTCTTCCTGGTCTATACCTTCGTCTTCAACTGGGCTTTCGACCGCGTGTTCGGCCTGCCGGCCTCGGCCATGGGCGAAGCGCAGCCTGCGTAAGCATGCGCTTACTTAACGAATTCAGCGCGCCGGCTTGGGCGCGGCAGCCGAGCGCATCGCCAGGGCACCGCTCAGGCGCAGGCGCTCGTTTTCGTTGAAGAGCGTCTCGCGCAGCTGGGCCCGCTCGGCCTCGGGTGCGCTGGCGTAGCGGTCGAGCCGGGCGTTCCATTCCTGGGTTTCCTGGTCGAGCGTGGCCAGGCCGCGCGCCACCTCGTAGCCGTAGGCCTCGCTGCGCGCGGCAAAGCGCTCCTGGGGGCTGGCGCCACGCGCCTGCAACGCCTCGGTCTGGCGCATCACGTCCAGATGGGCCACGGCCTCCTTGCGCACCTCGCGCTGCGCGGGCGACAGCCAGGCCTGCTCGCTTTGCGCCAGCGCCGCGGCCCGTTGCTCGGGCGTGAGGTCGGGGTTGGACAGCAGTTCCATCTTCTCGGCCATGAACCGGTCCTGCCGGATCTGGTCGCCGAACAGGCCTTCGATTTCCTCGGGCGCGAAGAACTGACGGCGCACCGCCTCGCGCGCCTCCAGGCTACGGCGCAAAAAGGCCGGGTCGCCGGGCGCGGGCGGCTGCAGGGTGCGCAGGGCTTCCTGCATGTCGACGTAGCGCTCCAGCAGGCCCAGCGCGCGCACGCGCCAGTCCTCGCGCAGGCGCTGGGCGAGCAGGGCGGGCGCGCGGGCCATCAGCGTGGCCTTGCTGTCGGCCTGCGCTTCGGCGAGCACCTGGTCGAAGAGGGTGATGAGGTCGCTGGTGAGCAGGGCGTCGGGGGCCGCGGCGGTGGACTGCGCCGGACGAGGCGCGGTGGGCACCGCGACTGCCGCCGTGGCACGGGGCGCGGCGGCTTGCGGCGCATCGACCGCCCCGGGGCCGAGCGCCAGCCAGCCGGTCCCCGCCGCCACCAGCGCGACGGCGCCGATGGTCAAGGCCACACCGCGCATGCGCAGCGTCCTCAGAGCCCCGCGCTCTTGAGTCGCGCGGCCTGTTCCCTGAACAGCTCCGGCGGCTTCTTCTCGTAGTACGGGAACTGGCTGCCGTAGGTGTTGCCGAAGGCCTGGTTCACCTCGTCCAGGTGGTTCTGGCGGTAGTCGCCCAGGTGGGTGCCCAGGCGCGTGGTGCAGACCGCGAGCAGGCCGTCGTTGGCCTCGCCGAAGAAGAACAGGCTGCCCAGGGTCGACAGCGCCGTGTCGCTCGGGTCGAACAGGTTGAAGCTGGTCGACACGCCCGACCACGAGTAGTAGCGCACGCCGTTGGCCACGGCCGCACCGCTCTTCACGTCGCACGACGAGCCCGGCGCGGGGCGCCCCTGCGGGAACTTGGCGTCGAAGGCCGCGCCGCCCGCCGTGGTCAGCGAGGCCAGCGCGTTCAGCGGCACCTCGGGCAGCTGGCTCGGGTCCTTGCCCGAGAGAAAGCCGATCAGCCCCGTCAGCAGGCCGACGGCCTTCACCACCAGGGTCTGGCCGATGCCGCCTTCGGGCAGCTTGGCCAGCAGGTCTGCCACCTTCGAGCCGCCGTTGGCGCCGCCCACCGACGTGACCGAGGCCACCATGTCGGGCGCCACCGCCGCCACGTAGCGCACCGTGGGCGAGCCCTGCGAATGGCCGATGAGGTTGAACTTGAGCGTGGGGTTCTGCTCCAGCGCGCGGATGGTCTTGAGCTCCTGCAGCAGCTGCTCGCCGCGGATCTCGGAGGTGTTGGTGCCCGACACCTGCGCCACGTACACCTTGGCGCCCGCGGCGGCCAGCCTGCCGGGGATGTCGTAGAAGTAGTCGACGCCCAGCAGGTTGTCGAAGCCCAGCAGGCCGTGGACCAGCACGATCGGGTACTTTGTCTTCGCCGTGTCGGAGGTGACGCGGGCCTCGACGCGGGTGGCGCTGTCGCCGGCGGCGGCATGCGCTGGCGGCGCGTGAACCGCGAGGGCCGCGGCGGCCAGGAGGCCGCAGCTCAAGGCCACGGCGCGCATCGGGGTGGCTGCATGCTGCAACCGGACATTCCACTTCCTGGCCATCGGCGAACTCCCTTACGTTTGGTTAAAAACACGAACGTTCGTTCAGAAACGGTGGGCGCATTCTGTTGACACGTGCAGGAATGAAAACTGGGGTTTTCCCAGGGCGCAATCGAATCGACCTAAAATGCGCGACTTCCCAAGGAGCGTTGCAGCGGTTCGCCACAGAGGCGAATCGTCAGGCTTGGGGCGACAACGACGCTCGCCTGTCCGACTCTTCCGCAGGTGAGGCCATGTCCCAGATTCCCGCATCCGTTTCCGCTCCCGTCGCTCCCCCTCCCATGAAGCTGTCCGGCCTCGAGCCGGTCGCCATCGGCGAGGGCACGCTGTTCGTCAATATCGGCGAGCGCACCAACGTCACCGGCTCCAAGGCCTTCGCGCGCATGATCCTCAACGGCCAGTTCGAGGACGCCCTGGCCGTCGCGCGCCAGCAGGTGGAGAACGGCGCGCAGGTCATCGACATCAACATGGACGAGGCCATGCTCGACAGCAAGGCCGCCATGGTGCGTTTCCTGAACCTCATCGCCAGCGAGCCCGACATCGCGCGCGTGCCGGTGATGGTCGACAGCTCCAAGTGGGACGTCATCGAGGCCGGCCTGCGCTGCATCCAGGGCAAGGGCATCGTCAACTCCATCTCCATGAAGGAGGGCGTCGACAAGTTCAAGCACGAGGCCAAGCTGGTCAAGCGCTACGGCGCGGCCGCCGTGGTCATGGCCTTCGACGAGAAGGGCCAGGCCGACACCTACGCACGCAAGATCGAGATCTGCGAGCGCGCCTACCGCGTGCTGGTCGACGAGGTGGGCTTTCCGCCCGAAGACATCATCTTCGACCCGAACATCTTCGCCATCGCCACCGGCATCGAGGAGCACGACAACTACGCGGTCGACTTCATCAACGCCGTGCGCTGGATCAAGCAGAACCTGCCGGGCGCCAAGGTGTCGGGCGGCGTGAGCAACGTGAGCTTCAGCTTCCGCGGCAACGACCCGGTGCGCGAGGCCATCCACACCGTGTTCCTGTACCACGCGATCCAGGCGGGCATGGACATGGGCATCGTCAACGCCGGCATGGTCGGCGTGTACGACGACCTGGAACCCACGCTGCGCGAGCGCGTGGAAGACGTGGTGCTCAACCGCCGCCCCGACGCGGGCGAGCGCCTCGTCGAAGTGGCCGAGACCGCCAAGAGCGGCGCCAAGGACGACAGCAAGAAGCTCGAATGGCGCGGCACGCCCGAGCACCCGGTGCACGTCAACCAGCGCCTGTCGCACGCGATGGTGCACGGCATCACCGACTTCATCGTCGAAGACACCGAAGAGGCCTACCAGCAGATCCTCGCCAAGGGCGGGCGTCCGCTGCACGTGATCGAAGGCCCGCTCATGGACGGCATGAACATCGTGGGCGACCTGTTCGGCCAGGGCAAGATGTTCCTGCCGCAGGTGGTGAAATCGGCGCGCGTGATGAAGTCCGCCGTGGCCCACCTCATCCCGTACATCGAGGAAGAGAAGCGCCAGGACGAGGCCGCGGGCCGCGACGTGCGCACCAAGGGCAAGATCATCATCGCCACCGTGAAGGGCGACGTGCACGACATCGGCAAGAACATCGTCACCGTCGTGCTCCAGTGCAACAACTTCGAAGTGGTGAACATGGGCGTGATGGTCCCGTGCCACGAAATTCTGGCGAAGGCCAAGGTCGAGGGCGCGGACATCGTGGGCCTGTCGGGCCTCATCACGCCCAGCCTCGAAGAGATGCAGTACGTGGCCGGCGAAATGCAGAAGGACGACCACTTCCGCATCAAGAAGATCCCGCTGCTCATCGGCGGCGCCACCACCAGCCGCGTGCACACGGCCGTGAAGATCGCGCCGCACTACGAAGGCCCCGTGGTCTACGTGCCCGACGCCTCGCGCAGCGTGAGCGTGGCGCAGTCGCTGCTCTCGGACCAGGCCACCGCGTACATCGACGAGATCAACGCCGACTACGAGAAGGTGCGCACGCAGCACGCCAACAAGAAGCAGGTGCCGATGTGGCCGCTGGCCAAGGCGCGCGCCAACAAGACGCCCGTCGACTTCGCGAACTTCGTGCCCACCGTGCCCAAGTTCATCGGCCGGCGCGTGTTCAAGAACTTCGACCTCACCGAGCTGGCCAAGTACATCGACTGGGGTCCGTTCTTCCAGACCTGGGACCTGGCCGGCCCGTTCCCCGCCATCCTGAAGGACGAGATTGTCGGCACCGAGGCCGTGCGCGTGTACGCCGACGGCCAGCGCATGCTCAAGCGCCTCATCGAAGGGCGCTGGCTCAGCGCCAGCGGCGTGGTCGGCTTCTGGCCCGCCAACACCGTGAACGACGACGACATCGAGCTCTATACCGACGAGACGCGCAGCGAAGTCGCGCTCACCTGGTACGGCATGCGCCAGCAGACCGAGAAGCAGATGATCGACGGCGTGATGCGCCCCAGCCGTTGCCTGGCCGACTTCGTCGCGCCCAAGGACAGCGGCGTGAAGGACTACGTCGGCGTGTTCGCCGTCACGGCCGGCCTGGGCGTCGAGAAGAAGGAGAAGTTCTTCATCGACGACCTCGACGACTACTCGGCCATCATGCTCAAGGCCCTGGCTGACCGGCTGGCCGAGGCTTTTGCCGAAGCCATGCACCACCGCGTGCGCACCGACCTGTGGGGCTACGCGCCCCACGAGGGCCTGAGCAACGACGACATGATTGCCGAGAAGTACCGCGGCATCCGCCCCGCGCCCGGCTACCCGGCCTGCCCCGACCACAGCGTGAAGGGCCCGATGTTCGACCTTCTGAACTGCGCGGACATTGGCATGACCCTGACGGAGAGCCTCGCTATGATGCCCGCCGCCAGCGTGAGCGGCTTCTACCTCGGGCACCCCGATGCGACGTACTTCAACGTCGGCAAGATCGGGCACGACCAGTTGCAGGACCAGGCCGCGCGGCGCCGCACGAGCGAAGCGGAGCTCGAGCGCCTGCTGGCGCCGAACCTTTGAACCTGCCGGCCGGTCGGCGCGACCGGAGTGACCGGCCACGGGAGTTGATATTCAGAAGCTGATCTTTGCCGCCGCGCACTACGCCCAGTTCGCGATCTTCGTGATTGCCTGCTGGGGTGCCGGCCGCGCGGTGCTCGCGCGCCTGCGCCCGCCCTCGCGCCGCGACGCCTGGCTCGAAGCGGCCATGTCGGCCGCGCTCGGCGCCGGCCTTTACATCTGTGCCTTCCAGGCGCTGGCGATCTTCGGGCTCTTCCGCCGCGAGGCCACGCTGGGCCTGATCGGCGCGGGCGTCGTGGCCGCCGCGTGGCAGTGGCGCGGTTGGCGCGCCGAGGTGCGTGCGCTGCGCGCGGCCGCGCCCGCCACCACGCCGTGGACCCGCTTCGAACGCATCGCCGCCATCGCGCTGGCGCTGGTCGCGCTGCCCGCGCTGGTGGCGCCGCTCGCGCCGCCGGCCGCCTTCGACGAGCTGATGTACCACCTGCCGTATGCGCGCCTCGTGGCGCAGCAGGGCACGCTGGGCATCCACGACTGGCTGCGCTACCCCTGGTTCCCGTACAACTACAACCTGCTGTACGCCGCCGCGCTGCAGGTGGGCGACGACGTGTTGCCGCACTTCCTCAACGCCCTGGCGGGCGCGCTGTCGGTGCTGATGATCTTCCGCCTGGGCATCCTGCACGCCAACCGGCTCACGGCCTGCATCGGCGCGGCCATCTGGCTGGGCATGGGCGACTACGCCAACGCGCTGATCGACATGGGCGTCGCGCTGTTCGTGCTGTCGGCCTTCGTGGCGCTGTGGTGGTGGCGCGAATCCGAGCAGCTGCGCGACGGCACGCGCTGGCTCTGCCTGGCGGCGTTCTGCCTCGGCGTGGCGGCGGGCTCCAAGTACCAGGCGCTGATCTTCCTGCCGCTGGTGGCGCTGTTCGTGGTGCGCCACGAGCGCCGCCTGCTGCAGGCCTGGGCGCCGGCGCTGCTGTGCTTCCTGATCCCGTGCATCTACTGGTACGCGCGCAACGCGATCATGACGGGCGACCCCTTCAACCCGATCGGCGCGCGCGTGTTCGGCTTCACCGAATGGGTGCCGGCCGACTATGTGCAGCAGGTGGCCGACGTGCGCGATCACGCCGAGATGCCCAACGCGCTGATCTGGTCGGTGTTCCTCGCGCCCTTCAGCGTGTGGTGGAAGCGCTCCGCCGCCGTGCGCGCGGCGGGCTGGTTCTGCCTGTACTCGGTGGCCGTGTGGGTCGTGACCTCGCGCTACCCGCGCTACCTCATGGCCTCGTTCCCGCTGCTCGCGATGACGGCCGCCGTGGGCTGGCAGGTGCTGTTCGGCTGGATCGCGGCGGGCGTGCGCCGCCTGCGCGCAGCGCCCGCTGCGGTCGCTGCAGACGGTCCGCGCAGCGGCGCCGGCGTCGGCGACTGGATCGTGGTGCTGCTGCTGGCCGTGCTGGCCGCCGTGTCGGTGGGCCAGACGGCTACCAAGGTGTCGATGATCTCGCTCACGCCCGAGGCGCGCGAGGCCTTCCTGCGCAAGCACGTGCCGGGCTACGGCGTGATGGACTACGTGCGCCGCAACGTGACCGGCCGCGTCTACCAGATTGCGCTGAACGAGGCGATCTACTACGGCCCCAACCCGATCTGGGGCGACACGCTGGGGCGCTGGCGCTACCGCGACTACCTGCTGATGTCGCCCGGCGACACGGCGCGCAAGCTGGCGGCCGAGGGTTTCACCACCGTCGTCATGTCGCCCGAGATGGTGAAAGTGCTCAGCGTGCGGCCCGGCTTCGACCAGTACTATGGCCTGCTGCACGACCAAGACGGCAGCCGCGCCTACCGACTCCTTCCGACGACCGCTCCATGACGACCGACCACCGACCCGCCCCCGTGTCCGCCATGCCGCGCATTGCCGCCGTCATTCCCTGCTTCAACGAGGCCCTGGCCATCACCCAGGTGATCGAAGGCTTCCGCGCGGCCCTGCCCGGCGCCGAGATCCACGTCTTCGACAACAACTCCACCGATGACACGGCCGCCGTGGCCCGCGCGGCCGGCGCGATCGTCACGCACGTGGCCGCGCGCGGCAAGGGCAACGTGGTGCGGCGCATGTTCGCCGACGTCGAGGCCGACATCTACGTGATGGTCGACGGCGACGCCACCTACGACACCACCGCCGCGCCGCGCCTCATCGCGCGGCTGGTCGAGGGCAACCTCGACATGGTGGTCGGCAGCCGCGTGGACGACGGCCAGGACGCGCTCACCTACCGCGCCGGCCACCGCTTCGGCAACTGGCTGCTCACGGGCACCGTGGCGCAGCTCTTCGGCGGCGGCCTCACCGACATGCTCTCGGGCTACCGCGTGTTCTCGCGCCGCTATGCCAAGTCGTTCCCGGCGCTGTCGCAGGGCTTCGAGATCGAGACCGAGCTGACCGTGCACGCGCTCGAACTGCGCATGCCCTACGCCGAGGAAGCCACGGCCTACAGCACGCGCCCCGAAGGCTCGCACAGCAAGCTCTCGACCTACCGCGACGGCTGGCGCATCCTGAAGACCATCGGCAAGCTGTTCGTGAGCGAGCGGCCGCTGCAGTTCTTCTCGATCGTTGCGGCCGTGCTCGCGATCGCTGCGCTCGCGCTGGCCCTGCCGCTGTTCATGACCTACGCCCACACCGGCCTGGTGCCGCGGCTGCCCACGGCGGTGCTCGCCACCGGCGCGATGCTGGCGGCGCTGCTGTCCTTCGTCTGCGGCGTGGTGATGCACACCGTCACGCTCGGTCGGCAGGAGGCCAAGCGGCTGCGCTACCTGGCGCAGCCCTGCGTGCGCGAGAGCTTGCGCAAGAGCCTGCGCGCGCACTGACGGCGGCGCGATGAAGATCGGGCGCGAGTTCCTCTCGTTCGCCGTGGCCGGCGTGATCGGCTTCGTGGTGGACGTGACGGTGCTCTACCTGCTGGCGCCGCTCTTGGGGTGGTACGGCGCGCGCGTCGTGTCGTTCCTGGCCGCCGCCACCACCACCTGGCTCTACAACCGCCGCTACACCTTCGCGGCGAGCGCGGCCGGCGCCGCCACGGGGCGTTCGGTCTGGCGCGAATACCTGGGCTACCTCACGACCATGCTGGCCGGCGCCGTGCTGAACTACGGCACCTACGTGCTCACGCTGCACTGGGTGGAAGGCCGCTGGGCCGCCGCGCTCGGCGTGGCGCTGGGCAGCATCGCAGGCCTGGGCGCCAACTTTCTCTCGGCGCGCTACCTGGTCTTCCGCTCGCACCGCAGCGGCGGCTGAGGCCGCCGCCGGGCGCGTGCACTCAGGTTCAGTGCCCGCCCGACACCACCACCGGGATCTCGGTGGCCGGCGGCGTGTTGCGGCTGCGACCGCAGCGCACGAGGCCGTCGATCATCACCATGCCCACGCCCGGGATGTCGCCCAGCTGCACGCTTTCGAGCAGGCCCGGCGCGGGCGAATGCTGGGCACGGTCCATGAACACGAAGTCGGCCGCGCGGCCCACTTCGATCAGGCCGCAGTTGAGCTTGCGGATCTTCGCCGTGTTGCCCGTGGCGAAGCAGAACACCAGCTCGGCCGGGATGTTCGCGATGGACGACAGCATCGCCACCATGCGCAGGATGCCCAGCGGCTGCACGCCCGAGCCCGCGGGCCCGTCGGTGCCCAGGATCACGCGGTGCGGGCACTTCAGTTCGAGCGCCGCCTTCGCCGCCGCGATGGCGACCTTCTCGTTGCCGTTGTGCACGATCTCGATGGCGCGCGTGCTCTTCTCGCACAGCTCGCACACATGCGCCTCGGGCAGCGAGGTGTGGCCGCCGTTGATGTGGCCGATGACGTCGGCGTCGGCCTCGAGCACCACGTCCTTGTCGATCAGGCCCGAGCCGGGGATCGACGGGCCGCCGGTGTGGATCGTGCTCTGGATGCCGTACTTGCGCGCCCAGGCCACCATCTCCTTGGCCTCGTAGCCGGCCTTCACCGAGCCCAGGCCCACTTCGCCCAGCAGGCCCACGCCGGCCTCGGCGAGTTCCTTGAAGTCGCTCTCGACCATGCCCTTTTCGATCACCGGTGCGCCGGCGAGCACCTTCACGCCGCCGGGGCGGAAGTTGTCGAAGGCGCGCTGCGCGGTGATGGCCAATGCCTTCAGGCCCACGATGTCCTTGGGGCGGCCGGGCAGGTGCACCTCGCCGGCGGAAATCATGGTGGTCACGCCGCCGTGCATGGTGGAGTCGATCCAGCCGATCTGGCCCTGGCGCGGCGTCCAGTCGCCGAACACCGGGTGCACGTGGCTGTCGATGAGGCCGGGTGCGACGCAGGTCTTCTTCGCGTCGATGACGGTGACGGCGCCTTCGAGGTCGCAGTCTTTCTCCTTGCCGACCGCCACGATCAGGCCGTCGTTCACCACGAGGGTGTCGGCGTCGAGGATGGGCTTGTCGATGTCGCCCGAGAGCAGCAGCCCGATGTTCTTTATGACGACCTTGCCCGACTTTGCGCCGGCTGCGATTTCTGCCATTTCGTGGTGTCCTCGTCGTGGGGTGGGGAGTTGTTGTCTTGTTCCTGGATGTCGTCCGCGCGCACGGTGCGCAGCAGGGTCTCGATGACGAAATCTTCCCAGTGCGCGACGGCTTCCGGCGACTCCAGCGGCTCGCCGAGGAAGGCCGTGAGCGTGTGCCGGTTCGAGGTGTAGAAATAGCCGGTGGACGCGATCAGCAGGTAGATGTCGCGCGCCACGAGGTCGGTGCGGAACAGGCCCTGGGCCGCGCCGCTGGCAAGGATTTCCGAAATGATGGCCACCGCCCGCGACGAGTACTCGCGCGCCCGCAGCGACTTCGAGATGTGCCGGCCCTTGTGCAGGTTCTCGGTGTTCAGCAGGGTGACGAACTCGGGGTTCTTGCGGTAGTAGCCGAGCACGAAGCGGATGACTTCGGTGAGCGCTTCCACGGGCCGCGAGGCGTCGAGCGCAATGGCGGCCTCGGCGTCGTCCATGCGCTGGTAGATGCCCTCGAGCACCGCGATGAACAGGCCCTCTTTGCTGCCGAAGTAGTAGTAGATCATCCGGTCGTACGACTTGGCGGCCTTGGAGATCTTCTCCACGCTGCCGCCGTCGTAGCCGTACTTGGCGAACACCTTGGTCGCCGCCTTGAGGATGCTGTCGCGCGTGGCCTGGGCCGCGGCCTCGCGCACGCCGGTGCGGCGCTGGGGCTTGGGCTTGCTGACGGAGCGGGAGTCGGCCATCGTGCGCGCAGCGCCTGTGTGTCGGGTCTTACTTCTCGGCGAAAGCGCGTTCGACCACGAAGTCGCCCGGCGTCGAGGTGTTGCCTTCCTTGAAGCCGCGCTTTTCCAGGATGTGCTTCAGGTCGACCAGCAGGCCGGGGCTGCCGCACAGCATCACGCGGTCTTCCTCGACGTTCAGCGGGGGCAGGCCCAGGTCGTCGGTGAGCTTGTTGCTCTCGATCAGGTCGGTGACGCGGCCCTGGTTGCGGAACTCCTCGCGCGTGACCGTGGGGTAGTACAGCAGCTGCTTGGCGATCATCTCGCCCAGGATCTCGTGCTTGGGCAGGTGGTCGGTCACGAGGTCGTGGTAGGCCAGCTCGTCGACCTGGCGCACGCCATGCACCAGGATGACCTGCTCGAACTTCTCGTACGTGTCGGGGTCGCGGATGATGCTCATGAACGGCGCCAGGCCGGTGCCCGTGCCGAACAGGTACAGGCGCTTGGCCGGCAGCGTGTAGTCGATGAGCAGCGTGCCGGTGGGCTTGCGGCCCACGATCACGGTGTCGCCCACCTGGATGTGCTGCAGCTTCGAGGTGAGCGGGCCGTCTTCCACCTTGATGCTCAGGAACTCGAGATGCTCCTCGTAGTTCGGGCTCACGATGCTGTAGGCGCGCAGCAGGGGCTTGTTGTTGACCTTCAGGCCGATCATCGTGAAATGACCGTTCGAGAAGCGCAGCGCCGGGTCGCGCGTGGTGGTGAAGGTGAACAGGCGGTCGGTCCAGTGGTGGACGCTCAGGACGCGTTCTTCGCTGAATGCACTCATACAGAACTCAAGTGTTGGTTGAAGACAGAAAAGGGTGGCTGAGCCGAAATGCACGCCTTTGGGGCGTCCGCCATCGGCCGGCTAGCAACCCTCCATTGTCGTTGGTCGGAAAAACCCCGATGAACACCGCGAGAAAACACCATTGCAAGCATCGGGCCTGTTTGCTACATTGACCTTTGATGTAGTGAACGCAACATGAAAGTGTAGGGGATGCTACACAAACGAAAGCCGCCGCACAAGCACCTGCACGGCACGTTTGTTGCAAACCTCCGGGGCCTGAAGACCCGCTCCGACAGCACCACACCACGAGATCGCCCCGATGACTGAACACACCAAGACAGACGGACTGCCCGGCATCGACATGCCCCTGGTCGCGCAGGCCGGCGGCGCCGCCTTCGGCAAGGCGCCGCCGCGCAACGAGAAGATGAGCACCGCCAAGGTCGAGTGCAACGCCTGCCCGGTGCTGTGCCAGATCTCCGACGGCCGCACCGGCGCCTGCGACCGTTACGCCAACCGCCAGGGCGTGCTGGTGCGCGTCGACCCGGTGGTGCTGCTGCGCCGCACGCTCGCCGCCGAGCAGCCGGCGCTCGTGCCCTTCGATCGGCCCGGCGCCGATGCGGCAGAGGCCCATGCTGCGCCCGACTGGAACGGCGACCTGCTGCACGCCGACGAGGTCTTCGTCACCGGCGTGGGCTCGTCCACCACGTACCCCGACTACAAGCCCGCGCCCTTCATCGTGGCTTCGAAAGCCCAGGGCGTCGACATGGTCACCGTCGTCACCGAAGGCATCTTCAGCTACTGCAGCTTCAAGGTGAAGATCGACACCGACCGCTTCCTGGGCGCCGAGCAGGCCAACGTGCGCTACAAGGGCGAGGTCGTGGGCCATGTCACCACGGCCGAGTACGGCTCGCAGATGCTGTCGCTGGGCGGCGTGCACCACCTCACGGGCGGCAGCAAGAAGGAAGGCCGCATGACGGCCGAGCTCATGCAGCTCTTGGGCAACAAGCAGGCGGTCGAATGCACCATCGACGGCGGCGCCAGCCTCGTCATCCAGGCCGGCAAGGCGCCCATCGTCAACGGCGTGGAAGAACAGCGCATGCGCGTGGGCTGCGGCTCGGCCGCCGTGGGCATCTTCGCGCGCCAGTTCGCCGGCGTGGCCGACGAGGTGGTGGTGGTCGACGACCACATCACCGGCGTGCTCACCGAGCACCAGGCCGGCCGCTGCCTCGACATGACGCCCTCGGGCATCCAGATGCTGGGGCGCAAGTCGACGCCCGGGCGCTACTTCCAGGTCGCGAACCCGGGCAACGGCTGGGGCGGCACCGACATCGCCGACCCGCTCGCGATCATCGAGGGCTGGGAAGAGGGCGTGGCCCGCCCCGGCCTGCGCCTGCTCATGACCTCCACCACCGGCGAGCATGCGCAGTGGTACGTGCTCGACGAGGCCCTGAAGCCCATCGAGCAGCCCATGCCGCCCGAGGTGCGCCGCATCGTCGACCGCATCGGCGAGAACTGCGAGCCTTCGCTGTGCACCGTGCTGTTCCTCGGCGGTGCCGGCGGCAGCCTGCGCGCGGGCGTCACCGAAAACCCCGTGCTGCTCACGCGCGCCATCAAGCGCGCGCTGGTCAACGTCACCTGCGGCGGCGCACCGGCCTATGTGTGGCCCGGCGGCGGCATCACCGTCATGGCCGACGTCATGCGCATGCCCGACAACAGCTTCGGCACCGTGCCCACGCCGGCCATCGTCGCGCCCATCGAGTTCAGCATGCGGCGCGACGACTACGAGGCGCTCGGCGGGCACGTCGAACACATCTTCCCGCTCGAACAGGCGCTCGCGCGCGGTGCGTGGCAGGAAGACGGCGCACCGCTGGCGCGCCAATGGCTCGTCATCGACGATGCCAACCCGTGGCCCCTGGGCCATGCCCCCATGCTGGGCTGAAACCATGTCCGCCCAACGCACGGCGCTCGACGCGGGCCGCTGGCATTTCAACCACGGCCCGATCGACATCGTGGCCGAAGCGCACGGCGACCCGTACGCCGTCGCCGCCGCGCACGACGCGGCCTGGGCGCGCTTCGGCCATGTGCTCGACGAACTCGTGCGCGAACTGCCGCAGCTGCGCCTGCCCGTGGCCGCGCGCCAGCGCCCCCGCGGCGTGGTGGCGCGGCGCATGTGGGACGCCTGCGATGCGTTTTCGCCGTTGTTCCTCACGCCGATGGCGGCCGTGGCCGGCAGCGTGGCGCAGGAACTCATCGCCTTCTACGACCGGCCCGGCATCGAGCGCGCCTGGGTCAACAACGGCGGCGACATCGCGCTGCACCTCGCGCCCGGCCACACGGCGCGCGTAGGCTTGTTCGCCGACCTCGCGCGCTTCGACTGGCGCGACAGCGGCATGCTGACCACCGACGGCCAGTTCGAGCTGCACGCCGACCAGCCCGTGCGCGGCGTCGCCACCAGCGGCTGGCGCGGGCGCAGTTTCTCGCTGGGCATCGCCGACAGCGTGACGGTGTTGGCCGCCACCGCGGCGCAGGCCGACGCCGCCGCCACCGTGATCGCCAACGCCGTCGACGTGGCCGACCCCGCCATCCAGCGCCTGCCCGCCAGCGCCTGCAAGGACGACAGCGACCTCGGCGACACCCTCGTCACCGTCGACGTGCCGCCGCTGGCGCCCGCGCAGGTGCACCATGCACTCGATGCGGGCGCGGCGTGCGCCCGCGCGCTGCAGAAAAGGGGGCTCGTGTGGGCCGTTCTGCTCGTTTGCCAGGGGCAGTGGCGGCGGGTGGAACCCTTATGCTCGAAGTCGCTGGACATCGCGCTGCCCGAAGCAGTTGGTTCAGTATTTGCTTAACGAAAAGCAAGGTTCTTTTTCATGATCGAAATCCGTCGCGTCTTCACCCATGTCGAGCACATCCACCACGAGTTCGGCCCGCGTGCCGAAACCCCGCTGGTGCGCGGTGCCATCGGCGCGGTGCTGACCAATCCTTTCGCGGGCCGCTACGAGCCCGACATCCTGCCGATGATGGCGCTGCTCGACCCCGTGGGCGTCGACATGGCGCACCAGCTGCACGCTGCCATGGACGTGCCGCTCGAACAGATCGCCACCTACGGCAAGGGCGCCATCGTCGGCGCCGACGGCGAGCTGGAGCACGGCGCGCTGTGGCACGTGCCCGGCGGCTACGCGATGCGCGAGCTGCTCGGCTGGAAGGGCAGCCGCGCCGCCTACACCGCGGGCAAGGCCGAAGAGAAAACCGGCCAGCCCGGCAACGCGCTGTCGATCGTGCCCTCGACCAAGAAGGTCGGCCCGCCCGGCGCCGCGCTCGACGTGCCGCTCACCAACATCAACGCCAGCTACGTGCGCGGCCAGTTCGACGCCATCGAGGTGCGCGTGCCCGGCGCGCCGATGGCCGACGAGATCGTCTTCATCCTCGCGATGAGCACCGGCTACCGCGTGCATGCGCGCGTCGGCGGCCTGCTCGCCAAGGACATCAGCAAGTGGGACGGCCTGCGCTGACCGCACAAGACAAGAGACAAGACAAGGAACACACAGACATGACCGCCAACATCCGCAAGCTCGTCATCCAGGTCGATGAAACCCGCAAGGAAATGGGCCAGGACGTGACGCCGCCCACGCGCCGCGCCGTCGCCATCGCCGTCATCGAGAACCCCTACGCCGGCCGCTACAGCGAGAACCTCGACGAACTCATCGCCATCGGCGAAGAGCTCGGCGCGCTGCTGGGCCAGAAGGCCGTGAAGGCGCTGGGCATCGAACCCGGCCAGGCGCAGAGCTACGGCAAGGCCGCCATCGTCGGCGAACGCGGCGAGCTGGAACATGCCGCTGCCATCCTGCATCCCAAGCTGGGCGCGCCGCTGCGCGTGGCGGTCGAGAAGGGCGCCGCGCTCGTGCCTTCGGCCAAGAAGCAGGGCACGCTGGGCACCGCCATCGACGTGCCGCTGGGCCACAAGGACGCGGCCTTCGTGCGCAGCCACTTCGACGCCGTCGAGGCCCGCGTGAGCGACGCGCCGCGCGCCAACGAGATCGTCGTGGCCGTGGCCGTCACCGACAGCGGCCGTCCGCTGCCGCGCGTCGGCGGCCTGCAGGTCAGTGAAATCAAGGGCGAAGACGGTCTTCGCTGACCTGTCATTGCATCGTCACCCGCATCGTGTTTTCTGTTCGAACTTCTAGGAGCTTCCCGATGAATCCATTGCGCCTTGCCTTCTGCGCCGCTTCCGTCGTCACGCTGGCCACCGCCCTCGTCCCCGCGCATGCGCAGGGCGTGATCAAGATCGGCGAAATCAACAGCTACAAGGCGCAGCCCGCCTTCCTCGAGCCCTACAAGAAGGGCATGGAACTGGCGGTCGACGAAATCAACGCCAAGGGCGGCGTCAACGGCAAGAAGCTGGAGCTCATCAGCCGCGACGACAACGCCAACCCCGGCGACGCCGTGCGCGTGGCCGAAGAACTCATCTCGCGCGAGAAGGTCGACGTGCTGGCCGGCGCCTTCCTGTCGAACACCGGCCTGGCACTGACCGACTTCGCCAAGCAGAAAAAATTCTTCTACCTCGCCGCCGAGCCGCTCACCGACAAGATCGTCTGGAGCAATGGCAACAAGTACACCTACCGCCTGCGCCCCTCGACCTACATGCAGGTCGCGATGCTGGTGCCCGAGGCCGCCAAGCTCAAGAAGAAGCGTTGGGCCATCGTGTACCCCAACTACGAGTACGGCCAGTCGTCGGTCGCCACCTTCAAGACCTTGCTCAAGGCGATCCAGCCCGACGTCGAGTTCGTCGCCGAGCAGGCGCCGCCGCTGGGCAAGGTCGATGCGGGCAGCGTGGTGCAGGCCCTGGCCGATGCCAAGCCCGACGCCATCTTCAACGTGCTGTTCGGCGCCGACCTGTCCAAGTTCGTGCGCGAAGGCAACACGCGCGGCCTGTTCAAGGACCGCGAGGTCGTGAGCGTGCTGACCGGCGAGCCCGAGTACCTCGACCCGCTGAAGGACGAAGCGCCCAACGGCTGGGTCGTCACCGGCTACCCCTGGTACGGCGTGAAGACCGCCGAGCACAAGGCCTTCAACGACGCCTACCAGGCCAAGTTCAAGGACTACCCGCGCCTGGGCTCGGTGGTGGGCTACAGCGCCATCTACTCGATCGCGGCCGGCGTGAAGAAGGCCGGCAGCACCGACACCGAGAAGCTGGTGGCCGCCTTCAAGGGCCTGCAGGTCGACACGCCCTTCGGCAAGATCAGCTACCGCGCGCAGGACAACCAGTCCACCATGGGCGCGTACGTCGGCAAGACCAAGAACGACGGCGGCAAGGGCGTGATGGTCGACTACGTGTACCTCGACGGTGCCAAGTTCCAGCCCACCGACGACGAAGTGAAGAAGATGCGCCCCGCGGACTGATCACGCGCGGCTCCTGCAACGCGCCTGCCGTCGGTCGATGACGGCAAGGCGCGGTGTCTCCAGTTTCCTCAGGGTCCCTCATGAGCTTTTCAGGCTTCGTTGTTCAGTTGCTCAACGGGTTGGCCGGCGCGTCTTCGCTGTTTCTGGTGGCGGCCGGCCTCTCGTTGATCTTCGGCGTGACGCGCATCGTCAACTTCGCCCATGGATCTTTTTTCATGGTGGGCATCTACGTCGCGTACACGCTGGTCGAGAAGCTCGGCCCGAGCGTGGGCTTCTGGCCGGCGCTGTTGATCGCCGCGCTCGCGGTGGGCGTGCTGGGTGCGCTCATCGAGGTGCTGCTGCTGCGCCGCATCTACAAGGCGCCCGAGCTGTTCCAGCTCCTGGCCACCTTCGCGCTGGTGCTGGTCATCAAGGACGCGGTGCTGTGGCTCTGGGGCCCTGACGAGCTGCTCGGCCCGCGCGCACCGGGCCTGAAGGGCTCGGTCGAAATCCTCGGGCGCCAGTTTCCTTCCTACGACCTCTTCCTGATCGTCGTCGGCCCGCTGGTGCTCGGCCTCGTGTGGCTGCTGCTCACGCGCACGCGCTTCGGCACGCTGGTGCGCGCCGCCACGCAAGACCGCGAGATGGTCAGCGCGCTGGGCGTCAACCAGGCCTGGCTCTTCACCGCGGTGTTCGCGCTCGGCGCGCTGCTCGCAGGCCTGGGCGGCGCGCTGCAGCTGCCGCGCGAACCCGCCACGCTCGAGATGGACCTGAACACCATCGGCGCCGCCTTCGTCGTGGTGGTGGTCGGCGGCATGGGCTCGCTGCCCGGCGCCTACGTGGCCGCGCTGCTCATCGCCGAGATCAAGGCCGTGTGCATCTGGCTGGGCGTGGTGCAGATCTTCGGCATCGACGTGTCGTTCTCCAAGCTCACGCTGATGGTCGACTTCCTCGTGATGGCCATCGTGCTGGTGTGGCGCCCCTGGGGCCTGTTCGGCCGGCCGCAGGCGCCGAGCCGCTACGTCGGCATGCAGGAAGAGCCGCTGCGCCGCCCCAGCACCGCCTACATCGTGGCCGCCGCCGGGCTGGCGCTGGTGCTGGCCGCGCTGCCGCTGCTGACGGCCGGCTCGCCCTACACCACGGTGCTGATGATCGACCTGCTGATCGCCGCGCTGTTCGCCACCAGCCTGCACTTCATCATGGGGCCGGCCGGCATGCACTCCTTCGGCCACGCCGCCTACTTCGGCCTCGGGGCCTACGGCGCGGCGCTGCTGGTGCGCGCGCTGCACCTGCCGATGGAGCTGGCGCTGGTGGTCGCGCCGCTGGTGGCGGCGCTCGGCGCCTTCGTCTACGGTTGGTTCGCCGTGCGGCTGTCGGGCGTGTACCTGGCGATGCTCACGCTGGCCTTCGCGCAGATCACCTGGGCCGTCACCTACCAGTGGGACAGCTTCACGGGCGGCAGCAACGGCCTGACCGGCGTGTGGCCCTCGGAGTGGCTGTCGAACAAGCAGGTGTACTACTGGCTCACGCTGGTGCTCGTGGGCGCGGGCGTGTGGTGGCTGCGCCGCGTGCTGTTCTCGCCCTTCGGCTATGCGCTGCGCGCGGGCCGCGACTCGGTGCTGCGCGCCGACGCCATCGGCATCGACGTCAAGCGCATGCAGTGGGCGGCCTTCGTCATCGCCGGCACCGTGGCCGGCCTGGCCGGCGCGCTCTATGCGTTCTCCAAGGGCAGCATCTCGCCCGAGAGCCTGTCGGTCGGCAAGTCGGTCGACGGCCTCGTGATGGTGCTGCTGGGCGGCATCCAGACCCTGGCGGGGCCGGTGGTCGGCGCCGTCACCTTCACCTGGCTGCACGACACGGTGGCGCGCAACACCGACTACTGGCGCGCGATGCTCGGCGCCATCATCCTGATCCTGGTGCTCTTGTTCCCGCAGGGCATTGCAGGGTCGATCAAGCAGCTCGTCGATCGCTGGCGCGCACCGAAGCATGAAACAGAAGCAGACGCCAAGCTCAAGGAGGTGAAGGCATGAGCCTCCTCAAAGTCACCAACCTCGGCAAATCGTTCGGCGGCGTGAAGGCCGTGGACGGCATCAGCTTCGAGCTGCCGCCCGGCGAACTGCTGGCGCTCATCGGCCCCAACGGCGCCGGCAAGTCGACCACCTTCAACATGGTGAACGGCCAGCTCAAGGCCGACCAGGGCTCGATCACGCTCGACGGCCACGAACTCGTGGGCCGCAAGCCGCGCGAGATCTGGCGCAAGGGCGTGGGCCGCACCTTCCAGATCGCCGAAACCTTCGCCTCGCTCACCGTGGTCGAGAACGTGCAGATGGCGCTGCTCTCGCACGACCACAAGCTGTTCTCGATGTGGCGCCGCGCGGCCGACCACAAGCGCGACGAGGCGCTGGCGCTGCTCGACCAGGTCGGCATGAAGGCGCAGGCCGACCGGCCCTGCAGCGTGCTGGCCTACGGCGACGTGAAGCGCGTCGAACTCGCCATTGCCATGGCCAACTCGCCCAAGCTGCTGCTCATGGACGAGCCCACCGCCGGCATGGCGCCCCAGGAGCGCAACTCGCTCATGGCGCTCACCAAGGACCTCGTCATCCAGCGCGGCATGGCCGTGCTCTTCACCGAGCACAGCATGGACGTGGTGTTCGCGTACGCCGACCGCATGATCGTGCTCGCGCGCGGGCGCCTCATCGCGCAGGGTAAGCCGCTCGAGATCCGCGACCACCCGAAGGTGCAGGAGGTGTACTTCGGCAGCGGCAAGACCTTCGAGAAGATCGCCGAAAAGGCCGCCGCATTGGGAGTTGCCGCATGAGCACGCATGAACCTCTTCTGGAAGCCAAGGCGCTGTGCGCCTGGTATGGCGCCGCGCAGATTCTTTACGACGTCGACCTCGAAGTGCGGCGCGGCGAAGTCGTCGCGCTCATGGGCCGCAACGGCGCGGGCAAGTCGACCACGCTCAAGACGCTCATCGGCATGCTCACCAAGCGCCGCGGCGCGGTGCGCTTCCTGGGCCACGACATTTCGAAGAGCGAGCCGCACCACGCGGCGCGCCTGGGCCTGGGCTTCGTGCCCGAAGACCGGCGCGTGTTCACCGACCTCACGGTGATGGAGAACCTCGAGGTCGGCAAGCAGCCCGCGCGCCAGTGGGCCGACGGCACCGCGGCGCCACTGTGGACGCCCGAACGCCTGTTCCAGCTGTTCCCCAACCTCGGCGAGATGCCCAACCGCCCGGGCGGGCGCATGAGCGGCGGCGAGCAGCAGATGCTCACCGTGGCGCGCACGCTGATGGGCAACCCGTATCTCGTGCTGCTCGACGAGCCCTCCGAGGGCGTGGCCCCCGTCATCGTCGAGCAGATGGCCAACATGATCCTCGAGCTCAAGGCGCAGGGCGTGAGCATCCTGCTGTCGGAGCAGAACATGCACTTCGCCGAGCTGGTCTCCGACCGCGCCTACGTGCTCGAGAAGGGGCAGATCCGTTACCACGCCACGATGGCCGAGTTGGCGGCCAACGAAGAAGTGCGCAGGGCTTACCTCAGCGTCTGACCGTTTCCTTTCCTCAACCACCGGAGTCCACACCATGCATCGCAGAACCGTCTTGAAGTCCGCCGCTGCCCTTGGGCTCGCCGGCAGCCTCGGCAGTTTCGGCCTCTCCGCTTTCGCGGCCGGCAAGATCAAGCCCGGTGGCAAGGCCGCGCTGATCGTGGTCGACGTGCAGAACTGCTTCCTCGATGGCGGCACGCTCGCGGTGAAGGGCGGCAACGAGGTGATCCCGGTCATCAACGCGCTGGCACCCGCGTTCCAGAACGTCGTCGTCACGCAGGACTGGCACACGGCGGGCCACGCCTCGTTCGCCAGCACCTACAGCGGCAAGAAGCCCTTCGAGACGACCAAGCTCAACTACGGCACGCAGGTGCTGTGGCCCGACCACTGCGTGCAGGGCACCGACGACGCCGCGCTCGGCAAGGACCTCAAGGTGCCGACCGCGCAGCTCATCATCCGCAAGGGCTTCCACAAGGACATGGACAGCTACTCCGCCTTCGAGGAGGCCGACCACAAGACGGCCACCGGCCTGGCCGGCTACCTCAAGGCGCGCGGCATCAAGACCGTGTTCGTCACGGGCCTGGCCACCGACTTCTGCGTGGCCTGGACCGCGATGGACGCACGCAAGGCCGGCTTCGAGGCCTACGTGATCGAAGACGCCACGCGCGGCATCGACCTCAACGGCTCGCTGGCTGCCGCCTGGAAGCAGATGACGGCCAAGGGCGTCAAGCGCATCCAGTCCGGCGACATCCAGGCCGGCTGACGACGACGAAGTCCGCGGCGCCGCCGCGGCAACACCCCTCCGACGACAACAACAAAGAGACAGACGACGCATGAAGCTTTCGATTTCAAGGCGCACCCTGGTGGCGGGCGGCGCGGCCCTGGCGCTCGGCCCCGGCCTGCTGCGGCCGGCGCGCGCGGACAACGGCGTGACCGACAGCACCATCCGCATCGGCCAGTCGGCCGTGTTCAGCGGCCCGGCGAAAGACTTCGGCGTCGACTACCGCGCGGGCATCCAGCTGTACTTCGACCGCGTCAACAAGTCGGGCGGCATCCACGGACGCAAGATCGAACTCGTCACCTACGACGACGCCTACGAGCCCGCGAAGACGGCCGTCAACACCGCCAAGCTGATCGACGAGGACAAGGTCTTCGCGCTCACCGGCTACGTCGCCACGGGCAACCTCGCGGCCGCGATGCCGCTGGCCGAGAAGGCCGGCGTGCCGATGTTCGCGCCGTTGGTGGGCACCACGTCGTTCCGCACAAAAACCAACCGCTACCTGTTCCACGTGCGCGCGGGCTACGACCTGGAGCTGCGCAAGATCATCAGCCACCTCTCGACGCTGGGCATCCAGTCGATCGCCGTGGTCTACCAGGACAGCGCCTTCGGCAAGTCGAACCTCGCCACCTGCGAGCAGCTGGCCGCCGAGTACAAGGTGAAGGTGGTGCAGACGCTGCCCATGGCCATCGCGGCCGAAGACGCCAAGCAGGTGGTCGGCGGGCTCGCCGAGGGCCGCCCCGGCGCCGTCGTGATGATCATGGCCGGGCGCATGACCGAGGTCTTCATCCGCGACTACCGCGCGAGCGGCGCGGCCGCGCCGCTGTACACGCTGTCGGTCGGCATCACCGACGCGGCGGGTTCGGCCAAGCGGCTCGAAGGCAAGCTCGCCGGGCTGGTCACGGCCAGCATCGTGCCGCCGCCCGGTGCGCAGCGCGTGCCCATCGTGGCCGACTACCAGCGCGACCGCGCCGAGTTCGGCCAGAAGATCGACAGCTACACCGCACTCGAGGGCTACATCGTCGCGCGCGTGATGGCCGAGGGCCTGCGCCGCGCGGGCAAGGCGCTCACGCGCGACAGCTTCATCGCCGGGCTCGAGAGCATCGGCAGCACGCGCTTCGGCGACTTCCCCGTCGACTACAGCGCGAAGAACCACAACGGCTCGACCTTCGTGGACCTGGAGATGTACACCCGTGACGGCCAGTTGCGGCGCTGAGCCGCTGCACCTGCAGGTCAACGGCCGGGCCCACGCGCTCGCCGGCGTGCCGCGCGAAGCCTCGCTGCTGCACCTGCTGCGCAACGACCTCGGGCTCAACGGGCCCAAGTACGGCTGCGGGCTCGGGCAGTGCGGCGCGTGTACGGTGCATGTCGACGGCGTGGCCGCGCGGTCCTGCGTGATTCCCGCGCACGGCGTGGCAGGGCGCAGCATCACCACGCTCGAAGGGCTTGGCATGCGCGGGCGCTGGCACCCGGTGCAGGCCGCTTTTGAAGACGCGCAGGCCGCGCAGTGCGGCTACTGCCTCAACGGCATGGTCATGCAGGTGGCGGCGCTGCTCGCGCGCGATCCGCACGCGAGCGAGGCGCGCATCCGCAGCGAGCTGTCGGGCAACCTGTGCCGCTGCGGCACGCACATCGAGATCCTCGACGCCGTGCAGCGTGCCGCCGTGCGCCTGCGCGCGACCCCGCCGGACGCCCCCGCCGCATGACGCGCCGCGCCGACCTGCCGCAGACGCGCGCGGAATTCCTCGCTGCTGATGGCGTGCTGCTGGTGGTGCGCGAGGCACCGCCCCCACCGCCGCCGGCCAAGGGCCAGCCCGCCTTCATCGCCAGCAACCCCGTCGAAGGCGACGAGGTGCTGCTCGCGCTGTGGGACGACGGCAGCGTCTCCGCGCTCAACGGCCACGTCGACTTGGGCACCGGCATCCAGACCGCACTGGCGCAGATCGTGGCCGAGGAGCTCGACCTCGGCATGCCCTGCGTGCGCATGATGCTCGGCGACACCGCGCGCGCGCCCAACCAGGGCGCGACCATCGCGAGCGCGTCGATCCAGATCCACGCGCAGCCGCTGCGGCTGGCCGCCGCGCAGGCACGCGCGTGGCTGCTGGCGCGCGCGGCCGAACGGCTGGGCGCGGCCGCCGATGCGCTGCAGGTGCGCAACGGCGTGGTGCGCGTGGCCGAGGCGCCGGAGCGCCACCTCAACTACGCGGACCTCGTGGCGCACCAGCGCACGGTGCTGCGCCTCGACCTCGACGCCACCCCCAAGAATCCGGCCGACTACCGCCTCGTCGGCACGCGCCAGGCGCGCGTCGACATCCCGGCCAAGCTCGCGGGCGACCTCGTGTTCGTGCACGACATGCGCCTGCCCGGCATGCTGCACGGCCGCGTGGTGCGCCCGCCGTATGCGGGCGCGGACCACGGCGAGTTCATCGGCAACACGCTCGAAGCGGTCGACGAGTCGTCGATCGCGCACATCCCCGGCATCCGCGCCGTGGTCGTGGTGCGCGACTTCGTCGGCATCGTCGCCGAGCGCGAAGAGCACGCCGAGCAGGCGATGCGCGACCTGCGCGTGACCTGGAAGCCCTGGCCCGGCATGCCCGACCTGCGCGACGTGGCACAGGCCCTGCGCGACAACCCCTCGACGCAGCGCCTGCTGGTCGACGAAGGCGATGTCGACGGCGCCATGGCCGCCGCCGCGCAGCCGATGCAGCGCACCTACGTGTGGCCCTACCAGATGCATGCGTCCATCGGCCCCTCGTGCGCGCTGGCCGAGTGGCAACCGGCCGACGGCAGCGGCATGCAGCTGCGCTGCTGGGCCGGTTCGCAGAACCCGCACGTGCTGCGCGCCGACCTCGCGAAGTTGATGGGCGTGGACGACGTGCAGGTCGACGTGGTGCGCATGGAGGCCGCGGGCTGCTACGGCCGCAATGGCGCCGACGACGTGGCGGCCGATGCGGCACTGCTCGCGCGTGCCGTGGGCGCCCCGGTGCGCGTGCAGCTCTCGCGCGAGCAGGAGCATGCGTGGGAGCCCAAGGGCGCCGCGCAGCTCATGGAGATCGATGGCGGGCTCATGGCCGACGGCCGCGTGGCCGCCTACGACTTCGAAACCTCATACCCCTCGAACGGCGCGCCCACGCTGGCGTTGCTGCTCACGCGCACGGTCGAGCCCGTGGCGCAGGCCTACGAGATGGGCGACCGCACCGCGCGCCCACCGTACAGCTACGACAACCTGCGCGTGAAGGTCAACGACATGGCGCCGATCGTGCGCGCCTCGTGGCTGCGCGGCGTGTCGGCGCTGCCGAGTTCGTTCGCGCACGAGTCGTACATCGACGAGCTGGCCACGGCCGCCGGTGTCGACCCCGTGCAGTTCCGCCTGCGGCACCTGGACGATCCGCGCGCGGTCGAGCTCGTGCAGGCCACCGCGCAGAAGGCCGGCTGGCGCATGCGCACCGGGCCGCAGGAGAACGCCGACGGTGGGCTCGGCGAAGGCGGCGACATCCTCTTTGGCCAGGGCTTTGCGTACGCGCGCTACATCCACAGCAAGTGGCCGGGCTTCGGCGCCGCGTGGGCCGCGTGGGTGGCCGATGTCGAGGTCAACCAGAAGACCGGCGAGGTGCATGTGCGCCGCGTGGTGGTGGGGCACGACGCGGGGCTGCTGGTCAACCCGGCGGGCGTCGAGCACCAGGTGCACGGCAACGTGATCCAGACCACGAGCCGCGCGCTCAAGGAGCAGGTGCAGTTCGCGCCGCAGCAAGGTGCTGCTGCTGGCGGTGCGCAGTTGCCGGGCGTGTTGCCGACCGGCGTGGTCGCGAGCCGCGAGTGGGGCAGCTACCCGATCCTCAATTTCCGCGACGTGCCGGTGATCGAGGTGATGCACATGCCGCGCCCGGGCGAGCCGTCGCTGGGCGCGGGCGAGTCGTCGTCGGTGCCGGGCACGGCGGCGATCGCGAATGCGATCTTCGATGCGACGGGCGTGCGCTTCCGCTCGCCGCCGTTCACGCCGGAGACGGTGCTGGCGGAATTGAACCGGGGGTCGCTGCCACCGCCGCCGGGGCAGGGCGATTCCGCCGGACCCTCCTCGCCACCAGCCTCGGGCGCCGGCGTGCGGGACGCCCTGTGGCCGCGTCGCAAGGGCCTGTGGGCCACCGGCGCCGCGCTCTTCATCGGCGGCCTGGGCGTCATCGCCGGCCTGCTCGGCTGGCGCTCCGCCATCGCGCCCGTGTCGCTCAGCGCGCCGGTCTACAGCGAGTCCACCATCGAGCGCGGCCGCGTGCTCGCCGCGCTCGGCGATTGCGCGGTGTGCCACACCGCACCGGGCGGCGCACCCAACGCCGGTGGCCGCGCGATGGACACGCCCTTCGGCACGCTCTACACCACCAACCTCACGCCCGACGCCGAGACGGGCCTGGGCCGCTGGTCGTTCAGCGCCTTCCAGCGCGCGATGCGCGAAGGCGTCTCGCGCGACGGCCACCACCTGTACCCCGCGTTCCCCTACACCGCCTTCGCGAAGACCAGCGACGACGACCTGCAGGCGCTCTATGCGTACTTCATGGCGATGCCGGCGGTGCGTGCGCCAACGCCCAAGTCCGAACTCAAGTTCCCGTTCAACCTGCGCCCGCTGATGGCCGGCTGGAACGCGCTGTTCCACGACCCCGCGCCGCTTCCGCCCGTGCCCACGCAGAGCGCCGAGTGGAACCGCGGTGCCTACCTCGTCAACGGCCTGGGCCATTGCGGCGCCTGCCACACGCCGCGCAACGCGCTCGGCGCGGAGCAGGGCGGCAGCGCGTTCCTCTCGGGCGCGATGGTCGATGGCTGGGAGGCGCCCGCGCTCACGCAGCTGTCGAAAGCCGCCGTGCCGTGGGACACCGACGCGCTGTACCGCTACCTGCGCAATGGCCACTCGCCGCGCCACGGCATCGCGGGCGGCCCGATGGCCGAGGTGGTGCGCGAACTCGCGCAGGTGCCCGACGCCGACGTGCGTGCGATGGCCGTCTACCTCGGCTCGTTCAACCCCGAGCCGGTCGCGCAACCGCAAGCGCTCGCGCAGCAGGCCATCGACA
Organism: Variovorax sp. GW821-FHT09D04; assembly: GCF_059416405.1. Classification (NCBI taxonomy): domain Bacteria; kingdom Pseudomonadati; phylum Pseudomonadota; class Betaproteobacteria; order Burkholderiales; family Comamonadaceae; genus Variovorax; species Variovorax sp. GW821-FHT09D04. The sequence goes on from NZ_JBWKPA010000016.1 coordinate 61,110, forward strand.
ACGCGGCGCGCACGCAAGGCCAGCTGCTCGGCCCCGCGCAGCGCATGTTCGACAGCGCGTGTGCGTCGTGCCACCACGACGGCGACGGTCCCACGCTGCTGGGCGTGAACACGCCGCTCGCACTCAACAGCAGCCTCACGAGCACACGGCCCGACAACCTGCTGCGCACCATCCTCGATGGCGTGCGTGCGCCCGCGCACCGCGACATCGGCTTCATGCCCGCGTTCCGCGAGGCGCTGGACGACCGCCAGATCGCCGACCTCGCCGGCTACATGCGCGCACGCTTCGCGCCGCAGGAAGCGCCGTGGACGAACCTGCCCGCCGAGGTGGCGCGCGTGCGGGCCACGCCGGGCCACTGACACACAGCGGTTCCCGGGGCGCGGCTACGATGGCGCGCAGACCTTATTCACGGAGACACCCCACCATGCCTTTGGACCTTTCGACCGCTTCCAGCCTGCCCCGCGACGCCGAGCGCGCCACCCTTGTCGGCCGTCTCTGGCAACCCGGCGTGGGCCCGGTGCTGGTGGCCGTGCAGGGCGATGGCCTGCACGACCTCTCGACGCTCGCACCCACCATGAGCGACCTGCTCGAAGGCAACGGCTCGCCAGCCGAAGCCGTGCGCGCGGCACTGCAGAGTGGCACCGCGCCACGCATCGCCGCACTCGATGCCGTGCTCGCCAACAGCGACGAGAGCAAGCGCGACAGTGGCCAACCCTGGCTGCTCGCACCCTGCGACCTGCAGGTCGTGAAGGCCAGCGGCGTGACCTTCGTCGCCAGCCTGCTCGAACGCGTGATCGAAGAGCAGGCACGCGGCGATGCCTCGCGCGCCGAGGCCACGCGCGCGGCCATCGGCGACGTGCTGGGCGACAACCTCGCCGACATCGTGCCGGGCTCGCCCGAAGCCATGAAGGTGAAGGACGTGCTCATCGCGCAAGGCATGTGGTCGCAGTACCTCGAGGTCGGCATCGGCCCCGACGCCGAGGTCTTCACCAAGGCGCCGGTGCTCGCGGCCGTGGGCACGGGCGCCGACGTGGGCATCCACGCGGACTCGGCCTGGAACAACCCCGAGCCCGAGGTCGTGCTCGCAGTGAACAGCCGCGGCGAGGTGCTCGGTGCCGCGCTCGGCAACGACGTCAACCTGCGCGACTTCGAAGGCCGCAGCGCACTGCTGCTGGGCAAGGCCAAGGACAACAACGCGTCGTGCGCCATCGGCCCGTTCATCCGGCTGTTCGATGCGCACTTCGGCATCGCCGATGTGCGGCGCATCACGGTCGCGCTGAACGTGACCGGCCCCGAGGGCTTCACGCTCGAAGGGTCGAGCTCGCTCGCGAAGATCAGCCGCGATCCGCTCGACCTCGTGGCGCAGACACTCAACCGCCACCACGCCTACCCAGACGGTTTCATGTTGTTTCTGGGCACGATGTTCGCGCCGACACAAGACCGTCACGGACCGGGGCAAGGATTCACGCATGTCGTGGGCGACCATGTGCGCATTGCTGCGCCTGAATTGGGTGCGTTGAACAACCGCGTCGTGCACGCAGACCAGGCGCCGCGGTGGTCTTTCGGCCTCGGTGCGTTGATGCGCAACCTCGCGTCGCGTCGGCTGCTGTAGCCCGTACTTCTGCACTTTAAAAGCAGATGTACTCCTTTGGAATTCAGAGGCTGCACTTTGCATTCTGTTGCGGTTGACCATGCCTCTTCTTACCCTCAAGATGACTACCATCGCGAGTGGATAAATCAAGGGAGTCGTGGTTGCTGCCGAATGAGATCGATCTGTTGCAGACGCCCGTCGAGGGCCCGCTTCCCTGTGGTGAAGATCTGGAATACGACGCCGATTTCATGGCGCTCCAACAGGCGGCCACGGGCAAGCGCGAGCAGCAGTTCGGCGACACGATCATTCCCGCCGAGCCGCCCGACTGGGCGCGTGTAGACCGCATCGCACGACAGCTGTGCGTGCGCACGCGCGACCTGCGCGTGCTGGTGCCGCTCACGCTCGCATGGACCGAAAGCCGTGGCTTGCCCGGCTATGTCGACGGGCTGCGGCAGGTCGATGCGGTGCTGCAGACTTTCTGGAACGACGTGCATCCGCGCGTCGTCGATGGCACGAACGAAGACCCGCTGCCGCGCATGAATGCGCTGGCCGCACTGGCCGAAGCCGAAGGGCTCGGACGCAGCGTGCGCGATGCGCGGCTGCTCGAAGACGGTGGCACGGCGATGAGCCTGCGGCAGGTCGAGGCGCTGCTCGATTCGAGCAAGAGCGACCAGGTGGACTACCCCGGCGGCGTGGGGCGCCTGCGCGAGGCCGCACGCCGTGCACACGACAAGGCGGCGGCGCCGGTCGTGGCCTTGCGTGAGGCTCTGGCACTGCTGCAGCGCATCCGCGAGACCTGCGAGCGCGCGCTGGGCCAGAGTTGGGCGCCCGATTTTTCACGGCTCGAACGGTCGCTGCGCACCGTGGGCCAGTTGCTGCCGGAGCAGCCGCACAGCGAAGTGCCGCAGGCGTCGGCAGTGGGCGGTGCAGAAGACACAAGCGGTGCGGCGCACGTGCCCGCACCCGCAACGCACGTTGCAGCGGCCACGCAGGCTGCAGTGCGTCCGCTGCGTATTCAAGAGATTGAAATATCGGCTCGTGAAGATGTGCAAGTGTTGTTGGAAAAAGCATGTGAGTTCCTGGAGCGAACGGAACCGAGCCATCCGGCACCCATGCTGATCCGCAGGGCCCAGCGGCTGATGGACCTCAACTTCTTCCAGATCATCGAAGAGCTCGTGCCCGAGGGATTGCAAAAGATAGAAAGCCTTGCCGGCCGCCCGTTGAACGGCGACGCCGCATTGCCCTAGCGGCCGTTGCTGCCGGCGAGCAGGAACAACGCGCCGGCACCGGTCGACCGGTACGACCCATGCATTCAGTTTCAAGAGGACGCTTATGGCAGACAACCGTGTCAGGAACAGTGGTCAGAAGTTCATCGCGCGCAACCGGGCGCCGCGCGTGCAGATCGAGTACGACGTCGAGATCTACGGCAGCGAACGCAAGATCCAGCTGCCCTTCGTGATGGGCGTCATCGCCGACCTCGCGGGCAAGCAGACCGACCCCATGCCCGATCTCGCGGAGCGCGAGTTCATGGCGGTGGACATCGACAACTTCGACGAGCGCATGAAGTCCATCAAGCCGCGCGTCGCGTTCCAGGTGCCCAACACGCTCACCGGCGAAGGCCAGATGAACGTGGACATCACCTTCGACAGCATGGACGACTTCTCGCCCGCGCGCATCGCGCGCCAGGTCGATGCGCTGCAGCAGCTGCTCGAGGCGCGCACCGAGCTGTCGAACCTGCTCTCGTACATGGACGGCAAGAACGGCGCCGAGCAACTCATCGCGCAGGCGCTGCAGAACCCGGCGCTGCTCAAGTCGCTGGCGTCCGCGCCCAACCCCGCGGTCGCGCAGGCGGCCGCCGATGCCGCAGCAGCCAAGCAAGCCGACGACAGGACCGCACCATGAGTACCGCATCCCAGCAAGGCGCACGCGCCCGCACCGCCACCGTCGAAGCGCTCGAACCCAACGAGTTCTCCGACCTCCTGCAGCGCGAGTTCAAGCCCAAGACCGAGCAGGCGCGCGAGGCGGTGGAGAACGCCGTCAAAACGCTGGCCGTGCAGGCGCTCGAGAACACCGTCACCATCTCGAACGATGCCTACCGCAGCGTGCAGGCCATCATCACGGAGATCGACCGCAAGCTGTCGGAGCAGATCAACCAGATCCTGCACCACGAAGACTTCCAGCAGCTCGAAGGTGCATGGCGCGGCCTGCACTACCTCGTGAACAACACCGAGACCGACGAGCAGCTGAAGATCCGCGTCATGTGCGCGTCGAAGCGCGAAGTGGCGCGCTCGCTCAAGCGCCACAAGGGCATCGGCTGGGACCAGAGCCCGATGTTCAAGAAGATCTACGAGGCCGAGTACGGCCAGTTCGGCGGCGAGCCCTTCGGTGCGCTGATCGGCGACTTCCACTTCGACCACAGCCCGCCCGACGTCGAGATGCTCGGCGAGATGGCCAAGATCGCCGCCGCCGCGCACTGCCCCTTCATCGCCGGCGCCTCGCCCACCGTGATGCAGATGGACTCGTGGCAGGAGCTGTCGAACCCGCGCGATTTGACCAAGATCTTCCAGAACACCGAGCACACCGCGTGGCGCTCGCTGCGCGATTCGGAAGACGCGCGCTACATCGGCCTGGCCATGCCGCGCTTCCTGGCGCGCCTGCCCTACGGTGCGCGCACCAACCCGGTCGACGAGTTCGAGTTCGAGGAAGAAACCGATTCGGCGCTGCACACGCGCTACACCTGGGCCAACTCGGCCTACGCCATGGGCGTGAACATCAACCGCTCGTTCAAGCAGTTCGGCTGGTGCACCTCGATCCGCGGCGTGGAGTCGGGCGGCGCGGTCGAGAACCTGCCCACCCACACCTTCCCCACCGACGACGGCGGCGTGGACATGAAGTGCCCGACCGAGATCGCCATCAGCGACCGGCGCGAGGCCGAGCTCGCCAAGAACGGCTTCATGCCGCTGGTGCACCGCAAGAACTCCGACTTCGCGGCTTTCATCGGCGCGCAGTCGCTGCAGCAGCCGGCCGAGTACTACGACGCCGACGCCACGGCCAACGCCAACCTGGCGGCGCGCCTGCCGTACCTGTTCGCGTGCTGCCGCTTCGCGCACTACCTGAAGTGCATCGTGCGCGACAAGATCGGTTCGTTCCGCGAGCGCGAGGACATGGAGCGCTGGCTCAACGACTGGATCATGAACTACGTCGACGGCAGCCCCGGCACCTCGTCGCAGGACACGAAGGCGATGAAGCCGCTGGCGGCGGCCGAGGTCCAGGTGGAAGCCATCGAGGACAACCCCGGCTACTACGCCGCCAAGTTTTTTCTCCGGCCGCACTACCAGCTCGAGGGGCTGACGGTGTCGTTGCGGCTGGTTTCGAAGCTGCCGTCCAACAAGAAGGACAGCAGCTAATTCCACTGTCCCGCTACCGGGCAATTCATCGATAACTTTTGGGGGTCAATCATGGCAGTAGACATGTTCATGCGCGTCGAGGGTGCAAACGGCGAGTCCAAGGACTCCAACCACAAGGACTGGACCGACATCAAGTCGTTTGCATGGGGAGCGACGCAGCCTGGCAACATGGTCAGCGGCGGTGGCGGCGGCGTGGGCAAGGCCAGCTTCAACGACCTGCAGGTGCTCGCGCGCATCGACAAGGCGGCGCCTTCCGTGCTGAAGAACTGCGCGAGCGGCAAGCACCTGAGCAAGGTCGAGGTGGCCGTGTGCAAGGCCGGCGGCTCGCAGATCGAATACACGCGCGTCACGCTCGAAGAGGTGCTCGTCACCTCGGTGCAGTACACAGCCGAGCAGGGCGGCGATGCGGTGCTCGTGCAGTACGCCTTCCAGGCCGCGAAGGTGAAACAGCAGTACTGGGAACAGACCGACAAGGGCGGCAAGGGCGCCGAGACGGTGCTGGGCTGGAACATCAAGGAAAACAAGGAAGCCTGATTTCCTTGTTGCGCGGCGGGGCCGTGGCCTTCAGGGCCATGCAGCCCCCGCCGGCGGTCCACAGCCGTTTGTCTGTCTCCTGCGGCGCCCCTTCGCGGCGCGCCGCCTTTCACCTTTCAGCCAGTCAACGGGGAAGTTTCATGGGCGATGGGTTTGCAGTGCTGGGCGAGCGCTCCGTGGCCGAGCACACCGAATGGGTACAGCGGCAGATCCGCGCCAGTCCCCAGAATGCCGGCCTGCGCCTTGCCCTGTGCCACTTCCTCGCGCTGCGCGGCGAATGGCAGCGGGCCGAAGACCAGCTCAAGCTCGCGACGAAGCTCGATCCCACGTTCACGCCGGCCAGCGTCACCTGCGCGATGGCCCTGCGGGGCGAGCGCGAGCGCAGCGACTTCTGGGCCGGCGGCGGACGCACGCCGGCCATCGTCTCGGGCAATGCCGACTGGGTCGAGCAACTGCTCGGCGCCGCCGTGTTGCCCGCCGAACGCGCCGCCGAAGCCGCCGCGCTGCGCGAGGCCGCACGCGACGCGGCGCCGGCGCTGCAAGGCACGCTGACCACCGTCGACCGCTCCGATGCGCGCGCCGTGCAGGCGCTCGACGGCGAGCCCGCGGCGCACAGCGACTTCGCCTGGCTGTGCGACGGCGACGCGCGCATCGGCGCCGTGCTCGAACTGTTCACGCCCTCGGGCTATGCGTGGCTGCCGCTGCCGGCGGTGCGCCGCATCAAGTTCTCGCGCCCGCAACACCTGGTCGACCTGCTGTGGGCGCCGGCCGAGATCGAGCTGCACGACGGGCGCGGCCTCAACGGCCTCGTGCCGGTGCGCTACCCGGGCGCGCTCGACAGCCTCGACGACGAGACCGCGCTGGGCCGCCGCACCGACTGGCAGCCGCTCGCGGGCGACGACCAGTTCGCGGGCATCGGCCAGCGCACGCTGATCAGCGAGGCCGGCGACCACTCGCTGCTCGACCTTCGGCGCATCGAGTTCGCCGCAGCGACGGAAGGCGCGGCTGCATGACCCCCGCCGTCACCACCGACATCGACGGCGACGCCCAGGAAAGCGTCGCGCGCGACCGCCTGCAACCCGTGCTGCTCGACCGCCTCACCGACAAGGCGCCGCAGAACGGCCAGGAGCGCGCGGGCGCCTTCCTCATGAGCGGCAAGCTGCTGCGCGACTCGGTGCTGCGCGACCTGCAGTGGCTGCTCAACACCACCAACTTCGGAGCCGACCACCGCATCAACGGCATGCCGCGCGCGCGCGGCTCGGTGGTGAACTACGGCGTGCGCGGCTGGGCCGGCGGGCGCATGTCGGAGGTCGACTTCGCCGACGTGGAGGCGGCCATCCGCGCGGCCATCATCGACTTCGAGCCGCGCATCATGAAGGACAGCATCGACGTGCGCTGTGTGACCGATGCGACCGACCTGGAGCACCACAACCTGCTCGCGCTGGAGATCCGCGGCACGCTGTGGTCGGTGCCGTACCCGATCGAATTCATCCTGCGTTCGGAGCTGGACCTTGAAAGCGGGCACATGGTGCTGCGGCCGACAGGAGGGCTGTGATGGACGCCAAGCTCCTCGACTACTACAACCGCGAACTCACCTACATGCACGAGCTCGGGGCCGAGTTCGCGCAGCGCTACCCCAAGATCGCGGGCCGCCTGGGCATGCGCGGCATCGAGGTCAGCGACCCGTACGTGGAGCGCCTGCTCGAAGGCTTCAGCTTTCTCACGGCGCGCATCCAACTCAAGATGGACGCGGAGTTTCCGCGCTTCTCGCAGCGCCTGCTCGAGGTGGTGTACCCCAACTTCCTCGCGCCGCTGCCCGCGATGGCCGTGGTGCAGATCGACGGCAACCTCAACGAGGGCTCGCTGAAGGCGGGCTACGAGCTGCCGCGCCACACGCTCTTGCGCGGCCGCATGATCAAGGGCGAGCAGACGGCCTGCGAGTTCCGCACGGGCCATGCCGTCACGCTGTGGCCCATCAAGATCGCGGAGGCCAGCCTGGGCCCGGTGCCGGCCGAGATCGCGCATGTGCTGCCGATGGCGGCGCGCCAGGCGAAGAGCGCGATCACCATCAAGCTCGAAGCCGTGGGCGGCGCGCGCTTTTCGGAGATGCCGCTGGATCGGCTCGAGTTCTTTCTCTCGGGCGCGGAGCTGCATGCGCTGCGCGTGCTCGAACTGGTGGCTCACCACAGCGTGGCCACCGTGTGCCGCGCCGGCCCCGGCAGCACGGCGCGCATCGTGCCGCTGGGCGACGAGGCGATCCGCCACGAGGGCTTCGACCCCGAGCAGTCGCTGCTGCCCTACGACGCGCGCTCGTTCCAGGGCTACCGCCTGCTGCACGAGTACTTCGCCTTTCCCGAGCGCTACCTGTTCTTCAGCGTGAAGCACCTGCGCGCGGCGGCCTCGGCCATCGGCGGCACCACGATGGAGATCGTGATCCTGCTCGACCGCGCCGACGCCGACCTGGAGCGGCTGGTCGACGCCAGGCACTTCTCGCTGTTCTGCACCCCCATCATCAACCTCGTGCCGCGCCGCAGCGACCGCATCCCGGTCGGGCCCGGCCAGCACGAGCACCACGCGGTGATCGACCGCACGCGCCCGCGCGACTTCGAGATCTTCACCGTCGAGCGCGTCACGGGCCACATGGCCAACGGCTCCGAAGAGCGCGAGTTCCGGCCCTTCCTCGGTTCGTTCGCGTCCGACGACGGCGACTTCGGCGCCTACTTCTCGCTGCGCCGCGAACCGCGCCTGGTGTCCGACCGCGCACGCGCACAGGGCACGCGCACCAGCTACACCGGCAGCGAGGTGTACGTGTCGCTGGTCGACCAGCACGACGCGCCGTTTCCGCACAGCCTGCGCCACATCACCATCGACGCGCTGTGCACCAACCGCGACCTGCCGCTGCTGCTGCCCACCGGGCTGGAGTCGGACTTCACCTTGCGCGTGTCGGCGCCGGTGCGCGGCGTGCGCATCCTGCGCGGCCCGTCGCGGCCGTACCCGGCGCTGGCCGAAGGCGCGCTCACCTGGCGCCTCATCAGCCACCTGGGCCTGAACTACCTGAGCCTGACCGACGTCGATGCCACGCAGGGCGCCGCCGCGCTGCGCGAGATGCTCGACCTGTACGGCAACCTCGCCGACCCGGCCGTGCGCCGCCAGATCCAGGGCGTGCGCTCGATGGCGCTGGCACCGGTGTTCCGCCGCCTGCCCGAGCCGGGTCCGATCGTGTTCGGGCGCGGCGTGGAGATCGCGCTGCAGATCGACGAGGTCGCGTTCTCGGGCGCGAGCCCGTACCTGTTCGGCGCCGTGCTGGAGCAGTTCTTCAGCCGGCACGTGTCGCTCAATGCCTTCACCGAGTTCGCGCTGTCCAGCCTGCAGCGCGGCGAAATCGCGCGCTGGACCCCGCGCGTGGGACGCCGCCCCACCGTATGAGCACGACCGGCCTCACCGACGACGCCATGCTGCAGGTGCTGCCGGCAGAGGCCGAGGTGCGCGATGAGGCGGCCGTCGATGCGCGCAGTCCGGCGCACGCGAAGGCGAAAGCCCCGCCGCGCCGCGGCGTGCCCGAGGCCGACCCCGCGCTGTGGGCCCGGCTCGTCGAGCAGCCCTTCGAGCACGACCTGTTCATGCTGCTGCGCCGGCTCGACGCGCAGGGCGACCATCCGCTGCTGGGCCGCGCGCCGCGCCCGCGCGACGAGCCGCTGCGGCTGGGGCAGGAGCCCTCGATGGCCTTCGCGCCGTCGAACGTGTCGGGCGTCGAGGTCGACGAAGACGGCGCGCCGCGCATCTCGATCTACGGCTTCGGCCTGTTCGGTCCCAACGGCCCACTGCCGCTGCACCTGACCGAGTACGCGCGCGAGCGCAAGCGCCACCACGCCGACAACACCCTCAGCGCGTTCGCCGACCTGTTCCATCACCGGCTGATCCTGCTGTTCTACCGCGCCTGGGCCGACGCGCAGTCGGTCAACAGCCTGGACCGCCCCGACGGCCACCGCTTCGTCGACTACGTGGCCAGCCTCATGAACATGGGGCAGCCCGGCCTGAAGGCGCGCGACCGCATCGCCGACCACGCGCGCACGCACATGGCAGGGCACCTGGTGCGCCAGACGCGCAACCCCGAAGGGCTGATTCAAATTCTTCGCCTGTACTTCGACGTGCCCGTGCGCGTGGTCGAGTTCGTGAGCGACTGGGTGCACATCGACGAGCGCCAGGTCAGCCGCATCGGCCTGCTCGGGCGCAACCACCGGCTGGGCAGCGGCGCCACCATCGGCCTGGCGGTGCGCGACGCGCAGGGCAAGTTCAGGCTCGAACTCGGCCCGTTGTCGCAGCAGCAGTTCCGCGAGTTCCTGCCGGGCAGCCCACGGCTGCAGCAGGTGGTCGACTGGGTGCGCCAGTACGTCGGCATCGAATTCGCCTGGGAGCTGCGGCTGGTGCTCAGCAAGCCCGAGGCGCGCGGCATGCGGCTGAGCAGCGACCAGCGCCTGGGCTGGGGCAGCTGGCTCGGCACCCGCCTGTCCGACACCGACGCCGGCGACATGGTGTTCCAGCCCGAGGCGCTCTTTTCCCGCAACGCACCGGCTTCCTCATGACCGACATCCGCCGCGTCTCTCTGTTCTCGAAACTGAATCCGATGCTCTACAAGGCATTGGAGACCGCCACTGCCTTCGCCAAGCTGCGCGGCAATGCCTACGTGGAGCTCGTGCACTGGCTGCACCAGATCCTGCAGCTGCAGGACAGCGACCTGCTGCGCATCATCAAGCGCGCGGGGCTCAACCTCGATGCGGTCGAGCAGGACCTCGTGCGCGCGCTCGACCGGCTGCCGCACGGCGCCACGTCGATCAGCGACATCTCCGAGCACGTCGACCACGCCGTCGAACGCGCGTGGGTGTACGCGAGCCTTCGCTTCGAGGCCACGTCGATCCGCGGCGCCTACCTGCTCGCGGGCATCGTGAAAACGCCGGGCCTGCGCCAGGTGCTCTCGGGCATCTCGCGCGAGTTCGACAAGCTCGTGCCCGACGTGCTGGTCGCGCAGCTTGCCGCGTGGACCGAAGGCTCGCCGGAAGACGACTACGACGCCGCGTCGGAGGCGGGCGGTGGCGCACCGGTGGCGCAGCATCAAGGCGATGCCCCCGCCGCCGGCGGTTCGGCCCTGGCCAAGTACGCGAGCGACCTCACGGCCAAGGCGCGCGCCGGCGAGCTCGACCCCGTGTACGGCCGCGACGACGAGATCCGCCAGATCGTCGACATCCTCATGCGCCGTCGCCAGAACAACCCGCTGCTCACCGGTGAGGCCGGCGTCGGCAAGACGGCCGTGGTCGAAGGCCTGGCCTCGCGCCTGGCTGCAGGCGACGTGCCGCCTTCGCTGAAGGACGTGTCGCTGTGGGTGCTCGACCCCACGCTGCTGCAGGCCGGCGCGGGCGTGAAGGGCGAGTTCGAACAGCGCTTGCGGCAGGTGATCGACGAGGTCGAGAAAAGCCCCAAGCCCATCGTGCTGTTCGTCGACGAGGTGCACACGCTGGTCGGCGCGGGCGGCACCGCCGGCACCGGCGACGCGGCCAACCTGCTCAAGCCCGCGCTCGCACGCGGGCGGCTGCGCACCATCGGCGCCACGACGTGGTCGGAGTACAAGAAGTACATCGAGAAAGACCCGGCGCTCACGCGGCGCTTCCAGACCATCCAGGTGCACGAGCCCACAGAGCCCAAGGCCGTGGTCATGCTGCGCGGCATCTCGGCCGAGCTGGAGAAGCACCACGGCGTGCTCATCCTCGACGCCGCGCTCGAAGCGGCCGTGAGCCTGTCGCACCGCTACATTCCCGCGCGGCAGTTGCCCGACAAGGCCGTGAGCCTGCTCGACACCGCGTGTGCGCGCGTGGCGCTGAGCCAGCACGCGTTGCCTGCGGCGCTCGAAGATTTGAAACGGCGCATCGAGGTGCTGGGCATCGAGTCGGGCATCGCGGGGCGCGAGGCGGCGATCGGGGTCGGCGAGCACCAGCGCGTGGAAGACATCGCGGCCCAGGTGGCGGCGGCGCAGGCTGAACTCGAACTGCTGGAACAGCGTCGCGTGGAAGAGGCCGCGCTGGTCGAGCGCATCGTCGCGCTGCGCAAGCTGCTGTCGCCTGCGGCGGTACCGGTGCAGGCTGAAGTTGAAGAAGACAACAACGAAGAAGAAGCGCCTGCTGAGCCCGAGCGAACGCCCGAAGCCATCCGCGCCGAACTCGACGAAGCACAAGACCAGCTCGTGAAGCTGCAAGGCGAGACACCGCTCATCCTCGCGGCCGTCGATGCGCAGGCCGTCGCCACCGTGGTCGCCGACTGGACCGGCATCCCCATCGGCCGCATGGTGCGCGACGACGCGCAGTCGGTGCTGCGCCTGGGCGAGATTTTGTCGGCCCGCGTGGTCGCGCAGCCCGATGCGCTGGAGACCATCTCGCGGCGCATCCGCACCGCGCGTGCGCGGCTGGACAACCCCAACAAGCCCGTCGGCGTGTTCCTGCTGTGCGGCCCCTCGGGCGTGGGCAAGACCGAGACCGCGCTCGCGCTGTCGGAGGCGCTGTACGGCGGCGAGCAGAACCTCGTCACCATCAACATGAGCGAGTTCCAGGAGTCGCACACCGTCTCCACGCTCAAGGGCGCACCGCCCGGCTACGTGGGCTACGGCGAAGGCGGCGTGCTCACCGAGGCCGTGCGCCGCCGGCCCTACAGCGTGGTGCTGCTCGACGAGATCGAGAAGGCCCACCCCGACGTGCACGAGATCTTCTTCCAGGTCTTCGACAAGGGCTGGATGGAAGACGGCGAAGGCCGCCACATCGACTTTCGCAACACCGTGATCATCATGACGTCGAACGTCGGCACCGACCTCGTCATGCAGCTGTGCGAAGACCCGACCTTGCGCCCCGACCCCGAGCCGCTGGCGGCCGCGCTGCGCGAGCCGCTGCTGAAAGTGTTTGCGCCCGCGCTGCTTGGGCGCCTGGTCGTCGTGCCTTACTACCCGCTGCAGGCCGATGCGCTGCACCGGATCATTCGCCTGCAGCTGGACCGCATCGCGGCGCGCCTGCAGGCCAACCACGGCATTGCATTGGCTTACAACGACAGCGCCGTCGCGCTTGTCGCACGCCGCTGCACGGCCATAGAGTCGGGTGGCCGGATGATCGACGCGATCCTCACACACACCATCCTGCCCCGACTGAGCGAAGAAGTCATCGGCGCCACCGTCAGTGCGCGCAAGCTCGCCGGCGTTCAGCTGGGCGCAGCGGGCGACGACTTCCAGTACGAGTTTTCAGAACGCCCCGCGTAGACACCAGGGAGAGCCGCATGGACAGAGTCGTCAAAGCCCACACCCCGCTTGGAGAAGAACAGCTGCTGTTCCGCTCGATGCACGGCAGCGAAGGGCTGTCGCAGCTGTTCGAGTTCGAGGTCGACCTGCTGAGCCCGAACACCTCGGTCGACATGAAAGGCCTGCTCGGCAAGCCGCTCGCGCTCGAGATACAAACGCAGAGCGGCACGCCGCGCTACCTCAACGGCCAGATCACGCGCTTCACCATGATCGGGCGCGAGGGCGGCTCCTCGCGCTACACCGTGTACCGCGCCTCGGTGCGGCCGTGGCTCTGGTACCTCACGCGCACCAGCGACTGCAAGATCTTCCAGAACAAGTCGGTGGTCGAGATTCTTGAAGACGTGCTGGGCGAGTACGGCTTCGCCTTCGAGAAGAAGCTCAGCGCCTCGTACCGCCAGTGGGAGTACTGCGTGCAGTACCAGGAGACCGACTTCGCCTTCGTGAGCCGGCTCATGGAGCACGAGGGCATCTACTACTACTTCAAGCACGACAGGAACCAGCACACGCTGGTGCTGGCCGACGACATGAGCGCGCACGAGACGCTGCCCGGCTACCCGAAGATCGGCTACCTCGCGAGCGACCGCGCCACCGACCCCGGCCGCGAAGTGATCGACCAGTGGGAGGTCACCGAAGAGATCCGCCCCGGCACCTACGTGGTCGACGACTTCGACTTCAAGAAGCCCAGGGCCGACCTGCTCAACACGCGCAGCCAGCCGCGCGGCAACGACCACGGCCGCTACGAGATGTACGAGTGGATGGGCGGCTACAGCGACGCGGGGCAGGGCGAGCACTACGCGCGCATCCGCCTGGAGGAAGCGCAGGCCCAGGCCGAGGTCGACACCGGCCACACCAACGTGCGCGGCATGGCGCCCGGCTACCGCTTCACCATGCAGAACGCACCGCGCAACGAGGACAACCGCGAGTACCTCGTCGTCTCGGTGATGTACAGCCTGCGCGAAGGCGGCTACGCCAGCGGCGGCATGCCGGGCGAGTACAGCTTTCACTTCGGCGTGCAGCCCACCTCGTTCCCGTTCCGCGCACGCCGCATCACGCGCGTGCCGAGCACCCAGGGCCCGCAGACCGCCACCGTGGTCGGCCCGCCCGGCGAAGACATCTGGATCGACAAGTACGGCCGCGTGAAAGTGCAGTTCCGCTGGGACCGCTACGGCCAGCGCAACGAAGACAGCTCGTGCTGGGTGCGCGTGTCGAGTGCCTGGGCCGGCTCCAACTTCGGCGCGGTGAACCATCCGCGCGTGGGGCAGGAGGTGATCGTCGACTTCATCGCCGGTTGCCCCGACCGGCCGATCATCATCGGGCGCGTCTACAACGCCGACCAGATGCCGCCGCTGGAGCTTCCCGCCAAGGCGACGGTCAGCGGGTTCATCAGCCGCACGATCAAGGGCGATGGCGAGCTGGCCAACCACTTCATCATCGACGACGACCCGGGGTGCGAGTCGATCAAGATCCATGCGCAGAAGGATCTGACGATCGAGGTGGAGAACAACGAGACGCACACGGTGGAGGGCGAGCGCACCACCTTCATCGACGGGGCCGACAAGTACACGGGCGACACTTCGCTGGACGAAACCATCAACGGCCCGCACACCCTGACGGTGAACAAGGGCGGGCCGCAGAAGATCACCGTCAACGGGGGTGACCAGTTCATCAAGGTGGATGGCGGCAACCAGCAGGTCGATGTCATCGGCAACCAGACCATCCACGTGACCGGCAAGCGGCACGACACGGTGGACACGGGCGAAGACCGGTTCATCAAACCCCACCTGAACGAAACGGTCACCGGGACGAAGGACCTCACGGTCACCGAAACGCACACCGAGACCGTGGGCCGCAAGATTCTCAAGACCACCAAAGGCCGGTGGGAGGTGGACGTCGCCATGTTCGCGACCCTGAAGACGGGCGGCTTCTACAAGGCGAACATCAAGGGCAACTACACCGTGGAAACCGAAGGCGGGGACATCACCTTCAGGGCGCCGGGGAAGAACTGGCTGGTCGAAGCCGACAAGATCACCCACAGCTCCAACCAGAACGAGGTGAGGTACAAGAAAGGCGTGAACACGGAGGCTGGCGAATACGTCACGACCCACGCCAAGGACCTGATCAAGTCCTCGTCCGACACCAAGGTGCATTCGAAGGCGCCGGAGATTCGGACGGAAGCGACGACCGTGCTGGACATCACCGCGCCTTTCAACATCTCGTCGACCTATGTCCTCGCCTTCAACTACGCCACGGCGCTGGTGGACATCAAGGTCGCCAAGCTCAACATGTCGGGTGTCAACATCGCGCTCGACGTGCTTGCCTTCGGCGGGGCCGTCTGGCGCAACGAGACCTCCTCGCTGTACACGTACTGGTGATGACGGCCCGTCGGATCACGCTGCTGGTGTGCGTCGCGTCGATCGCGGTGCTGCTGCTGGTCGGCCTGATCTTTCCACGCATCGCCGGGACGTCCACGGCGGCGAATCTCACGCTCGGGGCCGTGGTCGGCGGCGGGATCGTGCTGACGATACTGCTGTGCGTGGGCGTGCACTTCTGGGTGTCCCGCAAGCCCGAACCCCATGACACGCGGCCGGCGCGCATCGTCGAAGCCAGCTCGGACAACACGATGGTGCTGAACCAGTACGTCATCCGGCTTGTCGTCGAGTTCGACGGGCCGGGTGGCGAGCGACGCCGCGCACAGGTGGAGCAGGCCGTCGACATGATCGACATGGCGGGCTACGCGCGCGGCCGCGAAGTGCTGCTGCACCGCGGCAGCCGTGGCGGCAAGGAAGTCGCCTGGGTGAGCCAATCCGATCCGCGCATCGACGAAGGAGCCGCCTCTTGAGGACCGTGAAGCCGATCCACCTGAGCATGCTCACGCATCCGTACCGCTGGCAGCGCAGCGACCACCTCGGGGTCGCGGTGATGGCCATGAGCACCCTGGGCGACAACCCGCATCTGGTGCTGGAGCAGGAGCTGTGGAAAAGCACGGCCGAACTCATCGGCCCCGGCGCGGTGCTGGACCTGGGCGTGCCCAAGCTGGTGCCCGAGGTGCTGGTCAGCGGCTACGCCTACACGAGCCACCAGCAGGACAAGACCAGTTGCGCGGTGAAGCTGCAGATCGCCGGGCTGCAGAAAACCCTCACGGTCCACGGCGACCGCTACTGGCTCGACCGCCGGGCCACGGCGCCGCAGCCTTTCGAGAAGATGCCGCTCGATTGGCGGCATGCCTACGGCGGCCCTGGCGTGCCGGAAAACCCGCTGGGCATGGGGACGGTCGAGGAGCTCGTCAACGGCGTGCGCGCCACGCGGCTCGCGCACATCGAGACGCCGGGCCGGCAGCCCACGTCGCCGAAGCAGGCCGTGCCGCCTGCCGGCTTCGGCGCGATCCCGCCCGACTGGCCGCAGCGCGCGTCGCTGATGGGCACGCAGTACGGCCAGGGATGGCTGGAGAACGACTACCCGGGTCTCGCCAAGGACGCCGACTGGCGCCACTTCAATGCGGCACCGGCCGATCAGCGCTGGGAAGGCCTGCAGGAAGTGCCCACCGGCGCGGCCTACGAACTCTGGAACATGCATCCGGACATTCCGGTGCTGCGCGGGCAGCTGCCGCGCTGGCAGGCCCGCTGCTTCGTGCAGCACACGCCCAGCGGCCCCGCGCTGCGCGAGGTGCCGCTGCGCCTGAGCACGGTCTGGTTCTTTCCGCACCTTGAACGGATGGTGCTGATCTGGCACGGCGTGTTCCCGGTCACGCAGGACGACGCGGCCGACGTGCCGCTGGGCATGGCGGCGCTGGAGCGCATGGACGACACGCCGCGCACCCTGGCGCACTACGAGTCGGTGCTCAAGCTGCGCTCGGAACCCGAACGCGGCGGCCTGCACGCGATGCGCGACAAGGACCTGGCGCCCCCGGAGGTGCTGAGCGACTGGGCCGATACCTTTCCGGCATCGGTCAACGAACCGCTCGTGCGCAACCTGCGCGCGGGGCAGCTGCGCGATCACGAGCGGCGGCGCGAAGAGCTGCGCGCACGCGGCCTGGACCCGGAAGTGCACCTGCCCGCGCTGACCCCGCCGGCCCCCCCGCCGCACGTCGATGACCTGGTCGAGCACCTGGAGCGGATGGAGGCGCAGGGCCGCGACGCCAAGGCAAAGATGGAGGCGTTCGCCAGGCAGGCGGACGCCTCCGGTGTGTTCGCCCTCGATGCGCTGGGCGCAGGGCCGTCCCTGGCAGAGGAAGATGACGGCGACGGGAAGGACGATGCGCTGGTGCTGCCCGTGCCGCCGCCTTCCGACACCGCGTCGGCGTTGCGGCAGCAGGCCGGTCTTTATTCGGCCCACCTGTCGGGTCCCCGGCCACCGGCGCCCTCGTTCCGTTCCGCCAAGTGGCGCCGGCGGCTCGAAGCCGTGGACCCGGCGCAGCGCGACTTCTCGCGCCTCAACCTCACCGGCGTCGACCTGTCCGGCATGGACCTGCGCGGCGCACGCTTCGTGGAGGCCGTGCTGCAGGACACGAACCTGCGCGGCGCGCAGCTCGACGACTGCGATTTCTCGCAGGCCGTGCTGGTGCGGGCCGACCTGAGCCAGGCCTCGATGGCGCGGGCGAAGCTCGTCAAGACCAACCTGGGCAGTGCCCGCTGCGAGCAGACCGTCTTCGACGGGGCCGAGCTGCGGGAGGCCAGTTGCGACAAGACGCATTTCGACGGTTGCCGCATGGTGGGCATGCGCTTCGAGCTGACGCAACTGGGCGAAGCGACGCTGCAGCGCTGCGACCTCAGCCGCTCGCACTGGCAGCAGATGGTCGTGCTGCGCCTGAAGCTGGAAGACCTGCGCTTCGACGGTGCGAGCTTCGACCAGGTGACCTGGGTCGAATGCCGCCTGCAGAACGTGTCTTTCGTGGGTGCGCGCCTGGAGCGCTGCGGCTTCGTCACCGCCGACTGTTCGAACGGCGTCGATTTCTCGAGTGCGCACCTCGAAGGCAGCGGCTTCGCGCACGGCTGCACGCTGGCGCAGGCCCGTTTCAACTCGGCCCTTCTCAAGGAGTGCGGCCTGCGGACCACGCCGATGCGGCAGGCCGACCTGAGCGATGCGCGCATCGACAACAGCGACCTGTCGGAATGCGACCTGAGCCATGCGCGGCTGGACCGCATGGTGGGTGGCGACAGCCTGTTCATCCGGACCAATTTTTCCGGTGCGTCGCTGCGCGAGGCCAACCTGATCGACGCGAACCTTGCCAAGGCCGACCTGCGCGGCGCCGACCTGACGCGCGCCAACCTGTTCCGAGCCGACGTGTCCCAGGTGCTGTTCGACCCCGCGACGCGCATGGATGGCACCTACACCAAGCATGCCAAGGTATGGCCGGCGCGTCGACCCGAGGCGCCGACCGCATGACCCGCGATGAACTGCTCGACCACATCCGCCATGGCGTCCAGGTCCGCACCGCCGACTGCCGGGGGTGGGACATGAGCGGGCTGGACCTGTCCGGCGCGATGCTCGACCACGTCGACTTCAGCGGTGCCCGCTTCACCGGTGCCAACCTGGAGGGCAGCGTGCTGACGCACTGCCGCCTGGACGGCGGGGACCTGTCGCGCAGCACGCTCGACAACGTGCAGTTCTTCAGCTGCCGGCTGCCGCAGGCGACGCTGGACGGTGCGCGGTGCGAAGGCACCCGTTTCTCGGAATCGGTGCTGCCGCAGACGAGTTTCCTGGACGCCCATGTCGACAACGCGCTGTTTTTTCGCTGCGAGCTGACGCAAAGCCGCCTGCGGTCGGACCACTTCAAGCAGGTTTCCTTCACGGAGTGCCGCCTGGAGGGGATCGATTTCTCGGGTTCCACGCTGCACTCGGTCACCTTCCATCGCCAGGACCTGACCACCGCGGTCTTCGCGGGCGCGAGCTTCGACACCACGCTGTTCATCGAGTGCGACCTGACGAAGCAGCGCTTTCCCGCGCAACGGTTCTTGCGCTGCGTGTTCACCGACAGCCGGATGGACCACGTCGATTTCGGCAACGCCGCCCTGGTGCAGTGCATCTTCAAGGGCGCCTCGCTGCGCCAGGCCAACTTCGCGCAGGCGGATGCGCCCAACGCGCTGTTTCCGGCCGCCGACCTGCGCGGCGCCACCCTGCAGCGCGGACGCTTCGATCGCGCCATCTGGGTGGAAGCCTTGCTTGAAGGCGCGGACCTCAGCGAGGCCCACATCCACGAGAGCGTGTTCCATCGGGCGCGCTGCAAGGGCGCCAGCTTTCGGGGGGCAAGCCTGCACGACGCCGATTTTTCCTACACCGAGCTCGTCGATGCCGACCTGCGCGACGCGCAGTTCCTGCGCACGCGCGTGCATCGCACGATGGAGGACGGTGCGCGGTTTTCGAGGCGCAAGGGCCTCATCGAGAGCGATCCCGAGCTGCACAAGGCGCAGACGTGGTCCAAGGTTCAGTGACGGCGAATGCAGCAGCCCGCCACATCGCAGGTCTTACAGCACATCAGACAAGGAGATTCACCATGACAGTCGTTCCACTGCGCACACCGGTCGAAGTGTCCGGGCCGGTCCAGCACCTGGGCCAGCTGGTGTCCGTCGATGCCGACGGGCTGTTCGAGGTGCACACCGAAGACGGCGCCACCTGGCACTGCCGCCGCGCCGCCAGCTGCCTGCTGCAGCCGCAGCCGGGCGACACCGTGCTGCTGTCGGGGCCGGACTTCCGGCGCGTCTACCTCCTGGCCGTCATCGAGCAGGCCGACGCGTCGGTGAGCCGCATCGAGGCGCCCGGCGATCTGCGCCTGGCGGCGCCCGCGGGGGCGATCTCGATCGAAAGCGCCGCGGACCTGCGCCTTCGCAGCGCGGCGACGCTGCAGATGCAGGGCGCGCAATGGGCGCTCGACGCGCAACAGGCGCAGTGCGACGTGCGCGAGATGCGCTACACCGGGCAGGCGCTCGATGCCACGGTCGGCCGGCTGCGCCTGGTCGGCCAGGTGTTCGAGTCGGTGGCCGAGCGCGTGATGCAGATCGCGCGCAACGCACTGCGCTTCGTCGACGGCGTCGAGCAGGTGCGCGTCGGCCACCTCGACCTGCGCGCGCAGGAGACCGCCATCGTCCACGGCAAGCACGTGGTGATCACCGGCAAGGAACTGATGAAGGTCGACGCCGGGCAGATCCACATGGGCTGAAACAGACGCATCCCACCCCACAACAAACCCAAGGAGAAACACGATGTTGGCGACACACCAATGGATGGGCGGCGCACTGGCGTTCCCGGACGTCTGCAAGATGCCGTTCCCGTTCCCGTTCTTCAACCTCGGCCTGCGGCCGATGACCATTCCGGCGTGCTGGCACATCCTGCTGTACGGCGGTCCGATGCACAACCTCTTCGCCAAGACGCCCATCACACTGCTCGACCAGCCGGGGGTGCTGGGCGGCATCATCTCGCAGGTGTTCATGCAGATGCAGCGGCACATCACGGGCTCGTTCACCCTGCTGCTGCGCGGCGGGCCGGCCACGCGGCTGACCAGCCTGGCGGTTCAGAACCGCATGAACATCATCGGCTTCGAGTGCATCCCCGGCCTGCACTTCAAGTTCTTCAACTTCAAGTTCTGAAGCGCTTCGGTCGCGGCCTGGCGAGGGGTCAGGCCGCCGTCCCCGCCAGCGTCACCTGCTGCGGCGACCCCACCCACACCGCCAGCGCCGAGTAGTTGTCGCGCGACTTGTCGGCCTTGGCCTCGGCCGCGCGGCGCAGCAGCGCGAGCCACTCTTCCGCGCTGTCAGCCAGCTGCAGCGATCGCTCCATCACCTGCTGCGAGATCAGCTGCCAGAGCCCGTCGGTGCACAGAAGAAACGCATCGCCATCGGCGAGCCGCTGCGGTGTCGACACCGAGGTCTCCGCCGTCGCACGCGCGCCGAGGGCGCGGTACAGCAGGTTGCTCTTCACCAGGCGCTCGCCGCCGTTGGCGCCCTGGCCCGCGGCGGCTTCGCCCGAGCGTTCCGAAAGGCTGTGGTCTTCGGTGCGCTGCATCAGCGCGCCGCGGCGGAACCAGTAGAGGCGGCTGTCGCCCACGTGGGCCCAGCAGGCTTCGCCGGTGGCGCGGTCGACGAACAGCGAGACGATGGTCGCGCTCATGCGGCTCTGGTCGGCCAGCTCGCGCTGCTTGGCGAGCACGGCGTCGTTGGCTTCCTTCACCGCGTGGCGAATGTCGTCGGCCGCGACGGACGGGTGGTCGACGAAGGTGTTGAGCGCGGTGTCGACCACGATGCGCGAGGCCAGCTCGCCGCCCGCGTGGCCACCGACGCCGTCGCTCACGACGAAGCAGGCGTTGCGTTCGTCCAGGTGGTAGCCGATGGCGTCCTGGTTGCCGCTGCGTTCGCCCACGCACGAGAACTGCGAGGTCGAGATGGGCACGGCGAAGGCGTGGGTGGCTTCAAGCACGGCGCGCCTCCTTCAAACGTTCCATCTCGCGGTCGTACGCCTGCTGGAAGGCGCGGCCGAAGACGGCCTGGAAGTCGTCCTCGACGGCGGCGGTGGTGTGGGCGTGCAGCTGCTTCAGCTGGCGCCACAGCCGCGCCTCGCGTCCGCCGGGTAGAAACTTCTCGCCGAGCCCGCCGTCGTGCGGCGTGGCCTTGTCGAGACCGCCCGGGTCGAAGCGGTGCAACAACGTGAGCAGCGCGGCGCGCATGCCGGCGACCATGCCGAGCTGGTGCGACTGCAGGTCGCCCAGCGCATCGTGCACGGCGGCCTCGGGCGTGAGAAAGCCGGGCATGCGCGCGCCGAACATCTGCATCAGCACGGCGCGGCCGTTGGGCAGGATCTTGAAGGGGTTGTTCTCTTCGTCCACGATCATGGTGATCTCGGCGCGCACCTCGCGCTTGAGCATCGCGCGCGACGACAGCAGCTCGATGGTGCCGTCGGTGAAGGCGCGCATCAGCCGGCCGAGGTGGCGCATGGCTTCGGCATCGAGCGGCTGCTGGCCCGCGATCTCGGGCACGCCGGCGCCTTCGAGGAACGCCTTGAACAGGTCGTCGCCGGAGGAGGGGGCGCGTGGTGAGGTCGGCGCTGGCGCAGGGACTGCAGCGACGGGCAATGCAGGCGGCGTTTCTTCAGGCACGGCCGGTTCGGTCGCTGCGACGGGAATCTCCGGCGCTGCGACAACGACAGGCTCCTCCTCAACAGGCGCAGCCTCTTCCACAGGCTCCGGCACGGCGACCGATGGCGCAACCGCCACCGGCTGCGGCGGATTGAACTGCGAGGTCATCTCGCGCGCATGGTTCGCGAGGCTGTGGCCCGACGACGCGGCCGGCGGCCGTGCGATCAGGTCCATGGCCGGGTGCACGTCGTCGAGCGGGTTGTCCTGCGTCAGCGCCGTGGGGCGCGGGTCGGACAGCGGCGAGGGCGCGTCGCGGTCTTCGGCGAAGAAGGAGAGCGGGTCCATGCTGCGCTTGAGCGCGAGGTCCGACAGGCCCTGCGTCGCCTGCGGGTCCAGCCCGGCGAGCGGATCGACGGGGTTGCGCTGCGCCTGCGAGGGCAGGGCGAAGGGCTCGTGCGCCAGCGGGTCGGGCATCGGTGCCGCCGCATCATCGGCACGGCGCGGCGCGTTCGCGAGGATGGCGTCCCAGTCGGCGGCCGACGGCATCTGCGCGGACACCTGCGTGGTCGTGGAAGGCGCTGCAGCAGTAGAAGACAACGGCGGCGGCGGCGGCGGTGCAGGCAAGGGCGCAGGGGCCGGCGCATTCACCGGCGCCTGCGCGAAGGTCGGCATCGCGACCGTCTTCTCGGGCGGTGCATCGCCAAGAGGCAGCGCGCCTTCGCCGAACAGGTCCGCGAAGACATCGGAGGCCGGCGATGCGGTGGGCAGCAGCGCGCTGATCGACGGGGCCGATGCGAGGTTCGATGCCACAGGCGGAGCAGACACCAACTGCGACAGCGACGGCTCGGTGATCGGTGCGGCCGGTGGCTCCGCGAGCGGCTCGGTGATGGGCGCCTCGGCGATCGCAGGCGGTGGGGCCTGGCTTGCACTCGCGGCTTCGAGCACGTAGCTGCCGATGGTCACGCGGTCGCCCAGCGCGACGCGCGATTCTTCTTCGTGGCGCAGCGTGCGTCCGTTCACGCTGATGGGCAGCACCGCGCTCATGTTGCGCACCACGGCGGCGCCGTCGTCGTCGAAGCGCACGGTGGCCTGCAGGCGCGAGATCTGCCGGTGTTCGTCGGGCAGCACGAGGTGGTTGTCGGGGCTGCGGCCGATGGTGCCGCCCGGGGCGGCGAGCAGCGCCGAAGGCCCCGAGGCCACGGGCATGCCGCCGTGTTCAATCACTGTCCAGCGCATGGCATCTCCATGTTCGTCGCGGTGGGCGCGAGCGTGCCCGGGCGCGGCCGTGGCCGGCCGCGTGTCATCCGCGCTTCATCTTCTTCGCGGCCTCGAACGCGGGGCCCCACACGGGGTGGGTGCGTTCCGCGACATTCAGGTCGAAGCTCGGGAACACATCGAGGAGCTTGCGGAATTGCGTGCGGCATTCCGCGATCTGGTTGTTCACGCAGTAGCTGAAGGCTTCGAGCTTCAGCGCGGCGAGTCGCGTCGCGGGCTCGGCCCCGTCGAACACCGACACGCCGCCGCTCTTCAAGGTGGAGATGGCCTTGGCGTAGTCGCCCGCATCGTAGGCCTGTTGCGCGCGTTCGAGCGTGGTGCGTGCCACTTGCTGGCTCAGGCGTTCGGGTTGCTGTGATGCATCCGGGGTGCTCTGGCAGCCGCTCAACAGCGCAAGCATGAAGGCAAAAGACAGAACAGGCAGGCAAGACTTCAATCTTTTCTCCTACTTCGCGAGAGGCAATGCGTGAGAGAGGGCGTGCTGTTGCATCACGATGCAACAGCACGCAATGCACACCGTGCGCGTGCATGGTTTCGATAATATAGATCGCGAAGCTTTCAGGGAGATCTCATGCATCGACGGACCTTGATTCAAGGCGCATTGGCCACATCGCCGTTGCTCGCAGGCCTCGCTGGTTGCGCATCGACCGCGAAGTCGATGCCCACGCCGTATGCCATCACCGTGCGCATCGACGACGGCGTGAATCCCGATGGTCGCGGCCAGGCCGCACCGATTCTCGTGAAGGTCTTCGAACTGAAATCTTCCGGCAACTTTGAAACGGCAGACTACTTCGCGCTGCAGGACCGCGACCGCGAGACGCTCATGACCGAGCTCGTGAACGCGGACCAGGCCATCTTGCGCAGCGGCGAGGAACGCGTGTTCAAGCGCGAGGCCGGACTCGACTCGCGCGCCATCGGCGTGATCGCCGGCTATCGCAAGCTGGAAGCGGCGCGGTGGCGCATCGTGTTGCCGTTGAAGGAGCCGAAACAAACGAATCTTTACAAGGTGTGGCAGTTTTCTCCGAGCGAGCAGAGCGTGCGCATCGCGGTGCGCAAGAGCGGCCTCGAACTGCTACCAAGTCGTTAAGTTTCAGCACGCGCTAATACGAAAGTGCGGCGCATTCGCCTCTGAAAAGGCATGCAAAACGCAAGAGGCGCCGTGTAGCATCAGACGCGAAAGAAGATCGAGCGGGGAGCCGCTGTACAGCGCATTTCCCGCCTCCGTGTGAGCACTCCAGGAGGTTCTTTGGTGACAGTTCGCAACGCGGGCGCAGCCGGTCAGGGCGCCCAATCTCAGGCATTGGCGAATCGCGTGGTGTGGTCCGAAGGCATGTACCTGCGGCCCCAGCACTTCCAGCAGATGGAGCGCTATGTCGAGCAGTACGTCACTCGCCGCACCGCGGGCATGCAGGGTGCCTACTGGGGATGGCTGCACCTAGACATCGACCGCGATGCCTTCGCGCTCGGGCGCGTGTCGCTGCTCGGCGGCGCGGGCGTGCTGCCCGACGGCACGCCGTTCTCGTTCGGCCTCGAAGACGCACCGATGCCCTTCGACGTGCCCACCGACCTCACCGATGAACTCATCGTGCTCGCACTGCCGCTGCGCAGGCCCGGCAGCGAAGAGGTGATCTTCTCGGAAGACGAAGGCTCGGCCGCGCGCTTCGGCGTGGTCGAGCGCGAAGTGGCCGACGGCAACGCGGTGGCGCTCGGCCCCGCGGTGCTGCAGCTGGCGAAGCCGCGCCTGCGGCTGGCGCGCGCGTCGTCGCTCACGGCCGAGTGGCAGGCCATCGGCGCGGTGCGCGTGATCGAGCGGCGCACCGACCACAAGCTGGTGGTCGATGCCAACTACATCCCGCCGGTGCTCGACGCCTCGGCGCATCCCATGTTGCGCAGCATGACGGCCGAGCTGCACGGCCTGCTCACGCAGCGCTCCGAAGCGCTGGCCTCGCGGCTGTCGCAGCCGGGGCGCGGCGGCGTGAGCGAGGTCTCCGACTTCCTGCTGCTGGAGCTGGTCAACCGCTACCTCGCACTCACTTGGCATGCGCAGCAGGCGGTGCAGGTGCATCCCGAGACGCTGTTCGTCGACTGGCTCAAGCTGGCCTGCGACCTGGCCACGCACACCTCGCCCACGCGCCGTCCGGTGGTGTGGCCGGTGTACGACCACGACAACCTCAACGAGAGCATCCGCCCGTTGATGGAAGAGCTGCGGCGTTCGCTGTCGGCGGTGCTCGAACAGAGCGCCATCGCCATCGAACTCGAAGAGCGCAGCCACGGCGTGCGCGTGGGCCGCATGCCCGACCCGGTGCTGGTGCGCAACGCGGCCTTCGTGCTCGCGGTGCATGCCGACCTGCCGGCCGATGCCGTGCAGCAGCGCTTTCCGACGCAGGTCAAGATCGGCTCGGTCGAGCGCATCCGCGACCTCGTGCAGCTGCAGCTGCCCGGCGTGGTCGTGCGCTCGCTGCCGGTGGCGCCGCGCCAGATCCCGTACCACGCGGGCTACCACTACTTCGAACTCGACAAGGGCGGCGACATGTGGCGCCAGCTCGAGAAATCGGGCGGCGTCGCCATGCACCTGGCCGGCGACTTTCCGGGGCTCGCCATGGAGTTCTGGGCCATCCGTCCGTGAGGGACCCTATGAACGGTGCCAATGACATGGCCGTCGGCCCGGGTGGCTTCGTGCCGCCCAATCCGGGCGGCGGCGCGACCACGCACAGCGGCCCGGGGCCGCAACCCCAGCAGCAACCCCAGCCCGATGCCTTCACCGCGTGGCACGACGCGCGGCGCCCGCATGCGGGCGACACAGCGCTGGCGGGCAACAACCCGCTGGTGGCGGCGGCCAACCCGCTGCTCGACCTGATCCCGCAGATCCGCGCCACCGGCCACCACCCGTCGCCCGCGCAACTGCGCGAACACCTGGTCGACGAGGTGCGGCGTTTCGAGACGCGCGCGCAGCAGGCCGGCATCGCGCCCGAAGTGATCATCGGCGCGCGCTACTGCCTGTGCACGGCGGTCGACGAGGCCGCGGCGCTCACGCCGTGGGGCGGCAGCATCTGGTCGTCGCAGAGCCTGCTCGTGATGTTCCACAACGAGACCTGGGGCGGCGAAAAATTCTTCCAGCTGCTGTCGCGCCTGGTGCAGAACCCGCAGCAGCACCTGCACCTCATCGAGCTCATCTACTTCTGCCTGGCGATGGGCTTCGAGGGGCGCTTTCGCGTCATCGACAACGGCCGCTCGCAACTCGAGACGCTCAAGCAGCGGCTGCTGCAGATCATCCGGCAGGCGCGCGGTGAAATCGCGGCGCCGCTGTCGCCGCACTGGCAGGACGCGAGCGCGCCCGTGCGCCGCACGCGCCACTGGCTGCCGGTGTGGGCCGTGGGCGCGGTGGCGGCGGTGCTGCTGGTGCTGGTGTTCGCGGTGCTCACCTTCAACCTCGCGGGCCATTCCGACGGCGCGTTCTCGGCCGTGAATGCGGTGCGCCTGCCGCAGACGCAGCGCGCGGTGGCGGTGCCCGCGGCGCAGCCGCGCCTGCAGCGCTTTCTCGAGCCCGAGATCCGCGACGGCCTGCTCACGGTGCGCGACGAGGCCGACCGCAGCGTGGTGGTGCTGCGCGGCGACGGCCTGTTCGCCTCGGGCTCCGACCGCGTGCTCGACCGCTACGCGCCGGTGCTCGCGCGCGTGGCCGACGCGCTCAACGCGGTGGAAGGCAACGTGCTGGTCAGCGGCTTCAGCGACGACCAGCCGATCCGCAGCGTGCGCTTCCCGTCCAACTGGCAGCTCTCGCAGGCGCGCGCCGATGCGGTGAAGGCCATGATCGCCACGCGCCTGAGCCGGCCCGAGCGGCTGCGCGCCGAAGGCCGCGGCGACGCCGATCCGCTGGTGCCCAACGACTCGGCGGCCAACCGCGCGCGCAACCGGCGCGTCGAGGTGACGCTGCTGGTGGCGCCGGTGGCGGGCGTGCCCGTGCCGGGGTCTGCGCCGCAACCCCGGCAGCAACCACCACAAGGAGGAACCCGCTGATGCTGCGCGCGCTCTTCCGTTTTCTCGTCAGCCGCGACCTCTGGGTCTTCTTCGGGCTGGTCGCACTCGCGTTCCTGATCTGGGTCATCGGCCCGGTGATCGCCGTGGGCCGCTACCGGCCGCTCGAAGGCGAGTTCGTGCGCATCGTGGTCATCGCGTTGATGTTCGGCGTGTGGCTGGTGCGCGTGGCCTACCGCAAGTGGCGCGAGCGGCGCCTCAACGCGCAGCTGCTGCACCAGCTGCGCACGCCGTCGCCCAAGGCGAAGGAGGCCAAGCCCGAAGAGGCGCCCGAGATCAAGGAGCTGCACAGCGGCTTCGCCGACGCCACCGCGGTGCTGAAGAACATGCGGTTCGGCCCGGGCCCCGGCGGCAAGGCGGCCGGGCGCTTCGCGCTGTTCGACCGGCAGTACCTCTACCAGCTGCCCTGGTACATCTTCATCGGCGCGCCGGGCTCGGGCAAGACCACGGCGCTGGTCAACTCCGACCTCGACTTTCCGCTCGCCGACCAGCTCGGCAAGGCGGCCGTG
This sequence comes from Variovorax sp. GW821-FHT09D04, assembly GCF_059416405.1. Lineage (NCBI taxonomy): Bacteria > Pseudomonadati > Pseudomonadota > Betaproteobacteria > Burkholderiales > Comamonadaceae > Variovorax > Variovorax sp. GW821-FHT09D04. Next base: position 88,849 of record NZ_JBWKPA010000016.1, read on the forward strand.
CGCGGCATCGGCGGCACGCGCAACTGCGACTGGTGGTTCACCAACGAGGCGGTGCTCATCGACACGGCCGGCCGCTACACCACGCACGAGAGCCACCGCGAGACCGACGAGGGCGAGTGGAAGGGCTTCATCGAGCTGCTCAAGAAGTTCCGGCCGCGCCAGCCGATCAACGGCGCGATCCTCACCATCAGCATCGCCGACCTGCCGCTGGCCGACGACGCGCAGCGCGCGCGCCACGCCATGGCCTTGCGCAAGCGGCTGCTCGAGCTGCGCAACGACCTGGGCATCAACTTCCCGGTGTACGTGCTGGTCACCAAGACCGACCTGCTGGCCGGCTTCAACGAGTACTTCGGCTCGCTGGGCCGCGCCGAGCGCCAGCAGGTGTGGGGCTTCACCTTCCCCATCGAGGGCAACCCCGCCGACCCGGCCAAGGCCGACCTGCGCGAGCGCTTCCACCAGGAATACAAGCTGCTGCACCAGCGCCTGGACGAGCGCCTGCCCGAACTGATGGCCACCGAGCCCGACCCGATGCGGCGCGCGCAGGCCTACCTGCTGCCGCAGCAGTTCGCGAGCTTCGAGGACATCCTGGGCACCTTCCTGGCCGACGTGTTCAACCCGTCGAAGTTCGAGGTGGCGCCGCTGCTGCGCGGCGTGTACTTCACCAGCGGCACGCAGGAGGGCACGGCCTTCGACCGCGTGATGGGCGCCATCAAGCGCTACCTGCAGGTGAACGCGCCGCCCGCGCCGCCGCCGGGCCCGGGCAAGAGCTACTTCCTCAAAGAGCTGCTGCAGCAGGTGATCTTCCGCGACGCGGGCGTGGCCGGCACCAACCTGCGCTGGTACCGCCGCCGCCGCGCCATCGACCTGGCGGGCTACGCGCTGGTCGGCGTGCTCGCGGTGGTGCTGCTGGGCGCGTGGGCCAACAGCTGGCGCCACAACAAGGCCTACGTGGCCGAGGTCGACGGCAACGCCAAGGCCTTCAACAAGGCCGCCGCGCGCGGCGAGCTGCCGACGGTGGTCGATTCGAGCGGCGACATCGCGAGCTCGCTGCTCATCCTCGACCGCTTGCGCGACCTGCCCAAATCGGCCGAGTTCGACATCGGCGATCCGCCCGTGGGCTACCGCTTCGGGCTCTACCAGGGCGAGAAGCTGCAGGCCGCCACCGACGGCGTCTACCAGCGCGCGCTCGAAACCGTGCTGCTGCCGCAGGCCGCGCAACGCGTCGAGCAGTCGCTGCGCGAGGCCGCGAAAGCCGATGCCGAATACAGCTACGAGGCGCTCAAGGCCTACCTCATGCTGTACGACCCCGAGCGCTACGACGCCGACTTTTTGCAGGCCTGGCTGCTGACCGACGTCGACCGCAAGATCGGCGCTTCGCTCACGCGCGAGCAGCGCACGAACCTCGAGGCGCACCTGAAGACGCTGTTCGCCGACCGCGTCGTGAGCTCGCCCTTCACCAAGGACGACAAGCTCATCGCGCAGACGCGCGAGCGCCTGGCCGGCGTGCCGCTGGCGCAGCGCTCCTACGCGCGGCTGCGCCGCATCCTCCTGCAGACCAGCGCGCCCAATGCCTTCACCATCGCCGAGGCGGGCGGCGCGGAGTCGGCGCTGGTGATCCGGCGCGCCAGCGGCAAGCCGCTGACCGACGGCATTCCCACGCTGTTCACCTACCGCGGCTACTGGGACATCTTCGACAAGCGCATGGCCGAGACCACGCTGGCGCTGGAGCAGGAAGACCGTTGGGTGCTGCAGATCCGCGCGCCGGGCATCGCCGACATCACCTCGCGCGAGCTGCTGCTGCGCGAGGTGCGGCGCCTGTACCTCAGCGACTACATCCGCACCTGGGACGAGTACCTGGCCGACATCCGGCTGGCCGAGAGCAAGTCGCTGCTGCAGAGCATCCAGATGACGCGCGTGCTGTCGACCGGCGAGTCGCCGATGTCGCGCCTCATCCGCGGCGCGGCGCGCGAGACCGACCTGCTGCGCAACCACGACGAGGCCACGCGCAGCCTGCTCGACCAGGCGCAGAACCGCGTGACCAGCACGCGCGAGCGCATCGAGCAGCTCATCGGCCAGCCCGACGGCAGCCAGCGCCGCAACACCGCGCCCGACCGGCCCGAGTCGCTGGTCGACAACCACTTCGCGCCGCTGCGGCGCATGGTGACCGCGCCCAAGGCCGGCGGCCAGACGCCGCTGGACCAGACGGCCGCGCTCATCAACGAGCTGTACACCTTCCTCACCGCCACCGACACCGCGCTGCGCAGCGGCAACATCCCGCCGCCGGGCGATGCCGTGACCAAGCTGCAGGCCGAAGCGGGGCGTTTGCCGGTGCCGTTCCAGGGCATGCTGAACGACCTGTCGGCCACCGCGTCGTCGAAGGCCGCGGCGGTGACGCGGCAGAACATCGGCCAGAACGCGGCCGCGACCATCGGGCAGTTCTGCAGCCAGGCGATCGCGGGGCGCTACCCGTTCGCGCGTGGCTCCAACCGCGACGTGGCGGCGGGCGACTTCGCGCAGCTGTTCGCGCCGGGCGGGATGATGGACGACTTCTTTCAAAAGAACCTCGCCTCGCAGGTCGACACCTCGGTCAACCCGTGGACCTTCAAGCGCGGCGTGGACGGCAGCGCGTCGGGGCGCTCGGCGTACCTCGATGCGTTCCAGAAGGCGCAGGCGATCCGCGACGTGTTCTTCACGGGCATGGCGGGTGGGCGCACGCCCTCGTTCACGCTGGACATCCGGCCCGAGGACATGGACGCCACGCTCACGCAGTTCACGCTGGACATCGACGGCCAGACGGTGCGCTACGCGCACGGCCCGCAGGCGCCCAGCAGCATCAAGTGGCCCGGCCCGCGCAACAGCAACCAGGTGCGGCTGCAGGTCACGGTGGCCAACGGCACGCCGGCCGGCGGCATCGTGACCGAGGGGCCGTGGGCGCTGCACCGGCTGTTCGACAAGGCCTCGATCTCGTCGGGGCGCACGCCCGAGTCGTTCAACGCGACCTTCGACCTGCAAGGCAAGAAGGTGGTGCTCGCGGTGACGGCCAACAGCGTCTACAACCCGCTGCGGCTGTCGCAGATGAACAGCTTCTCCTGCCCCGGGAAATCCTAGGATGACGCCTCCCCCGCACGCCTGGTCGCCGCTCGACGAGCAGATCGGCTGGTACGGCAAGCTGCCGTCGGCCGGCGACTTTCTCTACCGCCGCATGCCGCGCGAACTGCAGGCCTGGTGGGACCGCTGGATGCAGAACGGCCTGGGCAGCTTCAAGCGCTGGCCCGACGCCATGACGCGCCACTACGCGGTGGCCCCGGTCTGGAACTTCGCCATCCCCGCCACGCACGGCGTGAACGCGGTGCAGCTGGGCTGCATCGCGCCCAGCTGCGACCGCGTGGGCCGCTACTACCCGGCCTGCGTGGCGCTGCAGGTGGACGCGGCGCGCTACCACCCCGCGCTGCTCGAAGGCTCGGCCGCGTGGTACTGGCAGTGCGGCAGCGCGCTGCTGCAGGCCATTCGCCACGGCGTGGCGCCCGACCTCTTCGACGGCCAGGTGCTGGCCGCGGGCCGCACGGGCTTTCGCACCGCCAGCGGCGGCTCGGACGACATCCTCTCGATCCTCGGCGCGGCCGCCGGCCCTGCTGCCAACGGTGCGCGCGGCGCGAGCGCGCAGCAGCGCCTGGGCTGGCCCGAACTGCCGCTGTGCTTCGACCCCTTCGGCGGCACCAGCTACTGGTGGACCAACCAGGCCGACGGCTCGCCGCTGCGCACCGCGGCGCACGGCGGCGGGCTCAACACGCCGCTGTTTTCCCAGTTGTTTTCGCAAGGCCACGTGCCATGGGCATGACGCGCCCGACCCACCCGCAGGAAGAAGAGACACCCCATGACGACGCCCGCCAGCCCTAGCGCGACGCCCGACCCGCAGGAGGAGCGCCCCCATCCCCTCGGCACGGGCCACCGGCTCGACGAGTTCGAGCTGCTCGAAGTCATCGGCGAGGGCGGCTTCGGCATCGTCTACCGCGCCTACGACCACTCGCTGCAGCGCGAGGTGGCGGTCAAGGAATACATGCCCTCGATGCTCGCGCGCCGCGTGGGCGACAACAGCGTGCACGTGCGCTCCGAGCGCCTAACCGCCACCTTCGCTGCGGGCCTGCGCAGCTTCATCAACGAGGCGCGCACGCTGGCGCAGTTCAGCCACCCGGCGCTGGTGCGGGTGCATCGCTTCTGGGAGGCCAACTCCACCGCCTACATGGCGATCCAGCTCTACAAGGGCCGCACGCTGCGCCAGCTGGCCGAGAGCGAGCCGGCCACGCTGACCGAGCCCTGGCTGCTGGGCATGCTGGGGCCGCTGCTGGGCGCGCTCGACACGCTGCACCACAGCCAGTGCTTCCACCGCGACATCGCGCCCGACAACATCTTCATCCAGCAGCAGGACGACCGCCCGGTGCTGCTGGACTTCGGCGCCGCGCGCAAGTCGATCGCCGACCTGGTCGACGAGGTCGCGGTGATGGTGAAGTCGGGCTACTCGCCGATCGAGCAGTACGCCGACGACAACACGCTGCTGCAGGGCGCGTGGACCGACCTCTATGCGCTGGGCGCCGTGCTGTACCGCGCGGTGACCGGCCACCCGCCGCCCTCGGCCGTGGTGCGCAGCGTGCAGGACGCCTACGTGCCGCTGTCGTCGCTGGACCGCGACGACCTGAGCCCGGCCTTCTGCGCCGCGGTGGACCACACGCTGGCCGTGCACAGCAAGGACCGCACACAGACGGTGGCGGCCTTTGCGGCGGAGCTGGGGTTGGTGAAGCTGGGCGATCTCTATGTGGTGGATCGGTCGGCGCCGGCGGCTGCTGCCGCTGTTGTCGTGCCCGTCGCGGCGCCCGTGGCGCAGGAGCCGCCGGCACCGGAGCCGGAGGAGGAAGCGCCACCACCCGCGCCCGAGGTGCAGCCCGTGCCTGTGGAAGCGGCGACCGCGCGCGTGCAGGCACCGCCGCCGCCTGCGCCGCCATCGCCTGTTGCACGACCGAAGAAGCCGTCGAAGCGCCCGCCGTGGTTCCTGGTGGGCGCGCTGGTGCTGGCGCTGTTCGCGGTCGGCGGCTGGATCGGCTGGCGGCTGACGGCCAAGGCACCGTCCGATCCGATGATTGCGGCCGCGCCGCCGCCCGGCACGCCGATGTCCGATCCGGGCGCGCCCCCGGCCGCGATGCCGCCGGCCGGCGCGACCTCCGAGGCGCCGCCGGCGTCCGCGCCCGCTGCATCGGCCAGTGCCCCGCTGAGCCCGCTCGACAACGTGCCGGTCGCCGCCGCGCCCACGCCACCGGCCACACCGCCCGCCGAGCCCGAGGCACCGCCCGCGCAGCCCGCACCGCCTGCACAACCGGCGCAACCGGCACAACCGGCCCAACCCGAAGCGCCGCCGCCCCCCGACCCCGCCGTGGTCGCCGAGGTGGAAGACTGGAACCTGGCCCAGGCCGAGAACACCCGCGAAGGCTACGAGGCCTACCTGCGGCGCCACCGCCGCGGCCTGCATGCGCGCGAGGCGCGCAACGCCATCGCCCAGCTCAACCGGCAGTCACCGCCGCCACCCGCCGCGGGCAGCACGAACCCCGTGCCGACCGTGATCGCGGGCGCACCGCCGGCTCCGCCACCGCCGCCGGCCGCGGCGCCCGGCATGGGCCGCGTGCAGTTCAACATCCGGCCCTGGGGCCAGGTCTTCGTCGACGGCGCCGACCGCGGCGTGAGCCCGCCGCTCAAGTCGCTGCCGCTGCGCCCCGGCATCTACACCATCGAAGTGCGCAACGGCGACCTCACGGCCTACCGCCAGCGCGTGACGGTGCAGGACAGCAAGTCCGCACCGGTGGTGAGCCACGAGTTCAAGTAAGAGGGAAGAGGGCAGCAGGTCAGGGCGTGCCGGTGCGCAATGCGCGGCGGTACTGCACCGCCTCCGCCACATGCGCGGCCTGCACGGCGTCCTGCCCCGCGAGGTCGGCGATGGTGCGCGCCACCTTCAGCGCGCGGTGCGTGCTGCGCGCCGACCAGCCCAGCCGCGCGGCCGCCTGCTGCAGCAGCTGGCGGGCGGCGTTGTCGAGCACGGCATGCGTGTCGATCGCGCGGCCCTGCAGCGCCTGGTTCGCATGGCCCTGGCGTTGCAGCGCGCGGTCGCGTGCGCCCACCACGCGCGCGCGGATGCTGTCGGTCGATTCTCCCGCCGGCGCGTCGAGCAGCTGCGGCGCCGACACGGCCGCCACCTCGATGTGCAGGTCGATGCGGTCCAGCAGCGGGCCGCTGAGCTTGTTCTGGTAGCGCGCGACGCGCTCGGGCGTGCAGCGGCAGGGCTTCAGCGTGGAGCCGAGGTAGCCGCAGGGGCAGGGGTTCATCGCGGCGATGAGCTGGAAGCGGGCCGGGAACTCCGCGCGCCGGGCGGCGCGGGTGATCGTGATGGTGCCGGTCTCCAGCGGCTCGCGCAGCGCTTCGAGGGCGGCGCGCGTGAACTCGGGGAACTCGTCGAGAAACAGCACGCCGTGGTGCGCGCGCGAGATCTCGCCCGGCCGGGGCGGCGAGCCGCCGCCCACCAGCGCCACCGCGCTCGCCGTGTGGTGCGGAGTGGCCGTCGGGCGGTTCATCCAGCGTTCGGGCGCCAGCCGGCCGTCGAGGCTGGCGATGGCTGCGCTCTCCAGCGCTTCGTCCACGTTCATCGGCGGCAGCAGGCCGGCGAAGCGGTGCGCCAGCATCGACTTGCCCGAGCCCGGCTCGCCCACCATCAGCAGGCTGTGGCCGCCGGCCGCGGCGATCTCGAGGGCGCGCTTGGCGCCGGTGTGGCCCTTGACGTCGGCCAGGTCGGCATAGCGCGGGGCGCCGTCGCCGGGCGCGGCGCGCACGCGGGTCCAGCCGTCGTCGCTCGCGTCGACGGGCCCGCCGCCGCTGGCGACGAACTGGCGCACCACGTCGAGCAGGTGCCGGGCGCCGTACACCTGCGCACCGGGCACCAGCGCAGCCTCCTGGGCGCTGTCCAGGGGCAGCACCAGCCGCACGGCCGTGCCTTGCGTGTAGGTGGCCACGGCCATCGCGAGCGCGCCGCGCACGGGCCGCAGTTCGCCCGACAGCGACAGCTCGCCGGCGAACTCGTGGCCGGCGAGGCGGGCGTTCTCGATCTGCCCGCTGGCCGCGAGGATGCCCAGGGCAATGGGCAGGTCGAAGCGGCCCGAGTCCTTCGGCAGGTCGGCCGGGGCGAGATTCACCACAGCCACGTATGTAGCATCAAAAATCGAGCAAGGTAGTGCCTGCCAAGTAGCGTCGGCATTGCCCACGATCCATCAACCTAACTCGGGCAAGGCATTGATCCAGATTCAAGTTACAAAAATGGTGCGCAGGATCAGATACCGATCGACCGTCGAGTTCCACTTGGACCGCTTGGCGATTGTTCCCGGGACGTGGCCGCATGCTTTTCTTGAAAGTCTTGCGCGATCAAGCTTGGAGGACCGGATGTACCGATCGGTTGTCGAAAGACTGCACTGGGCGCTGAGGCTCCTTGCGTCGGATAACCAATGGCGGCTAATTAGTACCAAAGAGCCAAAAAGCATCTGCAGCGAGGACTTGTCGAGTTTATTTTTTTCTTTGGAACAACGTATAGATGGAATGTTGTGGGCACCCCAGACGAAATCCAATACCTCGTCTGAATTTAGAAAATTAATCAGAGGGCACCTGCATGAAAAGTTTGGGAACGTCGAATTAGCGAAGAAGGTCTTTGCTTTTTCGACACGTTTCATAGAGAGAGGTGCCAGAGAGCTCATAAGCGATATTGAATCGCAAAGTGACCCGCATCGCTCTCCTGCTGGCGCAATTCCACACGCGTCCGTTGAAGATCTGAAGAATAAACTTACGACTCTGTTGGCTGATGATTTGAAGGCAATTGAGAGGGCGTGCATCAGCGAAATTGAGTTGTACCGGCTGCAAGCACGTAAGTTGGTTGAGTTAGGACGCCAAACTCTGACTTTTGAAGAGCAAAGGCTTGTAAGTTCCATCTTCGATCAATCGGGCCCAGAAAATCTCAAGCTCGCGCTTCGAGCTGCACCTGGAAAAATAGCTTTTACGTTGAATATGCGCCACGCAATTTCCGGGCTTGATGATGCTGGACGACCACCATTCGGGCTTGAATCCTTTTGCGGAGTTAAGCAGGCACACGAATATGCAATGGAGTTTATTTCTGAGCCACAGATTCACAAGCATTCCATATATTATTTTCCTTTCGTGGCCAACTCCGTGGTTTTGGTTGCTTGCCTGCTGATACTGCAGATCTATACAGGTTGGAACGCCAGTTCGGTAATTTCTCTTTGCCTTGATGACATAGTGCCTAAAGGACAAAGGCTCGTCATCCAAGGGTATAAGTCGAAATCTGATGACCACACACCGGCTGTCGTGGTGTCACCCTCCGACCATGCAGCATACGCAGCGCTGACATTGCTTATAGAACGGCTCGCGCACCTCAAACGGTTAAATTTTACCGATCCAAAGGCGAGATCGCTTTGGCTAATGCCTACACCGCCAAACTCAAAGCGAAATCGGGAGCGTCTGATTTCGGGTGTTCAGCGACCGCGCGACGCAATTTGTAAAAAATACGCGCTTCCAAGCTTCTCGTTTGATCAAATTCGCACCCAAGCCTTGGCACTCGTTTCGCTAAAAAAAGGCGGGCTCGAGGTCGCACGGCGGCTAGGAGGGCATAGCCGCGCTGCAACGACGGCGCACTATCTAGATCAATTGCTGTTGCGAAAACTAAATTCGGCGATGAATTTGGAATTTCAAAAAAGACTCGAAATCTCTGTTGTATATGTTTCTCAAAAAGCGGACTCCGCGGAATATCCTGAGGGGTTCCTTTTATATCCAGTGGGAGATGGAAGTTCTTGCTCCAATCCCCTACAACCGCCCAAGGCTGACTGGGTGTTAAACGGCATGTGCGGCGCGACGCGATGCCACAGTGCCGAGGGATGCCCTAATCGGCAGATCTTGATTGATGCCGACCGGATCGAAGAGATTGCGGCGACCGCAATTTTCTACGAGGAAAGCTGGGGCCGGTTACTGGGTGAAAACGAAGCTCGTTTTAAAGAGATTCATCTGCCTGGAATGCTTTTTAATCTGGCCCTGTCCGGGCTCATCAGTCGCGGCCCCTACGGGCCGAATTTCCGAGCTTCCTACGCACGACTGAAAGACGAAAATGGCGTCTAAACATCAAGCTCTTGCAGCCGAAACGTACAGCAGCCAGGCGACCCCGTTTGAGCTCTATCAAATTCGAAGTGGCGCCTTCACGCTCTCGCCTGCGGGGGTCATCGAGATACCTAAGCTTTTTTGGCATCGCAGTGAAGGCCTAGCTGCCTATTTAGATCTTAATTCTCTAATTCTCCCTGCGACTCCGTTTTTAAGCGAGGGCTGTTCAATTGCCGATCGGCCAGATCTTTGCAGCGCCATCATTCGAAGCTTGGATGCGTTATTCTTGGCCGGGCGCGACAGCAAAGCTCGCCATACCACCGGTCTCCTTTTAGTTCGCACCCTCGCAAAGATTTTTGAACACGGGTGGTTGCATGGCATTTACTCCCTCAAGGACTGGACTCCGGCAGCGTTTGATCGCTTGGCACGCCAGCTTGCTGCCGGCGGTTGGTATGACGCATTGCAATTGGAGACGCGGTGTGACTCAATGTTTGGGTCACTATCCGACGACGAACGAGTCAATCTGTGGGCAGTTCGGAGGTATTGGAAGAACGGCAAAGTGACAGTAAATCTTTCGCGGAAGGTCATGCTTGCACTCAGAACCAACGCCCGCCACTGGGAGGTATTGCGATTGCGCAAGCATTTGGCAGGTAGGTGCTCGGATATTTGCCCTGAAATAGCCCTCCTCGCGTCGGCAAAAGTTCTCTTCGGTACAACTGGGTCGCGACAATGTTTGCAGAACTTCATGCAATCAGCCAATCATCTGGCTATTCCAAAGTTCGGCGTCGACTTTGTTCCGTTTCCTAATCCCGCCGCTTCATTGCGAACATATGGCAGGGAGGCGAGGGGTAGGACTCGGTCAATTGGGCCAGCTGAACTCTCTAGCATTCTGTCTCGTGCTCAGTGGTGGATATATTCGGTTGGCCCTGTGTTGATCGCTGCGCATGAGCGACTCTCGCAGCAACGGCACACGTTTCGCGGAGATCAACGGCGAGTCTCCAAATGCATCATTGAGTGCGAGGAAATTAAAACCCTCGAAACCATGCTTGGCCAAAAAGTTAGAACCGCATCAGGTTCTGGTGTTCGAGGAGGTGTGCCGTTAAAGGCGGTAACCGAGGCTTTTTTATTGGCTGCGATGACGCTTATAGCCACCCTCAACGCGCGCCGTCGCGATGAAATATTACACCCAGTGCTTGGTCTTCAAACAACGTGTTTAAGACCGGTTAGCGAAAGCTTGGGGATCTATCTTTGCGACTTTTACATCGAAAAATCCCTGCGTAGACGTGTGCCTTTCTATGTGGGGCGAGTTACTAAAGATGTGGTCGCCGCCTTAATTAAGTTGTCCACGATCGCACGAAAAGTTGCTGGCGAAGGGCTCGCTATGACCGATCCGGTTGCGCAAAGTCTATTCAGTATTCCTGTGATAAGGGCAAATCCAGACGGTAAGCTGCATTGGCTGGCGTCCAAGGCATCGACACGCGTCACAAATCATGTGTTCGAGCCAATGGGGAACGGCCGTATAACTGCGCATATGTTTCGGCGTGCTTATGCACTTTTGTTTCATTACCGCTATGAGCACGGCACCTTACAAGCACTCTGTCAGCAGCTTGGCCATGAAACTATAGAAATGACACGGACGTACGTGACAGATACCCCCGCAATCGCGATCGACAGGACTGGGGCTGCGCTATTTGCACAACTAACGAATCAAGAGCGCGAAGCGCTTGCTGCTGAAAAGGCCGTTCTCGAAAAAGAACTCGACGACGTTGCTGAAGAGAAACTGTCTGATTTCATCGCCCGCGTCGTTCGGCGCGAGGACGACACGTCTGGCGGATATGGGCGCCTTGTTCAACGCTTTCATCAGGCTTTACGTGGAACGCTTTCGTACCGCGAACAATCCCTGCAGGACCAAGCAAAAGTGCTTAGCAAAGCTCTTCTTCATCGAGGGCATTCGCCGCTTCCGATGAGGCATGGGACGTGCATGGTGGGAGGAGTTGCGCAACGTGCTCAAGGGCACTGTCATTCTGCAGCGACAGGCGCGCTCGAAAAATCAAATGCATCGGCTGAAGTCTGTGGTCGCTGCCCCTACCATCTGGTCACGGCTCAGCATGTCGAAAATCTTAAACAGGAGCTGCGGGAGACGGAGCAACTTTTGCGATCGAGTGACGCACCAACCTTGCAGCGAAAAGCGCTTGGTCATGCCTCGACCGCACTGAAGTCCATGATTGAGCATCACATTAAACGGATGGACATTGCAGCCGGAGGTCGCGATGCCTGTCCGGTCAGGTAGTACTTCTAGGAAGCGGGGGGCGCCTCCCGTGGCGGAGGTGAACAGGGCGAGGGCTGCAGACAACATTCGAAATAAGGTGAACCTACTTACAGACGTGGTGCACGCAGTAAGCAAATCGTTGCTCGATGTGAAGGTCCACGCTCTCGCCATGGAGTTGTTCGAGCGACAACTGCTGCCGCGTTCGGTCCGGCAGTTCAATGCATGGTGTTCTGCAGATCTACCTAGTGACCTCAGAGAGCGATGTTCAGCCTTTGTTAAAAATGCCAATGTCACGCTCAAGGCTCATAAGTCGCTGTTGGATGGGTGCAAGGCGGCGATTGCTGCCATCGAAGGTCATCGGGCCGCGCTCAATTCGCGTCCGCAGAAAGATGACCGAATTCGGAAACTTGAGCGCCGGCTCGCGCTGGCCGAAACGCTAGCCCGCGTGAGCCAGGCTGAGTTGTCACGCCTACTGGTAGCTGCTGCAGAAAAACGTGAGACAGAGTCGTTGCTTGAAGCGCGCTATCTAGCGCTCGAGCGTGAAGCCAATGAAGCCATTGGTTCGCGCGACCTAGAAATCGCAGCACTCCGGCTCAGGAATGCTGAACTCACTTCGTCGCTAAGGAAAATCACGTCCTTGGGGGTGAGTCGTGCCCGATAAGACTACTCGCCTCCATCTATCACGTAGCGGGAACGACGCTAGACCCATTCTTCTCGTTTTCGATCTGCTCGACAGAAGCCTCGTTAGAGAGCTGACCGACTATTCCGTTGATCTAACGGTGCGTCGTCAACTTTCCGGCTTGACGATCGAAAAAAGAGTTCGCAGCGCGATGGGGTTCTGGGAATTTTCTCAGACGCATCAGCTTGATCTTTCGCTTATCTCTAACCTCGAACTTAAACGTTTTAGGAACGAGTCGCTTGTTCAGATTTTGCAGCGGACGTCGTCTCGAACCCGGGACATGACTGCAAAGCGGACGGTTAACGAAAAAGTGAATAGCGTGTTGGATTGGTTGGAATGGTATGCAACGCGACGTCGTGAAGAGCTGGGGTTGTGCTCACCGCCCCCGAGCGCGACAGGCGTTGAAAGCCAGCGATTTCGGCCAGAAGACTTCCCTGGTTTGCTCTATCGACATGTGGGATCAGGTTCAAAGCACAAGACTAGCTACGCGCTAGATGACCAGCAACTGGACCAAGTGAGGCTTTCTTTTCTGGTCTCTACTGGCACTCCATTTATTTCCCAGAGGAACATCCTCATCGCTGACATCGCGAACACCGTCGGTCTGCGGAGAGGCTCTATCAATTCGCTCAAGGTTGAGCAGTTCGATCGAGAGAGTATCGAATCCGAATCCCGGCCGACGATCCTCATTCGCCCGACTAAGCAAAAGTTCGGCTACGAAACCGAGTTTGCCTTTCCAGTATGGCTTGCTCTGCGAGTGTGTGATTTCATAGATCATTACCGTCTTCCATTTGTCAACAGTAAGAAAGTTCGTCAAGTCGATCATCAAGGGAACATCTTCTTGTCAGCAAGAGATGGCCGTCCCCTTACGGATCGCGCGATAACAAAATTATTCTCAACTTCATTCAAGGCGGTTGGAGCGCCGGCCGGCTCCTCGATACATGCGCTTAGGGCGAAGTTCGCGAACGATGCGATTTCCGCTGAGCTTGAGACACGACTACGACGCGGGATGGATACAAGCACTGAATCGGTTGCAACCGCCGTGGCGCTGCGCATGGGGCATCGGAACACCAAGTCCTTATACGCGTATGTGTCACGTGCTCAATCTTTGAGCGGATCAACACTCGATCTCTGATCGAGACGGCTGTCGCATCTCACTCGGAAAGGAGTTTTTCGCTGAGCTTGGAACTGCTGCGGTGCTGCAGCAGTTGCTGGCGCCTCCGCCGCCAGGCCGTCGTTTTATAGAGCGCGGCCTGCTCTTCGATCGACGGATCATCTTGGAGTGTCTTGCTCGTCGCTTTTGGTGGGGCCAGCCGCTGTGCGTTCGCGCTGGACTAGCCGGCGCGGGCCGCAAACCCTGGACAATGCAACCGATACAGCCGCTCTACCTAGTCCACCGAAAAGCGACTGAGCTCCGGGTGTTAGCGCCAGTGCAATCGAGATCAGCGGTGCCAGTCGAACATTGACCAGGGGCTGGAGCTGGTTCTGGTAGGAGC
>NZ_JBWKPA010000017.1:0-40510 GCF_059416405.1 Variovorax sp. GW821-FHT09D04
CTTTTGCCTACGTTTCTTTGGCGAAGCAAAGAAAAGTAGGTCGGCCGCCGGGCCGAGACCCGGCCTCGGGAAGCAAAACGAGGCACTGCGATGAACCTGTCGCGTCCTTTCGTCCGCCGCCCCATAGGCACAGTCCTCCTGACCATAGGCATCGCCCTGGCAGGAATCGCAGCGTTCTTCGTCCTACCAGTCTCCCCGCTACCCCAAGTCGACTATCCAGTCATCTCGGTAAGAGCCTCGATCCCAGGCGCAAGCCCAGAGACGATGGCAACCAGCGTCGCCACGCCACTGGAAAGACACCTGGGCACCATCGCAGGCGTCAACGAAATGACGTCCACCAGCTCCGTAGGCTCCTCCCGAGTCACGCTGCAATTCGACCTCAGCCGCAACATCGACGGCGCCGCCAGAGAAGTCCAGGCCGCCATCAACGCCAGCCGCGTAGACCTGCCCGCCACGCTAAGAAGCAACCCCACCTACCGCAAAGCCAACCCGGCGGCGTCGCCAGTCATCATCCTGGCCCTCACGTCCAAAACAAAGACCCCAGGCCAGATCTACGACGCCGTCTCCAACATCGTCAGCCAGCGCCTGTCTCAGGTAGACGGCGTAGGCGACGTAGAGATCGGCGGCGGCTCGCTCCCCGCGGTACGCATCGAGCTGCTCCCCTTCGCCCTCAACCGCTACGGCATCAGCACCGAAGACGTGCGCGCCGCGATTCAAGCGTCCAACGCCAACCGCCCCAAGGGCATGGTGCAAGGCGAAGGCCGCAAGCTGCAGATCTACACCCAGACCCCGGCGCTGCGCGCGAGCGACTACGCCTCGATGGTCGTGGCCTGGCGCAACGGCGCGGCGGTGCGGCTGCGCGAGGTGGCCGATGTGATCGACGGCGTGGAAGACACGCGCACGCTGGGCCTGTTCAACGGCGAGCCGGCGATCATCGTGCTGATCACGCGCCAGCCCTCGGCCAACATCATCGAGACCGTCGACAACGTGCGTGCGCTGCTGCCCGAGTTGCAGGCGCAACTGCCGCCCGACGTGACGCTGCAGGTCGCCTCGGACAGCACCAACTCCATCCGCAGCTCGCTGCGCGAGGTGGAGATGACGCTGGTCATCGCGGTGCTGCTGGTGGTGCTGGTGGTCAGCCTGTTCCTGCGCAGCGTGCGCGCGACGGTGGTGCCGGCGGTGGCCACGGTGGTGGCGCTGCTGGGCACGTTCGGGGTGATGCACCTGCTGGGCTTCAGCCTTAACAACCTGAGCCTGATGGCGCTCACGGTGGCCACGGGCTTCGTGGTGGACGACGCCATCGTGGTGCTGGAGAACACCAGCCGCCACATCGAATCGGGCATGTCGCGCATGAAGGCGGCGCTGCTCGGCGCGCAGGAAGTGGGCTTCACGGTGCTGTCGATCAGCGTGTCGCTGGTGGCGGTGTTCATTCCGCTGCTGTTCATGGGCGGGCAGGTGGGGCGGCTGTTCCGCGAGTTCGCGGTCACGCTGTCGGCGGCGGTGCTGATCTCGCTGGTCATTTCGCTCACCACCACGCCGATGATGTGCGCGTGGATGCTCAAGCCCGGCGGCGAGCACGACAAGAACAAGCCGCAAGGCCGCTTCGGCCGCGCGGCGGCGCGCAGCTACGACTGGATGCTCAAGCGCTACGAGAGCGCACTCGACTGGGCGCTGGACAGCAAGGCGATCGTCATGGTCGTGCTGCTGGCGGTGGTGGGGCTCAATGTCTACCTGTTCAGCGCGGCGCCCAAGGGCTTCTTCCCGCAGCAGGACAGCGGCCAGCTCAACGGCGGCCTGCGTGCCGACCAGAGCATTTCGTCGCAGGCCATGGGCGCCAAGCTGCGCGAGGTGGTCGACATCATCCGCAAGGACGAGGCGGTCGACACCGTGGTGGGCTTCACGGGCGGCGGGCGCGCGGGCGGCGGCTTCATGTTCGTCAACCTGAAGCCGGCCAGCCAGCGCAAGGACAGCGGCCTGGCCGTGATCGCGCGGCTGCGCCCGCAGCTGGCGCAGGTGACGGGGCTGCGCGTGTTCCTCGGCCCGGTGCAGGACGTGCGCTCGGGCGGACGCTCCAGCAACTCCACCTACCAGTACACGCTCAAGAGCGACAGCCTCTCCGACCTGCGCACCTGGGCCGTGAAGCTGGCCGACGAGATGAAGCAGCAGCCCACGCTGACCGACATCGACACCGACCAGGACCAGAACGGCGTGGAGACGGTGGCCAAGGTCGACCGCGACAGCGCGCGGCGGCTGGGGCTCACCTCCACCGCCATCGACAACGCGCTGTACAACGCCTTCGGCCAGCGGCAGGTGGCCACCATCTACACCGAGCTCAACCAGTACCACGTGGTGATGGAATGGGCGCCGGGCTACACGCGCAGCCCGAACGCGCTGCGCGACGTGTACGTGCCGGCCACCAAGACCTCGGTGGTCGCGGGGCAGGCGGTGACCACGCAGGTGGCGGCCACGACGTCCACGGGCGGCACGACGACGTCTGCCAGCGCCGCTGCCGCGACGGTGCCGGTGTCGGCCAACGCCGGCTCGCGCAACGCCTCGACCGGCAACGTGCTGAGCAACACGGCCACCGCGCTGGTGCCGCTGTCGGCGGTGGCGAAGTTCGAGGAGCAGTCGGTGGCCACGTCGGTGAGCCACGAGGACGGCGAGCTGGCCACCACCATCTCGTTCAACCTCGCCGAGGGCGCCAACCTCGGCGACGCGCGCGAGGCCATTGCCAAGGCCGAGGCCAACATCGCCATGCCGACCAACGTGCGCGGCGCCTTTGCCGGCACCGCGCTGAGTGCGCAGCAGTCGCAGGGGCAGCAGGCGATGCTGATCGTGGCGGCGCTGGTGGTGATCTACATCGTGCTGGGCATCCTGTACGAGAGCCTGGTGCATCCGGTGACGGTGCTCTCGACCTTGCCTTCGGCCGGCGTGGGCGCGGTGCTGGCGCTCTTGATGTTCCGCATGGAGTTTTCCATCATCGCGCTGATCGGCGTGTTCCTGCTGATCGGCATCGTGAAGAAGAACGCCATTTTGATCATCGACTTCGCGCTGGAGGCCGAGCGCTCGCGCGGCCTGAGCCCGCTCGAGGCGGTGCGCGAGGCCTGCCTGCTGCGTTTCCGTCCCATCCTGATGACCACCCTGGCCGCCGCGCTCGGTGCGCTGCCGCTGGCCATCGGCTTCGGCGAGGGCGCCGAGCTGCGCCGGCCGCTGGGCGTGGCGATCATCGGCGGGCTCATCGCGAGCCAGCTGCTGACGCTGCTCACCACGCCGGTGGTGTACCTGCTGCTCGACAAGCTGCGCCGCCGCGGCAAGAACGAACACGCGCTGAGCCGCGCCCCGGCCGCCTGAGACCCATGACCATGAATGCCTCCATTTCTTCCTTTGGTTCTTCACGACGCTTCTTCGCGCTGAGCACGCTCGCGCTGGCCGCCGTGCTCGCCGGCTGCGCCGTGGGCCCGGCCTACAAGGTGCCCGAGTCGGCGGCATCGGCCGGCTGGAAGGAACAGCCCGCCGCCGACGGCTGGCTGCCCGCCGCGCCGGCCGACGCGCTCGACCGCGGCGAGTGGTGGAAGCTCTTCGGCGATGCCACGCTCGACGAACTCGCGGCGCGCGTGCAAGTGTCGAACCAGAACATCGCCGCCGCTGTCGCCAACTACACGCAAGCGCAGGCGCTGGTGCGCGAGCAGCGCGCGGGGCTGTTCCCGTCGGTGTCCCTCGACGGCAGCGGCAAGCGCTCGGGCACGGTGGGCGGCAACGCCTCGGCCAGCCCGTCGAACACCTTCGGCGCCACGCTGGGCGCCAGCTGGACGCCCGACGTGTGGGGCCGCCTGCGCGAGGCCGTGAACGGCGCGCAGGCCAATGCGCAGGCCAGCGAGGCCGACCTGGCCTCGGCGCGGCTGTCGGCCGTCGGCGACCTAGCGACCAACTACTTCTCGCTGCGCGAGGCCGACGCCGAGATCGTGCTGCTCGACGAAACCATCCTCGGCTACCAGCGCGCGTTCGAGATCACGAGCAACCGCTATGCCGCCGGCATTGCCGCGCAGACCGACGTGCTGCAGGCGCAGACGCAGCTGGTGAACGCCAAGGCCGACCGCGTGGGCCTGCAGCGCACGCGCGCCACGCTGGAGCACGCCATCGCGATGCTGGTGGGCGTGGCGCCGGCCGACTTCAGCCTGCCGCCCGCGCGCTGGACGCCCACGGTGCCCGGCGTGCCGACCGGTGTGCCCTCGACGCTGCTGCAGCGCCGTCCCGACATCGCGGCGGCGGAGCGCGCGGTGGCCGCGGCCAATGCGCAGATCGGCGTGGCGCGCTCGGCTTATTACCCGAACATCTCGCTCACGGCCTCGGTCGGCAGCAACGCCAGCCGCGTGAGAGACCTCTTCGGCGCGGCCAACACGCTGTGGGGGCTGGGCCTGTCGGTGGCGCAGGTGGTGTTCGACGCGGGCGCCATCAGCGCCAGCGTCGATGCCGCCAAGGCCGGCCACGAGGCCAGCGTGGCGCGCTACCGGCAGACCGTGCTGGCCGCGTTCCAGGCCGTGGAAGACCAGCTGACCACCGGCGCCACGCTGGCGCAGCAGGAAGGCTTGCGCCGCGAGGCCACGGCAGCGGCCGACAAGACCGAGCAGCAGTTGCTCAACCGGTATCGCGCGGGTCAGGTGAGCTACACCGACGTGGTGCAGGCGCAGGCCGCTGCACTGAGCGCGCGGCGCGCGCTCGTGCAGCTTCAGGTCAATCGCCAGGCCGCGGCAATCGCGCTGATCCAGGCCATGGGCGGCGGTTGGCAGGCCGACTGGATGGGGGCGACCCGCCCGGCCGGCAACAGCCCTTCAAACAGCAACGCCGCTTCCCGCACACCGTAAGGGGCGGGTGTTGCGGGCGGGCATGGGAACCTGCCTGGCCCGTCGGCCCGACCGGCGCGAACACCGGACCGGGCGTCGTCGCTTCGCGGCGGTGGTCACCGCTCGGCGCTCACAGGATCGCTCTCTCCCCATCAGTGCGCTGGTCGGTCGAGGGCCTCGCCCAGGTAGTCCTTGTCTGTCACCAGGACCCAGAGGGCGAGCACCATGATCACCGCAGCCACGAGGACTGCATTGACCAGCGCCGGCTCGACCATGCGGAAGTCGAGCAACCAGGGCGACACCGCCAGCCAGGCTGCCAGCGCCACTTCGGTCCACTCTTCCCACTGGTGCGGCACGAAGGTCGCGCCCAAGGCCACGGCGCCCAGCACGATGCCGGTCGCCACCATGGTCCACATGGCGAGCGAATTGCCCTGAAAGCCCAGTACCCATGGCGAGACGATCAGCCACACGCCGGCGACGGCGTTGACGGGGTCCTGCCAATGCTTCACATGCTTCATGGTCGTACCTCCTGTCGCAGCACGACGCCACGACACTGGTTGGACTGCCGCGCCGCGCCGTGGTTCCGCCATGCGGCATGGCGCGGGCCGCGCGGGGCTTGCGGATCGGCGCCGCCTTCCTATACTTGAGTGCGCACTCAACTAAACGAACGATGGAGACCGTCCGCGCATGGCCAGGCCCCGCAGCGCAGACAAGCACAACGCCATCCTCGAGGCGGCGCTGGTCGAGTTCGGCCGGCGCGGCGTGTGGGCCACGCCGACCTCGGCGATCTCGCGCACCGCGGGCGTGGCCGAGGGCACGTTGTTCACCTACTTCGCGAGCAAGGCGCTGCTGACCGACGCGCTGTACCGCGCGCTGAAGACCGAGCTGGCCGGCGTGATGCTGGCCGACTGGCCCGAGGCGGCCGACCCGCGCACCCAGTTCCGCCACATCTGGGACCGCTACGTGCGCTGGGGCGTGGCGCACCCCGGCAAGCTGCGCGTGCTGGCGCAGCTCAAGGTGTCCGACGAACTGAGCGACGAGAGCCGCGCCGCCGGCATGGCGCCGTTCGCGCGGCTGGAGGCGGTGGCGCAAGACTGCATGCGGCGCGGCGAAGTCGTCGAGCGGCCGATGGAGTTCCTGGGCGCGATGTTGACCGCCATGGCCGAGACCACCGTCGGCTACATCGCGCAGGCTGGTGATGAACAAGAGGTCTTCGACTACGCCGAAGCCGGCTTCGAGATTTTCTGGCGAGGCATCGCCGTGCCGTCCTGACGACGACCGCACCTCTGAACGACAAGACCCCCACCGAAGAAAGACCACCCCATGCCTCAACTCAAACGCCGCCACTTCGTGCTCGGCACCCTCGGCGCCGCCGGCGCCCTGGTCGTCGGCTGGGCCGCCACGCCGGCGGCTTCGCGCCTCGTGCCCGGCGCACCGTTGCCGGCGGGCAACGGGCAGGTCGCGCTCAACGGCTGGGTCAAGGTGGGCAGCGACGACACGGTCACGCTGGTGATGACGCAGTCGGAAATGGGGCAGGGCACGCACACCGGCCTGGCGATGCTGCTGGCCGAAGAAATGGACGCCGCGGTGTCGCAGGTGCAGCTCGAGCAGGCCGGCTTCGACGCCATCTACAACAACCAGGCCATGATCCTCGACGCGCTGCCCTTCAAGCCTGGCGACGAGGGCTTCGGCAAGCGCGCGGCGCACCAGGTCGTGGGCAAGCTGCTGCGCACGATCCCGGGGCTCTCGGGCACGGGCGGCTCGTCGAGCGTCACCGACCAGTGGGGCCCGGTGCGCGAGGCCGGCGCCTCGGCGCGGCTCATGCTGGTGGGCGCGGCCGCCGCGCAGTGGCAGGTGCCCGCCAGCGAATGCCGCACCGAGGCCGGCCGCGTGCTGCATCCGGCCTCCAACCGCAGCGCGCGCTTCGGTGAGCTGGCCGCGAAGGCCGCGCAGCAGCCGCTGCCCACGGCGGTGAAGCTCAAGGCGCAAGCCGACTTCCGCGTCATCGGCCAGCCGCAGCGGCGCATCGACAACGCCGGCAAGCTCAATGGCACCGCCACCTACGGCATCGACGTGCTGCCGCCGGGCCTGCTGTACGCCAGCATCGCCATGTGCCCGACGCTGGCCGGCCGCGTCGCGCGCTTCGATGCCAAGGCGGCCGAGGCGCTGCCCGGCGTGCGCAAGGTGATGGCGCTGGAACCCGTGGCCGCGAGCCTCGTCGGCACCGGCAGCACGGCGGGCGGCGTGGCCGTGATCGCCGACACGCCGTACCACGCGATGCGCGCGCTGAAGCAGGTCGACATCGAATGGGACCACGGCCCCGCCGCGAGCCTGTCGAGCGCCGAGATGATCGACCGCCTCGCGCGCACGCTCGACGCCGACGCGGGCAATGCGCGCCTCGATACCGGCGGCGTGGCGGCGGCGTTGAAGTCCGCCGCGCGCACGATCGAGGTCGAGTACCGCGTGCCCTTCCTGGCGCACGCCACCATGGAGCCGATGAACTGCACCGTGCAGTTCAAGGACGGCGCCGCCACCGTCTGGGCGCCCACGCAGGCGCCGGGCTTTGCGCGCGCCGCGGTCGCCAAGGCGCTGGGCATCGATGCCGAGAAGGTCACGCTGCACGTCACCTACCTGGGCGGCGGCTTCGGGCGGCGCTACTTCATCGATTTCCTGGTGCAGGCCGCGCAGCTCGCACGCGAGGCCGGCGGCGCGCCGGTGCAACTCATCTGGTCGCGCGAGGAAGACATGACGCACGACTTTTATCGCCCCGCCTACGTGGCGCTGTGCAAGGCCGGCTTCGACGCGGCGGGCGCACTGGTCGCGTGGCAGACCACCAGCGCCGGCTCCAGCCTGGGTGCGCCGTCGTTCATGGACAACTCGACCGACGGCGCCTGGAACACCGCCTACGACTTCCCGCAGGCCCGCGTGGCGCACGTGCCGGTGGAGTCGGCCGTCACCACCGGCATCTGGCGCTCGGTGGCGCATTCGCAGAACGGCTTCTTCGTCGAGAGCTTCATCGACGAATGCGCCGTGGCTGCCGGCAAGGACCCGGTGGCCTTCCGCGCCGGCCTGCTCGCCAAGGATGCGCGCCACCTGGCCGTGCTGAAGCGCGTGGCCGAACTCTCGAAGTGGGGCGAGCCGCTGGCCGACGGACCCGACGGTACGAAGCGCGCACGCGGCGTGGCCATTCACCGCGCCTTCGGCAGCATCGTGGCGCAGGTGGCCGAGGTGTCGGTGACGCCCGAGCGGCAGATCCGCGTGCACCGCGTGGTGTGCGTGATCGACTGCGGCCTGCCGGTCAACCCGAACCTGATCCGCCAGCAGATGGAAGGCGGCATCGTGTTCGGCCTGTCGGCCGCGCTGCGCGGCGAGATCACCGTGGCGCGCGGCCAGGTGCAGCAGAGCAACTTCCACGACTACACGCCGCTGCGCATCGACGAGTGCCCGGCCATCGAGGTCGACATCCTCGCCGGCACCGGCGCCGAGGTGCCGCCCGGCGGCGTGGGCGAGCCTGGCACGCCGCCCATCGCGCCTGCCGTGGCCAACGCCGTGTTCGCGCTGACCGGCCAGCGCCTGCGCAGCCTGCCTCTGCGGCTGGCCTGACCCCCGAGAACAGCAAGAAAGACACCCCATGACCACCACCACGCTGAAGATCAACGGCCAGACCGCCACCGTGAGCGCCGAGCCCGACACCCCACTGCTGTGGGTGCTGCGCGGCGAAATGAAGCTCGTCGGCACCAAGTTCGGCTGCGGCAAGGCGCTGTGCGGCGCCTGCACCGTGCACCTGGACGGCCAGGCCGTGCGCTCCTGCGTCACCCCGCTGGAGGCCGTGGCCGGGCGCGAAGTCACCACCATCGAGGGCCTGAAGGGCCGGGAGGCCGACGCCCTGCGCGCGGCCTGGACCGAGGTCGACGTGGTGCAGTGCGGCTACTGCCAGAGCGGCCAGCTCATGTCGGCCTGCGCGCTGCTCAAAGCCACGCCCAAACCCAGCGACGACCAGGTCTCGGACGCCATGCGCGGCAACATTTGCCGCTGCGGCACCTACCCCCGGATTCGCGCCGCGATCCACCTTGCGGCAGAAACAGCGGGGCGGTAACGCAGAAACCGGGGTGGTTGTTTACAGAAGTTAATAATTTTTCCGTAATTCTCGAAAAAGTCGCCAGAACGGTATTTTTACGGAAATTGGGGATATGAAGCTTCGATACGCCGCCGTACCATCCGCGCGGCCCGCTTCCGGCCGTCCCCTGTTTCCGACTTTCGATGACCCCCCCAGACCCCTCGCGGACGCGCGTTCTGTCCGTGGCCGACACGCTGCGCACCCGCATCTTCGACGGTGCGATCGCCCCCGGCGCCCACCTGATGGAGATTTCGCTCGCCAATGAGCTTGGCGTGTCGCGCACCCCTGTGCGCGGCGCCATGGCGCGTCTGGCCGACGAGGGGTTGCTGGTCTACCACCCGCAGCGGGGTTTCCAGGTGCGCCGCTTCGACGCCAAGGACGTGTTCGACGCCTTCAGCGTGCGCGCCACGCTCGAAGGCATGGGCTGCCGCCTGCTCAGCGAGCGCGGCTTGGACGACGAGGCGCTGGCCGAACTGACGGCCATGGTCGACGAGCAGCATGCGCTGCTGCACGGCAGCGGCGAATGGACCGACGAGCGGGCCGACCAGTGGCAGGACCTGAACCAGGCTTTCCACCACAAGCTGCTGTCGCTGGCCGACAACCGCTGGCTCAGCGAGGCCGTGCAGCGCGCCTGCCAGCTGCCGGTGATCTTCGACAGCCGCTCGCGCCCGCACAGGCACGACGCCGCGATGTTGCTGTACCGGCACAGCCAGGCCCTGCAGGCGCTCGAAGAGCACCGCTGCATCGTCGAGGCGCTGGGCCGGCAGGAGGCCTCGGGCGCCGAAGCCGCGATGCGCGAGCACATCAACGCCAACCGCGACTTGCTGGTGCTCTACCTGCGCCAGAGCGCAGGCCGCACCCGCGCGCTGGCCTGATCAGCCGCCCCGCGCCACCGGCGCCATGAGGTAGGCCCCCGACTCGAACAGCTGCGCCTCGGCCTGGTCGATGCGCCGGATCACCGGCTTGCCCGCGCGGCTCGCCAGCAGCTCGACCAGCGCTTCCGTCACGGCCACGCCGGCGGCGACCGAGGGGAAGAACGAGGGGCTGTGGATGGTGAAGAGCAGCGTCTCGTCCGCCAGCAGCGACAGCGGCGAGGTCACGCTGTCGGTGATCGCCACGATGCGGCAACCCGCCGCCTTCGCCGCCTCGGCCACCTGCAAGGCTTCGCGCGAGTAGGGCGCAAAGCTCGCCACCACCAGCGCGTCTCCCTTGGCGAAGGCGCGTTGCTGCATCTCGAGCGAGCCGCCCTGGCCGTCCACCAGGTGCACGCTGGTGCGAAAGAGCCGGTACACGTACACGAACGAGAAGGCGATCGGAAAGCAGGCGCGAAAACCCGCCGCGTGCACGGCCGGCGCCTTCTCCAGCAGCGCGCAGGCCTTGAGCAGCGCCGGCCCGCTCTGCTGGTGCGTGAGCTCCAGGTTGCGCCGCTGCACCTCGAACATCTCGCCCGCCAGGCCCTGGTCGGCGACGCGGCCCACCAGCTGCTTGGCGCGACCGCCGTAGGTCTCGGTGCCCAGGCCCATGTCGGCGGCGAAGGCCTCCTTCAGCTGCGGCCAGCCCTCGAAGCCCAGGTGCTGGGCGAAACGCACCAGCGTGGCCGGCGTGCTCTGCGCGCGCGTGCCGACGTTGCGCATCGAGCCCGTGACCACTTCGTTCGGGTGGTCGAGCACGTAGCGCGCGACCTGCTGCAGGGCGGGGCTCAGGTCGTTGAAGCGTTGGCGGATCAGTTCTTTGGCGTTCATCGAAATACCTTCGTGCTTCGCACTGCGGTGCGAGCTTGCTTGGGGCGGCCCGGCGCAGCGCTCATGGCGGTGTCTCTTTTCGTGCGGTGTCTGGAACGAATGTACCGGAGCAGGGAAATCACGAGAGTTGACGGAACAAATGTTCCATACAATAATTCGGTCGAAACGTTAGTTCCAAACACAGGCCCCCCGCTTTCTTCCCGCCATGACGCACGTCTTCCACCGCCACCTTCGCCAGACCCCGCCCGTTGCCGCCAGCGCGCAGGGCATGTTCATCCGCGACGCCGAAGGGCGCGAGTACCTCGATGCCTCGGGCGGCGCGGCCGTGTCCTCGCTCGGCCACGGCCACCCCGAGGTGATGGCGGCCATGCACGCGCAGATCGACACACTGGCCTACGCCCACACCAGCTTCTTCACGAGCGAGGTGGCCGAGCAACTGGCCGACGAGCTCATCGGTTCTGCCCCCGAAGGCATGAGCCACGTGTACCTCGTGAGCGGCGGCTCCGAGGCGGTGGAGTCGGCGCTGAAGATGGCGCGCCAGTACTTCGTGGAAATCGGCCAGCCGCAGCGCACGCACTTCATCGCGCGCCGCCAGAGCTACCACGGCAACACGCTGGGCGCGCTCGCGGTGGGCGGCAACGCCTGGCGGCGCGAGCCCTTCGCGCCCATCCTCGTGCCGGCCACGCACGTCGCGCCGTGCTACCCGTACCGCGAGCAGCGTGCCGACGAGAGCGCCGAGCAGTACGGCCTGCGCCTGGCAGATGAGCTGGAAGCGGCCATCGTCGCGCAGGGCGCCGACCGCGTGATCGCTTTCGTGGCCGAGACCGTGGGCGGTGCCACCGCCGGCGTGCTCACGCCGGTGCCGGGCTATTTCAAGGCTGTGCGTGAGGTCTGCGACAAGTACGGCGTGCTGCTGATCCTCGACGAGGTGATGTGCGGCATGGGCCGCACCGGATCGCTGCATGCCTGCGAGCAGGAGGGCGTGGTGCCCGACCTGATGACCATCGCCAAGGGCCTGGGCGGCGGCTACCAGCCGATCGGCGCGGTGCTCGCGCAGCGCCGCATCGTCGAGGCGATGTCCAAGGGCAGCGGCTTCTTCCAGCACGGCCACACCTACCTGGGCCATCCGATGGCCTGCGCGGCGGCGCTCGCGGTGCAGCAGGTGATCCGCCGTGACGGCCTGGTCGCCAAGGTGCGCGACGACGGCGTTGTCTTCGGCGCGATGCTGGCCGAGGCGCTGGGCGATCACCCGCACGTGGGCGACATCCGCGGGCGCGGCTTCTTCTGGGGCGTCGAACTGGTGGCCGACCGCGCGAGCAAGCAGCCCTTCGATCCGGCCCTGGCCGTCAACGCGCGCCTCAAGAAGGACGCGATGGCGCGCGGCCTGCTGTGCTACCCCTTCGGCGGCACGGTGGACGGGCGCCAGGGCGACCACGTGCTGCTGGCGCCGCCGTACATCGCGACGCGCGACCACCTGCAGGAGATCGTCGCGCGGCTCGCCGCCTCGGTCGACGCGGTCACGCGCATCGCCGCGCGCTGAGCCACCGCCCCTTTTCTTCAACCGCCGTTCCGAGGAGCGTTCCATGCCCCAGCTTCGCCCGTCGCTTTCCATCGCCGCCGCCGCCTTCGCGCTGGCCCTTGCCGCCCTGGCACCGACCGCTCCCGCGCAGGCGCAGCCCGCCAACGACACGCTCGCCAAGATCAAGGCCAGCGGCGCCATCACCTTCGGCTACCGCGAGGCCTCGTTCGGCTTCTCGTACCTGGACGCCAACCTCAAGCCCGTGGGCTACAGCATCGAGATCTGCAACCGCATCGTCGAGGCGGTGAAGACCGAGCTGAAGCTGCCGGCTCTCGACATCAAGTACCAGGCCGTGACCTCGGCCAACCGCATCCCGCTGGTGCAGAACGGCACGGTGGACATCGAGTGCGGCTCCACCACCAACCTGGTCGAGCGCCAGTCGCAGGTGGCCTTCTCGCCGGACATCTTCCGCTACAACGTGCGCACGCTGGTGAAGGCCGATTCGGGCATCAAGAGCATCGCCGACCTGCAGGGCAAGACGGTGGTCACCACCGCCGGCACCACGTCGTTCCGCCTGCTGCGCGCGGCCGACAAGGGCCGCAGCCTCGAGGTGAACCAGCTCTCGGGCAAGGACCACACCGACTCGTTCCTGCTGGTCGAGAGCGGCCGCGCGCAGGCCTTCGTGCTGGACGACATCCTGCTGGCGGGCCAGATCGCCAACGCGCGCAATCCGAAGGACTTCGTCATCACCGGCGAGAGCCTGCGCACCGAGAACCAGTCGCTGATGTTCCGCAAGGACGATCCGGCCTTCAAGGCGCTGGTGGACCGCGTGGTGTCGGGCATGATGAAGTCCGGCGAGATGGAAAAGCTCTACAGCAAGTGGTTCATGTCGCCGATTCCGCCCAAGGGCATCAACATCAACTACCCGCTCAATGCCGAGACGAAGGAGGCCTTTGCCAACCCGTCGTCCAAGGGCATCTGATCCCACCCTGACTTCATGACACGCATCGCCCTCATCCACGCGCTCTCGCATTCCGTCGCCCCCATCAACGAAGCCTTCGCACGCGACTGGCCCGAGGCCGTGCGCATGAACCTGCTGGACGACAGCCTCTCGGCCGACCTCGCGCGCGACGGCAAGGGGCTCGACGCGGCGATGCACGAGCGCTTCCAGCGCCTGGCGCAGTACGCGGTGGACACGGGCGCGCGCGGCATCCTCTTCACCTGCTCGGCCTTCGGGCCGTGCATCGAGGCGGTGGCGCAGCGGCACGCGGGCATTCCGGTGCTCAAGCCCAACGAGGCCATGATCGAAGAGGCCGTGCAGGGCGAAGGCCGGCTGGGCCTGATCGCGACCTTCGCGCGCACGCTGGAATCGATGCCGCCGGAGTTTCCTTCGGGCATGGCGCTCGAACTCGCGCTGGCCGAGGGCGCGCTGGCCGCGCTCGATGCGGGCGACACGCAGCGCCACGATGCGCTCATTGCCGAACAGGCCGCCGCGCTGCGCGCGCGCGGCTGCACGCGCATTGCCCTGGCTCAGTTCAGCATGGCGCGGGCGCGTGGCGCCTGCGAAGCGGCCAGCGGCCTGCCGGTGCTGACGACGGTCGACAGCGCGGTGCGTGCGCTGCGCCGGCGTGCTTCAGCTTCAGTGTGAGCCGCCGTTGCCGACGACCGTGACCAGCGTGGTCATCGCCACCTGCGCCGCCTCGCCGCGTGCGAGCGGGCGGCCCGGGCCGGCGTTGCCGCTGTCGGTTTCCAGGCCCTGTGCCAGGCGGCGGTAGATGTCCGACGAGGGCATGGTCGCCGCCGTGCCGAGCGCGTCGCAGTAGGTGTCGGTGAGCACGGCGGCCAGCCGCTCGCGTTCGGCGTCGCACAGCACGGGCGCTTCGGCGGCGAAGACCGACGCCACGCAGTGCATCAGGTAGGCCTGGGTCTCGAGCGAGAAGGCCTGCTGGCGCACGTAGTCTTCCACCGCGTGCCAGAAGAGGGTGTCGGAGGTGCGGCGCCAGCTTTCGAGCACCTTGCGCGACTTGGCGACCAGGTCGGCGTGCGCGTCGTGCGGTTCGGCCGGCCGCAGCGCCAGACCCTGCAGCGTGAGCGCGGCCACCGGGCCGGCCGCGCCGAGCAGGAAGCTCCAGAACTTCCAGCGCGCAAACCATTTCTTGTCGTGGGCCGGGCCCAGCGGCTCCAGCAGCCGGAAGTCGATGCACAGGGCGGCGTTGGCCTGCAGGCCGGAGGCCATGCGGTCGGCCTCCACATGGCCCTGCGCGACGATGCAGGCGCTGGCGCCGCAGCGGTCGATGTCGGCCAGGCGCTGTGTCAGCTGGCGCAGCTCGTGGGCCGAGGCGCCGGTGGCTTCGGCCACGCGCAGCATGCCGTGGCACTGCTCCCGCTCCCGCTGGCAGGGGCTCTTGAGACGGTCTTCGACATGGTCGTCGAGCGTCGAGGGGCGTTCTTCTGCGACGCAGTCCTCGAGTTCACTCCCGGTGGTGAACGTTGACATGGATGCTCCTTCGGGCGCAGATGAATAACTGTTATCAATATGTATTAACGCGCCGAGGTCGAACATCACCTGAACTAGGTATTTCCGTGGGCGGGCTGCCTCGTGTTCCACCGGCGGAACGGCGCCTGAACAGGGCCTGACCGATGGCCTCGCCATAATTGCCGCTCTTTCAAGGAGTACGCGTGGATATCGTTTTGCTGGTCAAGGCCGCTGTCATGGGCATCGTGGAGGGTCTGACCGAATTCCTGCCGATCTCGTCGACCGGCCACCTCATTCTTGCGGGCTCGCTGCTGGGCTTCGACGACGCCAAGGCCAAGGTGTTCGACATCGCCATCCAGACCGGCGCGATCTTCGCGGTGATCCTGGTCTACTGGCAGAAGATCCATTCGACCGTGGTGGCGCTGCCGCGCCAGCCCAAGGCGCGCCGGCTGGCGCTGAACATCGTCATCGGCTTCCTGCCCGCGGTGGTGCTGGGCCTCTTGTTCGGCAAGATGATCAAGGCGCACCTGTTCATCCCGACCGTGGTGGCCAGCACCTTCATCATCGGCGGCTTCATCATCCTGTGGGCCGAGAAGCGCCCGCCCGGTTCGGTGCGTGTCGAGCACGTGGACGACATGACGCCCTGGGACGCGCTCAAGGTCGGCCTGGTGCAGTGTTTCGCGATGATCCCCGGCACCAGCCGCAGCGGCTCGACCATCATCGGCGGCATGCTGCTGGGCCTGTCGCGCCAGGCGGCGACCGATTTCTCGTTCTTCCTGGCCATTCCGACGCTGATCGGCGCGGGCGCCTACAGCCTCTACAAGGAGCGCGCGCTGCTGTCGGTGGCCGACATTCCGATGTTCACGGTGGGCCTGGCCTTCTCGTTCATCAGCGCATGGCTGTGCGTGCGCTGGCTGCTGAAGTACATCAGCACGCACAACTTCATTCCGTTCGCGTGGTATCGCATCGCCTTCGGCATCGTGGTGCTGGCCACGGCGTGGACCGGCGCGGTGGTCTGGGCGGAATAAGCCAGCAGCCTCAGGCCGCCGCGCCCAGCAGCGCGCCGGCGGCCTTCGCCTCCCGCCGCACGGCGATGGCGATCGGCCCGTCGATCGATGGGTCGAACCCGCCCGTGGCGCCCAGCGCGGTGATCACGGCGCACACCCTTCCCGCGTAGTCGTACACCGGCGCCGCCACGGCGCTGATGCCGCGCAGGTAGGTGTCCCGCACGATGGCGCAGTGCGCCTGCTGCACCTCGCGGCGCAACGCGCCGATGGGGTCGTCGGCATCGAGCAGCGCGCGCATGTCCTCGGTGGCGTCGGCCAGTTCCTGCTCGGCCAGCGCCACCACGCGCGACTCGTCGAGCAGGCCCAGGAAGGCGCGCCCGGTGGCCGACCACAGCATCGACATCACCGAGCCGGCGCGCACGTTCACCGTCACCGGCAGGCCCGGCTCCTCGAAGCGCACGATGGTCGGGCCCTTGTTGCCCATCACCGCGACGAAGCAGGTCACCTCCAGCGATTCGCGCAGGCGGATCAGGCAGGGCTCGGCCGCGCGGATCGGGTCGGCCTGGCGCATGGCGGCCAGGCCGATCTGGATTGCCTCGGGGCCCAGGTAGTAGTGCTGCGAGGCGGTGTCCTGGCGCACCAGGCTTTCTTCCATCAGGCTCGCGAGGTAGCGGTGCACCTTGGCCGGGCTCTCGCCCACATGGGTGGCCAGCGCCGTGAGGCTGCTGCGCCCGCCCAGGTGCGCCAGGCCCTTGAGCACGGCCATGCCGGTCTCGGCGGACTGCACGCGCTGGCGGCGCTCGCGGGGAGGGGAAGAGGGTGCTTCAGCGGGGGAGGTCATGTCGTCCTCATCTTAGGTGGCGGCCTCGGTGGCCGGGTAAACCCGTGGTTTGGTGATTACGCAATGCGTATGATAATTACGCAATACACAATTCTTACCCCGGAGACACCCCGATGAAGAAGCACTTCGCCCGCGGCCTTGCGGTCCTGTCCCTGGCTGCCCTGGCCACCGCCGCCAGCGCCCAGACCACCTTCCCCGCCAAGCCGATCCGCTGGCTCGTGCCCTACGCCGCGGGCGGTGGTTCCGACTTCCTCGCGCGCACCGTCGCCCAGACGCTGTCGACGCAGGTCGGCCAGCCGGTGCTGGTGGACAACAAGCCGGGTGGCAACACCGCGCTGGCCGCCGCCGAAACCGCGCGCGCCCCGGCCGACGGCTACACCGTGCTCTCGGCCGACAACGGCACGCTGGTGTTCAACCCGGCGCTGTACAAGTCGCTGAGCTACAGCCCCACCAAGGACCTGGCGCCCGTCACGCTGATGGGCAAGTTCCCGATGATCCTGGTGGTCGGCGCCAACTCGGGCTTTGCCACCGCCAAGGACTTCATCGCCCAGGCCAAGGCCAAGCCGGGCGGCATCAACTACGCCTCGGCCGGTGCGGGCAGCCCGCACCACCTGGCGATGGAACTGCTGAAGGTGGAAGCCAAGCTCTTCATGGTCCACGTGCCGTACCGCGGCGCGGCGCCCGCGCTGGCCGACGTGGTCGGCGGGCAGCTGCCGGCCATGATGGTCGACATGGCCGCCGGTGCCGGCTTCATCAAGGGCGGCAAGGTGCGCGCGCTGGCCGTGGCCAACCCCACGCGCCTGCCGCAGCTGCCCGACGTGCCCACCTTCGCCGAGCTCGGCTACAAGAACGTCGAGGCCGCCGCGCTGGTCGGCGTGGTGGTGCCCGCGGCCACGCCGGCCGACGTGGTG
Organism: Variovorax sp. GW821-FHT09D04; assembly: GCF_059416405.1. NCBI lineage: Bacteria > Pseudomonadati > Pseudomonadota > Betaproteobacteria > Burkholderiales > Comamonadaceae > Variovorax > Variovorax sp. GW821-FHT09D04. The sequence continues at coordinate 17,455 of NZ_JBWKPA010000017.1, forward strand.
AACACGCTCAACCGCCAGCTGGTGGCCGCCATCCACGAGCCCTCGGTGAACAAGCGCATGGTCGACTTCGGCGTCGAGCCCGTGGGCAACACGCCCGCGCAGTACACCGAGCTGCTCAAGGCCGAGACCGCGCGCTGGCACAAGCTGATCCGCGACCTGAAGATCACGCTCGACTGAGTCTGCTGCCATGTCCGACACCGCCATGCCTTCGCGCACTTCCGGTTGCCCCGTCGCGCACGGGGCGCTCTCCGCCGAGCGCACGCCCACCGGCTGCCCCGTGAGCCAGCGCGCCGCCGAGTTCGATCCCTTCGAGGACGGCTACCAGCAGGACCCGCCCGAGTACGTGCGCTGGGCCCGCGAGCAGGAGCCGATCTTCTACAGCCCCAAGCTGGGCTACTGGGTGATCACGCGCTACGACGACATCAAGGCGGTGTTCCGCGACAACCTCACCTTCAGCCCGTCGAACGCGCTGGAGAAGATCACGCCCACCGGCGAAGAAGCCAACGCCGTGCTCGCAAGCTACGGCTTTGCGCTCAACCGCACGCTGGTGAACGAGGACGAGCCGGCCCACATGCCGCGCCGCCGCGCGCTCATGGACCCGTTCACGCCCGAGGCGCTGAAGCACCACGAGCCGCTGGTGCGCGAACTCGCGCGCAGCTACGTCGACCGCTTCATCGACAACGGCCGCGCCGACCTCGTCGACCAGATGCTGTGGGAGATTCCGCTCACCGTGGCACTGCACTTTCTCGGTGTGCCCGAGGAAGACATGGACACGCTGCGCAAATATTCCATTGCGCACACTGTCAACACCTGGGGCCGCCCCAAGCCCGAGGAGCAGGTCGCCGTGGCGCACGCCGTCGGCAACTTCTGGCAGTACGCCGGCAAGGTGCTCGACAAGATGCGCCAGGACCCCGACGCGCCCGGCTGGATGCAGTACGGCATCCGCAAGCAGATGCAGCACCCCGAGGTCGTTACCGACTCGTACCTGCACTCGATGATGATGGCCGGCATCGTGGCCGCGCACGAGACCACCGCCAACGCCACTGCCAACGCGGTGAAGCTGCTGCTGCAGCACCCGCAGGTATGGCAGGAGCTGTGCGACGACCCGGGCCTCATTCCCAACGCGGTGGAAGAGTGTCTGCGCCACAACGGCTCGGTGGCCGCCTGGCGCCGGCTTGTCACCAAAGACACGCAGGTCGGCGGCGTCGACCTGCCGGCGGGCTCGCGCCTGCTGATCGTCACCTCGTCGGCCAACCACGACGAAGGCCACTTCGCCGACGCCGACCTGTTCGACATCCGCCGCGACAACGCCAGCGACCACCTGACCTTCGGCTACGGCTCGCACCAGTGCATGGGCAAGAACCTGGCGCGCATGGAGATGCAGATCTTTCTGGAGGAGTTCACGCGCCGCCTGCCGCACATGCGCTTGTCGGCGCAACGCTTCAGCTACGTGCCCAACACCTCGTTCCGCGGCCCCGAGCACCTGTGGGTCGAATGGGACCCGCGCGCCAACCCGGAGCGCGCCAACGCCGGCCTGCGCGACGTGCAGGTGCCGGTGCGCATCGGCGAGCCGTCGGCGCACGCCATCGCGCGGCCCGTGGTGGTCGAGCGCGTGACGCCGGTGGCCGACGGCATCGTGCGGCTGCGCCTGGTGTCGCCCGACGGCAAGCCGCTGCCGCGCTGGACGCCGGGTTCGCACATCGACGTCGAATGCGGCACGCCCGAGCTGTCGCGCCAGTACTCGCTGTGCGGCGACCCCGACGAAGCCCATGCGCTGGAGATCGCCGTGCTGCACGAGCCCGACGGTCGCGGCGGTTCGGCCTGGGTGCATGCGAACGTGAAGGTGGGCGACCGCCTGCGCATCCGCGGCCCGCGCAACCACTTCCGGCTTGACGAGTCGCTGCCGAAGGCGATCTTCATCGCCGGCGGCATCGGCATCACGCCCGTGAGTGCGATGGCGCGGCGCGCCAAGGCGCTGGGCATGGACTACGAACTGCACTACAGCGGCCGCAGCCGCGCGAGCATGGCCTTCGTCGACGAGCTGGCCGCGCTGCACGGCGAGCGCCTGCACGTGCATGCGGCCGACGAAGGCCGGCGCAACGACCTGCGCGCGCTGCTGGCCACGCCCGTGCCCGGCGCGCAGGTGTACGCCTGCGGCCCGCTGCGCATGCTCGAAGCGCTGGAAGACTGCTGCGCCGCGTGGCCCGAGGGCGCGCTGCGCGTGGAGCATTTCGAATCGACGCTGGCCACGCTCGACCCGTCGAAGGAACATGCCTTCGAGGTGGAGCTGAAAGACTCCGGCCTCGTCATCACCGTGCCGCCCGACCAGACCTTGCTGACGGCGCTGCGCGCGGCCAACGTCGACGTGCAGAGCGACTGCGAGGAAGGCCTGTGCGGTTCGTGCGAAGTGCGCGTGCTGGCCGGCAAGGTCGATCACCGCGACGTGGTGCTCACGCGCAGCGAGCGCGATGCGAACACGAAGATGATGGCCTGCTGTTCGCGTGCCTGCGAAGGCCGGCTGGTGCTCGAGCTTTGAGGCTTTTCGCCGCGCATTGATTCATCGCAAGTGTTTCGCGGCACGCCCACCGCACAGTGGGGCGTGCCGAATCGGCACCTCACCGAAGGAACCATGTGATGAAGACGAGAACCACCGCGGCCCTGCTTTTCACGGCGCTGCTTGCAGGCCCCGTGCTGGCCGCCACCTGCGACATCGAGATCGAAGGCAACGACGCGATGCAGTTCAACAAGAGCGCCATCGCGGTGCCGGCCAGCTGCAAGCAGTTCACCGTGAAGCTCAAGCACGTCGGGAAGCTGCCCAAGGCCTCGATGGGCCACAACTGGGTGCTGAGCAAGGCCGCCGACGCGCAGGGCGTGGCGGCGGACGGCATCGGCGCGGGGCTGGACAAGGCCTACGTGAAGCCGGGCGATGCCCGCGTCATCGCGCATTCGAAGGTCATCGGCGGCGGCGAGACCGATGCCGTGAGCTTCGACGTGAGCAAACTCAAGGCGGGAGACAGCTATGCGTGGTTCTGCTCGTTCCCGGGCCACGCGTCGCTCATGAAGGGCACGCTGGCGCTGGTCAAGTAGCCGCCGCACCGCCCAGAGGCATCCGCAGCACCACCTGCGTTTCGCCGGGGCGCGACTGCAGCTGCAGCTGCGCGCCCAGGCGGCGTGCGCGCGCCCGCAGGTTGCGCAGCCCCGCGCCGCCGCTCACGCCGTCCACTGCAAACCCCCGGCCGTCGTCGCGCACGCTGAGCTGCAGTTCGGCTCCCGCGCGCGCCACCGTCACGTCCACGCGCCGGCCCGCGCTGTGCTTGAGCACGTTGGTCAGCGCCTCCTGCAGGAAGCGCATCAGGTCCAGGCTCTGCGAGGGCGCGAGTTCGAGCGTGTCGATGCCCGAGACCTTCCAGCGGCAGTCGATGCCGTTGGCGTCCAGCAGCTGCGCACTGCGGTAGCGCAGCGGCGCCAGCAGCTCGCCGAGCGCGCGCGCGCCGTCGTCGCGGCCGGTGGCGTCGATGATCAGCCGCAGGTCGTCGCGCAGGCTCTTGAGCATCGCCAGCAGCTGCGGCGCGCTGAGGTGCTCGGGCGTGCGCTCCAGCGTCGCGATGCTGCCCACCAGCATGCCGCCCAGTCCGTCGTGCAGGTCGCTCACCAGGGCCACGCGCTCGCCGATGCGCGCGTGCGCGAGCTCCAGCGCGTGCTGCTGCGCGAGCGTGGACGCGAGCTCCGCCTTGGCGGCGTTCACTTCCTCGATCAGCTCGGTGTTGAAGTTCTCGATGCGCCGCAGGCTCTGCACGAAGCGCCCGGCCTGCGTGAGCGCCATGCCCAAGAGCAGCACGTACGAGGACATGGTCGTGTAGTAGATGTTGCTGTCGATCACCTGCGTGAACACCAGCAGGTCGTGCGCGCCCGTGAGCGCCGACACCGCCATGAACGGCGCGAGCGAGCGCATCGGGCTGCCCCGGTGGCGCAGCGCGTGGAAGATGCCGCTGCTGTTCACCACGATGATCGTGAGGCCGCCCACCAGCGTCCAGATCGCGCGGTGCGTGGGCAGGTTGGCGGTGCCCGCGAACCACAGGTCGAGCACGCCGACGGCCGCCACCGCGAACGCCGCGATCTCCAGGCGCGGCAGGCGCCGCCCGGCAAAGCGCAGCACGAACACGCCGTACGACACGCTGAAGAACAGCAGCAGCGAGGTGTTCAGCGCCTGCCAGCTGTGGTTGCTGGCAAAGGGCCAGGGGCTGGTGGCGATCTGGTTGTAGCCGAACAGCAACCACAGCACCGACATTGCCGCGAACCAGCCGTAGGCCGTTTCGCGCCGGCGCAGCAGCCACCACGCCGCGAAGAAGGCCGACACCGCCGCACTGGTCGCCAGGCCGAACACCTGCAGGTCGCGCCGCATGAGCTGCTCGCGGCCGAACTCGGCCTGCATGAGCGCGGGCGTGCCCAGGCTCACCGGCCCCAGCCCGGCCTGGTAGGCCGACAGCCCCGACACGCGCACCAGCAGCGTGTTGGTGCCGGCGCGCAACTGCGGCGCGGCCAGCAGCCAGTAGCGCGGCGAGTTCCAGGCGCGCGTGAGCGGCTCGACCAGGCTGCGGTCGCGCCAGATCGTCGTGCCGTTGAGCGAGACCTCGCCGGCCATGTTCAGGTAGTGCAGCAGCAGCCCGGTTTCGGTCACTGGCGCGGGCTGCTCCCAGGTCAACCGGTACCAGACCACGCCGTCGAAGCCGGGCCAGCGCGTGGCCCAGCTGTCGGGCAGGGCGACGGGCGTCCAGCCGTCGGCGGGCGGCGTCGTGTCGTGCCAGCCGGTGCCGCGTGCGGCTTCGGCGCGCAGTTCAGGAACAACCGGTGTTTGTGCGTGTGCGCTGCCCGTCGGGAGCAGCAGCCACAGGGCCCACAGCAGCAGGCCCGCAAGGAGCCTCAGCGCAGCAGGCCCTGCCTTCGGCCCTGGTAGACCGCCTCGGTGCGCGAGTTGACGGCCAGCTTGCGGTAGATGTTCTTGGTGTGGCATTCCACGGTCAGTCTGGAGATCGACAGCGCCTCCGCCATGTCGCGGTTGCTCATCCCTTGCGACACGAGCTCGAGGATTTTGCGCTCGCGCGGCGTCAGCATGACGGGCGTGGTGGCCGGCGTCAGCGACGGATCGTCGGGCGGCGAGGGCAGGCCGGGCAGCTGGGTCGCGACCCAGCCGAGGATGCGGCGGGCGATGGCCGGGTCGATCGGCGCGCCGCCTTGCTCGATGCTGCGCAGCGCGATGCTGAGCTCGAGGTCGTCGCGTTCCTTCAGCAGGTAGCCGATGGCGCCGGCGCGCAGCGCCGCGAAGATCACGGCCTCGGTGCGCCAGGCCGAGATCACCACCGCGGGCACCAGCCGGTGGTGCTCGTGCATCCACTCGATCAGGTCGACGCCGCTGCCGTCGGGCAGGCCGATGTCGACCAGCGCCACGCCGAAATGCTGCTGCTCCAGCAGCGAGCGGGCCGAGGTCAGGCTGTCGGCCCAGGCGATCTGGGGCTCGTCGCATCCGAGCGTCGACAGCACGTACGCCAGGCGCTCGCGCATGGCCGGATCGTCTTCGACCACCAGCGCGGGGCTCAGCGAGACCACTTCAACGTCTTCCAGGAGAGGGGCAGACATAGGACGACATTTTTGAGCCGTGGTGTACGTGGTGCAACGTTTTTTCTTAAATGAAACGACTGTTTCTAAAGTTCCTATTTGTATCTTGATGTTAATTCAAAGCGACCACAACCCTAATCGAGGATGACCCCTCCGCTCAGGTTGACTATTGCGCCCGTCATGGCCCCGGCCAGCGGCGAGGCCAGGAACACCGCGGTGCCCGCGAGCTGGTCCAGCGAGGGCAGGCGTTCGACCAGCAGCCCCTCGGGCCGCGCGGCCAGCATCTGCTCGACCGTGAGGCCCATGCGCTCGGCCGCCGGGCGAAACACCTCGCCGCTGTGCGAGCCCGCGGCCACCGCCTCGGGAATTGCGTGCGAGCGGATGCAGGCGGTGCGGATGCGAAACGCCGCCAGCTCGCCCGCCATGTGGCGCGCGAGCCCCTCCACGCCGGCGCAGGCCACGGCATGCCCGAGGTACCCGGGGCCGGGTAGGCGCGAGGCGGGCGTCGACACCGACAGGATCACGCCACCGCCGCGCGCCGCCATGTGCGGCGCCACGGCCTTGGCGGTGAGGAAGTTGGCGCGCGTGTAGGCGTGGATGGGGAGGAAGAAGTCCTCCAGCGCCAGCTCGGCCAGCGGCCGGCCCTGCACGTGGAAGACGCCGACCGCGTTGAATGCGAGGTCGATGCCGCCGGCCTGCTCGGCGACCTCGGCCGCGTGGCGCAGCATCGCGGCTTCGTCCAGCGCATCGACCACCGCGGCCTGCGCGTGGCCGCCGGCTTGGGTGATGTCTCGCACGACCGCATCGAGCTTGTCGCGGTTGCGGCCGGTGATGAACACGCGGACGCCTTCGCGTGCAAAGGCGCGGGCGACGGCGCCGCCGAGGGCACCGCTGCCGCCGTGGATCACGGCGCAGCGGTCTTGCAAAGAGGGGGCATTCGAGGGCATGGACGTTTCTCCTTGGCGTGAGTGGCGACCCGCGACATGCGGGCGCTCGTTCCAAGGACGGCGCAGGCCCAGCTGATCCGACAGCGCAGTGGGATTTTTTTCAGACCTGCGGGATGCGCGGCGCGATCACGCCCGGGTCGTACCAGGTCACCGGGCGGATCTCGAACACGCCGCCCTCGAAGTCCAGCCGCCGCGCCGCATGCCGCGCGTCTTCGAGCGACTCACATTCGACGATGTAGATGCCCATCAGCTGCTCCTTCGTCTCGGCGAACGGCCCGTCGGTCACCAGCGGATGCGCGGCGCCGGCGTGCCGCACGGTGGTGGCGGTGTCGGGCATCAGGCGCAGCACGGTGCCGAGCCGGCCGGCGGCCTGCAGCTCGTCGCGCAGGTCGGTGTGGCGCTCGAGCATCTCGTCTTCGACCTCGGGCGCCCAGCCGGCCGCCGCAGCTTCGGAACCGTAGATCAGGATGGAATAGAGCATCGTGCGTCCTTTGCTTGAAGGGAGTCGGAAGAGGCGCCCGCGCCGAGGCGGTCGAGCAGCAGGCGGATGTGCGCGGCCTCGGCGGCGGTGCGGGCCAACGCGAGCGCGTCGGCAAAGGCGCGGCGCGCTTCGTCGGCGCGGCCCAGCTGCGTCAGCAGCCCGCCGCGCAGGCCGTGGAAGTGGAAGTACGCCGACAGCGGCTCTGCCAGCCCGTCGACCATCGCCAGCGCCGCCTCGGGCCCGCGCACCTTGGCCACGGCCACCGCGCGGTTGAGCGTGACCACGGGCGAAGGCTGCAGCTTTTCGAGCCCGGCGTAGAGTCGGTCGATCTCGGCCCAGTCGGTGTCGGCCGCGCGCGCCGCCCGTGCGTGCGTGGCCGCGATGGCCGCCTGCAGCTGGTACGGCCCGACGCGGCGTTGGCGCAGCGCGGTGTCGAGCAGGGCCAGGCCTTCGTCGATCGCCGCGCGGTGCCAGCGCGTGCGGTCCTGGTCTTCGAGCAGCACGACCATGCCGCCGGCGTCCAGCCGCGCATCGGCGCGCGCGTGCTGCAACAGCAGCAGGGCGCACAGGCCGGCGGTCTCGGGCGCGTCGGGGAACAGGTCGCACAGCAGGCGCGCGAGCCGGATCGCCTCTTCGCACAGCGCCACGCGCACATGGGCCGTGCCGCCGCTGGCGGCGTAGCCTTCGTTGAACAGCAGGTAGACCACCGCGCCCACGGCCGCCAGCCGCTCGCCGCGTTCGCGCGCCCCGGGCGCATCGAAGGGCAGGCCGGCCGCGGCCACGCGCTGCTTGGCGCGCGTGATGCGCTGCTCCATCGCACGCTCGCCGACCAGGAAGGCGCGCGCGATCTCCGGCACCGACAGGCCCGAGACGATGCGCAGCGCGAGCGCGATCTGTTGTGCGAGCGGCAGCGCGGGGTGGCAGCACACGAAGAGCAGGCGCAGCACGTCGTCGCGGTAGTGCGACTGGTCGAGCTGCTCGGCGAGGTCAGGGTCGAGGGCCATGTCCGCGTCGCCGTCTTCCTCTTCGGGCAACGGATCGTGCCGGTCGCGCCGCCGCAGTTCGTCGAGCGCCGCGTTGCGCCCCACGAGGATCAGCCACGCCAGCGGATCGTCGGGTGGCCCGTGCTCGGGCCAGTGCCGCAGCGCACGCAGGCTGGCTTCCTGGAAGCCTTCCTCGGCCGTGTCCAGGTCGCGGAAGTAGCGCAGCAGCGCCGCCACCGCGCGCGGGCGCGCGGCGGTCAGCGTGGTGGCGATCCAGCTCAGCTCGGTGGTGGTCATCGTCGGCGCGGTGCGTGTCGCTTCGAAGAAGGTCGGTTCAACCCCAAGGACGCGCCAGTATGCGGCGGGCCGACAGCGGTACGCAAAAAAAGTCCGCGTGGACAATGCGGCGCATGTCCGACCTCCACGCCCTGACCCGGCAGTTCCCACACCCTGGCCGGCTCGATGCCATCCTGCTGCGCCCCGCGCGGCGCACGCCTGTCGAATCGGTGCAGGAGGTTCAGGCGATCGAAGGGCTGGGCCTGGCCGGCGACCGCAGCAGTGCCGGGCGCGGCGGTGGCAAGCGGCAGGTCACGCTGATCCAGGCGGAGCACCTGCCGGTTGTCGCGGCGCTCGCGCAGCGCATGGAAGGGGTCGACGCGGGGCTGCTGCGCCGCAACCTCGTCGTGTCGGGGCTGAACCTGCTGGCGGCGCGCTCGCTGTTTCGCGACCAGCCGCTGGTGCTGGCGCTCGGGCCCGAGGTGCTGCTCGAGATCACCGGGCCCTGCGAGCCCTGTTCGCGCATGGAAGAACTGCTCGGCCCCGGTGGCTACAACGCCATGCGCGGGCATGGCGGCGTGACGGCGCGGGTGCTGCGTGGCGGTGTGCTGCGCGTCGGCGACGCGGTCGCCTGCCGCACCGCCTGAACACCACCTACATCAGGTTGCGCAACGAGGCCTCGATGGCCGCCGCCGTGGCCAGCGGCTTTTCCATCGGAAACAGGTGGCTGCCGTCGAGCATGGTGATGCGACCCTTGGTGACCTGCTCGGTCATCGCCATGCCCACCTGCTTCATCTCGACCGACTGGCGCCCGCCGATGAAAGCCACCTTGCACTTGAGCGGGTGGCGGCGCAGCAGCCCGCCCAGCGTGTGGGGCAGGGTGTTGTAGATGGCGGTTTCCACGTCGCGGTCGAAGCTCAGGGAGCGGGTGTCTTCGCTGTCGAAGGTGCCGTGGTCGATGTAGTCGTGCAGCACCTGCTCGTCCCACTTCGCGAACGCCTTCTTGCTGCGGAAGTGCTCGAACACCGCCTCGCGGTGCTCCCAGCTGTTGCGGCGCTTGCGGCTGGTGGCGCCGGGCGAAATGCTCTTCATGAGCGGCGTGCGCTTGACCACGTTGAGCGTGTTCGCGCGCCAGCCGCCGAGGATCGGCGAGTCGATCAGCAGCACGCCGCGCGCCAGCTCGGGATGGCGCGCCGCGCACATCAGGCTCAGGAAGCCGCCCAGCGAATGGCCGATGAGAAACACCGGGCCGCCCGCGCGGTCGGCGCGCAGCTTGGCGAAATCGGCCAGCTGCTGCACCAGGTGCGGCCAGTTGTCGGTGACGGGGTACTTCGGGTCGTGCCCGAATTTCTCGATGGCGTCGACCTCGAAGCCCCGGTTGCGAAGGCTGTCGAGAACGACGCGGTAGGTGCTCGCCGGAAAGCTGTTGCCGTGCGAAAAGATGACAGGAGGCACGGACAGATTCAGATGAGCTTTTCGTCGGGGGTCGAGATTTTTCGCAGCGGGCTGTGGCGCGTGGCCGGCATCCGCAGCGGGTGTTCGGTGGCGCTGTCGTCCCACACCGGGTCTTCGATGCTGTCGAACACCTCGCGCAGCTTCTGGCCCCAGCTGTTGTGCATCATGCGGTAGTAGGGGTTGTCGGCGTCGATGCAGATCACGCGGTCGGTCTCGAGCTTGTTGGCCTCGTACACCACCAGGTCCAGCGGCAGGCCCACCGACAGGTTCGACTTCATGGTCGAGTCCATCGACACCAGCGCGCACTTGGCGGCTTCGTCCAGCGGCGTCTCGGGCGTGAGCACGCGGTCGAGCACGGGCTTGCCGTATTTCGACTCGCCGACCTGGAAGTAGGGCGTCTCGGTGGTGGCTTCGATGAAGTTGCCCGCGGCGTAGACCAGGAACAGGCGCATGCCTTCGCCCTTGACCTGTCCGCCGAAGATGAACGACACGTTGAAGTCGAGGCCCGCATGCTTGAGTGCTTCGGCATCGCGGTCGTACACATGGCGCACGGCCGAGCCCAGCACGCGCGCGGCGTCGAACATGCTCTTGGCGTTCCAGATGGTGATGGGGTCGCCCTGCGTGCCGTCTTCGCGCGTTTCGCGCAGCTCTTCGATCTGCAGGATTTCGCGCACCGACTGCGAGATGCTCAGGTTGCCCGACGACAGCAGCACCATCACGCGGTCGCCCGGCTGCTCGTAGACGATCATCTTGCGGAAGGTGCTGATGTGGTCGACCCCCGCGTTCGTGCGCGAGTCGGAGAGAAACACCAGGCCGGCGTTGAGTTTGATGCCTACGCAATAAGTCATGGGTTCGCCTTGCAGGAACTGGGCCCGCTCATGCGGTACTGCGTTCACGTGCGTTCAGTTTCTGGAGGGCATAGAGCGCGTCGAGGGCTTCGCGCGGGCTCATGGTGTCCGGGTCGAGGGCAGCCAGCGCGGATTCTACGGCGCTGGCCATGGGGGTTTCGGTGGCCGGCGGCGGTGCGAACAGGTCGACTTGTGCACGCGTTTGCGCATGCTGCGATTCGAGTGCGTCGAGCGCCTGCCGCGCGTGGTTGACCACCGCCGCGGGCATGCCCGCGAGGCGCGCCACCTGGATGCCGTAGCTCTTGCTGGCCGGGCCCGGCTGCATCTCGTGCAGGAACACGATGTCGCGGCCTGACTCGGTCGCGCTCACGTGCATGTTCACCGCGCCGTGGTGCGTGGCCGGGAACTCGGTCAGCTCGAAGTAGTGGGTCGCGAACAGCGTGAAGGCCTTGCTGCGGTCGTGCAGCTGCGCCGCGATGCCGGCCGCCAGCGCCAGGCCGTCGAAGGTGCTGGTGCCGCGGCCGATCTCGTCCATCAGCACCAATGACTGCGCCGTGGCGCTGTGCAGGATCTGCGCGGCCTCGGTCATCTCGAGCATGAAGGTCGACTGCGCGTTGGCCAGGTCGTCGGCCGCGCCGATGCGCGTGTGGATCGCGTCGATCGGCCCGAGCCGGCAGGCCGTGGCCGGCACGTGCGAGCCGATGGAGGCCAGCAGCACCACGATCGCCACCTGCCGCATGTAGGTCGACTTACCGCCCATGTTCGGGCCGGTGATGATTTGCATGCGCTGCTGCGGCCCCATCTGCGTGTCGTTGGCAATGAAGCCGCCCGACGACTTCTCGGCCAGCCGCGCCTCCACCACCGGGTGGCGGCCCTGCTGGATCTCGATGCACGGGTGCGACACGAAGGTCGGCGCGCGCCAGTTCAGCGTGTGCGAGCGCTCGGCCAGCGCGCACAGCGCGTCGAGCGCGGCAATGCCGCCGGCCAGCTGCGTGAGCGCGGGCACCGAAGGCTGCAGCGCGTCGAGCAGCTGCTCGTACAGCCACTTCTCGCGCGCCAGTGCGCGGTCTTGCGCGCTCAGTGCCTTGTCTTCGAAGGCCTTCAGCTCGGGCGTGATGAAGCGCTCGGCGTTCTTCAGCGTCTGGCGGCGGCGGTAGTTGTCGGGCACCTTCGAGAGCGCGCTTTGCGTCACCTCGATGTAGAAGCCGTGCACGCGGTTGAACTGCACGCGCAGGTTGCTGATGCCGGTGCGCTCGCGCTCGCTGATCTCGAGCTTGAGCAAAAAGTCGTCGCAGTTCTCGCTGATCTCGCGCAGCTCGTCGAGTTCGGCGTCGTGGCCGGTGGCGATCACGCCGCCGTCGCGCACCAGCGCCGACGGGTCGGGCTTGATCGCGCGCACCAGCAGGTCGGCGCAGCCCGGCGGCGGTGCCAGGCGTTCGGTGATCTGCGCCAGCAGCGCGGCCGCGCCCGGCAGCAGCGGCGCCAGCTGCTCGGCCTTCGCCAGCGCAAGCTGCAGCGCCACCAGTTCGCGCGGGCGCACCTGGCGCAGCGCGATGCGCGCCGCGATGCGTTCCACGTCGCTGGTGTTCTTCAGCTGCTCGCGCAGCGTGCGCCAGGGCGCGGCCGTGGCGCCGGGCCCGGGGGACTGCAGCGCACCGATGGCATCGAGCCGCCCCTTGGCTTCGCTGCGGTCGCGGCGCGGCGAGAGCAGCCAGCGCTTGAGCAGGCGGCTGCCCATGCCTGTCATGCAGGTGTCGAGCAGCGAGAACATCGTGGGCGAGTCTTCGCCGCGCAGCGTCTGCACCAGCTCCAGGTTGCGGCGCGTGGTGGGCGGCAGCTCGATCAGGTCGCCGTCGCGCTCCACCGACAGGCGCTGGACGTGCGACAGCGCGCGGCCCTGCGTGTGCTCGGCATAGCCCAGCAGCGCGGCGGCGGCGGCGTGCGCGTTGCCCAGCGATTCGGCGTTCCAGGCCGCGAGGCTGTGGCTGCCCATCTGCTCGCTGAGCTTGCGCTCACCCAGGCCGGGATCGAACTGCCAGGCCGGACGCAGCGACAGCGTGAACGGCACGGCCGCGCGCGCGGCCTTCAGGCGCTGCTCGAAGGCGGGCGTGACCTCGGCGCTGTACAGCAGTTCGCTCGGTGCGATGCGCGCGATCCAGGCTTCGAGCGCGTCGGCCGGGCACTCGGCCAGCCGCAGCTCGGCGCCCGTCACGCTGAGCCAGGCCAGGCCGCAGAAATTGCGCGTGCCCGCATGCACGGCGAGCAGCAGCGAATCGCTCTTGTCGTTGAGCAGTTCCGAATCGGTCAGCGTGCCGGGCGTGACCACCCGCACCACCTTGCGCTCGACCGGCCCCTTGCTGGCACCGACCTCGCCCACCTGCTCGCAGATGGCGACCGATTCGCCCAGCTTGATGAGCCGCGCGAGGTAGGTGTCGACCGAGTGGAAGGGCACGCCGCACATCAGCACCGGCTGCCCGGCCGACTGGCCGCGCTGGGTGAGCGTGATGTCGAGCAGGCGCGAGGCCTTTTCGGCGTCGGCCCAGAACAGTTCGTAGAAATCGCCCATCCGGTAGAACAGCAGGGTGTCCGGATGGTCGGCTTTGAGGCCCAGGTATTGCGCCATCATGGGCGTGTGCCCGGAGAAGTCGCTGGAGGAGGGCGCGGGGTGGGCAGTCGTCGTTTTCACTCGGGCGATTATCGGGGACGGGCGGACGGGGATCAGCCGACGGTCGGTGTGACCGGCTTGCCGATGCGGTTGCGCATTGCGACCCGCGTGTCGTCGATCTGCTTGTGCGATGCGGCCTGCAGGCGGCGGGCCTTGGCTGGCGCAAAACCCAGTTCCAGAAAGAGGTTGGTGCCCGGCGGGGTGACGTGGCGGATGGCGGTGTCGGTCTTCATGGTCTGCTCTTCCTGAGAGGGGTCGCCGGGCGGTCGTGTGCTTCTGGCTCGGGTCGGCATTGTCGAGAAGCGCCGGAGGTCTTCGCCTCGCGTGGCACCATGCCGGTCCCGATGACCGTGAACTTTGTGGGGATCCGGCGCAGATCCACCACGCGGCCTGTTCCAGGCGCGGCGCCCCGTCGCACGCGCTTCTTGGCCGTTCCTGAATCCAAACGCTTTCCCCGTGCGTAGTCATGCGCATGCGCATGACTACGCGGGCGCACGCGACCTTCATCGATGGAGACCCCAGTGAGCTACGAGGACATCCGGAAACGATTTCATGTGCCTGCCCGCAAGGGCGCCAGGGTGCTGGTGCACGGGCAGCCCGGCACGGTGACCACCGTGCGGGGGCTCACGCTGCGCGTGCGGCTGGACGGCATGAGCTGGTCGCGGCCGTACCTGCCGGACGAGCTGCAATGGCTGCCGGCCCCAGCGCCCGAGCCGCAGGGGCAGGGCGGCCCCGAGCACTGACGCGGCCGGGCGGCCTGCACCGCCCCTCCTAAAATCCCTCGGCGCAAACCCCGCGTGAAGAACAAAGGCGCCCATGGCCCCGTCGGATGAAATCAAAGGCCCTGCAGCGGACGCGCTCCCGGACACCGCCACCCTGCCCGCTGACCTCGCGGCGCTGTACCTGTGCTTGTCGCCGGCCCAGCTGGCGGACCTGCGCAAGTCGAAACGGCCCGAAGGGCGCCCGGGCACGGGCAACGCGCCGTCCGTCATCCGGCCCGTCGAGGGCACGGGCGGCGCCAAGGACCCGGCGCTCTACCAGCTCGGCACGCTGCGCGAATTTGCCAAGGCGCACGCCGCGCCCTCGGCTTTCGACACCGCGCTGAACACCGGCCTGCCGGGCTGGTTCGGCGCCAAGCTGCCTTTCTTTGCCGAGCGCGAGCCCCGCATCAAGCGCGGCAAGCGCGTGCTCATCGGCGGCGCCTGGGACCGGGCCGATCCGCTGCGCGAGCAGCGCTTCGTCGCGCTGGCCAAGGGCCGCATCCGCTTCACGTCGCTGACGTGTGCCGAAGCTGCGGCGAGCCTGTGGGCCGACGTGGAAAGCCACCGCGCGTTCGCCGACCAGGGGCTGGCCCTGCTCGCGCGCGAGACGCAGGCCATCGAGGCCTCGCTGGCCGACACGGCCCGCCTGGCCGCGACCGCACCGACCGATGCGGCGGCCTGACCTCCCTTCAAGTTCGACGATGGAAGTGCTCCGATGCTGATCAATTGCGTGGCCTATGAAAACGGCGCCAAGCTCGCCGACATTCCCGTCGAGGACATCAGCGACTACATCTCCCGCGCCGGCTGTTTCGTCTGGGTGGCGCTGAGCGACGCCACGCCCGAAGAGCTGGCGCAGATGCAGGACGAGTTCGACCTGCACCCGCTGGCCGTCGAAGACGCCCAGCACGGCCACCAGCGCCCCAAGGTGGAGGAGTACGGCGACTCGCTGTTCGTCGTGATGCACCTGGTCGAGCCCTCGACCGAAGCCGAGGGGGAGGGTGGGCACAGCGTGAACGTGGGCGAGGTCAACGTGTTCGTCGGCCGCAACTACGTGCTGTCGGTGCGCAACCGCAGCCAGCAGGGCTTCCTGGGCGTGCGCGAGCGCTGTGAGCGCGAGCCCGACCTGCTGCGCAACGGCGCGGGCTTCGTGCTCTATGCGTTGATGGACGCGGTGGTCGACCGCTACTTTCCGGTGATCGACGCGCTCGAAGTGGAACTCGAATCCATCGAGCAGCAGATCTTTGCGCAGGGCGGCGCGGCGCGCGACAAGATCAAGCAGCTGTACGACCTGAAGCGCCGCAGCCTCATCCTCAAGCGCGCGGTGGCGCCGCTGGTGGAGGCGGCGGGCAAGCTGCACGGCGGGCGCGTGCCGCAGATCTGCGTGGGCACGCAGGAGTATTTCCGCGACGTGGGCGACCACCTGGTGCGCATCAACGGCTCGATCGACGCGGTGCGCGACACCATCGCCACGGCGGTGCAGGTGAACCTCTCGATGGTCACCATCGAAGAGAGCGAAGTGACCAAGCGGCTCGCCGCCTGGGCCAGCATCTTCGCGGTGTGCACGGCCTTTGCGGGCATCTGGGGGATGAACTTCGAGCACATGCCTGAGCTGAAATTCCGCTATGGGTACGCGATGGCGCTGGGGCTGATCGTCAGCACCTGCGGCTACCTCTACTACCGGTTCAAGCGCGTCGGCTGGCTCTAGCGCGAAGCCCGGCCCCCGGGCTTCGCGACTGAATTGCGCTTTCCTTATTCGTCGTGCGTGTCGTGCGTCGCCACAGCACCGCGACGCCAGTAACCCGACGCCCGAACCCACTTCGGGTTCGCGCCGCGCTCGCCCACGAGGTGCGCGCGCAGCGCCTTCGCGATCGCCGATTCGCAACCGACCCAGGCGTGGAAGTCGCCGTCCGGCAGTGCCATGGTTTTCAGCGTGTCGACCAGCACGGGGCTCAGGCCCGGCGCGGCGCCCTGGCGGTGCACCCAGCGCAGCGTGAGCTCGGCCTGCGTCTCGAACGGGATCTCGTCGGCCGCGCTGTCGACTTCCGCCAGCACCACCACGCGCGCACCGGCCGGCAGTTCGGCCAGGCGGCGCGAGATGGCGGGCAGGGCGGTGTCGTCGCCGATCAGCAGGTGCCAGTCGAATTCGGTCGGCACGATGAACGAGCCGCGCGGGCCGCCCACGCCGACGATGTCGCCGGGCTTGGCCTGTTCGGCCCACTGCGTGGCGGGGCCGGCGTCGTGCAGCGCGAAGTCGATCTCGAGCGTGTTGGCCTGCGCGTCGTGGCGGCGCGGCGTGTAGTCGCGCATGGCGGGGCGTCCGCCCTCGGGCCACACGGGGCCGTCGGGGCCGGCGGTCGGCAGCGTGAGCTGGCCGGTGGCGGCATCGGGAAAGAACAGCTTCGCGTGGTCGTCGAAGCCGGGGCTGGTGAAGCCTTCGAGCGCGTCGCCAGTCAGCGTGATGCGGATCAGGTGCGGCGTCACGCGCTGCACGGTCTTCACCGTGAGTTGGCGAAAACGCAGTTCGTGGCGCACGCGGCGGGGCGTGCGGTCGGGCGTGTTGGAAGGAGAAGCAGTGGTGGTGAAGTCGGTCATTTGCAGAGATGGGTTCAGATGCGTTCGAGTTGTTGTGCGGCGCTGTCGAGCACCGCGGCGAATTCGTGGGCTTGTTGTTCGGTGAGAGGGGCGCCGCCGAGGCGCAGGCGCATCGCGAGCTTGAGGTTCTCGATGGCGCGGGTGACTTGCGGGGGCCGTCCGGCGCGCGGGCCGGCGCCGTCCACGCCGCCCGCCATGCGGGCCATCATGGCGTCGGCCGTCTCGCGGTTGGCGGCCAGGAACTCCTGGCCGCTCGGCGTGATGCTGTAGCGCTTGCGACCGCCGACATCGGCGGTTTCCACGCTCAGGTAGCCCAGCTCTTCCAGCAGCGTGAGCGTGGGGTAGACCACGCCGGGGCTCGGCGCGTAGGTGCCGCCCAGGCGGTCTTCGATGGCCTTGATGAGCTCGTAGCCGTGCGAAGGCTTGTCGGCAATGAGCTGCAGCAGAACGAAGCGCAGCCCGCCATGGCCGAACACCCGGCCCGCGCCGCCGCCGCGCCCGCCGCGCATCCCGCGGCCGCCGCCGGCCAGGCCGTCTTCGTGTTCGCCGCGCGGGGCGTGGCGGTGGTGATGGTGGTGCGGAGCGTGGTGAAGGTGGCGCATGAGGATTGCTTTCTTGAGTGGGTCGAGACTATTCTAGATATATCGAAATAGAAAACGAAAGCCCACCCATCGGGCGACCCTGCCGGTCGCATGGGTTCTGGCGGCGCGGCCCCTTCGGACTACAGCGGGCGCAAAGGCGCCGCGCGCGCAATCAGCCGGATCTGCTCGAAATCCAGCCGGTCCAGCGCCTGGCGCAGCGTCAGCACCATCGGCTGGCTGTGCGCCTCCGTGGCCAGCCGGTTCACCCACTCGTGCAGGTCGCTCCAGCGGCCATCGCGGGCGAGCACTTCGAGTTCGTCCTTCTGCGCCGGCGACAGCGGCGTCAGCACCGGCAGCAGCCGGCCGCGCGCCCGGGGCCTGGCACGCGGGCGCGGCGCGGCAATGGGTTCCGATGGCGGCGGTGCAGGCGCATCCGACGAAGGCGCCGGCTCGGTCGACAGCGAGAAGACCACCCGCGTCCCCGTGCCCATGCCGCTGTGGATCGCGAGCCGCCCGCCCATCCGCTGCACGATGCGCTGCGCGATCACCAGCCCGAGGCCGCCGCCCGCCATGCTGGGCGCGTTGTCGGCCAGCAGGCGGGTCATGCGATCGAGCGTGTCGGTGTCGATGCCCGTGCCGCTGTCGGTCACCTCGAAATGCAACAGCCATGCGCCGTCGCTCGGCTGCGCCTGCAAGCGCAGCCCGATGGCGCCGTTGCGCGTGAACCTGGCGGCGTTCGACAGCAGGTTCAGCACCACCTGCTGCAGCCGCTTGCCGTCCAGGTGGACCAGGGCCGGCAGCTCGCCGTCGATCGTGAGTTCGAAGCTGTTGTGCTGGCGCTGCGCGAGTGCGTCCGCGTACTGCGCGACGTTGTCGACCAGCGTGCGCAGCTGCACCGGCTGCGCCTCGACGGCCAGCGGCGCCAGCTCGCCCTTGGCGTAGTCGACCAGGTCATCGATGAGCTCCAGTTGGTAGGCCGCGCTGCGTTCGATGGTGGCGAGCCGCGTCGGCGCGGGCATGTCGCCGGCGTCCTGCATCAGCCGCAGGTTGCCCAGGATGGTGGCCACCGGCGCGCGCAGGTCGTGGCTGATGTAGGCCAGCAGCTCCTTCTGCTCGCGCGTGCGCTGCTCGGCCTGGCCCAGCGCCTCGCTCAGCGCGCGCGTCTTGCGCACTACTTCTTCCTCGAGCCGCTGCTGTTCCTGGGCCTGCCACGCCAGCAGCGTCTGCTGCGCCGCGTTGCGCTGGCGCGTTTCCTGGAACGACCACGCCGTGATCGCGAAGGCGCCGACCAGCATGCCCGGGAACGCGAGCGCATAGTGGTCGAAGTCGGACATCGAGCGCTCCGCGAACATCAGCGCCGACATGCGCATCAGCGCGCCCACGCAGATCACGAGCATCACCATCAGCGACAGCCGCCCGCCCGGCCCGGCGCGCCGCTGGTAGATGAAAGTGCAGACCGTCAGCGCGAGCACGATCAGCGGCGCGTTCACGATGCCGATGGCCGCGAAGGTCGCGTAGGGGCCGAGCAGGGTGCCCAGCAGCACGACGATCTCGACGCCGGCCAGCACGAACAGCAGCGGGCGCCCCGGCACGCGCACCGGGCTCTGGCGGCCGCGCTCGTGAAAGTACAGCAGCAGGCACAGCGCCGTGGCCGCCACCATCACGCTGTGCCCGCGGTAGCTCCAGGTGGTGCTGTCGGGCCACAGCGCAATGCGCGCATAGCCCCGGTAGGTGGCCTCGTACAGCGCCAGCAGCGCAAAGCTCCCCGCCTGGAACGCGAGCATTGGCGCGCGCGAAATCCACCACAGCGCCGCCGAATACACCGCGAAGGCCAGCAGCCCGCCGATCAGCAGGCCGCTGAGCAGCGCATGGTTGCGCTCGATGTGGTGCCATGCCTCGTCGGTGTGCAGCTCCAGCACCAGCTTGATCTGGCCCGTGCTCATCACGCGCACCAGCACCTGCACCGACTCGCCCGGCTGCAGGTCGATCTGCAGCTGCGGAATGCGGTCGTAGCGGTGCGTGCTGTCCATCGGGTCGGACACGCCGGCCTGCGCGTGGGTCCATGCGGGTTGGCCATTGCGCGTGCGCAGCAGATGAAAGTCGACATGCCGCAGCCACGTCACGTTGAGCCCGAGCCGCGCCGTGCGCACCTCCTGCGCATCGTTGACCAGCGACAGGCGCAGCCACACCGCCGAGGTCGAGAACCCGCGCATCAGCTGGTCAGGCGTGGCGGGCACGAACCCGTTCGCACCGCCGCTGGGCAAGGCGAGCACCTCGCGCGCCGACAGGCGGGCCGTGGGGTCTTCCAGCACTTCGACGGTCTGTTCGACGGAGACATTGCCCCGGGTCAGCGCGCTGAACCTGACGGCTTCGGCCGCGCTGGCCGCGAAGCCCCACAACCACAAGGCCAGGCCGAGCAGCAAGCCGCTTGCCCACCAGGGGCGTGTGCGCACCGGATGCATCGCGCGTCAGGTGCCGGAACGTTCGACGCCGGCCTGGCGGCATGCCGAGGGCGTGCAGTCGAAGTACTCGCGAAACGCTGTCGCGAAATTCGCGGCGCTCGAGAACCCCACCGCCGCGGCGATCTCCTCGATGCGCATGGCCGATTCGAGCAGCAGGCGCTGCGCCTCGTGCAGCCGCGCCTCGCGCACGAACTCGAACACCGTGCGGTTCGCGAGCTCCTTGAACACGCGCGACAGGCGCTTTTCATGCGTGCCCACGCGCGCCGCCAGCTCGCGCAGCGGCAGCACGCGGCTCAGGTCGGCCAGTATCAGCCGCTCCGCCGCCTGCATGAGCGCGCGGTCCATGCCCGAGCCCGGCGCGCCGCCGTCGTTCGCAGCGGGGTCATCGGGCGGGGGCGCCGCCTGCGTGGCGGGGGCGGTGCGCGCCCTGCGGGATTCCGCCAGCGCGAGGTGAATTTCGACGCGGGCCATCACCTCGGCCGGGTCGAAGGGCTTCACGATGTAGTCGACTGCGCCGGCCCGCAGGCCCGTCAGGCGCTCTTCCAGGCTGGCTGACGAGGTCACGAAGATCACCGGAATGTCCGCCGTGGCCGGGTCGGCCTTCAGCAGGCGGCAGGCGGCAAACCCGTCGGTGCCGCCCAGGCGCACGTCCAGCAGCACCAGGTCCATCTGCAGCGTCGTCGCGCGCCGGTAGCCCTCCATCGCATCGAAGGCGAGCGTGATGCGGTAGCCGGTGCCCCGCAGCGTTTCCAGCAAGAGCTTGAGTTCGTCAACGTTGTCGTCGACAACCAGCAGATGAGCTCTCCGGGGCTCCGGAGGTGACCAATAGGACATGGAAAGAGGGGGCGCCGGCACCGCGTTGGAACGCCCTGTGGCCGAAACAATGTAACCAAGAAATTAATTTGGTAATCATTGTCACAAGAAATGCAAATTCATCCAATGACCGGTCTTCATTCCTGATCGATCCGCCCGCCATTGCCGCCCGAGGCCTTAAAAAAGGTGCCGCGGCGAGGGGGTCTGTCAGAGGGAAAACGGGGTGCTGGACAGGGCCCGTCCGGTATTGCAGGAAATAGCCGGGCCGATTCCGTCCATCAAAAGAATTGGACGCTCCGGCAAAAGCCCGTAAGCCAAAAGACCGCCAGCGCTCGCTTTCCCAACTTGCGAATTGCTGATTTTCTTTCGCCAATCGTGTGAAGTATTCGACATTCACACACGTTTGTGAACAGTTGTACGCCACGGCAAACGCCACGGCCTCTCCGGCAAAAGTCCGGACACCCCCCCGAACCAAGAATCCCGCCCCATGCAAGCGCAAGCCTGCGTGACCCGCACACCGGGTCGCGCCGGCGAGTCCTCGAGAGCCACCCGCGGCCTTCGAGATTTCCCAACGTGCGACCCGGGCTGTTCGCTGAAAGCGAGGGCTGGCCCGAGGTCCGGAGTCAAGGAGAAAGACCAATCATGGAAGCTGTTTACAAGTCTGGTGGCGCGTCATCCCGCAAAGCGACGGCGGAAGCCCCTCTGGTTCTGGATCGCCCGTCGATCGTCACGCTGAAGATCGCGCCCGAGAGCGTGCTCAAGTTCGAGCGCCGCGGCGACGACCTCGTGCTCGTGCTGCGCGACGGCCAGGAAGTCGCCGTGCGCGGCTTCTTCGCCGAGTACCCCGACGGCGGCCGCAACGACCTCGTGCTCGAGGACGGCGCCGGCGTGCAGTGGTGGGGCCAGTACACCGCGCCCTGGAAAGACTTCCACTTCACCGAGATCGAGTGGAACGACGCCGGCGGCGCCTTGCTGCCCGACGGCGTGCCGGGCTGGCTGCTGGGCGCGCTCGGCGTGCTGGGCGTCGGTGCCGCCGCGAGCGGTGGTGGTGGCGGCGGCGGTGGCGCCCCGGCCTTCATTCCGCCGTTGCTTCCCGCGCAGAACCGCGGCCCCGAAGGCAAGGCCGACCCTGTCGTCACCGATCAGGACAAGCCTGTTAGCGGACAAGTGCAGGCGACCGACCCGGACCGTGACACGCTGAACTACACCGTTGCCAAGGGCCCCGAGCACGGCACCGTCACCGTCGACCCGTCTACCGGCCAGTTCGTCTACACCCCCAAGCCCGGCTACGAAGGTCCCGACAGCTTCGAGGTGACTGTCAGCGACGGCAAGGGCGGCACCACCACCGTCACGGTGCCCGTGACCGTCTCGCCCGTGAACGACGCGCCCACCGCGCCCGACTACACCGAGACCACGACCGAAGACACGCCCGTGAGCGGCCGCGTGACCGGCAGCGACATCGACAGCGG
The DNA here is from genome assembly GCF_059416405.1 of Variovorax sp. GW821-FHT09D04. Classification (NCBI taxonomy): domain Bacteria; kingdom Pseudomonadati; phylum Pseudomonadota; class Betaproteobacteria; order Burkholderiales; family Comamonadaceae; genus Variovorax; species Variovorax sp. GW821-FHT09D04. The sequence goes on from NZ_JBWKPA010000017.1 coordinate 39,401, forward strand.
CGACACGCTGACCTACACGAAGGGCAGCGACCCGGCGCACGGCACGGTGACGGTCAACCCGGACGGCACGTACACGTACACGCCGAACCCGGACTTTCATGGGACGGACAGCTTCACTGTCACGGTGAGTGATGGCCATGGCGGGACGACGACGAGCACGGTGACGGTGACGGTCGATCCGGTGAACGATGCGCCGACGGCGCCGAACTACACCGAGACCACGAACGAAGACACGCCGGTCAGCGGCAAGGTGGTTGGCAGCGACGTGGACGGCGACACGCTCACGTACGTGAAGGGCAGCGACCCGGCACATGGCACCGTCACGGTCAACGCGGACGGCACCTACACCTACACCCCGGGTGCCAACTTCAACGGAACCGACAGCTTCACCGTGACGGTGAGCGACGGCCACGGTGGCACGACCACCAGCACCGTGAACGTGACCATCAACCCGGTCAACGACGCACCGACGGCGCCCAACTACACCGAGACCACGAATGAAGACACGCCGGTCAGCGGCAAGGTCGTCGGCAGTGACGTGGATGGCGACACGCTTACCTACGTGAAGGGCAGCGACCCGGCGCACGGCACCGTCACGGTCAATGCCGATGGCACCTACACCTACACCCCGGGTGCCAACTTCCACGGCACGGACAGCTTCACCGTGACGGTGAGCGACGGCCACGGTGGCACGACCACCAGCACCGTGAACGTGACCATCAACCCGGTCAACGACGCACCGACGGCGCCCAACTACACCGAGACCACGAATGAAGACACGCCGGTCAGCGGCAAGGTCGTCGGCAGTGACGTGGATGGCGACACGCTTACCTACGTGAAGGGCAGCGACCCGGCGCACGGCACCGTCACGGTCAATGCCGATGGCACCTACACCTACACCCCGGGTGCCAACTTCCACGGCACGGACAGCTTCACCGTGACGGTGAGCGACGGCCACGGTGGCACGACCACCAGCACCGTGAACGTGACCATCAACCCGGTCAACGACGCACCGACGGCGCCCAACTACATCGAGACCACGAATGAAGACACGCCGGTCAGCGGCAAGGTCGTCGGCAGTGACGTCGATGGCGACGCGCTGACGTACAC
>NZ_JBWKPA010000017.1:40608-96054 GCF_059416405.1 Variovorax sp. GW821-FHT09D04
ACGAGACCACGAATGAAGACACGCCGGTCAGCGGCAAGGTCGTCGGCAGTGACGTCGATGGCGACGCGCTGACGTACACCAAGGGCAGCGACCCCGCGCACGGCACGGTCACGGTCAACGCTGATGGCACGTACACCTACACCCCGGGTACGAACTTCAACGGCACCGACAGCTTCACCGTCACGGTGAGCGACGGCCACGGCGGCACCACCACCAGCACCGTGAACGTGACCATCAACCCGGTCAACGACGCACCGACGGCGCCTAACTACAACCAGACCACGAACGAAGACACGCCCGTCAACGGCAAGGTGACGGGCGCTGACGTGGACGGCGATGCGCTGACCTACACGAAGGGCAGCAATCCCTCGAATGGCTCGGTGGTCGTCAACCCCGACGGCACCTACACGTACACGCCGAACCCGAACTTCAACGGCACCGATACGTTCACCGTCACGGTCAGCGATGGCCATGGCGGTACGACGACCAGCACCGTGACGGTCACGATCGACCCGGTGAATGACGCTCCGACGGCGCCCAACTACAACCAGACCACGAACGAGGACACGCCCGTCAACGGCAAGGTCATCGGCAGCGACGTCGACGGTGACGCGTTGACCTACACCAAGGGCAGCAATCCTTCGAACGGTGCTGTCACGGTCAATCCCGATGGCACGTACGTCTACACGCCGAACCCGAATTTCCACGGCACTGACACGTTCACCGTCACGGTGAGCGACGGCCATGGCGGCACGACGACGAGCACCATCACGGTCACCGTCGATCCGGTGAACGATGTACCCACGGTGCCCGACTACACCAAGACCACGAACGAAGACACACCCGTCAGCGGGCAAGTGGTCGGCAGCGACGTCGATGGCGACACGTTGACCTACACGAAGGGCAGCGATCCAGCGCACGGCACGGTGACGGTCAATGCCGATGGCACGTACACCTACACCCCGGGTGCTAACTTCAATGGCACCGACAGCTTCACCGTCACGGTGAATGACGGCCACGGCGGTACGACCACCAGCACAGTGAACGTGACCATCAACCCGGTCAACGACGCACCGACAGTCCCCAACTACACCGAGACGACGAACGAAGACACGCCAGTCAGCGGACAAGTGACCGGCAGCGACGTGGACGGCGACACGCTGACCTACGTGAAGGGTAGCGACCCCGCGAACGGCACGGTGACGGTCAACGCGGACGGCACCTATGCCTACACCCCGAATGCCAACTTCAACGGCACCGACACGTTCACCGTCACGGTGAGCGATGGCCATGGCGGCACGACGACCAGCACCATCACGGTCACGATCGATCCGGTCAACGATGCACCGACAGTCCCCAACTACACCGAGACGACGAACGAAGACACGCCGGTCAACGGCCAGGTTGTCGGCAGCGACGTCGACGGCGACACGCTGACCTACACCAAGGGCAGCGATCCGGCGCATGGCACGGTCACCGTCAATGCCGACGGCACGTACACCTACGTCCCTGGTGCCAACTTCCACGGCACGGACAGCTTCACCGTCACGGTGAGCGACGGCCACGGTGGCACGACGACCAGCACCATCACGGTCACCGTCGATCCGGTGAACGACGCACCCACGGTGCCCAACTACACCGAGACCACGAACGAAGACACGCCGGTCAGCGGCCAGGTCGTCGGCAGCGACGTCGACGGCGATACGTTGACCTACACGAAGGGAAGTGATCCGGCGCACGGCACCGTCACGGTCAACGCCGATGGCACATACACCTACGTCCCCGGCGCCAACTTCAACGGCACCGACACGTTCACCGTCACGGTGAGCGACGGCCACGGCGGCACGACGACCAGCACCATCACGGTCACCGTCGACCCGGTGAACGACGCCCCCACGGTGCCCAACTACGCCCAGACCACGAACGAAGACACCCCCGTCAGCGGTCAAGTGATCGGTAGCGACGTGGACGGCGACACGCTCACGTATGCACTGGGCAATGGTCCTGCGCATGGCACCGTCACGGTCAACGCCAACGGCACCTACACCTACGTCCCCAGCGCGAACTTCAACGGAACCGACACGTTCACCGTCACCGTGAGCGACGGCCATGGCGGCACGACGACCAGCACCGTGACGGTCACGATCGATCCGGTGAACGACGTGCCGACGGTGCCCAACTACAACGAGACGACCGACGAAGACACACCCGTCAGCGGCCAGGTCGTCGGCAGCGACGTCGACGGCGACACGCTGACCTACGTGAAGGGCAGCGACCCCGCGAACGGCACGGTCACGGTCAACCCGGACGGCTCCTACACCTACACCCCGAACGCCAACTTCAACGGCACCGACAGCTTCACCGTCACGGTGAGCGACGGCCACGGCGGCACGACCACCAGCACCGTCACCGTGACGATCGACCCCGTCAACGACGCTCCCGTGTTCGTCGACGGCGGCGGCACGCCGGTCGACACGGCCACCGGCTACGTCTTCGGCTACGACGAGAACCGCCCCGCGGGCACCGTGCTCGGCACGGTCCACGCCACGGACATCGACAGCGCGAACGTCACTTACAGCATCCTCTCGGGCAACGACAACGGCTACTTCGCCATCGATCCGGTTACCGGCGAGATCAGCCTCACGCCGGCAGGCGCTGCGGCCTTCGTCAACGACTTCGAAGCAGGCGCCAACGCGCACTCGCTGGTGATCGGTGCGACCGATGGCACGGCCACGACCACCATCCCCGTCACGCTCAACGAGCAGAACATCAACGACGCACCGACGGTGCCCGACTACGCCAAGACCACGGACGAAGACACACCCGTCAGCGGCAGTGTGGTCGGCAGCGACGTCGACGGCGACACGCTGACCTACGCCAAAGGCAGCGACCCATCGCACGGCACGGTCACCGTCAACGCCGACGGCACCTACACGTACACGCCCAACGCCGACTTCAACGGCACCGACAGCTTCACCGTCACGGTGAGCGACGGCCACGGCGGCACCACCACCAGCACCGTCACCGTGACCATCAACCCCGTCAACGACGCCCCGGTGTTCGTCGACGGCGGCGGCACGCCGGTGGACAGCGCCACCGGCTACGTCTTCGGCTACGACGAGAACCGCACTGCGGGCACCGTGCTCGGCACGGTCCGTGCCACCGACGTCGACAGCGCGAACGTCACCTACAGCATCCTCTCGGGCAACGACAACGGCTACTTCGCCATCGATCCGGCCACCGGCGCGATCAGCCTCACGGCGGCAGGCGCTGCAGCCTTCGTCAACGACTACGAAGCAGGCGCCAACGCGCACGCGCTGGTGGTCGGTGCGAGCGACGGCACCATCACGACGAACATCCCCGTCACGCTCAACGAGCAGAACGTCAACGAGGCCCCAGAGGCTCCCGACGACACCAAGACCACGGACGAAGACACGCCGGTCAGCGGCCAGATCGTCGGCAGCGACGTCGACGGCGACACGCTCACCTACACCAAGGGCAGCAACCCGTCGAACGGCACGGTGACGGTGAACCCCAACGGCACCTACACCTACGTTCCCAACGCCAACTTCAACGGCACCGACAGCTTCACCGTCACGGTGAGCGACGGCCATGGCGGCACGACCACCAGCACGGTGACCGTGACCGTCAACCCGGTGAACGACCCGCCGACGGCCACGGCGACCGACGCCGGCATCGTCTCCGAAGGCAGCCTGCCCGGCGGCATTGCGGCGGTGGGCGAGCCGTCGGTGCAATCGACCGGCAAGATCTCCATCGCAGACCCCGACAGCCTGGCGGGCGACCTGTCGGTGTCGCTCAGCGGCCCGGCCGGCGTCACCTCCGGCGGCCAGCCGGTGTCGTGGACCTGGGACGCGGGCACGCACACGCTCACGGGCAGCGTCACCGTCGACGGCGTCACCACCGAGGTGATGACCGTGGCGGTGGGCAATGTCACCGCCACGGGCGCGGGCCTGTTCGAGGCGGGCTACACCGTCACGCTGAAGGCGCCGATCGACCACCCGGCGGGCAACGGCGAGGGCGTGTCGAACCTGCAATTCCAGGCGCATGTGACAGACGGCCAGACCGCTGCTGCGCCGGTGAGCTTCGACGTGCCCGTCAAGGACGATGCGCCGGTGCTCGTGAACGGCGAGCAGTCCGTCGACGTGGCACCGATCAACACGAACCTGATGGTGATCCTGGACCTCTCCGGGAGCATGGGCGAGGAGAACCCGACGCGGCTCTCGCGTGCGAAGGAAGCCATCAAGAACCTGATCGACGGCTACGACATGTACGGCGATGTGCGGGTGCAACTCGTCACCTTCAGCACGACCGGGCAGGCACAACAGGCCTGGATGACGGCGGCCCAAGCCAAGACGCTGGTGCAGAGCCTGGAGGACGGGGGCAGCACCAACTACGACGCCGCCCTGGCTACGGCAATGACCGGCTTCGAGGCCAATGGCAAGCTGCAGGGCGCCCAAAACGTGTCCTACTTCCTCACGGACGGCGAGCCGACCCGGGGGGACGGCAACACCGGCCAGCTCGGGAACAACAGCAACGGCAGCAACGCGGCCGACTTCGGCATCCAGGCAGCGGAAGAAGCGATCTGGAAGACCTTCCTCACCACCAACAAGATCAACTCGTTCGCACTGGGCCTGGGTTCCAGCCTGGGCCCGACGGAGCAGGCCTACATCGACCCCATCGCCTACAACGGCAACACCGGCACGAACACCAACGGCAAGATCGTCACCGACACGAGCCAGCTGAACGACATGCTGCAAGGCACGATCAGCGTGCCGCCCACCGTCAGCAACCTGCTGACCGGCGGCCTTGGCGGTTCGTCGGGCTTCGGTGCCGACGGCGGCCATGTGTCCACGCTGACCATCGACGGCACCATCTACGCCTTCGACAGCAGCACGGGCCTGATGACGAAGACCGGCCCCGCCACCAGCAGCGACTACAGCTACAACCAGGCGACGCACCAGGTCACCATTGCTACCGACAAGGGCGGCAAGCTGGTGGTGGACTTCGACACGGGCGAGTTCAGCTACCAGGTGGCACCGCGCACCACCACCTCGCACAACTACGACGAGACCCTCAGCTACCAGGTGGTCGACCGCGACGGCGATGCGAGCAACGTGGCCACGCAGACGCTGCACGTCAACTACACGCCAGCAGCGGGGGCGGCAGCGCTCTTCACCTCGGCAGACTCGCTGGGCCTGGCCGGCGTCGACGAAGTGACGGTGTCGATCGAGCAGCAACAGCAACCGCACGATGCGCCGCATTTCCCCTTCGGCGACGGTACGGCGTGGGGCGGGCTGCAGCTGTCCGACATGCTGCAGGGCTTCGGCGCTGCCGAGTCGCTGCATGCACTGCTGCAGGCGGCGTTCCCGCCGGCCTTCGGGGGCGCGCAGGCGTCTCCCACGGTGCTGTCGCTGGCGTCGTCGGCCGATTCGCTCGCGGCCTACGCACCGCCGGTGGCGCCTTCGCTCGACGACGAGCTCCACATGGGCCTCGCGCTTCACCACTGACCGACCGGTGTGCCGGCGCCGCTTGCGGCGTCGGCACCTGGTGGTCTGCACGTCTTCACGCATGCTTGCTTCCCGTCATCTTTCGTCTGCTGCCGCGGGCCTTTTCTTCCTGCTCGCCGGATCGGCGGCGCTTGCGCAAGCGAGCACCGTCGCCCCGCTGGGCATGGCCGAGGCCGTGCGCCTGGCCGCCACCTCGCACCCGACCGTGCGCAACGCCGTCGGCCAGGCGCTGCAGGCGGGCGAGGGCATTGCGGCCGCGCGCTCGGGCTACTACCCGCAGGTCAGCGCCGGCCTCAGTGCGCGCACGGGCAATCGCCAACTGCAGGCCAACGGTCGCCGCCAGGTGCACCAGGCCTCGCTGTCGGTGACCCAGCTGCTGTACGACTTCGGCAAGGTGTCGAGTGCCGTGAGCGAGGCCGAAGCCTCGGCCACGGCCGCGCGCGCCAAGCTGCTGGTGGCGGTCGACGACGTGGTGCGCGACACCGCGCAGGCATGGATCGAAGTGCATCGCCAGCAGGCGCTCGGCGAGATCGCGCAGGCCCAGGTGAAGGGCGTGCAGTCGCTGGCCGGCCTCGTGGGCGAGCGCCAGGCCAAGGGCGCCACCAGCCAGTCCGACGTGGCGCAAGCGCAGTCGCGTCTGGAAGCCGCGCGCGCCCAGCAACTCAACACCGCGTCGCAGGCCGAGCGCTGGCGCCTGAACCTCATGCACCTGACCCAGGGCCGCGCGCCGGCCGACATCGCCGGCGAAGCGCCCGTGCCGCTCGCGAGCGCTTGCGCCGCGTTGCCGCAGACGGCCTTGCCCGCACCGACCGTGCAGATGGCGCAGGCCGAGCGCGACATGGCGCAGGCCGCGCTGCGCGGTGCCGATGCGCAACTGCTGCCCACGTTGTCGCTCAACGCCGCCGTCAATCGGGGGCTCGAATCGGGCGGGCGGCCCGCCGGCCAGTCCGCCAACGAAAGCACGTTCACCGTCAACTTCACCGCGCCGCTGTACGAAGGCGGGCGCAGCCAGGCCCGTCAGCGCGCCGCCGCGCACGCCGTTGAGGCGGCCGAGGCCGCGCTGGGCTATGCCGAACTCAGCGTGCGCCAGCGCCTCGAAGACGCGCGCGTGCAGTCGCAAGGCCACGCACAGCGCCTGCCCGTGCTCGCCGCGCGCGTGCACAGCACGCAGCGCACGCGCGACCTGTACCGCGAGCAGTACCTGCAGCTGGGCACGCGCTCGCTGCTCGACCTGCTCAATGCCGAGCAGGAGTTCCACGGCGCGCGCTTCGAACAGGCCGAGAGCGCGCACGAAGTGCAGCGCCTCGCCGTCGAGTGCCTGTACCAGTCGGGCCGCCTGCGCGAGGCCTTCGGGCTGGTCGATGCGGGCGAGCTCGTCGCCGGAGGCCAGCCATGACCGCCACCACCGTGCCCGAACTGTCCGCCGCGCGCGGCCCCGAGCTGCTCGCCGGCTGGGTCGATGCCGTGCTCGCCGTGGCCGCCCACTACCACCTCGACACCTCGCGCGAGCGCATCCGTGGCGCTGCCGCGTGGAGCGACCACGAAGACATCGGTGAGCGCGTGCGCCAGATGGCCCGCCAGGCCGGCCTCACCGTGCGCCAGGTCGCGCCGCGCCTGGACACCCTGAGCCCCTGGCGCCTGCCCGTGGTGCTGCAGCTGCGCGACGGGCAGGTGGCCGTGGTCACCGCCATCTCGGCGCAGGGCCTGCGCGTGATGCTCGGTGGCGACCAGGGCGCGGAAACCGTCTGCACGGTCGACGAGCTGCAACCCGCGCTCGAAGCCATGGCCGTGCTGCGGCCCGCGCAATCGGCACCCGACTCGCGCGTGGACGCCTACATCCGCCCGGTCGAGCCGCACTGGCTGCGCCAGATCGTGCTGGCCGACTGGCGGCCCTACGCCCACATCCTCGTCGCGTCGCTGGCCTACAACCTCATGGCGCTGGCCGGCACGCTGTTCTCGATGCAGGTGTACGACCGCGTCGTGCCCGCGCAGTCGCTGCCCACGCTGCATGTGCTGTTCGGCGGCGTGCTGCTGTCGATCGCGTTCAGCTGGGTCATGCGCGGCGCGCGCATGCGCATCACCGACGTGGTGGGCAAGCGCGCCGACCTGCGCATTTCAGACCGCGTGTTCGGCCACGCGCTGCGCGTGCGCGGCTCGGCGCGCCCGCGCGCCACCGGCACCTTCATTTCGCAGCTGCGCGAGCTGGAGCCCGTGCGCGAAATGCTCACGTCGACCACCGTGGCGGCCGTGGCCGACCTGCCGTTCTTCTTCGTGTTCTGCGTGCTGTTCTGGTTCATTGCCGGCTGGCTCGTGCTCGTGCCGCTGGCCGCGTGCGTGCTGCTGATCGTGCCCAGCCTGCTGGCGCAGCCGCGCCTGCGCGCGCTGGCCCAGACGGGCATGCGCGAATCGTCGCTGCGCAACGCCATGCTGGTCGAGGCCGTGCAGGGCATCGACGACATCAAGGGGCTGCAGGCCGAGCCGCGCTTCCAGAACCAGTGGAACCACTACAACGCCGTCAACGCCGACTCCGGCCTGCAACTGCGCGCGCTGCTCAACACCCTGAGCAACTGGACCCAGACCGTGCAGGGCGCCGCCTTCGCCTTCGTCGTGTTCTTCGGCGCGCCGCTGGTGATGGACGGTCACATGAGCACCGGCGTGCTCGTGGCCGCATCGATCCTGTCGACCCGCATGCTCGCGCCGCTGGCCGGCGTGACGCAGGTGCTCAACCGCTGGCAGCAGGCCAAGGTGGCCGGCGAGGCGCTCGACCAGCTCATGAAGCTGCCGGTCGACCACCCGCCCCACGAGACCCGCGTGCATCGCCCCGCCGTGCAGGGCGACTACACGCTGCGCGACGCCGTCTTCAGCCACGACGGCCAGACCACCGCGCTGCACGTGAAGGCGCTGCACATCGGCGCCGGGGAACGCATTGCCGTGCTCGGGCGAAACGGCGCGGGCAAGTCGACCTTGCTGCAGGCGCTGTCGGGCCTTATCGAACCGCGCGCGGGCAGCGTGCTGCTCGACGGCGTGTCGATGGCCCACATCGACCCCGCCGACGTGCGCCGCGACGTCGGCCTGCTCGCGCAGGACGCGCGCCTGTTCCACGGCACTCTGCGCGAGAACCTGCAGATGGGCACGCCCCACGCCACCGACGCCGAACTGGTGGCGGCGCTGCAGGCCACCGGCGCCTGGGCCTTCGTGCGCCGCCTGCCCACCGGGCTGGACCATCCGCTGCTCGAAGGCGGGCGCGGCCTCTCGGGCGGACAGCGCCAGAGCTTGCTGCTCGCGCGGCTGATGCTGCGCCGCCCCGGCGTGCTGCTGCTCGACGAGCCCACCGCCTCGCTCGACGAAGTGGCCGAACGCGAAGTGATCGAACAGCTGCGCGCGCTGCCCGCCGGCCGCACGCTGGTGGTGGCCACGCACCGCCCGGCCGTGCTCGAGGCGGTCGACCGCATCCTCGTGGTGGACGGCGGCGCCGTCGTGCTCGACGGGCCGCGCGACCAGGTGATGGCGCGGCTGCGCCAGGGCGCGGTCGCCTCGCGCGAGGCCATGGCCTCCGCAGGCCGTGGCAAGGAGGGGCAGGCATGAACGCCGTGACATTGACCAAGGCGCAGGTGCAGGCCGCCGCGCAAGCTCCCGCCGTATCCACCGCCACCGTGTGGGGCCCCGGCGGCGCCGACGACTTCGACGAAGCCCGCGCCAGCGGCTCCGCGCGCGTCGTGTGGTTCATCGCGCTCTTTCTGCTCGCCTTCTTCGTGTGGGCCTGGGTCTTCGAGATCGACGAGGTGTCCAGCGGCATGGGCAAGGTGATTCCCAGCTCGCGCGAGCAGCGCATCCAGTCGCTCGAAGGCGGCATCCTGGCCGAGCTGCGCGTGCACGAAGGCCAGATCGTCGAGAAGGGCCAGGTGCTTGCGCAGCTCGACCCCACGCGCGGCGAATCGAACGTGGAAGAAACCGCCGCGCGCTACCGCGCTGCCCTGGCCAGCAGCGTGCGCCTGCGCGCCGAGGTGCAAGGGCAGGGCAGCCTGCAGTTCCCCATCGAACTGAAGGCCTACGCCCAACTGGTCGATTCCGAAAGCGCGCTCTTCCGCTCGCGCCAGGGCAGCCTGCGCGACACCGTGTCCGGCCTGGGCCAGGCGCTTTCGCTCGTGCGCAAGGAGCTCGACATCACCCGCTCGCTGCAGGTGAGCGGCGCGGCCAGCAACGTCGAGCTCATCCGCCTGCAACGCCAGGCCGCCGATCTGGAGCTGAAGATTGCCGAGGCGCGCGCCAACTACATGGTGCGCAGCCGCGAAGAGCTGGCCAAGGCCGATGCCGAGGTCAAGTCGTTGTCGTCCGTGGTGCGCGGGCGCGCCGACTCGCTCGAGCGGCTCACCCTGAACTCGCCCGTGCGCGGCATCGTCAAGAGCTTGCAGGTGACCACCATCGGCGGCGTCGTGCCGCCCAACGGGTCGCTCCTGACGCTGGTGCCGCTGGACGACCAGCTGCTGGTCGAGGCGCGCATCTCGCCACGCGACATCGCCTTCATGCGGCCCGGGCAGGAGGCGCAGATCAAGATCACCGCCTACGACTACGCCGTGTACGGCGGCCTCAAGGGCCGCGTGGTGACCATCGCGCCCGACACCCAGCGCGACGAGGTCAAGCCCGAGATCGTGTACTACCCCGTGCTCGTGCGCACCGACTCCGACGCACTCACCGACAAGGCCGGCCGCCGCATGCCCATCGTGCCCGGCATGGTGACCACCGCCGACATCCGCACCGGCCGCAAGACCGTGTGGGACTACCTGACCAAGCCGCTGAACAAGGCGCGCGAAGCCATGCGCGAGCGCTGACCCGCGCGCGCCCATCTCTCCCCGCAAACCCATCCGACACCCATCCGACCCAAGAGGACGCTAGCCATGAAAACCACCCCGCACGCATCCCCCGCCGCTGCCGCCTTCGTGCTCGCCGCCGCGCTGCTCGGCGCCGCCGCTCCTGCGGTGGCCCGCGACAACCCCGTGGACCCCGTGAGCAACCCTGACAAGCTGGACTACCGCGACGTCGAGGCGCGCCGCCCCGACTTCAAGGAGCCCTTTCTGCGCGACGGCGTCGTGTCGCGGCCCGAGCGCTTTCGCGAGATCAAGCCCGGCCTCAACCAGGCCCAGGTGCTCGCCGTGCTCGGGCAGGCCCTGAAGCAGCAGCGCGGCGCGCTCGGCACCGAGTGGGACTACCACTTCAAGTTCCAGATGCCCCAGTCGGCCAACTACCTCGTGTGCCAGTACAAGGTCGTGTTCGACGACAGCCAGGCCGTGCGCAGTGCCGTGTGGCGCCGCCGCCAATGCCTGGACCTGCTGCCGCGCTGAGCCGCAACGCCGGCCCGCAGCCCATGCCTCGCGATTCCACGCGCGTGCCCCGTCCCTACGAGGCCTTCGTGTACGGCAACTCCGCCGACGAGCCCACGCGGCTGGCCGAGCGTTGCCTGGAGGTGATCGAGGGCACGCTGAAGAGCGTCGACCGCGTCGTGGCCTGCCTGCGCGCCGCCGAGCTGGAACACGGCATCGGCATCGCGGCCATGACGCGCGCGCAGATCGCCGACGCCGCCGAGTGGCACCGCGCCAAGCTGCAGGGCCTGCTGGCCGTGAAGCTGCAGCTCACCAACCGCGGCGGCGACATTCATCTGGTGGACGACCTGCACCTGGTCGTGCGGCTCAAGTCGCGCCTCACCGCGCCCGGCGGCTTTCTGCCGGAGCTGTACCACCTCATGCCCCATGGCTGACGTGGACGACGCGGCCCTCGAGGTGGATGCGTTCCGCCGCATGGGGCCTTGTCTTCTTCTGGCGTTGAACGACGACGCCCGCACGGCCGCCCTGGGAGGCGCGCCGTGATCCGCCGCACCAAGCGCTTTCGCAAGAACCTCTACCGGTTGAGCGACGTGGCGCTGTGGCTGCTCCTTGCGCTCTTCCTTGCGCTGGCGGCCGACGCGCTGCCGGCGCGAGGCGTCAGCCAGGACCACCACGACAGCGAAGCCGAGCGCGCCACGCACGCGCACTAGCTGGCGGCCGGCCCCGAGCCGAACCTTGCTTCGCCCCGTCTCGCCTCCGGTGAAGCCGAAAAACAGCGGCACCTCAGATAACTCGTCGATTCGAGAAATCGTCGACGAATTCTTTTCTCTTGCGCGGCTTCGCTTCTCTACAGTGAATGCCCCCGCGACAAGACGGCCCGCTGTAGCGGCCGACGAACCCCGTGAAAGGAACGCCTTCTTCCCAGACATTCATTGATTGATCGATCGATTGATTCGTGCGAGCGAATGAACCGCCTTGCCTCACGGCGGGTGTCGATGCCTCTTTGTGAAGCGACGACACGAATGTGAGGCACAAAAGGCGACGGCCAGGGTGCGTGAACACCCTGACCGTCTGACCACATGACGTGCATTACTTTGGAAAGAGAGCACACCAAATGGCTGATCGAATTATGGCCGGGCGTTCCACGCCCCAATCTCCCCGCCGCACACGCGGCGCGACCCCTTCGTCCACCCCCACAGGCGAAGACGCCCGAGACCTCCTCGAAATCAAACTGGCCCAGCTGAACTCCCTGCTGTGGTGCTGCTACGGCGACGGCAATGGGTGGTTCGAGGAAGCCGGGGAGAAACACCGGGATCACATGCTGTGGATCGCGGCGGATCTGGCTAGGGAGGCGGAGAGGTTGTTGGGGGAGAGTGGGAGGGGGTAGGGGCGGCGGTATACGACCTTCGAGGGCTGGGCTCTGGCGGCGGAGCCTAGCTCGCTAATGAAATGACTCGATGGTTTCCAAGCTCATCGTTGGGTGGATTGCCTGATTCTCAAGTTTGATTTCAGGTCGCTGCATGGGCGAGTTCGCAAGAAATTGCTTCATTCCGCCACTCCCGACGATATGGGATTTCCTGAATGAGAGCACCGGTGAACTCAATCCGCGATGCTTTTCCCATAGACGGCGTTCATGTCATCGGCGCCGAACTGCCATCTTGCGGCGATCTTCTTGGACAGAGGATTTGCCTCGAGCGTGTTCTGTGCTCGCTCGAACATGCTGGCATAGGTGACGGCGAAATGCGCGGCAAGCATGCAGGCGACACCGAACATTGATCCTGACAACATGCGTTGGGATTCGATCTCCGTGGCTTGCCCTACCTGAAGAGCGCTCGCGTAGCTGGAGTGCGAGTAGCCGCATAAAAAACTGTATATGTTGCGGAAGTAGATGGGATGAAATCCCGCATTGATCGCCAAATCGTCCCATGCCTTCCCAGTTTTCCACTCGCCGTCCAACAGTTTTCCCTGCTGTTTCTTGGTGAAAGAATGGAAGGATCTGTGCGATTGAAGTTTTTCGCGGAGACTTAGAACTTGATTCCATTCCACGGCGCGTACGCGTTGGCTAGTGCTCGTGGTTGCAACAAAATTCTGTCGATCCATCAAGCCGCCGAGGACCCAGGCGGTGTGCCGGAAGCGAGACTCTTCAAGATCGTTTTTGCCGAAGATGTAATAAAAAACCAAGTAAGTTTCGAGGCTCGCTCGCGCAAGAACCTTAACCGAGCTGTGATCTATAAAAGAACTTCCTTGCCCGCGAAAGAGAAGCACTGAGCCAGTACCAAGTTGCCTCATCGAATGGAGGTGGCGATACAACTTGGTAGCGAGCGTCTGACGGTCATTTAGCCACGCCTCTCCATCCCTTACCTCTTGACCTGCTTGCGACTGCACGAGTTCGACGAAAAGTTCAAGCAAGGTATTCAGATCTTGCTCAGAAGAAAATCCGAGATTGGTTGTCATGAATCTGTCTCCCTTGTACTAGGTTTCTTTGAAATTTCCAGAAGGACAAAAATGGAAAATTGGATATTCGATCATGCTGCTTTGGCCTATGTGAATCAGTGGTATGTGACAGATCGAGATTTTATTAATTGTCTGAAGATAAGGGGCGTTAAAAATGAGAATGTGATAAAAAGATTGGCATCTAAATACATGGTCGCGCGCTGCTTTAAGAGTAAAGATGGACTCTGGGCTGAGGTTGAGGTTGAAATCAACGGCGTGCTGAATAAATCCCTCGCCCCAGAGGATATGGTCGATGAATTGGCTGGTCGACTTGGGGCTATTTCCCCAATGAGAGATGCTAGCTATCTTCCTTCCGCCGCTTCCAAATTTCTTTGGTTTAATGGAAAGAAGAGCGTGCGCATCTATGATCGGCGCGCGGCGAAAGGCTTAGCAAGGCTTGATGGGGGCTTCAAAAAAAATGGCGAGTATGGTGATTTTCTTTCTTCGTGGAATGAGGCGTTTGAAGTATTCAAGCCAGAGATTAGGCATTCTTTGGATGAGTTAAGTTCTCATCTTCGGTGGTCGATTGTTCCGCCAGGAAGTCATGGGTTAATTTCTCTGGTTGCGAAAAGGTTATGGTTCGAGCAACGTGTGTTCGATAAATATCTCTGGCTTATTGGATCTGAAGAGGGCGCAAATTTTGGGTCGTTTATGTGATTTTCGAAAACACCGCAGTCGCGGAGGTGAGACAGCTTTGCGATAAGGGGTTATAGTGTAAAAATATTGCGTAAACTATATTGATCAAATGCGCCGCTCGTTAGGAGATAAAATGGCAAAGCGACGACCCCCGCCAGAAATTCGATGGCTTGATGATGCAGAGTGCCTTTACTATAGAGATCAACTCCGAATGGCTCGATACGCAGCGCTTGCTGACGCAGAGGGTTTTGGGGGAGTTTGTTATGCTCTTGAAGAGCTAGGGCTTCGTCTCTTGGGGCAGCAAGCTGATCTTGGCGCCTACGAAGAAAGAATTGGTTTGTATGCGAAAAAATCACCAGTCTTAAGTGATTTATCCAGAAATCTCCCATCTCGTTTCAAAAATTTTGATGCACTTTATCAAATTGTTCGAATGGCTCGAAACGACGCCATGCACATTGGCGCCTACGCGCGCCATGCAACAGAGGCAGCAATTGAGTTGTGTATCGGATTGGAAGAGTCTCTAATGACGGGTGTGAAAAGAACCGTGGGAAATGTCATGGTTAAATCGCCCATTACGGTTGAGCCATGGCAACCTGTTGCCCACGCGAGGCAACTAATGTTGATGCATTCATTTTCTTTCCTCCCAGTCCGAATCGCAGGCCAGTGGTGGCTGGTTTCAGAGCTTGGATTGGCTAAGTTCTTGTATACGAAGCGCGAAGAAAAATTAACGCGTCTCGGCTCAACTATCGAGTCCGCAAAAAAAGAAGGATTAGAGATGGTTTCGTGCTCTGATGGATTGCTTCTTTCCGTTTCCATGACGATTGATGCAGTCCTTGATGGAGCGAAAAATCAAAAAGGGCCAATGCTGTGGCTGGTCGTTGATCAGGATCGAAAAGACCATCTCGTAGGGGTTTTATCTCCCTTTGAATTGATGTAGGGAAAATTGGAGGTGATTTGAGTATTGTCTAAACCAATCAATTTGCCGTGATATTTAATTCAGAGGGAGAATTGAAGGTTGAACAGGCAGGCGATGCAAATGCTCCAATCTGCTTGTTGGCGTATTACCTCCGCGGCATATTGCGGTGGTTCATGCGTCAGTGCAACGGGCGGCGGAAGGTCAGCTGGCGTCTTTCAGTGGGGCATCAGCGACACGTCATCGAGTGGGTATGCGGCGTCGGCCTTCACTTCGGCGGTCCCAAGAGTGGCGCGACCTCTTCGTCTACCGCCACAGGCGGAGATATCCGAGACCTTCTTGAAATCAAACTGGCCCAGCTGAGCTCACTGCTGTAATGCTCCGACGGGAACGGCTGGTTCGAGGAAGCCAGATAGAGGCACCACGATTCACATGCTCTGGATCGCAGTGGATTTGGCGAGGGAGGCGGAGGGGGAGTGTGTGAGGGGGACTGGTTACACGACCGTCGTGTTCTTGTGATTGGCGGAAGTTCGCCTTCCATGCCCTCGAGTGCGACTGGGAGCGAGTGTCGATTTGCACTCGAGTGGCGGCAGGCGTCGAACAGGCCTGTCGGCTCCGAGCTTCGTCTCGATCCAGGACGAGGCTACTTCCTGCCGTCAAGTCGATAAGTGAACCGCGCTGAGGCGACTCCAATCACTGGCAACGTTCACAAATCTCCCTGACGTCTTGGCTTCTCTTGCGCGCCGAGTTCCAATCGACAATCCGACGAAGCAAAACGGCTACGACGAGCGGCGATGCTCCAACCAATCCCCTTGACTGCACATGATCTCCGACGTCCCAACTCCACAAGATTTTTATGACGCAGGGCACGAACTGTTCGACTTTGCTTGGGATACGGTCGCGCGATTTTGGATCGCGTTGGCAGAGGCCGAAGGCTGGGGCGTGGACAAGGACGAAGTTTCCGAGGAGTACTGGAAGGCCGCAAAAGGCCGTCTTGCTTCATCACTTGCCGTGACGCAGCAAGGCGTTGAATTGATATTGAAGGGAAAAGTCGCAGAAGTTTCTCCTTTCCTTCTTCTTTCCGACCCGCCTAGCAAATGGCCGGCGGAACCGAAGTCTTTTGCTGACTATCGAACGACCGATGCGCAAGACCTAGTTAAGTTGTTCAATTCCATTTCTGATTCAAAGCTTCCGGAATCCTTTGTTCATCGTTTCAATGAGCTGCGCAACAGCAGAAATAAAATATTTCACTCGGTAGATAAAAATCTGACAGTGGCAGCCGCCGAGGTGTTGGAGACTATTCTTGCGTTTAATAAGACATTTTTTCCAAACCAAAGCTGGCCGCACGAACGCGCTGAACTTGTAAGTCGATCGCCCGATTCAAAACTTGATGGCGACGATTGGAGTCGAAATTTCGTATGTCGAGAAATAGAGGTTGTGATTAAGATCCTCGAGCCGGCAGCGGCGAAAAATTATTTCGGAATTGATAAGAAAAAGCGCCTTTACCAATGCCCGGAGTGCTTGGACTTCATGAATAGTGACGACGATCGCTTGTACATGATGTCGCAATTGCAGCCGCCCACTGTAGGATGCAAAGAGCTATTCTGCCCAATTTGCAACATCAAACACTCGGTTGCCAGGCAGGTTTGCAGCAATTGTAGTGAATCCGTTCTTAGCGAAGAGGGGCGTTGCCTCTCCTGCGGTCAATGGAATGACCAATAAGTAACTTGCTGCGAATGGCACCATTTGATGATGCGTCATTTTGGTTCGATCTGAAAACTAAGATGTCACTTCGTGGTTTGATTTTCCGAAACACCTAACAGCTGGCATATTTTAATTCTTCCAACTATCTGCATATGCTACTTGTGCGTGGAGGGGCCAGTGGTCGTTTTGACCCTCGCTCTGGGTCCTGTGAATCAATGAGCGGAAATCTATGAAACGATCTGATTTTTGGAAAAACTTTCAACTTGGCGAAGAGATTCACATTTCCGGAGCATTCATCTACAACGGTCTGCGACACTTTCATGAGCTACGTAAATTAGATTTCTCCGACGAGCTCTTTGAGTTTTTGTATGAGCTGTCCGTCGGCATTGAACGGCTGCTGAAGACAGCTGTTGTCCTGTACGAACATACCGACACCATTGATCAAGAGGAATTAGAAAGATCGCTAATTACTCACAACCATCTTGATCTCGTGGCACGCCTGCGCCGCCATGTTGCGCTGAATTTAGGAACGAGGCATCACGATTTTCTGAGTCTGCTTAGCACCTTCTACAAATCGTTGAGGTACGACCGGTACACGTTGACCTCGGTATACGAGGGAAAAAGGGAAGCAAAGGCGATCCGTGCGATATTGGTGAAGCACTTGAAAGTCAATTTTCCAGACGAGAACTCGTTCTTTGATACCGACAATGATGATCAGTATCGTAAGTTCGTTCAGCGAACAGTTCTGAAAATTGTTAGAGAGGTGTACCGCATCATTAAAGATCGCGCGAGACAAATCAATCTCTATACATATGAGCTACGCAACCAGTCGAAGGCCGAAAGCGTTTTTCTTCGCGAAGTAAATATCGCTAACGAAGATGTGCTTTGGAAGGAGTTACTGATCTTCTTCATGAACGTCGAGGCGGATACAAGTTGCCTGCAATTTCTCAGGGGAACGCCACCACTTGAATTTGATCCCGCTTTGATTGCCGACTACCTCGACTGCTTCAAGTCGGACTCGTCGAAAGCCGGCGTGATGGATGAATTGGAGCACCTTTACGGCGAAATGGAGCATGACGAGCGGGATCAGCGGCTGAAGCATATGGAGGTCATCGGAGCGCTCAACGTGTTCTTCTCGGACGATGACGACGAGATTGACGATACCGATAACGGGGAGGACATCAAGCCGTGAAGCACTCGCCACTCTTGCTGCTTCCAGCCGCCCGGGTGGAGTCAGGACAACAGTTCGCAGATGACACAGCAGGCGCGCGAAGCTGTAGCCGTACAGCAACCGCAAGGGCATGCGTCGCCGCACGGAAGGATTTCTTCTTGTTCGATTTTTCGTAGTTGGCTTACGACAAGTCGAACAAATCAAAACCCGCCGCCGCAAGACGCTCACCTCTGCGGCATATCCTTAACCGAATACCCAAGACTCACAGTCGCATCCTCCGGAATCCCCGGCATCGTCGCATTCCAAGCCTGCCACTGCGCCCGCATCGCCTCCAGCCGCTGCGGCTCCTTCTTCCCTAGGTTCGCGCGTTCGCGCTCATCGGCCGGAATGTTGAACAGGTACTCGTTGCCGTCGACCTTCAGGTACTTCCAGTCGCCGTCGCGCATCGCTTCCTGGCCGCGGTGGTTCATGCGCCAGTGCAGGGGGCGGCGGAAGGTGTGGGTGGCGTCTTTCAGCACGGGCATCAGCGACACGCCATCGAACGGGTACGCCGCGTCGGCCTTCACGCCGGCGGCGTCGAGCATGGTGGCCGACCAGTCCATGGTCATGCACAGCTGAGTGCTCTCGCCGCCCTTGGCGATCACCTTGGGCCAGTGCGCGATCCATGGCACGCGGATGCCGCCTTCGGTCAGGTCCATCTTGCCGCCGACGAGCGGCCAGTTGTCGGAGAAGCGCTCGCCGCCGTTGTCGCTGGTGAACACGACGAGGGTGTTGTCGGCCATGCCGTGCTTTTCGAGCGCGGCCATGATCCAGCCGATGCCCTCGTCCATGTGATGGATCATGCGGCGGTACACATGAATGTTGCCGCCCGACAGGTCGAACAGGTTGTCCTTCACGAGCGGCGCCTTGTCGGCGTCGTCGCGGGTTTCCCATGGCCAGTGGGGGGCGGTGTAGTGCAGGCTCAGGAAGAAGGGCGCCTCTTGCGTGGCCATGCGTTCGACGTAGTCGACGGCGCGCTTGGAGAGCACGTCGGTCAGGTAGCCCTCGTCGTCCTTGTGCTCTTCTTCGCCGTACCAGAGGTCGTGGCGGCCGGCCGAGTCGCAGTGGGTGAAGTAATCGACACCGCCCGACATGGGGCCGAAGAATTCTTCATACCCCGAGCGCAGCGGGCCGAAGCTGGGCGGGTAGCCCAGGTGCCACTTGCCGATGAGCGCGGTCTTGTAGCCGCTGTCTTTCAGCAGCGACGGCAGGGTGGGGTGCTCGGTGGGCAGGCCCAGCGTGGTGCTGCCGCGGCTGCGGCTGTTGATGGGCTCTTCGGCCGCGCCGCGCAGGCGGTACTGATACCGCGCGGTGATCATCGCGAAGCGCGTGGGCGAGCACACGGGCGAATTCGAATAACCCTGCGTGAGCTTCAAACCGTTGGCGGCCAGGCCGTCGAGCACAGGCGACACGCGGCCAAAAGGCGCCTCGCGGCCGCCGTAGCAGCCGAGGTCGGCATAGCCGAGGTCGTCGGCCACGATGAAGATGATGTTGGGGCGGGTGCTGCGTGTCGTCATAGATCGCTGGAGGATTTCAATCAGGGTTGGTAGCCAGACTTTTGGACCACGGGCGCCCATTGCGCCTTGTAGGCCTTGAGCATCGCGGCGGTCTGCGCCTGGGTGCTCACCACCGGCGTCATGCCGGCGTCCTTGAACTTGCGTTGGGTGTCGGGGTCTTGCATCACGGCGTGGATGGTGGTGGCCAGGCGTTCGACTTTCTCCTTGGGCATGCTGGCCGGCGCGAAGAAGGTGTTCCAGCCGGTGGCGGCAAGGTCGAGGCCGGCTTCCTTGAAGGTCGGAATGGTGGGCGCGAAGGGCGAGCGCTTTTCGCCCGACAGCGCCAGGATGCGCAGCTTGCCGGCGGTGTGCTGGGGCAGCACGACGTCTTCGGTGTCGACGGCAATGGGCACCTGGCCACCGATCAAGTCATTCAGCAGCGGGGCGGAGCCGCGGTAGCCGATCACCTGGGTCTGCACCTTGGCCTTCTCGCCCACCATGAGGCCGAAGAAGTGCGGCAGGCTGCCGGTGGCGGGCACGCCCACGTTGGCCTGCTGCGGGTTGGCGCGCATCCATGCGAGCAGGTGGTTCAGCTCGCGCACGGGCAGGGTGGGCGACACGGCCAGCGCAAAGTCGTAGGCGTTGACGTGCGACACGGGCACGAAGTCACGCTCGGCGTCGTAGCCGTTGTCCTTGAAGACGAGGGGCGCCACCACCATCACGGCGGGGTTGGCGAGCATCAGCACGTTCTGGTTGGCGGGCGTGGCCTTGGCCTGCTGCGCGGCCAGGCGGCCGCCCGCGCCGGGCTTGTTGTCGACGATCACGGGCACGCCGAGCTGGGCCGCGAGCTTGTCGCCCACGATGCGCGCCACGCGGTCGGTGGCGCCGCCGGGCGCGTAGCCGACGACGATGCGCAGCGGGCTGTCGAGTGCGGCTTGGGCGGCCTGTGCGCGCGCCAGCGTGGGGGCGGCGATGGCCGCCACGAGGCCGGCCATGGCCAGCACGGTGGCGAGGCGGCGGCGGGCCGGGTTGAAGGAAGAAGCGAAAGCGGGGAGGGCGCGCGGGATCATGAAGGGTGTGTCCTTGGTGTCGATCGGTCGGTCAGTCGTTGGCCTGGAAGTTCACGGCCTTCATGATGCCGGCCCAGCGGGCAATGTCTTCGCGCATGGTCTTCACGAGCGCCTCGGGGCCGTCGGCCACGGGGTACATGCCGTTCTGCAGCAGCAGCTGGCGCACGTCGCGCGAGTTCACGGCGCGGATGATTTCAGTGCGCAGTTTCTCGGCGGTGGCGGGCGGCGTCTTCAGCGGCGCGTAGTAGGCGAACCAGGCGGTGGCCACCACGTCCTTGTAGCCGCTCTCGACGAAGCTGGGCAGCTGCGGCATGAGCGGCGAGCGCTTGTCGCCGCTGGTGGCCAGCACCTTCACGCGGCCGGTGGGCAGCATCTGCTGCGCGCCGCCGATGGTGTCGAAGTACACGGGCACGGTGCCGCCCATCACGTCCTGGCGCGCGGGCGTGGAGCCGCGGTAGGGCACGTGCACCATCTTCAGGCCGGCCGCGCGGTTGAGCATTTCGCCCAGAAAGTGCGAGGGCGTGCCGGCGCCGTACGAGCCGAAGCTCACCTTGTCGCCCTGCGCCTTGGCCCAGGTGATGAACTCGGCCAGCGTGTTGGCGGGCACGTCCTTGTGCACGGTGAGCGCCAGCTCGAAGCGCGCGGCGTTCACGAGCGGCACGAAGTCCTTGATGGGGTCGTACGACAGGTTGCGGTAGGCGCTGGGGAACATGGTCATCATGCTCGCGGTGCCCAGCAGCAGGGTGTGGCCGTCGGGCGGCGCGGTCTTCACGGCGTCCACGGCAATGCGGCCGGCCGCGCCCGAGCGGTTGTCGATGATGAGCGGGCCGAGCGAATCGCGCACCTGGTGGGCAATGGCGCGGGTCAGCACGTCCTGCGTGCCGCCGGCGGGCACGCCGATGAGCACCTTGATCGGCTGGCCGGGGGTGAAGGCGGCGGGCTGCTGCTGCGCGAACGCAAGCGGTGCGAAGGATGCAAGGGGTGCAAGGGCCAGCCCGCCAAGGGTGGTCAGGGTGCGGCGGCGGGTCGGGTCGGGAAGCTGGGGCATCGTCAATCTCTCCGGGGTCTCGTTCGGCGTTCGGCAGGGTCTGTGCGTGGCCGGGGCGGGTGGCCGCGGCTGCGGACGATTCTGGAGACGCTACATTCGATTGATCAAATCAACCATCGCCCGGATTTACCCGGCCTTTCGAGACCCCGCCCCATGACTGCCGAAGACGCCGCCACCCCGCCGCGCCGCCCGCTGGACGACCTGCTGCTGTACCGGCTGTCGCGCCTGCTCGCGGTGGCGGGCAGCATGGTGATCCGGCTGTGCGAGGGCCGCTTCGGCATCACGCGGCGCGAGTGGCGGCTGATCGCGGTGCTGGCCAGCCGGGGCGAGCTGGGCTCGTCGCAGCTGGCCGAGCACGCGCAGCTGGACCGGGCGCGCACCTCGAAGGCGGTGGGCTCGCTGGTGGCCAAGCGGCTGGTGTCGCGCACGGCGCTGGCGGGCGACCGGCGGCAGGTGCGGCTGGGCCTCACGGCGGCGGGGCAGGCGCTGTACGACGAACTCTTTCCGCTGGTGACGCGCATCAACGCCGAGCTGATGGGCACGCTCGACGCGGACGATGCCGCGCGCTTCGACGACGCGCTGCACCGGTTGCAGGCGCATGCCGAAACCATGGTGGCGCAGGCGGTGCTGCCCAAGGCCGATCGGGGGCGCCACGCGGCGGCTGCTGCGGCAGCGGCAGCAGGCAACGGCAAGAAGAACAGCACGGCGCGCAGCGGCAAGGCCGTCAGTCCACCTTCATCCCGGTCGCCTTGACGATGCGCCCGTAGCGCGCCTGCGCCGTGGCCAGGCGCGTGGTGGCGACCGCATCGGTTTCGGCCAGCGGCACCATGTCGAGCGAGGCCAGGCGGGCCTTCAGTTCGGGCAGGGCCAGCGCCTTGTGCAGCGCCTGGCGCAGGGTCTGCATCACGGGCTCGGGCGTGGCGGCCGGCACCATGGCGAGGTAGAGCACTTCGAACTCCAGGTCTTTCAGGCCCAGCTCGCCCACGGTGGGCACCTCGGGCAGCAGCGGCGCGCGCTGGCGGCCGGTGACGGCCAGGGCCCGCAGCTTGCCGCCCTGAATCTGCGGCAGCACGCCGGGCGTGGCGACGATGCCGGCCTGCACCTCGTTGCCGAGCATGGCCATCACGGCCGGGGCGTTGCCCTTGTAGGGCACGTGCACGATCTTCGCGCCGGTCGCGTTCGCGAAGATCTCGGCGGCGATGTGGCCCGGGCTGCCGTTGCCGGCCGAGCTGAAGGTGGCGGGCTCGGCCTTGGCCTGCGCGATGAAGTCGGGCAGCGTCCTGGCCTTCACCGAGGCGGCGGTGGTGAAGCTCAGGCCCGACGAGCTGAAGATCATCAGCGGCTTGAGGTCTTTGGCCGCGAAGGGCATCGAGGCGTACAGGTGCGGGTTGACGGTGAAGGTGCTGTCGATGCCCAGCAGCACGGTGTAGCCGTCGGCCGCGCTCTTGGCCACGGCGTCGGCGCCGATGTTGCCGCCCGCGCCGGGGCGGTTGTCGACCACGAAGGGCTGCTTCAGGTCTTTCTGCAGCGCGTCGGCCAGCGCGCGCCCGAGGATGTCGATGGGGCCGCCGGCCGGGAAGTTGACGAGGAACTTCACGGGCTTGGCGGGGTAGCTCGCCTGGGCCTGCGCGGCCGGCGCGGCGAGGCCGAGGGCCAGCGCGGCGCAGGCGGCGGCGAGCGTGAGGCGGCGGCGCGTGCCGAAGGAAGAGGAAGGCTTCGAGGAAAAAATCGTGGTCATGGGCTGCTTTGTCTGTCTCCGTATCCACGGCACTCTAGAAGGCTGCGCGGCGCGGCACAACTGAAGTCTCTTCCGCCAGCTATTCCCTCTGGTTATATTTGAAAGCACGTCGCCCCACTGGCTTCGAGGAGAACCGCATGTCAGCCATGAACTTTGAGCGCCTGAAGATGCGCCACCTGCAATGCCTGGTCATGGTGGCGCAGGAGCGCAACCTGGTGCGCGCGGCCGAGGCGCTGTCACTCACGCAGCCGGCGGTGTCGAAGACGGTGGCCGAGCTCGAAGAGATCGTGGGCCGCCAGTTGCTGCTGCGCCGCCGCCGCGGCGTGGAGCTCACGCCGGCCGCCGAGGTGCTGGTGCGCCATGCGGTGTCGGCGCTGCGCGGCCTGCGCGAAGGCCTGGGCCTGGCCATGGACCAGCCTGAGGCCGACCAGCTGCGCGTGGCGGTCGGCGCCTTGCCCAACATGGCGGCGCACCTGCTGCCCGAAGCCGTCGCGCGGCTGCATGCGGCGCACCCGGCGATGCGCGTGCGCGTGGTGAGCGGCACCAACGCGCAGCTCATGACGCAGCTGCGCCAGGGCGAAATCGACCTCGTGCTCGGCCGGCTGGCGCAGGCCTCGGCCATGGCCGACCTGGCCTTCGAGCAGCTGTACAGCGAGGTGTTGCTGCTGGTGGTGCGCCCCGGCCATCCGCTGGCGTCGCGGCGCAAGCCCACGCTCGACGCGCTGGCCGCCTACCCGCTGGTGCTGCCGGTGTCGGGCACGCTGATCCGGCACACGGCCGACGCCTTCCTCATCGCGCAGGGGCTGGCGCTGCCGGCGCGGCTGGTGGAGGCCACCGACACCAGCTTTGCGGTGGGCCTGCTGCAGCGCTCCGACGCGGTGTGGTTTGCGCCGCAGGGCGCAGTGGAAGGCTTCGTGGCGCGCGGCGAACTCAAGCGCGTGGCCATCGACACGGCAAGCACCGAAGGCCCGGTGGGCGTGACCGTGCGGCGCGGCGCCGAGACGGGCGAGGGCGCGCGCCTGCTGCTGGACACCATCCGGGGCATTGCGGCCACGCGCGCTGCCTGAAGGGTTTCTTCAGGGTTCCTTCAGAATAGATCGAGCGCTCGGTCTAATAATTCGGGCATGACCGAATTCCGCGAGAACCACCGTGCGCAAAGTTGACCCCGAACGCCAGCAGGCCAAGCGCCGCCAGATCCTGGAGGCCGCGGGCGACTGCTTTGCGCGGCGCGGCTTCCATGCCACCACCACCGCCGAGATCTGCGCCGCCGCGGGCATGAGCCCGGGCAATCTCTTTCATTACTTCCCCAGCAAGAACGCGATCATCGAGGCCCTGGCCGAGGAGGAGTGGCGCGACACGGCCGCGTACTTCGCCGCGATCGACGACGACCCGGCCGACCCGCTGGAGGTGGTGCTGTCTTTCCTCGACGTGGTGATGGTCTTTGCCTCCGACCGCAGCTACTCGCGGCTGGCGCTGGAGGTGGCTGCCGAAACCTTGCGCAACCCCGTGGTCTGCGCCAGCGTGGCCGCGGGCGACACCGAAATGCGCGACGGCCTCGCGGCCCTGCTGCGCAAGGCCGCGGCGCGCGGGCAGATCGACCCCGAGCTCGACCCCGTGCAATCGGCCAACTGGATCGCCGCGCTCATCGACGGCGTGTTCTCGCGCCTGGCGCTCGACACGGGCTTCGACCCCGCGCGCGAGGCCCCGATGCTGCGGCGCGTGGTGGGCCGCTTTCTCGCGAAGCCGGGGCGGGGCGCATGAACCACACCCCCGTTGCAGTCGAGCGCCAGTCGCTCGTCGATGCGTTGCGCGGCTTTGCGCTCTTGGGCATCCTGGTCGTGAACATCGCGGCCTTTGCCTCGCCGTACTACGGCCAGCCGCTGCCCGACCCGATGATGCGTTCGGGGCTGGACCGCGTGGCGGCCTTTGCCGTCGCGTTCTTGTTCGAGACCAAGTTCTACCTGCTGTTCTCGTTCCTGTTCGGCTACAGCTTCACGCTGCAGATGCAGTCGGCGCAGCGCAGCGGCAAGCCCTTCGTGCCGCGCCTGGCGCGCCGGCTGGTGGCACTGTGGTGCATCGGCGCGCTGCATGCGGTGCTGCTGTTCCATGGCGACATCCTCACGACCTACGCGGTGCTCGGCGCCGTGCTGCTGGCGCTGCGTCACCAGAGCGACGCCGTGCTGGCGCGCTGGGCACTGCGGCTGGTGCTGGCGACCGCGATGGTGTGGGGTGCCATCGGCATGCTCGCGATGCTGGGCGGCCCGGCGACCGAAGACGTTCTTCGCACCGCGAGGGCCGATGCGGCCTCGGCACTCGCGGCCTACCGCGGCACGGCCGCGACGGTCATCCGCCAGCACCTGCGCGAGCTGTCGCAGGTGTGGATCGTGCTCGGGCTGGTGCAGGCGCCGATGGCGCTGGCGATGTTCTTCGCGGGCGTCATCGAGGGCCGTCGAAACCTGTTCGCGCGGGCCGACCGCTACCGCCCGCTGTTCAAGCGCCTGCTGGTGCCCGGGCTGGTGCTGGGGTTGCCGGGCGCGGCCGTGTATGCGTGGACCGCGTCCGTCGTGCCGGGCTCGCGCTGGGACGTGCTCGGCCTGGCGGTCGGCGTCTTCACCTCGCCGCTGCTCACGGCGACGTATGTGGGCGCGATGATGTTGCTGTTCCAGTCGCGCTGGGGCGGCTGGCTGGCGCAGGCGCTGGCACCGGCGGGGCGCATGGCGCTGTCGAATTACCTGCTGCAGTCGGCGGTGTGCGCGTGGCTCTTCCTGGCGTATGGGCTGCGGCTCATCGGCGAGCTCGGGCCGTTCATGAGCCTGATGGTCGCCTTCGGCATCTTCGGTGCGCAGATGCTGGTCAGCCGCTGGTGGCTGGCACGCTTTGCGTACGGCCCGGTGGAGTGGGTGCTGCGTGCCTTCACCAACCTCGAATGGCCCGCCCTGCGGCGTATGCAACGGTCACGTTGAACGACGAGAATGCCCTCGTTCCAACGAGGAGGATGCGCCGATGAGTTCCATGGAAGACGTGTGGGCCTACCGCGAAGAGACGCTCTACCCGCGCCTGTTCGGCCCCGAGCGCACCGGCATCTACGTGCTGGACTTCGACGACTTCAAGGCGCTGGGCGCCGAAGACGTCGACCCGCGCTGGCTGCACCTGGGCGTGTTCGAGTTCGCGCCCACGCCCGTGCGCAACACCTGGCTGTACGTGACCTCGGGCGGCTCCACGCCCTGGGAAACGGAGCCGGCCGACTACGACCCCGAGGACTATTCGTGGATCGGCTCCGAGCTGGTCATCGAGGTGCCGTCGCAGCCGCAGGACCAATGGGCCATCAAGCTGCTGCGCCGCCTGCTCGCCTACAACGTGCTGCTCGCGCACTCGCACTTCGGTGAAGACAAGCAGCCCTTCGACTACGGCGACCGCATTCCCGTCGGTGAAGCGATCCGCGAGAAGGGCACCGTGGCCCTGCGCCATGTGGTGCTGATGGAGCCGAAGCACTACCCCGCGACGGCGCAGCTCGATTCGGGCCGCTTCGACTTCCTGCACCTCGTCGGCATCAACGATTCCGAACGCGACTGGGCCAAGGCCCACAGCTCCGAGGCGCTGCTGCGCCTGCTCGAAGTGCATGGCGGCGCGCCCGTGACCGACGCGCGGCGCAAGGCGGTCGTTTGAGCCGCGCGAAGGGCGCGGCCACCGTCGGCGGTGCCGAGCGTTCGCACGGGCGAGCGCTCGAGCTGGCCGAGTCGCTCGGCGCGATGGGCCCCATCGAGGTCAAGCGCTTCTTCGGCGGCTTCGGCCTCGTGCAGGCCGGCGTGCAGTTCGCCTTCGTGATGAAGGGCACGCTGTACCTGCGCGTGGACGACGCCACCCGGCCGGAATTCGAGCGACTGGGCGCGGTGCCGTTCTCGTACGCGACCAGCGCCTCGACCGTGAAGGTCGCGAGCTACTACGAGGCGCCGGTCGATGCGCTCGAAGACCCGCACGCCTTGCGCGAGTGGGCGACGAAGGCGCTGGCGAGCGCGCTGGGTGCGCGCAAGCCCGCGCGCCGCAAGCCGGCCAGTTGATTCGTCAACGCGACAACAGCGTTGACAGCTGAAACACCGCAAAGCCCAGCAGCAGCGCGCCCGACAGCTTGTTGATGCCCTGCAGCACGCGCGCGCCGAGCTTGTGCCGCACCATCGACACGATGCTCGACAGCCCCAGCCACCACAGCGCCGAGCCGAGGAACACCCCAGCCACCATCGTGAGCGCCGCACCGCTGCCGCTGCCCACGTGGCCGCTGCCGAGCGAGGCGAACACCGCGACGAACGACAGGATCGTCATCGGGTTGGCCAGCGTGAGCACGAACACCGACAGCAGCGCTTTCACCGGCGTGGCCGCGTCTTCCGCGGCCCGGGCCTGCGTGGCGACTGGCGCGCGCAGCAGCTGCACGCCCATCCACGCGAGAAAGGCCGCGCCGCCGAGCGCCAGCGGCACGCGCGCCGCGACCATCGTCGACACCACGGCCGACACGCCGAACGCGCCGATGGCGCCGTAGCAGGCGTCGGCCAGTGCGGCGCCGAGGCCGCTGAGGAAGCCGATGGTGCGGCCGTGCGCAAGCGTGCGCTGGATGCACAGCAGGCCGATGGGGCCCACGGGTGCGGCGATCGACAGCCCGATGACAAGGGCCTTGAGAAAGAGAGCGAAGTCCATGCCGTCGATTGTTCGGCGAGGCCTGCAGGACGAGAATGATGAAATTCAGGCGCGCGGCATGCCTTGCCTGAAATCGGAAGCGAAATTCTCAATCGGGCCTGAAATCCATGGAAATCGACGCCAAGAACTGGCAGCTCCTCGACGTGCTGCAGCAGGACGCGCGCACCTCGCTCACGGCGCTCGCGCGGCAGGTGGCGCTGTCGGTGCCTTCCACCTCCGAGCGCGTGAAGCGCCTTGAAGAAGCCGGCGTCATCGAGGGCTACCGCGCCGTGGTGCCGCCGCGCAAGGCAGGCTACACCGTCACCGCGCTGGTCGGCATCACCACCGCGCAACCCGACAAGGCCCGGCTGCTGAAGCTGCTCGGCAGCCGGCGCGAAGTGCTCGAGTGTTTTCACGTCACGGGGCAGGACTCGTACGTGCTGAAGGTGGTCGCGCGCGACATCGAACACCTCGAATCCTTCGTGAGCAGCATCAACCACCTGGGCGAGACGCGCACCTCGATCGTGATGTCGGTGCCGATCGCGGCGCGCGCGGTGGCGGCACCGGCGGGCACCGTGCCTGACTGAGGCGCGCTTCTCTCGCCCCAAAAAAATGGTCCGCACAAAGGCGGACCGAATGGACCCGCCTGACGGGCTCCTGGAGAAACGGAACATCCGCGGGCGCAGGGCCGCCCGCGGTCATTCACTCACTTGCTTGCTTCTTTGCGCGTGACAGTCTTCCCTGATCAGAACGAGTGGCGCAGCCCGACGTCGTAGCCCGTCGAGGTCTTGGGCACGAACACCCCGGTGTTCACGAAGGCAGGGCCACCGACCGTGAGCGCCGCGCCGTTCTTGTTGCTGATGCGCGCGACGGTGGCGTACAGGGCGGTGCGCTTGGACAGGTTGTGGATGTAGCCGATGGCCAGTTTGTTGGCCTTGGGGTCGGCGACCGACGGCGTGAACGGCAGGTTGACGGCGTTGAGGTCGTACTTGACCTGCGAGTACGAGGCGCGGATCAGGCCGGGGCCGACCGGCGCGGTCACGCCGATCAGGTAGCCCGTGAGGTCGACGTCCGGCGCGCCACCGGCCAGCGGCGTGACCGCGTAATCGCGCGTTTTCTTGATTCGTGACAATTCGCCGAACAGCTTGACCACGCCGAAATCGTAGGAGCTGCCGAGATTGAAGGTCTTGACGTTGTCGGTGGTGCCCGCATAGAAATTGTCGGCCGCCGTGCTGTTGCCATACGACACGGCCACGTCGAACGGGCCATTGGCATAACCGATACGACCGCCCAGATAACGGCCTGCGCGCGATGCGGCCGAATTGCCCGAATTGAGCGCGCCCGCCGCATTGACGCCGGGCGGCGTTGCCGTTCCGGGGTTGTATTTGGTGTTTTCATGCAGCGCGTACATGAATTGGCCATAAAAGCCGCCGAGGTTCTTCGGCAGGAAATAGCCGATCGAATTGCTGGCGCGGTTGTAATTGAGGTCGCCCCCGAACCCGCCCGAGCCGCCGCCGGCATTCGTGTTGGCGGCGGTGAAGATCAGGCTGCGGCCCACGCCGACGATGCCGAAGGGGTCGAACACGATGTCGTTCCAGGCCGTCGGCACGTAGTCGCGGCCCAGGCGCAATTCACCGAAACCGCCCGACAGGCTGACCGTGGAACGGCGCTGGAAGGTGGTGATGCCGGTCTTGCCATCGTCGGGGCTGATCGGCGCCTCGAGCCAGAAGCTGGCCGCAAGCCCGCCGCCCAGGTCCTCGGTGCCGCGAAAGCCGAGCCGGCTCGTGGAATAGCCGCCCGAACTCAGCGCGGTCTGGCTCGCAGTGCGCGTGCCCTGGTTCACGTAGAACGGGTTGAACAGCGTGGCGCCGTTCATGTCCTGCGATTTCGACGAGTAATTGCTGATGCCCGTGTCCACCACGCCAAACAGCGTGACGGAAGACTGTGCATTGGCGAACCCGACACCGAACAGTGCGGCAGCGGTGAGGAATTGTCTTTTCATTTTTGCCCTTGAATTGAATATGAAATTCATCGCTCCCACGCACTGCGTTGGAGCTCCGGTTCGGCATGCGGAAATAAATTCAATTGATTTCTTCTGCCTTCCGCATGGTTCATGCGTCTGGGCAAATCATATCGATCGATTGCGACAGGAAAAGACCGAAACCGACTTTTTCAATTACGTTTTCCGTGCAGCCGGGTTACGAATTGGAAAGCTCCGCTTGCCGCTTGCAGAGAATTGATGAATTGGTCTTCATCCTGTCGTTTTTGTAATTGAACCGTTCGCGCGGCGACGGTCCGAATTTCTAGCGTGTCGGCATGGCGAAGCAAAACCGCCATCGCCGAAGCGGGTGGTCCTCTTCGGCGTTCAACGAAGGAGATGACACATGACGAACAGGAAGATGGCCTTTGCGCTGGCGGCGATGGCCGCCGCAGCGCTCCCGCTGATGGCCGGCGCACAAACCAGCCAGCAGCACGTCGAGGGGCCGGCGCATTTCGCGGCGACCGAAGCCGGCATCAAGGAGCACCCTGAAAACGCCGGCCCGGGCAAGACCGACGCCCAGGTGGTGGCCGAACTGCGCGCCGCGCAGCAAAGCCCCGAGTGGGCCGGCGTGCTGCGCTGGGGCGCACCGATCCCCGTGAAGGCCACGCAACCGCGCACGCGCGCCGAGGTGGTGGCCGAACTGGAGCGCGCGCAGTCGCAACCGGGCTGGGAGCGCGCCTCGCGGCTGGGCGCGCCGATGGTGTTGCCGGCGGCGGCGCCTGCGCGGTAGGGGGCCGAAAGGCGGCGCCGGTCTGTAGACGATCGGCGCCGCTGCCTTGGTTGATGTCTTCGACCAAGGCGCGAAAAGCTTCCAGGCCTCTTAGGGCAGCTTGGCCCGCAAGTTGTCGAGGCGGGTGGGCGGGAGCTGAATGGAGCCTTCGTCGTAGGACGTGTCGGAGGTGTCGTAGATCAACCACCCGTCGTCCGTCCAACTGAGCGCGACGCCGTGCTCCCTGTAGGTGCGTTCAGCGAGCAGCGTCGGGTCGCCGGTGCGGTAGAGCCTCAGAAGGATCGTTCGACCTCTGGTGAAGGCAGTCTTCGCCGTGTAAGACACACCTTGGACGGTGGCAACGTCGACGCGCCACCTGTACGGATGCTCGCCAGCACGCGCCCGGTCCTGCACGTCGACGCAATAGTTGACGGACCAAAGAACGACCGCGATGCAAAGAACCCACCGCAGAGCGCGGGTCCCTCGGCGCAGCATGGCACGGATGTCGGGCATCACAAGGCAACCCTGATCGGGGTGTCGAGCTTCATCGTGACTGCGTCGGTATAAATGATGAAGTCACCTCCCTGGTTGTGCGTGCGTTGCCAAGCGCGAAAGTCAGAATTCTTGACCGGATACAGCACTGCATCCTTGGCATGCACATCGCCTTGTGCCACGGGGTAGTCGAGCCACCCGATGTTCGCCATTGCTGCGGTCTGGTGGGCTGGCACGATCGCCACGTGGCTGGGGCTCCAATGTCCGAGGTATTGCGACGCTCTGCCTTTATCGTCTGTGAAGGTGAAGTTGTCTTTCACGTACACGGAGATGTGGGTCACGACAGCCGATTTGTTCTTGTGCTCGAAGTAAGCGTGAGAGATCGCTGCATAGAGATTGAAGGAGCCCAGGGCGCAAGTCAGGTCGTCTGGAACGCCGTCATTGGAGATCGACTGCGTGAGGAACTGCGTCAACTTCTGGCTCAGGGTTCCTTCAACAGGTGCTTTCTGGATCTGAAACTCCTTGTGAAAGCGCACGATATCGCCTTGGCATTCCAGCCAAGGTCGAATGTCCTGTCGGTTGCGGAACGGACGCAGCACTTTGGCAATCTCCCGTTGCGCGGCCACTGTCTCGAGCTGAGACATCAGATAGTCCACTCCCTTTCTTGCCCTCGCAAACTTCAGCACCCAGTCCATCTTGATGGAAGTGGTGTCGATCATTGCCGGCGGATAGGGCACGCCGTTTTGGTTGATGCCGTCGCGCTCGTCGTCCGGCGTGGGCGGATAGTTCAACGCCCCCGCAAACCACTTGTCCATCAAGTCCGCCCCGACCGGCGCGCCGATCTTGCGCATCGCGCCGGGGATGTCCTGGATGTCGAACGGCGGGACGGTCTGGACAGGCTTCGCTTTTTCTTTCGGAGGAGGCGGGGGCGCAGGCGGTGAGTTCAGCCAGTGCCGCACGCTGCCTACAGCATTCGACGCTGCCTCTGCAGCGTGGATCGCTCCGCGTACCGTGTTGACATAGGGGTCTTGCTTGGCGGTCCTCCGTGCAGGCACCTCCACCGATTTCCGCGCGGCGGGGGCTGCTGCAGGCCGGCCCCGCACGGGTGGGGGCGACCGGCTTGTGGAAAGCGCGATGTCCTCGCGACAGATCTCGCCGGTCTGCGGCGACCAGGAGCGCATGAAATTGTTCGACTTGCGAAAGTCGATCTTCTCGCCTGCTAGCGATGGCATCGTCTGGATCCTCCCTGCAGCCTTCGAGCGCTGATGTGCGTCGTTTCGGCAGACAGGGATGGTCGATGCATGACGCCTCTTTCGGCGCTTTCCGGCTCGCGGAGAAAAGTCCTTTTCGTGGAATCCGATCGACTTTCGGTATGCGGTGCGACGCTGCCGTCGCCGACTCTCAGCGACGTATTCCCGGCCGCTTGGTCTCTCAGCCCGCCGCCGCGCCGTGCATCACCGCCGGCTGCCCCATCGCCGGATCGTTGCCCTCGAAGCGCATCTTCGGCAGGAACTGCGGGTACTCGCGCTGCATGAAGTCGATGACGCCTTCGCGCACGTGGCAGCGCAGGTCGAAGGCCAGGCCAGAGGTCGCTGCGGTGCAGAGCACGCGGACCTGCATGGTGCGTTCGGTGGCGTCGGTCACGCGCAGGTTGAAGAAGCGGCCGTCCCACTCGGGCGCGGCCTTCACGAGGCGCTCGACCTCGGCGCGCAGCGGCGCCAGCGGCGTGCCGTAGTCCAGGTAGAAGAAGACCGAGCCGAGCAGTTCGGCCGAGTGGCGCGTCCAGTTCTGGAACGGCTTCTCGATGAAATAGGTGAGCGGCAGGATGAGGCGCCGGTCGTCCCAGATGCGCACGACCACGAAGGTGCCGGTGATTTCCTCGACCCGGCCCCATTCGCCCTCGACCACGAGCACGTCGTCGATGCGGATCGGCTGCGACAGCGCGATCTGCAAGCCCGCGATGAGGTTGCTGAAGACGGGCTTGGCCGCCAGGCCGGCCACGATGCCGATCACGCCGGCCGAGGCCAGCAGGCTGGCGCCGACCTGGCGCGCGCCGGGGAAGGTCATGAGCATCATGGCGCCGCCGGCCACGACGACGACCGACATGGCGGTGCGCGCGAGCACACGGGTCTGCGTGAGCACGCGGCGTGCCTGCAGGTTGTCGGAGATGTCCGAAGGGTGCTGCGCGAGCACGCCGTCGGCGAAGCCGCTGATGGCCTTGAGCACGAACCAGGTGCTGGCCGCGATGAGCAGCAGCCCCGTGAGATGCCGCACGCTGCCGATGAAGCGCAGGTCGTCCGGCGCCGCCTGCCACACCATCATGAGCGCCGCCAGCGGCAGCACCAGCCGCGCGGGGGCGGTGCAGTTGAGCACCATCGCATGCACGGCGGGCGCCGGGCGGGTGATCCGCCTGAGGACCATGCCCCCGATGCGGTGGGCGAGAAGGGCGAGGGGCGCGGCGATCAGGGCGGCAATCCAGGTGCCGAACCAGGGGTGTGCGAGGAGCTCTTGGGTCATCAGGCGGGGGTGGTCTTTGCTTCTGGGGTGGTGTCGTTCAGTGGTTGAAGAATGCGCGCTGCGTCGTCGCGCAGCTGCGTGGCGAGCGCCGTGGCCAGGTCGAGCCGGCGCACCAGCCAGGGGCTGATGTCGTTGTCGAACGGGTCAGGCAAGGGAATGGGGCCGCCGACGGTGGTGGCACCCGTGCTCTCGGGGTGAGAGGGCCCTGCGATCGGAATGGTTCCCAGGGCGGCCTCGATGCGTTGCGCGGTGCGCACGAGCGGGCCTTCGATGTCGCCCGGCGTGAGGCGGTCGCGCCGCAGCACGAGCATCGACTTCACGGCGCTGAGCTGCGCGAGCAGCTGGTAGCTGTGGGCCTGCAGATGCTCCAGCGGCTCCAGCGGCGGCTGCACGGCGCGCGGTTCGGAGAGCGAACGCTGCGTGGCCTGCACGAGCGCGGAGAGGCTGTCGTAGGCCTCGCGGCGCGCGAGCCGCCATTCGAGCTCGGGGCTGCTCTGGATGGCCTGCAGCTGGCCCAGGCCGAGCGCGAGCCGCGCATGGCGCGCTTGCGCGGTGAGCACGCGCGCCACCAGCGCCGGGATCTGCGTGCGCTCCCACGAGGGCAGCACGTAGCAGAAGCCCCAGGCCAGCGCGGCGCCGATGAGCGTGTCGGCGATGCGCTCGAACAGCGCGAAGATGGGCGCGGTGCCGGTGTTCAGCATGTGGGCCTGCAGCAGGCCCAGCACGGTCGCGGCCACGGCGGTGACGAGGTAGCGCCGCACCGCGAAGCTGTGGGCAATGGCCTGCGCGATGGTCACGGTCACGAGCAGCATCAGCGGCGACGGGTGCGCCGACAGCAGGCCCACCGCGAGCACGCAGCCCAGCAGCGTGCCGGCGACGCGGCTGTTGCGCCGCTCCAGGGTCTGCGAGAGGCTGCCGCGCAGCACGACCACGATGGTCAGCAATATCCAGTAGTCGTGCGAACCCCAGGGCATCGACACGGCGATGCCGTAGCCGGCCGCGATGGCCAGCGCCGCGCGAATGGCGTGGCGCAGCGGCGGTGCGTCCCAGCGCCACAGTGCGAGGAAGGGGCGCAGCGACCAGTCGGTCGGGCTCACGAAGAGCTGCCAGTTGGCGCGCACCACGGCCAGGTTGGGCTCGGCGTCGCCGCGCGCCATGGCCGCCAGGCGCAGCACCTCGTCGTTGATGTGGCCGATGCGGCTGGCCAGCCCGCGCGCGAGCATGGCGGCCGAGGGGCCCATCTGGCCGTGCGTGTCTTCGTCGTCCGCCGTCACATGGATCGCGGCCAGGCGCGGCCGGCGGTCGGCCACGGCGGCGGGGTGGCGGCGCATGAGCAGCGCATCGGCCAGGCCGGTCGTTTCGTCGGCCAGCTCTTCGAGGATGCGGCGCATCTCGACCAGCGCCTGCGCGTGCGACGGATGGGCGCGCAGGGCGTCGAGGTCGAGTTCGCTGGCGAGCAGCTGGTCGCGCATCTCGAGCACGATGACGAGCATGCCGGCCAGGCGCTGGCGGCGCGGCGTGCGCGGCGACTCGAGCACGATGTCGCGCGTGGCCTGCAGCTGGTCGGCCAGCGCGGCCTGCTCGCGCAGCAGCTGGCCCAGCAGCGAGGCGGGGGTGTCGCGGATGTCGCGGGTCTCGTCCTGCGGCGTGAACTGGCTGGCCTCGGTGCGCATGAGCGCGGCCAGCGAAAACAGCACGTCGGCGATCGACTGGGTGCGAAAGCGCCCGTTGAGCAGCAGGTTGGCGAGCGTGGCCCACACCACGTACAGGCCGGCGCCCAGGCCGAACTCGGTGGTGCGCGCGATGGCGTCGGACAGCCCGGCGGGCGCTGGCGTGGCCATGGAGAAGACCATCGAGAACATCACCGCGATGGCGATGGGAATGCCGCGCTTGCCCCAGGCCATGGCCACGAAGGCCATGAAGGTGGCGGGCACCAGCAGCATCCCGAGGCGGATCGGTGCGCCGTGCAGCATCTGCACCGCGAAGAACAGCGGCAGGCCGATGAGCGGCGCCGGCAGCATCTGCAAAAACTTGCCGCGGCGCGGGCCGGGCAGGTCGGGCGGCGCCGTGACGATCACGCCGGTGGCGGCGGCCGAGGCGGCCAGGGTGCCCAGCCACAGGTGCACCCCGCCCGAGATCACGAGCAGGCCGAGCGCGACGGTGAGCCCGCTCGCGACGTAGTGGCTCAGCGCAATGCGCAACGCCGCACGAACCCGCGCGGCGGCGCCCGGCCCCGTCATCACTTGGCGGAGGCGTCGCCCTCGGCGGGCGCCTCGCGCTTGATGCGGGTGAGCTTGCGCGGGGCGGCCGGCGCGGCGGGGGCTGCGGCGGCCGGGGTTTCGGCGCTGCCGTCGAGCGGGGCGGCCGTGGCTTCGGTCACGGTGCTGCGGGCGTACAGGTCGACCGAGGCGTCGGCGGGGCTCGACCTGGTCGAGGCCGACACGGCGCGCACGCGGTCGCTGGCGCGCAGCTTGTCGTCCACGTTGGCGAACTTGGAGTACTTGGCGAGCAGCGGCACCAGCTGGCCGTACACGCGCGGGGCGCCGGCCAGGCATTCGCGCTGGTCGAGGAACTCGGGCTCGCCGGTGAAGTTGCCGATGAGGCCACCGGCCTCGGTCACCAGCAGCGAGCCGGCGGCCACGTCCCAGGGGTTCAGGCCGGTTTCGAAGAAGCCGTCGGTGAAGCCCGCGGCCACGTAGGCCAGGTCGAGCGCGGCGGCGCCGGGGCGGCGCAGGCCGGCCATGCGGGGCATCATGTCCGCCATGATGGCCAGGTACTGCTTGAAGTTGTCGCCGGTGCGGAACGGGAAGCCGGTGGAAATGAGGCACTCGCTGAGCTTCACGCGCTTGGACACGCGGATGCGGCGCTCGTTCATGTAGGCGCCGCGGCCCTTGGTGGCCGTGAACAGGTCGTTGCGCGACGGGTCGAAGACGACCGCCTGCTCGATCTTGCCGCGCACCGACAGCGCGATCGACACGCAGTAGACCGGGAAGCCGTGGATGAAGTTGGTGGTGCCGTCGAGCGGATCGATGATCCAGACGAATTCGGAGTCTTTGGCGCCGTATTCGGTGCCCGATTCTTCGGCCAGGATGCCGTGCCCCGGGTATGCG
Source organism: Variovorax sp. GW821-FHT09D04 (assembly GCF_059416405.1). Classification (NCBI taxonomy): domain Bacteria; kingdom Pseudomonadati; phylum Pseudomonadota; class Betaproteobacteria; order Burkholderiales; family Comamonadaceae; genus Variovorax; species Variovorax sp. GW821-FHT09D04. Next base: position 77,297 of record NZ_JBWKPA010000017.1, read on the forward strand.
CCCAGCAAGGTCTCGATGATGACCTTCTCGCTGGCGTGATCGACTTCGGTGACGAAGTCGTTGACCTGCTTCTGGGAGATGCGCACGGCCTCGACGTCGAGGGCGGCGCGATTGATGATGGCGCCGGCGGCGCGTGCGGCCTTGACGGCCACATTGAGCATGGGATGCAGGTTGGGGGACGACATTCTGGATTGTGAGAAGAACGGGTGGGAGAGGTCCCCAAGAATGCAATCTGGGCGACCCTGCGGTCCGGCGATGCGGGCGGCGAGAATCGGGCATTTTACCGGCTCAGCCCGTTTGTGTCTTCCCCACCCGTCATGCGCACCCGTTTCATCCTCATCCAGACCAGCCACGCCGGCAATGTGGGCGCCGCCGCCCGCGCCATGAAGACCATGGGTTTCGACGACCTGGTGCTGGTCGCGCCGCGCTGGGCCAACGTGCTGCGGCGCGAGGAAACCATCCAGCGCGCCAGCGGCGCCCTGGACGTGCTGAACAACGCCCGCATCGTCGAAACGTTGGACGAAGCCCTCGACGGCGTGACCCACCTGTGCGCCACGGCCATGATCCCGCGCGACTTCGGCCCGCCCACACGCACGCCGCGCGAGCACCTGGAACCGCTGGGCAAGCAGGGCGACCAGCACGTGGCCTTCCTGTTCGGCTCCGAGCGCTTCGGCATGCGCAACGAGGACGTCTACCGCTGCAACGTGGCCCTGAGCATCCCGACCGACCCGAAGTTCGGCTCGCTCAACCTGGGCGCGGCGATCCAGGTGGTGGCCTACGAATGGCGTCTGGCGCTGGGCGGCTACGGCGTGCGCGAGGCCATCGCCCCGGTGCAGGCGGCCGACGCGCAGGCCGTGGCCGGCATGCTCGACCACTGGGAACGCTCGCTGGTGGACATCGGCTTTCTCGACCCGGCGGCGCCCAAGAAGCTCATGCCGCGGCTGCAGCAGCTGTTCAACCGCGCGCAGCCCACGCCCGAGGAAATCCACATCCTGCGCGGCATCGCCAAGGCCATGAGCGATGCCACCCGCGGCCCGCGCGGCAGCTGAACCGTCACAAAACCCCATCGCGCGTAAGCGAAGACGCCCGGCTTTAGACTGCCCGGCCCCTATCGATATAACGACAACAAAGGCAGCGATGTTCTCTCGACTGCGCGCCGACATCCGGTGCATCCTCGAACGCGACCCGGCCGCCCGCAGCGCCTGGGAAGTGATCACGGTCTACCCCGGCTTCCATGCCGTGGTGCTGCATCGCTGGGCGCACGCCTGTTGGACCCACGGTTTCAAGTGGCCGGCCCGCTTCATCGCGCACTGCGCGCGCGCGTTCACGGGCATCGAGATCCACCCGGCCGCCAAGATCGGCGAGCGCGTGTTCTTCGACCACGCCATGGGCGTGGTGGTCGGCGAAACCGCCGAGATCGGCGACGGCTGCACCATCTACCAGGGCGTGACCTTGGGCGGCACCTCGCTCTACAAGGGCACCAAGCGCCACCCGACGCTGGGAAAGAACGTGGTGGTGAGCGCGGGCGCCAAGGTGCTGGGCGGCTTCGTCGTGGGCGACGGCGCCAAGATCGGCTCCAACGCGGTGGTCATCAAGCCGGTGCCGGCCGGGGCGACCGCGGTGGGCATTCCGGCGCGCATCATTCCGTCGAAAGAGGGCGAGAGCGCCGACGTGGCCGCGCCGCAGAAGTTCTCGGCCTACGGCATCACGCAGGACGACGACCCGCTGAGCCAGGCCATGCGCGGCCTGATCGACAACGCCTCGAGCCAGGAGCACCAGATCGCGCTCCTGTGGCAGGCCATCGAGAAGCTGTCGGCGCAGCCGGGCACCAAGGACTGCGTGCCGGGCGACGCGGCGCGCGGCGAGTCGTTCGAGGCCGACAAGCTGACGCAGCTGATCGGCAAGTAAGAGCCGATCGACCGGCGCTTCAGCCGGCCCGCTTGCCCGGCGCGTGCAGCGTGCCGTGCACGTGCCCCGCGTGCTGGCCGAAGGTCTCGGGTGCGAGCGCGGCCGTGTCCAGCTCCTGCAGGATGCCGCAGGCGCTCGCCGATTCGGGGCCGCCGCACTGCAGGCGCAGCGCCTTCAACTGTTTTTCGAGCGTCTTCAGCTCGGCGATGCGCGAGGCCACGTGGCCGATGTGGTCGTCCAGCAGCTGGTTCACCTCGCCGCAGTCGTCCTGCGGCGCATCGCGGAATTTCAGCAGGCTGCGGATCTCGTCGAGCGTCATGTCCAGCGAGCGGCAGCGGCGGATGAAGCCCAGGCGCTGGGCATGCTCGTCGTCGTAGATGCGGTAGTTGCCGTCGGTGCGCGCGGGCGCGGGCAGCAGCTGCTCGCGCTCGTAGTACCGGATGGTTTCGACCGGCGTGTTCGTGGCCTTGGCCAGTTCACCGATTTTCATGATGCGGCATCTCAAGGAAGTGGCAATCAACGGTTGACTCTACACCTGCTTCAGGGTTTCCAATGAATGCATGACGAATCAGAACACCCTGAATCAGCCGGTGCCGCGTGCAGCGCCGCATGACCACGACCATGACCACGACCATGACCACGGGCACAGCCATGGACATGATCACGGGCATGACCATTCGCACGATCACGCCCCCGCCGCGCCGGCAACGGCCTGCTGCGGCAGCGCGGTGTGCGGCAGTGCCCCGGCATCGGCCGAGCCGGCCGATCTGCCGAAGGGCGCCGTGCTGTTTCGCATTCCCACCATGGACTGCGCGGTGGAAGAGTCCGAAATCCGCCGCGCCCTCGAGCCCGTTGCGGGCGTGAAGGCCCTGCGCTTTCGCCTGAGCGAACGCACGCTGGCCCTCACGACCGAAGACGGCGCGCTGCCCGCCGCGCTCGACGCCATCCGCCAGGCCGGCTTCAAGCCCGAGCCGGTGGCGTCGTCGACGGGGCAGAAGGCCGAGCCCGCGCACTTCGCCGGCATGTCGACCGGGCTGGCGCGCCTCGTGGCCGCGCTGGTGCTGGCCATCGCGGCCGAGACCGTGTCCTTCCTCGCGCTCGACGGCGTCGGCTTCATGGCCGCCGAAATGGGCCTCGCGCTCGCGGCCATCGCGCTGGCCGGCCTGGACACCTACAAGAAGGGCTTCGCCGCGCTGGTGCGCGGGCGCCTCAACATCAATGCGCTGATGGCCGTCGCCGTCACGGGCGCCTTCATCATCGGCCAGTGGCCCGAGGCCGCGATGGTGATGGCGCTGTACGCCATCGCCGAGCTCATCGAGGCCCGCGCCGTCGACCGCGCGCGCAACGCCATCCAGAGCCTGCTCGCGCTCGCGCCCGAGCAGGCCGAGGTGCGGCAGCCCGACGGCAGCTGGCAGACCGTGCGCGCCGACGCGGTGGCGCTCGATGCCGTGGCCCGCATCCGCCCCGGCGAGCGCGTGCCGCTGGACGGCGTGGTGCTCGAAGGCACCAGCGCCATCGACCAGGCGCCGGTCACGGGCGAGAGCATTCCGGTCGACAAGGCCGCGGGCGATGCGGTGTTTGCCGGCACCATCAACCAGACCGGCGCGCTGGTGTTCCGCGTGACGGCCGTCGCGGCCAACACCACGCTCGCGCGCATCATCCACGCGGTCGAAGAGGCGCAGGGTTCGCGCGCGCCCACGCAGCGCTTCGTCGACAAGTTCGCCGCCATCTACACGCCCACCGTCTTCGTGCTGGCGCTGGCCATCGCGGTGCTCACGCCGTGGCTGCTGGACTGGACCTGGGTGCAGGCCGTCTACAAGGCGCTGGTGCTGCTGGTCATCGCCTGCCCGTGCGCGCTGGTCATCTCCACGCCGGTGACGGTCGTGAGCGCGCTGGCCTCGGCCGCGCGGCGCGGCATCCTCATCAAGGGCGGCACCTACCTCGAGGAGGCGCGCAAGCTCAAGGCCGTGGCGCTCGACAAGACCGGCACCATCACCGAGGGCAAGCCCAAGCTGGTCGAGTCGGTGCTGATCGACAAGGCTGCGGGTGACGAGGGCGCGGTGTACGCACTGGCCGCCAACATCGCGGGCCGTTCCGATCACCCGGTGTCGAAGGCCATCGCCCAGGGTCTGGGCGGCGCAGTCGAAGAGGTCGGCGACTTCACCGCGCTGCCCGGACGCGGCGTGCAGGCCACGCACGCCGGCCAGACCTACGTGCTGGGCAACCACCGGCTGATCGAGGAGCGCGGCCTGTGCTCCCCGGCACTGGAAGCCGAGCTGAAGCGGCACGAAGAAGCCGGTCGCACCGTGACGCTGCTCGCATCGGACACCTCGGTGCTGGCGCTGTTCGCGGTGGCCGACACCATCAAGCCCTCGTCGCAGGCCGCCGTGGCCGAGCTGCGCGCACTCGGCGTGACGCCCGTGATGCTCACCGGCGACAACACCGCCACCGCGAAGACCATCGGCGCGCACGCCGGCATCGACGACGTGCGAGGCAACCTGTTGCCCGAAGAAAAGTTGGGCGCCATCCAGGCCCTGCAGCAGCGCTACGGCGCCGTTGCGATGACCGGCGACGGCATCAACGACGCCCCCGCGCTCGCCAAGGCCGACATCGGCTTCGCCATGGGCGGCGCCGGCACCGACACCGCGATGGAAGCGGCCGACGTGGTCATCATGAACGACGACCTGCGCCGCATCCCCGAGACCATCCGCCTGTCGCGCCGCTCGCATGCCGTGCTGTGGCAGAACATCACCCTCGCACTCGGCATCAAGGGCGTGTTCTTCGTGCTCGCGGTGTTCGGCAGCGCGACCATGTGGATGGCGGTGTTCGCCGACATGGGGGCGAGCCTGCTGGTGGTGGCGAACGGGCTGCGGCTGATGCGCATGCCCAAGGAGTGAGTGGGGGCGGGGCTCGAGCGAGGGGCCCCGGGGCGCGTGGCGCCGGCGGCGATGGCACTAACATCGGCCGCTGTTCCCGCTTTCACCGCGACCCCGCCATGTCCGTCACCACCCTCCTGCTGCAACTCGTCGTCATCCTCACCACCGCGCGCCTGTGCGGCTGGGTGCTGCGCCATGTGGGGCAGCCGAGCGTGGTGGGGGAGATGGCGGCGGGGTTGATGCTCGGGCCGGCGGTCATGGGGCTGCTGTTCCCGTCGCTGCACGCGCAGCTGTTCGCCAAGGAGTCGCTGCAGGGGCTGTCGTCGCTGGCGACGGTGGGGCTGGTGCTGTTCATGTTCGTGGTGGGCCTGGAGCTGCGGGCCACGCGCAACATGCGCGCGCAGCTGCAGGCGGCCGGTGCGGTGGGCGTGCTCAGCGTGCTGGTGCCGCTGGTGCTGGGCCTGGCGATCTCGCCGGCGCTGCATCCCACGCTCGCGCCGGCCGGCGTGGGTTTCTGGCCCTTCGCGCTGTTCATGGCGGCGGCGCTGTCGATCACGGCCTTCCCGGTGATGGCGCGCATCCTGAAAGACCGCGGCATGACGCGCACGCCCTTCGGCCAGCTCTCGCTGAGCGCCGCGGCGGTGGTCGACGTGTTCGCGTGGATCCTGCTGGCCTTCGTGGTCGCGCTGGTGGGCACCAGCGACGGCTACGCGGGCCTGATCAAGATCACGGTCGGCGTGGTGGTGATGCTCACGGTGCTGTTCCTCGGGCTGAAGCCGGCCTTTGCGTGGCTGTTGCGCGTGAAGGCGCCCGACGGCGAGCCGTCGACCACGCTGATGGCCGCGCTCATGATCGGCCTGCTGGTCACGGCGCTGCTGACCGAGTGGCTGCACCTGCACGCGGTGTTCGGCGCCTTCCTGTTCGGCGCCTGCCTGCCGCGCGACGACCGCCTGCTGCGCTCGCTGAGCGAGCGCATCGAGCCGATCTCCATCGTGGTGCTGATGCCGCTGTTCTTCGCGCTCGCGGGGCTGGGCACCACGGCCAACGCGTTCTCGGGCGCCAGCCTGGGCGCGATGCTGCTGATCGTGGGCGTGGCCACCGTGGGCAAGATCGCGGGCGGCGCGGCCGGCGCGCGCATTGCTGGCTACAGCTGGCGCGACAGCCTGGCCACCGGCTCGCTCATGAACGCGCGCGGGCTGATGGAGCTCATCGTCATCAAGATCGGCCTGGACGTCGGCCTGATCGGCCCCGAGCTCTTCACGATGCTGCTGGTGATGGCGCTGGCCACCACCGCGATGACCGGGCCGCTGATGACGCTGTGCGTCGGCCGCAAGCCGAAGCCCGCCGAGACGGCGGTGCACGCCGAGCCCTGAACCCCTTCAGCCGCTGCGGCGCACGCTGAACCCGATGCGCGTCTCGCCGCCCTGGCTCGACGCGAACACCTGCCCGCCGTGCATGCGCGCGATCGCCTCGACGATCGACAGGCCCAGCCCGTGGTGGCGCGTGGAGCCGTCGCGCGCCTGGGCCGCGCGGTAGAAGCGCTCGAACAGGCGCGGCAGGGCCTCGGGGTCGATCGGCGCGCCGCGGTTGATCACGGCGATGGTGTCGTGTTCTCCGCCAGGGGCGGCCGCGATCTCGATGCGCAGCGTCGAGGCCGGTTCGGCAAAGCGGATCGCGTTGCCCAACAGGTTGAAGAGGGCGCGCCGGATCAGCCCCGCGTCCACCTCGGCCACGGCCTCGCCGTGCACCTCGGCACGCAGGCCGGCCTCGTCGAGCATGGCGTCGTAGAAGTCGATCACGTCGCGCGCCTGCTCCGCCAGGCTCACCGGGGCCATCGAGCGCGCCGAGGTGCCGCGGTCGGCCTTCGAAAGAAACAGCATGTCGGTCACGATGCCCGACAGCCGCCCCATCTCCTCGAGGTTGGAGGCCAGCACGGCCTGCAGCTCCTCGTTGCTGCGCGGGCGCGTGAGCGCCACCTCGGTCGAGCCCAGCAGGTTGGCCAGCGGCGTGCGCAGCTCGTGCGCCACGTCGGCGTTGAACGACTCCAGCTGCACGTAGGCGCGCTGCACCCGTGCCAGCAGCGCGTTGAACTGCGTGATCCAGGGCCGCAGCTCCTGCGCGAAGGCGCCGGGGTCGATCGACTGGTGGACGTGGTCGGGCGTGATGGCCGCGGTGCGCTCGGCCAGCGCCTTCAGCGGCCGCAGCCCGCGTCGCACCAGCCACATGCCGGTGAGCGACACCAGCGCCGTGCCCAGCACCACCGCGCCCAGCAGGGTCCAGGCCAGGCGTTCGAGCAGCCGGGAGTCCTGCGCGATGTTCACGCCGACCTGCACCGACAGGTCGGTGTGGAAGTCGCCGTTCTGCCAGGGCACGACGATGGCGCGCCGCAGCCAGCGGCCCTGCGGCGGCGGCGTGGACTGGAACAGCGGCTTGCCGGCGTTGGCGATCGACAGGGTCACGTCGTCCTGCATCGAGAAGAAGTCGTCGAGCTTGTGCCGCAGAAAGACGAGGTCGCCGCCTTTCTCGGCCTCCTTGAGCAGGTGCTCGACGAGCACCGTCTTCTGGTCGAGCGCGTCGCGCTGCTTGGCGCCGAAGCTCCAGGCGGTCACGAGGTAGATCGCCAGGCAGATGATGCTCAGGCCGGACAGCGTCTGCGCGGCGAACCAGAACGAGAGCCGGCTCTGTATTGAATGTGGTCTTGTCTTCATTCGCGACATACCGCGGAACCGGCTTTGCCGGGCCGCTGGTATGGCCCCCTGCAAGGGGGTTGGCGGCCACACGAAGTGGGCAAGCCTGGGGGTGTACTCATACCCAGGAGCGGTCTTCGAGTACGTAGCCCATGCCGCGAACGGTGTGCAGCAGCTTCACGTCGAAGGGGTCGTCGATCTTGCTGCGCAGGCGGCGGATGGCCACCTCGACCACGTTGGTGTCGCTGTCGAAGTTCATGTCCCACACCTGCTCGGCGAGCGTGGAGCGCGACAGGATCTGCCCGCGCCGGCGCAGCAGCACCACGAGCAGCGTGAACTCCTTGGCCGTGAGGTCCAGCCGCGTGCGGTTGCGCATGCACTTGCGGCTCACCAGGTCCAGCTCCAGGTCGGCCAGGCGCAGCACCGTGGGCTCCTGCGTCTTGCCGCGCCGCAGCAGCGCCTGCACGCGCGCCAGCAACTCCGAGAAGGAGAAGGGCTTCACCAGGTAGTCGTCGGCGCCTTGCTGCAGGCCCTGCACGCGGTCTTCGACCTTGTCGCGTGCGGTGAGCACCAGCACGGGCACGTTCTTCGTGCGGCGAATGGCCTGCAGCACGGCAAAGCCGTCGATGCCCGGCAGCATCACGTCCAGCAGCACGAGCGCGTAGTCGCCCTCGGTGGCGAGGTAGCGGCCTTCGATGCCATCGCGGGCGATGTCGACCACGTAGCCGTTCTCTTCCAGCCCCTTTTTCAGGTAATCGCCCAGTTTGGGTTCGTCTTCGATGACAAGAATTCGCATGGTACGGATCGTACCCAAGGCCTTTCGAGACGCTGGTTACGATTTAGTAATCCTATTGAAGGACAAAGCGCCGACACGCTGTCGTACAGTGGGCCGGGCCCTCGGTTCGCAGGGCTTTTCTTGGTCGGCGCGCCACGCCCCGTCGATATACTTTTGTCAACAATGCGCCGCTGGCTCCTGATTTTCCTGCTGTTTCTCTTGCCTTTCCAGTACAGCTGGGCGGTGTCGGCCGCCTATTGCCTGCACGAAGGCGACAAGGGAAGCGGCCACTGGGGCCACCACGAGGACGAGCCGCGCGGCACCGACCGCACCCACGCGGGCGACGGCGCCAAGAAAGACAGCACCCGCCAGCCCAACGCGGCGGTCGGCCATTGCATCGTTGCCCACTTCGGGCAGGCTCAGCATGCGGACACCGCCGCCGCGCTGCCGGCCCAGGCGCCCGTGGCTTCGCAGCCGCTGCGCGCCGTTTCCACCGAACGCTTCGCCTCGCACATCGCCGAAGTGCCGGTGCGCCCCGACTGGTTGCTCTCCGCCTGATTCGGCGAGAGCACAGCCCCTTTTCTTTTTCTGATCTCACTCATCAGCTGAGCGCTCCTCGCCGAATTCGTCCGTCCGTTGTTTTGCAACTCAGGAGAATTCGATGCGCACGCTTTTCGTGCCGCTGGCCGTGTTGGCCTTGGCGGTACCCCCGGCCTTTTCACAGCAGATCCCGCAGGCGGCCGGTCCCTCGTCGTCCCTGTCGGCACCCGCCCGCACGCTGGAGCCCGAAGGCCCGCTGACCCTGCGCACTGCCGTCGCGCTGGCGCTGCAGGCCAACCCGGGCCTGTCGGCCGCGCGCCATGAACAGGCCGCCGCCGACGGCGCCGTGGTGCAGGCCGGCGCCTGGCCCAACCCCACGCTCGACACGCAGCTGGAAGACCTGCGCCGCAACAACCGCACGACCACGCTGCAGCTGAGCCAGCCCCTCGAGCTGGGCGGCAAGCGCGCCGCGCGCGTCACGGCGGCCGAGCGTGCGCGCGACCAGGCGGTGTCGGCGCTGTCGGCGCGGCGCGCCGAACTGCGCGCCGCGGCCGTCACCGCCTTCTTCGACGTGCTGACCGCGCAGGAGCGCCTGCGGCTGGCGCAAGACTCGGTGGGGCTCGCGCAGATCGCCACCCGCGCCGCGGCCAACCGCGTGGCGGCCGGCAAGGTGTCGCCGCTCGAGGAAACGAAGGCGCGCGTGGCCGAGGCCGGCATCCGCGTCGAACTGCTGCAGGCCGAGGGCACGCTGCGCGCATCGCGCCAGCTGCTGGCCGCGCTGTGGGGCAACCCGGCGCCGCGCTTCACGCAGGTGGACGGCGCGGTCGACCACCTGCCCACCCAGGCCGCTGCGCCCGAAGTGGCGCGCCGCCTGCCCGATGCGCCCGTGCTGCGCCAGGCCCGGCTCGAGGTCGAACGCCGCCGCGCGCTCAGCGACCTGGAGCAGGCCAAGCGCATTCCCGACGTGACCGTGTCGCTCGGCGTCAAGCGCGTGCCGGCATCGGAAGGCGAGGGCGGCGAGGCCGTGAGCAGCAGCCGGCGCAACCAGGTGGTGGTGGGCCTGTCGGTGCCGCTGCCCATCTTCGACACCAACCGCGGCAACATCGCCGAGGCACTGAGCCGCGAAGACAAGGCACGCGACGAGCTCGCCGCCGCCGAGCTGCAACTGGGCGCCGACGTGGCGCAGGCCAGCGAGCGCCTGCGCTCCGCGCGCGCCACCGCCGAGACGCTGCAGCGCGACGCACTGCCCGGCGCCGAGACCGCCTACCGCGCCGCCACCAAGGGCTTCGAGCTGGGCAAGTTCAGCTTTCTCGAGGCGCTCGACGCGCAGCGCACGCTGTTCCAGGTGCGCAACCAGTACCTCGTCGCGCTGGCCGAGGCGCACCGCGCGGCCGGCGAGCTCGACCGCCTGCTGGGCACCGAGGGCGACGACATCGCCTCGAACGCGACGCCGAACGTGCGCTGAAGAAGAACACCGAACCGATTCCGACCATGACCACACCACACAACCGCACATCGTCCGCCGGCCGCAAGCAGTGGATCGCCATTGCCGCCGTTTTGCTCGCCGGCCTCGTTGCCGGCGCGCTCATCCTGCGCACCGCGCCGTCCAAGCCCGAGGCGGGCGGGCACTCGGAGTCCGCCGGCCATGCCGACGGCGAGCACCACGAGGAAGACAAGGGCCACGCCAAGGGCAAGGAAGACGACCACGGCCATTCGCATGACGAAGGCCATGGCGACAAGGAACACCACGCGGAAGAAGGCAAGGACGCAGGCAAGGAGCCCGCCAAGGAAACGCCTGCATCGGCAGAGCCGCAGAAGGCCGCCGCCAACGCCCACAAGGAAGACGAAGAAAAGATCCCCTTCACCGACGAGCAGGTCAAGGCCGCCGGCATCGCGATCGACAGCGTCGGCCCGGCGCGCATCAAGACGTCGCTGCAGCTGCCCGGCGAGATCAAGTTCAACGAAGACCGCACGGCCCACGTGGTGCCGCGCGTGGCGGGCGTGGTCGACAGCGTGTCGGCCAACCTGGGCCAGGAAGTGAAGCGCGGCCAGGTGCTGGCCGTGATCTCCAGCCCCGCGCTCTCGGAGCAGCGCAGCGAGCTGCAGACCGCGCAGCGCCGGCTGGCGCTGGCGCGCACCACGCACGACCGCGAGAAGAAACTGTGGGAAGAAAAGATCTCGCCGCAGCAGGACTACCTGCAGGCCGAGCAGGCCATGCAGGAGGCGCAGATCGCCGTGGCCAACGCCAACCAGAAGCTGCTGGCGCTGGGCGCCACGCCCGGCTCGTCGGCGCTGGGCCGCTACGAACTGCGCGCGCCCTTCGACGGCATGGTCGTCGAAAAGCACATCTCGCTGGGCGAATCGGTGGGCGAGGCGGTCAACGTGTTCACCATTTCCGACCTGTCGACCGTGTGGGCCGAGATCAGCGTGCCCGCCAGCAGCCTGAATCTGGTGCGCGTCGGCGAGGCCGTGACCATCCGCGCCGGTTCCTTCGACCAGGCCGCGCGCGGCACCGTGTCGTACGTGGGCTCGCTGCTGGGCGCGCAGACGCGCACCGCCACCGCGCGCGTCACGCTCACCAACCCGCAGCGCACCTGGCGCCCGGGCCTGTTCGTGAACGTGGAGCTGGTGGCGTCGGAAACCGATGCGCCCGTCACCGTGTCGGCCGAAGCCGTGCAGACGGTGGACGACCAGCCCACCGTGTTCCTGCGCGTGCCCGGCGGCTTTGTGCCGCAGCACGTGAAGACCGGCCGCAGCGACGGCCAGCGCATCGAGATCGTGGGCGGCCTGAAGCCCGGCGCGGCCTATGCGGCCAGCGGCAGCTTCGTCGTGAAGTCGCAGCAGGGCAAGAGCTCGGCCACGCACACCCACTGAGGACGACCGCATGTTCGAACGCATCATCCGCTTCTCCATCGAGCAGCGCTGGCTGATCCTGCTGGCCGTGCTCGGCATGGCGGCGCTCGGCGTCTTCAGCTACCAGAAGCTGCCCATCGACGCCGTGCCCGACATCACCAACGTGCAGGTGCAGATCAACACCTCCGCGCCCGGCTACTCGCCGCTCGAAGCCGAGCAGCGCGTCACGTACCCCATCGAGACCGTCATGGCCGGCCTGCCGGGCCTGCAGCAGACGCGCTCGCTGTCGCGCTACGGCCTGTCGCAGGTCACGGTGATCTTCAAGGACGGCACCGACATCTACTTTGCGCGCCAGCTCGTGAACGAGCGCATCCAGTCGGCGCGCGAGAGCATGCCGCCCGGCGTGTCGCCGGTGATCGGGCCCATTTCGACCGGCCTGGGCGAGATCTACCTGTGGACCGTCGAGACCGAAGAGGGCGCGAAGAAGGCCGACGGCAAGCCCTACACGCCCACCGACCTGCGCGAGATTCAGGACTGGATCATCAAGCCGCAGTTGCGCAACGTGCCGGGCGTGACCGAGATCAACTCCATCGGCGGCTACGCCAAGGAGTTCCAGATCGCACCCGACCCCGCGAAGCTGCTGGCGCACGGCCTCACGATGACCGACCTGGTCACCGCGCTGGAGCGCAACAACGCCAACGTGGGCGCGGGCTACATCGAGAAGCGCGGCGAGCAGTACCTCATTCGCGCGCCGGGGCAGGTGAAGTCGGTGGAAGACATCGGCAACGTGATCCTGGGCAACGCCGGCGGCATTCCGCTGCGCGTGTCCGACGTGGCCGAGGTCGGCATCGGCCAGGAGCTGCGCACCGGCGCCGCCACCGACAACGGCCGCGAGGTGGTGCTGGGCACCGTGTTCATGCTCATCGGCGAGAACAGCCGCACCGTCTCGCAGGCGGTCGACAAGAAGATGCAGGAGATCAACCGCACGCTGCCCGCGGGCGTGAAGGCCGTGACGGTGTACGACCGCACGGTGCTGGTCGACAAGGCCATCGCCACCGTGAAGAAGAACCTCTTCGAGGGCGCGGTGCTGGTGGTGGCGATCCTGTTCCTGTTTCTGGGCAACATCCGCGCGGCCATCATCACCGCCACGGTGATCCCGCTGTCGATGCTCTTCACCTTCACCGGCATGGTGAACCAGAAGGTCAGCGCCAACCTCATGAGCCTGGGGGCGCTGGACTTCGGCATCATCATCGACGGCGCCGTGGTGATCGTGGAGAACTGCGTGCGGCGCCTGGCGCACGCGCAGGAGAAACACGGCAGGGCGCTCACGCGCAGCGAGCGCTTTCATGAAGTGTTCGCGGCCTCGCAGGAGGCGCGCCGGCCGCTGCTGTTCGGCCAGCTGATCATCATGATCGTGTACCTGCCGATCTTTGCGCTCACCGGCGTCGAGGGCAAGCTGTTCCACCCGATGGCCTTCACCGTGGTGATTGCGCTCTTGGGCGCAATGATTTTGTCGATCACCTTCATCCCGGCCGCCGTGGCGCTGTTCATCGGCAACAAGGTCGCCGAGAAGGAAAACCGCCTCATGCTGTGGGCCAAGCGCGGCTACGCGCCGCTGCTGTCGCGCGCGATGAACGCCAAGCCGCTGGTCATCACCACGGCCGTGGTGGCCGTGGTGCTGTCGGGCCTGCTGGCCACGCGCCTGGGCACCGAGTTCGTGCCCAGCCTGAGCGAGGGCGATTTCGCCATCCAGGCGCTGCGCATTCCGGGCACCAGCCTCACGCAGTCGGTCGAGATGCAAAAGCAGCTCGAGCGCACGCTGAAAGACAAGTTCCCCGAGATCGAGCGCGTGTTCGCGCGCACCGGCACGGCCGAGATCGCATCCGACCCGATGCCGCCGAACATCTCCGACGGCTACATCATGCTCAAGCCCGAGAGCGAGTGGCCCAAGCCCAGGCGCACGCGGCCCGAGCTGCTGGCGGCCGTGCAGGAAGAGGTCGAGAAGCTGCCGGGCAACAACTACGAGTTCTCGCAACCGATCCAGCTGCGCTTCAACGAGCTGATCTCGGGCGTGCGCAGCGACGTGGCCGTGAAGATCTTCGGCGACGACATGGACGTGCTCAACCAGACTGCCGCGCAGGTGTCGAACGCGCTGGGCAAGGTGCCCGGCGCCGCCGAGGTGAAGGTGGAGCAGACCACCGGCCTGCCCATGCTCACCGTGAACATCGACCGCCAGAAGACCGCGCGCTACGGCCTCAATGTGGGCGACGTGCAGGACGCCATTTCGACCGCCGTGGGCGGGCGAGAGGCCGGCACGCTGTTCGACGGCGACCGCCGCTTCGACATCCTCGTGCGCCTGCCCGAGACCCTGCGCACCGACCTGGACGCCATCCGCCGCCTGCCGATCGCGCTGCCGAAGGGTGCGGGCGGCGAGGGGCTACGCACCAGCTTCATCCCGCTGGGCGAGGTGGCCACGCTCGACCTCGCGCCCGGCCCCAACCAGGTCAGCCGCGAAGACGGCAAGCGCCGCATCGTGGTGAGCGCCAACGTGCGCGGGCGCGACCTCGGCTCCTTCGTGGCCGAGGCCGAGGAGGCCATGCGCGCCGTGCGCATTCCGCCGGGCTACTGGACCGTGTGGGGCGGCCAGTACGAGAACCTGGCCTCCGCCACGCAGCGCCTGCAGGTGGTGGTGCCCGTGTCGCTGCTGCTGGTGTTCACGCTGCTGTTCGCCATGTTCGGCAACCTGAAGGACGGGCTGCTGGTGTTCACCGGCATTCCGTTCGCGCTCACGGGCGGCATCGTCGCGCTGTGGTTGCGCGGCATTCCGCTGTCGATCTCGGCGGCCGTGGGCTTCATTGCGCTGTCGGGCGTGGCCGTGCTCAACGGGCTGGTGATGATCTCGTTCATCCGCAACCTGCGCGAGGGCGGCCTGCCGCTGGACGAAGCGATTCGCGAAGGCGCGCTCACGCGGCTGCGCCCCGTGCTCATGACCGCGCTGGTCGCCTCGCTGGGCTTCGTGCCCATGGCCATCGCCACCGGCACCGGCGCCGAAGTGCAGCGCCCGCTGGCCACCGTGGTCATCGGCGGTATCCTGTCGTCGACCGCGCTGACGCTGCTGGTGTTGCCGCTGCTGTACCGCATCGCGCACCGGCGCGATGAAGACGAGGTGCAGGAAGTCAACGCAGAGCAGCAACACGGCGCACCTCTCGATCCCGCACTGCAAGGTTCCCATGGCCCATGAGCATTCACACGCCACAGCCGTTGCTGGTGGCAACGAGAAAGCGCTGCGCTGGGCGCTGGCGCTGACCTCCACCTACCTCGTTGCCGAGGTGATCGGCGGGCTCGTGTCGGGCAGCCTGGCGCTGCTGTCCGACGCGGCCCACATGGCCACCGACACCGTGGCGCTGGCCATCTCGCTGGCCGCCATCTGGCTGGGCAAGCGGCCGGCGGACAAGCGCCGCACCTTCGGCTACTACCGCTTCGAGATCCTGGCGGCCGTGGTCAATGCGGTGCTGCTGTTCTTCGTGGCGATCTACGTGCTCTACGAGGCGTACCGGCGCATCTCGCAGCCGGCCGAGATCCAGTCGACCATGATGCTGCTCGTGGCCATCGGCGGCCTGGTGGTCAACCTCATCGGCATGCGCCTGCTGGCCAGCGGCAAGGACGAGAGCCTCAACGTGAAGGGCGCCTACCTGGAAGTGTGGGCCGACATGCTCGGCTCCGTCGGCGTGATCGTGGGCGCGCTCGTCATCCGTTTCACCGGCTGGGCCTGGGTCGACTCGGTGATCGCCGTCGCCATCGGCCTGTGGGTGCTGCCGCGCACCTGGCGCCTCTTGCGCGAGAGCCTCAACGTGCTGCTCGAAGGCGTGCCCGACGACGTCGACCTGCCCGAGGTCGAGCGCGCGCTGCAGGCGCAGCCGGGCGTGGCCGGCCTGCACGACCTGCATGTGTGGGCGCTGTCCAGCGGCAAGGTGAGCCTGAGCGTGCACGTGGTGTGCACGCCCGACGTGGTCGACCTGGCGCCGCTGATGCTGCGGCTGCGCGGCCTGCTGGCCGAGAAGTTCGACATCCACCACTCGACCGTGCAGGTGGAGCGCGTGCCGTGCGAGCAGGCGGGGGAAGGGCATGGGTTCGGGCCTGCGGTGACGGCGGGCTGACGCCAGGGCGGGGCACAACAAAAAACGCGACAGTCGCACGGGGCAACTGTCGCGTCGGGGGCGGCGCCGATGGGGCGCCGCGTGGCCTGACTGCAAGCTTAGAGGATGGTCACGTGGACCTTGTCTTCGACCAGCAGCTCGGCGGTGCCGGCGAGGTTGGTGTAGACGCTGTAGGTCACGCCGCCGACCGTGGCTGCATTGCCCAGGGTCCAGCTGTCGTTGCCGCCGAGCAGGTTCACATCGCCGTTGGCGCCGTTGACCAGCATCTGCACCTTGCCGTCGGCCGAGACCATGTCGCGTGCGCCACCGGCCAGCAGGTCGTGTGCGCTCAGCGCCAGCGTGTTGCCGCCTGCGCCCAGGTCGAACTTCTCGAAGCCCTGGAGCTTTGCGCCGAGCGCCGACAGGTCGATGTGCATGGCCTTGCCGTCCATGACCAGGGTGTCGATGCCAAGACCGCCTTCAACGCGCTCGAAGTCGCCGCTGTTGATGCGGATCGTGTCGTCGCCCGAGCCGCCGTGCACCGTGTCGCCCGTGCCGACATTCATGAAGGTGTCGTTGCCGGCGCCGCCGCTGAGGCGGTCGGCGAAGCCGAGCTTGGCGATGATCGTGTCGTCGCCTTGGGTGTAGCCCTGGGTCGAGTGGCTCAGCACTTCGTCATCGGGGAGCGCGTCTGGCATGGCATCCGACGGTGCTTCGAACGTGCCGACCGCACCGACCAGCGTCGAGTTGGTGACCTTGACGGTCACGCCCTGCTGCACCAGCAGTTCGGCGGCGAGCGACGAATGCTGGTAGCTGTCGTACGCCACGCCCTGCACCGTAACGCTGCTCTTCTTGACCCAATCACCCTGGTCAATGCCGCCGGCCAGCAGGTCGCTCAGGTTCACGGTGTCGCCGGCATTGCCCTTGACCATCATCTGCACACGGCTCTTGTCGCCCTGGTAGAACAGGTCGACGCCGCCGTTTTTCAGCACCTCGGCCAGCGACAGGGTCAGCGTGTTGTAGTTGGTGCCCGTGATGTCGATGACCTCGATGGAACTGAGCTTGCTCCCCACCTTGGTCAGGTCGAGCACGTGCGCGTAGCCCTCGAGCTTGAGCGTGTCGATGCCGCCGCCGCCGTGGATACCCGCCGTGGCCTGGTTGAAGTAGCTCGTTGCGCTCACCTGCAGCGACACCACATCGTCTTCCGCGCTGCCGTAGAAGGTCTCGGGCGCGTAGTCGATCAGGTTCGGGTCGCGCGTTTCCGCCACGTGGTTCACCACCTTCTGGCTGAACGCGTCCAGCGTCACGCTCGGGCTCAGCGAGATGACCTTGAACGAGCCGATGTCCACCAGCTCCGCCGAGGTGTAGGTGAACACCTTGGTATGGCGCGCATCGGTACCACCGATGAAGTTCTCGGTGTGGATGAGATTGCCCTTCACGTCGAACACCTGGATCTGCGCACCCATGGCGTTGTCGATGCCGGTCAGACGCAGCGTGAAGTAGTTGGCCGGCTTGTCCAGGGTGAACAGCGCGTTCGCCTGTGCGGTGTCGTTCAGCGTCAGGCCGGCCAATGTGGTCGTCGTCGCGGCCTTGTAGCTCAGGCTGCCCGTGGTCGTGACCTTGAAGCCGGTGCCGGTGTACACGTCGCCGACAGGCGCCTTCTGCAAGGTGTCGCTGGCCGTCGTCAACGTGGCCGTGCCTACCACCTCGTAGGGCTTGGACACCGCGCCGATCGCACCGTCCTTGCCGATGATCTGCGCGGTGACCGCGAAGTCCTTGGCCGCGCCCTGGTACGAGTAGGTCACGGTCGACGGAACGTTGAGGGTGGCGATGCCGCCGTTGATGTCCAGCTGTGTCAGCACCTGGTCGTAGGTGCTCATGCCCCACTGGATGTGCACCGTGTCGCCAGCCTTGGCGCCCGTACCGGCGAGCGACAGCAGCACCTGCGAGCCGTCTTGCGCCTTCGTGGTGGTGTAGATGCCTTCGGCATCTGGAATGCGCATGATCGACGGTGCCTCGGCCGCCTCGACCAGCGTGACTTCGCGCTCGACCACCGCGCCGCTGTGGCCCTGGCCGTCGCTGATGCGGACCTGAACGCTCCAGTCGCTGCTGTGCGCCGGGGTGTCCACGAAGGCCCAGTTCTTGCCGTTGACCACGGCGTCCTGCCAGGTCTTGCCGCCATCGACCGACACCTGGACCTTCATACCGCTGGCCAGTGCGCCACCGAGGCTGCCGGTGACCACGCGACCAGCGTTGCCATCGGCGGTCACGAAGTCGGTGGC
This sequence comes from Variovorax sp. GW821-FHT09D04, assembly GCF_059416405.1. Lineage (NCBI taxonomy): Bacteria > Pseudomonadati > Pseudomonadota > Betaproteobacteria > Burkholderiales > Comamonadaceae > Variovorax > Variovorax sp. GW821-FHT09D04. The sequence goes on from NZ_JBWKPA010000017.1 coordinate 95,354, forward strand.
GACCCCGCTGTCCTTGCCCAGGCCATCGATCGTGATCGACGTGTTTAGGCCGAGCTTCACCTCGACGCCCTGCTGAACGAGCACTTCCGCCGCCAGGCCCGAGTGCTGGTAGACGTCATAAGCAACGCCGCTCAGGGTGACCTGTCCGCTCTTGCTCCAGTAGCCCAGGTGGTCGTTGTTCAGAAGGTCGCCCAGGTCGACGACGTCGCCGCTGTTGCCCAGCACCTGCATCTGCACGCGCCCGTCGTTGACGAACAGGTTCATGCCGCCGTTTTCCATCACTTCGGCCAGCGACAGCTTGAGAGTGTTGTTGCCTGTGCCGGTGAGGTCGATGACCTCAACAGAACTGATTTTTTCCGCCAAAGCGATCAGATCAAGAATCTGGCTCGCTCCAGTCAGCTTCACAGTGTCCACGCCGGATTCGCCATGAAGTCCAGAAGCCAACCCGGTCAACGTGGAACCGCCTGCAACAGAAAATACATTGTTTGAGGATCCTCCGTAATTAACTTCTTCAATATCTTGAAGCTCTGGCTGCGGGATTAGGAGATTTAGATTGGCATTGAATGTTTGGAATTTTTCAATAGAAATTCCATTTGCAGACATTTCGACATCAAACAGGACGCGTGTTGATTGCCGCCGAAATTTGACCCAGTTAACGCAGTAATTTCCGTCTAAGACTGACCCACGTAAAACCCTACCCT
>NZ_JBWKPA010000018.1:0-78304 GCF_059416405.1 Variovorax sp. GW821-FHT09D04
GTCCCCTTCCCTTCTGCGTCAGCGGCAAAATCACCGTCCTTCGGTCCGTTGCCACCTTCGGCGCCTGACTGCTGCGAGGACTCGCCACCCTCAGGCGAAGCGCCTGGCTCTGGGCCACTACCGCTTCCTTCGCCGCCAGAAGAGGCAGAGCTGGAGCCTGCGGCGGCCATCGAGCCGCCGGAATCCCCCATCGCTGCGCCGAACGGCGTGCTTGAACTGGAGGACGAAGCGCTATCCCCCGATGCTCCGCCACTTGCACCCGGCATCGAGCTCACGCCTGTATCACTGCGGCTGGCTGTGCCGCCTGCCTTCATTGCGGCCGAAACCGCTGACCCCCATCCAGCCGCGCCCGTCGCACCAGACATGGCAGCGCTGACGGCGCCGGCGGCGGCCGCGCCCGCGACGGCCCCTGCGGCCATCATCGCGCCCCCACCTACGCCCATGGAAGAAGCTGCTCCGATGCTCCCGCCTGATGCGATCCCGGCAATCAGCGGTGGAATTTTGTTCGTGAGAAGAAGAAGCGCGAGCGCAGCAATCAGCATGACCCCGATTTCTTTTAAAGAAAAAGTGGTCATGCGGGCGTAATACTCTTCAATGACAGATTGACCGATGCCGACAATTAGAACCATCCCCATCAAAGACCCCGCGACGGCAAGAACGGTCTTGTAATAGTTGATGGCGATATCGGAAGTCCAGCGAGAGCCGCCAAATCCAAGAAAGAAAATTCCGGCGTATGCGAGGATCCACCCGGACACAAGCAGGACAACCATGTTGATTGCAACCCACGCCAGAACCCCGAGGATGACGGCTGCCATAAGCATGCCGAAGAGGCTCGCAGGAATATCACTCAGGCTGGAATTGGAAATTACCTTGTCGAAAATTTGAAAGCCCACATCGACAATCCCAGAGGGTGTCAGACCTGCTGTTCCCGACGCATCTCCACCAAGCTTTTTCAGTGAGTTGAGAATTGCTGTTGCAATGGCGGGTGCGTTGGTTAGCATCCAAAAGAAAAAGCCTGTGAAAACGAAAAAGCGAATCAGCTCGACAAAGAACTCGCTGAGATCCGCTTTCCGAATCATCATCAGGCCAAAAGTCCAAACCATTGAGATAAGGGCAAGCGACCAAAAGAGGAAGGTTGCCGCGCGCGTGATGACGCCTGCCCATTTGGAGGCGGCAGCCTGAAAGCGGTCAGTAACATCGTCCAGGACACCTGTTTGAGTTTGCGCGTGAGCTTCAAACGCCAACATCAGAAGGATGACGATGAGCATCAGCGCCACTGGCCGCGATCGGGTTGCAAGTTGCATATCGAACTCTCGTCAGTACGTTTTGTTTGGGCCGTAGGTGAAACTGCCAGCGGTTGCGCACGCAGTTCCAAACTCCCGCTTCTTCTCGATTGGGACTGGCAGAGCCCTTATTGCTTCGGGAGCGCAATTCGTGCTGTTCACTTCAGGCATCGCAAATGACGGAGCCTTGTCGCAAGCGACAAGGCTCAAAACGAATGTGCTCGCTACGGCGACGGTAAATCTTTTCACGCTGCGCCTTTAGTAGGTCTTTTTGGTCCCGTATGTATAGGAGCCGCCAAATGCTTTGCTGTCGGCAGCGGCCTTCATGGCCTCTTGATCAGCCAAAGCTTGCTGCCTTGTCGCCACCGAGTTTTGCTGCGCAACAAGCAGCCCACGGATCTGCAGCATTTGATTTGCGGAGGCGCTGGCGAGTTGGTTCGCGTAGCCAAGCGCCTGCATTTGGCCGTCAGCACCCTTCGCCGCCGACTGCAGTCTTTCAAGGGTCCGGGCATCGGTGATCAATGCATCCTGCTGCTTGTCCAAGCCTTTAAAAAGTGCGTCATTCGCCTTTTTTTGCGATTCGCTTTGATTCCTCTGTTGAACCGCAAGCAGCGCTTCACGCGTAGCGTTGTCGCATCCAGTGCTCGTAAAGCACGGGGAGGACTTGTAATAGTCGACGTCCTGGAATTTAGAAAGATATGCGTCCAGACTGCCGAGCTTTTGCTTGTAATAGTTCAGCGTATCAATTGCTTGCCGCAATGACGTCATCGTCGATTGGGCTTGCTCCCAAATTTCCTGCGTCGGTCGCGCAGTATTTTTCAGCTGGTTCTCATATTGCTGCAGCTGCGTCTGGTATTGCTGGACCTGCTTGTTGTACTGCTCGACCTGTTTCGCGGTCTGCATGATGCTTTCCATCGCTGTCATCAGATTCTGAGCAAGATTCCCACCGTCGATCACCGGAATACCGGAATACGCGGGGGTAAACGCAAAAAGGCAGACAAGGAAAAGACCTGCTGCTTTAGCGGCTAAATTCCTGAGGTGGGTGGTCATCGAGAGCTCCTTTCGGGGGTTAGTAGTCGAAAGATGAATAGGGCTTCAAGAAGGCGAGATCCTTGGTCACGATCACGTTGAAGCGAAATCCGGGGCGGATTTCAAGAGTCGGAGAGACGTTCAGGTTCTTGGCGATCATTTGCGACATGACCAGGCCAAGCTGCTGGCCTAGCGCTTCGCTAAGCGCGCTGCCAGCGGTAGGCCGATTGCCGTTTCCGTTCGCCTGGTTCTGGCTTTGGTTCTGGTTTTGGCTGTAGCTGACGCCAGCTACCACTCCGGACATCAGGAGCGCTGAACCGAAGACACGGAAGAAATGGTTGTCGACCTTGTCGTTCAGGCCGCCGTAGCCTGCGCTGTCCGCTCCTGGCATGGAGCCAATGTCCAGCGCCTTACCATCAGGAAAGACGATGCGCTGCCACGCGACGAGAACTCGCGATTGGCCGAAAGCCGCGTCACTTGCATACGCCCCGACCAAACGCGATCCTTGCGGCACCAGCTTGTACTTGCCGGTCGCGGTGTCGTACACGTCTTGGGAAACCTGTGCCACGATTTGCCCAGGAAGCTCCGAATTGATCCCAGAAATCAGCGTGGCAGGAATGATGTACCCCGCCCGCAATTCATAAGGGGTGCGTGGGTTTTGCAATTCGGATCCCAATCGCCACCGATCACCGCCCGCGCTGTCGAACTGACTGATGTCGTTGGTGCGCTTCATTGCCGGAGGCGCATTCATCGCGGCCAAGGCAGCCATCGGACTGCCTTGGGCTCCACCTGCGCTGGCAGGAAGCAATCCAGCTCCTTGGAGTTGAGCCATCCGTGCGCGGTATGCGGTGGTTGGATCGTTGCTCAGAGCCGCCATGCGTGCCGCTGCCTCTTCGCGAGTTCTGGGTGCAGGCAGTGCAGACCCGGCTGAAGCATCGCTGCGGGTCTGGGCTCCTTCAATGCGCGGCTTTGCCTTTGCCGCAGCCTCCAGCCTTGCCATCCTGAGCGTCCGAAGCCGTTCGGCGAGCTCATCAACTGGCGCCGGTATCCCTTGGGGGCCCACACCGGGTGGAAGGGGCATTGCTCCCAGGGGCATCGGAGGCGGTTCCGGCTTCTTGGTCTGAACGATGCCGTCCATGCGATCGCCAATGATGTCCTTGGCTGACTGGGTGGCATCACCAGCCTTTTCCACCGGTTTGGTCACTTCCTGTGACCGTGCGGAACGATCCCAGGCGACCATCACCATGACCATCAAGAAGATGCACAGCGCACCGAGCATGAACATCATCGGCATGTTGTTCACCCGCCGCACACCTGCATTTTTTTCGTTCACCTTGCCGGGCGACGAATCGGGGGACAGTAAATCTGCGTTGCTCATAGCTATGTGACTCCTTTTCCTTCCTGCTAGTATATCGGCCGGTTTCGTTATATCGAAGAAAGAGGCTCCATTTTGCCCCTTTCCTCAGTTGTTTTCACGCCCAGTCGGTCGCGAAGGAAAAAGGGAACATGACGCTTGCACTTCCAGGTTGTTTGGTGGCTCAGCCGGAGGCACCCACGGCACGTCGAGCACTCGTGGTGGGCGGCTTGGCCGCCCTCGCAGGGATCCTTCCCAGAAAGTCCAAGGCTCAAGGCAGTGCAGCCACACCAACGGGGGCGGATCCTTCGTTCTGGCTTCAGCCGCGGGCAGTCGTGGTGCGCAACACCAACACGGGTCAACGTGGTGAATTCGTCTACTGGCGCGACGGGAAATACGTCATGGACGAGTACTACGCCCTGTGCGCTCTTGGGCTCGACCATCACGAAAACAAGGCGGTGCAGATGGACCCGCAGGTCTTTGACCTGATGTATGGCACCCAGGCTTGGTACTTCGCCGCCGAGCGCAAGCGCACGGAGCACGAGTTGACCTCCGCGTACCGGACCCTATCGACGAATCGTGCCGTAGGCGGTGCCCCGGGCGGCTTGCACCCAAAGGGACGCGCTGCTGACGGCCGACTCCGAGGTGTCAGCGTCTCGGTCTATGCAGCCATGCTCTTGAGCTTCAAAGCCGGAGGAGTTGGTCTCTACAAGAACCACGTGCATTGGGACGTCGGTCGCGCACCGACGTTCTGGCGCGGCGGCAAGGTCGAGAGCTGATCTGTGTTCGGCATCCCTGCCCAAGTGCTGGTTTCCGTCTGGGCATTGGCGATCGCGTGCTCCGCCCACGGCCAGCAGCAGGAGCAGCCAGCTCAAACCGGCGACAGCTGTCTCCAAAGCGCAGCGCGTTATCACGGTGTCAATCCGCTGATCCTCCGGGCCATCGTCTTCCACGAGTCACGCGACAAGCCGAACCTGGTGCTTCGCAACAAAAACGGGTCTGAAGACCTAGGTCTCGCTGGCCTGAACACCGTCCATTTGCCCGAATTGGCCCGCTACGGCATCCGCCGCGAGCACTTGCTCGATGGCTGCGTCAACGTGTACGTCGCGGCCTGGCATCTCGGGAAACAAGTCAGGCAATACGGGAACACATGGACGGCAGTCGGCACGTACCACAGCAAAACGCCGGCCCATCGCGACCGATATGCGAAGCAGATCTATGAGGTGCTGCAATCGTGGCGTGCCGCACCATAGGAATGCCCGGTGCAGCGCAGCTCGCGACGCGAAGCTTTGCCCATGGCTTGCGACTCCAACTAATCGTCCTTTTGCGTCAGCAGAGAACCGAATGGAATGTCCAGGACGATGCACGAAGCAACCCACGTCCACAGGGCTGGTGTCCCCCTCCCCGATTCGAGGGCTTGGTACGAAGGGATCGAGACACCAATCAGAGCCGCCACATCTTTTTGAAAAAGGTTGCGGGCCTTTCGTGCAGCCCTGAGCCTGTGGCCGAGCTGCTTCACAACGAGATCAACATCGGAGGTGCGACTTGCTTCTTTTCTAGCCATCAGGAAGACCTTTTGAAGTTCATCGAAGCTTTACGTGATAGCAATTGTATTTGCTACGACTCCATGGGAAAATGTCCCCACTTCTCGCAACTTGGCCACGAGCGGCCGCCTAGATTTTTGGAGAGATCAGTATGACTCGCAACAACAAACTCAAGTCGTTCCTGGCACTTTCGCTGCTGGCACTGATGGGCGGAGCTACGTCTGTTCATGCGTCGACGGTGAAGGAGTGGAACCTGAAGGTTCAGCCAGGGAGCTTGGTCCGCAGCTCCGACATGATCGGCTTGCGCAATGGTCTGACTGAAGGCAGCGTCAAACTGTTCCAGGACGGCGCCGGCGCGTATAGCGTACGCATGGTGGGAACGACTGTGAATTCGTGCCTGAACGTCGAAGTCGACGCGCGAGTCGAGACGAGCACGGAGACTACGTTGATCGTTCCCGCGAAGCGTTTTCCGAGCTGCCCTGAGCTGCGATTTGTGATCAAGAACGACGGCAGTGGCGGCACGGTTCAGACCAACGTTGGCCGACGTGGTGCTGTGGCCTGGCAGACCGACGAGGACCATGACTACGATCTCACTCCTCGGTAATCCGCATCGTTTCTCTGCCGGGGCACTTTCTCCCCCACCCTCCTCGTCTCGGCAGTTTCAAGGCCTCCTTACCGGAGGCTTTTTTTTTGGCCACACCAATAGCCGCGGCTCGAACGCCTCCTGACACGGCGTCAAGAATGCGACAGCACAAAAAAAGGGGCCGAAGCCCCTCTGAATCACCGGGAAAGGCTATTCGCCCTGGCCCGGTGAGTTCTGGCCCCTGGAGATGTAGTAGGGGCCTGTGCCCGCAGGGCAGTCCGCATAGCCGTCGGGACCTGGATAGCCGCGTAAGCAGAGGCCTGATCCAGTAGCGCCGCCCCAGTGCGAGAAGTAGAACGTACCAGCAACGCTGCCGTAGACAAGCCAGTTAGCAGTGCCAGCTGCTGAATCAGCAGCTTGCCTTGCACCACGCGCTTCGTTGTAGGCCGTGTTGGCGTAGTTCCAGGCGCCGTCAACCCGAGAGTTGGCGTAGTTTGCGATGTTCGTCGCGTTGTTGCCGATGTTCACGGCGTTGTTGATGTTGTTGTTGATCGTTGCTTGATCGATCGCAACAACAGCGCGGCGTCCCGAGTCAGCCGAGTTCGCAGGAAGGCTTTGGGCGAATGCCCCTCCGGCGAATGAGACTGTCAGCAGCGCTAGCGCGATGACTCGCACGGCAGTTGCTCTCGTCTTTTTCATTTGAAGATCTCCATGATGTGTTGAGGGAATAGATGGCTTGTGGGATTGTTCTGGTTCGTCGACCTCCCTTTCTTTTCATCAAACGACGTTGCAATAGATCTGCAAGATCGCACTCGCCGCAGGAGAGGCCGACAACGCGCCGCCGGCACCATTGGTGAGCTGCACCAACCAGCTGCCTCCCTGATCGATCGTGAATCGCGCAAACCCGCCATCAGAGCTGGATTCGACCTTCGCCTCGAGGAAAGGAATCGGCACATTTGTTTGACCAGGTGCAGCAGCGCAAGTCGGCTTGGCCACCACTGATCCGTGAGTGACTTCATAGGCGGTGACAAAGGTCAGGTGCGTGGTGATGTCCTGGATCCGGAACCAACGCAGGCCCCCACCGGTCGGATTGGCGCGGCAAACGCTCGTCGTCGATCCGGCACCTATCAGCGGAATTTGATAGCCCAGGGCGCCTGCTCTTGTGCACGCTGCGCCTGGTGTTGCAGGTGGCAGGAAATCGAGCATCAGGTTCCAGGTGCCGTTGAAGCAGTACAGCTGGCGCCCTTGCACGTCTACGGCGCCTTGCCCGTTGACCGGGCATGACCCTCCGGCCGATGCCACCACAGCCAGTGGCGTCCATACAGAGTTCGAACACATGACGCCTGTTGGGTCCACACTCGAGCGTCCAACAGCACCAGGTTCGCTGCAGGCCGTCCCAGGCATGTACGTCCCCGTGGGGATCAGGCGATTGCCGGCGACCTGGCCGGAAGTTTTCACCGCCGCCTCGACGCCGCCGCCGCCACGAGAGAGCAGCGCGAAATTGCCATTGGCTCCGGTGAAGCTGGCCGGTGCGTCCGATGTGAGAACGTTGCCACTCGAGACGACGTCGACGGCACGAATGCCCCCTGCGTAGCCGGCCGGAAGGTCATTCGGATCTAGACAGTTGAATCCGCCTCGTCCGTCAGGCTGCAGCTTGATGCAGTTGTTGACGTCGATCGTGCCCGTCGTCTTCAACGTGTTGTTGACGGTCACGGGACCGGTGAAGGTCGAAGACCCACCGATTGAGAGATTTTGTCGAACGGTCAGATTGCCTTGGAAGTTGGGATCGCGTGGATCGTTGATCACCAGGAAGCGACCAAACCCGCTCGCTCCGAAGCCCACACGGGCACCAACGACCCCTTCGGAGGCTCCCAGAGGGTTCGGCATGGTCATGCCGTTAATGCCCACCAGGTTGCCCGAATTCGTGGACAGCGCCACCAAGACGTCGCCACCGACCTTGTCGATGATGGCCCCGACCGGAACACCGGCAATGTTCGTTGTCCCGGGTTTCCGGATCGGCTGGTCGATGTAGACCGCGCCGGCGATGTTGCAAGCAACACCAACACAGCCTGCAGGCACAGCCGAAAGAACAACGCGATAAACCCCGCTGTTCAACTGTGCGACTGCCGTGGTGCCGGCAGGCAGGTACTGCATCGCGATGAGGTTGGCGATCGTGGGCGCCAGCGTTTGGCCGTTTGCAGAGCCAGGAGCCAGCGTCGTCCCCGCCTTAGTGACCGGAAGGGAGGATTGCAGCGATGGATAGTTTTCCATCGTGTAGTTGTTGACGGCATCCTTGATCAAATTCAGGACGTCGCCCTGAAGCCGCCCGCTCGTGATGCGCTGCTCGAGCTGCCTCGCTTCAATCTGGCCGGCTGTGATGATGGCAACAACCACCAAGGCAAGCAGAACAGACAGGAGAGAAAACCCCGACTGCCTTGCCCTGCCCTGCGTTGCTTTGAGTTTTTTCATAGGTCCAACCAGAATGAAGCGATTGAGGAAGCCGTTTACTGGCCGCGGCCGAAAGCGATGTTCAGCGCAACGGTCGGAGTTGCATCGCAAGCGGTGGCCAGCGTTGCGATCACGACTGGCAGATCGTTCGGCTTCACCGTCGTAGCGCCGACGGCGATGCGGCGAGCAAGGCCAGCACTGCCGAGGACGAGGTCTTGGCAGTCTTCACGGTTCACGGACGCATAGCCCAGCACCAGCGCATCGTTGGCCGTCGTGATCGTGGCCGGGGTGAAGGTGATCGCACCGTTGTAGCGGTTCTGGGCCGTGGTCGTACCGGTCACACGGAGTCGTTCGGGCACGACACCGGACTGCACGGCAATTGCCGTCGTGACGGCGCCGTACTGGTTCGTGTTGCCGAAGAGCTTTTGCGAGCCGGCGATCATGGCTGCGATCTCGGCTTGGGCGGCTTCGATACGGGCTTTCCGTTGCGAGTCGGTGTACTGGTTGTAGACCACGGCCACAACTGCAGCAGCGATCACCAGGCCAAGAAGAACGGAAATGATGCTGATGCCGCGCTGGCGCGAGGCCCCACCGCGAAGAGTTCCGGCGCGGCGGAGGGATTGAACTGCAAGCTTCGTTTTCGAGAACATTTGGAAAGACTCCACGAGGTTAAAAAAGGGGACGATTCCCCGACTGACAAAAAATTTAGTGTTGCGATTTGCGCTGCATCACTCGAGAAGGTTCGGCTTCACGAGACAGAGCGGATGCGATCGTCATGGTCCCGATCGAGAGGACGACTGCGATCGACACGAAGAACCCGGTGAGCGACCAGTTCACCGTCTTTGCTGAGACGCCAACGCGCTTCTCGAGGGAGGCGATTTCGTTGGATCCAAGGGTCACGAGGGCGGTGGCGAAGTCGCTGTTGGCGACCAGCAGACTTGCCAATCGGGCGCGAACAGACGGAGGCATCAGGCCGCGGCCGAAAGCGCCGGAGTAGTCGGTGGGGTTGTCCTGGATGGAACGAAGGATCAACGTGAGATGCCAGCGAAGCCAGGGACTCGCGGTCGCACGCATGGCCTCCAACGCTTCGCGCATGGACTTCCCGGAGCGGAACATCATCGACATCGACGTCAGCACGACCGCAGCGTTGTAGTCGCGGTACAGCGAGAAGGCAGGCCAAGCTTCAACGCGCAGCCGCAGGCGTCCAGTCCATCGCGGGAGCATGAAGATGAAGACGGTGATCGCGATGACAGTCGCAATGCCAATGGCCGCGGCATAGGCGTTGATGCTCTCTGCCAGCCAACGCACGAAGCCGTTGAATCCGAGCCAAACCTCTGCAGGCGAATCCTTGGCGATGCCGGCGACGATCTCGGACGTGATGATGCACAGCGCACCAACGATGGGGATGGCCACAAGAGGAACCACCAGCTCAACACCGATGGTCTTCATCGTTCGCAACTGGAACTCGACAGCTTCAGCACTCACTTCGAGCGCTTCGACCTTTTTATTTCCTGCGTCGTCAACCGATCGCATCAGCATTTGATCCGACGCCGGCGCTATGCCACGCATGAGCTCAGACAGCGACTTTCCCTGTCCGCTGGCCAGCCGCGAGGACAGAGCTTGATAGACCCGCAGTGCGGTACCGTCCTTCAACATCCTTGCGTTCGAGGTTTGGACTTCCAGGAAGTCCCGGATAGCGACCTTCCGCTTCAATGCATCAGCGAGGTCACGATAGAACTGCGGCCTCTCGAACGACCAGAGAAAACAGTAGAACTTGAAGATGATGCGACTGATGTTCATCGTTGGCCTTGCGTGGCTTTGAACCGGTTCTTGATTTCGTGCTTCGACATGAAGCGAGGCCAGGCGTCGAAGTGCGAGCAGTAGCGAGCGTCGACCAGGCCGTGCAGTGCCTTGTGCAACGTGTGCTCGAAAACTGTTCTTCCTGTCATGTCGGGATCGAGCAAGTCGTTTCCGGCGTAGCTGCGATACACCTCAACTGCATCGGTATCGCGCTCTTCACGAATTGCCTTCAGCCAGTCCTCGTCAGGCATGTGCATCTCAGCGACGACGGTCTGCCCGTATGTCCCTCGTCCGTTGCATGACGCACAACCGTTGGGGCGCTTCCAACGCAGAAGGCTAGGGTCCAGCCCAAGCTTCCTCACGTCGCCGAGGATCTGGGCGATGCGCCGATCACCCTGAACGTCCTGGATGCTCAAACGACAGTGCGGGCAAAGCAGTGGGACAAGGGCCTGATACACGAGCAGCGTCAGCATGTTCGGAGCTGTGAGCACCGAGCGCGTCATTCCGATTTCAGGATTGACAAGGCGCGGGACGATCCCAGACAACAGATGGGCATGAACGGTGCCCATGGCCATGTGCCCCGTCTCCGCCAACTGTTGCGCCGCGTTTGCAGAAAACTTGTCACGAACCTCGCCGACCAAGACCTGGTCGGGATCGAGCCGCATAAAGGCGGACATCACTTCCGCATAGCGTTTGGCGGATTCCTCCGGGTTGGAAAGGTCCCGCTGGATCGGGTATTGGTGCGCCCCGCGGATGGGGTACTCCACTGGATCCTCGATCGTCAGAACATTGTTGTTCGGTGTCGCAGGATTCAATTCGATGTAGCTCTTGATCGTCGTCGACTTGCCTGATCCCGTAACGCCGGCGACGGCAATCATTCCGCTGGGCGTTTCCATCGAGCGGTGCCACAGGTCGATGTGTGACGGCGAGTACCCGAGTTGTTCGAAAGTCTTGGTTGGCTGGTCTTCTCCAACATGGAGCAAACGGAGCACAGACTTCGGACCTTCATTCCCTTTCACTGACTGAAATCGCAGCTTCAAAGCGTGGCCAGGGATCTCCCTGTACGAAATCATGCAGTACAGGTTTTTCTCTGGGTCGAAGAGCGAATCGGATCCAGACTTCTTGTCCAGATCGTTGTTGTAGAGGGACGTCATGCAGTCTTGAATGAACGCCGCTGGATAGCGGCCTCCATTCGCTCTGCGCATCGGCTCGAGTTCGCTGTCAACACGAAAGCGAAGCATGCCGTTCGAACCCTGGGTCTCCATGTGGATGTCGGTTGCCCGGTTTTCGAATGCGTACAGGACCCAGTCATCGGCTGCTGCCATGTACGGACTCTTTGACCTGGTGCTCCGTGCTGATGCCTCGGATTTGCCGCCTGCCACATAGATGTCTTTAATGACAGTTGTTGGGGCAATCGCGGTCTCCACCTTGTAGGCCTTGCTGAGCAAGGTTCCTTTGATGGACTCCAGACTGGTTGGCTCGAGATCTGCGTGGACGATGATGGCGGCACGACCGTACTGCTCAATCACGACGACACGATCACGATCTGCATCAGCCAACTTGATCACAGGGGGATCGCCATTCGTCATCAACCCAACGAACCGTGGCACGTCTGCATAGGTCTGATACAGGTTCAGGATCGATGGTCCGTTGGCGGCATCGCCGACCACACTGCCGAGCTCAAGGGTCTGTTGACCGAGACCGTCTGCACCTTGCAATGGAACCGGATCGCGTCGTGCTGGCGGTGGCGCTTTTGCTGCCTCGGTGTGAGCGCCTTGGCGTGGCGACGAACGATCGTGCGCCGGCTTCTGGCGGGTGGAGAACCATCCCATGATCAGATCGCTTCGCCGAGGACCAGGACGCGCTGTCCACAGCGTGCCTTTTCCCGAACATCTTCGACTGTGCAAGGCTTTGACAGCACAAGGCCGCGCTGATCGATCGCCGTGATGCGGTGCCCGTAGATCTGCATGCCGACGAGTGCCAGTGCAAGGCCCTGGCCAGAGGCCAGCTCGGCAACCCACGCGCCATTGCGTGCATAGAGGGCGTGCAAGGCGATCTTCGGACGAGCCGCAATGGCTGCCCGTTTCGCTGCTGCTTTGGCATCAGCATCAGAGACCTTGGGCGCTTCGGACGGAGCGCTCTTGGCTGCAGCAGCAGCCTCGGCGTCGGAGAGATCTTTCTGACTTTTCAGCAGCTCTGCTTGCTGCTTGCCACGTTGGGCGGACGCCAGCTCGCCAAGGGTCTGCGCTCCCGCTGCACTGGCCGCGACAAGCGCAGCGCAAGCGACTACGAATGGAAGGACGCGGATGCGCTTAGTTGTTGGTGACATAGTAATTTCCAGACAGACGCCCTTTGGCGCGCGAAAGAGGTTCTTGCTTCACATCGCCGACGTCGATGCTCCAGGCGGTCCAATTGACGTTGGTAGGCGCCGTCACGACGGCCTCGATGAGCTGGGGCAAAGAGATCGAGTCGATGTCGAATTTCCCGGTGGCCAAGGCCTCCGGATGTTTGAAGGTGGCGGGGACACCCTCTGCCTGCGGCCAGAGCTGCTGCGGTGTGAGCTGGATCGACAGGCCTGCAACCAGCCAGTCCTGCAGCTTCGACGCCTCCGGGCCCTGCACAAAGGCCGTCATAGGCGGGAGCTGAGTTGTCGGATCCAGCTTTGCGTTCTCGAGCTTCTGGTCCCAGGTCATCCTGGCTTCGTTCAGGTTGATCACGTCCGCCGGCGTCAGCTTGAGGAACGGAACCGCCTTCATCAAACCTTCGAAGGTGCCAGTGGTTCGTGCGTAGACGACCTCGCATCCGATCCTTGCTGTGCACCCGATTCGCGTCGCGTTCCAGCCAGGCGGGGTCAGAGGTACACGCATCGCGTAGTCAACACCGGCTTTTATGGAATCCCGATGGATGCCGACTTCCTGGCGAGCTGCAGCTAGCGCGTTGAGGTACTTCGGAATTGGGTCAGCCTCGCGTTGGCGCTCGAGGGCTTCAAGCCGCTCTTTCTCCTTTTTGAGGTGAAGCCAGTACTGCACGCCGGCGAGAGCACTCGCGGCGATGAGAACCAGTACCGTCATCTTGACGACGTCGACCGGGATCGCCTTGATCGCCGAGCGCTTGTCGGCACTTCGGGCGATCTTTTCAAGGAGGTCATCGCGGTCGAGTGCGCCCGGAAATGTCACCAGGTCGTCACTGAAGACCGAGGTATCGTCTCCAAGGTAGGACTTGACGAGCTCGAATGCGGTGCCGCTGTCCTTGGCAACGGTGTCGAGCATCGGCAGGCCGTCGATGACGACGACGACCGCGAAAACGTCGTCGGAGATCCGCACACAGAGGACCGACTTCTCGTGATCTGCAGTCCAGTTCGCGAATGCCGCGGCCAGAGAGTGGGCCCCGCGAGGCAGTGACGTGCCTTCCGTGGGCACGACGAAACCGACCTTGGTGCGAGTCACGAGTGAGGTCTTGCCCCCCTTCCCTGTGACTTCCTCCTGCTTTGTCGCTGCAGCACGAGCTGCATGCTTCGTGCCCAGGAACTCGCTCGCGGCGTCACGGACGTGCGAGTCGAGTTTTGCCGCCTTTGATTCGGCGGGTAGCAAGCGCCATTCGAGGGCGGCCATCAAGACCGGCTTGCCCCCAGGCGCTGTGAAAACAACGATGCTGGCCATGCTGTGAGTTCGGCTTTAGAGCTGCACAGCCCGCACGACGATCAGGAAGTCCTCGCGGGTGTAGCCCGCCGTGCGGCTACCACCAGCAGCGATCGGCATACCATCCGCAAGGGTTCGGGTGCCGCCCGATGAGAGGCGGCGAGAGAGCCCGGTCACGACCATCAGCTCGCCGGGGTTCAATCGCACCGTGGTCTGGTCATCGGTACCCGAGGTCACTGGCACCTGGACGCGTTGGAAGGTTTGGCCGGTGCCGGCCGTCACTTCGAAGAGGCTCAGCAATTCGGTCAGCGAAATGCCGAACTTCAGCAAGATGGCGCCGTTGTCCAAGATTGCCGGCTGCACCATGAACTTGTCGCCGGTGACGATGGACGAAGTCTTGAGGCCAGGAGCGCCCGAGCCAACCGACGAAGCCGTAGCCGGGGTGGTTTCCGACAAGTAGCCGTCGCTCTTCAGGTTCGTCTTGCGAGCCCACTGCCGATTCAGCGCGATCATCGAGACGGGCCGGTACTGGGCGGTGTCGCTCAGGTCATGGAGCATCTTGAGCATGGCCGAGCTGCCGCCGAAGCGGCGCTGCGAGTCGGATCCCGGCGTGCCTTCTGCGGGCGCCAGAATCGTGTAGCTCAGGTTGCCGCCAAGATTTCCGCCGAGGGACGTGGGCGACTTGATGGCCGCGCCCCAGGTCTTGGCCACGTTGTTCATGACCAAGGACCAGTCGACGCCGCGTTCGTCCGTGTTCTTCGTCGTGACGGAATAGATGTCGAACTGAATGTGCGCCTGACGCATCATCGACGCGTCTTCATGCTTGAGCACTTCGCGAACGCGGCTCATCACGTCGCGCGTCGCCGTGACTGTGAAGCGGCCAGAGCCTTCGCTCAGGAGAACGTCACCGCCCGACGGCTTCACCATGGCCTCGATCGACTTGCGCAACGATTCGAGGATCGCGATCTTCCCGGACTCGTTGACGTCCATCGCCGTGTTGGCACCGCCGCTGTTGCCTTCGCTCCCGGCCTGGCCTTGCGTGGTGCTGCCGATCGTCATCTTGAAGTCTTGCGACCCCACGAATGCCGAGAGTTCGAAGTTTTCGGTGATGTACCGCTCGATGACCACTGCGCCGTCGCGATAGGACCAGCTCAGGTTGAGGCGTCCCGTGACGTGATCGAGAAAGGAGGTCAAGGAGCCGTTCCACTGCATGTCGACGCTGTTCACGTCGGTGACGGCCTGGCGGAAATTCGGCTGAAATGGGTTTTGACCCGGTGCTGCAGCGGTAGGCATGCCAGGCGGCAGGGGCGTGAGCGGCGAAGCGCCCGCGGCCGGGCCCGGGCCCTTACCACTGGGCAGCGGAAGCGGCGGGGGCAGCGCTGCACCAGGAAGGGGTGCAATACCAATCGGCTGGGTGGCGCTGTTGTCGCCGGCGGGGCCGCCGCCAGGCTGTGCTGCGTAGACGTCGGATTTCACGCGCACAGGGACGTTCGTCATGCGCGCAAGCCGCTCGGCAATGACCGCAATCGAAACACGGCCACCGTTCGCCCGATCGTCGAAGTTCATCTTGAACGACTCCGAGAAGATCGGCGGCAGCACTTCATCGCTTTGCACCGCCATCATTCGCGCGCCAATCCATGCGCGCTTTGCGCGTCGCGCGACGGGCATGTTTTGGACATATGCCGCCTTGGCGTCTGCGTAGCTCGGGGAACCCACAGAGCTGTCCCCGAACGCCATCGGCTCTTGACGCGTGCCACGATTCACGGCGGATGCCTGATCGCGCACAACCGCGCCCTCCTTGAAAACCTGCCCGGAGGCCGCGCAGCCGGCAAGAACGATCAGGCCACCGCAAGACAGGGCGAAACGACCGATAAGAGAAGTGTTGCTGTTCATTTGCATTCCTGGGTTTGTTCGCCTTTGCGCGTGATGCGCGCCAACGGGGGGGTGTTCGGGTAGAAGCAGACTTCGAGGGGATAGCTGCTCAGCGCGATACCGGGCGACGACAGCTGCGCTTCGATCGCCTCCTCGAAGGTGCCGGTGAAGGTGTCAGGGGCTTCGACCATCACGTGCTTCTGGGCGTCCCAGCGAACCTTCCAGCCCGCCGGGCCTGCCCATCTTTGGAAGGTGTTGGCCAGGTTGACGTCTCTGGTTTCGACGCTCCAGCGCTGGCTGGTGCCGGCCGTCGCGGCTACTGCGCCGGCCTTGCTTTTGACGCCGATCTCCATCGCCCTCGAGGAGCTACCGAGCACGATGTCGGGTTCGTCTTGGGCGGTGCCCTTCTTCGCTGCCGGCGCGGCAAGTGCTGCGGCGGATGCAACCAGCATCGCAATGCCGATTGCCAAGGTCGTTGATGCCTGTTTCATTGGGGACTCCATGGGTTCGTGTGTGAATTGATTCAGGTGCGGTGCACTACTCGCCGGCTGCAGTCAGGTCGTAGACCCGCAGCACCGTCCCGTTCTCGAGGAAGCGAAATCCCAACGGGGCATCCAAGGCATCGAACTTCGCCGCGAGCTGGCCAAGTGCCTGTTTGAAGCTGCCCGAATACGTGCCGCGCATCGCTTCGCCGATATCCAGGTTGCGGGCACTTTCCCATTGGAGTTGGATGCCACCAGCGGTCGCCCATCTCGAAACAACATCGCGCAACGTGGGCTCTGCTTCCACGGCCCAGCTCGAGGGCGCTGCAACCGGGGCCGTTGCAATAGCAGCTGGCCCGGAATTCGTGGTCGCGATCGTTGGGGTTGGTACGGCCGCCGTAACTGCGGCCGTGCGAGGTGCCTCCTGCGCCGCTTCAGTTTTGGCTGGTGCGATGGGTGCCGCGGGCTTTTCCGTAGACACCGAAGCGGTTTGCACCGGACTCGCAGTCAGCTGTTGAGACTTCGGTGTTGCCGGCGCATCAACGAACTCGACCTTCGAAGAGCGGGACACCGGCACGTACGCAGGAGGCTCTACACCCCCTTCGGCGATCCTCCTGGTCCATGCACCTGCAGGCCGCAGCTCGCCGGCGCTGGACACGTAGGCGCGGGTCATCTGCACACTGCCCACACCAACAAGAAGCCGATAGAGGCCAGCTGCAGGCTGGTCGACGACATAGGTCACCTCGAGGGAGCCGTCGTCCTGGTGGCGACCACGACCATTCGATTCGGAGACCACCATCGCGTAGCCGCTGAGACGAAGAATGGAGTTCAGGCGTTTGCCGAAAGCGTCGTCACCTTGGCGTAGAGCGAATTCCGAAGTCGCCGGTGGATAGGTCCCGCGCAGTAGATCGCCGGCTTCATTTGCAAGAGCTACCCCCACTTCGGGGGAAGTCACCGCAAAGGTGTTTGCGGGAACGACCGGAGGTTTGCTTGCGCAACCAACCATCGTCAGCATTGCCAGAGCCAGAGCGGCCCCAGCCACCAGGCGGAATGCAGGGAGGGATTGAGATTTCGGGTTCATCTCACTTCCCGCGCTGGATGGTCACTCGATCCTGGCTCGACCCCACGCCGGCAATCAGGATGGCCTTGTCAAAGATGGAATCAACGATGTAGCGGTTGCCCTGGACCCGGTAATTCACCATCACGGTTTCGTCGTCCGAGAACAGCCCACCTTCCTTGCGCACCACAAGCAACGTCGGAGCTTCGGTCTGCGACATGGCTTGAGGCATCTGCAGGATCGTCTTGCGGCCGTCGTTGAAGACCCGCACGGGCTTCCAGGAAGCCGATCCACTGAGCGTGTAGTCGAAGCTCAGATCGCCCAGGTATTCGCCAGTGCCGGGGATCGTGGCGTCGCGTCGCTCCTTGACCTCGCGGTTCTTCAGCGCTTCCCACTTGGCCATCGCATCCTCTGGGTAGCTGAATGCAACCCTCGGCATGAAGTCGGTGCGATGGGAGCGCAACCGAAGGTGATACGTGCGACGGCTGGTCGTCACCACCAGAGAAGTCTCGAGGCCTACGTCCTGAGGTTTGATGATCAGGTGCTGAACCTCATTGGGGCCACTGCCCGAAATTGCCGGCTCAACCGACCAGCGCTCCTGATCGCCGATCTGCAGCGAGTTGACCTGCTCGCCGGCCTGCAGCTCGACGTCGCAAACCTGCAGCACCGCGCAGACGATGCTGGGTTGCGAGACACCGAACGCAAAGCGAACGGCGCCGCCGTTGCCCCCGACAGGAAGGCTTGCCGACGATCCACCTTCCTGCCACTTCTTGCCGATGGCAATGGCCGCGAGCTCGCGCTCGGAGAGCGCAGGGTTCGGATTGGTGAAAAACTGCTCGGCAGCGAGATCGGACTTCGGAGGCTCGACCTTGGCAACCCGCTTTCGCTCAACACCAGCGATGCGCGGCGCTGGAGTTTTAGCAGCTAAAGCGGGGGTCGCCGCGACGGCAACGGGCTGTGCAACAACCACGGTTGTTGGCGCCGGAGTCGCCGGTGCTGCGACCGGCACCGCCGGCGGTGTCGGCGGCAGGAGGTCTGCAGGCGGAGGAGCTGCAGAAGCGAGAAGAGGCAGAAGAGCTGCAGCAAGCGCAATTGTTCGGATGCGTGTGGTCATGGGCTGTCCTAGAGTTGTTTCGACCAGGAGAAGTCGCGAACAAAAATCAGCAACGGGTTGTCCCGCAGCTGCTCTTGTGTGGTCTTGGAAGTAGCGGGCACCGTGAAGATCGTCACGAGCGCACGCATGCGAACGGGCTGGCTCTTGGAAACTCCGGTCAGGTCCCGTGTCGTCTCCGTCCAGTCGACCTGCCAGGTCGTCGGTGTTTGGGGCAGGACAGAAGTAATTTCTGTGCTGACGGCTTCGTTCTCGGCACGCTTGAACGGACTCGACAACGGGGTCCCGTTCAGCCATTCCGTCATCTTGTTCGTGGCAGGCTCATTCGGGGCCAGGTGCGCGTAGATGCGGAACACAGCCTTGCGCTGCAGCGCAATGTCAGGCGTGACCATGCGGGCATCCTCGATGAAGGTACGCACAGTTCTTTCGATCACCCGCGGATCTGCGGGCCCAGCACGATCCACGATCACGGGAACGCCCAGGTTGCCGAGGTTGTCGCGTTCGATCACGTATGGAACGAACTTCGATTGCTGCGCGACGTAAATCAAGCCACCAACAGAGGCGACGACGATCATGAGACACAAGATCCCGATCACCTGCCACATCTGCCGTGACGAAACGATGCTGCCGGTATGGCTGTTCCATGCACGCCGGCCGTTCAGGTAAGGGTTCGTCGACTGCGCGTAGTCGAGCCCTTCAAGCTCGTCTGCGTCTGCACGACGCTTCTTGAAAAAAATCATGCTGCTGCTCCGCTGTAGTCATTCAGGTCGAGGTTTTTGAGACGCAACCACTCTTCGACCCAGCCTTCTCCGTGCCGCTGCTCGAGTGCATTGATTGCTTGAATGGAGTCCTTGTCGGTGCTACCGATAAAGGCCAATGCGAGGGGGCCCAAAGCGAGGTCATAGAGACGACGACCGCGCTCCGAAACGCAGTAGTAGTGCCGCTTCGGGATGGCTTCGGCAAGGATGTCGATCTGCCTCTTGTTAAGGCCCATTCGCTGGTAGAGAGCCGACATGTCGGGATCCCGCGCGAAGGCATTCGGCAGGAAGACCTTCACCGCGGTGGATTCGACGATCACATCCAAGATGCCGGATTCAGACGCGTCCGTAAGGCTCTGGGTTGCCATGACAACCGCGCAGTTGGCCTTGCGCATCGTCTTCAGCCATTCACGGATCTTTTCCCGGAAGACCGGGTGGCCGAGCATCAGCCAAGCCTCGTCCAGCACAATCACTGCAGGCTGACCGTGCAATGACCGCTCGATGCGTCGGAAGAGATAGAGCAAAACAGGAAGGGCATATTTCTCGCCCATGCCCATCAGTTCTTCGATCTCGAATACCGTGAAGTCGGACAACGCGAGGCCATCTTCTTCGGCATCCAGAAGCATGCCCATCTGCCCATCGGCTGTGTACACCTCGAGCGCTTCGCGGATCTTCGCGTCCTGAACGATCGTGACCAGGCCGGACAACGTATGCGTGCCGTCCCTGTGCATCTGGAGTAGAGCCTTGCCGACCTCGGTGCGCTGACTCGGAGTCGTGGCCAAACCATTCAGCGCCAGCATGGTGTCGATCCATTCCATCGCCCAGGCTCGATCGCCCTTGGTTTCGAGGTATTGGAGGGGCGCGAAGTTGAGCTTTTCACCGTCAGAAGCGACGCTGAAATGCAGGCCACTGACACCACGCGTTTTCGCGCGGATGGCTGCGGCCAAGGGATAGAGCGACTTGCCCTTGTCGAACGCGAAGATCTGCATGCCACGGTAGCGGCGCAGCTGGGCGACGATCAATCCCAGCTTGGTGGACTTGCCAGCCCCTGTCGGCCCGAAGAGGAAGGTGTGACCCACATCGCGCACGTGCAGGTTGAACCGGAAGGGCGTGGACCCGTGGGTGATGCAATGCATCAACGGCGGCGCCGCTGGCGGGTACATCGGGTTGGGTGCGAACTTCTCCCCTACCCAGATCGTGCTGGTGGGCAGCAGCTGTGCGAGGTTGAAGGTGTTCAGCAGCGGCCGACGAACGTTCTCGACACCGTGACCGGGCAAGCTGCCGAGAAAGGCATCCACGGTGTTGATGGTCTCGATCCGCGCAGTGAATCCCAGTGCGTTCACCGCCTTCTCGAACTGCAAGGCGCTCTTGGCCAGGCGCGCGCGGTCCTCATCGAGCAGCACCACAACGCTCGTGTAGTAGCCCTGGGCCACCACGCCGCTGTTGACCTCTGCAATCGCGGCTTCGGCGTCCTGGACCATGGACAGCGCGTCCTGGTCCACTGCACTGTTGTTCGTGTTGAAAATCTGATCGAAGAAGCCGCGGACCTTCTGCTTCCACTTCTTCCGGTACTTTTCCAGGTGGGAAACGGATTCATGGAGGTCCATGAAGATGAAGCGGGTGGACCAACGGTATTCGTTTTGGAGTTCACCAAGCGCAGTCAGGATCCCGGGATGCGATTCCATCGGGAAGCCTTCCAGTGCGACCACCTGGACGAACTTCTTGCCGATCTTGGGAACCACGCCCGTCCACATCTCTTGCCCACCAATGAGGGCATCGATGTACATGGGAGTGCTTGGAAGCTGAACCGGATGATTCAGACCCGTCGCGCAGAATTGAAGCCACCTCAGAAAATCGTCATGGGTGACTTCGGCGCCCTCCTCCGTCGCGAGCTTGTGCCCGTGCAAGCGCTCAAGCTTGACTGCCGCAGAAAGCCGCGATTCGATGCTGGTGATCTCACGCTTGAACGCATCGATCAGCCCTTGCGTCCGTGCTCTTTGATCGGGGATCTTCTGGTCGTCATCGAACATCAGTTCGATGAATTTCCGCTCAGCAAGCATCGGCGGAAAGTAGGTGACGGTGATGACGAAGTTGCCTTCGTACATGGTCCCCAGGCTCTCGAAATGCCGCCTGCGTTCTTCGTCCATCGCATCCGTGACCGGATCAGGAAAGAAGGACTGTGAACGCGCTGAATAGCGCGGTGCGGCACGCCGTACCGCGTCAACATGAATCATCCAGCCGCTGCCCAGGCCTACGAGCGCTTGGTTGATGCGGGCTGCAACCAGGTTGCGCTGCTCCGCAGTCGCTGATGCGTTGTCGTCGCCGGCGAAGCTCCAGGCCGCCATGAAGGAGCCGTTTTTTCCGACGATGACGCCGTCATCGACGACTGCCGCATAGTTCAGCAGGTCTGCAAATGCAGCGTCTTTCTGACGATGCTTCGCCAGCTTCCGATCGTGGTTCATTTCGAAAATTCGAAGGACCAGAACGAGCACCAGCAAGACACCGAGCACTGCGGTTGCGATGGTCAGCACGGTGATCATGAATACTGCTTTCCTTGCGCGGCTGTGTTTTCGCGAAACGGTGACGACCGAGCTGGGTAGTACGGGGAGTACCTGCGGTGGCGCAGGTACACATGCCGCATGCGGGGGTCCGACTTCGCCATCAGTCGGAACACATAGAGGGCGGCAAACCAGAGGAGCAGCCCGACCACCGTAGCGCGCACTTCTGCAGCTGCGAAGATCAAGGCGAAGGCCATGACGCCGGACATCATCACGAGCTCGCGATCCCCGCCCATGAAGAGGTTCGTACGGTTGCCGGCCCGACGAATCGGGATCCTGTTGAGCTCTTCAGCCATGCTCAGCTCGCTGCAATGTTCAGCAGCACTTCGGCCGGCGAAACGTTGGCGATCACGGCGCCAGTGCCAGTGACGGCAGCGAGCGTGTTTTGCGCGGCGATCACGAATGCGAGGACCAGGACGATGAAGACGAGGGTCTTCATGAAGCCGTTCATGTCGCCACCGAAGATCAGCATTGCGCCGGCAGCGACGATGGCCACGATCGAGATCGTGAATGCCACGGGCCCCGTGATCGACGAGCGAATCTTGGTCAGCCACTCCTCGTAGGGAAGGCCGCCGCCGGAGCCAGCCGCCGCATGCGCGGCGGAGGGCAAGAGGAGAAGTCCAGCAAGCAGCGCAAGCGCTGTGAACATGAAGAGGATGTTGGTGCTCTGACGGTTTTGAGTTGCGATCTGCATGGTTTCTCCTAGAGGTTGCGGGTGATGTAGTTGCCGTTTTCGAAGCCGTCGATCGCGAGAATTGCTTCCACGCGACGACTGCGATTGGCAGTGCGGGTGATGTGAACGACGACGTGAACCGCCTCGGCAATGAGGGGTTCAATCGCGGCAGGGGCCGAGGGGTTTCTGCTGATGAGGGAACCGAGGCGGCTCAAGCCCGCCTCAGGGCTGTTTGCGTGAAGGGTGCCTGCGCCGCCCTCGTGTCCCGTGTTCCATGCGTCGACAAGGTCGAGCGCCGTCCCGTCTCGCACCTCACCAATGAGGATGCGGTCGGGCCGCATGCGCAGCGTCTTCTTGACCAGGTCGGCCAATGAAATGCTGGTGGTGCTGTAGTACTGGACCTTGTTCTCTGCCGTGCATTGCAGCTCGGCCGTGTCTTCGATCGTGACGAAACGCTCGTGCGGGTTGTTGGCAACCATGTCCGCGATCAACGCGTTGATCAGCGTCGTCTTGCCACTACCGGTGCCGCCGATCACCAGGATGTTCCGGTGGTCTTTGACGGCCGCGTGAAGTGCCGCCGCTTGCGCGGCGGTCATGATTTCCTTCTCGACGTATTGCGCGAGCGAGAAGACAGCACTCGCCTTCTTCCGAATCGCGAAGGTGACTTCGCTCACGATGGGCGGCAACTGGCCCGCGAAACGCGAACCATCCAGCGGCCATTCGCATTCCAACGTCGGCTTTTCTCGCGTGACGACTTCGTCGTGGAACGATGCAACCGTTTTGAGAATGCCTTGCGCCTGAACGCTGCGGATCTTCCCGATCGGCTTCATCGCTTCACCAAGCCGTTCCTGCCAGAGACGGCCATCGGCATTGAGCATGACTTCGACAGTCAGCGGGTCGCGCAAGGCGGCCAGCAGCACTTCGCCGCAATCTCGCTCGAGCTTCTGCTTCGCCCTTCGTTTGACAGTCGAGCCGTCATCGTCCTGATCTTCCACTTCGCCCTCCGACATATCCGCCGCGGCGCCACTTCAGCGCCTCGGCATCGAATATATCGAATCTTAAGGGATCGGGATGAATTTCGATAAAGACGATGTAGATTTTTCGCGGGAACGCGACATATGGCCTTGCCGGGAGCGGCCAGACTGCCTATGGCAAAAACGTCAAGGCGAAAAAAAGAGCGCCGTAGCGCTCTCAGGTGCGACGAATGCCGCGAGGGGAATGGGGAGTCAGGCTGTCAGCGCTTGACCTTCTGCCGAGCAAGCCGTCCCCACTGTCTGACCTGGTAGGCCTGATAGGACGGAAGCACCGCGCAGACGCGCTCGAAGCCGGATGGCAAGCTCTTCTTGCCTCCTATCCCCGGATCCAGCTCGAGGAGTGTTTCATCGTCCAGGTCCGTCATCTCTAAAAGATGGGGCAGAGGCGTTTCAAGTGCCTGCGCAATGTTCTGCATGATCTTCAACGAAGGATTTGCCTTCCCGTTTGTCAGGTCAGACAGGAATGAAATCGAGATCTGCGCAGCGTCGGCGAGCTCCTGCTTTGTCATCCCGCGTTCATCCAGGATGCGCAGAACGTTGGTGTAGAAGATGTGGATATACACAGGTCAGGGTCGCCGATTGGGAAAATTTAGCCGCTAAATTGCTTGACGTTGAGGCCGGATTAGCTACTCTGTCAGTCCCTTAAACATCCGAAATATCGAATCATGGGTATCAACAATTTCACAATTTCCGGCAATCTTACTCGCGACCCACTGTTGAAAACCACCGAAAGTGGTAAGTCGATCGTCACGCTCGATGTCGCCTCCAACTACCAGTGGACCGACGGCCAGGGTCAGAAACAGGAACGCGTCACCTATTTCCATGTGAAGGACTTCGGCAAGGCTGCAGAGAACCACGCACAGTACCTGCAGAAGGGGAACCGCGTGGTGATCCTGGGCCACATGCAGAACAACCAGTACGAGAAAAACGGCGAGACGGTCTACGAGATGGATTTCATCGCTGACCAGGTGGAGTACCCGCCGAGGAACTAAGTGCGGCGTCCGGTTTCGCGGCTACATCGACGGGGGCATGTGCCCTCGTTTTCATTTCTTGGCGTCCAACACTGCAGTCAGGACGTCCCCGGCTGACGCCGGTCGCGCTGTCGTGCTTCGCATCGAGCCGGCGCTTCGCTTGTCTCGCCCCCTTCGGGCTTCCATCGTCCCCTCCCCTTCGGTCGGCTGACGCCTCCGCGCGTCCCGCGCTGCGCACTGCGTTTGCCGATGACCAGGCACGCCTGCGGCGTGCAAGGGCGCTCGCCGCGCACGACGTCCGTTTTCGTTCGTCGTTCTTGCTCGGGCGCCATTGCGCCGGATTCATTGCTTTTTCCGGTGACTCTGCGCCCGTGCTGCCGTGTGACCGGCTTCGCCTGCAAGGGGGTGTCCATAAAGGCTTCGCCTTTACAAACCCTCCCCCTTGCTCCCCCGTCCTCCCGTTCGCGCCGTTCACCGGGCAATGAATACGGAGCAACGGCGGCCGGCTCCGGATTCAGTCCGACTCCAAAAAGGAGGCCTTCTTCATCGGGGGCAAATCAAGAAACGGCGCAATTTTTCAACTCGATAAAGGAAATCACCATGACCGCATCCGCAAAGAAGAGCAAGGCCAGCAAGACCGCCGCCGCAGTAGAAACGACGACGCAAAGCACGGTCGTCGTGCCCACAGGCCGCGATGTGCTGGTGCCGTACAGCCAGCTGTTCATCAGCAAGCACAACACGCGGACCAAGCGCAACAAGCAAGGCTTGCCCCAACTGGCAGCACTCATCGAGCACTTCGGTCTGTTGCAACGGCTCATGGTCGTTGTGGAAGATGGCCGCATGGGCATCATCGCGGGAGGTCGCCGCTACGAGGCCATGGGCCTGAACGTCGAGGCGGGGAAGATGAGCGTTGATGCGCTCATCGAATGCAAGGAATTCGAGAGCGTAGACGCGGCAAAGCTCTCTCTCGCCGAGAACTCGGGTCGCGAAGACATGCATCGCGCCGACGAGATTGCCACCTTCCGAAAGATGATCGATGAGGACGGCATGAGCGTTGCCGAGGTCGCAGCCGCTTGGGGTGTGACCCCTCTGACCGTCGAACGCCGGTTGAAGCTCGCCCGACTCGCTCCCCGTTTTATCGAGATGTATCGCAACAACGAAATCGATACCGATGTGCTGATGGTGCTCGCAGTCGCGGAAGACCATGCGACCCAAGAAGCCGCGTGGGAAAGTCTGCCGAAAGGTCATCGCTCGGCCTATTACTTGCGCGAAGTGCTGACGAAGGGTGAGGTCGGCGCGAAGTCCCGACTCGCTGCCTTCGTGGGCGTGAAGAACTACGAAAAGGCCGGTGGCAGCGTTCGCCGTGATCTGTTTGCGGACAACAACGACGGCATCTATCTGCAGGACACAGGGCTGCTGCATGAACTTGCTACGGCCAAGCTGCAAAAGACGGCGCAGAAGCTGACGGAGGAAGGTTGGTCGTGGGTCGAGTGCAGTCTTGATTCCGACAGCAGCGACTACCGCAATTTCGGGCGCGAGCGCATCGGCCAACGCAAGCCCACCGCCGCCGAAGCACGCGCGTTGAATAAGCTCAAGGCGACGGAGGCATCCTCCGAAGATGCCCTGCAGGAGCACTACAAGTCCGACGAAAGCGCCGAGGACTACGAGCAGAAGGCCGACGCCCTTGAGACAGCGGCACGTGAGGCCGAAGAAGCGGTTGAGAACTTCGAGCAAGGGCTCGAAGAGTGGATGCCAGAGCAGAAGGCGCGTGCTGGTGCGATGGTGTCGCTCGACTACAAGGGCAAGATCGAAGTTACCTTCGGCCTGATCCGTCCGAGCGACAAGAAGGCAGCAGTCAAGGCCATGATCGACGCAGGCGAAGCAGTTCCCCACGGGTTGGATCGGGGTATCCGGGCAGACTTCTCGGAACGCCTCATGCGGGACATGACTGCGCACCGCACGGCAGCGCTTCAGGCAGCGATGGCACAGAACCCCAAGGTTGCACTTGTCGCAATGGTGCACACGATGGCGATGGCGGTTTTCAGTTCGCGCCGCTCCTTCGAGAGCACCCTGAAAATCTCGGTCCAAGTGACCAGCACCAGCCACCTTGAAGAACTGGCCCCCAGCTACACCGGCTCGAAGGCCGCAGAAATTCTTGAGCCCGCCCACCAGATGTGGGCAGATCAACTGCCCAGCGAGCCCGGCGCTCTTTTCGCTTGGCTGCTGGATCAGCCGCAGCCTGTCTTGCTGGACCTGCTGGCGTTTTGCGCTGCACGCAGCATCAACGCAATTCATGGCCGCCCTCACGGTCGGGATGAAAGCGATGTGATCGCGCAAGCGCTGTCGCTGGATATGGCGGACTGGTGGACCGCGACGCCGGAAACCTACTTCTCCGGCGTGAGCAAGACCAAGGCCATTGAAGCCATCACCGAGGCCTCTGGCTTCGACGCAACGAAGGAACTGACGACCCTCAAGAAAGCCGACTGGATGAACTACTGCACCGCGAAGTTGCATGGCACCCGTTGGTTGCCCGCACCGCTGCGCGTCAAGGTCGCTGCGGCTGCTGCAGACGCTGCAGCCGACGACGAGGCACCCGTGGAAGAGGACGCCGAAGCCTGAGTTGAAGGGGCGGCACCGCCGCCCCTTTTCAAAGGCCCTGCCATCAACTTCATCGGAACACACCATGACCAATCAGCATCAAGTCACCAGTTCTAGCGCCGGGGCGGTCGTTCCCCCCGCACCCCCCTCGCCTACCGAGACGGATTTTCATTTCACGCTCGATGGCCAACGCTACGGCGCGGCCCAGATGACAGCGGCCATACGTGCTGCAGAAGTGATATTTGCGGCATACGAGTTTGCAAGCGAGGAGCTGGGATGCGGGGCGCGCTCTATCAACTGGGCCTCTCTCGACGAGGCGCGCGACCATGCACACGAAGCACTGAGCGAAAAGCAGCGCCGTTCGATCAAAGCGGCAATCGTCGCTGACAGCTGTGGCGTTCAACCCAACGGTGCGGGGATCGTCATTCACACAGTTGGCGACCTGGACGACCTGGAGGTCGAAGGAGCAGACGTCGCCCCCGAGTTCCTGACTTTCCTTCTCGCTGCAACGCCTGTGCTGCGCGTGAAGAACCAAGATGGTGTTGCGCTCGATCTCTTCTACGACATGGACGGCGAAACGCTGATTGCCGAAGTGCCTGCCGGCAAGGAATCGGTACCGAGCAGCGATACAGCGGAACCCCCGCAATATCTCTTCGAGTTCCCGGATTTCGGACTGCTCGACGTGCAATTGCCCGATGGCTTCATTGACCAATCCTGGCACGGCAACACCTGCCCGTCCTTTGAGCTTGCGGCGCAAGATCCTTCTGCCGAGTGGCCCCAGTTCACCCTCTTCATCGACTACCTCGACACGAGCTTGCGGCACGAGCCTGATGCACCTCGATTCCACCTCTATCGCGACGCCGACCTAGAGAAGCCTGTCGTCCAATCGGACCTTTGGTCTGACGTCCTGAACTACGTCAGTCAGCATCGCGTGACGGGTGCGCTGTAGCTTGCTGGCCAGGTCGTTCGCGGCCTTAAGAACGCCCCGGCGTGGGCCGGGGCGCGCTGCCACCAGTTCGCTCCGCGAAAGGGCTCAGCTCGCCGGCTTCGCCGGAAAGAAATGACGAATGTCGGCCAGCCTGGCCGACGGTTGCAGGCCCAAGTAGTAGGCCTTGAGAAGCATGTTGTTCGCAAGCGGCACATCGGTATCGACGCCATCGATTCGCTGGCAGAGCAGCGAATCGTCGTCAAGGTTCAAGTGAATCCGACAGCCGAACGGACGATGCTCGTAGATCGAGCAAGCACTGTTGACGAGGAAGGGGCACGTGCCGCCCGGTGCCGCGGCACGCAGTTTTTGTTGCGCTTCGTTCCACTGAGCTTCTTCGGCCTCCGCCTTCGGAATCTCTACGCTGACTTTCGGGTGGGCCGGCACCAGCCCAGCATGCGCGCCGATTAGATCCGCCTCCGCTTGTGTAATGGTCAACGGAATGCTGCAGCAGGCATCACAACCTTGCCGGCATGCGGCAATTCTCTCGAGAGGTTGCGCCCAGGCTGACGCTGTGCGTTGCAGCCAGAGCACGCGCTGCCGTCCTGTGCCTGCTTTCCTTGCCGCTGACAGAAGTCTCTCGGCGGCGGCATTGGGAATCACGCTGGCCAGCTTTGCTTCCGCACGGGCCTTCGCGATCGGCAGTCGGTCGTGTTGTGCTTGTTGCAGATCCTGCACCGTGTTCTCCGCCGTGTTGTTCACATGGAGTCTATTCCTGGCGTCCCCCAGCTGTGCTGGGTCGCGCTGTCGTGCTTCGCATCGAGCCGGCGCTTCGCTTGTCTCGCCCCATTCGGGCTTCCATCGTTCCCTCCCTTCGGTCGGCTGACGCCTCCGCGCGTGACGCGCTGCGCGCTTCGCTTGCCACCAGGCAGGCCTGCGGCCTGCAGGGGCGCGCTGTGCGCGCGTCTCGTGATTCGGCGCTCTTCGTATCGCCGTTTCCCTGTGGGTTCGCTTTGTCCGGTGACTCTGCGCCCGTGCTGTCGTGAGAGCGGCTTCGCCTTCAAGGGGGTTTCCATAAAGGCTGCGCCTTTACAAACCCTCCCCCTTGATCTCCCGCCATCACGTGCGCGCCGTTCACCGGGCGAACACACAGGGAAACGGCGAAAGCGCCGGTTTCAGTTCGACTCCAAAAGGAGGTCTTTTCGAGGAGCCAAGAGGCACACGAAGAGGCTCATTTTTTGAACGCAGTTGAGGAGATAGCAATGCCGGTTTTTCACTTCATTTCCGTCACGCCGATGATGGTTTCGCCTGTCGCAAAGCCGCAGGTTGTGCTGAGTCACTTCTTTGTTGCTGGTGAAGACCTGCACAAGGCGTGGAGTGTGATCGGGGATTTCTCCGAACTGATTGAAGCAGCGGAAGTGCTGGCGGCAACGGTGCCGGACTGCCGCAACCCGTTGGTGACTTCGACTTTCATGGTGCGTGAGCTGCAGGACACCAGCGACTTCCGGCACTGGGCGCGCGCACAGGACGGGTACCGCGTGTATTGCCGTGGACAAGAGCCCATGAGCCAACGCCGCACGCAAGCTGTCTGACGGCCTCTTCGATAAATCGAACCTGCGGCCCACGGCCGCAGGGTTGAACAACCAACTTCAAAGAGGTTTCAGCATGGGCAAGGCTCGGCCAATCGGGCCCGGTTCTCACATGAAGGAGATCACCGGGCTGCTGCGCGACAACTCCAGGCGGCACCGGATTTTTGATGTCTTCAGCGACTGGGTCGAGATGATGGCGCTGACGTACAGCAACGCCGTGGACAAGGCCAATTTCGAAGCTCGAGAGGCGCGCTATCTCGAGATCACGCGGCGCTACGAACGCGACGAAATCGACCGCTTCGTTCAGATGATGGGTCTGCTCGCCCTCTGGGCAGAGTGTGGCTATGGCGACCTCCTAGGGGAGCTTTTCATGTCGCTGGAGCTGGGCGACGCATTCCGGGGGCAGTTCTTCACCCCGTATTCAGTTTGCACACTGATGGCCGGCTTGACGCTCGGAGACAGCATCAAGGATGAAGTCGAGAGCAAGGGCTTCGTGACGATTTCCGAGCCTGCGGTCGGCGCCGGAGCGATGGTTATA
Source organism: Variovorax sp. GW821-FHT09D04 (assembly GCF_059416405.1). NCBI lineage: Bacteria > Pseudomonadati > Pseudomonadota > Betaproteobacteria > Burkholderiales > Comamonadaceae > Variovorax > Variovorax sp. GW821-FHT09D04. Next base: position 29,846 of record NZ_JBWKPA010000018.1, read on the forward strand.
GCCCTTGCCGAAGCCATGCTGGCCAGGGACGTGAACTACCAGCACGCGATGCACGTGACGGCCGTCGACGTCGACCGCACCGCCGTGCACATGGCCTATGTCCAATTTACCCTGTACCACGTGCCAGCGATCCTCATCCACGGGAATTCGCTGACCGTCGAGGAGTGGTCGCATTGGGTAACGCCTGCCCATGTCATGGGCGGTTGGGATTTTCGTCTTGCACGGCGCGCAAGGCGCGATGCGTCTGCCGAGATCTCCGTGCCAGCTGCGCCGGCGGCCGCACCGCCGCGCGCTGCGCTGCCGGCGCCGACGGTTGTCGACCTGGTCGCGGCCAGGTCGGCCATTGCAGCCGAACGCGCTGACCAGCTGAATCTTTTCGGGTGAAGCCATCATGAAGTTCTACGAGCTGAGTGATGGCGAGGTGCTGACCTGGCACCCCACTCTCACACGGGCGCACCGCGAGGGGAAAAAGACCGTCCCGGTCTTTCGCGGTGCGCTGCGGATCTGCGAGGTTGAGGTGGCCACCGACAAGGCCGGCGTTCTGCAGCTGCTCACCGGAGGTTGTCCGAAAGAGATTCGGCGCGGCCGCGCCTGGAAACTCACCACCCGCGGGGGCCTTCGGCCCTTCGAGTTCAGCTAAATCGACTCGCTGAGGCCCTAAAACGGGCTCCCATGCGGGTTTTCTCTGCTTCTCAGGCTCCTACCCGTGGTTTTGGAGTCGATTCGCTGGAGCTGGCGCTGCTGTATTCGGACAAATACCGGGTTCAGGAGGCTGTTTTGCCTCTTGCTGTGCAGCTAAACAGCTTTCGGAGCAGCTAAACCTATTCGGACAAACACCGGGTTTCTGTGAGTGCCCACTCACATTGAACACTAGCAGCGTCGCCATACGGCCAAAATTGGCCCTGCGAAGCCGTTTTCGGACAAATACCGGGTTCGCGATGGCCGCTTGAGAAGACGAAGCCCATGCCACCTGGGCTCCCTCGGCGGTCTATTCGGACAAATGCCGGTGATCGATTCGGACAAATGCCGGGTTAGTCGGACACGGATGGATCGTCGTCCGATTCGTCCAGGTCTTCCGAACCGGCGTCGATCACTGGCGGAAGGTCCATGTCCAAGCGCCCCTGAGGGTCTGGGCCGAATCGGAACTCGAGGCCCGTGACGCGCCGGCTGCCGGCGCGCAACACGTTCCACTTGATGATCATCGACGCCTTGTTGGTGATCGCTTCGACCGCAGGCTCGATCACACGGGTGCGCAGGGCTTTAAAGTCCTTGCGGCAGCTGGGGGGCGCTTCCATGGCCTCCCAGAAGTCCTCGATCGAGGTGGTGTGATACCCGGTGCTCTGCCAGGACTTCAGGATCTCGTACAAGCGCCAGGCGTAGACGCTGTCGAATGCGGCCGCGTGGCGCAGCTTGTAGGTCGTGAACTGCTTGCGCAGCCCCAGGAGGTGCGGCGCGATCTCCGGGGAGAAGTTGAGCTCGACGTAGCCCTCTCCTGGAGCGTAGTGGGCACCAGAGACCCATCGGAACTTCTTTTCCTCGGGTTGGTTTCGACGGCCCTTGACCTCGTAGCGCACATACCGCTCGAAAAGCTTCTCGGAAGCGGCCTTGAGCTGTTCGTAGGCGGTTGTGGGGTGTACCCCGAAGGCTTCGGCGTACTCGAGTGCCGAAACCCGCATCTTCCAGCCTGCATTCGTGGCCAGGGCGAGCCCTTTCATCGGGACCGAATCTGTGCTGGCCAGGCCGAGGGCTACCAACCGCTTCTCGGCCAGGTTCAGCCCCTGTGCTGACCGAGCCAGTTTGTTGCTCATCGACACGTGCCGATCGGACGTCTCCTCGGGCATCACCATGGCGTATTCTGTGGCCTTGCTGGGCTGGCTGGTCATTCGGACAAACTCCGGGTTAGTCGTACATTGAAGGTCGGCGTACGGCTATTACACCATTCGGACACTGGCAGGTCAACGACCGAATACCGTTTTTTGGAGTCACACCGGTATTTGTCCGAATGGGTGTGTGGACAGTCACCGGTATTTGTCCGACTCCTTTTGTGGATAGGTCCCGGTATTTGTCCGACTCACCCGGAAAACTGTCCGAACAGCACCGGCCAGCGTCCGAATAGGTGCGGACTTATCCACATGCAGAACCCAGCATCCATGCGGGTTTGGAGGCCGTTTTGTTACAAACACCCTCCCCTTAAGAAACGAAGGAAACAAACTAAAAACCACGCGCGAAAAATTCGGGAGCCGAAACACTCCGCCTCACGGCCGCTTCGCGTCCTCCGGCTCCTCCGGCCTACGGCCTCCGCCCTCGCGCTTCGCGCTCCCACCCGGGTAGGGGCTGCGCCCCTCGCGCTACCGCGCTCACCGCATACCAGCAGCGCCTACGGCGCTGAGCGCGGTAAGACAACGCACCGCCTCACGGCCGCTTCGCGTCCTCCGGCTCCTCCGGCCTACGGCCTCCGCCCCGCGCTACGCGCTCCCACCCGGGCGGGGCTTCGCCCCGTGCGCTTTGCGCATCCAGCGGCGCCTTCGGCGCCGAGGGCTTTGAAAAAATCAAATTCAGGATCTCAGCAGCGCCCGTGCTCACTGCCGGCACCGAAGCTCTACGCGATCGCAAAACCCGCTGCTGTTCTGAAGGCTGCAAGTTTTACTCCAAAGGGGGGGTGGCCTTCCGTGGGATATAACCGTTGTGTTGGTTGACAGGCACGATAGGTTTAGCTAAACTATGTTCTATGGCCGGGCATTTCGCCAAGGTCGCCTACCGGAGCACTTCATGCACGACGAGAAAACCACTATTTCCCCGACCCTTGTTCACGAATCCGAGCGGCTGCAGGTGCTGCCGCTCCTTATCGGCGCCCAGCACATGATGAGGTTTGAAAGCCTCGTGTATGCCTGGATGGACCGGCTAGCGGAGGAGTACGGAGGCGGCTTTTGGAACTTCTACCGTCTCAGCAATGAGGGCTTCTACATGGCGCCTCTCACGCCGGCCGAGATGCGGATTTCGGTGTCGGGCAATGGCTTTTCGCGCGTTCTGTCGGCCAATGGCGCCGGCGTCGTGGCCACCCTCTTTGCGCTCAATCAACTCGCAGCCGAAACGCGGCTCGAGGAGCACATCAACCGCTACTACCAGCTGGTGGAATTTGTCGAAACGCTTCCTGAAGCTGGGCTGATTTACGCAGCGATCGATTGAGGACAAAGGCCCCGGCCACGGCCGGGGCAGTTGTTGAATTTCACAAGCGAGGTTTGTGTGAACGCGTCCCAACAAGTACCAGTTCGGCGGAGAGCCAAAGCCATGCCGGCAAAGAACCACATTCAAGCCAGTGAAGACGAAGCGGCCCGCATCGCTGCGACGTTGCCCGACGACTTCGACGGGCTGCTGCGCGTGGCAAAAGAATCGGTGGAAGAGTGCAATCGTGCCGTCTTGTCGGGTGAGATGAATATCGCCGGATTGGCATCGGCAAGGTACGACGCATCAATTTGGAAGCTCAACGGCGGAACCTTCTTCGCCTGCAGAGACGTCAGCCGCGAGGACTCGGCCGCAGCTCTGATTGAGCGCCACTGTAGAGCTGCCCCAGGCGCAATTCCGCATTGGGGCCAGCTGGGTGAGTTCATGCTGACGATTCAGGGCGTCCGTTGCTTGGTAATCGTGAGTCAAGGGTGGGGCGACTTGACCCGCTGCTGCTTGGAATTCCACGCAGTCGACCTGGACAAGGTTTTCATCTCTGAAACGGGCTTCCGATCAGAGTTCACTCAAGCAAGACCAGGACTGAGCCTGCTCGATGCTGTCGCAGAAGCATTTGCAGCATTTCTCGCTGGGCGAAAGCGGTATGTGGATGACCAGCACCGCAAAACGTTGGCAGAGTGGCCAATGCCCAAATGGCTGCTCGAGCTGGAAGAGCCGCCGCGGCGCCGCGCAGCCGATGAGTCGTTTGACCAGGCAGATCCTGTACCCGAGGGCTTTGTATTCGTTGATGTAGTTCTGCCCTCTCACCAGGCATTCATCGTGCGCAAGTGGGCCAAGCAGGCACGTTCAAGAATTGCTGCAGCGAAGGCGGCAGAGAGAGAGAAGCTGCGCGGGACTTACTCCAAAAAGAAGGTTTTCCGCGAAGGGCAACGCTGCGTGATCGATTGGGAGCCGAGAGAGGGATTGAAGGACAGGCTGGGAAAGGTGGTGATCGTCACAGAGGTCAACGAGGAGTTGGAGTCGGTCTGGGCACACGATGAGAAAGCGGTAACGTACAAGAAGAACCGAAAGGGACGCGTCGTCGTGGATCATGATCCGAGCTGTATCCAGACGGCCTACACGATGGGGGCCCTTAGACCGCTCAACTAAAGGACAAAGTGACCGAAAACCTGCAAAAACCACAGCGCAATTCCATGGTGCCAGCTGACGAAGGTTGGCGACCACCGACGGGCGATGAGATCAGGATGGTTCTTGGAAGAGCAAATCTCACCGGTGGTGAAGCCGCTCGCTTTCTCGGCCTGGGTGACAAAGGGAGTCGGACGATTCGCCGATGGGTCGGAGGAGAAACAGAAATCCCTTTTTCCGCATGGGCCCTGCTTTGCCATATGGCAGGGTTTGGATGCATCTGGCTCCATGAAGAAGCAAGTGGTGAGCAGACAACGACGATGGGAAAGAACGAAATTTAGCGGCTAAATCTCTTGCGTCGAATAGAGAGTTTAGTTAAACTATTGCCCATGGCCGGGCATGTCGCTCTGGTCGGAACCGGAGATTTCCGATGATGGAATGGGTCAAGAAACTGCCAGAGGTGGGAACACCATTGCTCAACCGTGTTGAGCGGATCCAGGCGCTCGAACGTGAAGCGCGTGCCCTGGAACGACAGGCCATTTCTGTGAGGCACAAAGCCTATTTGGATTCGTTGCAGCTGGACAGCGACGTGCTGCAGCAGTGGTCAGCAGAGGAAATCAAGAAAGCGCGGATAGAAGGCGCAGTGCCCACTTAGGGGAGGAAGCGCCCCGGCGAACCGGGGAGCGCTTGACCTTGCTGCTGTTACAGCGAGGTCCAAACCAGAGTGCGGCTTGCGGCGGTATTCCAACATTGGATGCAAGCGAGGTCAAGTCATGTCGAACATTCTTCAATTCCCAGCGCGGCCCCGTAAGGTGGACGTGCTTGAAGTCGTCACTGTCGCGCCGAGGCATGATGGCGCCATGAAAAAAGCATGGCCTTCTGTCGTCTCGGGATTCCAACTGGCGCTCGCACTTGTCTGGCCGGTTCTGCGTTGGGTCCTCGCCATCGACGTTGCCTGGCAGTTTTTCAGGATGCTCTTCCAATGGAATACGCCAGGCGCGCACGCTGGATGGACATTCGTGATCCATTTCCTCGTTTTCGTTGCAATCACATACTTTGTGACGGTGGCAAAGCCGAGAAAATGAGCAGACTGTTTAGCTGATAAATCGAAATATTTGCGGTTTAGCGGCTAAAACAGTTTGACGCCGCACTTTTGTTTAGCTAAACTGTGTTCTCGGGTGGCGGCTGTTACCGCCTTTTTTCAACACAGAGTGCGGAGATTCATATGGGTGATGCCAATGAGCGAAAAACGGCTGACGGAGGAGCAATTCCGGCAAGCGATCAAGGGCCTGCGAATGGCGGACAAGACGATCGAAATGGTGCGATCGGTGCTGGTCGACGGTCGGGTGCAGACGGTGGTGGCGAAGGAGCACGGTCTGACAAAGGGCGCGGTGTCGCAGGCAGTGGCGAAGGTGTGGGAAACAAGCCAGGTGCCGCCGGGGTTCGAGCGCGTCGAGGCCGTCCTCCCAGCCGTCCAGGCCTACCAGGTCAAGCAATGGGCCAAGGCGGCCAAAAAAGGATTGCAGAAATGAAGACTCTCGTGACAGCCATTCAAAAAGGTGGGCAGGGCAAAACCTTTGCCACTTGCCACCTGGCGTTCGACTACTTCGAGCGTGGATACCGTGTTGTTGTGCTGGACCTTGATCTCCAAGGAAATGCATCGACGACGCTGGGTAAATTTGATACCGGCTTCACGTCCAGCAAGCTGTTCAAAGCGGATCTGAAGGGGTTGAAGAAGGCGATGGCTGCAGGTGCTGTCGGCGATGATCAAGGGCGTCTTGCCTTGATCTCTGCAGACCCGGAGTTGGCCAACCTGGACAGCTCTATGGAACTGGCAGATGCGGCCAAGCAACTGCGTGCATGCGTCGCGGAGCTCAGCGAGCATTTCGACATCTGCCTGATCGACACGGCTCCCTCGCTCGGCAAGGCCATGTCAGCCGCCGTGCTTGCATCCGACTTCATGATCTCCCCAATCGAGTTAGAGGCGTACAGCCTCCAGGGTATGAAGCTCATGAACAAGCAGATTGAGACTCTGCGCAGGTACAACACCAAGCTCAAGTTCTTGGGGATGGTGCCGAACAAGATCGATGCGCGAAAGCCGCGTCATGTGGCCAACCTGGCTGCCCTGCGCGAGGCCTACCCGCAGACCGTGATGCCGGTCAGCGTCGGGTTGCGCGACAGCATCGCAGAAGCCCTCGGCAACAACATGCCGGTATGGGAGATCAAGAAGACCGCTGCCCGTGTGGCAACGAAGGAAGTGCGAGCGTTCGCACAGTACGTGTTCGAGAAGATGGAGATTGCATGATGAGCGCCGAAGCCACCACCAGGAACAACATGAAGACCGCAGACACGCCTAAGTCGAGTGGTCTGGGCCTGGAAGGCCTGGGAAATCTTTCGAGCCTTCTGACAGCCGAAGCAAGTGCCTCGGCCGAAGGCGAGTCAATCGCGCTTTCGCTCGACCTGATCGACGAGGATCCCGATCAACCGCGTCAGACTTTCGACGAAGCGGAAATGCTCGAGCTGACCGAATCGATCAAGGCCCACGGCGTGAAGGTGGCGATCTCGGTGTATCGCCATCCTGAGGTCGACGGTCGATTCATCATCAACGACGGTGCACGTCGCCGGCGCGCCTCGCTCGCAGCAGAGAAAGACACCATCCCTGCGGTGATCGGAGAGAAGTTCACGCGGATCGAGCAGGTCGTCGTGAACAAGGTCCGTGCCGACACCCCGCCAATGGACAAGGCCCGGGTCTTCCAGCAGATCATGGAAGAGAACGGATGGACGCAGCGCCAGTTGGCCGAGAAGTCCAAGCTCTCCGAAGCCTATGTGTCACAGCACATGGCGTTGCTGAAGCTGCCTGCACCAGTTGCGAGCGCTTTTGAAAGCGGCCGTTGCACGGATGTGACGCTGATCAGCGAGGTGTCCAAGGCCTTCAAGAAGAAGCCTGACGCCGTGAAGGAATGGCTTGCAGACGACACACAGGAGATCACCCGCGGTTCGGTGAAGCTGCTTCGTGAATTTCTCGACGAGAGGTCAGACCAGGCCCGCGAATCGGACGGCGGCACTGAGACAGGTGGCGACGAACCGAGCACGACAAAGCCGACCGCTGGCGCGGATAAGACTCCAAAGGAAAAGTCGGAGAAAGAGCCCGATCCTGAAAAAATTAAGAAGGCAATCATCCTCGGCACCTACAAGAAGCGCCCAGTTCGGTTGCTAACCGGAAAACGCTGGTCTGCGGAAGGCTTCGCATGGATCAAATACGAGGACGATGGGCAGGAAATTGAGATCGAACTCGGTGATTTGAAATTGAATCGACTTATTGAGGGGGCGACGTGAACTCGGTTGAAAATATTTCGTACCAGTTCAAAGGATTGTTTGAAATATTCGGGGGCTATAGCCTAGCCCTTCATTTTGGTCTTGCGATCGGAAGTGTGATGCTTCTCATTGTGATGGCTGTGACGGTAGCGAAGATCCGTGGACTTAACGATGTCGCCGTCATGAGCTGCGTGAGAGACATACTTCTGGCCGCTGGATGCTTTGTCACGATCCTTCTCGCCCCCGTGGGCTTGTTCTTGGTGGCGCGAGCGTTTTGGACTGCCACGATGGCCAAGGGTTGAGGGCATATGAAAAAATTTCCATATGATCTGACTGCGAGGACATAAAAGCCATGACCCCCGACGAAGTCAGCTCTGCTGAAATGCTCGTTGCATCACATACGCTGCTTCGTGAAGCGATGGATTATTTGGCTCGATTGCCGCCTAATCCGCTGACAGCTCAAATGGCTCGCAAGATCAGCAACCATCTTGAAAACCCGATGAGGGTTGTTGAGACTAGGCGTGCAGGCCAAGTCGCCGAAATCGTCGAGCAGACGGCTCTGCGAAACGCGGTCGGGGTGCATGGCACTGGTTGGTTTCTTCCCAGCGGCATCCCTGCGTTGGAGCTGTGGGTGGTCGGCTCGCTCGCGAAGATCAGCTCACCTGCAGCTGCAAGCTACCGCAGTACCTCTTCCGGAAAGTCTTTTGCTTTGGATCTCGCATCGAAGCTCAGCGGGGGCTACGAGCTCAAGCTGCACGCCAGGGATAGGAGTGAGCCATGAGAAATTTGCAAGAGGGATTGTTATTGCTCGCAAATGACCCCGTGGCAATCTTGGTCATATCCATTGGTGCCTTAATCTACGCAGTGGTAATGTGGCTATCGTCGAGCGAGACGTTTTATTATTGGAGGTGCCCTGTTGCATGCGTCGTTGATGATGCAATGGCTCAGGATATTGAAATTCCGGTTTCGGATATTTTGACCAAACCTGCGCCAGGGTACGATTTGTCATGGAGTGGACAGAGAAAGTATGCTGACGCATTGCGAAAGAAGTATTTCATTCGAAAACTTCGAGGTAAAGAAAGAACCGCGCTGTTGAACGAGAAGCGCCGCAGAAAACGCGAAGGAACAGTTCTCGCTGGCTAATCTCAAGCATTCCTGGAAGTTTTCAACGAGCAGATAAAGAATACCTGAACAATGGCCGAGAGCTGAGCGATGAAGGGGAATTTGGGTGGACGAAATACAGATTGGTCGATCTACAAGCTCTTGGATTCCTCCCGACGAATGGATCCAAGTCAGCGAGCTTGAGTACAACGCACATCCGTTAAAGCTCACGCCTGTCTTGGCAGGACGTTGCGCTTCGGTTCAAAAAGTGCGGATTTTGCTCACAGCTGCACATCAGCCTAATTTCAGGTGCACTATCGTCTTCGGCGTCGGAGAGTGGAGAGTGACTCTGCAAAGTCGATTCCACGGTACTCCAGAAGAAGCATTTGAGGAAGTGTGCGAGCAATTAAAAGAATGCCCAGATGAGCCGCAGCTAGGTTGGAAGAGTGAGGTAAACAGAGGACTTATATCCAATAGAGTTCCTATTCTCTCGGTGGTGATGCGAAATGTTGTTCCTGTTGGGATTCCACGCTATTTGTGTACCGTGACATGGAATGATAAAGATCATTCAACAACGAGTTCGACGACTTGGGCAACCATGGGTCAAGCATTGCGAGAAACAATTTCGCGGTGCAATGAAAAAATCGCTAAGGGACCTCGCGGTGAAATTAAACCTCAGCTCGATGAGGCTGCTAAATCACTATTTCTTTCGGGGACTGTCACTTATAACACTTTGCCTGGGTCTCGATTTAAAGCAAAAATTAAGTGGCGCGAACTGGATGGCTCATCGTACGAAGTTGTGGGGCCGCCCGGTTCTTCTATGAAATCGGCATATGACGGGGCTCTGGCAGAGGCGAGTGCACTTCAAGATCGCCATCATGTGGATTGGAGTAAAGCGGCTGTATTGATGCTTCGGGCTCGCCCTCAATCCGCGAAGGTGCAGCATAGGCGAACCGAATTCGGGTCGATCGTGTGTAGCATTATGTGGGGATCGGGCTTTAAAACACGTATCGAAGGAAAGCCGTCGCTATCTGAACGACTTGCATTCATTTCTGCATGCGAACTTGCGAATGACCGAGAATTCAAAACAAAGCAAACGCATTTAATTGAAAGCGGCTCTGCTCAAAAGCGCATGGAAATTGCCCTGAATCGCCTCAGGTCGATGCGCCCAGAATTAGAAACTGAGCGTTCTACTCTGATTGGCAAATTTAATCGGGATGCCGCACAAAATGCGCGCTTAAAAGACATTACCACCCTACTGGCGGTCCTGGATCCTGCGCTTCGAAGAAGCATCGACTTCAGCCGAGCAAATTTATTGCTTGAGAAATTCGTTCTTGATGCGGATCAAGTGCCAACCCTGCCTGGCTACACCTTGACTGCTACACAGCAAGGTAGGCTCATTGGGAGTTTGATCATTTCTAGTGTCGATGCGGGGGCCCATGTCGAGGTTGGGCCAGAGTTCGCCAGTGCAGCGAATGACTTAGGATTGCAGCAAGGCGCCGCCCTCGAGGAGCTGACAGCTCGCCGGCTGTTGAGGCCCGCTTCCGACGGTACTTTCATTTTGACAATGGCAGGGCATGCAGCGCTACTGTCATATGGGGCCAACTTAGCGTCACCGTTAGCGCTTGCCCTGGCCAAGCTCCAGCGGCCCTAGCTTCAAGACGTTTGACGGTACCGTCGTCAGGCCGCCAGCGGAAGAAGCAGCATCCCGCCGGCACGCCGTATCGTTGTCACGGCACGCGCATTGGACACGGCGATACATCCTGGACGACGAACTCCATGCAGCTCAGCTGCCGCTTGTTGTACCGACGAAGAAGAAGCCGAGAAAAAAGCCGGACCACTGGTGAAGGGTCTGCAGGAGGACTCGGAAAGTTTCCGATTCATTTTTCGTTCCAGAAGCTCTGCATCGCCGAAAGCCGCGCATCTTGTTCGGTCGTCAGGTATCCAGAAGTCGTCCCGATCGACGCGTGGCCAAGATTGTTTTGGACCACCTGAATTGGGACGGCAGAGCTACCGGACCGCCCATTGAGGGCATGGGACGCGTGCGAGTGGCGCAACCAATGCGGGCTTGCAGTTCTTATCCGAGCAGCTGAAGCGCTGTCGGAGGCCTCCAGACGTGCCGCACAGGCTTCAAAAACGATTCGGACAGCCTTGTATGCCCCCGATGCCGAAAACGCCTCTGTGGCCCTTTCTTCGAGGTTGGCGAGGATCGGGATGTCAGCGGTCGGCAGTGTTCTCAGATCTGGCTGCATCTCAGCTGCCTCGAGTAGCGCCTTGAGCTCATCGACAAGGTCGGTTGGAACAGGCACCTGACGGTACTTCACCCCTTTCCCGATCACCTCCAACAGCCAGCCGGCAGATCTGGAGCCATCGGCGGCCGAGAACTCGACTGAATCAAGATTTCCGCAGCGTGCGTCGCACAGTTCAGAGATCCGCAAGCCTGTAGCATAGAGCCATCGGACTGTTCGCGAACAGCGTCGCTCCGCCGGCGTCGTGGCTTTCGAAAGCTGGGCGTTGACTTCGTCCCATTGCTGAAAAGTGAGCGCTCGGCCCGAGCCAAGCGGCCGCACTGCAACGCGGGGCAGCGAAACACCACTGAATGGATTGCCGACCACATAGTTTTGAGCGACCAGGAACGCGTACAAGCCGCGTAGGACGATGAGGGCCTGGCGTGTCGCGTTTGTCGACAGCGGACCTTCCAAAGGCCGCCAAAGCGGCGACCACCGCTGCCGATGACGAGGGCCGCACCAGGCTGAAGGCGGAGACTGAAGGAAGGCAGTGAAGGCGGTCGCATCTTCTACAGTGAGCGAAGAAAGCGCCTTTCGTCTCTGAAGGACTGCCCATAAAAGCAGTCTCTCTGCCTCCTTTCGATAGAGGCGCTGCGTTGGGCCTTCAGCCCGCTTGCTCTTCAGCCAGGCCTGGATGGCGGCGTAGTCGTCGGTTGCATCGAGCAGGCATTGAGTCTGCGGCGCGCGAAATACGCCAGCCTGGCCACTGAGTTCGGTCGGGACGACGAACTTCTCGAGAGGAACCAGGGCAGTCGATGCTGGCACCACCAGGTCGAGCTGCGAATGCAGCAATGCTGCCCGCCGCACAGCGACATGGTCGCCAATCTTGAGGCCGATGCTCAATTCGTGCATTCGGATCCAATCGACGATGCGGTGTCCCTTTCGCTCACCAACGCCAGGCACACTGGTCCACCAGCGTGCACCAACACCGTTGATGCGATCCATGAGCGCGCGGAGGGTATGCAGGCCTGCTTGCTCCAATCGGAAAGCGAGCGAAGGAGTTAGCCAGGCTCCCACGCCGTCCCCTGCCTTCGGATGTTCGGCCACCAGCTGCTCAAGGTTGTTGAGCGCTCGTATTTGGAGTTTGATTAGCCGGCCGCGGCGCGATGCACCGGGTTTAGTTGCCTTTTCACCAAACTCATCTGCATAGGCCTCGGCAACTTCCGATTCTGGGAAGTCCTCCATGCCGCGCAGGGCTGTGTATTCGGCGAGGGACGGGAGCGCCTGTTCAGTGCCCAGCTCCGCTGCGTCCATTCTGAACAGGCGAGCTGTTCCAGGCTTTGATTGCCGCTTTGCTGCGGCTGCAAACTCGAGGCGAATCCACTTGATGGCGCTCTTCACGCGACGGGCATCTGTCGCCTCTCCCTCGAGCTGCAGGTATCTCTGCCAGCTATCGCGAATGTCCAAGCCTTCGATCACAGCACGCATGAAGGCGAAGTGGCCAACGTGGAGTTTTCGGCCGCAACTCGTGCGATGGACCATTGTTCGACTCCAAGAAGATCTCAAACTGCGAGATCGCTCATTGCGATCCGTTTTGTTGTTTGCTCAGCACTTCGCGCTGGCGCGCGAGATCGACTTTGGCCTCGGCCTCGATGCGTTGAGCGTCATCTTCTTTCTTGCATCTGTACTTAATGGAGTTGTAGTCCCCGTGTGTCAGGGGCCGCGTTCCATTTTGGATTTCCGATCGCACACGATCAGCTATGCAGCCGGCAGGGGCGGCTGAAATTTCTTCAGGCGTGATCGCTTGTGGGATGCGCATCTGCTGCCAAACCTCGTGCCCCAAAAAAGCCACCATGGCGAACACCGCAACTCCAAAAAAAATCGTTGCGCCACCCAAGCTGCCAGGGTCTTTCACAGGCGCTCCTTTCTTTGTTCAGCCTCATTTTTCATGCGATCACGAGCTCGTCTCTCAAGATGAAAGGAGATCCACAGACAGAAGGTGACAAGTAGCATTGGATCCAGGACGAATCGGAAGACTGGTGCCTGTAGATCGACGCCGGCGGAAGCTGCAAGCAGTGACCAGAGAATTCGAGCAACTATCGTGGCGATCAGTGCGATCGAGAGATTCACGATTTTCGTGCGTGATGACGTTGAGGGTGTTTCGTTCGGCATACCTATGTTCCCTTCGCTTCGAGCTTAAATGCCGCCCATGCTGCAGCAACGCTGCCGCCTTGTGCTTCAACCTTTTCCAGCCAGTGCAACCGCGTGGGCTCGGTCAATTCGTTCCACCATGCAATGCCTGCAGCCTCGTCGGCCGTGGCATCCAAAGCTTCGATGCGCGAAACGATCCAATCATTGAGTGTCATGTCGGCGGCCCGCGATTGCTTGATCCACTGGCCTTTCAGTGTTTTCGACACCCGCAGATGGACTGGAACCAATTCTTCAGAAGCCATAGGATTTCGTCCTCCAGGCCTTGAGCACGCGGTAGTCGTGCTCGGGTAGAACGATCAGGCCGTTTTCGGCAGCCTCAAGAATGCGTCTGCCGGCACCATCCGTGACTCTGTTCCCGTGCAACATGAAGAAGAACCAGGCGAAGGGTGCTTTCGTGCGCTGGTCTAGCTTTTCCAGCTTGCCGAAGAGTTCATATTCGCTGCCCTTATGGCTCGGGATCTCCGCCATCTTCTTGTCGAACGTCCACATGGGAATGAGCTCCATGGAGCGTTCACCGGTGTCGCTGGTCCAGTCGGTCGTTTTCATGACCCAGTGTTCGCAGATCCGCGCGCCACTGCGCCCGGCGCTCGAGGCGGCCCAGTCATCGAAGAGGCGTTTGGCCTTGCCAGGATAGCGATCCCAGTCAGGCGAAAGCTCGTCGATGGTCACGACTTTTTCGCGAACGCCCGTGTAGCTGTCAGACAGCGCGTAGCGCGCCCCTTTGTACTTCGCGCGGCGCGCTGTTTCGAGCGCTTCCGCGTCCTCAACGAACTTGGCCACGTCCACGACTTTCTCGAGGGAGTAGGCAGATGGACGAAGGCGCCGGCGTCGCACTTCCTCCACGCTGTAGCCCTCCTCGGCCGCGTCGACCAGGTCGCGCAGATTTTTTGGCGCGTCACGCCACGAATCCGAGGAAAACATCTCTAGGTCGACGCGCTCGTCTTCTAAGAGCAGATCGACCTGCAGGAAGTTGTCTTGAGCCGGGCCGCCACGGTCGTGCACCAGGTACACGTTTACGAAGTTGCAGACTGAAAGGAGATAGCCCTTGCCGCGCAGGCGTGCACGCGTGGTCGCAGCGTCGCCGGCGTCCGCTTCCAGTTCGAGGCGCAGCCACTCTCTGTGATTCTCATGGATCACTTCGCCGGCGGCGTTGAGCACGGAGCGCCTAACGAGCCTGCCGCCCTCGTCGCGGGTGGTGGCCAGCTTGGCCGCGTGAAGCGGCTCAAACCGGCGCACGGCCTGCAGCAACTGCTTGTGCTTGTCGTCGACAGGAGCTGCAGCGATGGCCTCGGCGAGGCCTGGAATCTCAATGCGGTGATGTGTGTTCGGGGTGATGGGCATTTCCGTTCCCTTTGATCAGTTCGCAGTGGGGTCGTAACCAATGACGATCTGCGCTGGTCCATCGCCTTGCACCAGCGTACCTTTCGGTAGCGTGCCACCGTGCGATTGCGCATAGGCTGCTGTGCAGCGCTCGATCAGCCGCGCGTTCTTGACCATGTCCCGCCCCGTCTCATCAAGAACTCGGTCATAGGTCAACCTGGGTCCGAAGTGCCAAAGTGCGGCCGAAGAGACGATTCCAACGGCCGCGCCGATCAGCACGCCAGGAATGAATGCTCTATTGCTCATGGTCGTTCTTTCAGTTGTGTATCGATCAAGAAGTCAGCCAGGCCTGCGCCTGTTCTTCGATGAGTTCAGACACGGCCGTGAGCTCTGCAGCGTTGTCGCTGTCTGCCGTGTATTCCATCATCTGTGCCAGCACGATCTTGACAGCGCGCGCGGCGGATCCTGCCGCCAGTTCGAATCGATTGGAGGTCGGAAGCGCATCGGGCCGGTACCACGGGTAGTTGGCCGATCGGAGGTGCGCAGTGGGGGCCTGTGGATGCCATTCATCCAGAGCCTGATCTACGCGGGCAAACCAGCCGATTTGCCAGCCGTGCTTGTGGGTCCACATGGAAATCAACCGAACTTCGATGCGCGGGTCTTTCCACTTGTCCTTGAGCCTGCCTGTCCAACGCGCGGCGTAATTGTTGAGCTCGGCGTGCTCGGGAAACAGCGCCAGCTGCACTTCCCCTCTGTGCCCATCGGGGCGGCGACGGCGAACGCTAGGCATGGGGACCACCTGGCTTCAATTCGTCCTTCTTGGCTGTATCGAGCGTCGTGGCGGCTGCACGCATGGCGAGCAGCTTCGTGACGGCCCAAGGCGACATGGCGGTGCGCAGCGCAACGCCGCTGCGACCAAAGGCAAGCGACAAAGGTTTCCCAGGGCCCGATTCGCGCGCAAGTCGCGCTGTCTCGTCCGAGGTCAAAGGCATGAGGTCTGGGGTCTTGCGCGCGGTCATGGGGCGCCGTCCTTGCACTGAGTGGAGCGTGACAGCGCGTGCGCGAGGTGGCGGGCGTAGGTGGCCACGGCACGCCAGTACGCGGCCATGGGGCCTTTGCGACGGCGCCAGGAGATCTCGGCTTCGGTGTTTGCCTGGACGCGCAGTGCGCGCATTACGGCCTCGATACGGCGGCGGTCTTCGGCGGGTAGTGCCAGAAGCGCCCTGCCGGCTTGGAGCTTGAGCAAGGGATTGGTGTAGCCCATGTTGATGGTGATCCTGTTCAGGAAGACCGGTGCCGCCGGTGCGGATGGCGTGTAGCGCCACGGCTCTATTTTGCACAGCCTCGAGCAGACGTCAAGAGCAATCTGACGGGATGATAATCTTTATTATCATCCGTGCGATTTTTACTCGCTAAGTGCCTATTTTGATGCCCGAGTTGATGGTGAGTTCGCCTAAGTCATTGTCACGGCAGGAGATTTGTTTCACCGGGAATGGAATTTTTTTCACAGAGTTTGGAACCGGCCGCGCCTCGCCAACAGTCGCTTTGGAACGCCGCCGATCTTTGGTTGATGTTCCTCAGGGGCTGGGCGTGGCCCGCCAACCTGGCTGTATTTGTCCGCTGAGGCCGTCGCAGGCCCTGTGCAAGCCAGTGATCAGTGGCGCACTTTCTGCACAGATCAACCTCCAGTGGCGCGTACGACGAACCTCTATTGGCGCGGCCCACGATCAGGCAAACGCCGGAGAGGCAAGCTCATTGGAGTTGCTAGACAGCGGGAGAAACACCATGATGCGAGGTGAAGAAGCCACTTCAATAGGAGAACTTGCCGATGGTTGAACTCGCCCCCTGCCCCTTCTGCGGCGCTGCTTGCTCTGGCGTCAACATGCGAGAAATGGCCCCCTTCATCGCTGAGCCGCAACGAACTGTACGAAGGAAATTTGGCTACGCGGGCCAGTGCAGTTCTTGTGGGGCCAGAGGCCCGTTCATCGAGGTCCAAAACCCTCTCGCCTTTGATAGGCCTGCCGCCGAAGGAGTCGCGCAAGTTAACGCTGCTGCCGCTGGTTGGAACAGTCGCAAAAACAGGGGTTGAGAAGTTAGCTATCCGTAACGGTGCCATCGGGCATGTCGCCACTGGTCTGATGCGCGTAGGCCAGGTCATCCCAAATCTCGCGACGCTCCTGGGCAGCAGCACCATGGATGAGGGCCTTGTGTCCGCCTGGATCGCCTAGGAGGGCGAGCAGTAGGATTCCATACTGGAGTGGCTGCTCGGAGTGCATGGAATACACAAGTAGGCGATCACTCGTTCGATTGAAAGCAGAACGGGTACGCTCCCACTTCTCCAGCCCAGCTTCGCCAGGGCTGGGGACCACGTGCATGTGGCGCGCCCAGGTAATGCTGTACCCATCGCGATGGTTGTAAACATCGCGCCCAAAGAACCTATCTGGGTCGCCATCGTGGTGCCAGCTGCGTATGGCGTCAGCCCAACCTGGAAGGTCTGCCCCGATCCTGTCCGCTACAGCGGGTGCGAAATGGACCGCGAGGTCTTTTGGGCTCACCTGGCTGGTGCGCGCTGCAGAGGCTTGCCGCTGCGCATCTTCGCGGCCATGCTGCGTGCGCTTTCCAGAGCCTCTTCGCTGGTCTGGACTGCGCGGTCGAACGACTTGGCAATGAACTCGCGACGCGCGCGAGACGTGTCGGGCCAGGGGGTGGCCGTGAAGGTCGTGCGGTTTGCTTGTGTTGCCATCCAAGCATTTTCTCTCTTATTTGCACAGCACGCAACGTGGCCCTATCCGCAGCCACATTGCAACTCGGGCCCCCTCCCCTTCGAGTCGTCCTGCCCAGAGTTTTAGCCGCTAAATTTCAGAATTCGAAGCGTCGATGAATAGCCGGGACGCCATGCCATGTATGTCGGACGGCTCAGTTATCACCTATAACTTGATCGAAACTGCCCCCTGCTGCGTAGGAGAACTACTAAAAAAGCATGTTGAACCCGATTTTCCGCGCCCAGGCGCGTGATAAATCAATGTAAGTGACAGGGATCAATCTAGAATTCCTGTCCTCGCCTGGGGCCATACGGCCTACCCACACTGGGGACTGGCACCAATCAACGTGAGCCGTCGAGGGTATGGAATGAAGAAGCAACGCCTTGTCGTCATGAACGGTCAGAAGATCGTTCAAACCGAGGAAGGCACGAATGACTGGCGTGTCGAGAAGGTAGAGAAGGCTCAAGGCATTCGGCCTGGCTACTACAACCTGTACACCGCCAAGACGGCAGATAAATCCGCCACCACGGATGGAATCATCCTGCACGTCGATGCACAAGCCATCTATCAACATGCGGGCAGGGATGTTGTGCTGCACGCAAAGCAAGATTTCGATAAAGTACCTGACATGGGTTCCGCCGCCTCGATTTGCTACAAGGAGGGGAGGGCGGTGGTGTCTGTGCCGCAGCAGCAGAGAGCGCAAAAACTCTCGCGCTGAATTTAGCGGCTAAATTTTCTGGTGGGGAAAATGGCCGTACTTGGAAAGAGCTTTCAAACGAAAACCCAAAGCAGGGTAGGGCAGGGCGCTCAAGACCCCGACGTGCTCTTGGAGCGCGCTCAAGCGGTCGAAGAGGCGAACGAGGTGGAGGTCGCAATGACCCCGCTCGAGGAGCAATTCAAAGGGGCGCTCTCAACCCAGATTGATGCAAAGCAACACCAGGTCGAGAGAATCGAAGATCGGCTGGAGTCGTTGATGGATCGGCAGGTACTGCTGATCAAGCAGACAGAAGGACAACGTCCAGGCCGCCTCGTCCTACCGGGCGCGCGCGCAAAGTGGCAGGAAAGGATCGATGGCCAGAAGGCCATGCTCCAGCGGATGCAAGACCGGCTTGAAAGGGTCCGGGAAGTTCGAGACGGGATGAGTCCGTCTGGCCCGAAAATCGAACAGCTCGCTTTGCGAAAGCTCCGGGCCCAGGATCCTGAATTGGTAGAGGGGTGGGCAGAGATGCAGCAAGCCCGTCGTGCCCATGAACTGCATCTGCGAATGCAGGAACAACGGAGGAGGGCGCAAGTCAGGAACGAGGAACACTCCCTTGCCGGTCGATCCCGGGGGCTTTCTTTGCTCCGTGACTAGGGTCAACGGACGAAGAGATTGGCGAGAAGCGCGATCGCGGCAGCTAAGACGACCAGGCCAGATGCGATCAGATTGATCTTGGACAAGTTGCTCACCTCCTGGGCTTTTGTGTCGACCCTGCGGATGGCTGCCTCCACCTCTTGGCGCACAGCGGCCGTCAACTCGTCGGTGCAGTTCTTCACTCCCATCTGCATCATCTCTCGCGCTGCGGTTACGCCGGCGTTCAAAAGACGTTCCGCTTTTTCCTTGGCATCGGTGCCGGACCGCTGCGCAATGCCTTCGAGCTCCTCTTTGAAGCGCTCAAGAAGTTTTTCTTGAGCTTTCGCACTGTCAATCAGCAGTCTCTGATTGATCGTCTGGAGAATCATGATCGGATCGTCGCGGCCGACAGCGATGCCATGTTTCGCCACGATGTCTCGCATGAGCTCGTCGACCGCCTCGCTCATCACATCACCTTCGCAAACTTCATTTGGGCATAGAGCTGATCGCAGATGATCTTGAGGCGCTGACGCGTCATGATCGTCAGTGATGCTTTGTTCTCGGCCTCTTCGAAGGTCAGCCGAGCTTGCAGCAGTTCAGTCAGATCCCGGCCATAGGTTTCAGGCTTCAACGTAGGGATCGTGACGATCGCAGAAATACGAGGTTTCATTTCCTCGTATTCGGGCATCAGTTCGAACGTCTTGCCCTTGTCTTCAATAGGGCCCCAAAGGGGATTTAACCAGACGACGAACTTAGCCTCCTTCGGAAATTGAGGAACGATTTGCCTCAAGTTGTGGAGCGTGTCTTCGAAGGCCTGACCACCGGTGATCACCGAATGAATGATCAACTCGTGCCCCATGCTTTGCAGCAGCTGCGGCACCTGGTTGGTCACTAAGTAATGGGCCAACTGTACGAAAGAGCTTGCGCCGTTGTCGATCACAACGTCGTGCTTTGAGGGCGCAATCAGCTCCACCAAAAAGTCGAAATTCCGCGGGTTGATTTCCTCGCCGTCCATCAACTCGAGGCGGCGGACCTTCAACGCCTTGAACCCTGTGAACGTTGCATTCACCGGATCGGTGTCAATGCACAGAGGCGTTTGATTCAGGGACTTCTTGTACTGGGCGATGACGGAAGCAATGAACGATTTGCCCACGCCTCCTTTGCCCTGCAGGAGCATGTGTATTTTGGCCATGGTTGGTTTCCTATCTATCGACTTTTGGGGAGGGGGTTGAAGGCAAAGGCCGGCATCTTGGGAGGAGCTGAGTCCTCGTCAGAGGCAAGGTGCTCCGCTGGGGGCGGAGAGCGAACAACGGCAGATTTTTGGGCTGAGGTGATTGGATCCGTGCGCTGCGGTTCAACCTGGCCAGCAACCAATCGCTCCCCTGACCGAATACCCCGTCGATTGGTCGACGGCTTAAGCAGCCTGTGCACATAGCCCAGGAAGGTTTCGTATCCGAAGCCAACACGCTTCGTCTCGCTCATGTGAGCCCAAATGGTCTTCACAGCGTAGCCGGCCTCCATTGCGGTCTTCACATCGTCCTTGACAGCGTGAAACGCAACCAGGTTCTTGTCGCGGCCGCTTGCCTCGCGTTTACGAATCCACTCGGCCAGCTGATCTGGGTAGCTCTTAGCCATTTCGATTCGCCATCCATTGCTATTCCTATTGAGTGCCGATCAGAGGCCGTCTCTCGGCCGGCTGTTGCCCACTGGAGCCGATTATAGGGAGACGAGGCACGGATTCCGAAATATCGAACGAAATGAACGGCCTGAGAGGTGCTAAACACCCAATAAATCGGGCGCGAGTGGTAGCATCCTTTGGAGTAATGACCCCGTGAAACGGGGCAGGATATGCGATGTAGGCCTACGGCCTCCATCGCGCCCTTATTCGCACCTGCGGTGCTCAACGGATCCTGCCCTGCGGGGCCGAGCTGCTACCGCATCTGTATGAACGCCATGGAAGAAAAGAAGTCGCCGCGTCGCAAACATCAACCGATCCGCGTCTGGGTCTTGCCAGACGAAAAGGATGGCATCGAAAAAATGGCTCAGACGACGGGAAACAGCACGTCCGGATATCTCCGAAAAGTCGGCCTTGGATACGAGGTTCGTAGCGTCCTCGACTACGAGCGTGTCGACGAGCTTGCAAAGATCAACGCAAATCTGGGCAGGCTAGGGGGGTTGGTCAAGCTCTGGTTGACCAACGACAAGAGGTTGGCGGATTACTCGCAGGATGAGCTAAGACGCTTGCTGCTGGCGACCTTGGATCAGATTCAAGTGAACCAGGTCGCGATGCGTGAAGTGATCAGGATGGCGGTCCATTCGTGAGCGCTTTAGCGGCTAAATCTGGGGTGTCTGAGTGATTGCAAAACAGGTGGCCATGCGCTCCGCGCGCAAAAGCGACTACGGCGAACTGGTCAAGTACATCACCGACACGCAAGGGAGTCAGGAGCGTGTGGGTCGTGTTGCCATCACGAATTGCCAGTCTCTGGATGCGCCGACAGCGGCATTGGAAGTTCAAGCAACCCAACAGCTGAATACGCGCTCGCGCGCTGACAAGACTTATCACCTGATCGTTTCCTTTCGCGCCGGCGAGAACCCGCCCGATCAGGTGCTTGAAGCAATCGAAAGCAAGATTTGCCAGGAACTGGGCTTTGGTGAGCACCAGCGGGTAAGTGCCGCTCACTACGACACAGACAACGTCCACTTACATATTGCGATCAACAAGGTCCATCCAACCAGGCACACCGTCCATTCCCCCTACTTTGATCACTTGAAGCTTCCCGAGATATGCGGGCGGCTTGAAATCGAGTTTGGCCTGGAACAAGACAACCATTTGGTGCAAAAGCGAGGCTCAGAAAACCGTGCAGAAGACATGGAGCGCCATGCAGGGGTCGAAAGCCTGCAGACCTGGATTCGCAAAGAGTGCCTTGATCGAATTGACTCTGCCAAGACCTGGCGGGAACTGCATGACTCGCTACACGAGCACGGGCTTGAACTTCGGATGCGCGCGAACGGCTTCGTGTTCGTCGACCTGGAAGGGGTCCACGTCAAGGCAAGTTCAGTTTCGAGGGGCCTCTCAAAGCAGAAGCTCGAGGCGCGACTTGGTGTATTTGAGCCGTCGGTTCATGGCTCACGAACGCAAGAAGCCAGGGCCACGTATACAAAGCGTCCGGTGTCTTTCCAGGTGGATACCAAGGCCCTCCATCAGGAGTACACAGCCGAGCTTGCGGATTCGGGTCGCGCGCGATCGGCCGAATCCGACGTCTTGCGCCGGCGGCAGCGCGCTGAAGTCGACGCAGTCAAGGCAGCGGGCGCTGGCAAGCGCGCCGCAATCAAGCTCGTGGGCGGCGATCGCCTCTCGCGGAAGATTTTGTATAGCTTGGCAAGTCGCGGCCTCAAAAAGGATCTGGCGGTTGTCCGAGAACGGCACAGGCTAGAGCGGCGTTTTCTGAATCAGCAGTACGCACGAAAGGCCTGGGCGGATTGGCTCAAGGCAAAGGCCACTCAAGGCAATGAGGACGCATTGAACGCGTTGCGTTCCAGGATGAGTCGACAAGGCCTGAAAGGCAACGCGATTTCGGGCAGCGGTGAGAAGTCTCCGACCCAGATGCCTAACGGCACCCAAGACACCGTGACAAAAAAAGGAACGGTGGTCTTTCGAACCGGGGATACGGCGATCCGCGACGACGGTGATCGGTTGCAAGTTTCCCGAGGTGCCGATCGGGGCGGGATCCACAAAGCACTGCAGATGGCGACTGCCCGCTTTGGTCAACGGATCACCGTCAATGGTTCGGCCGAGTTCAAAGCACGTGTGGTCGCAACAGCCGCGGCACAGCGTCTCCAGATCTCCTTCGTCGATCCAGATCTCGAACGCAGGTTTCAAACACTCTTAGTTCATCGAAAAGGACTCCGAAATGACGGAAAAGACAGACTTGCAGTTGATGGAGGAAGCCATGGCGCTCGCGGACCAGCCACCGGAGCAAGCGCTAAGCATGGACAACACGACACCCGAACCAGAGTTGATTCCAGACCTCTCACCACCGCTGTTCGAGACGCCGATGCAGGAGCCGCCGCCATCAGAGGCGCCGACGAAGGGGCGGGCTCCAGAGGCGGAAAGCCCAACATTGGCGGAATTGGCAAGCACCCGCCACCCTTCCGAAAAAACCGCCTGCATGACTTGCGTGAACTCGGTTTGGTTCGCAACCAAGGTGGAAGTCAAGTGCTACTGCAGAGTGATGTTTCTCGTGACCTGGAGCACCAAGGATCCTCAATCGATGGAGCTGTGCGACGGTCAATACCTCGGCCAGGACTGACGCCAGGCCAATCCGAAGCTGCCCAAAAGTTGATAGCTGAGCGCAACGGAAAGAGAGGCTTTGGATTCGATATACCGAAGTACGGCCTATATACTCCGACTCAGGAAGCCGTTCTCTCCTATGCCGGGATGCGAACCATCGATGGTGTGAATCTCGCGTTGTTCGCGAGGAATGGCGATATCGCGGTCATGCCGGTTGACCCCGCCACAGCTTCAAAGCTCAAGCGAGTTCGTATTGGCGACACCGTAACACTGACCGCGCAGGGCACGGTCAAGTCGAAGGGGCGCAGCAGATGAGTTCGAACTACAACAATGCAGTGGGACCGCAAGTGCGAGGGGTGGGGAAGCAGCCAGGGAAGTTAATTCCACTGCTCGCGGCAATGACCTTCTGTGTTTCGCTATCGGCATCAACGCAATACTTCGCATACAGCACCGGGTATCACCCGGCTCTCGGCGCCAACGTAGGGGGACTTTATCCCCCGTGGGCCGTGCTTTCGTGGGCATCTCAGTGGTACTCCGCGTATCCACAGGCGTTTATTCGAGCTGGAGGGATTGGGGCATCGCTGTGCTCCTTGGGCTTCCTCTCCCTCTTGGTCATCAAGACCATCATCAAAAACAGTTCGAAGGCAAGCCATTACCTCCACGGCTCGGCCCGATGGGCTGGAAAGAAAGATATTGAGTCAGCTGCACTTTTGGGAACAGACGACGGTGTCTACGTGGGCTCATGGGTAGACAGCGCTGGCGCTATCCACTACCTGCGCCATGCTGGGCCAGAGCACATCCTGACCTATGCCCCGACACGTTCAGGCAAAGGCGTTGGGCTTGTGATCCCAACTCTCTTGTCGTGGCCCCACAGCGCAGTGATCACCGACCTCAAAGGCGAATTGTGGGCGATGACCTCAGGCTGGCGCCAGAAGCACGGGAGGAACAAAGTCCTGCGCTTCGAGCCTGCCACGATGAACGGCAGCATCCGTTGGAATCCGCTGAATGAAATCCGCGTGGGGACGGAATCGGAAGTCGGCGACATACAAAACCTGGCGACGCTGATCGTGGACCCGGATGGGAAAGGCCTGGAGAGTCACTGGCAGAAAACCTCACAAGCTCTCTTGGTCGGCGTCATTCTGCATGCGCTTTACAAAGCTAGAGACGAAGGCCTGGAGGCCACGATGACGACGGTCGACGCATTGTTGGCGGACCCGAATCGCGATGTGCGAGAACTCTGGATGGAGATGACCACCTATGGGCACGTGGATGGGAAAAACCACCCCGTCATCGGCGCTTCAGGGCGGGACATGCTGGATCGGCCGGACGAGGAGGCAGGCTCGGTGCTTTCCACCGCCAAATCCTACCTGTCCCTTTACAGAGATCCGGTTGTTGCCTTCAACACCAGCGCATCCGAATTCCGCATCAAGGATTTGATGAATGCTGACAGCCCGGTGAGCCTATACATCGTCACCCAGCCAAACGACAAAGACCGCCTCAGGCCTCTTATTCGGGTGATGGTCAACATGATCATCAGGCTCTTGGCGGACAAGATGGAGTTTGAGCTCACAGCCGGCAAAACGGTCGAGGTGAAGGGTTGGCGCCGATGGCTCGGACGGCTAGCTCCAAAAGGGCACGACTACGTTCGTCAGATCAAGGGGTACAAGCACCGTCTCCTACTGATGCTTGACGAGTTTCCAGCGCTCGGGAAACTCGACATTCTTCAAGAGTCCCTGGCGTTCTTGGCAGGCTATGGCATCAAGGCCTATTTGATCTGCCAGGATTTGAACCAGCTCAAGAGCGACAAAACCGGCTATGGACGTGATGAGACGATCACCTCCAACTGTCATATTCAGAATGCCTACCCGCCGAATCGAATCGAGACCGCTGAGCATCTATCGAAGCTGACGGGCCAGACGACGGTAGTGAAGGAACAGGTCACGACCAGCGGTAAACGCGCAGGCATGCTCCTCGGCCAGGTCTCCCGAACGACGCAGGAGGTGCAACGCCCTTTGCTGACTCCGGACGAGTGCATCCGAATGAAGGGGCCGCAAAAGAACAAGGCCGGTGAGATCGACGAACCGGGTGACATGGTCATTTATGTCTCCGGGCACCCAGCGATCTACGGCAGACAGATTCTGTACTTCAAGGACAAGATTTTTCTTGCTCGCGCTGCCGTGCCGGCGCCGAAGCAGAGTGATCGCATCACGCCTCGGCTGGCCTCTTCGGCAAATGCATTCGCTGCCGCATGAAAGCCATCGCAGTGCTGGGCACCGTGCGAAAGGTGCTCGCAGTGAGTGCGGTAGGCCTCATTGCAGCGGGGGCAGCGGCATCCTTCGCCGGGCTCTACATCAACACGACAGTCAGCATTCCGCGTGGCGTGTATCGGGTGGCCACTCACCAGCTGCAGCAGGGGGCGTTGGTCGTGGCATGCCCTCCCCTTGCACCAGCATTTCTTGAGGCACATCACCGCGGATACATCGCAACTGGCTTCTGTCCTGGTGGCCTCATGCCACTGATGAAGCGAGTTTTAGCCGCTAAAGGGGATCGTGTCGTGATCACAGACCAAGGTGTCATCGTGAACGGACACCACGTGCCGCAGAGCGCCCAAATGCGTACCGACCTCGAGGGGCGCTTGCTCCCGGCGTTTCGCTTTGACCGCGACCTCTATGCCGGCGAGGTTTTGCTTATGGGTGAGGCAAGCAGCGTCTCATTCGACGGCCGGTATTTCGGCCCTATACCCGCGGCCCAAATCAAGGCCGTGATTTCGCCTCTTCTAACTTGGTAGGAGTCAAGCATGCGCCTTTTTATTGCCGAAAAACCAGAACTCGCCAAAGCCATCGTCGAAGGCCTTGGCGGCGGGTCACGCACTGACGGCTACTACGATTGTGGAAATGACTATGTGACCTGGTGCAGGGGGCACATGCTCGCTCTTCTTGATCCCGAAGACTATGACCCGAAGTATGCGAAATGGAGCATGGACGATCTGCCGGTTCTCCCGGTGCCTTGGCGAAAAAAGCCAGGCGGCGACGCGGATTCGAAACGGCAGCTGAAGAACATCCTGGCGCTCCTCAAAAAAGCAGATGAAGTCGTCCATGCCGGTGATCCCGATGAAGAAGGCCAACTCATAGTTGATGAGATCCTGGAACACGGGAATTGGCGTGGCCCGGTCAAGCGGATCCTCATCAATGACAACAACGTCAAACTAGTCCGTATCGCCCTCGCAAACATGCGGGACAACACGGAGCAGAAGTTTCGAGGCATGTCTGCTGCGGCCGAGGCTCGTGGCGTGGCCGACCAACTCTACGGCTACAACATGACCAGGGCTTACACGCTGTGCGCCCAGGCCCTTGGCTATCAAGGCACGATCAGCGTTGGCCGTGTACAGACGCCAGTTCTCGGACTGGTTGTCCGCCGAACTCGAGCGTTCAAATCGCACCAAAAATCGTATTACTACAACGTCGTTGCGCACTTCGAGTTCGGGGGCGTTCACTTCTCTGGCCGCTATTCAGTCAGAGACGGCGATGCTGTCGACGAGAAAGGCCGGTTGGTAGACGCGTCGGAAGCACAACGCATTGCTTCTGAAATCCACGGGAAACCCGCTGAGATCCAGTCGATCGAAACAAAGCCGAAGGAGAGCCACCCACCTCTTCCATACAACCTGCTGAAACTTCAATCCGATGCTTCGAGGAAGTTTGGCTACAAGCCCGATGCAGTTCTGAAGATCACCCAAAATTTGCGCGATAGATACCGCCTCATCACGTACAACCGAAGTGATTGCGAATATCTCAGCGACGAGCATCACGAGTCAGCGCCAGAGGTCCTGGCCGCAATAGCCCAAACGGCTCCGGTGCTTGCTGTGGCAGCGAAGAAGGCAGATCCGGCAATCAAGAGCCGAGCCTTCAACAGCGCCAAGGTCTCGGCGCATCACGGCATCATTCCCACCGAGGCCACGGCCGACTTCGCTGCTTTGCCGGAGCCAGAGCAGCGCATTTACCTCCTGATCGCACGTGCATACATCGGACAGTTCTTCCCGAAGTATGGCTACGACCAAACAACCATCTCGATCGGCGTTGCTGGCCATCAGTTCGGCGCGCGATCGAACGTGCCCACTCAAGTCGGTTGGAAGGCGCTCTACACGAACGATGCTGGCAACGAAGATTTGGCTTCAAGTGAAGACGATCTTGCGATCGATTTGCGGTCGCTTCGATCAGAGCAGCATGGCGACTGCAAGCGCGGTGAGGCGGCGCAGATGGAGACCAAGCCACAGCCGCTCTACACAGTCGCGAGTCTCTTGGAAGACCTTCCCAGGGTCGCCAAGTACATCCGCAATGAGCACCTTCGAAAGCTCATGATCGAGAAGGACAAGGACAAGGAAGGCGAGCACGGAGGGATTGGGACTCCGGCAACTCGACATGAGATTTTGAACACGCTTACGGAGCGAGGTTTTGTGGTCGAGCAGGGTAAAAACATTATTGCTTCGCAGAGCGGCGATGCCTTCTATGACGCCCTACCCGACCAGGCCAAGTATCCCGACATGACCGCGCTGTGGCATGAGCAACAGAACGCGATCCGAAGTGGCGATCGTGACGTTCAGTCCTTCATCACCAGCATCACGGACTACATCTCGAAGGAGATCTCTGCAGTCAAGGCGAACGGGTTGAACATCAAGGTAGCTTCGCACCCCTGCCCTCTCTGCAAGGCTCCACTCCGGCGGCTCCCGCGAAAAGACAAAGGTTTTTTTTGGGGCTGCAGTGCTTTTGCTAGCGGGTGCAAGTATGCGTGTGACGACAAAGCAGGAAAACCCATTCCGAGAGAGCAAACAGTCGTGTCCACGCTGCACAAATGTGGCGCTTGCGCTGCCGGCCTTGTAGCGAGAACTGGCCCGAAAAAACCTTGGGAGAAGGTGGCGAGGCGCTGGTGGGGATGTAGCAACTATCCCACCTGCACGCAGGTCTACGGCGACGCGAATGGGAAGCCCGACTATTCCCAAGCTCGAAGCGGAAAGACTGCTGACAAAGGTGCAAGTTGATGAGCGAAATTAGTCCCATCGCCGCACTCTATCAACCCAACCACCGCTGCCATCTGGGTGCAGAGGATTGAGGACCAATCATGCAAAACATCTTCAAGTTGATTTTCAAGTTGTTCTGCGGCACGCATGACTCGGCATGGGCCGACCCTCGACCGTTCAAGGTAGCCTCACGCCACAAGTCCGGCGTTGTCTTCGGTGCCCAGGACAGCGAACCGCTGATCGACACCAGCATGGACCCGGTTGCAGTACTCGGGCCATGCCGCAGCGGCAAGACAACAGGCATCCTCGTGCCCACGCTGCTGACCTGGCAGGAAAGCGCCGTTGTTTTCGACCCGCAAGGGGAGCTGTTCAGTCTTACGGCGAACTGGCGCCGCACAGGCGCGAACAACCAGGTGCACCAGCTCGCCTTCGGTGACCCGGAAAGCCCTGACACCTTCAATTTTCTCGACGCTATACCACGCGGCACGGCGGACGAGTTGGCCGAGATACATGCGTTGGCTGCCAGTCTGCTGGACCACTGGCTAGATGGCAACGCCTTCTGGTTTCCCAAGGCGCGAGACCTGCTTACCCTGTTTGTGATTGCCGAGCGTCGCAAACTGGTCGCGAACCTCCATGAGGTTCAGCGGGCGATTACCGAAGATCACGTTTTCCTGGCCACTCTGGCCACCTACTGCGGCCTGATCCCCGACGACGAGTTGAGTCGCACCGCTAAGGCCGCGGCGATGGTCTACACAGATCTGCACGAGAACACGCGCGCAGCCGTGCGGAAGTTAGTCGCTGACAGCTTGACTGTTTTCGCGGCACCAGAGGTGGCACGGAACACAGGGAGCAGTTCGTTCAACTTGGTACAGCTACGCAACAGCGAGGCACCGATGACGATCTATCTGACCGTCCAGTCCAACGACATCGACAGGCTGCTGCCACTGATTCGCACCTTCTTGGCCACGATTGTTCGCCACGGCACCGACCAGCGCACGCAGACGGCCGCGCATCCCCTCCTGCTTGTGTTCGACGAGTTTGCAGCGCTGCGACGACTCCGCGTCCTGGAAAACTCACTGGGGATTCTGCATGCCTACGGGATCAAGCCTCTGCTGGCCTTCCAGAGCCTGAACCAGCTCAAAAAGCTCTACGGCAACGAAAACGACATGTGGGCGCAGTGCAGGATCCGCACCGTGCTGACCTGTAACGACAGCGTCACAGCGACAGCGGTCGCTGCGGAAATCGCCCGCATCGTCGCGCGTGCCGGCCAGGCCAGCACGGACCGACAAAAGACAATCTCGCCAGACGAACTGCTGAGGCTAGGCAAGCGCGATGCGGTCATTTTGGGCGCGGCGTCAAAGCCCATACTCGCGCAGATCCTGCCTTACTACGAGGACATCGACTTCCAATCACGCGTCGAGGCCGAAGGGCCAAACCAGCGACGCTTCGCGAAAACGGAAAGATGACTGAAATCTGGCTAGCCATAAAGATCGGCGCGGTGATTGTGGTCTGTATCGTTGCCTGGATCGCGGATTTGTTCAACCGTAAGCGCTGATCTCAGGGCTCACCGAGCGCAATGAAAAAAGCCTTCCGATCACGGAAGGCTTTTTTCTTTGACCCCTAGATAAGGCCGTTAGACCCTTGCTGACCGTCTGGGGCGTTGCCCCTCTGCTTGTGAAACCGAGGCTTCTTTCCGGCTCGCTACGCTTCTCGTCTGCGCCTGTGCAAGCTTTTGATCTTGTTTCTCGATCGCCGCGTGAACGACAGGGCGGATCTGCCGAAGAACGCCGTCTCGACCAAGTGCGCTGCGCTCCGCTACATCATTCCAGTCCGTAAATTTCTTCATCTGCTTCAGCGCTGCCTCCTGTTCAACGGACAGACGTTCGGCCTTATAAAGTTCTGGAGTGATGGGGGCAAGGCCGGCAGGATAAGACTGTTCCCCTGGGGCAAAAATTGGGAAAGCGACGAACCCGCCCACAGCTTCCGCAGCTTCCTGGGCTTTCGTTCGTCCGGGGTTGCCACCGTGAGTCATCACTTGGTGGCGATCATCATCGCCAGCGATGATGATCGGCTTGTCCGGGAAGACCTCACGAAGTGCCTTGGCCACGGCCGGCAGGTTGCCCGAGTCGAATGCGGCGACGGTCGAAAACCCGAGAGATTCAGTGAGAGTTGCGGCAGTGGCGTAGCCCTCGCCGATGACCAATGCTGGTGCCTTGGCCAGCTGCTCCAGGCCGCCGATCGCGTGGAAGCAGCCTTCTTTGCGACTCTCCTTCGCATATCGCTTGGTCCCATCCTCTTGGATGTACTGCATTGACCACAGTTTGTTCTTCGAATCGATGACGGGGATGTATGTCGTCTTGTTCCCGCTGTCCGTGAATGCTCCATAGTGCGAAGAAACGCCTTTGCTGGCCAGGTACGGTGTCAGGTGCTCGACGGGATGCAGTTTTGAGAGCTGGTCGACAAGCCTTGCAGCAGTAGCCTCGTGCACTGCCGTTTGATCTGCTTCCCGTCGCGCTAACTTTGCGGCGGCATCGGCGTGCAGGGTCGCCTTCTCTTCTGCCGACAACGAGTAGCCCTTGCTTTTCCATTTCTCATCGGCGCCTGTCAAATTGTTGATGATTCGACCGGCAGGGTGCCCATCTGGGTACAGGACATAGAAGCCATCGACCGCGCCTTTCTTCCCGCCCTCGACCGGCACGCGATGCTTCTTGCCGTCCATGAGTGGATGGTCGCCCTCGACCACCAGGCCGAGGCCGCGCATGGCTTCCGCGAACTCGTCTCGCGGATGCATGGCGGGTTCCTGCTGCGCCGCGACCTTCTCCGGCGCCCACTGCTGGAGCTTCGACGGGTCAGCGCCCGGCCCGACGTACCAAGACTTGACCACCTTGTCCCACTGCGCGCCGGCGGCTTTAGCGGCTAACCGGTCTTCATAGGGAACGGCGAGATATTGCCGGCCCTTGGAGACGTTTTTCGGCAGGGGCGCAGTGTCGGCCTGCGCGAGCTTGCCGGCCTGGTGCAGGCCCGCGATCCTGACACCGTAGGAATCCAGAATCGATTTCTCAGCCCTGGCGGCGGCGGCCAGCGCAAGCTCTGAAGCCTGCGCCGCTGTTGCACCGACCGGGATCAGTGCACCGTCCGCTTCGGTGACGTTGCGGCCTTCGCTGGTGTACTGGAACTGCAAGGTGCGGTTGATGCCGTCCCCCTTGGTAATGAAGGCCAGCGCGTCGTTCTTGCCGTTCACGGTATCGAAGGGCTTGGACGCAATGGCGACGCCATCGCCACGTTGCCAGCCGGCCGCCTCCAAGGCGGTCGCCACGGCCTCGTTTTGCGCTTCCGGTGCCTGCGTGCCTTGCTCGATACCTCTCGGACCATGCAAGTCCCGAACAAGCGTGCGGAACCCTTCTCCAGCATAGACGCTGTACTCGCCAGGAGCATTCTGTTGAATCATGTAGCGCACCCCATCGAATTCAAGATAGGTGTGGTCGTCCGGATTGAGGTCTGTGTTTCCGAGTCCGATTTCTTCAATCCGAGCAAAGGCTGCACGCTCAAAGCGTGGGACAGGCGTTTCCTGGTAACTCTGGAGCACATGTGGCAGCTCTTCCATTTCATTGAGAAACGACACAACGTCATCGCTCAAATCGAGTGACCGATCCTTCACGGTTGGATACATCTTCTCTTTGATGATCTGGTTGAAATACACGTTCTCGTGCAGCCAACCATCTGCCTCATCAATGCGAAATTGCAGTTCCTTTTCTTCTTTTCTCTCTGCATTGCTGGGGGTTCGGCCATCCCAATAGAAGTCCTCGATACGCTCTCTGGCTTGCCTCATGTTCGAAAACAATTCTTGCGCCTTGGAATAGCCATCCTCCCCTGCACTTTTCCCCATTTCCTGGTCGAACAGGTGGCATGCCTCGCCTTGCCAATCACGCGGAACGGGAAACTTCTCCGATCCATTCGAAAGAGGCTGTTCGGCATTCCTCGCTGGCGTGATCGAAACGCTTCGGGTGTTCCCTGTTTCGAACCAGCGACTGAAAGGAGCGGGGTCAACCGCAACAGGGATGAACCAGGATTGCTCGCCGCGGTCCCACTTAGCGCCAAGGGACTTGGCATCGTTCTTCTCTTTAAAGGGCACGCTGATATATGCCGCCGCCGGCATGCCCCTTTCGATCCGGGCATTCGCGTCGTGCAAGTACTTGGGCGCATCTTCAGGTAGCACGACTCCGCGACCATTGGACAGTGCCTGAATTTTCGCCTCGCGTTGAGTGGCGTCGATCTCCAACCAAGATGCGGATCTCTCGGCTCCAGCAGACTTCACGCTGCTGAGTGCTTTTGTCAGTTCCTTCGCCTGCTCGCGCTCTTCGTCTGAAGAGTTGGGATCGCGACGCACGCGATCTTCGGCGAGCCGAGCTGTCTTGGCTGCTCGCTGATCGCCATCCTCGGTTGCCTCGATGTCGACCGTGGCAAGCCTGTCAGCCAGTCGCAGCGCGTCTTCCTCGCTATGCACAGTTGCAAGGTATGCCCAGGCATCCTCGCCTGGCACGGCGTCACCCTTTCTCGCGAAGATCTGGAACCACGTGGGGGTATCGCCATCACCAGCTGCAACTGCTTGGCCATTGCGCGTAATGCCGTTCAAGATCTGGACCTGACCAGTCCAATCGGCGGGGATTTCGAACCCGAAGGCCTCGCGAGAGACACGCGCAAGCGTGTCTGGGACGGCATTCCCGCTTTTTAAATCGCGGATCGCATCAGCTACACGCGCTTCTGCATCTGTGAGAGAAACCATCGTCGAAGGTTCTTTGGAGGCAGGCGTATGGGAGTTTTGCATGATCGGTTCCACGCGAAGCACTTCACCGCTTGCAACGGTGCGTGCATTCAGGATGGGCTCATCGACTGAATCTGGATAGTTTCTGATCGCTTCCTCGAGCAGGGTGGCGAGCTTCGCATGATGCGTCATTCGATCGACCTCGGCGTGGGCATCGATCATTCTCAAACGATTCGCCATGTGCTCAGCAGCCTCTTGGGTGGGCAGATCCTGCAGGGGCACACTTTCGCCGTCCTCAGTGGTGGCATAGACGCTGTAGAAATCTGGGCGAAGGCCTGTCCCCTCCCCCGCCCACATCGCAGCCCCAGTGGGATTGAACGCATAGGCCTGCACCTGGACGTCACCCTGCCACGTAGCGGGGATCTTGAAACCAAACGCGCGGATGGACTGTTCTTCGAACGCCTGAGAATCAATTTCCCATGTGGCAGCAGTACCGACCTTGAGATCACGCTTGCAGCCAGCAAGTACCGCATCGTTGAAGGACATAGCAACGCCGGCCAAGCGATCGTAGAGACGTCCTGGCGCGCCCTCTGTGCTCATGTACTTGTCTTGGTACCGCACCTGTTCGGGAATCTCGCGAAACTGTTCTCCGTACGCATTGAACTGCAAGATCATGCGCAGCTCTTCGAGGCCCAGTTTGTGGGCGGCTGCATATTGCTGAATCGCTTCCTGGCCATCGAGGAAGAGGCTTTCCCCCTCAGGGCTCACGATTTCGGCGCCGACGCTGCCGGGTTTTTCGCTGTACCGGATGTTGTAGCCCGGAAGCGTTTGCATAGCGACATTTGGGATCTTTTCTGCGATCACCGTGGGCGACAAAACATCGTGGTACTTCGCAACCAGGTCCGGGTAGGCGACCATCACTGCCGGCGGGGGGAGGTTTTCAACCGGAACAATGGCAGATGGAACCACGTGGGTGAAAAGTGCGTTGTCGACCGCACGGCGATGGACTTCAATCGCCGCGTCCAGAGCATCTTCCGAGCTAGCAAAGCCAATGCTCTGCTCTTTCACGAAGATCTCCCACTTGCTCCAGTCGTTATCCGACTCGACTGCAGTAGCTAGAGCTGCGAAATGATCTTGGCGCACCAGGTGCACCTGATTTCCATGAACGAGCTCGAGCGCTCTTTCGAGTTCGGTGGCGAGCAACGCTGATTCGCCCTGTACCTGTTGCTGAACCTGTTCAAGTCCAATCACGTAATCACGGATCTTTTCAGCATCAGCCGCGGCGCGGAAGATCTCCAACGGATCGTCTTTCAAGACCTTGATCCAAGAACCCACATAGGCAGCGTGTTGGCCGGGGTCGTGACCAAGGTCGAGCTCGTCGCCTAGGATGAGACTCGCGATTTCGGCGCGCAGTTCTTCCTTCGCGTAGCCCTGACTCCCGAACGGGTTTGATAGGTCGCGATCAAGCCGAGTTTCGTGACCTGTCCAGTGCCCCAGCTCATGCATCGCGATCGCGTAGTACTGCGCTGCCGATTTGAACTGCGAGCGGTCGGGGAGGTGGATTGTGTCGGTGCTGGGGAGGTAGAAGGCTTGATCCTGCTCCCTGTGCAAGATGACTGCTTGTGAGGCATCCAAAATTGCCTCTGCGCGCGCTTCGGCGGACCAGGTCTGCTCACGTGGTTCCAACCGCTCGAGCTCAGGAAGGCCGTCGATCTGCTCGGCGTTGAACACAGTCGCAAAGAAAACCTTAGGGCGCTCGAGCTTCACGGTCTGCGTCGACGGCGAGCCTGTGCCGTCGACCAGCGGGATTCCGCTTGAATCCGTTTTGACCTGTTCCTCCTGAAACTTCCAGTACTGGATCGGCGTGCCGCGTTCGCCCTTGCGCACTTGTGCGCCGACGGCGGTAGCCTGCTTGAATGTCATCCAGCGCTGATCGCTTCGGCCCTGCGACATGAGAAAGATCGCGTTGATGCCGCGATAGCGCTTACCCGTGACAGGGTTCGTTGGCAGAACCCCTTCTGCTCGCCCAGGTTCCCAGGCCCTTTGCCAAGGCGCTGTGCCCTGCTGCAGCTGCTCGATCAATTTTTCCGCGACGGTCTCGTGAAATGGCTTCTTGTCCATGGCTTGTTCCCTCCGAATGAGATGGGGTTGGTGCTTGGTGTCGTAGTTCAGAGAGTCGGGTCGATCGCGCTTGCCAGCGCGTCAGCCTCCGAAACCGCGTCTTCACGGAATGCGCCGAGCCGAGTGGCTTCGTCAGGGTCGAACTCGGCGGTGAAGCCGGGGACCTGGGCGTCAATCAACTTCTCGATTTCGGGGTCTCGCGCAGTTCCTGCAGCGTCGTTGGCAGAAGTCTCGAGCAAGGCTTTCTCAGTCATTTGTTGACTCCAGTAGGGGGGGTGATTTGGTGCGGAGGGCATGGGGGGAAAAGGTGGTCCGAGGCAAGGGCCATCGCCGCGGAGTAGGAGATCAATACGGAAGCGAGGAAAGTCCAAGAGCTGAACTTGCGGGAGGCTTCCACTGCCTGCAGGTGGGCCCGGACAAGTTTTCCGTTGGCCAGGAGGAGCTGGTCAACGTCGACGAGCGGCTGCGTGGCGCAGATGAGCCACCCGTGCTCGAGGATCGGTTCGGCCACGTCCCACTCGCGGGTGAGCCAAGGTGCACACCAAGGCTCTGCCCTTGCAGTGGGAAACGGGAAACCGACAACGTTCTTCAAATTTTCTCCATGTCGCGTAGAGGCGCATAGAGAAATTAAGTGATTACTTGTTTTTAATCAACTAGTAACTAAACACAGTGAGGCCTGCAACCTCGCGAACCCGAATGACAGACTGTGTTTTT
The DNA here is from genome assembly GCF_059416405.1 of Variovorax sp. GW821-FHT09D04. Lineage (NCBI taxonomy): Bacteria > Pseudomonadati > Pseudomonadota > Betaproteobacteria > Burkholderiales > Comamonadaceae > Variovorax > Variovorax sp. GW821-FHT09D04. The sequence goes on from NZ_JBWKPA010000018.1 coordinate 65,320, forward strand.
TAGGTATGGCTTGTTGTGCAACAAGATGATGCAATCAACTAGCGTCTGTACCGAGACTGGTCCGCCAGGCATGCATGACGCAGCCGAACGACCAGGGATCAACAATCAATGTCCAATAGCCACCATTCGCCGAATCGGCGGCACCTCTCCCCTCTTGCAGCAGATATCGAAGCTGAGTTCGGCCATCTACGCCGAGTCACCACTATCGGTCCCCGCATGTCAGCTGCGCAGTTGCACGCTCTAAAAACTTCTATCTCTGAAGCTTCCGCCGCAGTCCCAAAGGCAATTCGAGGGAGCTTTCATCGAAATTGCCTGGAACGGCTTCGAAACCACTTTGGCCTTGAATATCGGAACTTGGCAGCGCACCAGTTCGGCGAGGCGGTTTCTGTCGTTTCAAGCCATATTGAAGAAACGCGGAAAAAAATCGATCACATGTCGATTGAAGTACCCAAGGCGGATAACCGCCGCTGGCGGGTCAAGATGCTCAGCTATGCAGAGGATGGCTCGAATGGCACCTGATGAATTGCTGCGAATTTGGGTCGAGGAGGAGCGTGTCGTCCTTGATCGCGTCGAAGCAGGCCCAGGCCCTGGAATAGCTAAAGGGGATGCCATCGCCGGGAAAAGCGGCCTTGAGATCATGCAAGCGATGCTTAAGGGAGAAATCCCCTATGCGGAGATGGCGAAGACTCTCACGTTCGGCGCGATTGCCGTTAGCCAGGGCGCAGCTATCTTCCAAGGGACTCCGAGAGCAGAGCACCTGAATCCGATGGGCTCCGTGCACGGCGGATGGATTGGAACTGTGCTCGACTCGGCGCTGGGGAGTGCTGTGCTGACGTCGCTTCCAGCTGGCTTCGCATACACAACAGCGGAGCTCACAGTCAAATACGTCAAAGGGCTTTCCCCGAAAGTCGGTCGTGTTCGTGCGGAAGCACGAGTGACGGGGCGGGAGGGGAAGGTGGCGAGAGCTAAAGCCAGGTTGGTCGGGCCGGATGGCACGATCTACGCACAGGCAATTACTGAGTGCCGAATTTTTGCGCTACCAGTTGCGCCAAACTAGCGGACGAACTCAGACGGGATTTGCACCTTGAATACAGATCCTTTTCCAACCACTGATTTGACCTGTAGCCTGTAGTTCAGCCGATTGGCAAAACGTTTAACGATAGCGAGGCCAAGGCCAGTCCCCCGATTGCGGGGAATATCATCGACAGGCTCCTGATGAAAGGCCTCGAAGATTCGCTGTCGTGCGTCGGGCTTAATGCCGGCTCCTTGATCCCAAATCTCAATCGAGACTCCATTGGAGTTTCTTCGTGCCGCGACCAAAACTCCACCACGCGTGTATTTGAGTGCGTTGGAAACCAAGTTTTCCAAAATTCGAAGAAGCATAGCCGCATCTGTGCCGATCGATATCTTGGTAAATCTAAAGCGCAGTTGCTTATTTCCTTGCAGCGCAATTTTTTCGAAATGAAGATCTAGTTTTTGAAAAAGAGATTGGATCTCGGTTGCCCGCATTGAGGGCGTCAAATCCGTTTCCAGAGCTTCTGCACGCGTGAAATCGAGAACATCCTTCATCAGGATTTGAAAGGCATCAAGTTCTTGCCCAACGCGTTCGAGCAGAATATCCGCAGGCTCCTTTGCTCTGACCGCCGCCATTGCTGCCAGTACCCAAAGTTTGGTGCCATGGATCCGTTGGTGTAAATCGTGGCTTGCTTGCGAGAAGGACTCCGAGCGAATGCTCAGCGTCTTGTCAGCCTTCTCCTTCAAAAGTGCAAGTTGATCATTCGCGATTTCTAGATCGGCGACCAAATTTCCCATCTCACGGCTGCGTTCGAGTTGATCCTTCAGTTGACCAATGGCGATAAAAGTGTTGAGCCATAGAACGACCAGGACGCCAGCATCAAAGGCCAAAATCACGGGGAGCGAAGCGAGCCCGTGCGAATACAGGCTTGCTGAAAAAGCTCCCCAGAGAACACCGTTGTAGATCACCACGGCAACCGGGGTTACTGGCCACATCCCTGTCATCGACAGTGAAATTGATAACAGGCCGATGCACATGAAAAGCTCGCGCACCGTTAGCACTGGTCCTGCGAATATGGAAATTGTCCAAATCCAATAGGCGCATGCAATTCCAATAATTGCCAGAGGAATCAACTTCAGAAGCAAAGACTTCCGCACGACAGCAGGGGGCAATCGAGAGAGAGGAACGAATAATGCAATCCGAATGGCCCATGTCACGAAGGACACGACAAGCCAGGTCCACATCGTCGCGCTGCCCAGGATCGGCGCACTGGCTTCTGCTACGAGGAGGCCGAGTACTGTGATCCAGTACGCAATTTGCTGCACCAAGAACTGCCGGCGGGCGAGGTGCCTGTGCGCTGGAGTGACGTTAATGAGCGTTTTCGATAGTGACCCTTGAGGGTCGCCAGGCGGAAGCGAGGCCTCGAATTCTTGGTGCTGCGCAGGGCGAAGACTACTCAGTGCGGTCATGCGCCTCATCTCGCAGGTTCAACGTGATGAGCCCGAGTTGGATGGCCTTGTGAACGGCATGCAATCGCGACGTGACCTTGAGCGCGCTGATCGCTGAGTCGATGTGGTAGCTCACAGTGTTCGGATGTACTTTTCGGATCCGGGCGATTTCCTTGACCGTCCGCCCCTCCGCGACGAGCTGAAGGCATTCCCGCTGATGCGTAGTGAGCCGAGTAATGTCTGACCCGTCGGATAGGTCTGGGAAGACCTGTTCGCCAGCAATCACCTTGTACAGATTGTTGTCTAGTTCATTGATCGCGCTAGTTTTTAGAATGTACCCTCGAAATCCCTCGGCTTTAATTTGTGCGATGTAATCGGTCCTAAATGTACCGGTCACAATGCACGTTCGATCTTCCTTCCCAAGCTGTTTGATTTCCATCGCTAGAGAAAGGCCCACTGCACCGGGAACCTCTAGGTCGAGAAAAATCACCCCCCAGCGATCTGGCTCCGCTCGCAGTGCCGCAAGTGCACTTTCTGCCGTGTTGCAAATTTCGATGTGCCCCACATTTGGAGTGAGACGAAATTTTGCTGCGGTCGGCTCGGAAACAACCGGCTGGTCCTCGATGAACAAAATATCCATGGTCAATATCTCATTTAAAGCCCGTGGGCATTTTAAATGTCTTTGCTCTCGAGTAGGGTGATTAATGCAGCGCCCAATTCCCCAACAGGGCGTTTGGCATAGGCGCTTAAAACTGATGAAATTACTTCGCGCTGATCAACTGGGACTGCCCGAAGTATTTCGCCCAAGCGATCGATAGTTTCGTGAAGGGAGAGTTTCCCTGCGCGATCGATGTCGAGGGCTGGAGCGAGCAGTGGATCACCTTCCATTTGAAGGATTTCTTGCCACTTGCGCGCGCTGCGCTCACCGAACGCCGCTTTTGAACCGGGCGTGATGAGTTGAGAAAGGTAGCTTTTGCGCGAGGTTGAGAGGCCGAATTTCTCTTCAACCGCGCTGTAGCCGCCGGCGCGTTCAACGAACCGACGAAGAGCTGCACGTCGTGCTTCGGTCAGTTCATCCATCCCTCAACTTTATTGCGAAATTGTCTTGATTACACTTGTTGCTTGATTAGTGAAAACTTGTTTTTTCACTTGCAAGCACTCGAATTTTCCCAGAATTCGGAAATCAAGCGGCAAGCCTGTGCTCGTAGTACGGCCGCATACGATGGTCCAAGATGGCCTCTTGCTGATCGAGGTGCCGAGGGTCTGGTGAGAGCCAGGCGTCGACGTTGTCGGGATCGATGGGGATGATGCACCGGTCGTGGCCCGCGGCCGCGACCTCGGGCGGAGGCTCGTCAGTGATGGCCGCGAATGAAAGCAGATCCGCTTGACCAGGAGCGGTCCATCGTGACCACAGACAGGCGACAAGCATTTCCTGCGCTGGCTGCGGCTCGAACTTCAGCACCAGGTTCTGCTCCTCTTCGCCGGGCTCGAGCTCGCGTCCTTCTTTGCGATGCTGCTTCACGTGCTCGAAAAATGCAGTCGCTAGCACCAGGCCGTGGGTGTGTCCCCACTGCCCCTTCCAGAAGCCGTTCAGGTTATCGCGTCGTGCGTTGTAGGTGCCCGGATAGCGGTCGTCGTACGAGGCCGGCTTCCCGGCGGGCCTGCACTGGTAGCGCATGGGCATCAACACGCGTTCACCGTTTTCAACGGCCATCACCAAGGCGTAGGAACCGGGGTAGATCCGCGAATCCCTTGCTTTCGGTTCGCGCCGACGCAGATCCGCAAGCTTAGCCAAGGCATCTTCGACTTTGTCTCCGGCGATGCGCTTACTTTCGGTCGCGCCTTTCGTGTACTTGACGGCAAGTTTCCGCTCTGCCTCGACCAGGCGAGTGCGTTGCTGAAACAGTACCTGCTCGAGCCGCGTTGACTCGCTGGCCAGCTGCTCATGGATGAGTGCGCGAATTGCGCCCAGGGCGGGGTCTGGCGAGGCCAGGAAGGCTTCATCAAGGCCCTTGGGTATCAGGATCCGCTCACCACTCTGTCGACGCTGGTAAAGGGCCAAGAATTCCTTGGTGCTCAACTTCGCGCCGAAATTGCGCATGTAGCGGCTGAATTCGTGGCTGACTTGTTGGCTGTAGCACATGGGCAAGATGGTAGGGCGTGCCCCACATTGTTGGTCGTCGGAGTAGACTACTGTGATTATGTCCAGTATTGTCGCCCCCTCCCTGAACGAGGCGGATCTCAGCGACCCGCCTCCGCTGCCCTTGCTCCCCCTCCCGATGGTCGAGGGGAAAATCCCTGCCGGCTTCCCGAGTCCGGCAGACGATTTCGCGGTCAGGCGACACGATCTCAATGAGCTGCTGATCACGCATCCTGCAGCCACGTTTTTCTGGACCGTCAGCGGCGATTCCATGCTGCAAGCGGGCATCGAATCGGGCTCCATCCTGGTCGTTGACCGTGCGCTGCGCCCAGAACACAGAAGCATCGTGGTCGCCCAGATCGACGGCGGAGAGTTCACGGTGAAATACCTGCACAAGCGTGCTGACCGTATCAAGCTAGTGCCGGCGAATCCAACATACCCGGAGATCGTTTTTCGCGATGGCCAGCAGCTGGTGATTTGCGGTGTCGTCACAGCGGTCATCAAGCGCTTCACCAGGTGATGGAGCCGCACCATGTACGCCCTTGCGGACATGAACAACGCCTACGTGTCGATCGAGAGGGTTTTTCGACCGAGCCTGGAGGGTAGGCCAGTCGTTGTTGCCAGCAACAATGACGGCTGCGCCGTTGCACGTAGCAACGAAGCCAAGGACCTCGGGATCGCGATGGGCGAGCCGGTCTTCCAGATTCGCCGCCGCTTTCCAGATGCCGGCGTGATTGTGCTCAGCGCAAATTTCGCTCTTTACGGGGACATGAGCAGTCGATTCCTGTCGATCGTTTCGGGCCTTGGGCCCGAAGTTGAGCCCTACAGCATCGACGAAATTTTCATCGGCCTGGCCGGCGTGCGCGGCGATCTCACGAATCGAGGGCACGCCGTGCGCGATCGCGTCTTGCAGTGGCTCGGGATTCCATGCGGCATCGGGATTGGCCAAACGAAGACCTTGGCCAAGCTGGCCAACCACATTGCGAAGACCGCGGAGCGCAAACCTGGGAGCTACCCGGCCGAACTCGCACGGGTGTGCAACCTGGCGGTGCTGCCGGCGTCGGATCTCGAGGCGTTGATGGCTACGACAGATCTGGACGAGGTATGGGGCATCGGCCCGCGCATCGGCGCGCAGCTGCGCGACGCCGGCCTTTCGAATGTGCTCGATGTGGTGAGGCTTGATCCCGCCACCGTCCGCCGACGCTGGTCAGTTGTGCTCGAGCGCACCGTCCGCGAGCTGCAGGGCCAGCCCTGCATCGCGCTCGAGGACGCGCCACCGCCCAAGCGCGAGATCGCTTGTACGCGCAGCTTTGGACGCGTCGTCACCGAGCTGCAGCACCTCGAGGAGGCCGTCAGCGAGTTTGTCGGCCGTGCCGCCGAGAAATTGCGCAAGCAGGACAGCCAGGCTGGCCAGGTCCTGGTCTTCATCCACACCTCGCCTTTTCGCAAGGACGACAAGCAGTATTCGCGCTCTGTAACGGTGCCGCTGCGCCGGCCCACGGCCGACACCAGTGTGATCGCAGCCATGGCGCTGCATGGGCTGCGCGCGATCTATCGTGAGGGTTATCGCTATGCGAAAGCTGGGGTGCTGCTACTGGACCTGCAGCATGCTTCTTTTCATCAGGGTGAGCTTGAGCTCGATGAGCCCGGTGCCGATCGCGGAAAGCTGATGCGCGCCGTCGACGCGCTCAACGGCCGCTATGGCCGCGGCGCCGTACAGCTGGCCAGCGCCGGCCTAGCCGGCGATGCGCGGCTCTGGTCCATGCGCCAAGAGCACAAGACGCCGAACTACACGACCAGCTGGGCAGATCTGCCTATCGCGAGAGCGTGATTCGCCCCAGGTCATGCAGTCGACACTGCGTTGTCACTGTGCCAGGCGCTCAGCAATTTCGCGCGTTCCGAGGCTTCGCACTGCTGCCAGGCTTTCGAGTTGAGTTGCCCGCGGACGTGCTTTGCCCTGCTCCCAGTGATAGATCGTCTGCCCAGACACGCCAACAAGTTGCCCGTAGCTCGCTGCGGACAGCGCAAGCTTCGACCGATGCGCTGCCAACCTGTTTGCGCTGAATCGACGCTGCGTGGCAACGGTGGTTTCTGTGGCCGCTTCAATGGGCCGAGCCGTGCCCTTTGCGACACGACGCAGTTCCTTCTCAAGCGCATTCACTTGGCGACGCAGCTCGGCAATCGACGCGCGATGTGCGACCGACGCCTTCTTGAGTGTTTCGATCTCGGCGCGCACTTCTTTGCGAGCAACGCGGGAGATTTCGGCTTTGAGGATCGAGGCGATATTTGGCATGCGTGGATTGTGCCGTTCAACTACAGGCCCAACAGCAGGTCGCTCTCCAGTCTCGCTATGCCCAGTTGGTCACAGTTCACGTCATGAACCCTCTAAACAACCACCCTGCGAAAAAGATCACCCCGACCATGATGAGGGCGAGGCCAGGGTGGCCGCTGCTGATGTCCCCTGCAGCGTTAGCCCGCGCGTGGTCGGACTGGGGAATCATGTTTGTATCTGGATCGAAGTGAAGTTCGCCTTTGCTCTCCACCCAATCGGCCCAGTCGAAAATTACAGTGTCGAGCGCGCGCTCCAGCGCTTCGGCCGCCTCCGCACTGTTACAGCAAGCGATCTGTTCGCCGCCAAGCGTGACGATTTCCCACACCGAGTACCCGTCGCCCCGTTCCTCGCTGTTCGATCGATTTACCCGGCGCGCCGAGAATTTGGCGCTACTGAACAGTGTGAATCCTTCCATGCTTAGCGCGCGGGCCGATCGGTGGCACCCGGGACGACACCAGCGCCGACGTTTGTCTTTCCTGCACGAAGAGGAGCGAAGGTCGCCGAATCGGGGGGGCCTTCGTAACCGCAGGATTCATTAAAGAACGATGGGCCGTCGACAGAGTTCGCGTATTCGAACGCGTAGCCGAAGTCGTCGTCGTGGTCGCTGCCTCTCGCTTCGCCAACTTGCAGCCGAGCGCGAATGACTTCGAGTTGAGCCACGATGGCGGTCTTGCTGCTATTCCGCGTACCCTGCAGCTTGATCACGACCTGTTGGAGAGGATATGCATGCGCCTTCCAATCAGGGCTTGGCTGACTCTTCGCTCGCTCTGACAACCGCGACGGCCAAGATGCCAAAGGCTTAGGCCACGCCCGCGGCTGGTCCGACAAGAACGGGTGCAGCTCATCGAGATCCATTTCCAAGCTCGCTCGCACGCCTTCAAAAAAGGCGTCGTTGCCCTTGATCCAGCCTTCGACCCATCCATGGCTTTGCATGAAGGCAGGCGCGTCGCGAAATAACACTTCGAGCAGTTCGCGGTTCTCGTCGATCCGCTTGAAGAGCCCGCCAGTGTCGCCGCGCGTTGTCGCCAGCTTTTCAAGCTTTTTTAGCTTCGCGTTTTTGAAGAATTCGAACATTTGCCTTCCCTCTACTTTCTGTTCGTTGATGCCGCGTCGACGGGGCGCACAGGCTGGTCGACGCTGCGAATGTGGGTCGAGGCTGCGGCCGGCGCTGGGCGCCCATCGGCGGCTCCAAGGACGACACCAGCACCGACGTAGAGGATTTCTTCGATCGGTCGACTGGCGTGCAGTGCCAGCACCTCTTCGACTGAAGCTTCAAACGTTCTAAGTTGTTCACGTGTGTCCCGGTTCTTGGCAACACAACTAAATGTGCCGTTCGAGGAGAACACGATGCAAGACCCGTCGACAACAGGATTGCTACTGGTGCTGGTTCTCCAGTTCGCTTTGCGTAGCCGTGCTCTCACCTTGTCGATTACCAGATCTCTTTGACTGATCCGGCCTGTGGCGGCCGGAACAAGCGAGCGGAGCTGGCGCAAGCGCTCAGCGAAGTCGCTGTTGATCGTGAACTCGACATGCCAAGCGGCACCGCTGGGCACCTGCGCGACTTGCATGATCACTTGCCGAGAAATTGTCACGGTGCAGCTACTCCTTCGTGTTGTTGGAAGTTGTTGAGCCTTCAGACCGCAAGGCTCTGTAGCCAGCGATGAAGGCACCGAAGGCGGCCCCGATACCAACCAGGATCGCGAGATAGAAAACGAAGCTTGCCGGCGACAAGACAGAACCCGATTGCCCTGTGGGTGCGGACGAAGCAGCCAATCCACAGAAGCCAAGTACGACGGCAACGGCGCCTGCAAGCAACGTGTTCCCGAAGAGACGCCACGTCGTGGCTGCCAGCTGGGTCAACTGGCTTTTCATGCGGACCTTCATTGCGAGTCGCGGGCGTTCGCCCGCCATTCCCAGGGCGCCATAGGCGACGGCCCAGCCCATAGTCCTCGACCCTCGCGCTGCGCTTTCGACTCGAGGGCGGTCATCGCTGCGTCGCTGACATAGCGCCGGTACGCCCAGGCCATGCCAGTGCTGACCATGTAGGCATTGACGTTCAACGGGGGACCGTCGATCACGAAGGGCAGACTGCTGTGCAGGTAGACGGTCCCAAGGACGCGGCCGTACCGGTCTCTCCCCTCTTCCTTCACTCTCACCTGCTGCTGGAAGACGAGCCGGGCCAGTGCTTGCTTCGAGCGCTGGCCGAAGGGTTGGCTTTTCTCGGGTGCGTCGATCTGTGCCAGGCGAACACGTACGGACTTCTGCTCGGCCAGCACGTCGATCGTGTCGCCGTCGAGCACACCGACAACACGGCCTGTGAAGTCAGCGTGAACGTACCCCGCCAGAGCCGAAAGCAGAAAGGCGATGAGCCATCGTTTCCAGTGGGTGTATCGAATGTGCATTCACGCATTATGCATCCGATATAACGAATGATTTAGCGGCTAAATCTGCCGCAAGTCGATATGAAAGGCGAAAAAAAGACCCGCTGTTGCGGGCCTTTTGGGTGCGGCTTGGGGCCTATCTCGAGCGGGTGACTGTCCTCAGCTGGGAGCCAGGGCGCAGATGCTTGCCGTCTGGCCCAAACACATACGAAACGGCAGTTGCCTTGCCTTCTGTCATCGTCCAGCCACCAGTCAGCGCCAGGTCATGGATCACAAATTTGCCTGTTGCCCCTGCTACTTTTTGTAGGGCTTGGACTTGGTTCAGTCCCACGATGACGCCCGAATACGTTGGCCCGCCTGCAATGTTCGCATCTTCCACAACAGCGTCGGGAGAGGTCGCCTGCGCTTGTTGAACAAAGGCATTCTTCGAAAGCTGCCGCTGCGAGACAGGTTCGATCAGCCTCTGCGTTACCCAGTCGGGAGGGTTGCTCGCGTACTCGATCTGGTCGACATGTTTTGTCGCGACCAGTTGGGGAAACTCCAAGTCTTTGGAATTGTCGAAGACCTGTGCCTCATCGACCCTGAGAAATGCCGCAGGCAAGAGCTCCATTGCCCTGGCGTAGCGCTCGCGCACTTTTTCTTCCGGGACTGGATGGCCGCCACTGGCCACGCGTTCCTCGACCCGAACGACGTTGATCGCCGGGTCCGAGGTGGTCACGAAAACCAAATCAACGATGTAGCCACGCTTCTTCGCTTCATCGATGAGCTGAACTCGCCCCACCGTGCTGAAGACTGATTCGTAGGCAAAGGACTCGCCACGATCTAATGCCTCGCGCCGAAGCGCCTCTGCAATTTCTGCCGCTTGGCGGTTGCGCTCGTTGGGGTCGCGGACATGGCTCAACTCCTCCGCGGAAATGACATCAGCGTTGATGAACTGCGGAAAACCATCCGCAGTTCTCAGGGCATCAACCACTGTGCTCTTGCCGGAGCCATTCGGTCCAGCAAAAATCGTCATTCGAGGAGCTTGCTTGGGCTCCTCGTCCGTCATGCGGTGCGCGAGTAGATTTTCTTGGTGGGCTGGTCCGGCGACTTTACTTCGCGGACAGGCTTGTTCACGCGCTCACGACGGCCGTCGGCGTATTCCTTGTAGACGACACCATCGACAACGACAGCCTTCGGCAAACCCAGACGTGCCCTTGTCTCGGCTGTTTTCTTGAAGCTGGCGCTCAACCGCTGCTTGAATTCAACAGATGAGGTCAGTGAAAGCAGTGATCTGGTCATGGTGTTTGAGCCTTTTCTTGGCGTAGACATAGTTTAGTCCTCTTGGAGATTCGTGGCAGATCAGAAGAAGAGATACCCGGCCCGGGTCATCGGTATCCGAATCAACCAAAGCACCACCAGGTGCACGGGGTAGAACGCATAGAACCACCAGCGAAGCCGCGGCAGGCGCACTCGGAGCTGCGAAACCAATGCGATCAGCGGAAGAGATGCAACGGCCCAGTAATTTCCATTCACCAGGTAGAGGCTTGCGCATGCTCCTACTCCCAGCGCCACCGCCCCCCAATTCGGGGATCGCACATAGCCCCAAGCTGCAACCCCAAACAGAACCGCTGGCCACCAGAACTCCACAATGCCCCCGCCGACGACGAATGCGAGCAGCGCGGCGGCATACAGGCCACGGGCCAGCATGCACGTCACCAGGGTGAGCACCAGCAACGTGAAGATCGCATTGAGGGGGTAGACGTTGCCCCACAAGCCGCCCAGCATGAGGAAAGGTGGCGAAGCGAGGAGACCTGTGACTGCAAGCCGGAGGGCAACACGTTTGTATGGGCCCTCTTCGAGCTCCTTCACCCGAGCGAGGTTGTAGGCCAGGACGAAACAGAAGATTGGCATGGCCAGGCGTCCAGCGGCGAATGCGACATCGCTCGTTCCGTTAAACAAATACTTGTTCACGTGATCGATGCTCATGAGGACCAGACCAACCCACTTCAGCAACTCGATGGTGGAGCTGCGCAGCTCGATGCGTGGCAAGTCAGAGGTTTGGCTGATGGCTGTCACAGGTTTAGCCGCTAAATTTATCGACCTGACGATCAAGCCGGCAGCTCTTGCGAGTGCGGATCTCATCATCCGTTGGGCGTGTCGGATCTACGGAAAACGTGCCATCGGACCAGACAACGAGCCATTCCCACTTGCAAGTCATTTCGTCCTGCCCAGCTGCAGGCGGGCTGTGCCACCACGGTTCTCGACTCACGATGGATCGACTCATGGCGCCCTTTCAGTCGCTGCCCTGAATGGCACGCGGGAAAAAATTAGAAGAGCTTGGGTTGAAGCTCCCCCGCTTCAGCGGCGCTCGAGCTGCAGCGGCCACAGCGGCCAATGCTGCAGGAGACACCGTGTTGGAGATACGCACTGGGGCGGCCGCAGGGGCGGCCACGGCGGTGATTGGAAAACGACCTTCAAGCCATCCAGCCCATCGCGCGCCTTTCTCAACGAGTCGGGCGCGGTACGCAGCGTTGTAAGCAGGGGTGCGGGAGTGATAGTTGGCCACCTTGGTCCAGAGATCCCCTTGGTCCTTCGTCAGGTGCTGCTTTAACCGCCAGGCAGCCAGTTCGTAGGGATAGCAGCCAGCAGCCGCGACGTCTGCCGGCTTGATGCCGTATCGAGCCATTTCGACCAGGTAGGCCGTGTTGAATTGCAGTGGGCCGACGTCGTGAGTCCCATTGGAGTTTCGAACCCACTGCCCGGGCTTTCCTCCCTCTTGTTCGGCGACCGCCAACATCACGTTTGCCGGCACGCCGAACTTCGCCGCAGCAGAAATCGAGCACGTGACTCTTTCGTGCAGCTGCGGAGGCAAATCAAGGACGATCACGCTGCGAGGACTCAGCGCTGGCCGAATGGCGAACTGCTCGAATTGTTGTTGCCGGACCCGCCGTCCTGCGAGGAGCTGGAGCCGGCCGCCGCGGGCATTTGGACCGGGCATTGGTTGAGGAAGCGCATGCGCTCGCTGATCGTTTGTGCCGGCTTCTTGAAGTTGATCGAAAAGAAGCGATTCAGCGACTCCTGGCATTCATGCGGCGGAGAGCCAGAGGTCAGGCACATCATCGCTTCGCATGCCAGCTTCTGGTCGCCCATCAGCAAGCCCTGCGCATGCACAGCACTGCCCGCAGACAGGAGGACGGCCGATGTGATCAACGTTTGAATCGTTTTCATTTCAATCTTTCAAGTAGGTTTGCGATTTGCGAAAGCCGCTACTTCAGCGCTTTCATCGACGGCCTTATCTGGGTTGTTGAACCCAGACAAGCTGTCGCCTGTGAAGGCTGGCGGTTCAGCCCCTGCAGCCTGACCGGTGGCCATGAAGGCGCGTGCGGCATTCGCCTTTCCAGCGGTGCTCTGAGAACGCAGAATGTCGGCCTGGTTCTGACGATCGGAGTTCGCGCTTCCAGGGTTGCTGATCTCTGCCGCCACACGGCCCCCGGTGGTCTGCGAGACGCGCTCCCGCGCTGCATCCAATGCCATGCCTGCGCGGCTTTTCGCGACAGCGGCAATCCCTGAACCCAATGCCCCCAACGTCGATCGTGCACGTCCTGGGCTGGTCCCCTTCCCTTCTGCGTCAGCGGCAAAATCACCGTCCTTCGGTCCGTTGCCACCTTCGGCGCCTGACTGCTGCGA
>NZ_JBWKPA010000019.1:0-31554 GCF_059416405.1 Variovorax sp. GW821-FHT09D04
GGGTAGGGTTTTACGTGGGTCAGTCTTAGACGGAAATTACTGCGTTAACTGGGTCAAATTTCGGCGGCAATCAACAGTCCGCGATTGGGGGGCGTGGCGGTGACTGAAAAGGGGTGGGTTTGTCAAAAACCGGCCCGTTTGTCAAAACCAAAGAAAAACGGGTCAGAGCTTTTGGCTCTAACCCGTTGATCTAACTACTGTTTTTGGTCGGTGTGAAAGGATTCGAACCTTCGACCCCTTGCACCCCATGCAAGTGCGCTACCAGGCTGCGCCACACACCGAAGCTCTCGATTATAGCGGGCTAAATTCAGTGTCCGACAGTCAGAAGCTCACGAATTTCAAAGAGTTCGCGGCGAAGGTGCAACAACTGCGACAGATCGACGCTCTGTGCGGCCGCCGCGGGTCCCGGTTCTTCGTGCACGGCGGCGTCGAATTCCTCCTGGCCGATCTCGATGGCCTCCAGGCCTTCGAGCGGCACTTCGCCCGCCTTGCGGCGGTCGCGCTCGCCTTGCGTGAGTTCCTGCAGCTTGTTGCGCGCACCGCTGATGGTGAAGCCCTGGTCGTAGAGCAGGTCGCGGATGCGGCGGATCATCAGCACTTCGTGGTGCTGGTAATAGCGGCGGTTGCCGCGCCGCTTCATCGGGCGCAGCTGGGTGAACTCCTGCTCCCAATAGCGCAGCACGTGCGGCTTCACGCCGCAGAGCTCGCCGACCTCACCGATGGTGAAGTAGCGTTTGACGGGAATCGGCGGGAGCGTTTTCTCCATTGAAATCAAGACTGTGCGCGGGAAACCTCATAGATTACTCTACGCGGCCGCACAGCACCAAGCACTATTCCGCGCCCAGGCTCCACTCGACTTCGGAAGTGCCGCCCTGCGGCTCGACGCTGCCCTGGATCTGCTCCTTGAGCTTGGCGCTCGCATGGAAGGTGGCCACGCGGCGCTCGCCGATCGGAATGGCCTCGCCGGTGCGCGGGTTGCGCCCGGGACGCGGCGCCTTCACGCGGATCTGGAAGTTGCCGAAGCCCGAGATCTTCACGTCCGTGCCTTCGATCAGGCTGCTGGCCACGAGCTCGAAGAACGCCTCCACCATGTCCTTCGACTCACGCTTGTTCAGGCCGATCTGCTCGAACAGCAGGTCGGCCAGATGCGCCTTGGTGAGCGCCGGCGTTTCGAGGGCTTCGAGCGTGAATTCGGCGGCGTTCATCTTCATCCTCTCAAGCGGCCGCCCAGGGTGGCGCCCAGTTGTTCGACGATTGCACGGACAGCGGGTTCGACCTGCTCGTCCGTCAGCGTGGCGGCATCGCTCTGGAAGGTCAGGCGCACGGCCATGCTCTTCTCGCCCGGTGCCAGCGCACCCGGCGCTGCCACAGCGCCTTCGCGCAACGGCTGCGGACGGTAGATGTCGAACAGCGTCGCATCGCGCAGCAGGCCCGAGGCGGACGCGCCCGCGCGGATGGCCTGCATCAGCGCGTCGTGCGACACCGCTTCGGCCACGACCACCGCGATGTCACGTTCAACGGCCTGGTGCTTGGGCACCGGCTGCGCCACGGGCACGGGCCGCGCCGTGACGGCGTCGAGGTCGAGTTCGAACAGCACGGGCGCCTGGGTGAAGTCCCACTTCTGGCGCCAGCGCGGATGCAGCTCGCCGATGAAGCCGATGGCCTGGCCGTCCAGCAGCACACGGGCCGAACGGCCGGGGTGCAGCGCGGGGTGCTCGGCCGCTTCGAAGGTCGGCACGCGCGGGGCGAGCAGCGCTTCGACATCGCCCTTGACGTCGTAGAAGTCGACACGCTGCGGCTTGCCGTCCCAGCGCGACGCCTCGGCATCGCCCCAGGCCAGGCCGGCCACGCGCATGGGCTGGTTCACGCCGCGCACGGTGCTGTCGGTGGTGACGACGCTGTCGTCGCGCAGGAACACGCGGCCCAGCTCGAACACGCGCACGCGCGGTGCCTTGCGGTCGAGGTTGAACTTGAGCACCTGCAGCAGCGAGCCAAGCAGCGACGAGCGCATCACGCTCATCTGGCTGGCGATGGGGTTCAGCAGCTTGACCGGGTTGGCGTTGCCCGCGAGGTCCTGCTCCCAGTGCGCTTCGACAAAGCTGAAGTTGATGGTTTCCTGGTAACCCAGCGCTGCAACGCTGCGACGCACCGCGAAGCGGTTGCGCTGCGCCTCGGGCCGCACACGGGCCGTGATGGGCGCGAGCGGCGCGGTGGTCGGCAGGTTGTTGAAGCCGATCAGGCGCGCCACTTCTTCGATGAGGTCTTCCTCGATCAGCAGGTCGAAACGGTGCGGCGGCGGCGTGACGGTCAGCGTGCCTTCGCCTTCGGTGATTTCGAAACCGAGGCGATGGAGTGCGTCGGCGCATTGCGCCTGCGTCAGCGGCATGCCGATGACGCGCGCGGCGCGGGCCACGCGCAGCGTGACGGGCGCGGCTTCGGGCAGGCGCAGCGTCTGGTCGTCCATCTTGCCGGCTTCACCGCCGCAGATATCGACAACCAGTTGCGTGATGCGCTCGATGATCTGCACGGTGCGGCTCGGGTCGACGCCGCGCTCGTAGCGGTGGCCGGCGTCGGTCGAGAAGTTGAAGCGGCGCGAACGGCCCTGCACGGCCTCGGGCCACCAGAACGCAGCCTCGACGTAGATGTTGCGCGTGTCGTCGGTCACCGAGGTGGCGTCACCGCCCATGATGCCGGCGAGCGATTCGACTTCGCGGTCGTCGGCAATGACGCCGACCTTCTCGTCGACAGTGATCGTCGTGCCGTTGAGCAGCTTGAGCTGCTCGCCCGCCTTGCCCCAGCGCACCGTGAGGCCGCCGTGGATCTTGTCGAGGTCGAAGATGTGGCTGGGCTGGCCGTACTCGAACATCACGTAGTTCGAGATGTCGACCAGCGGCGTCACGCTGCGCTGGCCGCAGCGCGCGAGGCGCTCGACCATCCACGCGGGCGTGGCGACCTTGGTGTTCACGCCGCGCACGATGCGGCCCGAGAAGCGGCCGCACAGGTCGGGCGCCTCGACCTTGACGGGCAGCACATCGGAGAACGACGTGGCCACGGGTGCAATAGCCGGCGTCTTCAGCGGTGCGCCGGTGAGTGCGGCGAGTTCACGCGCCACGCCGTACACGCTGAGGCCGTGCGCCAAATTCGGCGTGAGCTTGAGCGTCAGCAGCGCGTCGTCGAGCTTGAGCACGTCGCGCACGTCGGCGCCGATGGGGGCGTCGGCGTCGAGTTCGAGCAGGCCGCCATGGTCTTCGCTCAGCTTCAGTTCGCGCGCCGAGCACAGCATGCCCTGGCTCTCGACGCCGCGCAGCTTGCCCAGCTTGATGAGGAAGGGCTTGCCGTCTTCACCCGGGGACAGTTCGGCGCCGACGAGGGCGCACGGCACCTTGATGCCGACGCGCGCATTGGGCGCGCCGCACACGATGTTGAGCAAGGCGCCCTGCCCCGCATCGACCTGGCACACACGCAGGCGATCGGCATTCGGGTGCTGCACGGCTTCCTTGATTTCGCCGACCACGATGCGCGTGAAAGGCGGCGCCACCGGACGGCGCTCTTCGACTTCGAAGCCGCCCATGGTGAGCGTTTCGGCCAGTGCGGCGCTGTCGAGGGGCGGGTTGCAGAACTCGCGCAGCCAGGATTCCGGGAATTGCATCTCTTCGATCTCGATCTGGTTTTTCTATCTGTGGAAAGGACGTGCTTACTGGAACTGCGAGAGAAAACGCAGGTCGCCGTCGAAGAACAGGCGCAGGTCGTTCACGCCGTAGCGCAGCATGGTGAGCCGGTCGGGGCCCATGCCGAAGGCAAAGCCGATGTAGCGCTCAGGGTCGAGGCCCATGTTGCGCACGACGTTCGGGTGCACCTGGCCCGAGCCGGCGACTTCGAGCCAGCGGCCGGCCAGCGGGCCGCTCGCGAACTGGATGTCGATCTCGGCGCTCGGCTCGGTGAACGGGAAGAAGCTCGGGCGGAAGCGCAGCACGAGGTCGTCGCGCTCGAAGAAGGTGCGGCAGAAGTCGGTGAAGACGACCTTCAGGTCCTTGAAGCTGACGTTCTCGCCGAGCCACAGGCCTTCGCACTGGTGGAACATGGGCGAGTGGGTAGCGTCGCTGTCGACGCGGTAGGTGCGGCCCGGCGCGATCACGCGGATCTCGGGCGCCTTCACGGTGCCAGTGGTGTCGGCGGCAGCAGCGGCGAACTCGGCCGCGTACTTCTTGGTGTGCTGGTGGGCGTAGCGCACCTGCATCGGGCTGGTGTGCGGACGCAGGTTGTAGGGAATACCGTCGTCGCCCTTGAGGTCGACGTAGAAAGTGTCCTGCATCGAACGCGCCGGGTGGTTCGGCGGGTTGTTGAGCGAGGTGAAGCTGTGCCAGTCGCTCTCGATCTCGGGGCCGTCGGCCACGTCGAAGCCCATGCTCGAGAAGATCTCTTCGATGCGCTCCAGGGTGCGGCTCACGGGGTGCAGTCCGCCGCCGGCGCGGTGGCGGCCGGGCAGGCTCACGTCGAGCGCTTCGGCGCGCAGCTGCAGCGAGAGTTCTTCATCGGCGAGTTGCTGGCGGCGGTCGGTCAGTGCGGCCTCGATGGCCTGCTTGCCGACGTTGATCGCGGCGCCGCGGGACTTCTTCTCTTCGACACTCAGCGCGGCCATGCCCTTCATCAGCTCGGTGATGCGGCCCGACTTGCCAAGGAACTGGGCCTTGGCGTTTTCGAGCTCTGCGGGCGTTTTCGCTTCGGCGAAGGCGGCGCGTGCGGTGTCGACCAGGGAGTCCAACTCGTTCATAGCAACAAAAATCTTCGAGGGGAAATAAAAAAGAGCTGGAGCCTTTTCAAGCGCCAGCCCTTGAGCCGTGGGCGCAAGAAGCCGTCCGGAGACGGCAACCTGCTGTGCAAAATCAAGCAGCCAGCTTGGCCTTGACCTGCTCCACGATGCCGGCAAAAGCGGCCTTGTCGTGCACGGCGATGTCCGCAAGCATCTTGCGGTCGATCTCGATACCGGCCTTGCGGATGCCGTTGGCGAACTGGCTGTAGGTCAGGCCCAGTTCACGCGAGGCGGCGTTGATACGCGCGATCCACAGCTGACGGAACACGCGCTTCTTGGTACGGCGGTCACGGTAGGCATATTGCCCAGCCTTCATCACCGCCTGTTTGGCGACGCGGAAGACATTACCGCGGCGACCGCGAAAACCCTTGGCGAGTGCGAGAACTTTTTTGTGGCGGGCGCGAGCCGTTACACCACGTTTGACGCGAGGCATGTGTGTACTCCTTGTTCGTCTGAGTTAAATGCCACGACCGGGCAGCATGGCGGCGACAGAAACCATGTTGGTCTCATGCACTGCGACTGCACCACGCAGGTGACGCTTGTTCTTGGTGGTCTTCTTCGTCAAGATGTGACGCTTGAAGGCTTGACCGCGCTTGACGGTGCCACCGGGACGAACGCGGAAACGTTTTTTCGCGCTGCTCTTGGTCTTCATTTTGGGCATGTAAATGCTCCTTTAGTTTGTGCTCGTGAGGCGCCGCGGATACTCCACGGACTTGTTGGCCCCGAGACACTTCTTTATCTCGCCCCCGCCTGCACTTCTTTCGAAATGCGGGCCAGGGCGAAATCCCTTCAAAACCCGTCTACTGCAAATGCCTCAGGCGGTTGCCGTGGGCGCTGCTGCCGGCGCAGCATCTGCTGCCGGCTTCGGCGCCGCGCCGCCAACCTTCTTGCGGCCCGGAGCGATCATCATGATCATCTGACGGCCTTCCAGCTTCGGGAACTGCTCGACCATGATCGTGTCGCCCAGCTCGTCGCGAATGCGCTGCAAGAGTGCCAGACCGAGCTCCTGGTGCGTGATCTCGCGGCCGCGGAAGCGCAGCGTGATCTTGCATTTGTCGCCCTCTTCAAGAAAGCGCCTGATGTTGCGCATCTTGATGTTGTAGTCGCCATCGTCGGTACCGGGCCGGAACTTGATTTCCTTGACCTCGATGACCTTCTGCTTCGACTTCGCCTCGGCTGCCTTTTTCTGCTCGTGGTACTTGAACTTTCCGTACTCGATCAGGCGGCACACGGGCGGATTGGCCGCAGCAACGACCTCCACCAGATCCACGTCAGCCTCACCCGCAAGGCGCAAGGCTTCGGAAAGGCTCATGACACCCAATGGCTCGTTTTCCGGGCCGACCAGGCGGACTTCCGGGGCCATGATTTCCCGGTTCAGGCGGTGTTGGCGTTCCTCGCGGTGGCGGCGGTCGCGAAATGCAGTAGCGATGGTCAGAATCCTTCAAAGTTTGCTACAAAATCTGTAGCGATCGCCGCTCAGTCTTCGCGGACAGGCGGCACGAGATGGCAGAGAAACATATGGGGTGTTTCAGAGACAAATCAACGCTTGTCAGCAACGTCCTGGACGAGCCGTTGCGTGAACGATTCGAGGGACATTGCACCGAGGTCTTGATTGCCCCGGGCGCGCACTGCGACGGCACCTGCTTCCTTTTCCTTGTCACCCACGACGAGGATGTAAGGGAGCTTTTGCAACGAATGCTTCCGTATTTTATACGTAATCTTTTCGTTGTGCAGATCCAGCTGAACTCTAAGCCCTTGATTTTGCAGCGTTTTCGCAACTTGTGCAGCGTAATCGGCCTGTCCTTCGCTGATATTGAGCACCGCCACCTGCACCGGAGCGAGCCATGCGGGCATGGCGCCTGAGTGGTGTTCGATGAGCATGCCGATGAAGCGCTCGAGGCTGCCGACGATGGCGCGGTGCAGCATCACCGGGTGGGCGCGACCGCTCGATTCCGTGACGTACTCGCCGCCCAGGCGCTCGGCCGTGTTGAAGTCGACCTGCATCGTGCCGCACTGCCAGTGGCGGCCGATGGCGTCGCGCAGCGTGTACTCGATCTTCGGGCCGTAGAAGGCGCCGTCGCCGGGCGAGATGACGAAGTCCACGCCCGAGCGGCGCAGCGATTCCATCACCGCGTGCTCGGCCTTGTCCCACAGTTCGTCGGAGCCGACACGGTTCTCGGGTCGCGTCGCGACCTTGTAGAGAATGTCCGTGAAGCCGAAGTCGGCGTAGACCTTCTGCAGCTGTGCCGTGTAGGCGATACATTCGTCGAGGATCTGGTCTTCCGTGCAGAAGATGTGGCCGTCGTCCTGCGTGAAGCCGCGCACGCGCATGATGCCGTGCAGCGCGCCGCTGGGTTCGTTGCGGTGGCACTGGCCGAACTCGCCGTAGCGCAGCGGCAGGTCGCGGTAGCTGCGCAGGTCGCTCTTGAAGATCAGCACGTGGCCCGGGCAGTTCATCGGTTTGAGCGCGTACTCGCGCTTCTCCGACTCCGTCGTGAACATGTTGTCGCGGTAGTTCTGCCAGTGGCCCGTCTTCTCCCACAGGCTCTTGTCCAGGATCTGCGGGCCCTTCACTTCCCAGTAGCCCGTGTCGCGGTAGATGCCGCGCATGTACTGCTCGACCTGCTGCCAGACCGCCCAGCCCTTGGGGTGCCAGAACACCACGCCCGGCGCCACTTCGTCGATGTGGAACAGGTCGAGTTCCTTGCCCAGCTTGCGGTGGTCGCGCTTCTCGGCTTCCTCGATGCGCTGGATGTACTGGTCGAGCTGCTTCTTGTCGGCCCAGGCCGTGCCGTAGATGCGCTGCAGCTGCTCGTTCTTGGCGTCGCCGCGCCAGTAGGCGCCGGCCAGCTTCGTGAGCTTGAACACCTTCAGGAAGCGCGTGTTCGGCACGTGCGGGCCGCGGCACATGTCGACGTATTCCTGGTGGTAGTACAGGCCCATGGCCTGCTCGTCGGGCATGTCTTCGACGAGGCGCAGCTTGTAGTCCTCGCCACGCGACTTGAAGACCTCGATGACTTCCGCGCGCGGCGTCATCTTCTTGATCACGTCGTAGTCCTGCGCGATCAGCTCGCGCATGCGCGCCTCGATGGCGGCCATGTCCTCGGGCGTGAACGGGCGCTCGAACGAGATGTCGTAGTAGAAGCCTTCATCGATCACCGGCCCGATGACCATCTTGGCCGTCGGGTACAGCTGCTTCACCGCATGGCCGACCAGGTGGGCCGTCGAGTGGCGGATGATCTCCAGGCCCTCGTCGTCCTTGGGCGTGATGATCTGCAGCCTGGCGTCGCGGTCGATGACGTCGCTGGCATCGACGAGCTTGCCGTCGATCTTGCCGGCCACCGTCATCTTGGCGAGGCCAGGGCCGATGGACTGGGCCACTTCGGCCACCGAAACCGGGCCGGGGAACTCGCGGCGCGAGTTGTCGGGGAGCGTGATCTGGATCATGTGAAAACCTCGGGGAGAAAAACAAAAAAGCGCGGTGGATGCCGCGCTTTGCTTGGTTGGTGCGCTGGAAAAACCAGCGAGCGCGGGGCTACCGGCCCTTTCCTTCGAAGAAGAAAAAGCCGCTGAATCCTTGCGGGGTAGTTCGCGGTGTCATAACCAAGGTGCCTTTCTCGCTCTTGTTGAGTGCAGAGTGGGCGATTCTAGCCGCTGCCCGTTTCAGCCGCGCGCCTCGAACAGGAGGCTGGAAACGCACTGCCCGACCAGCCCGTCGCGGTCGTGCAGCTGCCCGACGGCATAGCCCGTGCCCATTGGGCCCGCAAGCGTGAGGGCGTCGACCAGCATCCAATCGCCGCGCGGCGCCCGCCGCAGGTTGATCGTCAGGTCGGCATTGACGAAGCCCAGCCGCGCCGGGTGCGCCCACTGCGAGATGCCCGCCACGAGATCGGCCGCCGAGGCCACCTGGGCCAGCGGCGATGCGGCCTCGGCGTCGACCAGCGGCCGGCCCAGGCGCAACCATCCGGCGGCCGGGCCGGGCTCGAGGATCTGCCCGCGCGCCATGCGCACGTCCACGCTGGCAAAGAACGGGCTCATGCAGGACGCCGCCGCGGGAATGGGCGCGCCCTCTTCCGGCGGCGCGAACGTCGCGGAGGCGAAGGCGTCGGCGGCTGGCAGCGCGGGCGTCTGCCCGCTGCGCAGCAGCAAGGCGGTACACCGCAACACCGACTTGCCGTCCTGGAGCATGTCGAACGCCACCGTGCGCGCCTTGGCGCCGTCGCGCAGCAGCGTGAATTCGAGCGTGATCGGTGCCCGGCTTGCCGGGCGCCAGAAATCGAAGCCCAACCGCGCCACCTCGCGACCGCAGCTCGCCTCATGCGCCTGGAGCGCGCGCACGAGCAAGGCGGCGGTCGCGCTGCCCTGCAGGGCGTCGGCGGACCACGGGCCGATGGCCGCCTCGGTGGGCACGAAGCGTTCACCGTCGCTGACGAACACCGGGTCGCCGACGGGCGTCGTCATGGGCTGCGTCTGCACGCTCACGACGCCGCGGCCGCCACGTTCTTGAGGCCCAGCACTTCGATCGGCTCGATCGAGGGCGGCGCGGCGAACAGCTCGGGCGCCTGCGCCATCAGGGCCTGGGCGATCGGGCCGGTCAGGTGGGCCTGGCGGCCGGCTTCGTCCTCGAACGCATCGAACACGCCGAAGGTGCTGGGCGACAGCCGCAGCGCAAACCAGATCGGCGTGGTCTTTTCCTCGCGCGCCATGGCCAGGCCGGCCTCGAGGAATTGCTGGACGGCGGCTTCCTTGCCGGGCTTGGCTTCGAGGCGGGCAAACAGTGCGAACTTGATCATGGGACATCTCCTGGGTGGACAACAACGGCGCACGGGATTGCGCAGCGCTGGCATGGACTCTAGGCAAGCCCCGCCCTCTGGACCATTGGCTTTTTTGACATCTTTGGTATCGTTATTGCCATGAAACTCGATGTCCTCGCCCTCGACGGCGTGTTCGACTCCGGCCTGGCCACGGTGCTCGACGTCTTCACCACCGCGAACGAACTCGCCGCCGTGCTGCAGCTCGACGTGGCACCTTTCAACGTCACCATCGTGGGCACCCGCAAGCGCGTGCGCACCGCCCAGGGTTTCACCGTGCCGGTGACGCACACGCTGGCCGACACCGGCGCCGCCACCGACTGGCTCGTCGTTCCGGCGCTCGGCTGCAAGATGCCCGAGACGCTGGAGCCTGCCCTGCAACGCGCCGACGTCCGCGATGCCTGCGCGGCACTGCGCGCGCGTGCCGAAGACGGCGGCTGCATCGCCGCCGCGTGCATCGGCACCTTCGTGCTGGCGGAAGCCGGCGTGCTCGCGGGCCACAAGGCGACCACCACCTGGTGGCTGGCCACGCTCTTCCGGCAGCGCTACCCGGCGGTGCTGCTCGACGATTCGCGCATGCTGGTCAGCTCGGGGCCGCTCGTCACGGCGGGCGCGGCGCTGAGCCACGTCGACATGGCGCTGTGGCTGGTGCGCCAGGCCAGCCCCGAACTCGCGGCGCTGGTCGCGCGCTACCTCATCGTGGACTCGCGCCCGTCGCAGTCGGCCTACGTGATCTCCGACCACCTCTCGCACGCAGACCCGCTGGTGGAGCGCTTCGAACGCTGGGCGCGCGGCCGGCTGGCCGAGGGTTTCTCGCTCGACGAAGCGGCGCAGGCCGCGGGCACCAGCAAGCGCACGCTGGCGCGGCGCATGCAGCAGGTGCTGGGAAAGAGCCCGTTGTCGTACGTGCAGGACCTGCGCGTCGAACGCGCCGTGCACCTGCTCAAGACCAGCAACAAGAGCCTCGAGCAGATCGCGGGCATGGTCGGCTACGCGGACGGCGTCACCCTGCGCACGCTGCTGCGCCAGCGGCTGGGGCGCGGCGTGCGCGAGGTGCGGCTCGAAGCCTGAGCCTCGCCCGTCGAGCGCCCACGAAAAAGCCCGGCACGAGGCCGGGCTTGGGGGGCGACAGCGCCACGCGCCGTCACTCAGCGATCAACGAAGGCAGCTCAGTGGAACTGTTCTTCTTCGGTCGAACCGGTCAGCGCCTTCACGCTGGACGAGCCGCCCTGGATCACGGTGGTCACATCGTCGAAGTAGCCGGCGCCGACTTCCTGCTGGTGCGACACGAAGGTGTAGCCCTTGTCGCGTGCGGCGAACTCGGGTTCCTGCACCATGTTCACGTAGTGCTTCATGCCTTCGCCGTTGGCATACGCGTGGGCGAACTGGAAGGTGTTGAACCAGTTGATGTGGATGCCGGCCAGCGTGATGAACTGGTACTTGTAGCCCAGCGCCGACAGGTCTTCCTGGAACGAGGCGATCTGCTTGTCGTCCAGGTTCTTCTTCCAGTTGAACGACGGCGAGCAGTTGTACGACAGCAGCTTGCCGGGGCAGGCGGCGTGCACGGCTTGCGCGAACTCACGGGCAAAGCCGATGTCCGGCACGCCGGTTTCGCACCACACCAGGTCGGCGTACGGAGCGTAGGCCACGCCGCGGCTGATGGCTTGCTCCAGGCCGTTCTTGACGCGGTAGAAGCCTTCTTGCGTGCGCTCGCCGGTCAGGAAAGGCTTGTCGTTGGCGTCGTGATCGGACGTGATCAGGTTTGCGGCTTCCGCATCGGTGCGGGCCAGGACGATGGTCGACACGCCCATGACGTCGGCGGCGAAACGCGCCGAGATCAGCTTCTCGCAGGCTTCCTGCGTCGGCACGAGCACCTTGCCGCCCATGTGACCGCACTTCTTGACGGCGGCCAGCTGGTCTTCGAAGTGCACGCCGGCAGCGCCCGACGCGATCATGTTCTTCATCAGTTCGAAGGCGTTCAGCACGCCGCCGAAGCCGGCTTCAGCGTCCGCGACGATCGGCAGGAAGTAGTCGATGAATTCCTTGTCGCCCGGGTTGATGCCACGGCCCCACTGGATTTCGTCGGCGCGCTTGAAGGTGTTGTTGATGCGACGGACCATCGTCGGCACCGAGTCGTAGGCGTACAGCGACTGGTCGGGGTACATCGTTTCCGAGGTGTTGCCGTCGGCAGCGACTTGCCAGCCCGACAGGTACACGGCTTCGAGGCCGGCCTTGGCTTGCTGCATGGCCTGGCCAGCAGAGATCGCGCCGAAGGCGTTCACGTAGCCCTTCTTGGCACCGCCGTTGATCTTGGCCCAGAGCTTTTCAGCGCCGCGCTTGGCCAGCGTGTGCTCGATGGGGAGCGAACCGCGCAGGCGAACCACGTCGGCCGCGCTGTAGCCGCGCTTCACGCCCTTCCAGCGCGGGTTGGTGGCCCAGTCCTTTTCGAGGGCGGCAATTTGCTGTTCGCGGCTCAGTTGTTCGTTCAGGGTCTGGGGCATGGTCACTCCGTGAGGTTGATTGAAGGTTGGCGTTGCGGCCGTGGGTTTACTGTAATCCGATTGCGGACTCTTATGTCTTATAGAAGACATATTTTTGAACCAACAAAATCAACAACTTACGGAGATATTTCTCAATGAGAAATTATTTTTCTCATATCGAGAAAAAATATTGCGGCGCAGCAGTTCAGATTTTCGCGATGCGGAATCACTCTTTCGGTTGTGAAAACCACGCCTATCCCGCGGCGCCCGCCGCATGCGCGATCCAGTCGCCGCTGTCGATCACATGGCGGCCCGCGATGCGCGTCGGATGGATCTCGTAGACCAGGCAGTCGATCGATTGCGCGCCCACCGCCACGCGCACGCGGCGCCGGATGTACTCGCCCGAATCGTCGTCGGCCACTTCCTCGAGCCGGTCGAGTTCGCGCTCGACCTTCGGTGCGACGCGATAGACCTCGCCCTTCACGCGCCCTTCTCCGCCGAGCACCACACCCGGGTACGCGCCCAGGTCGTACAGCGTGCCCGCGATGACGGCCTCGCCGACGAACACCGGCGCCGGCCGGTAGCGCGCGATGTCGTTGCGCCCGCCGCGCCGCAGCGTGCCGTAGACAAGAACGTGGGGCATCATCGAATCCATCCGATCAACAACCAGCGCCCAGTCTATTGAACCCCGCCGCTTCCACCTCCGGCCGCCTCGTGGCCTACGGCTGCCTGGCCTTGAGCATGTCGCTCGTCGGCATCTACGTCGCCCTCTCCAAGCCGCTGGTGGCAGCCTTCCCGGTGCTGCTGCTGGCCTGGTTGCGCTTCGGCATCGCGGCACTCGCCATGCCGCATTGGCTCCAACCCACGCCCGACGAGCCGCCCATGAGCGCACGCACGCGCGGGCTCGTGTTCCTCGAATCCTTCCTCGGCAACTTCCTGTTCTCGATCTGCATGCTGTTCGGCGTGAGCCTCACCAGCGCGGTGTCGGCGGGCGTGATCATGGCGTCGATCCCCGCGGTGGTCGCGGTGGCCAGCTGGCTCTTCCTGCGCGAGCGCATCACGGTGCGCATCGGCCTGGCCATTGCCTGCGCGGCACTGGGCATCGGCCTGCTCGCGTTCACGCCGACGCATGCACCAACCACCACCGGCAGCGCGGCCGGTGCGCCGTCGATGCCGTGGCTGGGCAACCTGCTCGTGTTCTGCGCGGTGCTCTGCGAGGCCGCCTATGCGGTGATCGGCAAGTCGCTCACCGGCAAGCTGGGGCCCAAGCGCATCGCCTCGCTCATCAACCTGTGGGGCTTCGTGCTGTCGATGCCCTTCGGCATCTGGTTCGCACTGCAGTTCGACTTCACCGCCGTGCGCTTCGGCACCTGGGCGCTGCTCGTGGCCTACGCACTGGCCGCCAGCATCTGGACCGTGTGGCTGTGGATGACCGGACTTCGCCACGTACCAGCGGCACAAGCGGGTGTCTTCACTGTCTTGCTGCCCGTCAGTGCGGCCCTCGTGGGCGTGCTCGTGCTCGGGGAAAACCTCACTTCGCCGCAGCTGCTTGCGTTCACGATCGCCCTCGTGGGTGTGGTGCTGGCGACGTGGCCGGGGCGACGAACGTGAACAACGTCCCTTCTCCCCTCTGAAAAAACAACAGCTCCCAATGAAAAAAGCGCTTTTTCCCTTGGAAACGCGTTTTTTCTCATTTAGCATCCGCATTGCCACTGGAGACGCAAGTTTTTCATTGGTGAACGTTCAACCAAAAAAGGAAATCAACCATGGCAACTGCAAAGAAGGCTCCGGCCAAGAAAGCTCCGGCAAAGAAGGCCGCTCCCGCAAAGAAGGCTGCGGCTCCTGCAAAGAAGGCCGCACCGGCCAAGAAGGCAGCGGCGCCCGCCAAGAAGGCTGCTCCTGCAAAGAAGGCTGCACCGGCGAAGAAGGCTCCTGCAAAGAAGGCCGCTCCCGCCAAGAAGCGCACCCCCAACGCTGCGTTCATGAAGGCCCTGACCCCCAGCCCGGCCTTGGCCGCTGTGGTCGGTTCGACGCCTCTGCCGCGCACCGCTGTGGTGAGCAAGCTGTGGGACTACATCAAGAAGAACAACCTGCAAGACAAGGCCAACAAGCGCAACATCAACGCCGACGCCAAGCTGAAGGAAATCTTCGGCAAGGCTCAGGTTTCGATGTTCGAACTGGCTGCGCTGATTGGCAAGCACGTCAAGTAAGCGTTCGGGGGCCTCGTGCTCCTGAGTCAAAAAGCCCGCGTCATGCGGGCTTTTTTTTCGCCTGCAGCAAGCCCTCGCCCGCCTCGAAGAAGCGCGTGGGCGTGCAGCCGAAGTGCTTGCGGAAGGCCTCGATGAAGGCGCTCACCGAGCTGTAGCCCACCGTCAGCGCCACAGCCGTCACCGGCTCACGCAGGCTCAGCAACTCCACGGCCTTCAGCAGACGCGCCTGCTGGCGCCATTGCGTGAAGCTCAGCCCGGTCTCGGCGGCGAAGCGGCGCGTGAGCGTGCGACGGGCCATGCCGATGCGATCGGCCCAGTCGTCGATGCCGTCGGCCAGTGCCGGATCGTCTGCCAGCGCACGCGCCATCGCCACCAGCCGCGGGTCCTGCGGCATGGGCAGGTGCAGCGACTCGCGCCCGCCGGCCGCCAGCTCGTCGATCAGCACGCCCACCAGTCGCGTGCGACGGGGCTCCAACAGTGCGTCGGATGGCTCCATCGACATCAGCCGCGCCACCAGCTCCCGCACCAGCGGCGTGGCGGCAAAGACATGCGGCCCCTCCGGCAAGGCCTGCGCCACCGACGCATCGATGTGCAGGTGCCATCCCGCCGTGGCCCCGAAGCTTTGCGCGGCATGGGCGCAGCGCGGCGCGATCCAGCCGATCCATCCCGGCGGCTGCACCCAGCGCCCTGCGGGCGTCTCGATGACCTGCAGGCCTTCGCGCAGCGCGAACAGCTGGCCGGTCTCGTGTGCGTGGCAGCCCGTGACGCGCGGTGCCTCATGCGCGTAGCGCCAGAGCGTGGCAGGCGATTCAGCCGCCATGGCTGGCCCGCACGCGGTATCGATTGGCCCCGCGCCGCAAGCCGGGGACCGCCCCGCTGCCTAGCATCGAAGGCATCTCCACCAAGGAATCCCCATGAAAGCGCAAGACATCATTCCCGACGGACAGGACTTCACCGTCATCGACGGCCACACCGTGCGCAAGGGCTCGGTCGGCGCCTTCCTCGCCAATGCGCGCGTGCTCGAAGACCCGAACGCCACAGCCGACGAACGCCGCGTCGCCCGCGACGACCTCGCGGCGCTGATTCCCACGCTCGACGCGCTCGGCCTGTTCGACGTCTTCGAACTGCGCTCGCCCGCGCTGCGCGACGAGGTGGCCCGCCATCGCGTGACGCTCAGCCCTGCGCCTGCTGCTTCGCCGCGCGCGTGATCGACGCCAGCGTGCCGCGCGTGGTGATCACCTCGGGGTCGAGCGGGATCTCGATCAGCGTGCCGGTGTCGGCCGCCAGCGCGCGCAGCAGCGCGGCTTCGAACTGCGCCGTCTCGGTGACGCGCTCGGCCGCATAGCCATAGGCGCGCGCCAGGCCGCAGAAGTCGGGGTTGCGCAGCGCGGTGCCGCTGGTGCGCTCGGGATACTCGCGCTCCTGGTGCATGCGGATCGTGCCGAACATGCCGTTGTTGAGCAGCACGACGATGCTCTTGCCGCCGTGCTGCGAGGCCGTGGCCAGCTCCTGCCCGTTCATCAGGAAGTCGCCGTCGCCCGCGATGGTGAAGGCCACGCGCCCGGTGGCGATGCTCGCGGCAATGCCCGCCGGCACGCCGTAGCCCATCGCCCCGCTGGTGGGTGCCAGCTGCGTCTTGGCGCCCTTGGCGAGCCCGTGGTAGCGGAAGTAGCGGTGCACCCAGCTCGCGAAGTTGCCGGCGCCGTTGGTGATGGCCGCATCCGCCGGCAGGTGCTTCTGCAGCAGCGCCACCACGGCCGCCATGTCGACCGTACCGCGCGGCGTCTCGGCCGGCATGCCGGCGAGCGCCTGCGGCTGCAGCCAGGCTTCGTAGTCCGCGTGCAGCTGCTGCGTCCAGGCTTCCCACGGCAGCGAGGGCGGCGCGCTCAGCACCTCGAGGCTGCGCGCCGCGGCGCTCATGCCGGCGTTGATCGCCAGGTCGGCCTGGTAGACGCGGTTCAGCTCCTCGGCGCTCGCATGGATGTGCACCAGCGTCTGCTTCGCCTTCGGCGCTTCGAGCAGCGTGTAGCCGCCGGTCGTCATCTCGCCCAGGCGCGGGCCGATGGCCAGGACCAGGTCGGCGTCCTTCACGTGCTGCGCGAGCTTCGGGTTGATGGCGATGCCGA
The DNA here is from genome assembly GCF_059416405.1 of Variovorax sp. GW821-FHT09D04. Classification (NCBI taxonomy): domain Bacteria; kingdom Pseudomonadati; phylum Pseudomonadota; class Betaproteobacteria; order Burkholderiales; family Comamonadaceae; genus Variovorax; species Variovorax sp. GW821-FHT09D04. Next base: position 16,438 of record NZ_JBWKPA010000019.1, read on the forward strand.
CGTCGCCCGCGTACTGCGGGTGGTGGTTGTCGAAGGTGTCCTGGAAGCGGAAGGCGTTCGCCACCGGCAGGCGCCAGTTCTCGGCGAAGCGCTGCAGCGCCTGCGCGGCCTGCGGCGTCCAGCCGCCGCCGCCGGCGATCAGCAGCGGGCGCTGCGACTTCAGCAGCAGCTCGCGCAGCGTGCGCAGCGCGCCCGGGTCGCTCCACGGCTGGACCGCCTCCACGCGCGCCAGCGGCCGCGCCGCCGTCTCGGTGCGCAGCATGTCCTCGGGCAGCACCAGCACGACCGGGCCCGGGCGGCCGTTCATCGCGGTGGCGAAGGCGCGCGCGATGTACTCGGGAATGCGGTCGGCGTCGTCGATGCGCTCCACGCGCTTGGCGAAGCCCTTGGTGCTCGGCCCGAAGAAGCTGGCGTAGTCCACCTCCTGGAAGGCCTCACGGTCGCGGAAGTCGCTGCCGACGTCGCCCACGAACAGCACCATCGGCGTCGAGTCCTGGAACGCGTTGTGCACGCCGATCGAGGCGTTGGTCGCGCCCGGCCCGCGCGTCACGAAGCACACGCCCGGGCGCCCGGTGAGCTTGCCGTGCGCCTCGGCCATGAAGGCCGCGCCACCCTCCTGCCGGTTCACCACGAAACGCGCGCGGTCGCAGTAGGCATGGAAGCCGTCGAGCACCGCCAGGAAGCTCTCGCCCGGCACGCCGAAGGCGAGTTGCATGCCCTGTTCGACCAGGCACTCCACGATCAGGTGGCCCGCGGGTTGTGATGTACTCATGGAAAGTTCGAACCTCAGTTGCAAATGTCTCCGGCGATTATGTGTGCCTGCCTTCCACGCCTTGTCTTAATTCCCCAATTGGTTAAATTCGCGTCATGAAGGCCCCCAAGGACTCTTTGCCCGAAACGCTCGAGCCGCGCTCGCGCGACGCCGACCGCTCGCAACTGGCCATCCTCGCCTCGGCGCGCGACGAGTTCGCCGCACGCGGCCTGGCCGGTGCGCGCATGGACAGCATCGCCGAACGCGCGGGCCTGAACAAGCGCCTCATCTACTACTACTTCGGCAGCAAGGACGACCTGTTCCTGGCCGTGCTGGAGCGCGTGTACGCCGACATCCGCGCCGCCGAGCAGCGCCTGCACCTGGACGAGATCGAGCCCGTCGAGGCGATCCGCCAGCTGGTGTCGTTCACCTGGCACTACTACCTGGAGCATCCCGAGTTCATCACGCTGCTCAACAGCGAGAACCTGCACGGCGCGGCGCACCTGAAGCGCTCCGAGCGCATCCAGGAGATGAACTCGCCGCTGGTGCAGCTGCTCGACACCGTGCTGGAGCGCGGCAAGAAGGACAACCTCTTTCGCGCCGGTGTCGACCCCGTGCAGCTGTACATCTCGATCGCCTCGCTGTGCTACTTCTACCTCTCGAACAACCACACGCTGTCGGCCATCTTCGGGCGTGACCTGCGCGCCCCCAAGGCGATGGCGCAACGCCTCTCGCACATGACCGACCTCGTGCTGGGCTACGTCCTGCACTGAGCCTTCGGGCGCTGCAGGCGCCCTTTTCCACGCCCCCGGGTTTTCACCAAGCAGCGTCGGTTGACGCTGCGGCGCAGCCGTTCCTACAATTCACTAATTCACTCAATGGTGAATTGATGACTCAAGAACTGCGGCCCGACCGCGCGGAGACAACCTTGAAGCAACTTGCACGCACCACCCTCCTGGCCTCGCTGACCTGCCTGGCCGCCCTGCTGCCGGGTCTGGCGGCCGCGCAGAACGGCTACCCCACCAAGCCGATCCGCGTGATCGTTCCGTTCGCCGCCGGCAGCACGACGGACATCATTGCCCGCGCCATCGCCGACAAGATGGGCACCAGCATGGGCCAGGCACTGATCATCGAGAACCGCGGCGGCGCCAGCGGCACCATCGGTCAGCAGGCGGTGGCCACGGCCGCGCCCGATGGCTACACGGTGATGATCCATTCGTCGTCGCACACGGTGAGCCCGTCGACCTTCGCCAAACTGCCCTTCGACACGGTGCACGATTTCGCAGGCGTCACGCCGATCTCGTCGCTGCCCAACGCGCTGGTCATCTCGCCCAGCAAGAACATCAAGACCCTGCCGCAGCTGCTGGCCGCCGCGCGCGCCAAGCCCGGCAGCATGAACTTCGCCTCGGCCGGCCAGGGCAGCGCCACGCACCTGAACGCCGAGAAGTTCAAGATGGCCGCGAAGATCGACGCGACCAACATCCCCTTCAAGGGATCGGGCGAGGCCGTGACGGAAGTGCTGTCGGGTCGCGTCGACTACTACTTCTCGCCCATCGCGCCCGTCATCGGCCAGATCAAGGAAGGCCAGCTGTTGGCGCTAGCCGTGGGCTCGCCCAAGCGCGCCGCCGCCCTGCCCGACGTGCCCACCACCACCGAGGCTGGCGTGCCCGGCTCCGAGTTCAATTTCTGGATCGGCATGATGGCGCCCGCCAAGACGCCGCGCGACGTCGTCAACCGCCTGCACGACGAAGTGGTCAAGGCCCTGGCCACGCCCGAGGTGAAGGAGCGTTTCCTCAAGCTGGGCGCCGACGCCTGGACGCTCAAGCCCGAGCAGTTCGACGCCTACATCAAGGACGAGATCACCAGCAACGCGCAGCTCGTGAAGGCCGCCGGCCTCGCGGTCCAGCAGTAACAGCAGCCACGCCGAGGTTTCGCGCCGCGTCGTGCACGCGGGGCAGCCCGGCCTGCCCCGGCGTTGCCACGCGCCACGCCGATCGAAGCCCCTTTCTCTTTTCCCCTGCATCTCCCAAGGAACCCACGATGGCCACCCAACGTCTCGGAATCATCATGCACGGCGTCACCGGACGCATGGGCATGAACCAGCACCTGATCCGCTCCATCTGCGCGATCCGCGCCCAGGGCGGCGTGACGCTGTCGAACGGCGACAAGGTCATGCCCGATCCGATCCTCATCGGCCGCAACGCCGAGAAGATGGAAGCGCTCGCCAAGGCCCACAACATCGCGCGCTGGGGCACCGACCTCGACCAGGCGCTCGCGAACAAGGACGACACCGTCTTCTTCGACGCCGGCACCACGCAGATGCGCCCCACGCTGCTGGCCAAGGCCATCCGCGCCGGCAAGCATGTGTACTGCGAGAAGCCGATCGCCACCAACCTCAACGAAGCCGTCGAGATCGCCCGCCTGGCGGACGAGGCCGGCAAGGCCACGGGCCTGAAGCACGGCGCGGTGCAGGACAAGCTCTTCCTGCCCGGCCTGCGCAAGCTCGACATGCTGCGCCGCGCGGGCTTCTTCGGCCGCATGCTCAGCGTGCGCCTGGAGTTCGGCTACTGGGTGTTCGAGGGCGACCTGCAGCCCATCCAGCGCCCGAGCTGGAACTACCGCAAGGAAGACGGCGGCGGCATGATCCTGGACATGATGTGCCACTGGCGCTACGTGCTGGACAACCTGTTCGGCGAGGTGAAGTCAGTGTCGTGCATCGGCGCCACCCACATCCCCACGCGCTGGGACGAAGCCGGCAAGCCCTACGAGGCCACCGCCGACGACGCGGCCTACGCCACCTGCGAACTCACGGGCCACAACGGCGAGCCGGTGATCGCGCAGCTCAACATGAGCTGGGCCACGCGCGTGCGCCGCGACGACCTCGTGACCTTCCACGTCGACGGCACCGACGGCTCGGCCGTGGCGGGCCTGTCCAGCTGCCGCGCCCAGTCGCGCGTGGCCACGCCGCGCCCGGTGTGGAACCCCGACGAGAAGCAGACGATGAACTTCTTCGACCAGTGGCAGGAAATTCCGGACTCGCAGGTCTACGACAACGGCTTCAAGATCCAGTGGGAACACTTCATCCGCCACGTGGTGGAAGACGCGCCCTACAAGTGGACGCTGCCCGAAGGCGCCAAGGGCGTGCAGCTGGTCGAGGCCGCGCTCGCGTCCTGGCAAGAGCGCCGCTGGATCGACGTGCCCACGCTGAAGGTCTGAGGAAGAAGAAGAAGACAAAGCCATGGCACTGTCGCTGACCCTCCCCACCGCGAGCGGCGCGCTCGCGCCCTACGCCCTGCGCGGCACCGCGCCGGTGAAGCCCGATGCGGGCGTCAAGTTCAACCGCATCGCCTACTCGGCCGCCCACGTCGTGGCCGACCCGCTCGCCGCCATCGACCCGTGGCTGCAATGCGCGGTCGACTGGGACACCACCATCGCCTACCGCCGCCACCTGTTCTCGCTGGGCCTGGGCGTGGCCGAGGCGATGGACACCGCGCAGCGCGGCATGGGCCTCGACTGGCCCACGTCGCTCGAGCTGATCCGCCGCTCGCTCGATGCCGCGAAGGACGTGCCGGGCGCGCTCGTCGCCTCGGGCTGCGGCACCGACCACCTCAACATCGACGACGTGAAGAGCGTCGACGACGTGATCCGCGGCTACGAGGAGCAGATGGCCGCCATCGAGGCGCTCGGCGGCAAGCTGATCGTGATGGCGAGCCGCGCGCTGGCCCGCGTGGCAAAGAGCCCCGCCGACTACGAGCGCGTGTACGACCGCATCCTGAGCCAGGCGAAGCAGCCCGTGGTGCTGCACTGGCTGGGCGACATGTTCGACCCGGCACTCGCGGGCTACTGGGGCACAAAGGATGTCGATGCGGCCATGGACACGGCGCTGGGCATCATCGCGGCGCACCCGGACAAGGTCGACGGCATCAAGATCTCGCTGCTCGACAAGGACAAGGAGATCGCCATGCGCCGCCGCCTGCCGAAGGGTGTGCGCATGTACACGGGCGACGACTTCAACTACGCCGAACTGATCGCCGGCGACGGCTTCGGCAGCGAGCCGACGCACGGCAAGAGCGATGCCCTGCTGGGCATCTTCGACGCCATCGCGCCCGCCGCGAGTGCCGCGCTGGGCGCACTGGCGCAAGGCAACACCGAGAAGTTCCACGCGATCCTCGGCCCCACGGTGCCGCTGTCGCGCCACATCTTTGCGGCGCCCACGCGCTTCTACAAAACCGGCGTGGTGTTCATGGCCTGGCTCAACGGCCACCAGAAGCACTTCACGATGGTGGGCGGGCAGCAGAGCACGCGCTCGCTGCAGCACTTCGCCGAGTTGTTCCGGCTGGCCGATGCGGCCAACCTGCTGGAGCAGCCCGAGCTTGCGGTGCGGCGTATGAAGACGTTGCTGGCCTTGCACGGCGTGGAAGGCTGAGCGAACCCATGCGCGATTTCTCGCAGAACCACGACTGGCTGTCGATCAACACGGCGACCATCCGCAAGCAGTCGGGTGCCGAGGTGCCGCTGGACCGCCTCATCGACCAGTGCGCCGAACGCGGCATCCGCGCTATCAGCCCATGGCGCGACCAGGTTGCGGCCGTCGGGCTCGACAAGGTGGCCAAGCAGTTGAAGGCGCACGGCATCGGCCTCTCGGGCTACTGCCGGGGCGGCTTCTTTCCCGCGCCCGATGCGGCCGGCCTGAAGGCCGCGCTCGACGACAACCGCCGCGCCATCGACGAAGCGAAGACGCTGGACGCGCCCTGTCTTGTGCTCGTGGTCGGCGCCCTGCCCGGTGCGCTCGACGGCAAGGCGGCGTACAAGGACATCAGCCGCGCGCGCAATGAAGTGCGCGACGGCATCGCCGCATCGCTCGACTACGCGCGCGAGGTCGGCATGCCGCTGGCCATCGAGCCCCTGCACCCGATGCAGGCGGCCGACCGCGCGTGCATCAACACGCTCGAACATGCGCTCGATCTCTGCGATGAACTCGACGCAGGCAAGAGCGGCACGCTCGGCGTGGCGCTCGACATCTATCACGTCTGGTGGGACCCGAAGCTGCAGCAGCAGATCGCCCGCGCCGGCCGCGAGCGGCTGCTGGCGTACCACGTCTGCGACTGGCTCACGCCGACGCGCGACCTGCTCTCCGATCGCGGGATGATGGGTGACGGGGTCGTCGAGCTGAAAAAGATCCGCGGGTGGGTCGAGGACGCGGGGTTTGCGGGGTTCAGCGAGGTCGAGATCTTTTCGAACCTGGACTGGTGGCAACGGCCTGGGGCGGAGACGCTCGACGCTTGCATCGAGCGGCATCGCTGCGCGGTGTAGAGGTCGTCACCGAGCTATCCACCTCCGTCGTTCCAGCAAACACGCCGGAACAGATCTGGGTTCTCGACGCACAGGCGTCGAATTGCCTCGATCAAATCTGGAGACGAGCGAGGGTTGCGCACTGCCTTGCGCTCATCGCCCAAGGTATGGCCTGCAAACCTCTGACCATCTTTCGACAAGTTGACACCGAGAACGTTGTAGCCAACCTCCTCAGGAAGCTGCAAAGCCGCGACACGCCCAAGCTGCCGCTGTGCGCTCAGCAAGGGAAAAGGATCGAAGCTGAAAAACTCACCTGAGTAAAGCAGCTTCCCGTCAGGGCCAAGTTTGTTGAGCGCCTTCGGAACGCTCAGATGCAACTCCGGGGGGAGCGGAGAGGGAATGCAGATGTGAACAAGTCCTGCAAATGGGAACCCATCCTCGAAGAGTCCAATGGCCTGAGAGGCGCCCATCGCGTTGGCGTTCCTGGATGGCTTCGCCATCGTCGGTCTAACGATCTTTATCTCGATGGCGATCGCGCGGTCGGCCATCGGCGAATCGCGCGTGGGCACAACCAGAAGGTCAACGTCGCCGGGACGCCCATCCACGCTGAGCCCCAAGCGCTGACGTAAAACATTGATCGCCACGAGTACGTCTTGGCCGTAGGGGTGCTCGGGAAAGGGGAACGCGCCATCCAACCCGAAGTGGACAAGATGCGAAAGCGTTCGATGGCAGCGAATAGCTCGCGCGAGCACCTTCGACTCGGATTCGATCCAGCTAGTAGGCATGAGTGACACCGACATCAGGTTGAATGAAAGATGGTACGTGTCGGCCTGCTTGCGACGACAAGCCGCTATGCCGGCCGAGAGCGGTTTCTGACGGACCACGTGCGATGGGCTCACACGCAGGCGCAACCGGCACGTCAACCACGGGTTCAGGGCGCGTGCCCAGGCCACCGGGCACTTCCCTCCGCGAATGTCCCCCGGGGCTTCGCCCCTCCTCCTTGATTTCGCTGCGGGAAGCACCCAGTGTCCTGAGCACGAGGCACGCTGCTGGTGCGCGCCGATCAACACGTGCTCTGAACACGCTCACGTCGATGAGGTGCCTTGCGCAGCGAAATCAAGGAGGAGGCCGCAGGCCGGGGGACATTCGCGGAGCAAGGTACCTCGTCGGCGGGAGCGACGCCCTGAACAGTAACTCGCCACGAAGCGAAAAGTGGGCACCTGTGCTGCAATCCGCCCCATGGCTGACCCCACCCTCGACGACCTGCGCCGCTACGCCGTCGCGCGCACCCTCTTCACGCCCACGACGCTGCCCGCCGCCATCCGCAAGCTCGGCTTCGTGCAGGCCGACCCGATCCGTGCGCCGGCGCGGGCGCAAGACCTCACGCTACGCCATCGCGTGAAGGACTACCGCGCAGGCGATCTCGAAAGCCGATACGCGCGGCTCGCGATCGAGGAAGACTGCCTCGTCAACTACGGCTTCCTGCCGCGCGAACACCTGGCGCTGATGCATCCGCGCGAGGCCAAGAAAGCCTGGGACGCCGACACGCGCCGCAAGGCCGCCGACGTGCTGGCCTATGTGCGCGAGCACGGTCCGGTGCATCCGCGCCAGGTCGAGCAGCACTTCGCGCACGGCCGCATCCAGAACTACTGGGGCGGTTCCAGCAACGCCACCACGCACCTGCTCGACGGCATGCACTACCGGGGCCTGCTGCGCGTGGTGCGGCGCGACAGCGGCACGCGGGTGTACGAGGCCGTGAGCCATCCGCCCGCCGACGACAGCCCCGCCGGGCGCGCGCAGCGTGCGGCGGCGCTCATCGAACTGGTGGTGCGCAAGTACGCGCCGCTGCCGGCCACGAGCCTGACCTACCTCGTGCGCCTGCTCGGCTACGGCGCGCCGCACCTGGCCGCGCAGACGCAGGCGGCGCTGCGGCTGGCGCGCGAGGAGCTGGCCAGTTGCCGCATCGACGGAACGACGTGGTACTGGCCCGCCGACGAGAACCCCGCCTCGCGCCGCCATGCACCCGACGACGCGGTGCGGCTGCTCGCGCCCTTCGACCCGGTGGTGTGGGACCGCCGCCGCTTCGAGCTGTTGTGGGGCTGGACGTACAAGTTCGAGGCCTACACGCCCGCGCCGAAGCGGCAGTTCGGCTACTACGCGCTGCCGATGCTGTGGCACGACCGCGTGATCGGCTGGGCCAACGTGAGCGCACCCGAAGGTCGGTTGCAGCCGGCCTTCGGTTATGCCGATGCGAAGAAGCCGCAGGGCGCGGCATTCCGCGCGAGCCTCGACGAAGAACTGCACCGCATGACGCAGTTCCTCGCGGGCCGCTGACGCCGCCTTTTATAATCGCCCGCCTCAGCCAGCCGCCCGCGCCCGCCGCGAGCCCGCCAGCCGTCTTCGAAGGAACGAAGACGCAGCAGCCCGAGCGACGACACATCCCGTCGTCGCCCCCGGCCACTGCCCCCACGACGCCGTAGACACACAACACCAGCCGGATGCGCTTTCCTTTCGGAATGCGCCACGGCACGCGCTCGTTCGTTTCCGTTTTTTTCGATCGCACCCGAGAAGCCATGGCGCGCCTGACCGCGCCGCAGCCACTCCCCCGCCCTAGACACACCTGACGCAGGACACAGGAGAAGCTGCACATGACATCCAAGAATCGTCGCCCCGGAACGCCGCGCACGCGGCGGGGCTATGCCACGCTCGCGGTCACCGCCGTGGCGCTTGCCGCCAGCGCACATGCCCACGCGCAAGAAGCCGCTGCTGCCGAAACGCGGCAGGCGCTGCCCACGGTCACCGTCTCGGGCGATGCCGGCGAGACCGCCACCGGCCCCGTGACGGGCTTCGTCGCCAGGCGCGGCAGCACCGCCACCAAGACCGACACGCCGCTGATCGAAACGCCGCAGGCCATCTCGGTCGTCACGCGCGACCAGATCGAAGCCCAGGGCGCGCTCACCCTGCGCGAGACCACCAACTACACGGCCGGCGTGGTGTCGAGCTACTTCGACAGCCGCGTGGATTCGTTCAAGGCCCGCGGCGGCGACGCCGTGCAGTATCTCGACGGCCTGCAACGCACCTACGGCACCTACAACGCCAGCCGGCCCGACCCGTACATGCTGGAGCGCGTGGAGCTGCTGCGCGGCCCTTCGTCGGTGCTGTACGGCCAAGGCGGCATCGGCGGCGTGCTCAACCTCGTGTCGAAGCGTCCGCAGGCCGAGACGCAGCGCGAGGTGCAGCTGCAGCTGGGCAACAACGCGCGCAAGCAGATCGCCGCCGATTTCACCGGCTCGCTCGATCCCGAGAGCAAGTGGATGTACCGCCTCGTGGCCGTGAACCGCGACAGCGGCACGCAGGTCGACCACGTGTCGGACGACCGCATCGCGATCGCGCCCTCGCTCACCTGGCGCCCGAACGCCGACACCTCGCTCACGCTGCAGGCGTCCTACCAGAAGGACAAGAGCGGCTCGCTGATCGGCTTCTTCCCGTGGCAGGGCACGCTGCTGCCCTCGCTGTACGGCCGCATCCCGACCTCGACCTTCACCGGCGAGCCGGGCTTCGACCGCTTCGACACGCGCAGCACCTCGCTGGGCTACCTGTTCAGCCACCGCCTCAACGACACCTGGACGGTGCGCCAGAACCTGCGCTCGACCGAGAGCAAGGTCTGGTACAACACCTCGTACACCAGCTTCACGGCCAACCGCCTCACGGGCCGTCCGGCACGCCCGGTGTTCAACGCCGACCAGCGCACCATCGAGCGCGACCTGAGCAGCGACATCAACGGCGGCAAGATGCTGCTGCTCGACAACCAGGCCGAAGCGCACTTCAAGACCGGCGAGGTCGAGCACACGCTGCTGCTGGGCGCCGACTTCCAGCGCAACACCACCTCCAAGCTCTCGGGCCGCGGCCGTGCGGGCGCGCTCGACGTGTACGCGCCGGTGTACGGCAACTACACGGCGCCGACCAGCTACACGCGCGCACCCGAGGTGATGCAGAAGCAGGCCGGCCTGTACGTGCAGGACCAGGTCAAGTACGGCCGCTGGATCGGCCTGCTGGGCCTGCGCCACGACAAGGCCACCACCGACACCGAAGGCCGCCCCGCCGCGGCGGCCGACGACAAGGCCACCACCAAGCGCGCCGGCCTGGTCTACCTGGCCGACGGCGGCTGGGCGCCGTACCTGAGCTATGCCGAATCGTTCCTGCCGCTGGGCGGCGTCGATACGTCGAACAACCCCTTCAAGCCGCAGCGCGGCAAGCAGTGGGAAGCCGGCGTGAAGTGGGAGCCCGCGGGCCAGCGCACCTCGTTCATGGCGGCCGTGTACGACCTGCGCGACACCAACCGCAAGACCACCGACCCGACCAACCCGCTCAACAACGTGCAACTCGGCGAAGTGCACGTGAAGGGCCTGGAGCTCGAGTACAAGGGCAGCATCGCGCGCGACTGGGACTGGATCGCCTCGTACGCCTACACCGACGCGCGCGTGTCGAAGAGCAACGGCTCCGACCTGGGCAAGCGCATTTCGGGCGTGCCCAAGCACACGGCCTCGGCCTGGGTGACCAAGCGCTTCTCGATCGGCGGCCTGCACGGCTTCTCGGCCGGCGGCGGCGTGCGCTACCTGGGCAAGTCGTACGACGGCATGGACAGCAACCCCGCGCCCGCGGTCACGCTGTTCGATGCGATGTTCGCGTGGGACAACGGTCCGCTGCGCCTGGCACTCAACGTCGCCAACCTGACCGACAAGGTGCAGATCACCACCTGCCTGGCGCGCGGCGACTGCTTCTACGGCCAGCGCCGTACCCTGACCGCGAGCGCGACGTACCGCTTCTGAAGCAAATCCCCGCGCGCTCGAAGGTCTGGCGCGCGGGCGACAACCGGCCCGGCGGCGTGCTTCTAGAATCGCGCCGTCGTCCGGTTCGCCGGACGGCAAGCGTTCTCAGGGCGGGGTGCAATTCCCCACCGGCGGTGATGGCAACGAAAGTTGCACAAGCCCGCGAGCGCCTCGGACCTGCCACAGGTTCGAGGGTCAGCAGATTTCGGTGCGATTCCGAAGCCGACGGTCACAGTCCGGATGAAAGAGAGCGCGAAATGCGGGCATGCCCGCGCGCCTTGCTTTGCTCTTTTTTGGCAAACCGGCGCGCGAGCGGGCCTGTGGTTTCGTGCGCCCTGATTCAGGAAACCTGCTTTCAAGAGGCACACCATGAGTCAGATCAACGACCTTCCCCTTTCTGCCGTCACCGCGTCGGGTTCGCCGCGCGGCCAGCGCATCGCATTCGTCGAGGCGCAATGGCATTCCGACATCGTCCACCAGGCACGCGACGCCTTTCTCGAAGAGATGGCGCGCCTGGGCGTAGCGCGTGAGCTCATCGACATCTTCGATGTGCCCGGCGCCTTCGAGATTCCGCTGCACGCCAAGCGCCTGGCCAACTCGGGCAAGTACGCGGCCATCATCGGCTGCGCGCTGGTGGTGGACGGCGGCATCTACCGCCACGAGTTCGTCGCCAACACCGTCGTCAGCACGCTGATGTCGCTGCAGCTGGAGACCGACGTGCCGATCTTCTCGGCCGTGCTCACGCCGCACCACTTCCACGAGCACGTGGAGCACCGCAAGTACTTCCACCGCCACTTCGCAATCAAGGGCACGGAAGTGGCCGAGGCCTGCTTCAAGACGCTCGAGGCGCTGGACAAGGTCGACGCGCTGCTGGCCGCCTGAGCGGGTTGGCAAGAGGCGCAAGCCTGCAGTAACCTGCGCGGATGGCCTCTCCATCCGCCCCGGCGGTCGCAGCAGCAGCCGCCGACCGCTACACCCTCTATGGGGCGCCCGGCTCGGGCGCCACGCCCATCCACGCCGCGCTGACGCTGATCGGCGCGCAGGTCGACACGGTCGACATCGCTCCCTGGGAGGGCGAGTCCGAGCGCGAGCGGCTGACCGGCGTCAACCCGATGCAGCAGGTGCCCGCGCTCGTGCTGCCTTCGGGCGAAGTCATGACCGAGAGTGCGGCCATCCTGATCTGGCTGGGCGACCGCTACCCCGAGGCCGGGCTTTGCCCCGCGCCCGGCGACCCGCGCCGCGCGCAGTACCTGCGCTGGATGGTCTACCTGCCGGCCTCGATCTATTCGATGTTCTGGGTGCGCGACGAGCCGTCGCGCCTCGCGGCCGATGCCGCCGCGCAGGCCGTGGTGCTCGAACGCACGGCCGCGCGCATCGCGCACTGCTGGCACCTCATGGACACGCAGATCGACGAACCCGCGCCCTACCTGCTCGGCGACAAGCTCAGCATGCTCGACCTGTACGTGACCGTGGTGTCGCGCTGGACGCCGACCCGCCGGCGCTTCTACCGCGTGGCGCCGCGCATGGCGCGCGTGGTGCGGCGCGTGGACGCCGACCCGCGGCTGGCGGCATTCTGGGCGGCGCGCTTTCCGTTCTCGATGGATGCGGACGAAGAGACAAGCTGAGGCCCGTTCTTCTCTTCTCATAATCGACGCCATGACCGCACGCACACCGACCACCGCCTACCCGATGACGATCTACCACAAGCCCAACTGCAGCACGTCGCGCAACGTGCTGGGCTTGATCCGCGAAAGCGGCGTGGAGCCCGAGATCGTCCTGTACCTGGAAACGCCGCCGTCGAAGAAGAAGCTTCGCGAGCTGGCGAAGGCGATGGGCCTGACGGCGCGCGACCTGCTGCGCACGAAGGAGGCGCCTTACGAAGAACTGAAGCTGGCGGACGAGAAACTGACGGACGACCAGCTATTCGACGCGATCGTGGAGAACCCGATCCTGTTGCAGCGCCCGATCGTGGTGTCGCCGCGCGGCACGCTCATGTGCCGGCCGTGGGAACGCGTGCGCGAGATTCTTCCCGCTCAAGTCGGTTGATCTTCGGGCTGCTGCGCCAGCCCCCACGCGACATGCTCGCGCACCAGCTCGCTCGGATGTTCGGCGCGCGTCGCCAGCGCTTCCTTCGCGCCGCCCTCGCCTGAGCGCACCGCATTGCCCAGCGCCACCGCGATGTTGCGCAGCCAGCGCTCGTGGCCGATGCGGCGGATCGGGCTGCCTTCGGTGCGGCGCAGGAAGTCTTCCTCGCTCCACGCGAACAGCTCGGCCAGCGTGCGGCCCGTGAGCCCCTCGCGCGCGTCGAAGTCGGGCAACGTGCTCTTCTTCGCGAACTTGTTCCAGGGGCAGATCAGCTGGCAGTCGTCGCAGCCGTAGATGCGGTTGGCCATGAGCGGGCGCAGTTCCACCGGAATGGCGCCGGCGTGCTCGATCGTCAGGTACGAGATGCAGCGGCGCGCATCGAGCCGTTGCGGCGCGACGATGGCACGCGTCGGGCACACGTCGATGCAGGCGCTGCAGCTGCCGCAGTGCGCGCTGACGGGCTCGCTCGGCGGCAGCGCCATGTCGACGTAGATTTCGCCCAGGAAGAACATCGAGCCCGCGTCGCGGTCGAGCACCAGCGTGTGCTTGCCGCGCCAGCCCTGGCCGCTGCGCGAGGCGAGCTCGGCCTCGAGCACCGGCGCCGAATCGGTGAAGGCGCGGTGGCCGAAGGGGCCGACCTCTTCGGCGATCTTCTCGGCGAGTTTGGCCAGGCGGTTGCGCAGCACCTTGTGATAGTCGCGGCCCCGCGCGTACAGCGACACGATGGCCTCGCCGGGCCGGCGCAGCCGGTCGAACTCGATGGTCTGCCACTCGGCGTCGGTGTCGCGCGGCAGGTAGTCCATGCGCGCGGTGATCACGCTCACCGTGCCCGGCACCAGCTCCGCCGGCCGCGCGCGGCGCGTGCCGTGCGTTGCCATGTATTGCATTTCTCCATGGAACCCATGGGCCAGCCATTGCATCAGACCGTCTTCGGCGCTCGACAGATCGACGCCCGCGATTCCGATTTGGGAGAATCCGAGTTCCCGGGCCAAGGCCTGAATACGAGCAACGAGTGGATGGCTGACGATCACTTGCCGATTGTAGAAACGCGCACCCTGCGCTGGCAGGGCGAAGACGACACCGACGCGCTGGCGCGCGCGCTCGCCGCATCGCCCGCGTTGCGCGACGCTTTCATCGCGCTGCAGGGCGACCTGGGCGCCGGCAAGACCACCTTCGTGCGCCACCTGCTGCGCGCGCTGGGCATCACCGGGCGCATCAAGAGCCCCACCTACGCGGTGGTCGAGCCGCACGAGGCGCCCGACGGGCTGGCCATCTACCACTTCGACTTCTACCGTTTCGCCGACCCGCGCGAATGGGACGACGCGGGCTTCCGCGACATCTTCGCGGGCCCGGGCCTCAAGCTGGCCGAGTGGCCGGAGAACGCCGCGGGGCGCACCCCACCTGCCGACCTAGCTATTAAAATAGAAGCAATGACCGACGACACCCGCAGCGTGACCCTCCTGGCGAACACCCCTCGCGGCAGCGACCTGCTGGCGTGCCTGGCCGCATGAAGGCGACCGGCCTGAAACGGCGCGTGCTGCTGCAAGGCGGCAGCATCGCGCTGATGCTGGGCGTGCACCAGATCGCGCGCGGCGCCAGCATCCTCGCCGTGCGCGTGTGGCCCGCCGCCGACTACACCCGCGTGACCATCGAGTCCGACGCCCGCCTCAACTCGCAGCAGCTCGTGGTCGGCAGCCCGCCCCGGCTGGCCGTGGACATCGAGGGCATCGACCTGAACACCGAGCTGCGCGACCTGGTCGGCAAGATCAAGCCCGGCGACCCGTACATCAACGGCCTGCGCATCGGGCAGAACGCACCGAAGGTGGTGCGCATCGTGTTCGACCTGAAGCAGACCGTGCGCCCGCAGGTGTTCTCGCTGGCGCCCGTGGCCGCCTACAAGCACCGGCTGGTGCTCGACCTGTACCCCGAGCAGGCCATCGACCCGATGGAAGCGCTGATCGCCGAGCGGCTGCGCGATGCGCCCAAGAACGGCAGCGGCACCACCACCGCCCCGAGCAACGGCCCTGTCGTCGCCACCGCCCCGCCCGCCCCCGCCGCACCGTCGCCGGCCCCCGCGCCCGTGCGCCCCGCCATGCCGCCCGGCGACCCGCTGGGCGACCTGATGGCGCAGCAGGCCGCGCGCCCCGCGCCCTCCGGCCC
>NZ_JBWKPA010000020.1:0-20759 GCF_059416405.1 Variovorax sp. GW821-FHT09D04
GGGTCGCCTTTTCTTTGCTTACTTTCTTTTGGCGAAGCAAAAGAAAGTGAGTCCGCCGCCGGGCGGAACTCCCGGCCTCGGGAAGCAAACAAGAAAAGTCAGCCCCACCGAGGCACAGCCTCATCCTTCAACTGCTGCCTCAGCACCCCATAGTCAGGCACAACACTTTCAACGGTTTCCCAAAACCGATGCGAGTGATCCATCACCCGCAGATGCGCCAACTCATGCGCAACAACGTAGTCGATCACCGGCAAGCGAAAGTGAATCAACCGCCAGTTCAACCGAATCGACCCATCCGCACTCGCACTCCCCCACCGCGTAGCAGCGTTAGAGAGCGACAGCTTCTGCCATGACACCCCCAGCAGCGGAGCAAAGTGATCCAGCCGCTCGATGAACAGCTTGCGCGCCTGCCGCATCAACCAGGCCTGCGCCGCATCCCGAATCTGCGAAGGCGCCGCGTTCTGCGCCACAGCCAACCGCAAAGTGCGTGGCCCACCGCCTTCCACAGCAGGATCGAGCGTGCCACCCACGCTGGCGAACCCGTGCTTCGGATCCAGCCGGATCACCACCAGCTCGCCAAGAAAAGGAAACTCCGCCCCATCTTCCCAGGCAATCCGCGTCGCCTCGACCCGCGCATTGCGCTGCTGCGTCTCCGCCAGCTTGCGCAGAATCCAGTCGGCCTTCTCACGCACCGCCGCATCGACATCGCGCAGCGTGACCCACCGCGGCGCACGCACCGACAAACCTTCGGCACCCACAAGAAAACCGATGGTCTTGCGCTGCCCCCGCTTGAACTCGTAGGCCACGCGCGCCGACCCCAGCACCACTTCACGCGTGGCCTGCGGATGTGTGAAATTCGCGAGCGTCAGTGTGTCAGCCAACGGCACCGCAGGACGCGGATCAACGCGTCCGACAGGTGAAGGCGCGACAGCCACCACCGGCGCGGGAGCAGCAGGTGGCACAGGCGCTGGGGCCTTCTTCCGCGGCCGCCGCGGCGGCGCAGCAGCAGGCGCCGGCGTGCTCCCCAGCCCCTCGAAGAGGTCCATCGTGAACTGCAGCATTCCCCGCATGTCGGGCCCGGGTCTGAGGTTGGCGCGTCAGCCCGCTTCGCGCGGCAACGTCTGCTGCGGCTGCGCCGGGCTGTCGCTGTAGGCCTCGGGGTCGAGGCGGCGCATCTCGGCCTCGATCCAGGCTTCGACTTCGCGCATCAGCTCGTCGGGCTTGCGGCCCACGCTCGAGATCGCCGGGCCGATCGACACGTCGACCACGCCAGGGCGCTTGATGAAGGCCTTGCGCGGCCAGACCTTGGCCGAGGTGACGGCAATGGGGATCACGGGCACGCCGGTTTCGCAGGCCAGGCGCGTACCGCCGCTCTTGTAGGTGCCCTTTTGGCCACGCGGAATGCGCGTGCCTTCGGGGAACATGATGATCCAGATGCCCTGCGCGAGCAGCTTGCGACCCTGGTTCACCACCTTGTTGAACGCCTGCGCGCGCTGGCTCCGGTCGATGTGGATCATGTCCAGCCGCGCCATCGCCCAGCCGAAGAACGGCACGTAGATCAGTTCCTTCTTGAAAACGAAGGCCAGCGGGTGAGGCATCAGCGTGGGCATGAGGAAAGTCTCGAGCGTGGACTGGTGCTTCACCAGCAGCACCGCGCCGGCGAGCTTGTCGGTCGGCAGGTTTTCCATGCCGGTCACGCGGGTCTTGATGCCCAGCAGCACGCGCGCGCCACCGATGGCCCAGCTGAGCCATTGCTCGGCCATCCAGTACAGCGGAATGCCGCGCTTCCAGAGCGAGCTGACGCACATGATGATGCCCCAGGGCACCACGGTGACAAGCATCCACAGGGCGTGGAGAACGGAACGGATAAACGCCATCAGACAGCCACCTGCAGTGCAGCCCGCGCTTCGCGCGCGAGCAAAAAGTCGACAAAGGCGGCGAGGTCTTCATGCACCCTCGTGTCCGCCGGATATTCGGGAGGCAGCGGGTGAACCCCGCGGCACGCCGCGCCCATGCCCGTGAGCAGCAAGTGCGGTTCGCAGCCGGCAGCTGCGCCGGCCTGCAGGTCGCGCAGGCTGTCGCCCGCGGTGGGCACGCCCTTCAGGTCGATGCCGAAGCGGTCGCCGATCTGAAGGAACAGCCCTTCCTTGGGCTTGCGGCAGTCGCAGCCTTCGTCGGGGCTATGGGGGCAATAGAACACCGCATCCACCTTGCCGCCCACGGCCGCGAGCATCTTGTGCATCTTGGCGTGCATGGCGTTGAGCGAGGCCATGTCGAACAGCCCGCGGCCCAGGCCCGACTGGTTCGACGCCACCACCACATGCCAGCCCGCATGGTTCAGGCGCGCCACGGCCTCGAGTGCACCGGGCAGCGGCGTCCACTCGATGTCGCTCTTGACGAAATCTTCGCGGTGCACGTTGATCGTGCCGTTGCGGTCGAGGATGACGAGCTTCATGGCGGAACCGCTCCTGGTGGAGGGATGGGGCACGGGGTCAGACAGCCAGCCGCTCGAGCTGCGCCACGCGGTTCATCGCGCTGTGCAGCGACATCAGCAGGCCCAGGCGGTTCAGCCGCAGGTCGGCCTGCTCGGCATTGACCATCACGTCCGTGAAGAACGCGTCGACCGGTTCGCGCAGCGCGGCCAGCGTCTGCAGCGAGCCGGTGTAGTCGCCCGCGTCGAACTGGGCGTTGGCAGCGGGCACGACCTGCGCCATGGCGGCGTGCAGCGCCTTCTCGGCGGGCTCCTGCAGCAGCAGTTCGCTGACGTGCGCGTCGGCCTCGGGTGCCTTCTTCAGGATGTTGCCGATGCGCTTGTTGGCGGCGGCCAGCGCGGCGGCGGCGGGCAGTGCGGCGAAGGCGCGCACGGCCGCCAGCAGCTTGGGCACTTCGCCCAGGCGCTGCGGCAGCGGGGCCAGCACGGCGTCGACTTCCTGGGCGCTGGCGCCCTGCTCGCGCAGGCTGCCGGCGAGGCGGTCGAGGATGAAGTCGCGCAGCTCGACCGTGGCCTTGCTGCTGTCGAAGCCGTCGATGGCGCTGAACTGCGCGGCGGCGTCCTGCAGCAGGGCGTCGAGCCCCAGCGCAAGGTCTTTCTCGATCAGCATGCGGATCACGCCCAGCGCGTGGCGGCGCAGTGCGAACGGGTCGCGGTCGCCGGTGGGCAGGTTGCCGATGCCGAACATGCCAACCAGCGTCTCGAGCTTGTCGGCCAGCGCGACCACGAGGCCCACGCTGTTGCGCGGCAGCTCGTCGCCGGCGAAGCGTGGCTTGTAGTGGTCTTCGATGGCGTCGGCCACTGCGGCGTCGAGGCCGTCGTGCAGCGCGTAGTAGCGGCCCATCGTGCCCTGCAGCTCGGGGAACTCGCCGACCATGTCGGTCACGAGGTCGGCCTTGGCCAGTTGCGCGGCCTGGGTGGCCTGCGCGGCCAGCGTCGCGTCGCCGAGTTTTTCGGCAATGCCGCGCGCGATATGCATCACGCGCTGCACGCGTTCGCCCTGCGTGCCGAGCTTGTTGTGATAGACCACCTTGCCCAGCGACTCGACGCGCGAGGCCAGCGACTTCTTGCGGTCCTGGTCGAAGAAGAACTTGGCGTCGGCCAGGCGCGGGCGCACGACGCGCTCGTTGCCGCCGGTCACGGCGCTCGCGTCGTCGGGGCTGATGTTGCTCACGACGAGGAACTTGTTGGTGAGCTTGGCTTGCGCGTCGAGCAGCGGGAAGTACTTCTGGTTGGCCTTCATCGTGAGGATGAGGCACTCCTGCGGCACTTCGAGGAACTCGCGCTCGAAGCTGCAGACCAGCACGTTGGGGCGCTCAACCAGTGCCGTGACTTCGTCGAGCAGCGCGTCGTCGTGGATCGGCACCGAGCCGCCACCCACCGTCACGGCGGCGGCCGCGAGCTGGCGTGCGATTTCGGCGCGGCGGGCCTCAAAGCTTGCGATGACGGCGCCGTCGTCCTGCAACTGCAGGGCGTAGCTGTTGGCATCGCGCAGCACCACCGGGTCGACCGCCGCTTCAAAGCGGTGGCCGTGCGTTTCGCGGCCGGCCTTCAGGCCGAGCGCCTCGATGGGCACCACAGTGTCGGCATGCAGCGCCACGAGGCCGTGCGCGGGGCGCACGAAGCTCACGCTGCTCCAGCCCGGCATTTCGCAGCCGCTTTCGAGCTGGTAGCTCATGACCTTCGGAATCGGCAGCTTGGCGATGGCTTCGGCCAGGGCCTTCTGCAGGCCTTCGGCCAGCGTCGCGCCCTTGGCGGTGCTTTCGTAGAACAGGGCTTCGGCCTTGCCGTCCATGGCGCGCTTCAGGCCGGGCACGGCCGAGGCGTCGGCGCCGAGGGCGGCCAGGCGCTTGAGCAGCGCGGGCGTCGGTTGGCCCGAGGCATCGAGCCCCACGGCCACGGGCATGAGCTTTTGCGACACGGCCTTGTCGGCGGCGCGCTCGGCCACGTGCGTGAGGTGCGCGGCCAGGCGGCGCGGCGACGCGTAGGGCGTGAGCACCGAGCCGGCTTCGGCCAGGCCTTGGGCCACGAGCTGTTCGCGCAGCACGCCGGCAAAAGCCTCGCCGAGCTTCTTCAGTGCCTTCGGCGGCAGCTCTTCGACAAACAGTTCAACCAGCAGGGAGTTCTTGTTGTTCATGGGGGTCGTCATCGCTCAGGCGGCTTTCTTCGGGGGCATCTGCGCCACCCACTCGCGCGGGGCCATCGGGAAGCCCAGGCGTTCGCGGCTGTCGTAGTAGCTCTGCGCCACGCTGCGCGCGAGGTTGCGGATGCGGCCGATGTAGGCCGCGCGCTCGGTCACGCTGATCGCGCCGCGCGCGTCCAGCAGGTTGAAGCTGTGGGCGGCCTTGAGCACCTGCTCGTAGGCCGGCAGCGCGAGCTGCTCGGTCATGAGGTGCTTGGCCTGCTTTTCGTGCGCGGCAAAGGCGGTGAAGAGGAACTCGGCGTCGCTGTGCTCGAAGTTGTAGGTCGACTGCTCGACCTCGTTCTGCTTGTAGACGTCGCCGTAGCTCAGGCCGTCGGTCCACGTGAGGTTGTAGACGTTGTCCACGCCCTGCAGGTACATGGCCAGGCGCTCCAGGCCGTAGGTGATCTCGCCGGTGATGGGCTTGCAGTCGATGCCGCCGACCTGCTGGAAGTAGGTGAACTGCGTCACTTCCATGCCGTTGAGCCAGACCTCCCAGCCCAGGCCCCAGGCGCCGAGCGTGGGGTTCTCCCAGTCGTCTTCCACGAAGCGGATGTCGTTCTTCTTCAGGTCGAAGCCCAGGGCCTCGAGGCTGCCGAGGTAGAGCTCGAGGATGTTGCTGGGCGCGGGCTTGAGCACGACCTGGTACTGGTAGTAGTGCTGCAGGCGGTTGGGGTTCTCGCCGTAGCGGCCGTCCTTGGGGCGGCGGCTGGGCTGCACGTAGGCGGCCTTCCAGGGCTCGGGGCCGAGCGCGCGCAGGAAGGTGGCGGTGTGCGAGGTGCCCGCGCCCACTTCCATGTCGTACGGTTGCAGCAGCGCACAGCCCTTGTCGGCCCAGTACGACTGCAGTTTGAGAATGATTTGCTGGAAGGTCAACATGAAGCTGGCCGGCGTCGGGGGCCGGACATTGGACGGGACGGTGGCGCGGCACACGCCGCGAAAGGCGACGATTTTACGTTCGCGGGAGGGTATCTCTCCCACAGCCGCTCGGGATGCCGGCTGCCGCGACAGCTCGCGCGGCTGTGGGACAAAGCCCGGCCCCGCACGCTTTTTTGCGTTTCCCGCCGCTTTCGGCACTTTCCTGCGCTTTCCCCCTCTCTCACTGCATGGCATCGCCCCACATCGGCCCCGACACCCCGTTTTTCATCGTGCTCAATGCCGGCTCCGGCAGCGAAGACGCCGCGCAGGCCCGGCAGGTCATCGACGACGCCTTTGCCGCGGACGGCCGCCGGCACCGCGTGTTCCTCGTGGACGGCCCCGGCCGCGTGCAGGCGCTGGCGCGCGAAGCGGTCGAACGCGCCCGGGCCGTCGGCGGCGTGGTGGTGGCCGCGGGCGGCGACGGCACCATCAACGCCGTGGCCCAGGCCACGCTGGGCAGCGGCTGCCCTTTCGGCGTGCTGCCGCAGGGCACCTTCAACTATTTCAGCCGCACCCACGGCATCCCGCGCGACACGGCGCAGGCGCTGCAGGTGCTGCTCACGCAGCAGCCCCGGGCCGTGCAGGTGGGGCTGGTGAACGACCGCGTGTTCCTGGTCAACGCCAGCATGGGCCTGTATGCCGACCTGCTGGAAGAGCGCGAGAGCCACAAGGCACGCTTCGGCCGCCACCGCTGGATCGCCTTCTACTCGGGCCTGCTGACGGTGCTGCGCGGGCGCCATCGCCACTGGCAGTTGCGCATCGCCTCGCACGGCCACGAGCGCGACATCCGCACGCCCACGCTGTTCGTGGGCAACAACCCGTTGCAGCTGATGCAGGCGGGCGTCGACCACGCCGAGGCGCCCGAGCAGGGCCGGCTGACCGCGGTGGCGCTCAAGCCGGTCGGACTGCTCGCGATGCCGGGGCTGCTGGTGCGCGGCGCGCTCGGGCGGCTGGGCGACGCCGACGAGGTGCTGAGCTTTCCCTTCGAGTCGATGACGGTGAAGGCCGGCCGGCTGCGCACGCCGCGCCGCGTGAAGATCGCCACCGACGGCGAGATCGACTGGGTCGACATGCCCTTGCTGTTCCGCGTGGCGCCCGACCCGCTGTGGCTGGTGCGGCCCGACAGCGCGCCCGAGCTGGAGGCGGCACGGCCATGAGCTGCCTGCTGCAAGTGTCCGACCCGCACTTCGGCACCGAACAGCCCGAGGTGCTGCAGGCGCTCGAACGCCTGGCGCACGCGCTGGCGCCGCAGGCGGTGCTGCTGTCGGGCGACATCACGCAGCGCGCCACGCGCCGCCAGTTCGCGGCGGCGCGCGCCTTCGCCGACCGGCTGGCGGCGCCGGTGGTGGCGATTCCGGGCAACCACGACATCCCGCTGTTCCAGCTGGCGGCGCGCGTCTTCTCGCCCTACGGCCGCTACACCGAGGCCTTCGGCGCCGACCTGGAGCCGGTGTTCGCCTGCGACGACTGGCTGGTGGTCACGGTCAACACGACGCGCTGGTACCGGCACGAGGATGGCGAGGTGTCACCGGCGCAGGTCGAGCGCGTCGCGGCCCGGCTGGCACAGGCTTCGCCCCGGCAGGTGCGCGTGGTCGTGACGCACCAGCCGGTGCTCGTGACGCGGCCCGAAGACCGGCAGAACCGACTGCACGGGCGCGCGGCGGCGGTCGCGCGCTGGACGGCGGCGGGCGCCGACCTGATCGTCGGCGGTCACATCCACCTGCCTTTCGTGCGCCCGTTGGACGAGCGCTTTCCGGGCTGCCCGCCCACGGCCTGGGCAGTGCAGGCCGGCACCGCCGTGTCGACGCGCGTGCGCTGGGACGCGCCCAATTCGGTGAACGTGCTACGCGCGGAAGCGTCCGTCGACGGCGCGCAGCGCGTGTGCGTGGTCGAGCGCTGGGACCATTCGGCGGCAGACAAAGCCTTCACGCGCGTCGACCTATTGCGGCTTCCGCTTGCCAGCCGCGCGACGGCCCCTTAGGGTTGCGCCGCATGCCTCCTGCGGACACCCTTCTTCTTTCTTCTTCAGCCCCCTTGGTTCTTCTTGCACAACAGCTGGGCGAACACGCCCTGGCCTGGTTCGCGCTTGCGCTGGTCGTGTCAGTGCTCGGCGCCGGCCTCGCCTGCCGGATGCTGCAACGGCGCCATCCGCTGCCCGACACCGGCGAGCCTGACGAATCGCGCCTGGCGCTCGGACTGGGCCTGGGCTTCGTGCTGATCCTTGCGGCGGCGATGCTGGTCGCGTG
This sequence comes from Variovorax sp. GW821-FHT09D04, assembly GCF_059416405.1. Lineage (NCBI taxonomy): Bacteria > Pseudomonadati > Pseudomonadota > Betaproteobacteria > Burkholderiales > Comamonadaceae > Variovorax > Variovorax sp. GW821-FHT09D04. Next base: position 7,838 of record NZ_JBWKPA010000020.1, read on the forward strand.
GATCGCCTCGCACCTGGGCGACGGCCGCACCATGGGCCGCGCCGACCAGGCGCTGGCCGACGCCATCGCCACCCATGTGCCGTGGGGCGCGCTCGTGAGCTTCAGCTGGCTCACGCACCTGGGCGACGCGCAACTGCTCGCGCCCGTGTGCGGGCTGGTCGCGCTGCTGCTGTGGCGCCACGCGCACCGCGGCCTGGCGCTGGGCTGGGTGACCGCGCTCGGCGGCATCGTGGTGCTGAACCCCGCGCTCAAGCACATCTTTGCGCGGGCCCGGCCGGTGCATGACCACGGGCTGGCGCTGGAAACGAGCTTCAGCTTTCCCAGCGGCCACAGCGCGGGCGCGATCGTGAGCTACGGGATGCTGCTGTACCTGGCGCTGCGGCTGCTGCCGGCGCGCTGGCATGTGCCCGCCGCCATGGCCGCGGTGGCGGCCATCGTCACCATCGCCTGCAGCCGGATCTTCCTGCAGGTGCACTTCGCGAGCGATGTCGCGGCCGGCCTGCTGACCGGCCTGGGCTGGCTGCTGGTGTGCGTGAGCAGCCTGGAATACGCGCGGCACCGCAAGCGCCGCACCGCGCGCTGACCGTCGATCAGTATTCCCAGAAGATGCGTTGCAGTTCCTTGGTGTTGTTGGTCTTCGTGAGGGCCACCATCGCCAGGATGCGCGCCTTCTGCGGGCGCAGGTCGTGCGCCACCACCCAGTCGTACTTGTCGTCGGGCTGCTCGGCATTGCGGATCACGAAGCCTTCGGGCACGCGCGAGCTGCGGATGACGATCACGCCGTCGGTGCGTGCCTTCTGCAGGTTCGGCACGATGCGGTCGGCCACCGAGCCGTTGCCCGTGCCGCCGTGGATCAGCGCCTTGGCGCCGCTCTTGGCGATCGCGTCGATGGCCACCGAGGACACGCCTTCGTAGCCCATGGCGATCTCGACCGGCGGCAGCGCGGTGATGCTGTCGATGTTGAATTCCGAGTTCGTGGTGTGGCGCTTGACCGGTGCGCGGAACCAGTAGTTCTTGCCCTCGACGATCATGCCCAACGGACCCCACTGGCTGGAGAACGCGCTGGTCTTGATGTTGACGTTCTTGCTCACGTCGCGGCCGGTGTCGATGTTGTCGCCCATCGTCACGAGCACGCCCTTGCCCATCGCGTCCTTGCTGCCCGCCACGTTCACGGCGTCGTACAGGTTGAGCGCGCCGTCGGCCGACAGGGCCGTGCCCGGGCGCATCGAGCCGACCACGACGATCGGCTTGTTGGTGTGCACAGTCAGTGTCAGGAAGTAGGCGGTTTCTTCCAGCGTGTCGGTGCCGTGGGTGATGACGATGCCGTCGACGTCCGACTGCTTGGACAGCGCCGAGACGCGCTTGGCCAGCGTCATCAGGTTGTCGTTGGTGAGGCTTTCGGAGGCCACCTGGAACACCTGCTCGCCGCGCACGTTGGCGACCTTGGCCAGCTCGGGCAGGCCGGCGATCAGCTTCTCGACGCCGACCTTGGCGGCCGCGTAGGTGGCGCTGTTGACGGCCGACGCGCCGGCACCGGCGATGGTGCCGCCGGTCGCCAGGATCACCACGTTGGGCAGCGCCTGCTGGGCCTGCGCGAGCGCGCTGGCCGCGAGCAGTGCGGCACCGGCCGCAAAGGCACGGAAATGGGTAGAAAAGTACATACGGGCTCCTTGGTTTGAGGATGATTTCTCGAGGCGGCGAGGAAGATACATGAACCGTGCCCGCATGCCATGCCGCTGCATGCCAGCATGGCATGCGGTCATGCGCCGGCCTTAGAGGGCCAGCAGCCAGCCCGCCACCGCCGCCAGCCCGACGACCCACACCGGCGACAGGCGCGCGTAGACCAGCAGCCCGAACGCCGCCAGCGCCAGCCCGAAATCGGCCTTCGAGTGGATGGCGCTCGTCCACACCGGGTCGTAGAGCGCGGCGAGCAGCACGCCGACAACCGCCGCGTTGACGCCCGCCATCGCACGCTGGACGCCATCGCGCTGGCGCAGCGTCTCCCAGAACGGCAGCGCACCCGCCACCAGCAGGAAGGCCGGCAGGAAGATGGCCAGCAGCAGCGCCAAGCCACCCACCCATCCGCCGAACGGCCCCGGCATCGCGGCACCGAGGAAGGCGGCGAAGGTGAACAAGGGCCCCGGCACGGCCTGGGCCGCGCCGTAGCCGGCCAGGAACACGTCGTTCGAAACGAGGCCCGGGGGCACCACACTGGCTTGCAGCAGGGGCAGCACGACGTGCCCGCCACCGAACACCAGCGCGCCCGATTGATAGAAGGAAGCGATGACGGACAGCGGCTGCCACTGTGTCGCCGCAGCCAGCATCGGCAGCGCGACGAGCAGCACGGCGAACAGGCCCAGCAGCGCGGCGCCCGTCGCCTTGCTCACGCCGTGGTCGTGGTGTTGCGCGGTAGGAAGCTGGCCCAGCTGCAGCGCCCATCGACCGACGACACCTCCGGCGACGATGGCGGCGATCTGCCCCATGGCCGAAGGCACCGCGAGCACCAGCAGCGCCGCAACGATGGCCACGCCGGCACGCAACCGGTCGGGGCACAGCGACTTCGCCATGCCCCACACCGCCTGCGCCACGACGGCCACCGCGACGACCTTCAGCCCGTGCACCGCGCCCGATTGCGCCAGCCCCGCCCAGTGCGTGACGCCGGCCGCAAAGAGGATGAGCGCCACGGCGGACGGCAGCGTGAACCCGAGCCACGCGGCCAGCGCCCCGCCCCAGCCCGCGCGGCCGAGCCCCAGCGCGATGCCGACCTGGCTGCTCGCGGGTCCGGGCAGGAACTGGCACAGCGCCACGAGGTCGGAATAGCGCTAGTCGTCGAGCCACTTGCGGCGCTCCACGAACTCCGTGCGGAAGTAGCCCAGGTGCGCCACCGGTCCGCCGAAGGAGGTCAGGCCCAGCTTCAGGAAAGCGAGAAAGACTTCGAGCACCGAGCCCCTGGCGCGAAGGTCGCCTGTGCCATCGACAACGGATGGCGCGGCGGGCTTGGGGCGGTGGTGGTGCTTCATGAACGACGACGTCGAATGCGCATCCGCCGGTGCGCCTCAGCCTTGGGTGCGCCCGGGCCGGAAGAAGACCGCGCCCAGTGCGACGATCGCGAGCGCCGCGATCCACAGCGGCCACAGGCCGAAGGGCGCGACCCAGCGCGCGAAGGGCGTGAGCCCGCGCCGGCCTTCGACCGGCGCTTCGAGCACGCCGCGCGTGAGGCGCGGCAGCTGGTGCGTGACGCGGCCCGCGGCGTCGATCACCACGGTGGCGCCGGTGTTGGTGGACCGCACCATCGGCCGCGCGAACTCGAGCGCACGCATGCGCGAGATGGCCAGGTGCTGGTCGATGGCGACCGAGTCGCCGAACCAGGCGATGTTGCTGACGTTGAGCAGGACGGTCGGTGCCGTGGCCTCGTCGCGGAAGTTCGCGCCGATCTCGTCGCCGAACAGGTCTTCGTAGCAGATGTTGGGCGCGATGCGCTGGCCCTGCCAGACGAAGGGCGCCTGTGCCAGCCCGCCGCGCTCGAAGTCGCCCAGCGGGATGCTCATCATGCGGATGAACCAGCGAAAGCCCGGCGGAATGAACTCGCCGAAGGGCACGAGGTGGTGCTTGCTGTAGGCGTAGGGCTGCGCCGCGCCACCGGGCATGAAGCCGAGCACGGCGTTGCGGTAGGTGCCCGGCCCGTCGCCGAGCGGCAGGCCGACGATGGCGGCCTGCTGCGAGCCCGGCTGGCCGTAGCGTTCCTGGATGCTGTCGAGGTAGCCGGCGGGCAGCTGGCGCGGCAGCAGCGGCAGCGCCGTTTCGGGCGTGACCACGAGCTGGGCCTTGGCGTCGCGCAGCTGTTCGGCGTACCAGCGCAGCGCGGTTTCGATGCCGCCGCCGGGAATGAATTTCTCGTCCTGCGGGATGTTGCCCTGCAGCAGTGCGACCTGCAGCGTGCCGGCAGTGCCCTGCGCGCCGCGCGCATCGGCAGGCAGCGGCGAGACAACGTTGGGCAGCACGAAAACCGCGGCGAGCAGCATCGCGGCCAGCGCCGTCGGCACCACGCCACGCAGCGGCAGCCGCTGCGCGACCAGCGCCACGGCCAGTGCCGCGGCGGCGCCGATGCCGTACACGCCGACCCACGGCGCCAGCGCGGCCAGCGGGCCGTCGACATGGGCGTAGCCGCCCGCGCCCCAGGGAAAGCCGGTGAACCAGCTGCCGCGCACGAGCTCGGCCAGCGTCCACAGCGCGGCGAACACGAAGGCACCCGCGACGCGCCCCGCCGGCCCGCGCACCACGAACCAGGCGCAGGCCACGGCGTAGTAGAGCGCCAGCGCCGCGGCCAGCGCGAGCACGGCGATCACCGCCAGCGGCGCCGGCAGCCCGCCGTAGGTGTGCATCGAGATGAAGAGCCACCAGAAGCTGCCGGTGAGCCAGGCGGTCGCGAACACCCAACCAAGCAGGCCGGCGCGGCGCCAGCCCGCGCCCTGCGCGCGCAGGCCGTCGAGCAGCCAGACCAGCCCGGCCAGCGACAGCAGCTGCAGCCACCACAGCGGACGGCCGTCGCCCGGCCAGGCGATGGACAGGGCCTGCGCCACGCCCGCCAGGCCGAAGCCGAGCAGGCGAAGCAGCCCGGAGGCGGCGGAGGAAGGGGGAGAGGTGGGCGAGACGCGGGCCGGGGCCGCTGCTGCGGGCGCCGGCATCAGTCGGCCGCGTCGCCGCCGCGCGCCGGCGACACCCGGAACCAGCGCACCGCGCCGCCCTTGGTGTGCAGCACGACGAAGTCGAAGCCGCCGATGGCGTGGTGCTCGCCGCGCTTGGGCACGTGGCCCATCTCGTGCGCGATCAGTCCGCCGATGGTGTCGAAGTCTTCGCTCAGCTGTTCTTCGTTGAAGACGATGCCGAAAGCCTCGGCCACGCGCTCGATGGGCGTGTCGCCCGAGACGCGGTAGGTGTGGTCGGCCAGGCCGAAGATGTCGCCCTCGTCTTCGGCGATGTCGAACTCGTCCTCGATCTCGCCGACGATCTGCTCGAGCACGTCCTCGATGGTGATGAGGCCCGCCACGCGGCCGAACTCGTCGATGACGATGGCCAGGTGGTTGCGGTTGCCGCGGAATTCGCGCAGCAGGTCGTTCAGGCCCTTGCTCTCGGGCACGAAGGTGGCCGGGCGCAGCAAGGCGCGGATGTTCAGACCCGGCGCGCGCTGCAGCTTGAGCAGGTCCTTCGCGAGCAGGATGCCGATGATGTTTTCTTTTTCGCCCTCGTAGACCGGAAAGCGCGAGTGCGCAGTCTGGATCACGGCGTGCAGCAGCGCGTCGAAGGGCGCGTCGATGTCCACGAGGTCCATGCGCGGCGCCGCGACCATCACGTCACCGGCCGTCATGTCGGCCATGCGCAGCACGCCTTCGAGCATCACGCGCGATTCGGCGCCGATCACCTCGTTGTCCTCGGCATCGGCGAGGGTTTCGATCAGCTCGTCGCGCGAATCGGGGCCGGGGTGGATGAATTCGGCGAGCTTCTGGAGAAAGCCACGCTTGTCTTCCCGTTCAACGGGAGCGCGTTCAGGGTGAGGGTCGGCCACTGCGGGAGGGCGGAGTTGAAGAGAGACAAGGATAACGGATTGCGCATGACAGGCTCTACCGTCCGGCCGGCATAGGCCGGCCCTGCCCGCTCAAGGCGCCGATTTGCTACGGGCGTCGCGCATGCCGCTGCGCACTTCCTGCAGGCTCGCCAGGAAGGCCCAGAACTGCTTGGCGCGGCTCTTGAGCGCGAAATCGACGGCGGCGTAATGCTCCAGCGCGATCTCGCTCATGCGGCTGTCGAAGGTGGCGGTGGGCAGCTGCAGGTGCGCTTCCGACTCGGAGCCGCTGCGCACCACGGTGGCGCCGGCGTTGCGGGCGATCTTGAGCATGGCGGCGTTTTCGCTCAGCGCATGGATGAAGAGCATGCCCACGCCTTCGTTGCGCGCGGCGACCACGGCGCGTTCGAACAGGCGTGCGCCATAGCCGCGGCCGCGGGCGTGCGACGACACGGACACGCCGAATTCGGCGCAGTCGCTGTGCTGGTCGCCGGGCGCATAGGCCACGTGCGCCATCGCGATCAGGTCGAGGCGGCGGTTGTAGATGCCGAACAGTTCGTCACGGTCGAAGTCCAGGCCTTCGACATAGCGCAGGACCTGCTCGTCGGCCGCGGCATAGCCGAAGCGCAGGTAGCGGTCGTGCGGCGTCAGGTCCAGCAGGTGGCGCGCGATGCGTTCGCGCTCGCGCGGGCCGATCGAGCGGATCGGCACCATGACGGGTGGGGGCGCGCTGACGGCGCGCGGTTGCGCCTCAACCATCGGCGCCTTCAGGAAAGAGCCGAGGCCGAGAGACGCTTTGAGGAGGGTCTTGGCGGTAAGCATGGCTCCAATGTAAGGGTTTTCCCTTAATCACCAAGCCTGCAAGGACACTTTCTGGACGCATTCGTGACTCGATACCAGAGTCCGTGGTGTTTACGCAACCAATTTGTGGTTAAACGGGCACAGATGTTGTGGCTTTGACACGATCGAGCACAAAGCTGGTCTTGCAGTCTTCGACGCTGGGGTGCTTCAACAGGGTGTCCATGATGAAGCGGCTGTAGTGCGCCATGTCGGCCACCACCACGCGCAGCAGGTAGTCCATGTCGCCGGTGAGGGCCGCGCACTCGACCACCTCGGGCCAGGTCTGCACGCTGGCGCGGAACAGGTCCATGGGGTTGCGCTTGTGGGTTTCGGTGTGCTTTTCGAGCCGCACGTTCAGGTAGGCCGTGAGGCCCAGGCCGACCGCCTCGGGTTGGACCAGGGCCACGTAGCGGTCGATGACCTTGTGCTCCTCGAGCCGCTTGACCCGCCGCAGCACGGCGCTGGGCGACAGGCTGACCTGCTCCGCGATCTGGTCGTAGGTGGCGCGGCCGTCTGCTTGCAGCATGCGCAAAATGAGTCGATCTATCTTGTCGAGTGCTTCCATTTCGTCATTTTTGCAGTTTTACTGCGTCATGGCCACCCAGGGCGCCCAGAAACGCAGAAAACCTGAACGCCTTCCGACCTACAGTGCAGCACGGCCCGAATCCGAGCCTTTGTTTTCCTTTCTGCACAACTTCCCCACTTTTCGGAGACAGCACCCATGAGCCACGCCGACGCCCCCGCCTTCACGCCCTGGGAGAACCCGATGGGCACCGACGGCTTCGAATTCATCGAGTACGCGGCACCCGATCCGGTCGCGATGGGCAAGGTGTTCGAGCGCATGGGCTTCGTGGCCATCGCCAAGCACCGCCACAAGAACGTGCTGCTGTACCGCCAGGGCACGATCAACTTCATCCTGAACGCCGAGCCCGATTCGTTCGCCCAGCGTTTTGCGCGCGAGCACGGCCCGAGCGTGTGCGCCATCGCCTTCCGCGTGCAGGACGCCAAGCAGGCCTACGAGCGCGCCACTGCGCTGGGCGCCTGGGGCTTCGCCGACAAGGCCGGTCCGGGCGAGCTGAACATCCCCGCCATCAAGGGCATCGGCGACAGCCTGATCTACCTGGTGGACCGCTGGCCGGGCAAGAACGGCGCGCAGCCGGGCGACATCGGCAACATCGGCTTCTACGACGTGGACTTCGAGGCGCTGCCGGGCGTGTCGTCGCAGGACGCGCTGGCGCGCAAGGGCAATGGCCTGACCTACATCGACCACCTGACGCACAACGTGTACCGCGGCCGCATGGACGTGTGGGCCAACTTCTACGAGAAGCTCTTCAACTTCCGCGAAGTGAAGTACTTCGACATCGAAGGCCAGGTGACGGGCGTGAAGAGCAAGGCCATGACCAGCCCCTGCGGCAAGATCCGCATCCCGATCAACGAAGAAGGCAAGGAACAGGCCGGCCAGATCCAGGAGTACTTGGACATGTACAAGGGCGAGGGCATCCAGCACATCGCCATGGGCTCGGACAACCTGTATGAGAGCGTCGACGCGCTGCGCGCCAACGGCGTGACGCTGCTGGACACCATCGACACCTACTACGAGCTGATCGACAAGCGCATTCCGGGCCACGGCGAAAGCGTGGCCGAGCTGAAGAGCCGCAAGATCCTGATCGACGGCAAGAAGGACGCACTGCTGCTGCAGATCTTCAGCGAGAACCAGCTGGGCCCGATCTTCTTCGAGTTCATCCAGCGCAAGGGCGACGACGGCTTCGGCAACGGCAACTTCAAGGCGCTGTTCGAGAGCATCGAGCTCGACCAGATGCGCCGGGGCGTGCTGAGCGCCGCAAAATAAGGCGCTTCACCACTGCCCTGGAGCCCGGCATGCGCCACGCGTCTTCTTCGACTGTCGTCACTTCCTTTGTCGCGGCAGCCGCCGCTGCTGTCGTGCTCTCGGGCTGTGCTTCGGCGCCGCCCGCGGCCGGCCCGGGTGCCTCGCACCTGGACACGGTGCAGAAGGCGGCCGTGCTGCGCATCTGCACGCCGGGCGACTACCGGCCCTTCAGCTTCCAGAAGGCCGACGCCTCGTTCGAAGGCATCGACGTCGACCTGATGGCCGGCTTCAGCGCCAGCCTCGGCGCGAAGCCCGAATGGGTCAAGACGACGTGGGCCAACTTGCTGCCCGACCTGGCCGCAGGCAAGTGCGACATCGCCGTGGGCGGCGTGTCGGTGACCACCGACCGCCAGAAGCGCGCCTTCTTCAGCGCGCCCTACATGGTCAACGGCAAGACGCCCATCGCGCGCTGCGCCGACGTGGCCAAGTACCAGAGCGTGGCGGCCATCGACCAGCCGTCGACCCGCGTGATCTTCAACCCGGGCGGCAGCAACGAGCGCTTCGCCCGCACCAACTTCAAGCAGGCCAGGCTCACGCTGCACGGCGAGAACGTCACGATCTTCGACGAGATCCTGGCCAATCGCGCCGACGTGTTCGTCACCGAATCGGCCGAGGCCATCACGCAGCAAAAGCTCAAGCCCGGGCTGTGCGCGGTGAACCCCGACAAGCCGCTGCAGTACGGCGAGATGGCCTGGATGCTGCCGCGCGACGACGTGGCTTTCAAATCGTATGTCGACCAATGGCTGCACCTGCAGCAAGCCGGCGGCGACTTCCAGCGCGTGATGGACCGCTGGCTCAAGTAACCCGAGAAACCGAACGCCCCATGGATACCCCCGCCGCCGTTGTCACTCCCGCCGTCTATGGCGCCTCCGATCGCCCGCCGCGCGGCGACTACTCGCGCGGCGGTTCGGTGCAAGCCGACTACACCTGCCCGCAGGACTGGGCCAGCTACACGGCGGCCGACCACGATACCTACAAGCGGCTGTACGAACGCCAGGCCGCGCAGCTGACGGGCCTGGCCTGCGACGCCTTCATCAAGTCGCTGCCGCTGCTCGGCGTGAAGGACCGCATCCCGCGCTTCGAGGAACTCAACGAACGCCTGCACCGCGCCACCGGCTGGGAGATCGTCGCGGTGCCGGGGCTGATTCCCGAACTGCCTTTCTTCACGCTGCTGGCGAACCGCAAGTTCCCGGTGACCGACTGGATCCGCAAGCCCGAAGAGTTCGACTACATCGTCGAGCCCGACGTGTTCCACGACCTGTTCGGCCACGTGCCGATGCTGTTCGACCCCACCTTCGCCGACTACGTGCAGCGCTACGGCCAGGGCGGCATCAAGGCGCACGAGCTGGGCGCGGGCGAGAAGCTGGCGCGGCTGTACTGGTACACGGTGGAGTTCGGCCTGATCCGCCAGCCCGAGGGCCTGCGTGCGTACGGCGCCGGCATCCTGAGCTCGGTCGGCGAACTGCAGCACGCGGTGCGCAGCCCCGAGCCGCACCGCCTCCCGCTCGACCTGCTGCGCACCATGCGCACGCAATACAAGATCGACACCTACCAGGCCAACTACTTCGTGATCGAGAACTTCGCGCAGCTCTTCGATCTCACGGCACCCGACTTCACGCCGCTGTACCGCGCGCTCGAGGTGCAGCCCGACATCCCGGCCGGCGTGCTGCTGCCGGGCGAATCCGGCAACGCCTGATCGGCATCTGTGTGACCCGGGCGCGCACGGCGGCTATCGCCTGCGCGACACCCGGCATGCGCCCCTAGGACAAGCCCGCTGGCGGGTGGGAGGCATTGGCTCCCACAATCCGCGCCAAAGGAGCTTGCATGCAGACATCCGCGCGACAGAACTACCCGGCCGGCGTGCCGCACGAGATTCATCCGGAGCAGTACCGCTCCCTGCCTCACATGTTCGACGAGGCCTTCGGCCGCTACAAGGACCGGCCGTTCTCGGTCTGCATGGAGCGCTGGATGTCGTACGGCGAGCTCGACACGCTCTCCAAGGCGATGGGTGCGTGGCTGCAATCGCAGGGCCTCGCGCCCGGTGCGCGGGTGGCGATCATGCTGCCCAACGTGCCGCAGTTCGCGGTCACGATGTGCGCCGTGCTGCGCGCGGGCTACACCTGCGTCAACGTCAATCCGCTGTACACGGCGCGCGAGCTGGAGCACCAGCTCAAGGACTCCGGCGCCACCGCCATCGTCATCCTCGAGAACTTTGCCGCCACGCTCGAGCAGGTGATCGAGCGCACGCCGGTCAAGCACGTGGTGATGACTGCGATGGGCGACCTGCTCGGCGGGCTGTACGGCACGTGGATCACGGTGGCCGTGCGCCACCTGGCCAAGATGGTGCCGCCCTACAAGCTGCCACTGAGCGACGGCCGCACGGTCACGCCGTTCAAGCAGGCGATTGCCGAAGGCCGCGGACGCACGCTCGGGCCCGATCAGAGCACGCTCGATTCGATCGCCTTCCTGCAGTACACGGGTGGCACCACTGGCCTGTCGAAGGGCGCGGTACTGACCCACCGCAACATCGTGGCCGCCACGCTGCAGGCCGAGGCCTGGTTCACGCCTGCGCTGGCGCGGGCCGGCGACCTGGCGAAGGTCAACAGCATCGCCGCGCTGCCGCTGTATCACATCTTCGCGCTGACCCTGTGCCTGCTGGTGATCCGCCAGGGCTCGCACATGACGCTGATTCCGAACCCGCGCGACTTCAACAAGTTCGTCGCGGTGCTGAAGAAGCGGCCCTTCCACATGCTGCCGGCCGTGAACACCTTGTTCAATGCGCTGCTGATGCACCCGGAGTTCAAGACGGTCGACTTTTCGACGCTGTTCGTCTCGCAGGCCGGTGGCATGGCTGCCTCCGAAGGCACGGCGCGCAAGTGGTTCGAAGCCACCGGCTGCCCGATGATCGAAGGCTGGGGCATGAGCGAGACCTGCGCGATCGGCACCAACAACCCGGTGTCGAACACGAAGTTCACGGGCACCATCGGCCTGCCGTTGCCGAGCATTGAGATCGCGATCAAGGACGATGAAGGCCAATCACTGCCGATCGGCCAGGCGGGCGAGCTGTGCATCAAGGGGCCGAACGTGATGACCGGCTATTACAACCAGCCCGCCGAGACGGCCGCGGCCTTCACGGCCGACGGCTTCATGCGCACCGGCGACATCGCCGTGATGCAGGAAGACGGCTACAGCCGGATCGTCGACCGCAAGAAGGACATGATCCTCGTCAGCGGTTTCAACGTGTTCCCCAACGAGCTGGAGAACGTGATCTCGCTGTGCCCGGGCGTCGTCGAATGCGCGGCCGTGGGCGTGCCGGACGAGAAGCAAGGCGAAGCCATCAAAGTCTTTGTGGTCCGCAAGGACCCGACGCTGACGGAAGACGCCGTGCTCCAGTACTGCAACGGACAGCTCACCGGCTACAAGCGGCCGAAGCACATCGAGTTCCGCGAGTCGCTGCCCAAGACCAACGTGGGGAAGATCCTGCGGCGCGAGCTGCGCACCAGCGCCGGTGCCTGAGCGCGTGGGGCACCACGAGGAGGCCAGCGCCGGGCTGCCGGCGAATGTCGCCGTGTTCGAGCGGGGCTGGCTGTCTTCGAACAACATTCTCTTCGTCGGAGTCGAGGAAACGACGCTGGTCGACACCGGCTATGCCACGCATGCCGATCAGACGCTGGCGTTGGTGGAGTCGGTGCTGGGGGAGCGGTCGCTCGATCGGGTGCTGAACACGCACTTGCACAGTGATCACTGCGGGGGGAACGCGGCGCTGCAGCAGCGTTATCCATCGCTGCGGACGGACATTCCGCCTGGAGAGGCGGCGCTGGTCGAGCGATGGGATGCGCAAGGCCTGAGTTTTCTTGCGACGGGGCAGAGTTGCCCGCGTTTTGGCTTCACCGGACTGCTCAAACCTGGCACTGAATGCCTGTTGGGAGACCGCGCGTGGCAAGTGCATGGCGCTCCAGGTCACGATCCGCACTCGGTGATCCTGTTCGACCCGGTGTCGCGGACTCTGATTTCAGCGGATGCGCTCTGGGAGAACGGGTTTGGCATCGCCTTTCCGGAGCTGATGGGCGAATCCTCGTTCGGGGACATTGCGGCGACGCTCGATTTGATCGAGAAATTGTCGCCGCGGCAGGTGATTCCAGGGCATGGTGGCGTCTTCGCCGACGTCGACCGGTCTTTGCAGACGGCGCGCAAGCGTTTAGCTGGCTTGGAGCGCGATCCTGTGAAGCACGCGCGCCATGCCATGAAGGTGCTGATGAAGTTCAAGCTTCTGGAGCTGCACGGGGTGTCGCACGCTGAATGGGATAGATGGCTAGCTGGAACGCCCTATTTCGAGCTGATCCGGGCTCGATTCTTTGCCGATGCGTCGCTGGTCGATCTGACGGGAGACCTGCTTGCAGAGCTGATTTCGGTCGGTGCGGCGCAATCCGATGCTTCGGGAGTTCGCAACGCCTGATTGGTGGATGTTCGCCGCAATAAAAAAGCGCCTTCTCGTTCGAGTTGGCGCTTTTTCTTTATCTGTCTATTTGCTTACTCGTACTTTGCGAGCGTTTGGTTTTTGCATTGCGCAAAGCAAAAAACCCCAGTCATTGCTGACTGGGGTTTTCTGGGCTGTAAGAGCCTGACGATGACCT
>NZ_JBWKPA010000021.1:0-11492 GCF_059416405.1 Variovorax sp. GW821-FHT09D04
GCACGCATCCGCAAGTAGCGCGCCCCCACGGCTGACGACGAATTCTTTCCTCGTTCCCGCCGGCAATTTCCGTCACTCCCACGTCTGCGCCTGCCGCCACCCGCGGCGCAGCGACACGTGCTGGGCGCGTGCGCCCGTCCGATTCCGCCATTGACCACCAAGAGGAGACTCCGTTGACACATCCCAGATCCATTCCCTTCGGACTTGCATCGGCCGCCGCGCTCGCGCTGGCATTGACTGCCTGCGGTGGAGGCGACGGCGGCGGCGCGGCCTTGCCGATCCTGCCCGTGGCGCCTGCGCCTGCTGCATCGGCACCGCCGCCCGCGCCGACCGACGAAGTGCCGGCAACGCCCACCGAGCCGGTGGCCGAGGTCGACGACAGCTTCGACGAGTACTACAACGTCTGCCGCGGCACCAACCCCAAGTGCTACAACGACTGGGGCGCCTTCGCCAGCACGCCCGACCGCGTGCTGATCTACTCGCGCACCGCCGGCCCGCGCCATGCCGTGCTCGGCACGCCGATGGCGGCCGGCCTGAACCCGGCGATGAACACCGACAACGTGATGCAGGCAGGCCTCGTGCGCATGCTGTCGGCCGAGGGCATCACGGTCGACTGGACCGAGGACGTGGCCGTGCTGGGCAGCCGCATCAACAACTACAAGGCGATCATCTTCGCGAGCTCGAACCGCGACACCTTGTGGAACGGCGCGGTGAGCACCAGCCAGGACGCCGCGCGCACCGCACTGCGCAACTACATGCGCCGCGGCGGCGGCTTCGTCGGCCTGCACAACGCCTTCGGCGCGGAATACAACTGGCCCTACTACGAAGGCCTGCTGGGCAACGCGAACTTCTACAACCACGGACCGAACCGCGCGGGCGATGTCGAGATCGTCTCGGACGACCCTTCGACGAAGGACGTGCCCAAGCGCTTCTCGTTCCAGGACGAGTGGTACAACCTGATGCCCTTCCCGACGAAGGTGAAGTTCCTGGCCAAGGTCGACACCTCGACGCTGAAGCCGCTCACCTCCGCGCCGCATCCCGGTCACGCCGATTTCCATCCGGTCGCCTGGTGCCAGTACTACGACGGCGGTCGCGCATGGCTCACGACCCTCGGGCACAACGCGCACTCGTTCACCGCCGACCTGTCGGGCGTGGGCGCCATCGAGTTCCAGAAGCTCGTCGTGCAAGGCGTGAAGTCGGCGATGGGGCTGACACCTTTCTGCACCACCGAGTAACGACGACGACCTCCCGGGGCCGGTGCGGCGCCGTGTGCGCGCCACCGGTCGTTTCGAACATCCCTGTTCCAACGTTCACCGAGTAGAGACATCCATGAAGAAAAAATCATTGGTCACGCTGCTGATCTCGTGCGGCGTGCTTGCATCGCCGTTGCTGATCACCGCCTGCGGCGGCTCCAGCGGCGGTGGCGGCACGCCCGTGCTGCCCGTCGTGCCGGCCCCTGCGCCGTCGCCGTCTGCCGGCACACCGCCGCCCGCATCGCCACCGGCCGCCGCCGCGCCCGCGGCCGACCTGTCGGACTGCTGCACCGCCGGCGACAAGGACTTTCCGAAGGTCGGCGGCAACCTGGGCAACCAGAACTATTCGAGCCTGCGCAAGATCAACAAGGGCCTGGTCACGCAACTGGGCGGCGCCTGGGTCAACCAGATCGAAGGCGGCATGACCACCGGCAACAACCAGAGCACCACCGTCGTCGTCGACGGCGTGCTCTACATCGAGTCCGCACTGGGCAACGTGGTCGCGGTGGACGGCAAGACCGGCGTGACGAAGTGGAAGTGGACCACGCCCTACGGCAGCATCACCCGCCGCGGCGTGGCCGTCGCCAAAGACCTGGGCCTGGTGTTCACCGTGGCCACCGGCAATCGCCTCGTGGCGCTGCGCACCGACAGCGGCGCCGTCGAGTGGATCAAGCAGTACCCGACCAGCAGCACCGATCCCGACTACAAGGGCGCGCTGCAGAAGGTCGCGCTGGTCTACCACGACAAGCGCCTGTACCTGGGCACCAACGATGGCAACCGCGGCGCCGCGTTCTCTGCCGACGCACTCACCGGCAAGGTACTGACCACCTTCTGGGGCGTGCCCCGCGCGGGCGAGCTGGGCTACGACACCTGGGGCGGCGCCCCCGACACGGCACGTACCGGCGCCACGCCGTGGATCCATCCCGCGGTCGATCCCGAGCTGGGCCTGGTGTACTGGACCTTCGGCAACGTGCGCGGCGGCTCGTCGCAGGACGGCTCCTCGCGCCCGGGCCAGAACCTGTTCGCCAACTCCATCGTCGCGCTCGACCTGAAGAGCGGCGAATACAAGTGGCACTTCCAGTCGGTGCACCACGACATCTGGGACATGGACAACGTGATGTCGCCCGTGCTCGCCGACGTGAAGATCGACGGCAAGGACCGCAAGGTCGTCATCTACGGCAGCAAGACGGGCATGTACTACATCCTCGATCGCAAGGACGGCAGCGCGCCGCTGGGCATTGACGAAGTGCCCGTGAAGCAGGACGCCCGCCAGGCCAGCTGGCCCACGCAGCCCCTGCCGCGCCAGGGCGCCTGGACCGAGACCTGCATCGTCGACCAGCCGCTGGGCACGGCGATTCCAGGCGACCCCAACCGCGCGGTGCCCAACTACACGAAGGGCTGCCTGTACGACGCGCACTGGGATGTGCCGATCCTGTCCATTCCGGGTCATGGCGGCGGTGCCAACTGGAACCACCAGTCCTTCAGCCAGCGCACGGGCCTGGTCTATACGGGCATGGGCTACGTGTCGGCGGCGCACTCGCTCAGCGAGTCGAGCAACGGCCTGCGTCCGCCGGGCACCTACATGACCGGCGCGGTCGTGGCGGTGGACCCGAGCACCAACCTCGTCAAGTGGAAGAAGCCGCTGCCGTACTCGGTGGCGCACGGCAACGGCATCCTGAGCACGGCCTCCGACCTGCTGTTCATCGGGCAGCCCGACGGCAACCTGCTGGCGCTCGATGCGCAGGACGGCACCGAGCTGTGGCGCTTCCAGACCGGCGCGGCGATCAGCGCGAGCCCGGTCTCCTACGAGATCGATGGCGAGCAGTACATCGCGGTGTTCTCGGGCGGCACCAGCATTCCGTACGGCGACTCGGCCCCGCGCGGCGACCGGCTGTGGGCCTTCAAGGTCGGCGGCGCGGTGACCGCGGCCGCCACGCCGACACCGCCGGTGGTGCGTCGGCCCGTGTCGGGCGCGGCGGTGGAGGGCGCGGCACTGCCGACGCCGAACACCGTGTTCCTGGCGCGCGTGCAAACGGCGGCGAACGAGCCGGGTGCGACCGAATCGACGGCCGTCAACGCCATGACGCCGACCTTCATGCGCGTGCCTGTCAACACCGCCGTGACCTTCACCAACCCCGCAGCCAACGCCAACACCCACTGCGCCACGCAGTTCTTCGAAGGGCGGTTCAATTTCAGGCTGAACCCGGGCCAGTCGCAGACCCACACCTTTGACACGCCGGGCGAATACTTTTACAACGACTGCCATAGCCCGCGCCCGACGGGAAAGATCGTCGTCTATTGATATGTCCTCAACCCCAACCACTGAAGGAGCAATGCGATGAAATGGTGCAAGCCTGAGTTTGAAGAAATGCGTTTCGGTTTCGAAATCACGATGTACATCTCCGCTCGCTGAGCGCGCAGACCCACGGCACCGGCCTTGCGCCGGTGCCGTGTTTTTTTGTTGGGCCCCCATGAAGATTCTGGTGCTGGGTTCGGGAGCGGGCGGTGGCTTCCCTCAATGGAATTGCAATTGCCGCCTGTGCGCCGGCCAGCGAAGCGGGCAGGTGCGGGCCACGCCCCGCACGCAGAGTTCGATCGCCGTGTCGGCCGATGGCGAACGCTGGATTCTGCTGAATGCCTCCCCCGACCTCGGCGCGCAACTGCGCGCCTCGCCGGCCCTGTGGCCGCGCCACGGCCTGCGCCATTCGCCGATCGAGGCGGTGGTGCTGATGGACTCTCAAATCGACCACGTCGCAGGCCTGCTGAGCCTGCGCGAAGGGCAGCGGCTGCAGCTGTACTGCACGCCCGAGGCCCATGACGACCTCAGCGGCAGCCTGCCGCTGCTGCGCACGCTCGACAGCTACTGCGGCGTGACCTGGCACCCGTTGTCGCTCGAGCCCGGCGGCGGTGCCTGGCACGACATCGCCGGGCTGCGGCTGCAGGCCGTGCCGGTGCCGGGCAAGGCGCCGCCGTATTCGCCGCGCCGCCAGACCGAGGCGCGCAGCGAGAACGCCGCGGTGCTCATCGAAGACCCCGCCACCGGCAAGCGCGTGCTCTACGCGCCGGGCCTGGCGCAGGTCGGCGAGGCCGAGCGCCGCAGCCTCGATGCCTGCGACTGCGTGCTCGTCGACGGCACCTTCTGGACCGAGGACGAAATGGTCGCGGCCGGGCTCGGCAAGAAGCACGCGGCCGACATGGGCCACCTGCCGCAATGCGACGGGCCGCACGGCCCCGGCATGCTGAAAGCGCTCGACGCCTGCGCGGCGCGGCGCAAGGTGCTCATCCACATCAACAACAGCAACCCCATCCTGGACGAAGACGGGCCACAGCGCGCGCAGCTCGTGCGCCGCGGCATCGAGGTCGCGTTCGACGGCATGGCCCTGGAGATCTGAACACGTGACCCAAGAGACACAAGGCCCATGGTCCCCGCAGGAGTTCGAAGCGAGGTTGCGCGCCATGGAGTCGCGCTACCACAGCCACCACCCGTTCAATCGCCGGCTCAACGCGGGCGAGCTGCAGCCCTTCCAGGTGCGCGGCTGGGTGGCGAACCGCTTCTACTACCAGTGCCGCATCCCGGTGAAGGACGCTGCCGTTCTGTCCAACTGCGACGACCGCGCCACGCGCCGGCGCTGGGTGGTGCGCATGCTCGACCACGACGGGCACGGCGACCATGAAGGCGCCAACGCGGGCGGCATCGAGATCTGGACCCGCCTGGGCATCGCCACCGGCCTGGCGCGCGAGGTGCTCGAGTCGCACGCGCTCGTCGTGCCCGGCGTGCGCTTCGCGGTCGATGCGTACGTGAACTTCGCGCGCACGGCGCCGTGGCAGGAGGCGGTGATCTCCTCGCTCACCGAGATGTTCGCGCCGCGCATCCACAAAGACCGGCTCGCGGGCTGGCCCACGCACTACCCGTGGATCGACACCTCGGGCCTGGACTACTTTCGCAGCCGCATTCCGCTGGCCGACCGCGACGTCGAGCACGGCCTCGAAGTGGCGATGCAATGGTGCCCCACGCGCGAGCGGCAGCTGCGTGCGCTGCACATCCTGGGCTTCAAGCTCGACATCCTCTGGGCCATGCTCGACGCGATCGAGAAGGCCTACCCCGACGACCTTCCGAAAGACCAGCAGCCATGACCGCATGGACCGACGATGCCCAGCCGGCGCTCACCTCGATCTACCGCATGCAGTGGGAAGAGGCGCAGCAGTGCCACGTGCTGCTGTTCCCCGAGGGCATGATCAAGCTGAACGGGCCGGCGGCCGAGATACTCCAGCGCTGCGACGGCAAGACCTCGGTGGCCGCGCTTGTGGCCGACCTGGAGCGCACCTTCGGCGAGAGCGACCTGCATGCCGACGTGCTCGAATTCCTGGAGCAGGCCCGTGGACGCCACTGGATTCGCTGAGGTGCAACCCCGCGCCGTGGCCAAGCCGCCCCTGTGGCTGCTGGCCGAGCTGACCTACCGCTGTCCACTGCACTGCGCCTTCTGCTCCAACCCGGTCGACTACACGCGCTACCGCGAGGAGCTGGACACGGCCGAATGGATTCGCGTGTTCCGCGAGGCACGTGCGATGGGCGCGGTGCAGCTGGGCTTCTCGGGCGGCGAGCCGCTGCTGCGCGACGACCTGCCGGAGCTGGTCGCGGCGGCGCACGAGCTCGGCTTCTATACCAACCTGATCACCTCGGGCGTGGGTCTCACGCCGCAGCGCGCCGAGACGTTGAAGCGCGCGGGGCTGGACCACATCCAGCTGTCGTTCCAGGATTCGAGCCGCGAGCTCAACGACTTCCTCAGCTCCACGAAGACCTTCGACCTCAAGCAGCGCGTGGCCCGCACCATCAAGGACCTCGGCTACCCGATGGTGCTGAACTGCGTGATGCACCGCTACAACCTGCCGCACGTGGGCCGGATCATCGAGATGGCCGAGGCGATGGAAGCCGACTTTCTCGAACTCGCGAACGTGCAGTACTACGGCTGGGCCTGGCGCAACCGCGAGATGTTGATGCCCTCGCGCGACATGCTGGCCACGGCCGAAGCGGTGGTAGAAACCCACCGCCCGCGCCTGGACGGCCGCATGAAGATCCTCTGGGTGGTGCCCGACTACGCAGAAGGCAAGCCCAAGCCCTGCATGGCGGGGTGGGGCAGCGTGTTCCTCGTGGTCGCACCCGACGGCGTGGCGCTGCCGTGCCACAGCGCGCGCATGCTGCCCGGGCTCGACTTTCCCAATGTGCGCGAGCACAGCATCCGCAGCATCTGGCAGGAGAGCCCGGCCTTCGGCGCCTACCGTGGCACGGGCTGGATGAGCAGCACCTGCCAGAGCTGCGACGACAAGGAGAAGGACCATGGCGGCTGTCGCTGCCAGGCCTTCCTGCTGACCGGCGACGCGGCGGCCACGGACCCGGTGTGTCCGAAGAGTCCGCGGCATGAGGAGGTGGAGGCGATGGTCAAGGCGGCGGGTGATCCGCGCGACCATGGCACGCCGATCCGCTTCGTGCCGGGCGCGCGGCGTGCGGGCGACCTCGTCTTTCGCACCGACGCGAACGCGCTGAGCTGAGAACACGCGCCAATGACGATCACCCATCGCCTGCCTCTGGACGGCGGGCATGTGATGCACGTCGAGGAGCACGGCAATCCGGCGGGCCTGCCCGTGGTGGTGCTGCATGGCGGGCCAGGCTCGGGCAGCTCGCCGCTGTTGCGCCGGGACTTTGATCCGGCGCATTACCGCATCGTCTGCCCCGACCAGCGCGGCTCGGGCCTCAGCACCCCCACAGGATCGATTGAGCACAACACGCTCGCCGATCTGCTGGCCGATCTGCGTCTGCTGCGCGCGCACCTGCGCATCGATCGATGGCTGGTGGTGGGCGGCTCGTGGGGCGCCACGCTGGCGCTGATGCATGCGCTCGACGCACCGGAGGCCGTCGCGGGCCTGCTGTTGCGCAACGTGTTCCTCGCGCGTCCGGGCGACATCCACGCGCTCTTCGCCGGGGCCCTGCAGCACGATGGCCCCGCATGGCGCGCACTGTGGGACGAGGCCAGCCGCAGGCAATGCCCGGTGACGGTGCCGATCGCCGAAGTCTTCGCGCACGGCACCTGGGCGCGGCAGTGCGAGCTGACGCGCCACTGGTTCGATTGGGAACAGCGTCTCGCCACCGGCGGCGCCGCGTCGCCGATCGACGAAGCAATGCTGCCGCGGCTCGTGGCGCGCTACCGCGTGCAGAGCGACTACCTGCGGCACGGCTGCTGGCTCGATGCGCCCTCGTTGTTGCAGCGCTGCGCCGCGTTGCCTGCCGTGCCCACGTTGATCGTGCATGGCACGCAGGACGCGCTGTGTCCGCCCGAGGGCGCGCAGGCACTGGCGCAGGTGTTGGGTGCGCCGCTGCAGTGGGCGCAGGGCGCAGGCCACGACCCGACGCACCCCGCCATTGCCGCGGCCATGCAGCAGGCCTTGCGCGACTACGCGGCCACGCAGGCCTTCGGTGTCAGCGCAGCCGCTCCTTGAGCGGATCGCCGATCAATGTCACCTTGCCGTCCCTGCGGTGCGACCACAGGCGGTCGTTGCCATGGCCGTCGTCGGCCACGAAGAGCACGGCGTCGCCCAGCGTGCGAAAGCCCAGCGGCATGGCGTGACGTTCGCCGGCGGCGAGGTCGGCCACGGCGCGCGTGCCGGCCGGCGTTCCGTCGCTGGTCCACGGCTCGACGCCCCGGCCACCGCCGCCGTTCGCCGCGAACCACAGGCGCGCGCCGATGACGGCGAAGCGCGCTGGCGAGCCATTCTCCGCGCCCGGTGCGATGTCCTTCACGCGCACCGTGCCCGCCGCCGTGCCGTCGCTGCGCCATAGCTCCGCGCCCGACACGCCGTCGGTCGCGGCGAAGTAGAGCTTGCCGCCCATCACGGCGATCGCGCTCGACATGGAGCCGCTCGGGCCGGGGCGGATGTCCTTCACCAGCACTGTGCCCTTCGCGGTGCCGTCAGTCTTCCACAGCTCGATGCCGTGCACGCCGTCGTCGGCCGAGAAGTACAGCGTGCGGCCCAGCACTGCCAGGTGCGTCGGCCGCGAGGGTGCGGCGCCCGGGCGCAGGTTCTTCACCAGCTGCGTGCCGTGTGCGGTGCCGTCGCTCTTCCACAGTTCGGCGCCGTGTTCGCCGTCGTGCGCGGTGAAGTAGAGGTCGTTGCCCACGGCCGTGAGGTTCTGGATGCCCGCGTCCTCGAGGCCCGGGCGGATGTCCTTCACGAGGCGCGTGTGCTCGGGCGTGCCGTCGGTCACCCAGAGTTCGTGGCCGTGCGTGCGCGTGGTCGCCGTGAAGAACAGGCGCGGGCCGGCCACGGTGAGCTGGCGGGTGAGGGCGCGCGGCCCGGCGTCGACGGCGGACACGCGCGTGGTGCCCTTCGCATCGCCCGTGGTCTTCCACACCTGGAAGCCGGACTGGCCGTCGTCGGCCACGAAGTAGAGCGCGTCGCGGAACACGGTCAGCTCGTTGGGCATCGCGCCTTCCTCGCCGGGGCGCAGGTCGATCACCTGCGTCGTGCCGGCGGCGGTGCCGTCGGTGCGCCAGAGCTCGAGCCCGCTCGCGCCGTCGGTGGCCGTGGTGTAGACGTGGCCCTTGAACGCGACCTGACCGGCAGGGAACGACCCCCGGAAGCCCGGCCGGATGTCTTTCAACAGGGTGGTGCCGGCGTTGCTGCCGTCGGTGACCCACAGCTCCTGGCCCGTCGTGACATGGAAGGCGCTGAAGACCATCTTGCCGCTGCCCAGCGGCGCGAGGCCGGAGGGCGCGATGAAGGCCAGCCGCTGGCGCTGCTCGGGCAGCACTTCGCGTTCGGGGTCTTGTGCAGCGGCGGGCAGGGCGGTGAGCAGGGCGAGTGCGGTGAGGAAAACGGCGCGCATCGGCTCAGCCCCCGAACCACCGCGCCGGCACGATCACCAGCTGCGGAAACGCCACCATCACGAACAGGATCGCGAACTCGGCCAGCATGAACGGCACCACGCCGCGCGTGACGTCGTCCATCGAGATCTTGCCGACGCCGGCCACCACGTTGAGCACCGTGCCCACCGGCGGCGTGACGAGACCGATCGAGTTGTTGATGATGAACAGCACGCCGAAGTACACGGGATCGATGCCGGCCGCCTTCACCACGGGCATGAGCACCGGCGTGAGGATGAGGATGGTGGGCGTCATGTCCATCGCCGTACCCACCACCATCACGAGCACCATGATCGCGATCATGAGCAGCATCTGGTTGCCCATGAACGGCTGCAGCATGCCCACGATCTTGGAGGGCAGGTCGGCCACCGTGATGAGCCAGGCGCTCACCATCGCCGCGGCGATCAGGAACATCACGATGGCGCTGGTCTTGGCCGCGCTCACGAAGATGGCGTACAGGTCCTTCCAGGTGATCTCGCGGTACACCACCGTCGACACGAAGAGCGCATACACGGCGGCCACCACCGCGGCCTCGGTGGGCGTGAACACGCCCATGCGCAGGCCCACGAGGATGATCACCGGCAGCATCAGCGCCCACAGCGCGTTGCGGAAGGCGGCGGCAATCTCGGCCGACGACTTGCGCGGCGGTGGCACGATCTTTTCGCGCCGCACCAGCCAGGCCCAGGTGATCCACAGCGCGCCGCCGATCAGCAGCCCCGGCACGATCGCCGCGAGAAACAGCTTGGAGATCGACACGTTGGCCGCCACGCCGAAGATCACCAGGCCGATGCTCGGCGGGATCACGGGGCCGATCACGCCGGTGGCCGCAATGAGGCCGGCCGCGCGCGGCTTGTCGTGGCCCGCGCGCACCATCATCGGCAGCAGCAGCGCGGTGAGCGCGGCGGCGTCGGCCACGGCCGAACCCGAGAGCGCCGACAGCAGGCAGCCGGCCATGATGGTCACGTAGCCCAGGCCGCCCTTCACATGGCCGACCAGCGCGAGCGCGAAGTCGACGATGCGCTTGGACAGCCCGCCCACGTTCATGATCTCGCCCGCGAGCATGAAGAAGGGCACGGCCAGCAGCGGAAAGCTGTCGGCGCCGCCGATCACGTTCTGCGTGAGGATCTGCGCGTCGAACAGGTCGAGGTGCCACATCAGCGCCACGCCGCTGGCCAGCAGCGAGAAGGCGATGGGAATGCCCATCGCCATGGCGAGCAGCAGCGAGCCGACGAAAACAGCGATGGTCATGGCCGTGCCCCCGGTTCCTTGGCGTCTTGCGAACCCAGGATCTGCTGCAGCTGCACCGCTTCTTCCGACTCCTGCACCATCACCAGTTCATGGTCGGCGATGCGGCCCGTGAGCAGGCGCAGCAGGTCGAGCGCCAGGATGAGCCCGGCCAGCACCGAGAACACGATGCCCGCGGCGTAGACGATGGCCATCGACGCGCCGGTGACGGGCGCCGTCACGTCCCAGTTGATGCGCGCCTGCGCGATGCTGCCCTGCAGCAGCAGCCAGACGATGTAGAGCATGACTGCATGGCCGACGGCCAGGCAGATCTTCTTGCCGATGGGGGGCAGCTTCTGCACCACCATGTCCACACCCAGGTGGCCGTGCTCCTTCAGTGCCACCACGGCGCCCAGGAAGGTCATCCAGATGAAGAGCCAGCGCGAGATTTCCTCGGACACCGTGATGCCCGAGTTGAAGCCGTAGCGCAGCACCACGTTGCCGAACACGAGCACGACCATGACCGCGAGCGCGGCCGCGATCAGCGCCTCGATGCCGGTGCAGCACCGGTCGAGCCAGCGGGTCATGCGGAGGCCTGTGCTTGCGCCTGCGCCTGGCGCTGCATGTCGACCAGCGCGCGCAACGCGGCCAGGTACGACAGCGGGCCCAGGCCCTGGACCGTGCCCTTCACCGCCGGCGAAATGATCGAATGCGCACGCCATGCTTCGCGCGCGGCGATGTTGGACATGTGGACCTCGATGGTCGGGAACGGCATGGCCTTGATCGCGTCGTGCAGCGGCACGCCGTGCTGCGTGAGGCCGGCCGGGTTCACCAGCGCGCCCTGCGCATCGTCGATGTGGGTGTGCAGGAAGTCGATCAGGTCGCCTTCGTGGTTCGACTGGATGGTGTCCAGCGTCACGCCGAGTTCGCCGGCGAGGGCCTGCAGCTGCGCGTTGATCTCGGCGAGCGTGGTCTTGCCGTAGATGTGCGGTTCGCGGCGACCGAACAGGTTGAGGTTGGGGCCGTGGAGAACGAGGATCTTCATGGGGAGCTTCGGTGAGGGACGGGCTGGCTTGCTGACTTACTTGCGGATGCGCAG
>NZ_JBWKPA010000022.1:0-5814 GCF_059416405.1 Variovorax sp. GW821-FHT09D04
TTTGCATTGCGCAAAGCAAAAAACCCCAGTCATTGCTGACTGGGGTTTTCTGGGCTGTAAGAGCCTGACGATGACCTACTTTCACACGGGAACCCGCACTATCATCGGCGCTGAGTCGTTTCACTGTCCTGTTCGGGATGGGAAGGAGTGGTACCAACTCGCTATGGTCATCAGGCATAAAGGGTTGTCCGATTGATCACACGATCAATCAAACGAATTCATAGAGTTTGGAATCAGCTTTTGGCGAATTATTTTGAATGCGTCAACTTGGCATAACACCCTGATCAGATTGATCAAAGTTATAGGGTCAAGCCGCACGAGCAATTAGTATCAGTTAGCTTAACGCATTACTGCGCTTCCACACCTGACCTATCAACGTCCTGGTCTTGAACGACTCTTTAGGGGGCTCAAGGCCCCGGCAGATCTCATCTTGAAACGAGTTTCCCGCTTAGATGCTTTCAGCGGTTATCTCTTCCACACTTAGCTACTCGGCAATGCCACTGGCGTGACAACCGATACACCAGAGGTGTGTCCACTCCGGTCCTCTCGTACTAGGAGCAGGCTTCCTCAAATCTGCAGCGCCCACGGAAGATAGGGACCAAACTGTCTCACGACGTTTTAAACCCAGCTCACGTACCTCTTTAAATGGCGAACAGCCATACCCTTGGGACCGGCTACAGCCCCAGGATGAGATGAGCCGACATCGAGGTGCCAAACACCGCCGTCGATATGAACTCTTGGGCGGTATCAGCCTGTTATCCCCAGAGTACCTTTTATCCGTTGAGCGATGGCCCTTCCATACAGAACCACCGGATCACTATGTCCTGCTTTCGCATCTGCTCGACTTGTCAGTCTCGCAGTTAAGCACGCTTATGCCATTGCACTATCGTCACGATGTCCGACCGTAACTAGCGTACCTTCGAACTCCTCCGTTACGCTTTGGGAGGAGACCGCCCCAGTCAAACTGCCTACCATGCACTGTCCCCGATCCAGATAATGGACCTAGGTTAGAACCTCAAACACACCAGGGTGGTATTTCAACGTTGGCTCCACAAGATCTAGCGACCCTGCTTCAAAGCCTCCCACCTATCCTACACAGATCTGTTCAAAGTCCAATACAAAGCTACAGTAAAGGTTCATGGGGTCTTTCCGTCTTTCCGCGGGGAGATTGCATCATCACAAACATTTCAACTTCGCTGAGTCTCAGGAGGAGACAGTGTGGCCATCGTTACGCCATTCGTGCAGGTCGGAACTTACCCGACAAGGAATTTCGCTACCTTAGGACCGTTATAGTTACGGCCGCCGTTTACTGGGACTTCAATCAAGAGCTTGCACCCCATCATTTAATCTTCCAGCACCGGGCAGGCGTCACACCCTATACGTCCACTTTCGTGTTTGCAGAGTGCTGTGTTTTTAATAAACAGTCGCAGCCACCGATTTTTTGCAACCCATTCATGCTTCGTTGTTCACTACACACTAATAGGGCACACCTTCTTCCGAAGTTACGGTGTCAATTTGCCGAGTTCCTTCTCCTGAGTTCTCTCAAGCGCCTTAGAATACTCATCTCGCGCACCAGTGTCGGTTTGCGGTACGGTCGTTGTTAGCTGAAGCTTAGTGGCTTTTCCTGGAACCTCGTTCAGTCACTTCACGGACAAGTCCGCTCGATCGTTGGCCTCGGTATATGTGCACCGGATTTGCCTAATGCACGCCTACATCCAACTAAACCAGAATAATCCAATAACTGGATGACCTATTAAGATCCGTCCCCACATCGCACTAACAATCGGTACAGGAATATTGACCTGTTTCCCATCAGCTACGCATCTCTGCCTCGCCTTAGGGGCCGACTCACTCTACGCCGATGAACGTTGCGTAGAAAACCTTGCGCTTACGGCGAGGGGGCTTTTCACCCCCTTTAACGCTACTCATGTCAGCATTCGCACTTCTGATACCTCCAGCACGCTTTACAACGCACCTTCACAGGCTTACAGAACGCTCTCCTACCACTTGCAATAAATTGCAAATCCGCAGCTTCGGTAACTGGCTTAGCCCCGTTACATCTTCCGCGCAGGACGACTCGATCAGTGAGCTATTACGCTTTCTTTAAATGATGGCTGCTTCTAAGCCAACATCCTGACTGTTTTAGCCTTCCCACTTCGTTTCCCACTTAGCCAATTTTAGGGACCTTAGCTGGCGGTCTGGGTTGTTTCCCTCTTGAGTCCGGACGTTAGCACCCGGTGCTCTGTCTCCCAAGCTGTACTCATCGGTATTCGGAGTTTGCCTTGGTTTGGTAAGTCGCCATGACCCCCTAGCCAAAACAGTGCTCTACCCCCGATGGTAATACTTGAGGCACTACCTAAATAGTTTTCGGAGAGAACCAGCTATTTCCAAGTTTGTTTAGCCTTTCACCCCTATCCACAGCTCATCCGCTAGTTTTGCAACACTAGTCGGTTCGGACCTCCAGTACCTGTTACGGCACCTTCATCCTGGCCATGGATAGATCACTTGGTTTCGGGTCTACACCCAGCGACTGATCGCCCTATTCGGACTCGATTTCTCTACGGCTTCCCTATTCGGTTAACCTTGCCACTGAATGTAAGTCGCTGACCCATTATACAAAAGGTACGCAGTCACCCTTGCGGGCTCCTACTTTTTGTAAGCACGCGGTTTCAGGATCTATTTCACTCCCCTCCCGGGGTTCTTTTCGCCTTTCCCTCACGGTACTAGTTCACTATCGGTCAATGATGAGTATTTAGCCTTGGAGGATGGTCCCCCCATATTCAGACAGGATTTCTCGTGTCCCGCCCTACTTGTCGTTAGCTCAGTACCACACAGGTCATTTCACGTACGGGGCTATCACCCGCTATGGCCAGCCTTTCCAAGCTGTTCCGTTATGTCTTGTGCTATCACTAACAGGCTTCTCCGATTTCGCTCGCCACTACTTTCGGAATCTCGGTTGATGTCTTTTCCTCGAGCTACTGAGATGTTTCAGTTCACCCGGTTCGCCTCGCATGACTATGTATTCATCATGCGATACCTTTGCAGGTGGGTTTCCCCATTCGGAAATCTCCGGATCAAAGCTAATTTGCCAGCTCCCCGAAGCTTATCGCAGGCTATCACGTCCTTCGTCGCCTATCATTGCCAAGGCATCCACCACGTGCTCTTATTCACTTGACCCTATAACTTTGACGTTTCTTGCGAAACTACAAAATCATCTCAAGGAATATGTCAGGTCTTTCACCTGACGCGTTATGCCGTACTTCCAATATCGATTTGACTCGAAATTGAAGTTTCTTTTGACGCAATCAAAAATTCTATGTTGCTGATGGCACGGTCTGCACTAAACCTTTACGAATGTGCAGTTTCCATCAGCAACGCTGATTCGACTCTATGAATTTTTAAAGAACAGCCGATTGATCAAGAGATCCTGATCAACAACAAAGAAGCCTCATGCTTTCGCAGGAAGCTGCTTTGGTGTTGAATAAGTATCGAAGTTATTGGTGGAGGATGACGGGATCGAACCGACGACCCCCTGCTTGCAAAGCAGGTGCTCTCCCAGCTGAGCTAATCCCCCTCAAACTCTCACACGAGATATCAGAAGATTTGGTGGGTCTAGTTGGGCTCGAACCAACGACCCCCGCCTTATCAAGACGGTGCTCTAACCAGCTGAGCTACAGACCCATTCGCCAATCATCTTCAAAATCGAAGACAACCGACTTCTTCCAACAACCGATAAGTGTGGGCGTTTAAATTAAATTGCTTGTTTCCAGAAAGGAGGTGATCCAGCCGCACCTTCCGATACGGCTACCTTGTTACGACTTCACCCCAGTCACGAACCCTGCCGTGGTAATCGCCCTCCTTGCGGTTAAGCTAACTACTTCTGGCAGAACCCGCTCCCATGGTGTGACGGGCGGTGTGTACAAGACCCGGGAACGTATTCACCGTGACATTCTGATCCACGATTACTAGCGATTCCGACTTCACGCAGTCGAGTTGCAGACTGCGATCCGGACTACGACTGGTTTTATGGGATTAGCTCCCCCTCGCGGGTTGGCAACCCTTTGTACCAGCCATTGTATGACGTGTGTAGCCCCACCTATAAGGGCCATGAGGACTTGACGTCATCCCCACCTTCCTCCGGTTTGTCACCGGCAGTCTCATTAGAGTGCCCAACTGAATGTAGCAACTAATGACAAGGGTTGCGCTCGTTGCGGGACTTAACCCAACATCTCACGACACGAGCTGACGACAGCCATGCAGCACCTGTGTTACGGTTCTCTTTCGAGCACTAAGCCATCTCTGGCGAATTCCGTACATGTCAAAGGTGGGTAAGGTTTTTCGCGTTGCATCGAATTAAACCACATCATCCACCGCTTGTGCGGGTCCCCGTCAATTCCTTTGAGTTTCAACCTTGCGGCCGTACTCCCCAGGCGGTCAACTTCACGCGTTAGCTTCGTTACTGAGTCAGTGAAGACCCAACAACCAGTTGACATCGTTTAGGGCGTGGACTACCAGGGTATCTAATCCTGTTTGCTCCCCACGCTTTCGTGCATGAGCGTCAGTACAGGTCCAGGGGATTGCCTTCGCCATCGGTGTTCCTCCGCATATCTACGCATTTCACTGCTACACGCGGAATTCCATCCCCCTCTACCGTACTCTAGCTATGCAGTCACAGATGCAGTTCCCAGGTTGAGCCCGGGGATTTCACAACTGTCTTACATAACCGCCTGCGCACGCTTTACGCCCAGTAATTCCGATTAACGCTTGCACCCTACGTATTACCGCGGCTGCTGGCACGTAGTTAGCCGGTGCTTATTCTTACGGTACCGTCATTAGCCTTCTGTATTAGAAAAGACCGTTTCGTTCCGTACAAAAGCAGTTTACAACCCGAAGGCCTTCATCCTGCACGCGGCATGGCTGGATCAGGCTTTCGCCCATTGTCCAAAATTCCCCACTGCTGCCTCCCGTAGGAGTCTGGGCCGTGTCTCAGTCCCAGTGTGGCTGGTCGTCCTCTCAGACCAGCTACAGATCGAAGGCTTGGTGAGCCTTTACCTCACCAACTACCTAATCTGCCATCGGCCGCTCCATTCGCGCAAGGTCTTGCGATCCCCTGCTTTCATCCGTAGATCGTATGCGGTATTAGCACAGCTTTCGCTGCGTTATCCCCCACGATTGGGCACGTTCCGATGTATTACTCACCCGTTCGCCACTCGCCGCCAGGATTGCTCCCGCGCTGCCGTTCGACTTGCATGTGTAAGGCATGCCGCCAGCGTTCAATCTGAGCCAGGATCAAACTCTATAGTTCGATCTTGATTTTTGCGCCTGACCTCGCGGTCAAGCAAAACTCATAAAAAAAGAATTAAAGTGAACTTCACTTCTATCTCATGAGCGTTTTTAAGTCTTGCGACTTGTTCCGAAGAACTTACGCAATTACCTTCAAACGCCCACGCTTATCGGCTGTAATTTTTTAACGATCACCGAAGCAACTTATCGTTTACTTCGTTTTGCTTTGCTGCGATCAGCGAAGCCTTGTAGTCTAACACGATTTTTTAAGTATCGTCAAACTTTTTTCGCTTTCTTCAACTTCTTTTTTCGCATCCTGAATCTTTCGATTCAAGCTGCTGAAGTTGTTTTCAGCGGAGCCTTCGATTATGCACTGTTTTTTCAAACCGCGTCAACTTTCGAAGACTTTTTTCGCTTTCCACTTCTTCTTTCTTGCAACCCAAACCTTTCAGTTCAAGTCGCTGAAGTTGTTTCAGCGAAGCCTTCGATTATGCACTGTTTTTTCAAACCGCGTCAACTTTCGAAGACTTT
>NZ_JBWKPA010000023.1:0-1140 GCF_059416405.1 Variovorax sp. GW821-FHT09D04
CGGCATGCTCATCGTGCTGTCCCTCGTGGCCGTGCTGGTCTTCGTGCTCACGCGCGCCGCCTCGGGCGACCCCATCTCCGTGCTGCTGGGCGACCAGGCCACCGCCGCCGACATCGCCCGCGTGCAGAAGGACTACGGCCTGGATAAACCCCTGCCCGTGCAGTTCGGCTACTGGCTGCGCGAGGTGCTGCAAGGCAACCTGGGCACTTCGATCTTCCTGCAGCGCCCGGTCACGCAGGCGCTGTGGGAGCGCGCCGAGCCCACCACCTTGCTCGCGCTGCTGGCGGTGGCCATCGCCGCGCTCATCGGCGTGCCCTGCGGCATCGTCTCGGCGGTGTTCCGCGGCCGCGCGGTCGACCAGTTCTTCACCGGCATCGCGATGCTGGGCGCGAGCATCCCCAGCTTCTGGCTGGGCATCGTGCTGATCCAGATCTTCGCGGTGTCCTTCGGGTGGTTCCCGGTGTCGGGCTATGGTGCGCCCGATGCGCCGTTTGCCGAGAGATTGCACGCGCTGGTTCTGCCCGCCACCGTGCTGGGCCTCTTGAACTCCGCACTCATCATCCGCTTCACGCGCGCCTCGATGCTCGACGTTCTGGGTGAAGACTACGTACGCACCGCACGCTCCAAGGGGCTGAGCGAGGGCACCGTGGTGCTCAAGCACGCGCTGCGCAACGCGCTGGTGCCCATCGTCACGGTGATCGGCCTCACGGTCGCGCTGATGATCGGCGGCGCCGTCATCACCGAGACCGTGTTCGGCCTGCCCGGCGTGGGCAACCTCGTGGTCAACGCCGTGCTGCGGCGCGACTACCCCGTGATTCAAGGCGCGCTGCTCGTGATTGCCGCGATCTATGTGCTCATCAATTTCTCGATCGACCTGCTGTATGCCGTCGTCGATCCGCGCGTGAAGGTCTGAACGATGCGCATGCCTCGAATGCTCCGCCAGCTGATGCACCGCCGCATCGTGATGGTCTCCGCCCTGGTGCTGCTGGTGATTGCCGTGCTCGCGGTCGGTGCGCCGCTGTTCGCGTCCGCCGACCCCAACGACACCGCCGTGCTGCAGCGCCTGAAGGCGCCCAGCGCCGAACACCTGCTGGGCACCGACGAACTTGGGCGCGACATGTACTCGCGCATCGTGCACGG
>NZ_JBWKPA010000023.1:1236-3481 GCF_059416405.1 Variovorax sp. GW821-FHT09D04
CGGCAAGACCACCGCGCTGGTGGGCGAATCGGGCTCGGGCAAGTCGGTCACCAGCCTCACGCTGATGCGCCTCTTGCCCAAGACCGCCAATGCGCAGGTCAGCGGATCGGCTTCCTTCGTCACCCGCGAAGGCAAGACGCTCGACCTGCTGCAGATCGGCGAGCGCGAGATGCGCTC
The DNA here is from genome assembly GCF_059416405.1 of Variovorax sp. GW821-FHT09D04. NCBI lineage: Bacteria > Pseudomonadati > Pseudomonadota > Betaproteobacteria > Burkholderiales > Comamonadaceae > Variovorax > Variovorax sp. GW821-FHT09D04. Next base: position 1,414 of record NZ_JBWKPA010000023.1, read on the forward strand.
GCTGCGCGGCAACCAGCTGTCGATGATCTTCCAGGAGCCGATGACGAGCCTGAACCCGGTGTTCACCATCGGTGAGCAGATTGCAGAGAGCGTGCGCCTGCACAAGGGGCTCGACCGCAAGGCCGCGCTCGCGCATGCGCTGCGCATGCTGGAACTGGTCGAGATTCCGGCTGCGGCCCAACGCATCCACGAGTACCCACATCAACTCTCGGGCGGCATGCGCCAGCGCGTGATGATCGCGCTGGCCATGGCCTGCGACCCGACGCTGCTGATCGCCGACGAGCCCACCACCGCGCTGGACGTGACCATCCAGGCGCAGATCCTCGAACTCATGCGCCGGCTGCAGGCCGAGACGGGCATGAGCATCCTGTTCATCACGCACAACCTGGGCGTGGTGGCGCACCATGCCGACGACGTGGTGGTCATGTACTCGGGCCGGGTGGTCGAGCGTGCGCCGGTGCGGCCTCTGTTCGCGCAGCCCGAGCATCCGTACACGCAGGGCCTGCTGGCCTGCCTGCCGGGCAAGGCGCGGGTTCCTGGGCAACCCAAGCCCAAGCGGCTGTTCGCCATTCGCGGGCAGGTGTCGAGCCCGCTGGCGCCACCGCCCGGCTGTGCCTTCGAGCCGCGCTGCGACCAGGCGCTGGCGAGTTGCAAGGACGCGATGCCGCCCCTGATCGACATCCGGCAGGACCGCCAGGCGCGCTGCGTGCGCGTGCAGCCCGACCAACCGCTCGCGAGGGCTGCATGATGACCACCGCTGTTTCTTCCCCGTCTTCCTCTCCCCTCATCGAAGTCCGCGGGCTTAAAAAATACTTCGGCAGCAGCGAGCGCCCCGTGCGCGCGGTCGACGACGTGTCCTTCGCGATCCACCCCGGCGAGACGCTGGGCCTGGTCGGCGAATCGGGCTCGGGCAAGAGCACCATCGGGCGCACCGTGCTGCGGCTGGTCGAGCGCACCGAGGGCCAGGTGCTCTATCGGGGCGACGACATCGGCGGCCTCTCCGGCGAGCGCATGCGCAAGCTGCGCAGCAAGCTGCAGATCATCTTCCAGGACCCGTACGCCAGCCTGAACCCGAAGATGCGCATCAGCGCCATCCTGGGCGAGGCGCTGTCCACGCACGGCCTGCACAAGGGCGCGGCGGCGCGCGACAAGCGCATCGCCGAGCTGCTGGAGACCGTGGGCCTGCGCCCCGAGCATGCGAGCCGCTTCCCGCACGAGTTCTCGGGCGGCCAGCGCCAGCGCATCGGCGTGGCGCGCGCGCTGGCCGTGGAGCCCGAGTTCATCGTGGCCGACGAGCCGCTGTCGGCGCTGGACGTGTCCATTCAGTCGCAGGTCATCAACCTGCTGGCCGACCTGCGCGAGCGCCTGGGCCTGACGATGCTCTTCATCTCGCACGACCTGGACGTGGTCGAGTACCTGTGCGACCGCGTGGTCGTGCTGTACCTGGGCAAGGTGATGGAAGTGGCGACCACCGAGGAGCTGTTCGCGAACCCCTCGCACCCCTACACCCAGGCGCTGCTGGCCGCGAGTCCGAAGCCTGATCCGGAGATGGCGACCGAGCGCATCGCATTGAAGGGCGACATTCCCAGCCCGATCTCGCCGCCCTCGGGCTGCGTGTTCCGCACGCGTTGCCCGCATGCCATCGAGGCCTGCGCGCAGACGGTACCCACGCTCGACGAACTTTCTCCCGGACACTACAGCGCCTGCATCCGCAAAGAACTGCTCTCCCACATCGCCGTTGCACGACCATGACCGACATTTCTTCCTCGACACACGATTTCATCGACCCGCTGCTGAGCGACCGTTTCAAGGGCTACCCGCGCACCCAGCCGCCGCGCCTGCGCAGTGAAGTCGGCGCCGCCGGCTGGAACGTGCTGGCCGGCGACCTGCCGCTGCCGCTGGCCGTGCTCAAGCGCGAGGCGCTCGAGCACAACCTGGCGTGGATGCAGGCGCGCGTGCGCGAATGGGGCATCGACCTGGCCCCGCACGGCAAGACCACCATGTCGCCGCAGCTGTTCCAGCGCCAGTTGGATGCGGGTGCGTGGGGCCTGACCTTTGCCACCGTCAC
>NZ_JBWKPA010000024.1:0-2625 GCF_059416405.1 Variovorax sp. GW821-FHT09D04
TGTTAGCGCCAGTGCAATCGAGATCAGCGGTGCCAGTCGAACATTGACCAGGGGCTGGAGCTGGTTCTGGTAGGAGCCAGCTGTGGATAACTATAGGTTGGATGCCTCGGTGGGTCCTCCTTTTCTTGAACCGATTGTTGGTATTCCCGAGCCGTCAGGCGAGGCCCCTTCCTCCGCGACCTCGCTCACCTGGGTGGCCGCTGCCTTCCTGGTCTGCTCGCGCGTCTTGATGCGCCCTTTGGCCTCGTGCGTGCTGTGGCGGAAGCGATAGGACTCGTTGCCCGTTTCGATGATGTGGCAGTGATGCGTCAAGCGATCCAATAGTGCAGTGGTCATCTTGGCGTCGCCGAACACACTGGACCACTCCCCGAAGGTGAGGTTGGTGGTGATCATTACGCTGGTGTGCTCGTAGAGCTTGGACAGCAGGTGGAACAACAAGGCACCACCGGCCTGGCTGAACGGCAGGTAGCCCAACTCGTCGAGCACGACCAAGTCCATGCGCACCAGGCTCATGGCGATGCGTCCAGCACGTCCCTGGCTCTTCTCATGCTCCAGGGCATTGACCAGATCGACCGTGGAGTAGAACCGCACTCGCTTGGCGTGCCGGGTGAGCCCGGCAATCCCCAGCGCCGTGGCCAGGTGGGTCTTGCCAGTGCCTGGGCCGCCGACCAACACCACGTTCTGCGCATCCTGCGTGAACGACAGGTCCGCCAGTTTCTGGATCAACGCGCGGTCGACCTGCGAGACGGCGAAGTCGAACCCAGCCAAGTCGCGATGCATGGGGAAGCGCGCCGACTTCATCTGGTGGGCAATGGAACGCATCGCCCGGTCGGCGTCTTCAGCCTGCAGCAGGTGCTCCACCAGCCAGCGTGATGTGGCCAGGGTCGTATCGCCGCCTTGCTCCGTCAGATCGGCCCAGGCCGTGGCCATGCCGTTGAGCCGCAGCGCCTTCAGTTGGGCCTGCACATCGATGAGGGTCTCACGCATGGCCGACCTCCTGTCCGTCCAGATGATCCTGGTGGGTGGGGCGCAGCCGGTCGTAGCGCGCGGTGTCGGCCTTGGGCGCCTGGGTGAGCCGCAGGGATGTCTGCGCCTGATCCGGTGGGGCCGGGCTGTTCAGGCGGGCCAGCACGTTGCGCACGTGCTCCACGCTGATGCTGCCGCTGGGCGCTCTGCCTTCAAGCACCAGCTCAACGGCCACCAGCACCGCCTCCAGTCCGGCCTGCGGCACCACGGCCAGCACCTGCGCCATGACCCGGTCTCCTCCAGCATGACGCAGCAGGGATTGACGCAAGCGCAGCAACGGCGCCGGCAGATCCAGGAACGGCGTGCCGTTGCGCAAGGCGCCCGGCTTGCGCTGCACCAGCCCAATGTAGTGCTGCCAGTCGTAGCTGGTCAGGCCGCTGCCCGGCAGCCGGGCATGGCTGGCCACGACGGCGTCCGCGGCCGCTACATCGATTCGCTCGGGATAGACGCGGGTGCTGACGATGTGGCCAGCCCACTCGCACGGCACGGAGTAACGATTGCGCGCGGCGGCCACCAGGCAGGTGCTGCTGACCCGGGCCAGCCGCTCGACGTAGCCGTCGAAGGGGGCCGGCATGGACATGAGGTGAGGCTTCTCCAGCTCCCACATCTCGGCCACGGTGAACTGCCGATGGATCGGATGCGTGGTGTCGCTCCACACCGAACGACACCGCTCGCTCAGCCAGGCATTGAGTTCGATGAACGAGCCGAAGCGACGGGTCGCGGCTTCGATCCAGATGCGCCGGCGGCTGTCCTGCACGTTCTTCTCGACTACCCCCTTCTCCCAGCCCGAGGCGACGTTGCAGAAGTCGGGGTCGAACAGGTAGTGGCTGCACATGGCAGCGAAGCGGGCGTTGACGGTGCGCTGCTTGCCGCGCTGCACCTTGTCCACGGCGGTGCGCATGTTGTCGTAGATGCCGCGCCGGGTGACGCCGCCGAGTGCTTGGAACGAGCGGGTGTGCGCATCGAACAGCATCTCGTGGCCCTGGCTGGGGTAGGCCACCAGCCAGAAGGCTCGACTGGCGCACAGCTTCAGGTGCGCCACTTGCACGTTGTAGAACACACCACCGACGACCATGGCCTCGACGCTCCAGTCGAACTGGAAGGCCTCTCCCAGTTCGAAGCTCATCGGAACGAACGCCTTGGCCGGACTGGCTGCCGACTCCACCCGCCAGCGCCGGATGTAGTCGGTGACGGCGCTGTAGCCGCCGCGGTAGCCCTGGGCCTGTATCTGAGCAAACAAGGCACGGCCGCTGCGCCGTCCCTGCTTCGGGCGATGGCTGTCGGTCGTGAGCGCCTGGTGCAGGGCCGGCTCGAACGCCGTGAGCTTGCCATCGAGCTTCACCCGCTCGTACTTCGGCACAACATCGCTGGGCGCCTTGAGCCACTTCTTGACCGTGTTGCGCGACAGGCCCGTGCGCTTTGCGATCTCGCTGAGGGAGAGTTGGTCGCGCAGTCTCATGCGCCTGACCTTGCCAATCATGTCCATGGTGATCACCTTGAATCCCCTGCTGAAATTCTCAGCAGGTCAGTGGAACACCCTGGTCAATATTGGATTGGCACTTTGCGGTTTAGCTGGTCAAGATTGCACTGGCACTAACA
>NZ_JBWKPA010000025.1:0-776 GCF_059416405.1 Variovorax sp. GW821-FHT09D04
GAGCTCGTCGTTGTAGAGCTTGACGATGGCGGGGTCGTACTGGGCGGCGAACTTGTCGACGACGGGCTTGGCGATGTCGCGCATGCGCTTTTGCTCGGCGGCGCTGAGTTCGTTGAACTGCGCGCCCTTGGCCTGCAGGTCGCCCACGGCCTTTTGCGCGGCAGCGCGGCTGACCTGGCGCTGGTAGCCGCGCGCCTCGTTGGCCGCGTCGTTCATCATCTTCTGCTCGGCGGGCGTGAGCGAGTCCCAGAACTTCTTGCTCACCAGCACGATGTTGGCGGCGTACACGTGGTTGGTGGCGCTCACGAACTTCTGCACTTCGTAGAACTTGTTCGACAGGATCACCGCATAGGGGTTCTCCTGGCCATCGACAGCCTTGGCTTCGAGCGCACCGTACAGCTCGGCAAAAGGCATCGGCACCGGGTTGGCCTTGAAGGCCTTGAAGGTTTCGAGGAACACGGGGTTGGGGATCACGCGGATCTTCAGACCTTCGAGGTCTTCAGGCTTGGCGATGGGGCGCTTGCTGTTGGTGACGTTGCGAAACCCCAGGTCCCAGTAGCCCAGGGCGACGAGGCCCTTCTCGGGGAGCTTGGCGATCAGGGCCTGGCCCAACGGGCCGTCGAGCAGCGCATCGGCCTGCGCGAAGTTGTTCACCGAGAAGGGGAAGTCGACGAGGCCGAACTCCTTGACGATGCCTGCGAGCGACGTGGTGGCCGGTGCCGACATCTGCTGCACGCCGCCCTGCAAGGCCGACTGCTGCTGCATCTCGTTGCCCA
>NZ_JBWKPA010000026.1:0-689 GCF_059416405.1 Variovorax sp. GW821-FHT09D04
ACCGTCAACAACGGCCACATGATCGAGATGCAGAAGCTCACGCCCTTCTTCGAAAAGGCCAACCCCGACATCAAGCTCAAGTGGGTCACGCTCGAGGAAGGCACGCTGCGCCAGCGCGTGACCACCGACATCGCCACCAAGGGCGGCCAGTTCGACGTGATGACCATCGGCCTGTACGAAGCGCCGATCTGGTCGAAGAAGGGCTGGCTGCAGCCCATCGCCACCGATGCCGCCTACGACGCCGACGACCTGCTGCCCGCCATCCGCGCCGGCCTGTCGCACGAAGGCAAGCTCTACGCCGCGCCGTTCTACGGCGAGAGCTCGATGCTCATGTACCGCAAGGACCTGGCCGACAAGGTCGGCTTCAAGATGCCCGAGCAGCCCACCTGGGCGCAGGTGAAGGAGCTGGCCGGCAAGATCCATGACCCCAAGGGCGGCCTGTACGCCATGTGCCTGCGCGGCAAGCCGGGCTGGGGCGACAACATGGCCTTCCTGACCACGCTGGTCAACACCAACGGCGGCCAGTGGTTCGACATGCAGTGGAAGCCGCAGATCGACACCAAGCCCTGGAAGGACGCCATCGGCTTCTACGTCGACCTCATGAAGGCCTACGGCCCGCCGGGCGCCTCGGCCAACAGCTTCAACGAGAACCTCGCGCTCTTCAACGAAGGCAAGTGCGGCATGTGGGT
>NZ_JBWKPA010000027.1:0-600 GCF_059416405.1 Variovorax sp. GW821-FHT09D04
TCGGCCACCGAGCGGATCAATCCGTCTTCGGTGGGGAAGCTGGTGCTCAGGTTGGTGACCGTGAGACGTGGGGTGGTGTTCGCGGTGTTCATCACGAGGTCTTCTTGAGCTTCGGATCGAGCAGGTCGCGCACGCCATCGCCCAGCAGTTGCAGCGACAGCGCCGTGAAGATGATCGCCAGGCCCGGGAACAGCACGACCCAGAAGGCCTGGTGCGCGTACTGCTGGCTGCCCGCGACCATGGTGCCCCAGGTGGGGATCTCGGGCGGTACGCCGACACCGAGGAACGACAGGCCGGCCTCGGCCAGGATCGCGTAGGCGAAGATGAACGACACCTGCACCAGGATCGGCGACATCAGGTTCGGCAGGATGTGGCGCCACAGGATGCGCGAGGTGCGCACGCCCAGGGCCCGTACGGCTTCGACGAAGAGAAGTTCGCGCACCACCAAGGTCGAGGCCCGCACCACCCGCGCCACGCGCGGCGTGTAGACCAGCACCAGCGCGAGCACGGTGTTCATCAGCGACGGCCCGAGGATGGCCACCAGCGCGATGGCCAGCAGGATGTCGGGGAAGGACATCATGGCGTCGACCACGCGCATCA
>NZ_JBWKPA010000028.1:0-523 GCF_059416405.1 Variovorax sp. GW821-FHT09D04
AGATGGGGTCGCCCGAGGCGGCGCGCGTGAGCACGAAGACCAGCACGGCCACGAGGGACAGCACGATGAGCATGCCGGCGAAGCGCGAGGCAATGAAACGGAACAAGCGCGTCTCCTACTTGATCTTCACATTCCAGAAGAAGGGCCAGTTCGTGGGTTGGTAGTTGTCCAGTGCCGGGCTCTTGGCCGAGAGGGCGTTGAACTTGCCGACGCTGATGTAGGGCACCTCGTCGTACACCACCTGCTGCACCTTGCCCCACAGCGCGCCGCGCTTGGCCGGGTCGCTCTCGGTGTTGAAGGCGCTGAGCGAGGCCTTCTTGGCGGGCGAGTCCCACCAGCCTGGTGCACCGTCGCCCAGTTGCGGTGGCGACAGCATGGGCTCGGGGAACAGCCCCGAATGGGTGATGAAGATTTCCCACAGGCGCGGGTCGTTGCGGCGCTGGGTGAGCGTGGCCCAGTCGACCACGTTGAGGTCGACCTTGAAGCCGGCGCGCTTGAGCTGCTCGGCCATCAGGAGCGACAT